>NZ_KB976987.1:0-625185 GCF_000399685.1 Acinetobacter pittii ANC 4050
AATGTGAACGGTACTAACTACACCGTGACAGCAACTGACCTTGCCAACGGCTTCATCACAGCAGCTCTCGCCGCAACAGCAGCAGATCCTGTGACTGGTCAGATTGTGATTCATGCTGAGGCTGTAGATGCTCAAGGTAACGTGGATGCTGCTGATGCTGATGTAACAGTAACACTCGATGTTACTCCACCAGATATCACTACAACTGTGTTAGCAATTGACCCAGTTACTGCTGACAACATACTGAATGCAGTAGAAGCAGGTGGTCCGGTGACCTTAACAGGTACCTTGACCAACATTCCTACAGATGCTGCAACAACAGAGGTTGTGGTGACTGTAAATGGTGTTGATTATACTGCAACCGTGGATGCAACAACGGGTCTTTGGACCGTTGATGTAGCTGGTAGTGGCCTTGCTGCAGATCCAGACTTAACAGTTGATGCAGTAGCAACCTTTACCGATGCGGCGGGTAACCCAAGCACAGTAGCGGATACACAAAGCTATACTCTTGCGGGTTCTATCCCTGCATTTGACAACACTGATCATGCAGTTCTTAGTCCGAAACCAGCTCTTGTTGGTGATGATGTAAGCCTAGGCAGTACTTCTTATTTAGTACTTACATCTGTAGCAGGCTTAGACCTTCAACTTGGTGGTAATTCTCTAGGATTTACTGTCGCTGATGGTCATGAAGGTGATGTCACTTTCCAATATAGTGGCTTAATCGACGCAGCTGTACTTTCTGACTACAAGCTAGTAGTTCAGAAATTCAATACAGCAACTAACCAATGGGAATCTATCCATGGGGATGCTGATTCATCTTTAATTAGCTTGCACTTGTTAGGTATTGGTACAGGTAATGTTCCTGGTGCAGTCCTTGATGGTTTAGATGCGGGTCAATACCGCGCATTCTTAGCCTACGATGGATTGTTAGGAGTTGGCGTATTAGGTACTCTTTCTGCCACTATGGATGATTATGACTTGTCTGTAGCAGGTGGATATGAAATTGGTAATGCTGAAGGTAACGTGATTACTGATCCGGATCCAACAACAGGTCAAATCGATCAAGTAACTCCAGATACTTTTGTTTCATCAGTAAATGGTCATGCGATTGATGCTGATGGTGAGACATTTGCAGGTACTTACGGAACAATTACTTTCTATCAAGATGGTAGTTATGTTTACGTACCAAATGCAGATGGTTCTGGTGTAGGTCAAACTGATGTATTCACATATACGTTAACTGACTCAGTAACTGGAGCAACTGGACAAGCTAATCTTAATATCGTGTTTGATTCGATTCGTGCAGCGGATAATCTTGTTGAGGTTGAACTCAATCCACAATATCAATTGGTGGGTACAGAGACTGATTCGGCATTCTATGGTGTTCTATTAAATGTTGGAAATATTGTTGACTTACAACTCCTCACTGTAGATACAGTTGACTTTACTATCGCTGCTGGTCAGGAAGGCGTTGCAACATTCAACTTCAATAGTTTGATTGGTGCATCTGCTTTAGGTGATTACAATGTTGTGTTGCAAAAATACAATGATGCGACAGGACAATGGGAAGCTGTGAATGGTACAGGTGATCGTTCATTATTGAATTTAACCTTACTAGGCACTACACCGACAGCACAGATTGCAGGACTTACTGAAGGCGAATATAGAGCATTCTTGTCATTCAGTGGTGCAGTGGGTGGCGCACTCGCAGTAACATTAAACGGCAGTGTAGATGTTTATAACCCTGCGGTTATTACTGGTTACGATGTTGTGGCAGCTCATGGCAATCTAATCTCTGATCCAAATACAAATGGTGATGTTGATATTGCTACACCTAACAGTATTATTAGTGAAGTCAATGGCATTGCAATTGGAGCATCTCCAACTGAAATTATCGGTGCTCACGGTACTTTACTCATCTATGCAAATGGTGATTACACCTATACACCAAATGCTGATAGTGCTGGTTTAGGTCAGGTTGATCAATTTACCTATACCTTGTTAGACCCTGCTTCTAATACAACTTCACAAGCTACGTTCTATGTACATCTAGATAGTAAAGCTGTGGATATGAATTGGGATGCAGCTGATCCATCACAACCTGCTACTGTAACAATTACAGCAGTGGATGATGCTGTAAATGCTGCAATTGCTGCTGAGCCTCATTTAATTGAGGATGACAGAGCATTGGGTAGCGCAAGTTACCTTGCATTGTTATCGTTGGCCGGTATCAATCTACAAGCTCCTTTACCATTCGTGAATAGTACTGTGGAGTTCAATGTAGGCGCTGGTGAAAACGGAACTGCAACCTTCAAATACAGCAGTTTAATCAATGAAGGAGCGCTTGGTGATTACCAACTTGTAGTACAAAAATTCAATACTGCTACTAATAGTTGGGAGTCAATTACTGGTAGTAGTGAAGCTTCCTTGTTGAACTTGAGTGTATTGGGTATAGGGGTGAATGCGACACCAGGAGCGGTTGTTGAAGGACTTGATGAAGGTCAATATCGTGCCTTTATGACATACAACGGCCTATATGGTAAGAGTATCCTAGGCACATTGTCTGGTACGATGGATGTTTATGATCCAAATCAAATTGACTTTACTGGTCTAGCAACAGAAGGCAATGTGATTACCGGACTTGGCGTAGGCACAAATGCCGATACAGTAACGGGCTTCACAATTGTTGATTCGGTTACTGTGAACGGTGTGACTACGAATGTTGATCCAAATACTGGCACAACTATTCAAGGTCAATACGGTACGCTTCAAATATTCGCAAATGGTGATTACAGCTATACACCGACTAATACCAATGCCAATCTAGGTCTAGTTGATCACTTCACTTATACATTGTCTGACCCTATGGGAGGCAATATTAGTGCAAGCCTAGACTTTACAATTGGTAATAGTACTCCAATCATCGCGGTTGATGACTTGGCTGTAGCAGTCATTAATCCAGAGTATTTACAACTCCAAAATGATGTGGCGGTAGGTAGTACTACGTATCTAGCATTATTGTCATTGACTGATAATTTTGACTTCCAAGCTGGTGGTCAAAGCGTTAACTTTACTTTGACCGATAGCACCTTAAACGATGTGACCTTCAATTACGGTGCATTAATAGATGCAAGTCTGCTTGCTGACTATGTACTCGTGGTTCAAAAATTTGATACTGCAACGAATCAATGGGTAGCTGTGAATGGTACTGGAGATGCTGACTTACTCAGTCTTGCAGCCTTTGGTGGAAACTCAGTGACATTGGAAGGCCTAGCAGCCGGTCAATATAGAGCTTATATGACTTATGCTGGTGGTGGTGTCGGAGTTAGTGTGCTAGGTACATTGTCAGTTCAAAAAGATGTATTTGATGCGACAAATATCACAGGCTACAGTACGCAAGTCGCTGAAGGTAACGTTATCCATGATGTTGGCCTAAATGGACACGCAGATACTGCTTCTGGTTTCAGTACAGTGACTAGCGTTGACTTTAATGGCACGACATTTGCGGTTAATGCGACAGGTGTAACAACAATTGTGGGTGACCACGGTACATTGTCAATCTACGCTAATGGTAATTACAGCTATGAACCAAATGGTGAGGCTGCAAGTCTTGGTCAAGTTGATCAATTTACGTACACCTTGTCAGATGGTGTAAATACATCGCAAGCGACCTTGTATCTACATATTGATAGTGATGCTATTGATATGACTTGGAATACAAGTGACCCATCACAACCTGCAACAATTAATGCTGTAGATGCAATCGATAATGTGGTTTCTGCTGGTGTAGATATCGTTCCTCAAGCCACATTCGATGTAGCTATAGGCTCTGCAACTTATCTAGCATTGCTAGGAATTACAGAGGACTTTAATGTACCGGTATTAGGAACACCAAGTGTTGGATTTACAATTGACGCTGGTCATGAAGCTGAAGTTACCTTCTCATATGGTGCATTGCTATCAGTATCATTATTGAATGATTACAAAGTGGTATTGCAACAAAAAGGTGCCGATGGTTCTTGGTACAATATTGATGGCGGTACAAGTACTGGGTTACTCAACATTGGCGTATTGGGCAGTGGTGGCTTCGGTGCAACGGTTCAACTCGATCAAGGTGAATACCGAGCATTTATGGTTTACACCGGCTTAGGTTTGGGCTTACTAGGTACAATGAGTGTAGTGAAAGATGACTTTGATTACACAGTTGCTTCTACTAATACAGCAGTAGTTGCAGAGGGTAATGTACTGACTGATGATGTAACGACATTAGCTACTCAGGTTACAACCGTAACTTCTGAGGTAGTGGGTGCTCTACCACAAACAGTAGGAACAGATACAGTTATAAGCGGTGCATACGGTACATTGGTGATTTCTACAAATGGTCACTACACCTATACACCAAATACAGCTGATCTGAGTGCAATTGGTAAAGTGGATTCATTCACTTACACAATTCGTGATGCAATAACAGGAACTACTGATACTGCAACATTACATGTTCAGGTAGGTTCTCCAGACGTTACAGTGACTTGGAATACTGCAGATCCTTCAGTAGATGGTATTGTTCCTGCACCTATCGCAAATCCGGATGAGATTACGGTCAACAGCATTTTAGTGAATGCAATGACTAATATTGATCCGCTTGATAATGGTCAAGGTTCGTTTAGTACACCACTAGGTACTCCGCTCACTCCTCGAACTGGCACAATGACATACAACTTCACAGTTGATGCCAATGATATGAGTGATGTCACAATTTACGCAGTTCCTGGTGCAGGTTTGAGTGTGTTACCTTCTTACACAATCACTGTAACGAATAGTGCAGGAGTTGTGGTTGGTACAGTAACGGGTACTTCTCTAGCAAATGCTGTAAGCCTATTAGATGGCGGTGTTCGTTTGACCTTAAATGATTTAGAAGCTGGTACATACACAGCGACTATCTCTAGTCGAAACATCTTAGGCCTTGGTTATACCACTTCAGTATATATGGGCGAAACAATCACTCACCTAGATAGCTATGACTATACTGGTGCTAATGGTGGAGTGGTTTCTGGTAATGTACTGGAGGGTGATGCAATTGGAGGAGTTGCTGACATCGCTGAGGGTTCTCAACTATATGTATTGAATACCACAACTGGTACATATGAACTTGCTTTAGGTCAAGCTATCGATACAGGTACAGGAACGCTACATATGTATGCGAATGGTTCGTATACATATCTGCCAAGTACTTCTTCGACAGCGGCATCTGACGTAATTGAATATAAACTGGTATCAGGAATAACTGGTCAGGAATCTTCATCTAGCTTGACAATCAATCTAGATAAAGAATTTAACCTCAGCACGGGCGATGATATTGTAGTTAGCTCAGCTGGCCAAGATGTTCTTAACAGTAATGCAGGTGGTTCAGATACTTTAGTCTTTAATGTATTGAATAATGCTGATAATGCTGGTGGCAATGGTGTAGATACCTGGAATAACTTCCACGTAGGGCCAACTGCTTCCGATGCTGATGCTGACAAAATTGATATAAGTAGCCTATTGGTTGGTTACACTGGAAATGGTACTGCAGCATCATTTGCTGGATACCTCACAGTGACTTCTGATGGTACAAATACAACTGTTAGTATTGATCGTGACGGAGCTGGAACAACTTATGCTACAACAGATTTACTTGTATTAAATAATACTGATACAACCCTAGATCAATTGTTGCAAAACAATCAAATCATTTTCTAATCTGATAAGTGATTTATAAAAAAAAGAGCCTTCGGGCTCTTTTTTTACGTCTAAACAATACGTTAACTTAGCTTTTTACATGTTCATGTTATGATGCATTGAAAACTTTATAGAACAACAAATAACGGATAGGGACTGATTTCGAGTGACAGCATTTTTAAACTTCCAAAGACAACTGAACCTTTGGTTAGAACATATCGCTCCCCATGTTTCAGATCTTCAGAAAGAAACAATTTTATTTATATCATTTGGTCCCAAAGACCAAAGATGTAACGTATGGCATAGTAAAAAGACAAGCTTTTCACAAGCAAAAAAAGAATTATTAGATTTCATTAATGATCAGTTTGCACAGGAAACACTTACTGATTATATAAAAATTGATGTTGCATATAATTTAGCAAGACAAGCTTGGAAAGTAGTAGAGCAGCAGATCCATCATCAATTTCATAACAACCACTATCGTCGAGGTATTGGATTTGATGAACAATGTTCGGTTGCATTTCTTGAGCAAGAGATTTATGGAAAAGCCATCATTCGAGGTTTGAGCTATGACAAACCCAATTTTTTTGATGAAACAAACCTAAATTACGCAGTTAAGCAAAAATATAATACGACTAAACCACAGATTAAATTACAAGAATTACAAGACATTTGGACTTTTGATACCTATGCAGCATTTTATGAAAATGAGCAATTCATTAATTTAGCGAGCCGCTATGATGCGAATGGTATTAGAGCGATTTCAAGCAATAAGAAACAGCATTTTCAGTCGTTAATTGAAAAAAATTCGGCATTTTTGCATGATCAGATTCAAGAAAATGGCAAATTTATCTATGGCTATTTTTCTGCTTATGATCGGGACATCCGTAACTATAATACGGTACGCCACTGTACCTCGGTATATGCGTTGCTAGAAACATTTGAAGTGCAGAGCAAGCCAGAGTATTGGCCCAAGATACATGCTGCCATCCAATATGCGCTGACCAACTTTTATAAAGAAAAAGACTCTGAAACCAGTTTTATGATTGATGGTAAAGAAGGGGAGTTTGAAATTAAATTAGGGGCCAATGCAGCTGCTATTTTAATGTTAACTAAATATCAAGAAATTACTCAAAAAAATGATTATCAAAAATATGCAGAAAAACTAGCAAATGGTATTTTAAAATTAGTCGATTCAAATGGCTCAACCACTCATGTATTAAATTATCCAGATTATGATTTAAAAGAAAAATTCAGAATTATTTATTATGATGGTGAAGCTGCTTTAGCTTTATTAAGGTTATATCAAATTAATCAAAATTCTAGTTTATTAGAAACTGTTAAATTAATGTTTGAATATTTTATTGAAAATAGATATGAAAAATATCATGACCACTGGTTAAGTTATTGTACAAATGAACTCACTAAAATATGCCCTGAAGATAAATATTTTATTTTTGGTTTAAATAATTATTTAAAACATTTTATTTTTATTCGAAATCGAAAAACGACCTACGCAACTTTATTAGAAATGTTAATGGCTGCTTATAAAATGGTGAACCGTTTAAAAGAGCAGGGCCGAACGGTACTTTTTGAGCAGGCTTATATGTCTGAGCTTCAAAAGCTAATTGAGTTTAGAGCTGATTTCCAAACCACAGGCTTTTTTTATCCGGAAATGGCGATGTATATGGCGCGGCCAGATAAAATTTTACATGCATTCTATATCCGCCATGATCGTTTTCGAGTAAGGATTGATGACCAAGAACATAATTTATCAGGCTATATCGCCTATGTAAAAGATTACAATGGTGATGAGTCATGAAGTATCAACCCGTTGAAATCAAGTTATTAGCTCATATCGACACTACAAATTTTGATGAAGCTGTATGGCAATTCGAAGTTGATGATGATATTTCAACGCTCTTACTCATCGACTATGCACTAGAACAATTTCAACAAAAAAAAGTACAGGCTCAAGACGTCTATGTCGTGCCACAAAAAATGAGTGAGCGAATTGGACAGCAAAGCTTAGGTTTAGAAACATCTGAAAGTTATACATTTACCGAGTTATTGCAGTTCTTAATTTTTACTCAAGCAGCAGATGTAAAAGATGCTTTAAGTAAGATGCTCTGCGGTACAAATGAGCAAGCATCTTTAATTTTCTCTAAAAGAGCCGCTACCCATAACTTAACCCTAAAAAATGCAGGTGTCCAAAATCAGTTAAAGCATTTGTTTTTATTGCTTAGAAAAATTTTTAGTTACCCAATTGAAATAAAAAAACTTTTTTTTATTAAGGAACTTATTTTTAAAGGAAAGTCCTATTTTCCTCAGACCTCATTAATGGCACAGAACGTAGTAGAGGTCTTATATCTTACAAACTCATTTAGAAAAATTTATCTTACTTTCTTTGAAGAAAACCAAACGATTGGTTTCTTTTTATTTTTAGATGATATTCATCGTGCTGAGCACTTGATTCCTTACTATCATTGTTTTCAAGCACAGAATGTAAAACCTAAAGTTTGCTCTGCTCCGAGTGGCATTATTAACATTTTGGGGGATACCTACTTTGGGGAAATCTACACTGAAAAGCGTAAGGTGAGAGGACAAACGGACGCTCTGCAGCAATATGGGTATGACTATTCATTCGATAAAATAAAAGCCTTTTTAGGCGAAAATGACCTAAATATTGCTAACTTTGAAGCGGTCTTTGCTTTAGAAACTCAATCTCCTTTAGCACATAAAAAGCCATTCATTCTTAAAGCTGATGTTGAACAAACATTAGGTGCGTTCAAAAATATTCACCTTAACCATGTTGTACTGGCAAATAATCATCTAAAAGATTATGGGGATCGTGGATTAATTTATACATTACAACAATTTGATCAAGCTAATATTTCTTATATTGGGGCTGGCCTAAATCAAAAAGATGCTCATAGCTACTTTGAAATCACTTTTAATAACAAGCATTACGCTATTTTTAACGGCTATTGGCACAGAGACACGGCCTATTTAGATTATGATTTTTATGCTTTAGGTCATAAAAATGGAGTTACGTGCTTAAATGGAGTTTTACTTGATCAAATAGGCCGTTATAAGCAGACTAACCCTGAGCATAAAGTTATTGTTATTTGTCATTGGGGTGTCGACTTTAAGCCCGTTACAAAAGAGCAGAGTAAACTTGCTAAGATTTTAACCCAAGCGGGTGCAGATCTTATCGTTGGTCATGGTGCTCATACTATTCAACCTATTCAGATGATCACCCAGAAGCCAGTCGTGTTTGGTATTGGCAATGCTGTCTTTAATAGTAATGGTGAATATGACGCACACAATGCTTTACCTTATGGTTGTATAGCAAGGTTAGATTTGTCAAAAGATCAGCTGCGTTTATATCCGATCTACACTAATAATCTGAAAACATTTTGGCAACCGTATCCAGTCAATGCTGAAGATTTCTTAAAGGCCAGTAGTTACATGACAACTCTACTAGCCCAAGAAAATTATTACACGGCACAAGATGATTTCGGTTTTTACGTTGAAATGAGTTTTTAATAAAGTTTATGGATAGCGTTGATAGTTTTCTAAAATTGTTTGAAGTTGTACGGGCGTAAAACCTAAATTTCTAAGTCCACCACTACCAAGTTTACATTCTGCGCTCGTCATGATGTTGGTTGACGTACGTTTAGTTGCGTTCGGTGCACATACATGTTTTAGTCCAAACACATGGCCCATCTCATGTACGCTACCCGCCTGAATATTATAATTGAGACGGTTCCAGTCTAATAAAACAAAAGGTTTACCATTATTGCGAAACGCTCTACTCGTTACATCCTCAAATTTCCACTTCGTTGAGTAGGCATCATAAATGAAAACAATAACCTCTTTGCTCGCAGTCCGCTTAGGAAAACAGGTATTTACACTTGCAGGAATGGTCTCGGTAGTAATTGGGTAAGGCTGATTAATCTGTTGTTTTAAATCACAGCGTAATTTTGAGAACTCTTCATAAGGGATATAACGATGTAATTTAAACTTGAAAATTTTATTATTTTTATCATCAACATAATATCTATTTAGTATTTTAATTTCCTTACGCATCTGTTGATAATTATCAAACTTCGTCGCTTCTGGTGTATTGGTTGTAAAAACAAAAGTGACTGGAACAATAGGGCGACCATCTATAGATACTTTAGGGGGTTCTCCTGATGTAAAAGGAGGACGTGTAGTACAAGAAACGCATAGTAAAGTTCCAGTAACCACCAGTAATATTTTTTTCATGCAGATCTCCCTCAAGCCCACCTTGGATTGCATTTAGTTTTGGTCAAAAATTTTTATATGATATGAATTATGTCAATTTTTATGGAGTCCATTTTGACAACTCAGTATGAACTACATCGACAGATTTTAGAAGTCATTGCTTTGATTCCTTACGGAAAAGTTGCGACTTATGGGCAAGTTGCTCGTATGGCAGGATTACCTAAACATGCAAGATTGGTGGGCTATGTTTTAAAACATCTTGAAGCTGATCATCAAGTTCCTTGGTATCGTGTGATTAACTCTCAAGGCAAAATTAGCCTAAGTAAATTTAATGAAAAGGGCGAAAATATTCAGCAATTAAAGTTGGAAGCTGAAGGCGTCTATTTGTTAAATGGTAAAGTTAACTTAAAGCAGTTTGCTTGGCAGCCTTAATGTTCAGATTAGAGCCTAATTACACATGAAAAAGAATGATAAACGGTTTAGTGGAGCAATATGATTTTTAAGTTTGATGGCACAGATGAGTTATGCTGAAAAAGGGAAGCTTTAACTCAACCTTTTAAGATATAAAAGCCTATCTTGCTCAATTTAGCCAGACAGGCAATCTTGCATTAGCGCACAATTAAAACAGGAATATGGCTTTCACCTAAGACTTTTTGTGCCACACTTCCTAATACAAGTTTTCGAACCCCTGTGCGACCATGTGAGCCCATAACAATTAGATCTGCATTTAAATCTTGGGCAGCCTGAATAATTTCCTCATGTACGACAAAACCTTCCAGTAATTTAGTTTCAACAGTAAGGCCTTCATTAGAAAATTGTTGTTTTGCTTGTTCTAAAATATCAAGTAAATAAGTTCGTGTGCGTTCAATCAGCTCATTGGTTTCACCAGTTTTTACATAGGCATCAGCAATAAATGGATCAAGTGCCATCACCTGTACAACTGTAATTTTGCTATTTAGCGCTTTTCCCAGTTTGATTGCCTCTTTCATGGCAACCATAGACGTTTCAGAACCATCAATTGGTACAAGAATATGTTGATATAACATGAGTATTTTCCTTATTGTAATGATGCTTATTTATTAATACTTTAAACTTATTTTTTGACGATTTAAATTCAAGCGCGTAATCATTTGTGGCTTTATAACAACAAATTTTTGTAGATATATTTTTTATAAAATACGCAAATTTTCTACATGTGCAGATAAAGCATCTATATCATCAGATTGTAAATATTCGCGTATTTTTAAAATTTGCTTCTCATCTAAGTCATAAAGTTTTAAAGCAAGTAATTTGTCTATTTGTTCTTGAGGAAAGCGATATTTAATAATTTTTGCAGGCACCCCTCCGACAATTGCATAAGGAGGAACATCTTTAGTTACCACAGCTCCCGTTGCGATCACTGCACCTTCACCTAGTTTGACACCTTGCATGATCATCGCACGGCTACCAATCCAGCATCCGTCAGCAATTACAGTATCACCAGCTGCCAAAAAACTTCGAGTATCAAAAGGAAAAGTTGAAATCCAGTCTGGTCTGTGAAGTTGGTTACCACCCATCATGATCACACACTCAGCGCCAAAACAAACAAAATTACCAATATAAAGCTGGTCAATTGGCTTGTCTGGAGTAGAGGGCTTATCATGTAAATAGCGCACGACACAACGTTCAAAACCCTGATCCCAATAGGCCGAATAGTAAGAATAATTTCCTTTAATATGGATATTTGGATTTCTTACAGTTTTGGAAATAAACTCAAATTCGCACCAGTGACGAATAGGGGAGCCAATTAACTTTTCAGCCATAAGGGAAATATAAAAAAGAGAATACGCCATTATACCGAATTGCGATTCAAGCTGAACCCATAATCTCAGCCCAGCCAGTGAATCAAATATTAAAGGAGGGGTTAATTTGAACTAATTATTATGAGGAATACGTGCAATGACTTTAATCTCAAAATCAAAACCCGCTAGCCAGGTTACACCAACAGCGGTCCAGTTGGGATAAGGCTTTTGTGTAAAGATCTGATTTTTAACTTTCATAATACTTTCAAACTGCCGTTCAGGATCGGTATGAAAGGTGGTGACATCAATAATATCATCGAAAGTGCAACCCGCTGCTTTCAATGTCTCTGCTAAGTTTTTAAAAGCTTGTGTTACCTGTTTTTCAAAATCAGGTACAGGCGAACCATCTTCAAGGCTACCAACCTGCCCTGAAACAAAGAGTAAGTCTTTCGATTGAATTGCGGCTGAATAACCATGCTGTTCATATAATGCATGACGCTCTTGAGGAAATATTGCAGTTCTCATCAGGTTTGTTCTCCTTCAGTATTTAAATACCAAATTAGTAAATGTTGTTCAAATTTCACATACGCCTCGTATGTAAACATAATTGACATACGAGGCGTATGTCAATTAAAATTTTTATGATGATTCCTTGGTGAAATACATGTCTGTTCGTGAACAAAAGATGGCGGAAACCCGCAAGAAACTAATTGAAGTAGCTCGTCGTGCATTTGCTGAATATGGCTATGCCGATACTTCAATGGATAAACTCACGGCAGAAGCAGGTTTGACCCGCGGGGCGTTGTACCATCATTTTGGCGATAAGCGTGGTTTATTTGCTGCAGTGGTCGATCAAATTGATTCACAAATGGCAGAATATGCCCAGCAGCATCGAGAGCAGCCTGATGATCTTTGGGGAGGATTATTACTTGAAGGGCAGACCTATATTCAAAATGCTTTGAATCCTGAGTTTCAGCGTATTGTGTTACGTGATGGACCTGCAGTGCTGGGCGATCCAGCGCATTGGCCAAGTCAAAATAGATGTCTGCAGTCTACCCGTGAGTGTGTTGAACAGCTATTGGCAGCAGAACGAATTAAAATTGTAGATCCTGAAGCGGCAGCAGTGCTTTTAAATGGTGCTGCCATGAACGCTGCATTATGGGTGGCTTCTAGTGAATATCCTGAACAGGTACTTCCTGAAGCATTAAATGCTTTTCAAATCTTTGCATCAGGCTTTTTAAAAGATACATAGTGAAATTTTTAATATTAGTCTGAAATATAAAAAACCCCTCAATTGAGGGGTCTTATAACTTAAGTATATCTATTTAAAAATTAAATATATTCTACACTTACGATTTCATATTCTACTTCGCCTTGAGGAGTAACGATTTTTACTTCATCACCTTCACTCTTGCTCAAAAGGCCACGTGCAATTGGTGAGTTCACTGAGATTTTATTGATTTTAAAATCTGCTTCATCATCACCAACAATTTTATAAGTCTTGCGTTCTTCAGTATCAAGGTTCTCAATCGTTACCGTAACACCGAATACAACACGACCGTTTTGTTCTAAGTCTTTAACATCGATGACTTGTGAAGCACCCAATTTACCTTCGATATCTTGGATGCGTCCTTCACAGAAACCTTGCTGTTCACGAGCAGCATGGTATTCTGCATTTTCTTTTAAGTCCCCATGTTCACGTGCCTCGGCAATCGCTTGAGTAATACGTGGACGTTCAACAGATTTCAGATGTTGTAATTCTTTCTCTAAGGCGATTTTACCTTCAGGGGTCATTGGATAACGTTGCATTTCGGTCCCTCTTAAGTTGAGAAAACACAGTTAAAAAAATGAAAAAATCCCGCCACCGATAAGGTGACGGGACTTATCGGTAAAAAAATTAACCTACAGTTAAATCTTGCAAGCGATATACATCCATTGGCAATTTCACAGCAAAGGCTTGGCAAACAGCTTCTGCACCATTGATTGTCGTTGTGTAATACACTTTGCCTTGTAGGGCAGCACGACGGATCATTGCAGAGTCATATTGAGCCTGTTTACCTTCAGTGGTATTGACAATAAGGTGTATTTCACCATTTTTCAAGCGGTCAACAATATGTGGACGACCTTCAGTAACTTTATTTACAGATTCACATTCTAAACCTGCTTCTTTAAGCACTTGATAAGTACCACCTGTTGCAACAAGCTTGAAGCCATACGCAACTAATTTCTTAGCGATATCAGCGATGTATTTCTTGTCAGATTCACGTACTGATAAGAAAGCATGTTTTACTTCGCCTTCAGTTGGTAAACCTGGTAAGCGTTCATTTGAGCCTAAAACAGCTTTATAGAATGCTTCACCAAATGTTTTACCTACACCCATCACTTCACCTGTAGATTTCATCTCAGGTCCAAGCATTGGATCAACGCCTTGGAATTTAGCGAATGGGAAAACTGCTTCTTTCACAGCAAAGTGAGTTGGAATGATTTCTTTAGTAAATCCTTGAGATTCAAGAGATTGACCTGCCATACAACGTGCAGCAACTTTAGCTAAAGAATCACCAATACATTTCGATACGAATGGAACTGTACGTGAAGCACGTGGGTTAACTTCTAGAACGTAAATATCGTCACCTTTTACAGCGAACTGAACGTTCATCAAGCCAACAACACCAAGTTCTTTTGCCATTGCAATCGTTTGACGACGCATTTCATCCTGAATTTCTTTTGATAAAGAATAAGGAGGAATTGAACATGCAGAGTCACCTGAGTGAATACCAGCTTGTTCGATATGCTGCATGATGCCGCCGATCACAACGTCTTTACCGTCAGATACACAGTCAACATCAACTTCAGTTGCGTCATCTAGGAAACGGTCAAGAAGAACAGGGGCTTCATTAGATGCCTGAACTGCTTCACGAAGGTAACGTTTAAGTTCTTCTTCGTTATATACGATTTCCATTGCACGACCACCTAATACATAAGATGGGCGAACAACAAGCGGATAACCTACTTTAGCAGCTTCAGAGATACCTTCTTCAGCAGATTTTACAATGCTGTTGTTTGGTTGACGAAGCTGTAAACGTTGGATCATTTGCTGGAAGCGTTCACGGTCTTCAGCACGGTCAATCGCATCTGGTGATGTACCGATAATTGGGGTACCTGCTTCTTCTAAAGCACGTGCCAATTTAAGTGGAGTTTGACCACCATACTGTACGATTACGCCTTTAGGCTTCTCGGTACGTACGATCTCAAGTACATCTTCAAGTGTTACAGGCTCGAAGTATAGACGGTCAGATGTGTCATAGTCGGTAGAAACAGTTTCAGGGTTACAGTTCACCATGATTGTTTCATAACCGTCTTCACGCATCGCTAATGCAGCGTGTACACAGCAGTAGTCAAATTCGATACCTTGACCAATACGGTTTGGACCGCCACCAATCACCATGATTTTGTCACGGTTTGATGGATTTGCTTCACATTCTTCATCGTAAGTTGAATACATGTATGCAGTACCAGACTCAAACTCTGCTGCACATGTATCAACACGTTTGTAAACTGGATAAACACCCAAGTTCCAACGTTGTTTACGGAATTGCTTTTGTGAAATGCCCATGAGGTGAGCAATACGAAGGTCAGATAAACCTTTACGCTTGAACGAACGGATGTTGTCAGCGTTTAAGTCACCAAAACCTAAAGTTTTCACTTGAGCTTCAGTTTTAACGATGTCTTGAATCTGAATAAGGAACCAACGGTCAATTTTAGTTGCTTCAAAAACTTCATCTAAAGAGAAACCGTGACGGAATGCATCCGCTACGTACCAGATACGCTCAGGACCCGGAACTTTAAGCTCTTTTAAAATAGTTTCTTTGGCATTTGTTGCACCAGCTTCGATTTTTTCATCAAAACCGCTTACACCAACTTCAAGACCACGTAATGCTTTTTGTACAGATTCTTGGAAGTTACGGCCAATTGCCATGACTTCACCAACAGATTTCATCTGAGTGGTAAGAACTGGTTCTGCTTGTGGGAATTTCTCGAAGTTAAAACGAGGAATCTTAGTTACAACATAGTCAATTGATGGTTCGAAGCTTGCAGGAGTGATACCGCCAGTGATGTCATTTTTCAATTCATCAAGGGTATAACCAACAGCAAGTTTTGCTGCGATTTTAGCAATTGGGAAACCTGTTGCTTTAGAAGCAAGCGCAGATGAACGAGATACACGAGGGTTCATCTCGATCACAACCATACGTCCGTCTTTCGGGTTAATACCGAACTGAACGTTAGAACCACCTGTCTCAACACCAATTTCACGAAGAACTGCAACTGAAGCATTACGCATCAATTGATATTCTTTGTCAGTTAATGTTTGAGCTGGTGCTACAGTAATAGAGTCACCAGTGTGTACGCCCATTGGGTCGAAGTTTTCGATCGCACATACGATAATACAGTTGTCGTTTTTGTCACGAACAACTTCCATTTCGTATTCTTTCCAGCCAATTAATGATTCATCAATCAATAACTGGTGAGTAGGAGAGAGGTCGAAACCACGTTCACAGATCTCAAGGAATTCTTCACGGTTATATGCAATACCGCCACCCGAACCGCCCATTGTGAATGATGGACGGATAATTACTGGGAAACCAAAGCGTGACTGGATTTCTAAAGCTTCTTCCATTGTTTCAGCAATGGCAGCTTTTGGACATTCCAAGCCAATTTTACGCATAGCGATATCGAAGAGTTTACGGTCTTCGGCTTTCTCAATCGCGTCTTTAGTTGCACCAATTAATTCAACATTATATTTTTCAAGAACGCCGTGCTCATCAAGTGCAAGAGCACAGTTCAATGCAGTTTGGCCACCCATAGTTGGCAATACTGCATCTGGACGTTCTTTTTCAATGATTTGAGCAACTGTTTGCCAAGTAATCGGCTCAATATACGTTGCATCAGCCATTGATGGGTCTGTCATAATGGTTGCTGGGTTAGAGTTAACCAAAATAACACGGTAACCTTCTTCACGAAGAGCTTTACACGCTTGAGCACCTGAGTAGTCAAACTCACATGCCTGACCAATCACAATCGGGCCAGCACCAATAATTAAGATGCTTTTAATATCCGTACGTTTAGGCATTATTCGCTCCGTAATTACTGTTTAGATGCTTCAATAAGTTCGATGAAGTGATCGAACAATGGGGCACAATCATGTGGACCTGGGCTTGCTTCAGGGTGACCTTGGAAGCTGAAAGCTGGTTTGTCTGTACGGTGAATTCCTTGTAAGGTGCCATCGAACAATGATTTATGCGTTGCTTTTAAGTTAGCCGGTAAAGTTTCTGCATCTACAGCGAAACCATGGTTCTGTGAAGTAATCATCACTGTACCATCTTCAAGATTTTGTACAGGGTGGTTAGCACCGTGGTGACCATGGTTCATTTTTACAGTTTTTGCACCAGAAGCGAGTGCCAAGATTTGGTGGCCTAAGCAAATACCAAATACAGGTAATGTTGTGGTTTCAACAATAGTTTTTACAGCTTCGATTGCGTAATCACAAGCAGCTGGATCGCCTGGGCCGTTTGAAAGGAATACGCCATCTGGATTAAGTGCCAAAACTTTCTCAGCCGGAGTTTCAGCAGGTACAACAGTGAGTTTACAACCGCGGTCTGCAAGCATACGCAAGATGTTGGTTTTGACACCGTAATCGTATGCAACCACGTGATATTTTAATTCGGGTTGAGTAAAGCCTTTACCTAATACCCACGAACCTTCAGACCACTCAAAGCCTGTTGGATCACAGCATTCTTTTGCAAGATCTAAACCATTTAAACCACCAAAAGCACGAGCTTTGGCAATTGCTTCTTCTTCAGTAATATTTTCGCCAGCAAGGATGCAACCATTTTGTGCACCTTTGTCACGTAAAATACGCGTTAATTTACGTGTATCAATATCAGCAATCGCAACAACATTGTGCGCTTGTAAATATTCACTTAAAGACTGTTCAGCACGGAAGTTGCTGTGTAGTAGTGGAAGGTCACGAATAATTAAACCATTCGCCCATACTTTATGGATACGACCAGATTCAACGTCTTCCGCGTTGCAACCAGTGTTACCAATATGAGGGTAAGTTAATGTCACAATTTGTTGTGCATAACTTGGGTCAGTCAAAATTTCTTGATAGCCTGTCATGGCTGTGTTAAAAACGACTTCTCCAGTCGTACTTCCCGTTGCGCCGATTGACGTTCCTTTAAAGATCGTTCCATCTGCGAGGGCTAAAATGGCGGGGGTGCTCAAACCAAAGCTCCTGAATTTCGGCTGTAAAAAAGCGAGTAGACCCAAAAAAGATAGGCGATGTTGTGATAAAACATGCCCCTCCCTATCGGTCTGCTCGCTTGTAACTTAACAGCGCATTATACGCATGGAACCTTAAAAAGTCTATTTATTTTCTGCTAAAAAATATAATTCATTGCTTGCTTTTTACAAAAAAATTATCCACTCATCCGAATCAAGTACTTTTGATAAATTGTCTAACAATTTGCAAGGTCGATTTTTAGAACTGGATTTATTGTATTGTTAGTTAAAAAATAACCAATACGAGGAAATAGCATGAGTAATGATCAAGTTTCAAAAGATGTGAGCGAAAAAGCTCAAGCTGTAGTTGATTCAGCAAAAGCCGAGGTGAGTGAGGTGAAAGAAACCGTAGCTGCTACCACGACTAAAGCTAAAAGAGCTGTCACTGCTAAAACTGCACAAGTAAAAGAAAGTGTTGCTGAGAAAACCGAGCAGATTAAAGAAGTCGCTACAGAAGCGAAAACTCAGGTAAAAGAGGCTGTCGCGGAAACTCAAGAACAGGTCAAAGAAGTCATAAGTGAGGCTCAAGAAAAAATTGAAGCTGAAACTCATGAGTTAAATAAGAATATTCAGAATCAATTTATCCAAATTAAACAAGATATTTTGCAACGTCTAGATGTGATTAAAGCTCAGTTTAGTACTTCACAAGAAGGATTGTCTGAACTTAAAAATGCTTTGAAAGCAGAAATTAATGCTCTTATTGAAGATTTGACCAAAGTCAGTAAAGAGCTTAAAGGTGATATTAGCCAAATTTCTTTAAAGCACAAAGATTCTTTAAGCGAAAGCATTAAACGTACTAAAAATAATGCAGTCGAAGCTTGGAATAAAGCGCGAGATAATTAATAGTTCCAGTTTTTCAAAGCTATAAAAAAGCGAGAATTAATTTCTCGCTTTTTTACTTTTAAAACTGATGTAACCAGTCACGCTTATTATGGAAATCTGCACTTTTTCCACTATGCTGCATTGCATAGTATTGAATACCTTCTTTGGTTTTTAAAACTGCAGTTAAACCTAAATAAAGGTTTGCCCATTTCAAGCGATGCTGTTGCATAAATTGTCCCAAATCAAGACTAACATTTAAGCCATAATGAGTACGCTTGAGATGGTTCAGTTCAATATCGTAAGCAGCAAGGGGAGGTATACTTTCTGGATAGCGATATTCTTCAAACTGATAAGACTGCCATGCTTGAGAAGGGGAAAGGTTAATTTCCCGATAATAATCTTCATCATGCACGCCAACAAAAATTTCGAAACAAGTTTCTTCCCACAAAAAATCCTGACGAGGATGAGCCGCGACTTCTTGGGGCCAGATAATGAGTTGATTTGGATCACGAATCCAAAAACCGACATTTAAGGTGTGCGGTGTCTGCTGTTCAATTGCGCCAACAACAGAAACAGCATGAAAACGATCAAAAGCTGAAAGTTCGTAACTTGCCATAGTTTGTCAAATCAAATTAGTTTGCTAAGTGAGCGTGGCGAACAAGATTAGACAAATGCTGGTTTTGTTTAGCTGCTTTTTTGTAAAGTAAAACAATTTTACCAATCTTTTGAACAGCTTCTGCACCAGTCGCTTCTACAATTGCATCAATTACAGCAGTACGTGCTTCACGATCTTCACCGGCAACCTTAACTTTGATAAGTTCATGGTCATTTAAAGCACGAAGAGTTTCTTCGATTACAGCATCTGTTAAGCCTTGTCCACCAATCATGACAACCGGATTAAGCACATGACCAATTTGACGTAAACGTTTACGTTCATGGATAGATAAAGCGGCCATTAAAAATACCTGATTTTAAAAACGACTTAGTATAGCAAAAAACTTAAATTCAAATGTACGAAAAACTGTATAAATAATCGATTAACATTATTGAAAAAAAACTGTAAAACTTGGTGAGATTACGCTACATCCGTACTGTAATGAGAGTAATTTTCACGTACAATGAACGATCAGAAGTTTTTTTGATATTTAGTGAGTTATGGCAACACGCATTACAAACCAGAAATTGTCGAAAAGTAGTCGTGCGTGGATGAGGGAGCATCTAGACGATCCTTTTGTAAAAAAAGCACAAAAGGAAGGGTATCGTGCGCGAGCAGCCTATAAACTTCTTGAAATTCAAGAAAAATATAAGTTGATCAAGCCAGGCATGACGGTGGTAGATTTGGGTGCAGCTCCTGGTAGTTGGTCTCAAATTGCTGGCAAACTTGTGGGTAGCAAGGGATTAGTAATTGCTTCCGATATTTTGCCTATGGATGCTTTGCCTGATGTCACTTTCTTACAAGGCGACTTTAGAGAAGAAGCTGTATTTGAAAAATTGTTAAATATTTTAAATGGGCGACAAGTAGACATTGTAATTTCTGATATGGCCCCCAATACATCAGGTAATAGGGCTGTTGATCAACCTAGACAGATTTACTTATGTGAACTGGCTTTAGATTTTGCTCAAAAGGTTCTTGGTCCTAATGGACAGTTTGTGGTTAAAGTGTTCCAAGGCGCAGGATTTGATGAGTTTCGTAAACAAGTGGTTGATAGTTTTGATGTGTTAAAGACAGCAAAACCAGCAGCTTCTCGGGCGCGCTCTAAAGAAGTTTTTTTGGTTGGACAAGGGCGTAAGAAAGCATTGCAATAAAGTTTACTTGCCAAGCTCCTAAAAATTGTGCATTTTGTACTTTTAGGTTATCCGCAAGCAATACAGTTGCTGTTTTTATGACGATCGGCCAAGATTGGGCATGATCAAATTAGATCGATATGGGAATAAAGCTTTGAGCGATTACTTCAAGAATGCCGTATTGTGGCTAATAATACTTGGTGTTCTGATTTTAATTTTCAGTAATATCAGTGACCGCAATAAGCCTACTGCGATGAAATATTCAGATTTCGTTGCAGCGGTGAATGCTGGCCAAATTAAGCAAGTCACAATTGACGGTTTAAATATTAATGGTGAAAAAACTAACGGATCACAGTTTGAAACTGTTCGTCCGCAAGTTGAAGACACTGAGCTTATGCCGAGCTTAAATAAGCAAAATGTTGTTGTAGAGGGAACGGCTCCTCAACGTCAAGGCATTTTGATGCAACTTCTCATTGCTAGTTTCCCTGTACTGTTAATCATTTTGTTATTCATGTTCTTTATGCGTAACATGGGTGGTGGTGCAGGCGGAAAAAATGGACCGATGAGTTTTGGTAAATCGAAGGCGAAAATGCTTTCTGAAGACCAAATCAAAGTCAATTTTTCTGACGTCGCCGGCTGTGATGAAGCAAAACAAGAAGTTGTTGAAATTGTAGATTTCTTAAAAGACCCAGCAAAATTCAAACGTTTGGGCGCTACGATTCCTCGTGGCGTACTTATGGTTGGACCTCCTGGTACTGGTAAAACGTTATTAGCCAAAGCAATTGCTGGTGAAGCTAAAGTTCCTTTCTTCAGCATTTCAGGTTCTGACTTTGTAGAAATGTTCGTGGGTGTGGGTGCGTCTCGTGTCCGTGATATGTTCGAGCAAGCGAAGCGTCATGCGCCTTGTATTATCTTTATTGATGAGATTGATGCAGTAGGTCGTCACCGTGGTTCAGGTACAGGTGGTGGTCATGATGAGCGTGAGCAAACCTTAAACCAAATGCTCGTAGAGATGGATGGTTTTGAAGGTAATGAAGGTGTAATCGTAATTGCTGCGACGAACCGTGTTGATGTGCTGGATAAAGCATTATTACGTCCAGGTCGTTTTGACCGACAAGTAATGGTCGGTTTACCTGACATTCGTGGTCGTGAGCAAATTCTAAATGTACATTTGAAAAAATTACCTTCAGTTACGGGTGTGGATGTTAAAGTTCTATCTCGTGGTACTCCAGGTTTCTCTGGTGCACAGTTGGCAAACCTTGTGAACGAAGCTGCATTATTTGCTGCACGTCGTAATAAGAATACTGTCGACATGCATGATTTTGAAGATGCAAAAGACAAAATCTACATGGGTCCTGAACGTAAGTCGATGGTTCTACGTGAAGAAGAGCGTCGTGCAACTGCTTATCATGAGGCGGGTCATGCGATTGTTGCTGAGATTTTGCCAGGTACAGACCCTGTTCATAAAGTAACGATTATGCCGCGTGGTTGGGCTTTGGGTGTAACTTGGCAGTTACCTGAACAAGACCAAATTAGCCATTATAAAGACAAGATGCTAAACGAAATTGCAATTTTGTTTGGTGGACGTATTGCTGAAGAAGTATTTATTCAACAGCAATCTACTGGTGCTTCAAATGACTTTGAGCGAGCTACTAAAATGGCACGTGCGATGGTTACGAAGTACGGTATGTCTGACAAAATGGGTGTCATGGTTTACGAAGATGAAAACCAAAATGGCTTCTTTGGAAATGTAGGAAGCCGTACGATTTCTGAAGCAACTCAACAGTTAGTTGATGAAGAAGTACGTCGTATTCTTGATGAGCAATACAAAGTTGCACGTAATATCTTGGAAGGTAATAAAGATATTGCACATGCAATGGTAAAAGCTTTGATGGAATGGGAAACTATTGATCGTGATCAAATCCGTGACATTATGGAAGGTCGTGAGCCACAACCACCTAAAGTATATGTTGCTGAAAACCCAGTGGCTGCATTTGAACCACCAAAAGATGGTCCATCTACACCACCACCATTGCCAGCAATGAACTAATTAGTTAATAAAAAAAGCCACAGTCATGTGGCTTTTTTTATGGGATGAATTTAATAAAAGCTGAAAACAAATCAACACTATAGATAGCTGATAATTGCTAAAATGCTTATCAGATTTTAAACCGGAGCTTTTTATGCAGTTAATGCCTTTACCTCAGCAAATTTTAGAGTGTGGACAGCTTCAGTTGGATCTATCACAGCCTCACGTTATGGGTATTTTAAATGTCACACCCGATTCTTTTAGTGATGGTGGAAAATATAATCAAGTAGATCAAGCTATTGCTCATGCGCTAGTCATGATAGAACAGGGTGCTACCATTATTGATATTGGTGGAGAATCTACTCGGCCGGGGGCGTCTGAGGTAAGTGTAGAAGAGGAAATTAGAAGAGTTGTACCTGTAGTTGAAGCTTTGGCCAAACATGATGTGATTCTATCAATTGATACAAGTCAGCCAGATGTTATTCGTGCAGCAAAAGAGGCAGGAGCACATATTTGGAATGATGTACGTGCGCTTACTCGACCAAATGCTTTAAAAACGGCAGTAGAGCTAGATATACCTGTAGTAATTATGCACATGCGTGGTGAACCCACTACGATGAATCAGCTAGACCAATATACGGACGTAACATTGGATGTTATAGCGGAGCTCCAGCAGCGCGTGAATGAGGCTTTAAAGGCAGGCGTAAAAAAACAAAATATTATTATTGATCCCGGGTTTGGTTTTGCAAAAAATGCGCAGCAAAATTTAAGACTCCTCAATGAATTTTGGAAGCTTAATGAAATGGGTTATCCAATTTTATCTGGTCTTTCTCGTAAACGTTTTATTGGTGAAGCCTTGCAAGGTGCAGCCGCAGATCAGCGCGCTGTAGGAAGCGTTACGGGGCATTTGCTGAGTATTCAGCAAGGTGCATCCATTGTTAGAGCACATGACGTGAAAACAATGACAGATGCAATACGGGTTTGGAAAGCGATGATACAAGCTTAATGAAATAGGCTGTATAGAATCAAAGGGTGACCATTAATTGATTGGGCTAGATGGCTGAGTCAGGGAAAATGATCGTTATTCTTTGAAAAATATGTTATAAGCGGCAAGTTTTTGCTGTTGTGTAAACTTTTGTATGTTCGAAGACTTACTTCTCCCAATGTTTGATGATGAATATTATCCAGATATTTTAGTCGCTGAACTCAAGCAGTTGATTGAACAATTTGCTAAAAAAGTTCAGAAACCTGCTTTAGCTGAGCAGGATATCTATCGATATGCTCATCAAACTGTTATTGAAATTAATGAAATGAAACCTCAGTTTGAGGATCTAGATTCTTCCTTGGATGATAGTGCTGCTGACTATATTGCTGAGGCAATGATGATGGTGGCACAGGATGCAGGATATTTAGACCTTGAAATGGAAGAACTGGTGATGAATCGAGAGTGGTGATTACTCTCGATTTTCTTAATTTTTAAAATTAAATTTCTATTCTGCTGTTCATTTACTTCTGCTAATATGTTGATCCAATAGTTTTTTCTTGCTGCTATAGTTCTTTAAATTGAGTAAATATCTGTTGAGGTGCTAGCTATTAGATAGTCATCTTGAGTGATAGAGCAGCCTGCAAAGTGCTAATCATTATTTTTAAACAAGATCGTACCGCTAAAAATATCTTTGGTATTTACAAGGGGTATAAAAAATTAGAGCGGATATAGATATTAATATTCTTATTATGGCTATTATTTTCATCAGACATAAAAAAACCAGCTTACGCTGGATTCTTTGTAACACCATATTCAATATTTGAAAATGGTGCCCGGGGCCGGACTCGAACCGGCACGCTTTGTGGGCGGGGGATTTTAAATCCCCTGTGTCTACCTATTTCACCACCCGGGCATGTGCGCAATAATAGAGGACAAGTGCACGATTGGCAAGAGAAAATCAGAGAGTTTGCTTTATTTTCAATCAGTTCTTGTCAGTATTTATATAAATTAACCAATTTATGTCATGATTTGTTCATTAAACTGAGATCAGTTGTTCATCTTATTTACCTAAATTTAAGACACTCATTGCTTAAAACTTAGGTAATTTTATGTCAGAGAAAATTTCACGCCGAGAATTAATTCAAAAAAGTCTATTCGGTTTTGGGGCTTTATCTTTGCCTGTCGCTTTTACAGGGTGTAATGATGGTTCCGATGATGAAAGTTCAGAGGCGCAAGTAGATTTCCTTTATGGGGTAGCAAGTGGGGATCCATTACAAGACAGAGTCATTTTGTGGACACGTGTGACGCCGACAGATTTTGGGGTGCGCCTGAAAGTAACTTGGGAAATTGCCACCGATAATCAATTTACTCAGAATTTAAAGGCTGGTACGGTTCAAACGACTAAAACTGACGATTTTACCGTGAAGGTGGATGCAACAGGTCTACAAGCGGGTACGACTTATTATTATCGCTTTCGATTTGGTAGCATAGTCTCGCCAGTAGGGCAAACAAAAACATTACCTGTAACTACCAATAAGGTCAGCTTCGCAGTATGTTCTTGTTCTAATTATCCTGCGGGTTATTTTTATGTATACCGTGAAATGGCAAAACAGAATGTGGATGTAGTTATTCATTTGGGTGATTATATTTATGAATATGGGGCTGATGGCTATGCGACAGAAGATGCTGCAAAGCTGGGCCGTACTTTGCCATCAGATAATAATAAAGAAATTATTAAATTAGATGATTATCGCAAACGTTATGCGCTGTATCGTCAAGATAAAGACTTACAGGCAGCGCATCAGCGTCATCCTTTTATTGTGATTTGGGATGATCATGAGCTAGCGAATGATACTTGGCGCGAAGGTGCAGAAAATCATCAAAGTAATGAAGGTCTTTTCTTAGAACGTAAATTAGCTGCTCTACAAGCTTATTTTGAATGGATGCCAATTCGCCCAGTTTCTAGTACCGATCATTTGAATATTTATCGTCAATTTAATTTTGGCTCATTGGTTGAGCTGACGATGCTGGATACACGTATTATTGCGCGAGATAAACAGCTTGAATATAAAGATTACATGACAGCATCTGGTTTAGATGCTCAAAAATTTCAGACTGATTTAACAGATCCAAAGCGTACTTTAATGGGACACACACAAAGAGATTGGTTGGTTGATAAATTAAATAAATCGACCGCAACATGGAATGTGATTGGTCAGCAAGTTTTAATGAGTAAAATGTGGATTCCTGCTGAATTGTTGACTTCTCTAGGGCAAATTACTTCAGGGGGAGCTTCGCCTGATATGCTAGCTAAAATGAATGCACAAATTACAGAATTAGTCACATTAAAGTTACGACTAGAGCAGGGTGATCAAACTTTAACTATTCAAGAAAAAGCGCGAGTCACAACTTTGGTTCCATATAATCTTGATGCTTGGGATGGGTACTATGCTGAGCGAGAGTTTGTGTATGATAAATTGGCAGAGTTTAATAAGAAAATTATTGTTTTGGCCGGTGACACTCATAATGCATGGACATCTTACTTATATAGCCAAAAAGGGAAGTATGTCGGTGTTGAACTGGCGACAAGTTCGGTTTCTTCACCGGGTCTTGAAAAATATTTAAGTATTCCTTTGGCTCAGTTGCAACAGTTTGAATTTGCTTTTACTACGCTTATAGATGAGTTGGCCTATTGTAATTTAAATCAGCGGGGCTATCTTGTGGTTACGCTTGATGATAAACAGGTGCAATCGGATTGGATTTTTGTAGATTCAATTAAAAATGCAGAATATAAAGTAGATTCAAGCCGAAACTATCAATTAGTGTTGGATGCGAATTTAACACCTGAAAAAGACCAGAAAAAAACTGCTTAGATATATGGGAGAAGGGGTAGTAATAAATATCCCTTTTTTTAGGCATAAAAAAACCAGCTTACGCTGGATTCTTTATTGCACCAATTTCTATACTAGAAAGTGGTGCCCGGGGCCGGACTCGAACCGGCACGCTTTGTGGGCGGGGGATTTTAAATCCCCTGTGTCTACCTATTTCACCACCCGGGCTTTACCAAATTTGGAGGCGGAGGTCGGAATCGAACCGGCGTCCACGGAGTTGCAGTCCGCTGCATGACCACTCTGCCACCCCGCCTACATTTGGTGATGCACATATTAGCAACCTTTAGAAAAAAAACAATACTGTTTTGAGATAAGATGAACATAAAAGCAACATCTAGAATAAATTTGCCCAAATAATCATGTATTATTGGCACATTAAATTCATGTCTACCTTGGAGATGTGCTGTGGCATTGGTTTTAGACGGTCGTGCATTAGCAAAGCAAATTGAAGAAAATTTGTCAGTACGTGTTGAAGCTTTAAAAGCTAAAACAGGTCGTACCCCAATTTTGGCGACTATTTTGGTTGGGGATGATGGCGCATCTGCAACTTATGTACGCATGAAAGGAAATGCTTGCCGTCGAGTTGGCATGGATTCTTTAAAAATTGAATTACCACAAGAAACGACAACAGAACAATTATTAGCAGAAATTGAAAAACTTAATGCTAATCCAGATGTGCACGGTATTCTTTTACAACATCCAGTTCCTGCACAAATTGATGAGCGCGCATGTTTCGATGCAATCTCATTAGCTAAAGATGTTGATGGCGTAACGTGTCTTGGCTTTGGCCGTATGGCTATGGGTGAAGCTGCATATGGTTCGGCGACTCCTGCCGGCATTATGACCATTTTAAAAGAAAATAATATCGAAATTGCTGGTAAACATGCAGTTGTGGTTGGTCGTTCAGCAATTTTAGGTAAACCAATGGCAATGATGTTATTGCAAGCCAATGCAACAGTAACGATTTGCCATTCACGTACACAAAATTTACCTGAGCTGGTAAAACAAGCTGACATTATTGTGGGTGCAGTGGGTAAAGCTGAACTGATCCAAAAAGACTGGATTAAACAAGGTGCAGTGGTTGTTGATGCTGGTTTCCATCCGCGTGATGGCGGTGGTGTTGGTGATATCCAACTACAAGGTATTGAAGAAATTGCTTCTGCTTACACACCAGTACCAGGTGGTGTTGGTCCAATGACAATTACTACTTTGATTCGTCAAACTGTAGAAGCTGCTGAAAAAGCTTTAGGTTAATTTAATTAACGCTAGGCTGTTATTTGATATGCGTAACCGTCATCCGCAATTGTTTGAGGCAGAAATACGTTAAAAATTTAATGTTTCTGCGATGCTTTCGATTCTAGAGAGTATCTGCCGAGTTTTGCGGATGACAATGGTTTTGCCTACTTTTCCCGAAAGAAAAGTAGGTCCAACCGAAGGTTAAGGTAAAAATTCAAATCATAATGGAATGACTCTGTTATGCTTGTTATAAAAATGAATTAAAAGAAATCTGATGAGCTGCACTTTTCAATTGACCAAAGCCCCTGAACATTTACTTCAAGCACTCAATGAAGTTATTCCCAATTGTGAATTGATGGTACAACAGTTACCAGAAACACCTATTTCTTTATGGTTGATTCCACCTGTTTTTCCAACTGATCGCTTAGATGATGAAGTTATTCGCCGTATTTGGAATGATACGCCATATTGGATCTTCTGTTGGGCTTCAGGTTTGGCGATGGCTCAGTGGTTACTTGCAGAGCCACATCATGTTAAAGATAAAGTCGTTTTGGATTTTGGAGCGGGTTCCGGTGTAGTCGCAATTGCTGCAAAAATGGCAGGAGCAAAACGAGTAATATGCTGTGATATTGATCAGGTTAGTTTAAATGCTTGCCGCGAAAACGCTTTGTTGAATGATGTTGAGCTAGAATATTTAGATGATTTATATAAGGCTGAGCAAGTCGATGTTTTATTGGCAGCTGATGTTTTATATGACCAATGTAATCGGTTCTTCTTAGATGAATTTTTAAAGTTTGCGCCAGAAGTCTGGGTGGCTGATAGCCGTGTTAAAAACTTTAGTCACCCGAAATATCAAAAGATTGATGAAAGAAGTGCTTCTACATGGCCTGATCTGGATGAAGCTAAAGAATTTAGAAATGTGAGTTTTTATAAGACGCTGTAAAAAGAACAGCGTCTTTTTTATTTTATGAACAAGTATAACGAACAACTTTTAGTGTGCTTGGACGTGCTTCAAGCGCTTGGCGAGTTGCATAGTCTTCACCATTATTTAAACTAGGTGTATTCGATAAACCAAAAGAAGCACGAGTTTCACCGAGTTGAATTCCATAATGCTCATCTTTTGCTGGATTAGGAATTTCGTTAATACTCAAAACTGATAATTTATAAACTTTCTGAGCGCCTAGCACATTTTGACAAGCGCGTTGTAATTTACGTTCATCGATTTGCTGGTTATTACGACCAGCTAAAGTGTAAGCTAAAGTCGCTGAAGTTTCTGTTTTGTTTTCAATCTGGTATCCAGTTGAACCATTATATTGTCGAGGGGTAGTCTGACAAGCAGTTAAAACAAACATACTACTTAATGCCAAGCATAAAATACTTCTATTCATCAGTATCGTCCTTATTTTCTTATAGCTAGTATCTCATAAAATACAGAGGTTGTTGGGGCTTAATCGCATGTTTGAGCTAACATCGGCGAACGATATTAGCCCTTATGAGAAAATTGTTAATGTTCTTTAATTTTCGAATGATGCTTGGTGTCTTTCATGAAAATATAAATAATGAGAGAAATGAAGATCATGATACTGACATAAATAAAGTACCAAGATTCATGTCCAGCTTCTTTAAAACTTAAAGCAAAGAACTCTGCTGTACCGCCGAATAATGTATTAGCAATTGCATAAGGTAAAGCTACCCCTAAAGCTCGGATATGAGCGGGGAAGAGTTCAGCTTTAACTACGGCATTAATTGATGTATAGCCGGTTACCATGACCAAACCTGCTAAACATAACCAGAAAGCAGTCCAATAGTTGTCTGTCGTTGCAAGGGTATTAAATAGAATATAAGTAAATAGAACCCCAGTTACACCAAAAGCGATCATGAGTGGCTTACGACCAATACGATCAGATAAAGCACCCGCTACCGGCTGTAGACACATAAAAATAAATAGCGCTAAAGTTGTAATTTGGGTAGCTTCAGGTTTAGTAAATCCAGAAGTATTCACTAAATACTTTTGCAGATAAGTTGTGTAAGTATAGAAAGCTAAAGTCCCGCCAGCTGTTAAAAACAATACTGTGAACGCTTCTTTCGGATAATGTTTAAATAAAGCAAACATGCCCGATTTGGGCTGGTCTGTTTCAGTTTGAGCATTTTTAAAAGATTGGGTTTCTAATAGGCCGCGTCGAATACGGAAAACTACAATAGCAAGTAAAGCCCCGATAAAGAATGGAATACGCCATCCCCAATCATGAAGTTGTTCTTCGGTTAGTACCATTTGTAAGATTAATAGAACACATAGAGCTGTGAGCTGTCCGGCAATCAATGTTACATATTGGAAGCTAGAGAAAAAACCTCGACGGTTTCTTTCCGCCATTTCACTTAAATAGGTAGCACTAGCACCATATTCGCCGCCTACACTTAAGCCTTGGATTAAACGAGCGACTACTAAAAGAAGAGGGGCAAATACACCAATACTTTCATAACTTGGTGTCACGGCAATAAGCAGCGAACCTACGCACATTAATGTGACGGATAGTGTAAGGCCTGCTTTACGCCCTTTACGGTCTGAATAGATTCCCATAATCCATGCACCGATCGGGCGCATGAGAAAGCCTACGGCAAAAATTGCGGCTGCTTGAAGGAGCTGAGCAGTTTGGCTACCTTTTGGGAAAAATGCATGAGCAAAATAGAGCGTGAATGCGGCATATACATACCAGTCGTACCATTCGACAAGGTTACCCGCAGAACCACCCAAAATTGATTTTAGGCGTGTTTTTGTATCTAAATGAGGTTGTGGAGTTGTTGCGGTAGAAGGTTGATCAACCATGAGTCGCTCCATGTTTCGCTTGGGTTGAATGCTAAAAGAAAAGATTTATTCCGTTTCTACATATTTTCTAGAGGAGTATTTCACTTTATTTTTTTTATGTCTGTAAAACAATATTTATTATTTAAGCAAAGGAATAAGTTGAATATTTATGTGATTTCAAATTAGCCGATCAATATATTTTCATCATCTAATTCTCATATTTCGCATATTATTTTTCCCAAGTAGTAAAAAACTGATAAAGAATGAGTGATGTTTAGGCGAAGAATTCCTGTATACCTTAAAAATAGTGATATATTCCAAAGAAAATTTTGAATAAATACAGTTAGACATAATGTTTTGGCATTGTGAACTAGATGTGTGTGGATAATGAAGGGACATTCAGATGTCAAGTTGCCCGAAAAAATATATTGTGGCTTTCGATCAGGGAACTACAAGCTCAAGAGCAATCGTTTTAGATCATGATGCTAACGTTGTAAGTATTGCTCAAAGAGAATTTACTCAGATTTATCCGCAGCCAGGTTGGGTCGAGCATGATCCTATGGAAATTTGGGCAACGCAAAGTGCTGTTTGGGTAGAAGCTCTAGCTCAAGCAGGTATTAAGAGTGAACAAGTTGCAGCAATTGGCATTACAAATCAGCGGGAAACCACAATTGTCTGGGATAAAAAAACAGGCAAGCCTATTTACAATGCGATTGTTTGGCAAAGTAGACAGACGACTGAAATATGCAATCAATTGCATAAAGCAGGATGGCAAGAATACATCCGAAAAACCACAGGTTTAGTGATTGATCCGTATTTTTCAGCCACAAAAATTAAATGGATTTTAGACCATGTTGAAGGAAGTCGTGAACGCGCTGAGCGAGGAGAGCTGTTGTTCGGTACAGTGGACACTTGGTTAATTTGGAAACTCACCAATGGTGCAGTTCATGTTACTGATTTTACCAATGCTTCACGAACCATGCTTTTTGATATAGAAAAGCTTGAATGGGATGAAAAACTTTTACAAGCTTTAGATATTCCTAGAGCAATGCTACCCGAAGTTCGTAGCTCATCTGAGGTTTATGGATATACACATACCATCAGTGGGCAAGAAGTAGGTATTCCAATTGCAGGAATTGCAGGTGATCAACAGGCCGCACTGTTTGGTCAAATGTGTGTTGAGTCAGGCCAAGCAAAAAATACCTACGGTACGGGCTGTTTTTTATTAATGAACACGGGTAAGAAGATTGTCCGTTCAGAGCATGGGTTACTGACTACTATTGCATGTGGTGCCAGTGGTGAAGTGAATTATGCTTTAGAAGGCGCCGTATTTAATGGTGGTTCTTGCGTACAGTGGTTACGCGATGAGTTAAAGGTCATTAAGAATGCTAAAGACTCTGAGTTTTATGCAACACGTGTAAAAGACAGCAATGGTGTATATGTCGTTCCTGCGTTTACAGGATTAGGTGCACCGTATTGGGACCCAACTGCGCGTGGAGCAATTTTTGGTCTGACACGTGGTGCCAGTATTGAACATATTATTCGTGCAACTCTCGAGTCAATTGCTTTTCAAACTCGGGATGTTTTAGATGCTATGCAGCAAGATGCAGAAGAAGAGCTTCGTACACTTCGAGTTGATGGTGGAGTAACTGAAAATAATTTCTTGATGCAATTTCAGGCCGATATTTTAGCGACACCAGTAGAACGTCCCATAATGAAAGAAACCACTGCTTTGGGGGCGGCTTTCCTAGCTGGATTGGCGACGGGTTTCTGGCAAGACCTTCACGAGTTAAGGAATAAATCTGCCATAGAAAAAGTATTTGAACCGAAAATGTCTTCTGAGCAATCCGAGCTGATTTATAAAGGATGGCTCAAGGCAGTGAAGCGTAGTCAAAGTTGGGCTGAGGATTGATCTGTTCTTTAGCTGGTTGAATTCAATAGTGGGGTAATCAATTAACGATTAAATACTTGGTTATTTAAAATTGATTATTCTACTTTTTTGATTGTTGTTTCCTCAATTTGATGGTTTAATTTTTATAAGATCAACAATAAAAAGAAAATGAGAAATGACAGTACAGCCTAATGATTATTCAAAAATATATGATCTTGCCGTAATTGGTGGCGGTATTAATGGCGTCGGTATTGCTAATGATGCAGCAGGCCGTGGACTGTCCGTATTTTTATGTGAAAAAGATGATTTAGCTAGCCACACCTCATCTGCTAGTAGTAAATTAATCCATGGTGGTCTGCGCTATTTAGAACATAAAGAATTTAGATTGGTTAGAGAAGCTCTAGCAGAGCGTGAAGTGCTATTGGCTAAAGCTCCACATATTATTAAACCCATGCGTTTTATTATGCCTCATCGACCACATTTACGCCCTGCATGGTTAATTCGTGCAGGACTGTTTTTTTATGATCACTTGGGGAAACGAGAAAAATTATTAGGTTCGAATCTTATTTACTTCAAAGAAGATAGCCCTTTAAAACCAGCTATCACGCGTGGTTTTGAATATTCTGACTGTACTGTAGATGATGCACGTCTTGTAGTGTTAAATGCACTACAGGCCAAAGAGCAGGGTGCTAAAGTCGTGACACGAACACGATGTGTTAAGGCTTATAAAGAGCAAGAACTGTGGCATTTGGAATTACAAAGTGGGGCTGAGTTTTATCAGATCCGTGCAAGAGCTTTAGTGAATGCGGCAGGACCTTGGGTCGAGAAAGTTATTAGTGAAAATCTAAATTTAAGATCGCCTTATCAAATCCGATTGATCCAAGGAAGTCATATTGTTGTATCAAAACTATATGATTGTCATAAAGCCTTTATTATGCAAAATGAAGACCGACGCATCGTTTTTGCAATTCCATATTTAGAAAAATATACGTTGATTGGTACGACAGATCAGGAATATACAGGTGATCCACAAAAGGTAGATATTACCGATGTAGAAATAGATTACCTCTTAACAGTGACAAATTCACATTTTAAAAAGCAGTTAACTCGGGCTGATATTGTAAGTCAGTATTCGGGTGTACGTGCGTTATGTGATGATGAGTCAGATAATCCATCTGCAATTACCCGTGACTATACTCTGGCGTTGCAGAGTGAACATGAAAAAACACCTTTGTTATCTGTATTTGGCGGCAAGATCACGACTTATCGGAAACTGGCAGAGGCTGCTTTAGAAGATCTATCCCCGTTTTTTAATAATATGGCAGAGGAGTGGACTGCAAATGAGCCATTACCGGGAGCCGAAAATTGGACAACCTTAGATGATTTAACGCATCAGATTCAGTCACGTATAAGCGGAGTTTCTGAGTCACTTGCCAACCGTTGGGCGCATGCATATGGCACAAGAGTGTGGAATATGCTTCAAGAGCGAAATGCATTAGAGCAATGGGGCCAAAATTTTGGACATGATCTATTTGAATGTGAAGTTAAATATTTATGTGAATATGAATGGGCGAGTACTGCTGAGGATATATTGTGGCGTAGAACTAAACTCGGTCTAGCATTTAATGAAAAACAAGTAAAAGTATTAGAAGCTTATTTATCTGAGCGTCGACAAAAAGATGACGCCGCATAATAAAAAAGGCCGCACATAGCGACCTTTTTTATATTTAGCAATTAGAAGCCAGTTTTTACAGCTTCAAGTAAAGCTGCTTGACGTTCTTTTAATGCTTTAGGTAAGCGATCACCTAATTTATTAAATAAATCAGTGTGGCTTTCAATTTCAGTAATCCACTGATCTTTATTTTGAGCTGTGATGAGGTCAAACTCTTCTTTAGAGAATTCAGTACCTTGCCAGTTCAAGTCGTCATATGTTGGAACAAGACCAATTGGTGTTTCAACAGCATTTGCACGACCTTCACAACGGTCAATGATCCACTCAAGAACACGCATGTTTTGACCGAAACCAGGCCATACGAAGTTGCCTTCAGCATCACGACGGAACCAGTTTACGTTGAAGATTTTTGGTAATTTATTACCGGCAGCTTCAGCTTTTGTACGTACTTCTTGACCAATGTTTAACCAGTGATCGAAGTAGTCAGCCATATTGTAGCCAGCAAATGGAAGCATCGCGAATGGGTCACGACGAACGATACCTTGTTGACCAACAGCAGCAGCAGTAGTTTCAGAACCCATAGTTGCAGCTTTATATACACCGTCAACCCAGTCGAAAGCTTCAGAAACTAAAGGAACCGTATCTGCACGGCGACCGCCAAAGATAAATGCAGAAATTGGAACACCTGCTGGATTTTCCCAGTCAGCATCGATAGAAGGACATTGACCAGCTGCAACAGTGAAGCGAGCATTTGGATGCGCTGCTTTTTCACCATTTACGTGAGGTTGACCTTTCCAGTTTGTTAAGTTTGTTGGAACTTCTTTAGAAAGACCTTCCCACCATACTTGACCATCTTCAGTAACCGCTACGTTTGTATAGATAACATCTTTGTGAAGAGTTGCCATACAGTTAGGGTTAGTCTTGGTATTTGTACCAGGAGCTACACCGAAGAAACCAGCTTCAGGGTTAATCGCATATAAACGACCATCTTCACCTGGTTTGATCCATGCAATATCGTCACCTACAGTTTCGATTTTCCAACCTTCATAGCCTGCTGGCGGAATTAACATTGCAAAGTTCGTTTTACCACATGCAGACGGGAATGCAGCAGCGATGTAGTGTTTTTCACCTTGAGGGTTAGTTACACCAAGAATAAGCATGTGTTCAGCTAACCAACCTTGTTCGCGTCCCATGACAGAAGCGATACGAAGAGCTAAACATTTTTTGCCCAGTAATGCGTTACCGCCGTAACCAGAACCGAAAGACCAGATTTCACGAGTTTCTGGATAATGAACGATGTATTTTTCAGGGTTACATGGCCAAGCAACATCTTGTTGACCTTCAGCAAGTGGAGCACCTACTGTATGTACACAAGGAACAAACTCACCGTCTGTACCTAATACGTCATAAACTGCTTTACCCATACGAGCCATTTTACGCATGCTAACAGCAACATAAGGAGAGTCAGTTAACTCAATACCGATATGAGCAATATGGCTACCTAAAGGACCCATAGAGAAAGGAACAACGTACATTGTACGGCCTTCCATTGAGCCTTCAAATAAACCATTTAATTTTTCACGCATAACAGCTGGGTTTTCCCAGTTGTTTGTCGCACCAGCATCTTCTTTATTTTGAGAGCAGATGTAAGTACGGTCTTCAACACGTGCAACGTCAGATGGGTCAGAATTTGCAAGATAAGAACCAGGATGTTTTTCTTGGTTTAATTTCTGCATGGTGCCGTTAGCGATCATCAAGTCGATTAGACGTTGATACTCTTCTTCGCTTCCGTCACACCATTCGATTTTTGCTGGTTTGGTTAAGTTTGCAATTTCTTCAACCCATGCGATAAGCTTAGGATGACGAACGAATTCTGGTGCGTTCACTGTGGTCATGGTGAGGCCTATTCAAAATATGTACAACGTACAAGTCATTCATTGAGAGGTACAATGAAAGATCAAATAAAAAAGTGGCTGTATTAAAGCACAAAATCATAAAAAAAATAAGACTAAAGACTAAGAAATAGATATTTTGATTTTTAAAATTTTTATTATTTAAATCATTAACTTATAGTTTTTTACAATATCTTATTGGTCATATTTTTATGTTGTATGTATGTTATTTATCATATTTATTTCTTTAAAAATCAATAATTTGAATTAAATTTTTTTCTTGAGAATTATTATTGATTATATAGATGATGTTCATTCAAAATTTACATAAAGGGACTTTTATTAGACGTTTTTATATACAATATTTGTGATGAATCCCTCTAAGATAATAAAAATGCGGACTTTAAAACCTCTCTCTATCATTTATAACCAAAAATCGGGTTTTCATGCGTCAAAACATGAAGATATGTATGAGCAGTTAATGACTTTATTCACCGAATTTGGTTTCGAAATACAAGTTTTTGAATTGGCAGAAGATGTTTCCTTTGATGATTTGATGAGTCAAGTGATCCATCGGCATAGTCAAAATACAAATTCAGGCGTTGTCGTTGCAGCGGGGGGGGATGGAACCTTAAATGCAGTAGCGTCAAAGCTTAGACATACTCATATTCCTATGGGAATTTTACCTTTGGGAACCTTTAATTATGTCGCTAAAGTTTTAGATATACCGTTAGATTTGTTAGAAGCTGCTGAAGTTATCGCTACAGGTACATCTCGTTCTGTACATATTGCGACTATTAATGATCATGTTTATTTGAATAATGCGAGCCTAGGGTTGTATCCATTATTTATAAAAAAACGTGAGCTTTATAATAAGTACTTAGGACGTTTACCTTTACATGCCTATACCTCAGCTCTGGATGTCTTATTAAGAGAAAATAAATCCATGAAACTATCTGTCACAGTTGATGGGAAGAAATATCCAGTTAAAACACCTTTAATTTTCTTTGGTAATAACCAATTGCAATTGTGTGATATGAAATTAAGGATTGCCGATTGTGCTGCACAAGGACGGGTCGCTGGAGTGGTCATTACAAAAAGTGATAGGCTTAGTATATTAAACATGTTGTGGCAGTGGATTCAAGGCAAAGTAGAAGAAGCACAAGATGTTTATAGTTTTTGTGCAGATCACGTTGTGGTTGAATGTGCAAAAAAATCGAAACTCACAGTTGCTTTAGATGGTGAAATAATAGAGATGAAACCCCCTTTAAATTTCACTGTAGAAAAAAATGCTTTAAATATTATGGTGCCAAATGTTGTTACATCTGTCTGATCTGCATTTTGGAACAGAAATTGAGGCATGTTTAGATGCAATCCGACTTTTTTGCATTCAACATAGACCTGAAGTCATTGTTGTAAGTGGAGATATTACTCAACGTGCCCGATATCAACAGTTTTATAAATGCCGTCAGTTTTTAGATAGTCTTAACATTCCTTACCTTGTTGTGCCTGGTAATCATGATATTCCGTTGTACCATATCTGGAACCGTTTTTTTTCACCGTTTACTCGCTATCAATATTTTTTTGGTCAGCTTGAACCAACTTTAGAAACTGAGCATTTTTATATTGTCGGAGTGAATAGTATACGTCGCCGCTATCATACTCGTGGACATATTTCGATTGAACAAATTCAGATGACTTATGAGCGATTACAACGAGCACCAAAAAATAAAATCAAATTAGTTGTTTTTCATCAACCTTTTTATACTCGACCTGATGATGAGCATGGTATTAAGGATTGCCCTGTATTAGGAAAAATGGCACTTGAAAAATGGAGTACAACAGGGCTATTTGGAATGTTGCATGGGCACTTACATAAAACTGCTGTATATGATTTAACGCAAATTTATCAATTAAAGATTGATCATCCTATTTATGATATTCATGCAGGAACAGCAACTTCTAGCCGTTTACATTACCATGTTCCGAATAGTTTTAATATCATTTCAAATGAAGGAAAAATTAATCATTATTGGTTTAATGATGATTTAAAGGTTTTTCAATTAATTTAATTTATAAAAACACTATAAGACATTTAACTTAAGAGTAGATTGATAAAATTTTATCCATTACAATGCCTAAGCTCAAATTCTATATATGGGGAATAGAAAAACATTTTAAATGTTTTATCATTTTAAAAATAATATTAATGGATGCATAAAAATTTTTAACTATATAAAAAGCCGCAATTTTAAGTAGCTATAATAAGGGGTTAGTGTTTTATGATAGTTAATAATATTTGATTAAAATGAGTATCTATTTGACTTAATATTTTAGAGAAACTTAATAATTATTTAAAAATTCATGGTGGAAAAATGGTACAAGTATCATTAATGGCAAATAATGCTTCAAAAAATAATCCAGTTGATATTAATGTAGGCCAGACAAAAAATATTGTAGTTGATCCTAAAGAAATCGCAAAAATCGATATAAATCCAGAAAAGATTGCTTCAATAACAAGACACGGAAATAGTGCAGTTATCCATCTAAAAGATGGAACTGAGATTGTTTTAGAAAACTTTTTTGTAAGTGAAAATCCACAAATTATTTTAAATGACGGGCAACGTTATTGGACTGCCAATTTGGGTGAAGATGCTACCGGGCAGACTAGTGTTAATTATTTAGAATTAAAAGATGTACCAAAGTTTATAGATTCTTCATCTTCTGTACCTATCTGGTCTTGGGCAGTTAGTGCTTTAGCAGGGGCTGGAACAGTTGCTTTATTGTCTCGAAAAGATTCTAAAGATACGACACCTCCTGAGCCAGGTACTTTGAATCTCAAAAATTTTTTAGATTCTGGAGTTTCAACAAACGACCAGATCACTCAAGACAAAAACTTTAATTTAAAAGTTGAAGGACAGGAAAATGGTAGCCGAGTAACGTATTTAGTTTCTACTGATGATGGAAAAACTTGGCAGGAAACAACGGTTGTTCAAAAAGATTTAACTGATGGTGTATATCTTTATAAAGCCGTAGTAACGGACCGAGCGGGAAATGCTTCGGAAACTGCTATACAAAAAGTTGTTGTGGATACTACGGCGCCAAAAGCAGGTGAACTGACTTTAGCTGATTTGACTGATACGGGTGTTTCGGCAACAGACCAGATTACGCAAGATAAGAACTTCAATTTAAAGCTTGAAGGACAGGAAAATGGTAGTCGAGTAACGTATTTAGTCTCTACTGATGATGGAAAAACTTGGCAGGAAACAACAGTTGCTCAAAAAGATTTGGCTGATGGTATTTATCTCTACAAAGCCGTAGTGACAGACATTGCAGGCAATGTATCTGAAAGCGCTATACAAAAAGTTGTTGTAGATACTACGGCGTCAAAAGCAGGTGAACTGACTTTAGCTGATTTGACTGATACGGGTGTTTCGGCAACAGACCAGATTACGCAAGATAGTAATTTTACTTTGAAGCTAGCTCAACCGATTGTGATCGGAGAGCAAGCTGCTTTATTAGACCACTATGAAGTTTCAAAAGATGATGGAAAAACTTGGCAAGAAACAACAGCTGATCAAAAAGATTTAGCTGACGGTGTTTATCAATATAAAGCTGTAGTAACAGACGTTGCAGGGAATACCTCAGTATCTGCTATACAAAAAGTGATTGTAGATAATTCCTTAAATGTTGAATCAACTACAGTAACTGTAAAGCCGATTACCGAAGACAATACAATAAGTCTAGTTGTAAAAGATCAAATTATTTCTATAAGACTGGAAGTAGGTAACCTACCAACAGATTTAAATAATTCTCTGACTTCAGTAAATACGACTTTAAACGATGTTGTTTATAACTTTCATTTTGATGAGGTCACCCAAGAGTGGGTTACTGAAATTCCAGCAGAGTTCTTGTGGTCAGAAGAATCGCAAACCAATATATCAATTGATATTAGTCTTACTGATCAAGCTGGCAATACAGCCATTATTAAACACACCCAAAATTATAATGTAGATCATACTCCGAATTCTCCAACTCTAGATTCACTAACTTTCAATAATATAGATGGAGCTATCATTTCAGGTAGTGCATATAAAGGAAGTAAGGTCGATATCTATAATAAAAATGGTGAATTGCTTGCAAGTACAATAACGAATGAAGAAGGTAAATTTACTTTACAAAATCTTTCAATTAACTCAAATCAAGAGGTTTATGCAGTTGCTACTTATAGTGGATACAGCAGCGAAAATTCATCAATTGGACTAGTTACTGAAGTTCCAGCTATTAGTATTACAAGAATTAGTCCAGAAGGTGTGATCACTGGTTATGCGACTGAAGGTAGTCATTTTATTGTAAAAGATCAGAATGGAAATATTTTACAAGAGTTTAACTCTATTGCATTTGAGGGCTCTGGTATTACGCCTTTTAATGTAATGACATTAGGTGAAGTAAGACCATTTACTTTGTCCCTTAATCAGCCTTTGGAGGAAGGGACTCAAATTATTATCTCTACAGATAAAGATAATATTTCAGGTCATCCACAATATATTACCGCAGACTATACGCCCGCAGTATTTATAGAAACTCCACATTTTGATATTAGTGGTGAAACTTTATCAGTACATGTTAATGAGCCGAACAGCTTTATTCGTGCATTTTCTGTAGAAGGTAATTTAATTGCTACAGGTTTTACCGATGAACAAGGCTTTGCAAGTTTAGTTGTTTTCCAATTTTTAAAAGAAGGCGAATCGGTTACCGTACAGGTAGTGGATAAAAATCAGAATGTTAGTGAAACCCTAATTGAAGTTCCAAACTTTGCTTATATTCCACATGTCGAACGTATTACACAAGAAGGCTTAATTTCTGGAGTTGCTGAAGATAATAGTACGGTAATCGTGCGTGATGCTGAAGGAAATGAATTAGGAAAGGTTACATTAGGTGATGATAATAGTTGGAATGAATTTAGTCATTTTAGCTTGAGTGTAAACCGACCTTTAATTGATGGAGAGCAAATTTCCGTTCAAATTATTGATAATAAAGGTTTGATGAGTCCTGAGCAGAATATCATTGTAGATCTGACTCCTCCACCTATTCCAACAGATTTAAATTTCAATGATGCTGGTGATCTAGTTTATGGTCATGCAGAACCTTTCTCTGAAATTTTAGTTAAAGATGGACAAGGAAACATTCTTAATAAATGGTTCTGGAATAACTGGACCGACGAAAGTGGAAGTTTCTCGATAGAGCTCGGTATGTTTTTAACCAATGCCGAGACAGTTTATGTCACGGCTACCGATGTAAATGGAAATGTAAGTTTAGCTGCTCAGATACAGGCACCTAACTATGCTTTTGCCCCATATGTAGATAGCTTTACTTCGGACGGAGTAATAAGTGGGCAAGCTGAAAATAATAGTACTCTCATTGTTAAAGATGCCAAAGGTGAAGTCGTAGCTGAAATTAAAGTCGGTGAAGATAATGGCTGGAATGGATCAAGTTATTTTAAACTCCAACTTGATCGCCCTCTTGTTGATGGTGAGCAGTTGTTCTTATCAATTAAGGATGCTCGTGGACAAATAAGCACCGATACTGTAATTACTGCTGATACAGTTCCTCCTACACCAGCCAGTAATTTAGTTTTCTCAGAAGATGGTTCATATCTTACGGGTGTAGCAGAACTGAATACTACGATTCAGGTTTTTGATCATAATGGTCAACTCGTGAATATATGGGATAACACCATAAACTCGGACGGTACATTTACTATTTTCTTAGGTGGCAATAATTTACATGGAGAGGCATTCACGGTCACCGTTAAAGACCAAGCCGGAAATGTGAGTGAAGCTGTTTCAATAAATGCTCCACTTGATGATATTGCACCGGATCCAATTAAAAATATTTTACTTGATGCCAACGGTCAAAACTTTACAGCACAAGCAGAAGCAAATAGTCGGATTGAAGTTTTTGATTCATTAGGTAGTCAGACGGGTTGGGGCTCTACAGATAATGCGGATAATGTCTCAGGCTTTTTCAGTCAAATCTATTTACATGGTGAAGAACTTACTTTTGTTGTCATAGATCGAGTTGGTAACCGAAGTGTTGAATTTAAGCTAAATGCTTTAATTGATACCATTGCGCCAAATTCAATTGAAAATATCATCTTCAACGAAGATGGCCACAGCTTTACAGCTCAGGCAGAAGCGGGAAGCTCTATTGATGTATTCGATCAGGATGGAAATAAGATTACTACTAGTTATACCGATAGCTTAGGTAATGTATTTGGTTATTTCCCGCAAGTTTACTTACATGGTGAGGAACTTACTTTTGTTGTAGTAGATCGAGCGAGTAACCGCAGTGCAGAGGTCAAGCAGAGTGCTTTGAATGACGATGCCGCGCCAAATCCGATTGAAAATATTGTATTAGATATCAATGGACAGAGCTTTACAGCTCAGGCTGAAGCAAATAGCCAGATTGAAATTAAAAATACCAATGGTGACATTATTGGTTATGGATCAGCAGATAGCACAGGCAATGTTTCTGGTTACTTGTATCAGGTCTATTTACATGGCGAAGAGCTTACTTTTGTTGTCGTTGACCGAGCGGGTAACCGTAGTACAGAAGTTAAGCAGAATGCTTTAACTGATGATATTGCACCAAATCCGATTGAAAATATTGTACTCGACTCAAACGGTCAAAACTTCACGGCGCAAGCAGAAGCAAATACTCAAGTTGAAGTTAAAAATGCTGCGGGTGAGGTCATCGGTTCAGGTTACGTAGATGGCGCTGGTAATGTGTCAGGTTATTTATATCAAGTCTATTTACATGGAGAAGAACTCACTTTTGTTGTCGTTGACCGAGCAGGTAACCGTAGTGCAGAAGTTAAGCAGAATGCCTTGATTGATGAGATTGCACCAAATCCGATTGAAAATATTGTACTTGATGCGAACGGACAGAACTTTATAGCTCAAGCAGAAGTAAACACTCAAATTGAAGTCAAAAATGCTGCTGGTGAAGTGATAGGGTCTGGTTCAACTGATAGTATGGGTAATGTTTCAGGTTACTTATATCAAGTCTATTTACATGGAGAGGAACTCACTTTTGTTGTCGTTGACCGAGCAGGTAACCGTAGTGCAGAGATCAAGCAAAACGCTTTAACTGATGACATTGCACCAAATCCGATTGAAAACATCATCTTCAATGAAAACGGTCAAAACTTTACAGCGCAAGCAGAAGCAAATACTCAAGTTGAAGTTAAAAATGCTGTGGGTGAGGTTGTAGGTGCTGGTTATGTAGATAGTGCTGGTAATGTCTCAGGTTACTTGAATCAAGTTTATTTAAAAGGTGAGGAACTCACTTTTGTTGTGATTGATCAAGCTGGTAATCGGAGCGTTGAAGTAAAACAAACAGCCTTTCTTGATAATACTGCGCCGGAAAATGCGACTAATTTAGTATTTAGCGAAGATGGTTTATATCTAACTGGTGTGGCTGAACCCAATGCTACGATTCAAATATTTGATCAGAATGGCCAATTATTAAATCTTTGGAATAATAATGTTAATTGGGATGGAACATTTAGCATCTCTTTAGATACTAATTATTTGCATGGTGAAGAGTTTAAAGTAGTTGTAGTAGATCGGGCGGGTAATTTGAGTAGCGCGGTTACTGTAAAAGCACCGCTCGATGATATTCCTCCCACGGCTGCAAGTAATCTTATCTTCAATGAAGATGGTTCATCCCTTTCTGGGGTAGCTGAGCCAAATACCTTCATCCAGATTTTTGATCAAAATGGTCAGCAGATGAATACATGGAATCAGAGTGTAAACGCTGATGGTACATTCACTATTTCTTTCGGTACTTATAATTTACATGGTGAAGAGTTTACAGTCACTGTTAAAGACCGAGCTGGAAATGTGAGTGAAGCTGTTTCAGTTAAGGCTCCATTTGATGATATTGCGCCAAATCCGATTAAAAATATTGTACTTGATGCGAACGGTCAAAACTTTACAGCACAAGCGGAAGCAAATAGTCAGATTGAAGTCAAAAATGCTGCTGGTGAAGTCATAGGGTTTGGTTCAACCGATAGTATGGGTAATGTTTCAGGTTACTTATATCAAGTCTATTTACATGGAGAAGAACTCACTTTCGTTGTCATAGACCGAGTAGGTAACCGTAGTGATGAAGTGAAGTTAAATGCTTTGATGGATACCATTGCACCAAATCCGATTGAAAATATTATCTTTAATGAAAATGGGCAAAATTTTACGGCACAAGCAGAAGCAAATAGTTTTATTAGTGTCAAAAATGCTGCGGGTGAGTTTGTTGGTTATGGTTATGTCGATAGCACTGGTAATGTGACAGGCTACTTCAATCAGGTTTATTTAAAAGGTGAGGAACTCACTTTTATTGTTATAGATAGAGCAGGTAATCAAAGTATTGAATTTAAGCAAAATGCTTTAACTGATGATATTGCACCAAATCCGATTGAAAATATTGTATTAGATATCAATGGTCAGAACTTTACAGCTCAAGCGGAAGCAGATAGTCGAATCGAAGTTAAAAATACTGCGGGTGAGGTTGTAGGATCTGGTTATGTAGATGGCGCTGGTAACGTATCAGGTTCTTTTAATCAAGTCTATTTACATGGCGAAGAGCTTACTTTTGTTGTGATAGATCGAGCAGGTAACCGCAGTACAGAGGTCAAGCAGAATGCCTTAATTGATGATATCTCGCCAAATCCGATTGAAAATATTGTGCTCGACTCAAACGGTCAAAACTTTACAGCGCAAGCAGAAGCAAATACTCGGATTGAAGTCAAAAATGCTGCGGGTGAGGTTGTAGGTTATGGTTATGTAGATAGTACTGGTAACGTGTCAGGTTATTTTAATCAAGTCTATTTACATGGAGAAGAGCTTACATTTGTTGTAATTGATCAAGCAAGTAACCGAAGTATTGAGGTTAAACACAATGCTTTAATTGATGATGTTGCACCGCCAGCTGCTTCAAATATTACATTAACCTCAGACGGATTGCTTTCTGGTGAGGCTGAGCCAAATGCAACGATTGAAATTATTGATCAATATGGTGCAGTTATCACAACAACTTATGTTTGGTACGATGGCACATTTAATCAATGGATTAATCTGAGTCAATACCAGACACAAAATTTGAGTATTGTTGTCAAAGATATTGCTGGTAACCGAAGCGAAGTTGCTCATCAGTTAGTACCTGTATTTTCGAATTCACCAATTACTGCAACAGAGCTAAAACTAGATGTAGATGGCCATATTCTGACAGGAAAGGCAACAGCAGGAATGTCGATTGTTGTTACATCTATTGATGGTCAGATCATTAATGGAGGGTGGAATAATGCCGTGAATGAAGATGGTAGTTTTGCTATTCAGTTAATTGATTACTATCTACAGGGACAGACATTACAAGTTCGAGTTTATGACCAGAATACGAATCAATATAGCCTAATCTCTGAAATTATTGCGCCTTTAGACAATATTGCTCCAGTAATTAATGATGTGGTGATTAGTAATGACGGTTATGGTATTACGGGACAAGCTGATCCGAAAGTAATCATTAAAGTAATGGATGCAGATGGAGATTTACGAGCAGAATTTCAATCGGATGAAGCTGGATATTTCAATGCTAGTATTTATCCACCATTATTACGTGGAGAGCAGTTATTTATCACGGCAACAGATTTAGCCAAAAATATAAGTACCCCACTTAATATTACTTTTAATCCAGACACTAATGCACCACCAACAGCAGATCAGGTCGTTGTATCTGAAAATGGTTTATTTATTGAGGGAACTGCTTCACTAAATAGTGAGGTGCGTATTTTTGATGTGTATAGTAATTATATTGGTGGTGGTTCTGTAGATGAAACAGGGCATTTTAATATCCAGTTATACTCACCTCAGGCGAATGGGCAAACTTTACGCATTGTTGTGGAGCAAAATGGCTATCAAAGTGCTTACACCGAAATTAAGGCACCCATAGACATCGTCGCGCCAAATGCAGCAACTCAGCTTGTTTTAGCAGATGGAAATATACTTTCAGGACAAGCGGAAGCATATTCAACGGTTAATATTTTTGATGTTAATAATAATTTAGTTGGTCAGACTACGGTTGGAAGTAGTGGTACTTTCTTGGCGCAATTATGGTCACAATATTGGCATGGCGAAACATTGACGGTAAAAATAGTTGATGCCAATCAAAATGTGAGTGTGGGTACAACGGTTGTTGCTATAAATGATACAACAGCACCGAAAGTGGTCACCCAGCTTGCCATAAATGAATGGGGGAATTGGCTGGTAGGACATGCCGAAAGCAATGCTACTGTTGAAGTGACTTATTATTTTGCTGATCAAGAACCTTCTGTAACAAGTACTACGGTCATGGCAGATGGAACTTTCTCTACTTATGTGGATGGGACTGCAACATCATTTGACCTTACTGTTATTGATCGTGCTGGAAACCGTAGTGAAACCATTAGCCAAATAATTAGTGATTTACCTACCATCACTGTTGATCAATTTAAAGGTGATGCTACGGATAATACATATGTAGTTGATCATATAAGTGATTTTGTTGAAGAATATACTGTTGAGCCGTATGCAACATATAAAGATGTTTGGGTTGATAATAGCTATATGTATCCAGAATGGATTAATGAAGGGCATTATGAACAGATATGGCTTGTTGATGGATATTATGAACAACAATTAATAACAGATGTATATTATGAAAAGCAGTGGATCATAAGTGGTTATTCGACTATACAAAAAATATATATAAATCAAGATAATATAACTTATATAGATAATGGCACGGCAGAGAGCGACTATAGTCGATATGTAGAACAACATTATGATGCTGTAAATGAACAATGGCAAGAAGGCTACGAACTGACCTATATACGTTCAGAAGAAGGCTGGGTTGATACTAGTCATTTTGAAGATATCTATTTTGATACAAGTCATTATGAAGATGTTTGGGTGGATGCTAGCCGTTATGAAGATGTTTGGGTAGATACTAGCCACTATGAAGATGTTTGGGTAGAAAGTGGCTATTGGGAGAACCAGCTTGTCGAATCAGGCTACCGAGATGTCGATTTTGGTGGACACGATAAAATAGTTAGCTCTGTGAGTTATAGTCTGGTTGGATATTCTGATTGGTCGACAGGTCTAGAAAGCGGGCGTTATGTTGAAGATTTGGAGCTGGTTGGTTCTGCTCATCTCAATGCAACAGGTAATGCTTTAGATAATCTTTTAACAGGTAACTCTGGTAATAACGTTTTGAATGGGCGTGAAGGTAACGATACCTATATGACTCATGAAGGTGCTGATACCATTCTGTTCCAATTGCTAAATAGCCAAGATGCGACAGGCGGGAATGGACATGACACAGTGTTAGATTTTACTTTAGGTGATGTACGAACTGACCCCCAAGCTGACAAAATCGATTTAAGTGAACTATTGATTGACTATTCTAAAGATGTGAGCACATTAGCGAAATTTATTACTGTTGAGCAAGATGCTGGAAACACGACTATTAGTCTTGACCGAGATGGCGAAGGTACAAGGTTTGGTAGCGCGTCATTGATAACCTTAAATCAGGTCAATACAACATTAGATGAATTGTTAAATAATCAGCAACTATCTGTTTAACAATAAAATTTATCTTTATAAAAGAGGCCATGAAAATGGCCTCTTTTATTTTGTGCTTTAAATTTAATAAAAACTCTTCACAACCTGTTAAAAAATGACCAAAAAAGATAAGTTTTTTTTCATTTTCCCCTTGAAGCCTTTTTTTTCATCCCCACAAAAGTGACATCTAAATATTTTGTTATTGCTCTGGATTAAAGCAATAACGATTAATCAAAAAGACTTAGTCTGATGGAGTTAATTATGAGCAACATTCGTCCATTACATGATCGCGTTGTAATTCGTCGCGTAGAAGAAGAAACCAAAACTGCTGGTGGTATTTTACTTCCAGGTTCTGCTGCTGAAAAACCATCTCAAGGTGAAGTAATTGCAGTAGGTAATGGTCAAATCACTGAGAATGGCGTACGTGCTTTGGATGTTAAAGTTGGTGACAAAGTATTGTTTGGTACTTATGCAGGTACAACAGTGAAAGTAAGTGGTGAAGAACTCTTAATCATGAAAGAGTCAGACATTTTAGCTGTGTTGGAAGGCTAATCAATCCATAACTCAATTCATTATCAGATTCAGTATTTAAAAAGATTCGGAGTTTAATATGTCAGCTAAAGACGTAAAATTTGGTGATTCAGCTCGCTCAAAAATGATTGCAGGTGTAAACGTACTTGCAGATGCGGTTAAAGTGACTTTAGGCCCTAAAGGTCGTAACGTTGTTATCGATCGTTCTTTCGGTGCTCCGCACATCACTAAAGACGGTGTAACTGTTGCTAAAGAAATTTCATTAAAAGACAAGTTTGAAAACATGGGTGCTCAACTTGTTCGTGAAGTTTCTAGCAAAACTAATGACATCGCTGGTGACGGTACGACAACTGCAACTGTACTTGCTCAAGCAATTTTGAATGAAGGGATCAAATCTGTAACTGCAGGTATGAACCCAATGGATTTAAAACGTGGTATCGATATCGCAGTAAGAACTGTAGTTGAAAATATCCGTTCAAATGCAAAACCAGCTGATGATTTCAAAGCGATCGAACAAGTAGGTTCTATCTCTGCAAACTCTGACACTACTGTTGGTAAACTTATCGCTCAAGCGATGGAAAAAGTAGGTAAAGAAGGCGTAATTACTGTAGAAGAAGGTTCTGGCTTCGAAGACGCATTAGACGTCGTAGAAGGTATGCAGTTTGACCGTGGTTATATCTCTCCTTACTTCGCAAACAAGCAAGATACTTTAACTGCAGAACTTGAAAACCCATTCATCCTTCTTGTTGACAAGAAAATCAGCAACATCCGTGAATTGATTTCTGTTTTAGAAGCAGTTGCAAAAACTGGTAAACCACTTCTTATCATCGCTGAAGATGTTGAAGGTGAAGCACTTGCTACGCTTGTTGTAAACAACATGCGCGGTATTATTAAAGTGTGTGCTGTTAAAGCTCCTGGTTTCGGTGACCGCCGTAAAGCAATGCTTCAAGATATTGCAATCTTGACTGGCGCAACTGTTATTTCTGAAGAAGTTGGTATGTCTTTAGAGCAAGCGACTCTTCAAGATTTAGGTACTGCGCACAAAATCACTGTTTCTAAAGAAAACACAGTTATCGTTGATGGTGCTGGTGATGCTGCTGGTATTGCTGAACGTGTTCAACAAATCCGTGCTCAAATCGAAGAGTCTACTTCAGAATATGACCGTGAAAAATTACAAGAACGTGTTGCTAAATTAGCAGGCGGTGTTGCTGTAATTAAAATCGGTGCAGCGACTGAAGTTGAAATGAAAGAGAAGAAAGACCGTGTAGACGACGCGCTTCATGCAACTCGTGCTGCGGTTGAAGAAGGTGTTGTTGCTGGTGGTGGTGTTGCTCTAGTACGTGCGGTAAATGCATTAGACAACTTAAAAGGCGCTAACGAAGATCAAACAGCGGGTATCAATATTTTACGCCGTGCGATCGAAGCTCCACTTCGTCAAATCGTTGCAAACGCTGGTGACGAGCCATCTGTAGTCATCAATGCTGTTAAGAATGGTGAAGGTAACTTTGGTTACAACGCTGCAACTGGTGAATATGGCGATATGTTAGAAATGGGTATTCTTGACCCAGCTAAAGTAACTCGTTCTGCACTTGAGCATGCTGCTTCTGTTGCTGGCTTAATGTTAACTACAGAATGTATGATTACTGACATTCCTGAAGATAAACCAGCTGTTCCAGATATGGGTGGCATGGGTGGTATGGGCGGAATGATGTAATATCGCATCAACGCTTTAACCAAAAAAAATCCCTGCTTATGCAGGGATTTTTTTTATTTTTCACATAATTTTAAGAAATAATTAAGTTCACTTGCTTATATTAAAAAACAGGAACAGCAGCTAGAAGTTCCTCTTTTGTTACAACCATGCTTATTTACTTGTAGGCATGGTTTTTTTTTAGCCTAATAAAATAATTAACCAAGTAATAGCGATGATAGAGAGTGCAACAAACTGAGCCGCACTTCCCATATCTTTTGCATTTTTAGAAAGTTGATGTTTCTCAAGAGAAACACGATCAACCACTGCCTCAATAGCCGAGTTGAATAGTTCCACGATCATTGCAAAAAGACATACGATAATCAGTAATGCATGTTCGCTACGGCTCACATCAAGAAAAAAACTAACTGGAATCAAAATAATATTTATCAAAACAATTTGGCGAAAAGCGGCCTCATTTTTATAGGCTGCTTTAAATCCCGAAATGGAGTAGCCCGTAGCATTGAGTATACGTTTCAGACCACTTTTACCCTTATAAGGAGAATAGCTATTCATTTACTTATATTTCTGACACTTTTCATGCATTATATAATTTGGGTCTTAAAAAATTATTAAATCTTTTTTAAAGATTTTGACTTTATAACTTGATAGAGAAGAAGAGATGAAAAAATTATGTGTCGCTTTGGGCCTTGCAATTGGAAGCATACATGCAAGTTATGCTGAGCCAAGTACAACCACACAAGTACCGGGATATTATCACCATCAATTTGGCAACTACCGTGTAACTTCTTTGCTTGATGGTACGATTTACTTAAATCCTGAATTATTTAAAAATTTAAATCAGGCACAAAAAACTAAAATTTTAACTAAATATGCTGCTGTTAATGAGAAAGGGATTCAGACTTCGGTAAATGCATTTTTAGTTGATGACGGCAAAAGCTTAACACTTGTAGACAGTGGGGCAGCAAGTTGTTTTGGACCGCAACTGGGTTCAATTGCAAAAAATATTGAATTGGCAGGTTATAAACTTGCTAATGTAAAAACTGTTTTACTTACTCATTTACACCCAGACCATGTGTGCGGTATTGCTCAAAATGGAAAAGCTGTATTTCCTAACGCAACTGTATATGCCCATGAGCGTGAAGCTGATTATTGGTTAAATCCTGCTTCTGAAAAAACAGTACCAGCAGACAAAAAAGAAAGTTATTTGGGCACGGTTAAAAACGTAAAAGCTGCACTTGCACCTTATCAAGCAAAAAAAGCATTTAAGACATTTAAAGACGGCGATGTTATTCAAGGTTTTGAGGTGATTGATACGCGTGGTCATACACCAGGTCACCATAGCTTCCGCTTAAAAAGTAATGATCAGCAAATCATTTTTGTTGGAGACATTGTACACTCACATTCTTTACAGTTTGATGCTCCAAAAACAGGAGTGGATTTCGATGTGAATTCTGAGCAAGCGATTAATACCCGTTTAAAAATGTTTGCTGAAATTTCAAATAAGCAGCAATGGGTTGCAGCGCCACATTTACCGTTTCCGGGCATTGGTCATGTTTATAAAGTAAATGCTGAGCAATATCAGTGGATCCCGCTTTATTTTGACAATGTTGTAGGGAAATAAAAAAACAGGGCATTTATTGCCCTGTTTTTTCTTCATAACGTTATTTATTTTGTGGCTTTTTCAAAGTTAATGACCGCTTCACGGCCAAGTGCTGGATCATCTGTAAAGACACCATCAACACCCGCTTTGAAATAGGCTTCAAACTCTTTTAAAGCACCAGATGGGCAGCGCTCAGCTGGCTTATCTTGACTGCATTTTAAAGGCTTTGGTAAGAAATTATTTTCTGGACGGAATGTATAAGGATGTACTTTTAAGCCAGCTGCATGAGCATCAGAAATAAACGAAGTCGTTTGAACTGAGCCATTGTCATTAAAGTTTAGAATATAACCTTTACTTGGTCCTACACCGTTTGCATATTTAGCAACATCTTTTAAGCCTTGTGCTGTGGCTAAATCTGCATAAGTTTTAGTTTCACCAGATTCAACAAAGTCGGCTGGTTGAGAAGTCTTAGCGTCATAAAGTTGAATGATTTGTGCGTGCTTAATCGTTTTATGAAGGTCGAGCTGATCTTTTAAATATTTTAAATTACTCACTTCAAAAGACTGTAAATAGACAGGTGCAATATCACGTGTATATTCATATTTGGCTAAGGTTTTAAGAAGGGTATCCTCCATTGCCAATTTCTGGTTTTTAAAGTAAGTCGGATGTTTAGTTTCAATATATAAGCCAATAATTTTTCCCGTTTTCTTATAATTTGCTTCAGCTAGCTCAATCACTTGTTCTAGAGTCGGGACAGGGTAAAGGTCGTTATAGGCTGTGTTCGCTGGGCGGAACTCTGGAATACGTTCACGCGCTTTAAGCTGCTGTAATTCACTTAAAGTGAAGTCTTCTGTAAACCAACCTGTTAAGTCTTTACCATCAATATTTTTTGTTGTTTTACGGTCTGCAAACTGACTTAAAGTGCTTACATTGGTTGTTCCACCAATCTCATTTTCATGGCGAGTAATCAATACGCCGTCCTGTGTGGAAACAAGGTCAGGTTCAATAAAATCTGCACCATCATCAATAGCCTTTTGATATGAAGCTAATGTGTGCTCAGGACGTAAAGCGCTCGCGCCACGGTGGCCTACCACCAAGATTTTAGGAAGTTGATATTCAGGTGTGGTCGGTGAATTTTCAGTTTTATCATCGTCATTACAACCCACCAAGCTAATTAAACTTAAGCATAAAAGTGCTTTTTTAAACATAATTCTACTCATATTGTTTTAGTCGAAACGCATTTAGTCTGCTCATTGAACTTGACGTGAACATGAAGAATTCATGAATTTTCAGTGACACTTGTTAAAACCTTCTTTGTGGGTTTGTAGGAAATACCGATTCTTGCTTTGTTTTTGTTCTAATTGCATTTATTGTGTTAATTCTACTTGTCTTTTTTATATCGCTCGTTGATGATCAAGAGGCCAAATTTGGCATTGCCACCTGTTAATTGACGACTTAATCCTGAGCAGCCATGCTATCTAAATTTTTTATTCAGCGCCCTATTTTTGCCAGTGTTCTAGCAATTATTGTTATGGCATTTGGTATTTTCTCGGTGCTGAATTTACCCGTAGAGCGCTATCCTGATATTGCCCCTCCTAAAATTACAGTATCGGCAAGTTATAGTGGGGCAGATGCACAAACGGTTGAGCAAAGTGTTACTCAGATTTTAGAGCAGCAAATACAAGGTATTGATCACTTACTTTATTTCAGCTCTACCAGTGATTCATCGGGACGTAGTCGAATTACCATTAGTTTTGAAAATGGAACCAATCCAGATACCGCACAGGTCCAAGTCCAAAATAGTATTAGTGGTGTCATAAGGCGTTTACCCGATGAAGTACAACGCCAAGGGGTGACGGTGAGTAAGTCACTCGGTGATACTTTTATGGTGATAGGTTTATATGACTCGTCTGGTAAATCGGGAAATATTGAGCTATCAGACTACTTAACTACACATGTGGTCGATAACCTAAACCGTATTGAAGGGGTGGGTGAATCTGATGTTTTTGGTTCGCAATATGCAATGCGAATCTGGCTAAATCCAGAGAAATTAAAACAATACAATTTAATGCCAAGTGATGTTGCCAGTGCAATCACCGCTCAAAATACACAAGTTGCCGCAGGTGCAATCGGTGATTTACCTGTTATTGATGGACAATATTTAAATACTAAAGTCACCGCAGGTTCTCGACTAAAAACAGTCGAAGATTTTAAAAATATTGTGGTGAAAGCCAATCAAACAGCGAGTTATGTCTATTTAAAGGATATTGCTAGAGTCGAGTTGGGTGCAGAAAATTATCAATCTTTTAACACCATTAATGGCTATCCAGCCGCTGGTTTAGGTATTTCGCTATCTTCGGGCGCAAATGCGATTCAGACTTCAAAACTCATCCATCAAACTCTAGATCAGCTTACAACTAAACTACCTGCCGGCTATAAAATTGTTTACCCACGAGATAATACGCCATTTGTTCAAGAGTCAATTAAGGAAGTCGTAAAGACGCTTATTGAAGCCATTATTTTAGTTATTTTGGTGATGTTCCTGTTCTTGCAAAGCTGGCGCGCTACACTCATTCCGAGTATTACCGTTCCTGTTGTTATTTTAGGAACTTTTGCTGTTTTATATGTGCTCGGTTTTAGTATTAACACTTTAACGTTATTTGCATTGGTACTCGCTATTGGATTGTTAGTCGATGATGCGATTGTGGTGGTCGAAAATGTTGAGCGGCTCATGCATGAACAGCATTTAACCCCAAAAGAAGCAGCCATTGAGTCGATGGGAGAAATTAGTGGAGCTTTAATTGGGATTACATTGGTTTTAACTGCCGTTTTTATTCCAATGTCGTTTTTAGGTGGCTCAATTGGCGTGATTTATCGCCAGTTTTCTATCACTTTAGTTGCTGCTATGGCGTTATCGCTGGTCGTTGCCTTAGTGCTTACACCTGCGTTATGCGCTTTAATTTTAAAGCCTAATCCAGAGCCTATGCGTTGGGCGGTTTGGTTTAACAAAAAAATTGATCAACTTAAAAATCAATATATAAAAATCGTCCAAACAAGCATTCGCTACAGTAAATCGGTTGTGGTCATTTTTGTGGCTTTGATTGCTGTGTTTATGCTGTTTTATAGCGGTTTAAAAAGTGGATTTATTCCTAAAGAAGATCAAGGCATTTTAAGCGTTCAAATTAAGCTTGTTGATAGTGCGCCAATCTCGCAAAGTCAAAAAATTGGAGAACAAGTCCGTCAATACTTCTTAACCCAAGAAGATAAGAATGTGGATTTGGTTTTGATTCGCTATGGTCGAAATTATTCTGGTACAGGGCAGAACTTGGCACAAGGATTTATCGCTTTAAAACCTTGGGATGTACGTACTGGTAAAGAAAATTCGGCTGACGCTATACAAAAGCGTGCGATGAAATATTTTAGTCAATTCAATAATGCACAAATTAATGTGACATTACCCGCTTCAGTTAATGGTTTAGGCCAAACCGATGGTCTGGATTTATGGATTCAAGATTTGAATGGGCAAGGGCAAGATTTTCTAGATAATACCTTCCGTCAGTTGCAAACGCAGAGTAAAAGCTATTCAAGTTTTGAAAACTTTGATAAGCAGTCTACTAACAGTAAAGCAAACCTTAATATTAAGATTGATCAGAAACAAGCATTAGCAAATGGATTAGAACTACCCGCAATTAATAGCACTTTGTCGAGTGCATGGGGTGGAACGTATGTAAATGACTTTATTGACCGTGGTCGTATCAAGCGTGTCATGATTCAAGGTGATGCCCAATTCAGATCAAAACCGGAAGATTTATATAATTGGTCTGTACGTAATAACCAAAATGAAATGGTACCTTTTAGCTCATTTGCTAACTTCAGTTGGGGCGGCGCTCCTGAAATTGTAAAACGTTATATGGGTTATAGTGCCTTGCAGTTACAAGCCGATGTGGCGAGTGGCAGCAGTTCGGGTCAGGCAATGAAAGATGTTGAACAACTCGTAAATCAGCAAAAAGACGTTGGCTTGGCATGGACAGGTTTATCTTTTGAAGAACAAAAGTCGACAAATCAGGCTGTCTGGTTATATTTAATTTCGGCAGGCTTTATCTTCTTATGCTTAGCCGCTCTCTATGAAAGCTTAAGCATTCCTGCCGCCGTGATGACCTCTATTCCGCTTGGTGTAGGGGGAAGCGTCATCTTCTCTTATATTTTTGGTCTACCCAATGATGTGTATTTCCAGATTGCACTATTAACCACGATTGGCTTGTCATGTAAGAACGCAATTTTAATTGTTGAGTTTGCAGCCTTAGCTCAAGAAAAAGGTAAGACCGCAATTCAAGCCGCTCTAGAAGGCGCAAGCTTACGTTTAAGACCGATTTTAATGACTTCTTTGGCCTTTGGTGCAGGTGTAATTCCTTTGGTCTTTGCACAAGGGGCAGGGGCTGTAAGCCGTCAAGAAATCGGTATTAGTATTTTAGGTGGCGTTATGTTCGGTACCTTACTGGTTCTGTTTTTTATTCCAGTCATGTACGTGTTATTGCGTTCATTGTTTAGATCGAAAGCTGCTCGTTAAGTAAATAATTTAAAAAGAGGTATTAAATCAAGTATATTAAGATTAACTTCTCTTCATATATTTGATTTAGATGCCTCAAGAAAAAAAATTAACAGAGCAACAGGTCATCGCACTAGAACGAGACCTGGCCAAGTTCGCGACCATGATGGACAGCGCGGTTCGTATTCCTTTTACAAAGCAGGGCATTGGTGCCGATGCTGCACTGAGCACGATTCCAATTGCCGGTGATGTTGCTGGTTTCGTATTGACCTGTTATGCGATTTATAAAGCTAAACAAATTGGTGTACCTCAACATAAGCTAACGCCAGTTATCAAACTCGCTGTTGTAGATGCTGTAGTGGGTTTTGTTCCAGTTGCTGGGACTATTTTCGATATTTTTATACGACCGAGTCGAAAAGCATTAGATGTGGTTCATACGCATATACGCGAAGAATATAAGATTCAAAGTGATATTCATATCGTTCATCCATACTTACATGAAAAACTCGAAAAAAAGCAGCAGAATTCAGCTTTCTGGCGTAATCCAGTGGTGAGTTGGTTATGGCTGCATATTCCAGATTTGCTTGGTGCGTTTGTACTGCTTTTAATTGGTATAGCTGTTTGGTGGGGCGCAAGTTACCTGTGGGGTCTCTATCAAACCATGTAATAAAAAATAAAGCCTCCAGTTGGAGGCTTTATTTTTACATTAAACGTTTTATGGGCAATCTAATTGATGTAAAGCTGCCACACGTTGTTCAATTGTTGGGTGGGTTTGGAACAAAGCAGCTAAGCTGAAACCTTGTTCTTTACCTTCCGCAATTGCGAAAGCTTTCATTTCTTTTGGCATTTGATCTGGCATTTCAGTCTCAGCTTGTAGACGTAATAATGCAGAAATCATTGCTTGTTTACCTGCTAAACGTGCACCTGCTTCATCAGCACGGTATTCACGATAACGAGAGAACCACATCACAATGGCAGATGCGAGAATACCAAAGACGATATCCAATACCATGGTAATAATGAAGTAACCCATACCAGGGGCTTCATCATCTTGACGACCAAAAACGTTACGGTCGATAAAGTCACCAACTACACGAGCAAAGAACATAACAAAGGCGTTCACGACACCTTGGATGAGTGCGAGGGTAACCATGTCACCATTCGCAACGTGACCAATCTCGTGCGCAAGCACAGCACGTAGCTCATCTTTGTTCATACGCTCAAGTAGACCAGATGAAACGGCAACTAAGGCATCATTTTTGTTCCAGCCTGTTGCAAAGGCATTGGATTGATATGATGGAAAAATACCAACCTCTGGCATGTTAATACCAGCGCGTTGAGAAAGTTCAGCGACTGTTTGCAATAACCAGCTTTCAGCTTGGTTACGAGGAGCATTCGGGTCGATCAGTTCTGTACCGGTCGTTTTCTTAGCCATCCATTTTGACATGAATAGCGAGATTAAAGATCCCACCATACCAAACACAAAACAGATCACTAGAAGGTTGCCTAGATTCAAGCCACCCGCGCCATGGTAACTACCGACACCGAAGAGTGACAAAATAATGCCAGCTACAACCAGTACCGCGAGGTTGGTAAGCAAAAACAAACCAATCCGCATCATTGAGAAAATCCTCTTATAAATAAAATGTTATCTGATTTACAAATTCTAAATCATGCAGCTAATATGCGGGGCTTAGGGGAAAAATTCAAGAAAAAAATAAGGAATTGATACATTCTTTCATTTAGCAGAATGTGCCTAAATTTAAAGAATAATTGGCTAAGTTCGTCAAAATGGTAAAGATCAGGTAATAGATCATTACAATTTAAAGCATCTGAACTTAACTATATAGAACCGTGAGCCACAGTTCTTCTTCATTGTTTATTCAATTCTTATATGGGCAATTGCGGTGGCATTATTGGTGACATAAGTGCCTGTCGGTGCATCTGTATAGCTACCGTCAGATAAGGTCACGATTTGACGAGAAGATGAATATTTCGGTGATTGAGTCGTGATTTGAGCTGTTGTGTTTTCTACCAAATTGGAAGAATGAGAAACGGTTTGTGCTGAAGTATTCGTAAAAGATGAAAAACCTGAACCCGATGCATATAGGTTTTGATATCGACTTGTCACACGGCGCACATAATCTTGTGTTTCGCGGAAAGGGGGAATACCACCATATTTATCGACATTACCTTCACCTGCATTGTAAGCCGCAAGTGCCATTTGTGTATTTCCATTAAAACGCTTGAGTAACCAGCTTAAATATTTCGCACCGGCAAAAATATTTTGTTGCGGGTCATACGCGTTAGATACGTTAAAACGACGGGCCGTCGCAGGCATAAGCTGCATTAAACCTTGAGCACCTACTGGCGAACGAGCTTTTACATTAAATCCAGACTCGGTGTGCATAACGGCTTTAATTAAACCTTCCGATACACCATGTTGCTGTGCAGCTTGTCTAATAATATGGTCGAAAGCATTTTTATTCTTGTTGTAACTTGGCAGAACAGAAGCTTCTGACGTTCCCCAGTTTGTATAACTGTGAATATTACTATCTGGATAATAGGTTACTTTTACTTTTTTTAGAGAGTGATCATAGCTTTTTCGGTTGGTGAGCAATGTACTACCGTTTTTATCTTGGTAAATATACATTTGACCTGCTGAACTTGATGTTATGCCGACCATAAAAGTGGTCATCCCCAGCGAACAAGAAATAAGAAATTGAACCGATTTTTTCATTTTATGTTATTCACAATTTTAAGGTACTCAAAACTTGCAAAAGAGTTTATCAAAAAATACAACTTAAAGAAGATTTGTGTAATTTTTTTTATTTCGACTCTTTCAAAAAATCAAGCTTATTTGTTCGAATGCTCATCAAAAAAAATTAAAAAATTTTTTTAAAATGATTCTATTGACTTGAATAACATGTTGATTATTAAAGGTAAAAAACATTGGTTAAAAAATGATCAATTTAAATAAAACCCTTAACAGAAGGTCAAAACAGTTTGTCAAGTACGAAGAAATCCACAATTTTATCCACAGGTTTTGTGGAAAACTGTGGAAAAGTCCAAAAAGTAAGCATTTTGCACAAAATTTGAACGCTTGAGTCAAAAATAAAGCATGTGTTTTGCATCATGCATGAGCAATGTGACGACTTCAAGAATTGAAACTATTCTTTTGATGCGATTCTCTTCTGAATCATATAAAATTGCGCGGTATTTTTATTTATGGGTATACCTCGTCTATGTACGCGCCAGTTGAGTCCAATCAGGGATTTAATTTTAAGCCTGAACTTCCAACAAGCTCGGCCTATTACCGTTTGCTCAAGAAGCTTCGCCGTCAAGTTGGGCATGCTATTCGTGACTTCAATATGATTGAAGATGGCGATAAGGTCATGGTGTGTGTGTCTGGTGGTAAAGACAGTTATACCTTGCTCGATATTTTGTTGCAGTTTAAGCGTATCGCACCGATTGATTTTGATGTGGTTGCGGTTAACCTTGACCAAAAACAACCAGGCTTTCCTGAAGATGTTTTGCCTCGTTATATGGAAGAGAACAACATTCCATATTACATTTTAGAAAAAGACACCTATACCATTACTAAACGTTTAACACCGGAAGGTAAAACCTACTGCGCAGTATGTTCACGTTTACGCCGTGGTTCTTTATATGGCTTTGCACAAGAGATTGGTGCAACTAAAGTGGCTTTAGGTCATCACCGTGACGATATCATCGCGACGTTCTTCTTAAACCTATTTCATGGCGGTAGCTTAAAGGCGATGCCTCCAAAGCTTTTATCGTCAGATAAAAAGAACATTTTGATTCGTCCTTTGGCATATGTTGAAGAAAAAGACATTATTAAATATGCCGAGTTGCGTCAGTTCCCAATCATTCCATGTAACCTTTGTGGTTCGCAGGAAAACCTACAACGTGCCATGCTTAATGAAATGCTACGTGAATGGGATAAACAATATCCAAAGCGCTTACACAGCATTTTCGGTGCGTTACAGAACGTATCTCCATCTCAGTTAGCGGACCGCGAGCTGTTCGATTTTGAAGCTCTAGACTCTCAGCGTGAGTTGGATATTAAAGATCCAGAAGAGCTTAAGAAACGTTTAGATGTAGTGAACTTAAGCTTTGCTGCTGAATAAACGCTAGCATAAAGAATGTTAAAGGCACTTTATAATCAAGTGCCTTTAATGTATCAAAATACTAAAAAATGAATGTTCCGTACAAAAAGTCATAGCCCAAAATTTAAATTACATGCTATAACAACCCACAAGCAGAATTGCTTCACATGATGTTGTCTGGATAGGCAACTAGAGAAATTGAACAAATAAATTTGAGGAAGAATCATGCCTGCATTTTTAACTGAAGATTGGTTTGCGACTGTCGAAAAATTAACTGCTGAAGCAGGTGATCTTAATTTGCCACCCGCTCTTGCGAATTTGGCAATTAATTTAGTAGTTACAGATGCTGCTGGAAATACCGAATTAGCTTTAGATGGGGGTAAAATCCAAAAAGGTTTGTCTTCAAATGCCAAAACAACTTTAAATATGGATGCTGAAACTTTACGTAAAGTATTCTTAGAGTTTGATATGGCTGCTGCTATGCAGGCATTCATGACTGGTAAAATTAAAGTTCAAGGCGATATGTCTCAATTGATGGCTCTACAAACAGCTAAGCCAAGCCAAGAACAAAAAGATTTGTTTAAGAAAGTATTAGAGCATACTGCTTAAACTTAAAAGAATTCATATAAAAAGCTTACCCAAAGAGGTAAGCTTTTTATTTATACAAACAATGAATTTATCAACTTTTAAATAATAAAAATTAGATATTGATTCGTGTTTGCGCCGTTTTAATATGTTCAAGATAAGCACGAATACGAGTGACATATTGAACCGCTTGCTTATATCGACCATTTCGCATTTTATTACTTTGCAAATAATCGTAAAGATTAACCCACTGATTTGGGTCTTTCCCTTGTGCTTGCAAGCGTTTCTGAATCTGACTTACCGCACCCGGTCCCATGTTATAGGCCACAAGCGCGTACCAGTTCCGATCAGGGAAGGGAATATTATCAAATTCACTTAACATTAAATCGTAATACTTCGCTCCACCTTGAATGCTCTGAGTTGGATCACTACGATTGCTCACACCCATTGCTCGAGCAGTGCTATTGGTCAGCATCATTAAGCCACGTACACCTGTGGGAGAAACAGATTCAGGCTTTAAATACGATTCTTGATAACCAATTGCGGCAAGTAAATGCCAATCTAGATCATACTTCGCTGCACTTTGCTTAAAGCTCGCTTTATAAATCGGTAAACGTGTGCTTAAGTCACGTTGAATGGTTGACCATGCTTCTGGTTTCACCACATTGCGATTATAAAAAGAAGCTAGCTGCTGGGTTACACCATTTTGCTTACTCTGGCATACAAAGCCACTGGCAGTCTGGGTGAGTGGGTCATCAGCCTGTTTAAATACCCAACTTAACTCTGGGTTTAAGCCATTTTTTTGCAAATTTGCTATATCACCACAACTTGCAGAAAACGACATCAAACCTTTGTTTTCGATTGTGCTTAAACCTGCTGTAGTCATTGCAAAGTTTGCTTTACCTTGCTGGACCCATCTAAGTGCAGTGGCATTGTCTGCCACGATTTTAAAGTCCAGCTTTACATTTAGGTTCTGTGCATAGTTACGCGCTAGGTCATAACCAAAACCATGTAAAAACTGATCTTCTTTAAAAACGGTTGTCGGGCTTTCTACCGCAACAACAGTTAGAGTGTTTGTGTTAACTACAGTATTGTACTGTAGGGTTTTACCTGCATTAAGACTATGAAATGGGAGAAGCATAGTACTGAGTGCAAGCGCTTTTAACGGGAGAGAAGAAAATAAAGAGTTAAGGCAAAGCCTCGACCCAGAACTTGAATTACTGTGCATGTTGTCTCCGCTACAGATAATTTATGCCCTAAAAGTCAGACAATAAGCTGCCATAACTTCTAAAAGTTGATAAATTCAATAAGGGGTGGGCAGTCATGACGTCATTCAAAATGACATGAAATGAAAAATATAAACTGTGTAGAAAATCTACATAGTTTTCGAGTGGGTTAAAAAATGCTCAACATTTAATCTGCGCGCATCATAATATTGAAAAAAAGTAATGTCAAATTTTGTACAATTAAATCTTCGATATAACATCATAAACACATGAATTTCTTAAGGAAGAAAATTTATACACTTCTGATGTGAGAAAATAGGGTATAAAATGCTACATCTTGTAAGCGATATGTTGTTGAACAGTGGTTTTTAATCATGAAATCTAACTTAATCACTCGGTCAGGGCATGACAAATTAGTTGCTGAATTAAAACAACTTTGGCATGAAGAACGGCCTGAAATCACCAAAAAAGTAAACTGGGCTGCAAGCTTGGGTGACCGCAGTGAAAATGCGGATTATCAATACAATAAGCAGCTCCTTAGAAAAATTGATCGACGTGTACGCTATTTAGGAAAACGCTTAGAAGAATTAAAAATTGTTGATTACTCACCAGAGCAAGACGGCAAGGTTTACTTTGGCGCTTGGGTACAGATTGAAAATGAAGAAGGCGAGCAAAAAACTTTACGTATTGTAGGAATCGATGAAATTTATGATCATCATGCACAACATATCTCAATTGAATCGCCAATGGCGCGCGCATTACTCGGTAAAGAAGTCGATGATGAGATCGAAGTGCACACGCCATCTGGGAAAAAGTTGTGGTATATCAATACAATTCGCTATGAAAAGACAGAAAACCCAGAAAATTAAACAGATTTGTGTTTATTTTGAGCGGTTGAATTAAAAATTAAATAAAAGATTTGCCAACTTGTGTTTTTGTTTATATTATAGCGCTCGTTGGAAGCGTGGCAGAGCGGTTTAATGCACCGGTCTTGAAAACCGACGAGGGTGTGAGTCCTCCGTGAGTTCGAATCTCACCGCTTCCGCCAAAATTCTTAAAAAGCCCTTGTTAATGACAAGGGCTTTTTTTTATCTATATTCTCTAGCACATAATAAATATAAATTATGACTTTTATATTTAATAAGTTGAAAATATATAAGAAATTATCTATTGATATCCGCTATTAAATTAGCACATTCATCTACTACTTTTTTCTCATGTGGTAATAATTCGTTACCACCCATTTCCCCAACCATGTCCATTAAAGGATCGTCGAGAGTATGCATTCCTGTTAAAGCTTCAATGACTGCAAGGCCGCAGAAAGGAAGGTAGTGTGGGCTATAGCCGCCTTCTTGCACGAATAAACACTTGCCACCATTGATTTCATTCGAAACTTCTAAGATTAAAGAAGCCATTTTTTTAAAACCTTCACTTGAAACCATCATTCGTGAAAGTGGATCTAAAATGCTTGCATCAAAGCCGCTGCCTACAATAATTAGTTCTGGTTCATATTTTTTTAAGGCAGGTACAATTACCTTTTCGAATGCATAGATATAAGCACCATTTCCACTGCCTGGAGGTAGGGGGATATTTAGGTTATAACCAAAACCATTGCCTGCCCCGCGCTCATTAATAAATCCAGAATTAGTTGGGAAACACTTATTTTGATGAATTGAAATAGTTAAAACAGAAGAATCTTCCCACCAAATATCTTGAGTGCCATTACCGTGGTGTACATCCCAATCAACTATAGCAACACGTTTTAATCCCAAAATATCTTTAGCATAGGCTGCGGCTATCGAAGTATTGTTAAAGATACAAAAACCCATAGAGTCTTTTTTTGTTGCGTGATGACCAGGAGGGCTCACTAGAGCATAACCTGTATGAAGTTCGCCACTAATTACTTTCTTAGTTAACTCTATTGCGCCACCAGCAGAAAGATACGCAATTTCAATCCCTCCATTTCCTAAATGAGTAATTCTATCGCCTATGTCTCCACCACATTCTTTGTTACTTACATTCTTTGCGTTATCTAGTAGTTGTTTATCATGTACACGCAAAATATCTGCATCTGTTGCAGGATGAGGTTTAATAGGTGTAAGGAAATCAATTTGACCCGATGTCATTACCAATTCATTAAACCGTCTTTTAGTATCCGGATGATTCATGTGGTGGGTTATGGGTTGAATCCTTTTAGATAAATTTGCAGCAAATACTCCACCCGTACCTGTGTCTACCCAGCTATATAGCGTATCCCATACATATCCTACTTTTTTCATTTCTTGCATTTCCTTATCTCCATGAAATTTATGCTGAGATTAAAAATTAGCAGGATTAAGAATAAAAAAAATCCGTAGTATTACGGATTTTTCTATTTCATTGTTGAAAAAATAAGCTATTCTGGAAGTTGTTAGGGACATTTTTGCGTTATAGCATGAAGCTATATTAAGGACGCATTAATTAATTTTTAAAGGAATAAATAAATTATTATCTAATAAATTATTAGGAATAGTTTAAATTGTTGAGTCTAGAATGTTATGAATATTCACTCACTGATTAAGACAATGCATAATTTCTTTTATTTTGATGCAATGCAAATATTATGGTATTGTCCAAATAATAATAAACATTATGAAATTTTTAATTTTGGTTATAATCAAGAATGTTCAGACTCTTTAGCTAATGAGTTTACATTATTATATCCTCCAGGTTTTACAAAGCTAGTCTCTAATGATTCACTTCCTGTGTCAATTTGTGAGACTGCTGAATTAATGAGTCCTTCTTTTATAGAAACTGAAATATATATTAATAATTTATATAAGTCGGGGTTTGAGGATGGACTTACACTAGAGCTTGATAGCTCTAATGATTATGTTGGTATTGTTCATTTTTCATCAAAAAATAAAAATACTTTCAATAGGAATATTAGAGTTTTGATAAATGGCTTTAAAGATATATTTGAGGCATGGATAAGTTCACAAGTAAATTCAAGTAAAATTGAAAATGGAAATATAATTTTTCTTAAAAACTCTAATTTTGAGTTAATTCAAGGAAGTTATGAAATAGCTAATAGTTTTATTTGTAGTAATTTTGATTTAATTAAAAAGCCAGTAGATGTTAAATTTTTATCAATAGTTTTAAATAATATTTACGAAGTTAGAACTGTTTTTTTGCCTAATGAGTCAAAAATAATATATTTATTGCCATTTAATAATAAGTTTCATTTGTCTCGCAAAGAATTAATTGTATTAAGTTGGATGGTGATAGGCTTAACGGATAAAGAAATATCTGAAATAATGAATATAGGTGTTAGAACAGTAAATACGCATGTTAATAATATCTTTAGAAAGTTAAATGTGAAAAATAGAGTGGAAGCAGCAGTATTTTCCGCACTAAATTGTCTGAATGTTGTTGATGATAAAATTTTATTGTCTTATAGGAATAAAAAATAATTTTTATTTATTACTAAGATGTTGCCACTTTATATTTATTTTTTTAAAGATAGTATGCCGAAAATTTATCGCTGAAGATATTTCTCCTAAAAATATTCTTCACTAAGCTGTTTTTTACACCTTTATAAACCCCAATTTAACAATAACTCTTTCATTATTTATCTTTACTTTTTAATGATCTAATTTAAAACAAATGTCATTTTGTGTGCTTGACTGCAAAAGGGTTGGGCACTATTCTTTGCCTGCTGGCCTACATTGCCAGTCGGTCGTCGCAGACCGCATAATAACTCCCGCATCAGAGTCATTCCTTCTGAGGAATAGTCTTGTGTGGTAGCTACTCGTCCCTTTCCCGTAGCGGTAGGACGGGAGAGGGACACCTTCGGGTGTGCTAGTTTGAGTTATTACTAGTCTGCGAACCCTTTCTCGTTCTGCCACCATAATTCTATAAATGTCTGGCAGAACTCCCAAAATAAAAAGGAGTTGGCTTTGCACATCCATTATTTCTTGGCAGCCTTTGCCAAAGTCTATATTGACACAACTTAAACTTTTAAAGCGGTTTGAACACCTAAGGGTTTTCAGGCTTTAAATCGTCACGACTAAAACTTAGCAACAATAAAACTTGAGATGTGCCAAGCACAGTCTTTATAGGCTTTGCTATGCCTTTTTTCTCCCCAAAAAAGCAAAGGTTTTTATATCTCTTTTATATACAACAAAAATTTATTTTATAACGGTAAAACTATGCCATATGTAGATCTCCCATTTCGTGCTTTAAGCGTGCTTCATACTTCCCGATATCTTTTTAATAAATATGGCTTCCATAAGGTCGGGGTAGATCGAATTATCGAATCAGCAAAAGTGCCGAAAGCGACTTTTTATAATTACTTTCACTCAAAAGCACGACTCATTGAAATGAGTTTAACCTTTCAAAAAGATGGCCTTAAACAAGAAGTGCTTTCAATTATCTATTCATATCGTGAACTTATGGTGTTTGATAAACTCAAAAAAATTTACTTTCTGCATGCCAATTTAGAAGGTCTTTATCATTTGCCATTTAAGGCAATTTTTGAAATTGAAAAGCTTTATCCTGCAGCCTATAAAGTCGTAATTGACTATCGAAATTGGTTTATTAATGAAATTTATAAATTGCTTTTAACGGTAAAACTTACGGCTACACTTGAAGATGCTCACATGTTTTTGTTTGTGATTGATGGGGCTATGGTTCAGCTTTTAAGTGAAAATAAAGTCGATGATCGAGAGCGGTTGTTAGATTATTTTTTAAAGCAGACTATGTCGATGTAGAGAATATATTTCTAGATTGGTTTTTTTAAAGCTCATCGAAAGATGGGCTTTTTTATTCTAAAACTGACCGTAATTATTGATTGGCCGCTTATAACGGCAACTGCTCAATAAGGACAATAGGTAATTACTTAAAGTGACAAAGATTCATAAAAAAGGGGAACAAAACTAAAATTTTTAATCATTCTTAAAAGTTATATATTAAAAAACTTAAATTTATGTATTGATTTTTTGATTTTTTTGGGAACTTATTTATGAATAAAAAGCACATTATTTTGTCTGCAATCATTGGTTTACTAGTGGGTGGTTTAGTAGGTGCATTTGGTTATGCAAAAACTGCTGCAAAATATGATGCGATCTCTACCGCTTGTGTAATGGTCAACCAAGCTGTAGAAAGTAAGCTTTTAGCTCCAGAACAAGTTAAAGAATACGGTGAGTTAACAGGAACTGCTTTAAAGAAAAATTATCCTGCTGTAGCGGCTAAATTTACCTTTTCACAAGAAGCGTTAAATAAAGCATCTGCTGCTTCTAGCTGTAGCCAGTTCTTAGTAGGTTTCAATAGCGCAAAATAAGTTAAATTTTGTGAAAGAGCTGCACTTATTGCATTAAATCAAGCCCGTCCAATAATCACTATTGACGGGCTTTTTATGTTTTTATTTTAATTCGGGGTATTTATGAAATTTCTTCCTTTAATTTTTATATTTTGCGTTTTTTCAACGAGTTGTACCACATTGAAATCACAACAAAATCATGAGACAAATGAATGTCTACGTTTTAGAAGCATGATGGTAGATTTGTTAGAACCCGCAGCACTTTATGCATTACAAGAAGCATGTATTAACTCTAAAGCTAGAAATCACTAATTCTCTATTAAGTGCTTTATTAGAAATTAAAAAATAACTCTATACACTTATATCGAGAACTTGTAATGAAAATGAAATTTATTGCGTATGACCCCAATACTGGTCAAAAAATTAAATTAATCGAGTATCGGTTTAACGAGAGAGGGAAAGCGACTAAATACTATTTTAGTGATGAGCACGGTAATTTTGTTTATAACCCACTCGATAAACAATTATTTGAGCGTGATTGTTATGCTTCAGTAATGAAAGTCATTATTGCCAAAAGAGATTATTACCTGATAGGTGAATGTTAAAAATAGTTTTTGACTTACAACCAATGATAGAAAACTCTACAGTCTTATAAATTGTATTTCAATCAAGATTAATGTAGGTTGATATTGCTAGGCATCCAAATGCTTAGAATTTCAGGTTTTGTGAATTTCACAAAGTTCATTTCTAAATAGGAAATGAGCTTTTTTTATTTTTATGCTTTTAACATAGTGCATTGTATTTACTATATTTTAATTAAGTTGTGGTTATGTATAGAAAGCTTTAATACTTGATTTGAAATGACAGAATTTAAACAATGACTAATGATCTTATGCGCTCCAATAGTTATAGTACAAACGAAATATTGTGAAGTGTAATACAAGTATGAAATATCTACCTTTTCTACTCATTTGTGGTCTTTTTACTGGTTGCGCAATGACTGGTAAAAACTCACCGCAAGAGACCAGTGAATGCATGAATTATAGAAGCATGATGACTGCCCCAATGGTGCCATCAGCTTTAGATGAGCTTAAAGAAAAATGTATTAAATCGAAAGCTCGTTAAATTGAGTTTGCTTAGGCGAGTTAAGAATATTAGCTATTACGCAATGTCCTCATAATGGCTAATTTTCAGCGGCTTTTACTTACATTCTTAGATAGGGTAGACTTTTTGGCCTTTTCTTTGTACTCAAGTGATAAGAGCGTGTCTATTTCAAATTGCTTAAAACTAATTTTTCTCATTACTACAATTCATCTTACCGCTTGTGCATCGTTATCATTGGAGTCTAAATATCCAAGCTACGAGCAGAAATTTACTAGTAAGGTATTACAAGAAGACAATATTATTGGAGTAGGCGAGACAAAATCTAAAAACCAACAATCGTCTGGTGCTCTACTTATCGGTGAGAAATTTAATTATCTACTTACCGAAGGTGGAACTGACTTATTAAAAATTATGCAAAAGTTACCTAACCAAGATCGTGTTCTACTTAATAAATTACCGCTTGAATTAGACGTTTATAATGACAATGTCTTTTATGGGCACATCTATTTTTATCATCCCGTACCAGTTAATCAGCTGAGTAATACAAAGAAGCAGGAGTTGCTTAAATTGGGTTTTCTGGAAGAATCTTTGCAGGTGAAGAATCAAGAGAAAGGAATATATTTAAGTAGAAATATTGCGATAAAAGGTACTGTTTATGAGGGTACAAAACAGACGAGTCAGTTATCGTTAGCGGGTTCTATCCCAATTGTACTTCAAGAACAGCGCTTAACTATGCAAGAAAATAAAAATAATACTTTAAAGAAAAATCTACTGTCTCCACTAGCACTAGGCTTGGATATTATTACTTTACCTATTCAGTTCGGTGCAGAGAAACTTTCTAAAAAATAGTTTAGAAGCATATTTATAAACGGTTTTAAATTGGTTAATAGCAAAGCTTTCAACTATTTATATTAAAAGTTAAAAATAGTTGAAAGCCTAAAACTTTAATAACTTAGAATGTGTTTTTAGTAATTACATCATCGTAAGGAAGTTTGCCCACACGTGGGTAAGGCTGAGAAGCCGACTTACCAACTGCAATCATTAAACACACCACGTGATCTTCAGGTAAGTTAATCAGTTTCGCCATCGCATCAAAGTCAAAACCATCCATAGGGCAGCTATCTAAACCATGCTCTTGAGCAAGCAGCATTAATGTTTGAGCAAAGATACCCGCACTACGCATAACTTCATCACGTTGGGTTTGTGGACGGTCACGGTAATATTGGTCAATCGCGCCAACCATAATATTTTGTACTTCCGGAGTCGCTCCATCCCATACACGTTTAGCATCAGCTTCCCATGTACTTACTTTTGCGCATAGTACAATCAGTAATGATGACTCTGTAACTTGTGGTTGGTCCCAAGCAATGGTACGGATGTTTTGTCTTAACTCAGCATCTTCAATGATGACTGGACGCCAGTGTTGTAAGTTGAAAGCGCTTGGGGCATTTGCTAAAACTTCTTGTAATAATTGCTTCTTGTCATCGTCAGAGATTTGAAAAGCAGGGTCAAAGCGTTTAACTGCGCGACGGTTACGGATGGCATCAATAACATTCATAAGATTTTCCTACTTAATAGGGGGTAGCGATACTAGTTAATTTTATAACGTTGAGCTACATCAGCCGAAGAAAAGTTTGGTAGTAATGTAATACGTAATTTTTCAAAATTATTCCATTGATTTTCGTCTTTCAGCACAGGAATTGTAATTATTTCTTTACGGTCAAAACCAATCAGAGCTGCATCTACCAAATCATTTACCTCCATTAATGGCGGTATTTGGCTTAAATCTATGCCTGAACGTTCCCAAATTTCGGTTTTAGTGGCAGAAGGCAATACGGCTTGCACATGCACGCCATGATCTTTTAATTCTAAATGTAAACCTTGGCTAAAATATTGGATGAAAGATTTACTTGCACCGTAAATGGTAGAACCAAATTCAGGCGCTAATCCAAGCACAGAACCTAAATTGATAATAGCGCCTTTACCTTTACGTATAAGTTGCTGGGAAATTGCATGAGATAACCGAACAACTGCAGTCATATTTAAAGTCAGAAGTTTTTCAATCTCATGACGATCTTGAGTTAAAAAGTTTCCGCTAAGGGCAATCCCTGCATTGTTGACTAAAATTTCAATATCAGCCTCGTTTTTGAGTACATCTTCAATTTTACTAATGTCTTGATCTTTTGATAAATCGGCTTGAATGAACTCGACCTGTACACCGTATTTTTCTTGAAGATCTTTTGAGATCTTATCTAAGCGGTTTGTGTCTCGTGCAACCAAGATTAAGTGATAGCCACGTTGAGCAAATCGATCTGCATAAACAGAACCAATTCCTGACGAAGCCCCTGTAATAAGTACTTTTGATTGAGCTGACATGTGATATCTCCACGCTTTAATTTTTAGATGATGGTTGTAATCTAAAATATACAGGTTTTGATGTCAATCATAATCAATGTATAATTATAATGAGCAGGGTAAATAAAAGTGGGTGCGCCATCATGAAAGTCAGTAAAACTCAGGTAAAAGAAAACCGAGATAAAATTGTTGAAAAGGCGACTCAACTGTTTCGCAGCAAAGGCTATGACGGCGTCGGTATTGCCGAGTTAATGTCTAGCGCAGGCTTTACCCACGGTGGGTTTTATAAACATTTCAGCTCGAAAACAGACCTTGTTTCCATTACCGCCAAATATGGTCTTGAGCAGGTTTTAAAAAGAATAGAAGGTCTAAACTTAACTCAATTTATTGAAATGTACGTATCTCGTACTCATCGAGACAATCGAGATCAGGGTTGCACTTTAACAGCACTATCTTGTGATGCCGCAAGACAGCCAGATGAAGTGAAAGTCGAATATGAACAGGGCGTCGAGCAGCTTATTCAGTTCATTATGAATGAACGAGCAAAACAAGCTTCTTTAGAAACGGCAGAGTTAAGAAAGCAAGCCATTAATATTCTTGCCCAGTCTGTAGGAGCAATTGCTTTATCTCGTGCATGCCCCGATCAGTCTACGCTTAGCGATGAAATATTAGAAAGTTGTAGAGAGAGCCTGTTAAAGTTAGCCGATTAAACTTTTTTATCTCTCAAACTTGTTTGGCTAAATTGAACTAGCCTCGCAATATCTACTGTTCGCTCATAAATCAGTTCGGCTGCATGTTCGCAGGCGTGTTCTAATGTAATTGGACCATTGGCCAGTGAAAAAACAGCCGTAACGCCGTGCTCATAAAGCGCTTGGTAGCCTTCACCTAATGTTCCTGCAATGACAATAACAGGAACATTGTGCGCTTTGGCAATTTGACTCACTCCAAACACTGTTTTGCCACTTAAGGTTTGTTGGTCAAATTTACCTTCACCTGTAATGACCCAATCTGCATTTGAAATTTTATGGGCCAGTTGGTTAAGTTCGGCGACAACTTCAACTCCAGCTTTAAAATCCGCATTTAAATAACTTTTGGCTGCGAAACCTAGACCACCAGCAGCACCAGAACCCGCTTCATCTCGTTTGTCGTAACCCAAAAGGTGTGCAGAGACATCGGCAAAATGGGAAAGCGCTTCATCGAGTAACTGGACTTGAGCAGGAGAAGCACCTTTTTGTGGTCCAAAAATATGTGATGCACCGTTTGCACCGCAAAGTGGATTAGTTACATCGGCAGCCAGTAAAAACCGTGTGTGCTGAATACGTGAGTCGAAATGTGTTAAATCAACTTTTGAAAGATGACTAAGGGCAAGGCCACCAGCAGGTAAAACGTTTTGGTTAGCATCGAGCAAAACTGCGCCTAAAGCACTGAGCAATCCTGTGCCACCATCATTGGTGGCGCTACCGCCCACAGTTAAAATGATGTCTTTTGCACCTGCATCTAAAGCATCCAAAATGAGCTGGCCCGTTCCAAACGTTGTACTGTGGCAGGCATCACGTTGTGAAGGCGGCACTAACTGTATGCCGCTCGCTTGAGCCATTTCAATCATGGCAATACTTTGATTTTCTAACCATCCCCATTTAGCTTGAACAGGCTGACCTAATGGTCCGACCACGGTTTTTTCACGCCATTGACCACCGCAGACTTCTAAAACAGCTTCAATGGTTCCTTCACCGCCATCTGCCATAGGACATAAAATCGTTTCGGCATGGGGGAAAACTGCTTGCCATCCTTTGGCAATTGCTTGAGCTACGTTTAAAGCAGATAAGCTGTCTTTAAAAGAGTCAGGGGCAATAATGACTTTCATAAGCACTCTAATTCTGATGGGTTTTTAATTGATTTATACTGCTTAATACGAAAAAAGCATAGATAAAACCAAATCAGAGTCAATTTGAAAAATCGGTCTAATCTGTTAAAAATGAAAACCAATAATAATGTTTTTATCTGTAAAAAACACATCCAATAAATTTTTAATTATTTGTTATATATAATTTTTTAAAAATAACACTAATAGACTGAATTATTGTAATTGTAAAGAATATGGCACATATTATAAGCAGGGTTGAGCCAGCTTTTAAAATATTGTGAATAAGATAAAAAGCGTACTCTCCTGACCAGCTAAACAGCAGATTGCCTAGATATAACCATAATTAAATTGTGATTTTATTGAATCTGTTGAGTGTGTAAGAAGAAATAAGAGGATGAAAAAGTGGATAATTCAGAAGAACAAAAGCACATACAGGAAAATAATGGCTTTGCGCGAATTGAGCCATATACTCATCCTGCTGGCGGTTGGGGAGCGCTTCTTAGTGTTGCTCGAAACTTAAAGCGACAAGATATTTTAAAAAAAGGTTCAATTACCTTACTCAACATTAACCAGCCTACAGGTTTTGACTGTCCCGGTTGTGCTTGGCCAGAAAAGAAAGATGCTCATGCATTTAACTTCTGTGAAAATGGCGCAAAGGCAGTTGCTTTTGAAGCGACCAGTAAAACCGTTACTCCTGAATATTTTGCAGGTCACACTGTTAGTTGGTTATCAGAACAAAGTGATTTTTTTCTAGAAGACTTAGGCCGCTTGACCGATCCAGTCCGCTACGATGCTGCAACCGATAAATATATTTCTATTTCATGGGATGAAGCATTTCAGATTATTGCGAAACACCTCCATGCGCTAGACCACCCAGACCAAGCTGCGTTTTATACCTCTGGTCGTGCCAGTAACGAAGCGGCATTTTTATATCAATTGTTTGTGCGAAGCTTTGGTACAAATAACTTTCCAGACTGTTCGAACATGTGCCATGAAACCACAAGTGTTGGCTTACTTGACTCGATTGGTTTAGGAAAGGGCACCGTCACCCTAGAAGACTTTGATTTGGCTGATGCTATTTTTAGTTTTGGACATAACCCCGGAACCAATCATCCGCGTATGTTAGGTACTTTACGAGAAGTGTCTAAACGTGGCGGTAATATTGTTGCGATTAACCCGATTAAAGAGCGAGGTCTAGAGCGCTTTCAAGACCCGCAAGCACCGCTTGAAATGATGACCAATGGTAGTACACCAATTAGTCGCTATTATTTCCAACCTAAAATTGGTGGTGACTATGCGCTAATGTTAGGAATTTTAAAGCACTTAAATGAGTGGGATAAAAAAGCAGTCGCTTCAGGTAAACCCAGTGTTTTTGACCGAAACTTTATTGCGGTTAATACAGTCGGTTTTGATGAGATGATTGCTGAGATCGAGAGAACTGAGTGGGAAGATATTTATAAACACTCGGGGCTATCACCAGAGCATTTAGAAAAACTCGCCCAACTGTTTTTAGAGTCCGAGCGTTCAATTTTCTGTTGGGGAATGGGTATTACTCAACACCGCCACGGAACAGCCAATGTGCATATGTTAGCCAATTTATTATTGGCGCGTGGTCAAATTGGTAGACCGGGTGCAGGGCTTTGTCCAGTTCGTGGGCATAGTAATGTGCAGGGCGACCGCACCATGGGTATTAATGAGCTACCTAGTCCTAAATTACTCGACAACATTGATCGCGTGTTTGGAATTAAATCACCAAGAAAAAATGGTTTTGGTGTGGTCGAAACCATTAAAGCCATGGCTGAAGGTGAGGTCAAAGTCTTTATTGGTTTAGGTGGAAACTTTGCTGTTGCAACGCCCGATACCACCTATACGCAAGAAGCACTTAGAAAGTGTGATTTAACTGTTCATGTTGCCACCAAGTTAAACCGTAGTCATTTGGTGTGTGGTAAAGATGCGCTTATTTTGCCATGTTTGGGGCGTACCGAAATTGATGAGCAGCTTCATGGTCCGCAGGCCATTTCTGTCGAAGATTCGATGAGTAATATTCATTTGTCGGCAGGGCGTAATACGCCAATTTCTGAAAATATTTTGTCTGAACCAGACATTGTGGCAAGAATGGCTGAAGCGGTGCTGCCAGACAGTAAGATCAAATGGAAATGGTACATTGAAAGTTATGACCGTATTCGTGACTCAATTGCCGATGTATTTGATGAGTTCCATGACTTTAATTTACGTGTCTATAAACCGGGTGGATTCCACCTAGAGCATCCGGCCAATCAGCACATCTGGAATACAAAAAGTGGCAAAGCGCAGTTTATAATTACACCGCTGAGTGAAGTCTATGCCGATAAAGAACATCAATATGCTGCTGCATATACCGAGAGTAAAGTTTATACCTTAATGACCACTCGCTCTCATGACCAATACAACACGACGCTTTATGGTCTCGATGACCGTTACCGTGGGGTGTTCGGTCAGCGCCGTGTGTTATTTATGAATCAAGCCGATATTGATGAAGCTGGTTTTGAAGCAAATCAGTGGGTTGATATTGAAAGTGTTTTCTCAGATGGCGTGAAGCGTATTGTGCACAGTTTCCGTATTGTGCCATACAACATTCCACGTGGCAGCTTAGCGGCTTACTATCCTGAAACTAATCCTTTAGTGGCCTTAAGCAGTCATGACAAATATGCCAAGATTCCGGCTTCCAAAAGTGTTCCGGTGATTTTGCATCCCGGTAATGCACCAGAGCACTTCAACTTGGCAACAGCAGTTGACCCTGAAGATGCAGATAGAAAAGTAAGCAGCCTTTAAATCAAAGGCGATATTAACAATATCATCTCAACAAGTGGTGCTATTCAAAGCGCCACTTCAAGATAAAGGAAATTATTTTGACACCAGATTCTTATGGGGTTGAAACATTACAAGTAAAGCGGTTTAAGAAAGCCGAGTCTAAAAGTGTTTTAGATCATATTGTTCAAGAGCATCCGATTGCTTTGGTATATAACGGTATTTCTCATGCGGTGATGATGGCAACACCGACAAATGTCGATTTATTTGCCAAAGGTTTTAGCCTCTCCGAAGGTATTTTAACGAGCTTAAAAGAACTATATGCCATTGAGGTGTATCAAAGTGAATTGGGCATTACGGTTGAAATGACTATTTCATCCAGAGCTTTTACTGCCTTAAAAGAAAGGCGACGTATGTTGGTGGGTCGTACAGGTTGTGGTTTGTGTGGTATTGAAAGTTTAGAGCAGCTTCAGCTCGACATTTCTAAAATTACGATCGAACCTTCCAAAAAGTGGCTTGAGCAAATTCCAGTTGCGATTTCTCAATTAAAAGATCAACAAAAAATTACTGCCTTAACAGGTGGAGCACATGCCGCAGCTTGGGTGGTTGAAGGCAAAATTATAGCTTTATTTGAAGATGTTGGCCGTCACAATGCCTTAGATAAATTGCTGGGTTATTTAGCTCAAGAAAACTATGACACCAGTGCAGGTTTTGTGGTGATGACCAGTCGTGCAAGCTATGAGCTGATACGAAAATGTGCCCAGCTTAATATTGGTTTATTGGCTTCAATTTCTGCTCCAACCAGTATGGCCATTAAGCTCGCAAAAATATCTGGTTTAACATTGGCAAGCTTTTGTCGCGGAGATGATTTTGTTTTATATACATGAGCATAGTGCTTTAAAATATTGATGAAATAAGTTCAAATCAAAAGAATGCTCAAAAATAATGGCAATATACATTTCTATTTTGCCCAATTTTAAGTTAAGCACGAGCTTTATACTTTATGATCAGATGTATGTAGTTCAGAGTGTGTCCCAATGGCTTGGTTGCAGTCTTTAAAAGATTGGGCAAAACGTCTAAAAAAACAAATTATTATGCTTTGGTTTGCATCAAAGCATCCTCAAATGCCGTGGTTACCCAAAATTATTGCTGTGGTGGCTGTGGCTTATGCTTTTAGTCCGATCGATTTAATTCCAGATTTTATTCCCATTTTAGGATTTATTGATGACGCTTTAATTTTGCCCATACTGATTTGGTTAGCGGTTCAATTTACGCCTAAACAAGTCATTTTAGAAGCAGAACAACAAGCTGAAGAATGGCTAGAACAGCAAGAGCGTCGACCTCAAAATTATTTGGTTGCTGTACTCATTATTTTAATTTGGATAACTTTGGCAATGATGGCTTATTTTTATTTTGGTGGTGGGTTGTAATTTATAAACCATCAAAGTTTAGAATCGTGAATTTAAAGGCATTAACATTGTGCTTTGCTACAACTCAAAGGATAATAACGTTTTTATAAGCTATGGGTTGCAGACAATGAAAATCGTCGCAGATGAAAATTTGGCATTTACCGATTACTTTTTTTCTGAGTTTGGCGATATTCAACACAAAGCAGGGCGCACTTTAACTCATGCAGATGTCAAAGATGCTGAAGCATTATTAGTTCGCTCAGTCACCGCAGTGAATGAAAGTTTAATTGAAAATACAGCATTAAAATATGTGGGCAGCGCGACAATCGGCACTGATCATTTAGACATTGCGGCTTTAGAAAAACAAAGAATTACATGGGCTAATGCCGCAGGGTGTAATGCACAGGCTGTGGCTGAATATGTCATTACTGCTTTACTTCATTTAGATGAGAGCCTTTTAGAACAACAAGAAAAATTTACGCTAGGCATTGTGGGTCTTGGAAATGTCGGTAAGCGTTTGGCCTATATGGCCCAGTTACTTGGTTGGAATGTGATTGGTTTTGACCCATATGTGCATTTAGATTCAATTGAAAATGTAAACTTTCAAACTTTATTGCAACAAGCCAATGCAATTTCAATTCATGTACCTTTAACCAAAAATGATGAACATGCCACATATCATCTGTTTGATGAAAAAGCTTTTGCAGCGCTTCAACCGAACACGATTTTAATTAATAGTGCACGTGGCCCAGTCGTTAAAGAAGCCGCTTTAATCGAAGACCTTCAACATACTCAGCGTAAAGTCGTGCTTGATGTATTTGAACATGAACCCGTCATCTCTGAAGAACTTATAGATATGTTGGCTTTAGCAACACCGCATATTGCAGGTTATAGCTTGGAAGGTAAGGCCCGTGGTACGCAAATGATTTATGAAGCGTTCTGCCAAAAGTTTGGATTCGATATAAATAAACGTTTCGAAACTCAGTTGCCTGCATGCGACGACTATTTTTCAGGAAATGATTTAAAAGCAGTGTTAAAGCAAAAATTAGCTCAAATTTATGATGTTGCTCAAGATGATGCCAACATTCGTGCCTGCATTAAAGATGGCAAAGTTGAGCAAAAAGCATTTGATTTATTACGTAAGAATTATCCGCTGCGCCGTGAATGGGCAGCACATGGGGGGCCACAGGCATGAGTTTAAGTTATCAACCAACTTGTTCAATTGATGCTTTAAAGGCTCGTGCTAAGCTTTACACTCAAATTCGTCAGTTTTTTGCTGAACGTGATGTGATGGAGGTCGAAACTCCCATTGTTTCACAAGCAGGTGTCACCGATGTACATTTAGCTTCTGTTCAGGTTTTACGTCATATTAATGGCAAATTGCGAACTCAATATTTACAAACCTCACCAGAGTTTGCCATGAAGCGTTTGCTGGCAAGTGGCAGCGGGCCGATTTATCAAATCTGTAAGGTTTTCCGAGACGATGAACATGGACGCAAACACAACAGTGAATTTACCATGCTTGAATGGTATCGTCCGGGTCTAGACTTAAAAGCTTTAATGCATGAAACCGCTGATTTATTGCAAACCTGTTTACAGCATCGTTTTGGTGAAGTTCGTCCGTTTATTCTAAGTTATAAGCATGCCTTTCAAGATCGCCTAGACATCAACCCTTTACAAGCAACGCTGAAGCAACTCAAAGATACGGCAAATCGTGTGGGGTTAAATCTTGATTTAGGCGATGACCGTTTAGCTTATATGGATTTGTTGTTTTCTCATTTTGTTGAGCCAAGTTTAGGTTTTGATGCGCCTGTCTTTTTAACTGACTTTCCGCCAGAAATGGCGTCTTTAGCAAAAGTAAAAGTAGATGAAGATGGGGAAGAGGTTGCAGCACGGTTTGAGGTTTATATTGAAGGTTTAGAGCTTGCCAATGCATACGATGAATTACTTGATGCAGACGTGTTACGTTCACGCTTTGAAGCAGACAATGCAGAGCGTGCTAAACAAGGCCTTCATGTCATGCCATTAGATGAGCATTTATTATCAGCGTTACCTCATATGCCTGAATGTTCTGGTATCGCTTTAGGTGTAGACCGTTTACTCATGGTTGCCACAGATCAGGTCAAAATTGAAAAAGTAGTTACCTTTCCAGCAGAAATTGCTTAAAACTGACAAATAAAAAAGCCACAAATTGTGGCTTTTTTATTTAAGACGGATTCAAATTAAGCTTGTTGAATACCAGCAACGACCCAGTCTTGCTGAGAACCAACTGGCTTAACAAAGTGCCAGATTTCAGTAAACGGTTGTGGCAAGCTGTTTAAATCTTCACTTACTGTACCAGTGAAGCGTACGCTTACTACGTATTGACCATTTTCAGTCGCACTGTCTACAACCATCGCATTCAAGTTACTAAATTCAGCAACGTCTTGATCTTGGTTTTCCATAATGTCGTTATACATAGAACTATAAAGTTCTGGTGTTAAGTAACGGCGAATCTCTTCAATGTTACTTGCAGTATTCATCGACTGGATGTGATTAAAACGTTGACGTGCAATACGCAAGAACGCAGCAGGCTCAGTACCATCTGGAAGTTGATTGCCATTGCTCGTTGTTGCACCACCAAAAGGCGCTTGGGTTGCTGCACCGCCACCCACAGATTGACCAAAGATATTTGTATTATCTCCAGCATTACGTGGAGCAGCTTGTGGTGCAGCAGAACGGCCAAATGGGTTTTGACCGTCATTATTTGGTGCGTAAGGGTTGTTACCCGCTAATTTTTTTTTTGATCCCAATTTACGGAATACAAAGAAAGCGAGAGCTGCGGCAAGTAAGACCCAAATCCAGCCAGGGATTCCGCCTTTTTTCTCTTCTTGGGCTTGAGCAGCTTGTTCATTTCCAGGTTGTGTTGCTTGCTGTTCAGTTGATGTTGATTTGTCATCAGCTAAAGCATTTGCTGCAACAGCACCTACGGCAGCACCAGCCACACCAGCCGCAACCATTGAACCTACGCCTGGACCTGATCTTTGAGGTGCCGTAGCAGGTTGTTGAGCAGGAGTCACTTGACGAGGTTGTTGATAAGACTGGCTTGAAGTAGTAGAACGTGCCATACCGTGGCTTTTACCACCACCTGCACGTTTAGCTTCAGCAAGAGGAGAAATTGCTAAAGCAGCCATTAAAATACCGGTAATCAAGCCACGCTGGTGTACTTCCATAGGAAATTCCTGTTTAAAGTTAATTTGTAATAGTATTTATGCAGGTATTTACTCTAAATTTCAACCTTAAAAGTATGTTTTTTTATGTCAATTCATCACTGAGTTGCATCGCTTCGGTCAACGCTTCATGCAAGCGGGCAACGGCAATGACTTGAACGCCCGGAATTGCTTTTTGAGGGGCGTTTCCTCTTGGTAAAATGACATATTTAAAGCCATGTTTTGCAGCTTCTTTTAGACGTTCTTGTCCGTTAGGAACTGGGCGAATTTCACCAGAAAGACCAACTTCACCAAAAACTGCAAGCTGTTGAGGTAACGCTTTAGTGCGCAAACTTGAAGCACATGCGAGTAAGACAGCCAAGTCAGAACCTGTTTCGGTAATTTTTAAGCCACCTACAATGTTGACATAAACGTCTTGTCCCGTGGTTTGAACACCACCATGACGATGCATTACAGCAAGCAGCATATTTAAACGGTTTTGCTCAAGACCCAAAGCAACACGTCGTGGTTGTCCTTGAGCATCATCAACTAACGCTTGTACTTCAACTAAAAGCGGGCGAGTTCCTTCACGGCTAATCATAACAATTGAACCGGGAATCGCTTCATCATATCGACTTAAGAAAATGGCAGAAGGGTTGGCAACTTCACGTAGGCCTTTATCAGTCATGCCAAATACGCCAAGTTCGTTCACTGCACCAAAACGGTTTTTAACTGCACGAATCATGCGATAACGAGAGTCTGATTGGCCTTCAAAGTAAAGTACGCAGTCCACCATATGTTCTAAAACACGTGGGCCTGCTAGTGCACCTTCTTTAGTCACATGACCAACAATGAAGAGTGCCGTGCCACTATTTTTTGCATAGCGGGTTAATAAAGCGGCAGATTCACGAATTTGTGAAACACCACCCGGAGCAGATTGGAGGGTTTCTGTATAAAGTGTTTGAATCGAATCTAGAATAGCCACTACAGGTTTTTCTTGTTCTAAAACTTCGCAAATTCGTTCTACACAGGTTTCCGCCATGACTTTTAATTGGTCAGTAGGTAAGTCAAGGCGTTGAGCACGAAGCGCAACCTGAGACAAAGATTCTTCACCGGTAATATAAAGCGCAGAGCTTTTTGCGCTTGCCATATGAGTTGCTGTTTGTAAAAGAATGGTCGATTTACCAATACCAGGGTCACCACCAATCAGCACAACAGAACCTGTCACCAAACCGCCACCAAGTACACGGTCAAATTCGCTAATACCTGTAGGTAAGCGGGTTTCATGCGAAACTGAAACTTTATTTAATGTTGTAATATTCGCGACTTGACCGGCATAGCCTCCAATTTTTGGACGTGCACGGTGAGCAGTGGTCGGCTCAAGTTTGACTTCAGTCAGAGAATTCCATTCACCACACTCTGAGCATTGACCAGCCCATTTAAGATGATCGGCCCCACATTGCTCGCAACGGTAAACAGTTTTGACTTTGCTCATATTCGATTCAGTTGAAAACTTCTTAATTAATAGTAGAAACGGAGTATAACAAAACCAAAATAGAGAATCAGTTTTGAAGTGGAATACATTTTGCTTAATTTAAAACAACGTAAAAATCAGGTCCTTGTCATGTGTTAACTAATCTAAAAGATTAAGATCGAGCAGAGTGTTTTTTATAAACAGATGAAGGACTGAAATGAAATTGAAAATTAGAGAAACAATCAAATTGAGTTGTCTTTTTAATTTAAAAATCAGACCAGTTCAAGTCATGTTTTTAGACCGTAAAGTGCGTTGTATTGCTATGGGCTTGTGCGTATTATCAGATTTAATTGTATGTAGCTTGAAATCATCAGCAATACAGATAAAAATCGGTTAGCTGAAAAATTGTCAAAAAATATACATTTAAAAGATACCTGCAAATGGTGCGATATCGTCTTTTTGATTTTAGCTAACGGACTAAAAAAAATTACTGGAGTGTATTAATAAGATGTCGAATCAAAATCTGAGTGAGTCTCATGAACATGGTGAGCTCCATCGTAGCCTCTCAAATCGGCATTTACAGCTGATCGCGATTGGCGGTGCAATTGGTACAGGATTGTTTATGGGATCAGGCAAAACAATTAGTCTTGCTGGCCCATCGATCTTATTCATTTATCTAATTATTGGTGTGATGGTGTTTTTTGTCATGCGTGCGCTTGGCGAATTACTTCTTTCAAATCTTGAATATAAATCATTTATTGACTTCTCTACAGATTTAATTGGTCCATGGGCCGGTTACTTTGTGGGATGGACCTATTGGCTGTGTTGGATCACGATTGGTATCGCCGATCTGTCTGCAATTATCTATTACTTACAGTTCTTCAATAATGGTCTGCCTTTCACACCTGTTGAGGGGGCGATGATCAGTGTTGCTGCCATTGTATTTATTATGGGTTTAAACCTATTAACTGTACGTCTATTTGGTGAATTAGAGTTCTGGTTTGCGCTCATTAAGATTCTTGCGATTATTATTTTAATCGCTGTGGGTCTATGGATGATCTTTACAGGCTTTACTTCGACTACAGGTGAAGTTGCTTCATTTACTCATCTATGGGCAAATGGTGGTTTCTTCCCAACAGGCGTACATGGCTTCTTGGCAGGCTTCCAAATCGCAATCTTTGCCTTCGTTGGTGTAGAACTTGTGGGAACAACAGCTGCCGAAACGAAAGATCCAGCACGTAACTTACCAAAAGCAATTAACTCAATTCCAATTCGTATCATTATTTTCTACGTATTGGCATTGTTAATTGTAATGTCAGTAACACCATGGAATAAAATTGATCCTGCAATCAGCCCGTTTGTAAACTTGTTCAGTCAAGCAGGGGTGGCAGCAGCAGCAATTTTGATGAACTTGGTGGTGTTGTCATCAGTGATGTCATCAATGAACAGTGGCGTGTTTTCAACAAGCCGTATGTTATTTGGTTTATCTCGTGAAGATCAGGGACCAAAAGCTTTTGGTAAATTGAACAGACGTGCAGTACCTGCAAATGCATTGTATTTCTCTGCTGCGTGTTTATTGTTAGGCGCAGCATTACAGTATTTTGTACCAAATACTGTTGAAGCATTTACGCTCGCAACAACACTTTCAACGATTTTGTTCATTTGCGTGTGGTTACTCATTATCTGGAGTTATATCCGTTACTACACGACGCGTCCTGAGCTACATGCAAAATCAACATTTAAATTACCGGGTGGTCTATTTACATGTTGGATCACGATTATTTTCTTTATTGGCATGATTTACGTGTTGTCTTTAGAACCGGATACGTTCAAAGCGCTTAAAGTCAGCCCAATTTGGTTTCTTATCTTGATCATTGGTTATTTCTTCTTCTATAAACCGCGTCATAAAAAGTAATTAAATTTATTTGGTTATGATCAAACGCTGGCTGAAAAGCTGGCGTTTTTTATGCATATTGTTTTTCTCTTTAAGTTTACTCTTTAGCCGCCTGCATGATCACGGTATACTGCATCGAATTGTTTAAATCAGGTGCTCAGATGCGTCGTGTCATTTGCCTCATCAGTTTATTGAGCAGCAGTATTTTGCTAAGCGCTTGTGGTCAGTCAGGAGCATTACAGCTACCTTCTGATCCGAATTATGACAAACGTGCGAAATACTTGCTCTATCGTAATAAAGAACAGAAACAAGTTGTGCAACAGGATGAACAAGCTGAACAGTCAGTTGAAGCATCAGCCCCAACCCAAACAACATCACCTTAAGCTTTGAAATAAGGACACATTCATGAGTTTCACTCGCATTAATGGAGTATTGCATGCAGAGCAATGTTCTATGGAGCAGCTTGCGCAGCAATTTGGCACACCTTTGTATGTTTATTCAAAAGCAGCTTTTGAAAAACATTACTTAGATATGGACCGTGCTTTTGATTTTATTGATCATCAAATCTGTTTTGCGGTGAAATCTAACTCAAATTTAGCTGTTTTGAATGTATTGGCAAAACTTGGTGCTGGCTTTGATATCGTATCGGGTGGGGAACTAGCACGTGTTTTAAAAGCGGGTGGAGATGCATCTAAAGTTGTTTTTTCTGGTTTAGGTAAAACCGAAGCCGATATCGAAACATCGTTAAATGTAGGTATTGCTTGCTTTAATGTAGAGTCTTATGCAGAGCTGGACCGTCTGCAAAAAGTCGCAGCTCGTCTAGGCAAAAAAGCGCCGATTTCTTTACGTGTAAATCCAGACGTAGATGCAAAAACTCATCCTTATATTTCAACAGGTCTTAAAGAAAATAAATTTGGTATTCCAAGTGATACCGTTTATGAAACCTATCAATATGCTGCATCTTTACCAAACCTTGAAATCATTGGTATTGACTGCCACATCGGTTCGCAATTGACCGAGACTAAACCATTCGTTGATGCTTTAGATCGTGTCATGTTGATGATCGAAGAATTGAAAAAGCTTGGTATCAATCTTAAACATATTGATATCGGTGGCGGTTTAGGTGTTTGTTATAAAGATGAAACACCACCAAGTGTTGAAGAATACGCTAACTCAATGAAACCTGCTTTAGAAAAGCTAGGTCTCAAGGTTTATATGGAGCCAGGCCGAAGCATTAGTGCAAATGCAGGTGCGCTTTTAACTAAAGTGGATTTGCTCAAGCCAACAAGCCACCGTAACTTTGCCATTATTGATGCAGCAATGAATGATTTAATTCGTCCTGCATTATATGAAGCTTGGATGGATATCCAACCTGTGGTGCCAAATTCAGATACTGAAGAAAAAACTTGGGATTTGGTGGGTGCAATCTGTGAAACAGGTGACTTCATTGGTAAAGATCGTTCATTGGCTTTAAAAGAAAATGACTTATTAGCTGTTCTTGGCGCTGGCGCTTATGGTTTTGTCATGAGTTCAAATTACAACACACGTGGACGTGCTGCAGAAGTAATGGTGTCTGGCGACAAAGCTCATTTAATTCGTGAGCGTGAAACGGTTGAGTCGCTTTGGGAAAAAGAAAGATTGTTGCCTGAGGAGTAAATGAAATGTTGTTAGAATTTACTAAAATGCATGGGCTAGGCAATGACTTTATGGTGGTTGATCTAATCAGCCAGCGTGCCTATTTGGATACAGAAACAATTCAACGCTTAGCTGACCGTCATTTCGGTATTGGTTTTGATCAGCTTTTAATTGTTGAACCACCAGATTTACCGGAAGCGGATTTTAAATATCGTATTTTTAATGCTGATGGCTCTGAAGTTGAACAATGTGGTAACGGTGTACGTTGTTTTGCTCGCTTTGTACATGAGCGTCATTTAACAACAAAAACGAGTATTACTGTTCAAACCAAAGCTGGGATTGTAAAACCTGAACTGGGGCAAAATGGTTGGGTTCGTGTGAATATGGGCTATCCGAAATTTTTGCCGAATGAAATTCCATTCATTGCTGAACAACCAGAAGCTTTATATACACTTGAGTTAGCCAACGACCAAAACATCAGTATTGATGTGGTCAATATGGGTAATCCTCATGCTGTCACTATTGTTCCAGATGTATTAACTGCAGATGTTGCTGGTATTGGTCCACAAGTTGAGTCACATAAACGGTTTCCTGAACGTGTGAATGCTGGTTTCATGCAAATTATTGATGAAAAACATGTGCGTTTACGTGTATTTGAACGTGGTGTAGGTGAAACACTTGCATGTGGTACAGGCGCTTGTGCTGCTGCGGTCAGTGGTATGCGCCGTGGTTTACTTGCTAACTCAGTTGAAGTTGAACTGGCTGGTGGTAAGTTACAAATTGAATGGCAAGAAGGTGATGTGGTCTGGATGACGGGTCCGACAACTCATGTATATGATGGGCGTTTGGATTTACGTTATTTTCAAGGTTAATTGAATTACCTAAAAAGAAGCCTCTTTTTATCAGCTAAAGTGATAAAAGAGGCTTTCTTTTATATGTACAATAATTTTTTAATTTAATTACCTTTTACTCAAAGCCAATTTCAAAGCAAACAACACAAAAATACTGCCTGTAATTCGGTCCATATATTTCATAAATTTAGGTTGCTTTAGATAACGTGACAGTGGTTGCATAGCCAAAATTAATAAAATTGACCATAAGGTTCCAATCACCACATGAATCATCACAAGTCCCATCACCCAAGTCACAGCCGATGCTTGCGGCGGAATAAATTGTGGAAGAAATGAAATATAAAAAATCCCAACTTTCGGGTTAAGTAAGTTACCGAAAAAACCTTTAATGAACCAATTCTCTGAAGTAGAGCGATTTGAATGACTTTCTTGTGTGTCTGCAAGTTGGCTTCGGGGTTTTAAAATCATATTTAAACCCAGCCACGCGAGATATGCTGCTCCCATCCATTTCAGAATATTAAAAGCTAAATCAGATGCCATGAGCAAAGCCCCTAGACCACAAGCAACCACAATTCCCCATGCAATACAACCAAGGCTAATACCTACTGCTGCTTGAAATGCTTTAGATTTACCTTCCAGTGTAGCGGTGCGAATGATTAAAGTCGTATCCAGACCAGGAGTAAGCGTAAGTAATGTAATCGCAATTAAGTAAGGAATAAGTATGGTGGTCATGACAGCAGATTTCCGACAAATACTTGAGGTGAATTGTAATATATAAGGTTATTCATCGTTATGCTGTGTGCTATCAAATTTTCCTGATTTAATAGTTTTTGGTACACTCAAAAAAATGAGTAAATAAATGGAGAGCAATTTGGATTTTGCATTACAACTGCTCTCGATGTGGTTAAAAGAAAGAAAAATTCAGAACCAATCTGAGCATACAATTACGGCTTATGAAAGGGATGTGAAAAGCTTTCTTGAGTTCTGTGAACAAAAACAACTAGATTTAAGAAATATTGAAGCTTCAGATTTAAGAGAATATTTGGCCCAGCGTGTTGAGCAGGATCAGTTAAGTTCAAGCAGTATGCAACGTCATCTCACCTCAATTCGTCAGTTCATGAAATGGGCGGAACAAGGTAAATATTTAGAAATTAATCCGACTGACGATTTTAAATTAAAACGACAACCTAGACCTTTGCCGGGTATGATCGACATAGAAACAGTCAATCAAATTTTAGATCAACCTATGCCTGAAAAACCTGTGGATCAGCAATTATGGTTAAGAGATAAAGCCATGCTCGAGTTACTTTACTCAAGTGGTTTACGTCTGGCTGAATTGCAGGGTTTAACAGTTAAAGATGTAGATTTTAATCGTCAACTGGTACGTATTACAGGTAAAGGAAATAAGACCCGTATTGTACCGTTTGGAAAAAAGGCAAAAGAAAGCCTATTGAATTGGTTGAAAGTTTACAAAATTTGGAAAGGGTATTTCGATCGAAACGATTCTGTCTTTATTTCTTTACGAGGCGGAGCGCTCACCCCAAGGCAAATCGAAAAAAGAGTAAAGCTTCAAGCTCAACGGGCTGGTGTAAATGTCGATTTACATCCCCATTTACTGAGACATTGTTTTGCTAGCCATATGCTATCAAGTAGCGGTGATTTGCGTTCGGTACAAGAAATGCTAGGTCATAGTAATTTATCTACGACACAAATTTACACCCATATTGATTTTGATCATTTGGCGCAAGTTTATGATCGTGCTCATCCAAGAGCACATAAAAACTAAAAGTTAAAAAATAGACCGAATAAAAAGATAATTAAATTGAGAAGTTTTAGAGGAATGTAGAGATCATTTGTCTTTTTTTACAAATTTGTTTAATAGAAATAGCTAAAACAGCCTAATTGACCATTTTGATCTTTGCATATTTTGTCGACGACTGAGTCTAAAAAACCTCGAATTTAAGGTTTTTAAACGTAATCTTATGTTTCTGGCTAATATGCTAAATAAGATAAAAAGATAATAAAAATCAATGTATAAAATAGAGTTTAAAAAGAATAAAATAGCTTTTAATAGTAGTCTAAATTTTTTTTATGAACTGATGATTTCATTTTTTTTGTACTGTTCCAGAAAATTGTGACTTGACCGAAATGCCAAACACATTGCAAGATAGGGTACCTAAAAAATTTTAATTGAAGAGTTAATATACTTTTCTCAACATTTACTTTTGCTAGAACAGCCGAGGATTACATGAAGGCTCTTGTTGCTGTAAAACGCGTGGTTGATGCCAACGTTAAAGTTCGTGTTAAGCCGGACAATAGTGGGGTTGACCTAACTAACGTTAAAATGTCAATTAACCCATTTTGTGAAATCGCAGTGGAAGAAGCGGTTCGCTTAAAAGAAAAAGGAACAGTATCAGAAATCGTTGTTGTTTCTGTAGGTCCTAAAGAAGCTCAAGAACAAATCCGTTCTGCAATGGCTCTAGGCGCAGATCGCGGTATTTTAGTTGAAACTACTGATGAAATTGGCGCTTTAGAAGTTGCTAAAATTTTAAAAGGTGTTGTTGACGCTGAAAAACCAGAACTTATCCTTCTTGGTAAACAAGCAATTGATGATGACTCTAACCAAGTAGGTCAAATGCTTGGTGCTTTACTAGGTGCTGGTCAAGGTACATTTGCTTCTGAAGTGAAAGTTGATGGCGGTAAAGTACAAGTAACTCGTGAAGTTGACGGTGGTTTACAAACTGTTGAACTTACACTTCCTGCAATCATCACGACTGACTTGCGTTTGAACGAGCCACGTTATGCAGCATTGCCTAACATCATGAAAGCTCGTAAGAAGCCACTTGATACTAAATCTCCTGCTGATTATGGCGTTACAGCTGGTACTAAGCTTAAAACTGTTAAAGTTGAAGCTCCGGCAGAACGTAAAGCTGGTGTACAAGTGAAATCTGTAGATGAGCTTGTTGAAAAATTGAAAAATGAAGCGAAAGTGATCTAATACGGAAGGATAAAATCATGAGTATTTTAGTTATCGCTGACCACAACAACCAAGTACTTAACGGTGCTACTTTAAACGTTGTTGCTGCAGCACAAAAAATCGGTGGTGATATTACTGTATTAGTTGCTGGTTCTGGTGCTCAAGCAGTTGCTGATGCTGCTGCTAAAGTTGCTGGTGTAAGCAAAGTTTTACTTGCTGACAACGCTGCTTATGCAAACCAATTAGCTGAAAACGTAGCTGGCTTAGTTGCTGACTTGGCTAAAGGTTACAAATACGTATTAGCTGCTTCTACAACAACTGGTAAGAACATTCTTCCACGTGTTGCTGCTCTTCTTGATGTGAGCATGATCACAGATATTATTTCTGTTGAATCTGCAAACACATTCAAGCGTCCTATCTACGCTGGTAACGCGATTGCAACTGTTCAATCTGACGAAGCAATCATTGTTGGTACTGTTCGTGGTACAGCATTTGATCCAGTTGCTGCGGAAGGTGGTTCAGCTGCGGTTGAAACAGTTGGCGAAGTAAAAGATGCAGGTATTTCTAACTTCGTATCTGAAGAAATCGTTAAACTTGACCGTCCAGAATTAACTGCAGCGCGCATCGTAGTTTCTGGTGGTCGTGGTGTAGGTTCTGGTGAGAACTACCATAAAGTACTTGATCCATTAGCTGACAAGCTTGGTGCAGCACAAGGTGCTTCACGTGCAGCAGTTGATGCGGGCTTTGTACCTAACGACTTCCAAGTGGGTCAAACTGGTAAAATCGTTGCGCCTGAGCTTTACGTTGCTGTAGGTATCTCTGGTGCGATCCAGCATTTAGCTGGTATGAAAGATTCTAAAGTTATTGTTGCAATCAACAAAGACGAAGAAGCGCCAATCAACAGTGTTGCTGACTACTGGTTAGTTGGTGATTTGAACACTGTAGTACCTGAATTGGTATCTAAACTTTAATCTTTATCGATTAAAGTTAAAAGACCCTTAGTTTTTACTAGGGGTTTTTTTATTGTGGGTAGTGTCCTGAAATGTATAAGTGAGACTTTTAGCTCATTTGAGGTTTGATTTTTATAGAATAAAAATCACATAGTTTTACGAAGATGAGAAGATGCTCGTTATATCGATATGATAAGAATAATATGCAATTAAATTATACAAATATCACTAGATTGGCGGTGTAGATTCCGCACATTACAAAGTGCTTTTATGCTATAGTATACAGCTATATTTTTTTCGATTTTAGTTCAGTTTCCGGAACTAAATTTTTTGCAAGATCAAGACATATAAGCAGATGGAAATTTCTATCTGTAAGAAGGAGTATGCATGAGCGTATCGGAAATCCGACCGATTGCCATTGAGGACGAACTCAAGCATTCATATTTAGATTACGCGATGAGTGTAATCGTATCTCGTGCATTGCCGGATGTGAGAGACGGTCTTAAACCTGTTCACCGTCGTGTGCTATATGCCATGCACGAATTGGGCAATGACTATAACAAAGCCTACAAGAAATCTGCACGTGTTGTTGGGGACGTAATCGGTAAATATCACCCTCATGGTGACTCAGCTGTTTATGAAACCATTGTACGTATGGCTCAGGACTTTAGCTTACGTTATTTATTGGTAGATGGTCAGGGTAACTTCGGTTCGATTGATGGTGATAGTGCAGCTGCGATGCGTTATACCGAAGTCCGTATGACTAAGCTTGCACACGAGCTTCTTGCAGATCTAGAAAAAGACACGGTTGATTGGGAAGACAACTACGACGGTTCTGAGCGTATTCCTCAGGTACTTCCGACACGTGTTCCAAACTTGTTAATTAATGGTGCTGCTGGTATTGCCGTAGGTATGGCAACCAACATGGCACCACACAACATGACAGAAGTTGTGAATGCATGTTTGGCCTATGCTGACAATCCGAATATCTCTATTGAAGGATTGATGGAATACATTACTGGTCCTGACTTCCCTACAGGCGGTATTATTTACGGTAAATCAGGCATTGTTGATGCCTACCGTACGGGTAAAGGTCGTTTACACATTCGTGGTAAGTACCATTTCGAAGAAGATGAAAAGACAGGTCGTACAACCATCGTCTTTACTGAAATTCCATATCAAGTAAACAAAGCAAGAGTTATTGAACGTATTGCCGAGTTAGTGAAAGAGAAAAAACTTGAAGGTATTTCAGAACTTCGTGATGAATCTGACAAAGAAGGTATGCGTATTGCAATTGACTTAAAGCGTGGCGAAAACGCTGAAGTGGTTGTAAATAACTTATTCCTAAATACCCAGCTTGAAAACTCATTCAGCATCAACATGGTTTGTCTAGACAATGGACAACCAAAATTGATGAATCTGAAAGATATTATTGCGGCATTTATTCGTCACCGCCAAGAAGTTGTGACACGCCGTACTATGTTCGAACTGCGTAAAGCACGTGAACGTGGTCATATCTTAGAAGGCTTGACAGTTGCTTTAGCCAATATCGATGAAATTATTGAAACCATCAAAACTTCTGCTAACCCTGCTGAAGCGCGTGAGCGTTTGCTTGCTGGTGAGTGGGCTGGTGGTGGTGTTGTTTCATTACTTGAAAAAGCGGGTGCTATTTCTGTTCGTCCAGATGAAATCGAAGGTGAAAACCCAGATCGTCCATTTGGTTTAACTGAGTCGATTTACCGCTTATCGCCAACACAAGTAGGTGCAATTTTAGAATTACGCTTACATCGCTTAACTGGTCTTGAACAAGACAAATTACATGCAGAATATACTGAAATTTTAGGTCAAATTGCTGAACTTACGGCAATTTTGAATGATTTCAATTTATTGATGGCTGTAATTCGTGAAGAGTTAGCACTTGTACTACAACAGTATGGTGATGGACGTCGCACTGAAATTATTGAATCACGTATTGATTTTAGCCGTGAAGATTTAATTCCTGAAGAGCAAGTTGTATTAACAGTTTCACAAACAGGTTATGCAAAAACTCAACCACTTTCAGACTATCAGGCTCAGCGCCGTGGTGGACGTGGTAAGTCTGCAACCTCAATGAAAGATGATGACTTTATTCAACATCTCATTGTGGCTTCAAACCATGCGACTGTGCTTTGCTTTACCAATGTAGGTAAAGTATATCGTCTTCGCGTGTTTGAAGTGCCTCAAGCATCACGTGGTGCCAAAGGCCGTCCAATTGTGAACTTGTTACCTTTAGATGCGAATGAAACAGTAACAGCTATCTTGCCGTTAACTGAGTTCCCGGAAAACCATTATGTATTTATGGCGACTGCGTCAGGTACGGTTAAACGTGTTGATTTAGAGCAATTCGCTAACATCCGTTCAAATGGTTTACGCGCAATTGAACTCAATGAAGAAGATACCTTAATTGGTGTTGCGATTACTGATGGTAATCAGCAAATCATGTTGTTCTCGAACGAAGGTAAGGCAATTCGTTTTGCTGAGACCGATGTGCGTGCAATGGGTCGTACCGCGAAAGGTGTTCGTGGTATGCGTGTAAGCTTTGCAAGCAGTATCTTAAGCGAAGAAGATGCGGAAGTTGAAAATGATGATTCTGATGATAGTGAAGATTCAGCAGATTTAAATCTAGTAAGCCGTATCGTATCGCTTGTAGTTGTACCTGAGACAGGTGAAGTACTGTGTGCAAGTGCCAACGGTTATGGTAAGCGTACTCCTGTAAATGACTTCCCAACCAAGAAACGTGGTGGTAAGGGTGTCATTGCGATTAAGACAAGCGAACGTAACGGTGAGCTTGTTGGTGCAGTTTCTATTGATGAAACCAAAGAGTTGTTACTTATTTCTGACGGCGGTACATTAGTTCGTACTCGCGCAGCAGAAGTTGCAATGACTGGTCGTAATGCACAAGGTGTACGTCTGATTCGTTTAAGCGAAGAAGAAACTCTAGTGGGCGTTGTGTCTATTGAAGCTGTTGAAGATGAAGAAGAGTTTCTCGAAGGAGAAGTTGATACTTCAGATGTAGATGGTGAAGATGCAGTTTCTACGAATGACGATGTGTCAGAAGAGTAAGTAGAAATTAAATAAAAAAGGAAGCGTAAGCTTCCTTTTTTTATTTTATAAAGACGTTTTTTTAACAATCCGATAATAGGCTAAGCTTCCCAATAATAATCCAATGGTTCCAAGAAAAATCAGTTTCGGTACAACTGTCGCTAAGGGAACACCCATCTGGTTAAGTTGCACAAACATTTGTACCGCATGTGTGGAAGGTAAACACCACGCCAACCATTGTAACCATTCAGGCATTGCTTGATGAGGCCAAGCTGCTCCAGTGAGTAAGAATAAAGGTACTGAACTAAACACAATAATATGTCCGGCACGCTCTGGCATATCTAAAAGTGAGCCGATCAACATACCTAGTCCAATCACACAACTAATAAAAATTGGAACAGCAATGAGTAGACCAATAAAATTTCCACCGTGTGGATAGTCATTGAACCACAAGGTAAAACCAAAAAGATAAAAACTGCTTAAACAACCAATGGTCAATATACTTGCGAAAATTCCAGCAAAGCGAACAGTTGTAATTTTTTGATTTTGTTCACGGTAACTTGCAATTAGCATTGCTAAACCGAGCACAATCGTTTGATGAATAATTAACGATGCCACAGCCGGAAAAATATAACTTCCATATCCTGAAAGCGGATTAAATAGCGGCATTTGATGAATAGAAAGCGCTGGCTGGAAATGCGTGCGTTGTCCGAATTTTTCAATATATTCTTTTAATGTAGCTTCAATCGATGTAGCAAGACCTAAGCCAATTTCTTTAGTTTTTAAAAAGTTGGTTGTACTTAAGTATAAGCCAATTCCACCAGTTTCACCTCGGCGTAAGCTTTGAGTTAAGTTGTTTGGTAAAAGTAAAATACCATCAGCTTTTTGCTCACGTACCATTTGTTCAGCTTGTAAAAAATTGCTTGTAACGGTCACAATATGAACATGCGGGCTATTTGCACTTTGGCCGATTAATTGAGAAGTTAAGAGGCTTTGCTCTTCATCAACAATCACAATAGGAATAGATTCTGCACGCTCAGCTTTATAGGCAGTAGGATAAAAAAAGCTATAAAGAATGACCGATAAAATCAGAGTCGTGAAAACTGAGCTATTACTTACAATATCTTTAAATGTTTGCCCATACGCCTTTAAGAATTCTTTCATTGTGTTGCCCCCTGAACTAATTTTTTAAGTAATAGACAACTTAAAAAGAAATAAATCAGGCAATAACCCAAGAGTATTAAAAAAGGAATCATGGAAATGAAAACTGGACTGCCGATAACCCATTGTTCGGTTTGCAATTTGGCATAAGGGGTATAAGGAATAATGAGTGACCAAAACTTAGTAAAAATAGGGGCATTATTCAAAGGTAGCGTAACACCTGCAAAACTTAAAGAAGACCCACCATAGACTGCAATAAAGCCGAAAGTTTTACTTAGATTTTTGGTTGCAAGAATGACCGTGCTGCTAATCAAAGCATAAGCAAAATAAAGTAGGAACTGTGCGCATAGCAATAGACTAAGAGAACTTGCTACGAACCAGCCACGGATTTCAATTAGCCAGAACATCCATAGCCATGTCCACGCACAAAATATAAGGCTATAAAGCAGATTTTTAGCCAATAAGCCTTGAACAAAACTTTCTCGGTTTACCCATGTTGTTAACGTGCCACGTTTCAGTTCTTGTCCAATAGCAAAGGCAACACAACAACATAACAATAAGTGCAATACCGCTGGAACCATGAAAGGTTCTAAATAAAATTCATAACTCATGCTTGGGTTGTAAAGCGTTGAGATTTTGACATGAGCGGTAGGTACATCTAAATAGGGAATACTATTTGCAAGATAACTTTGACCTGCATAATCTGCTAAAGCATTGAGCGTACTGACTAGCATTGCAGAGGAAATCGTGTTCCCGACACTAAAAAAAGACTGGTTAAATGCAATGCTGATTTGAGCATCTTGAGCTTTTACAAATCGTTTTTCAGCGCCGTCTGGAATGAAAACATAACCCCATATTTTAGTTTCATTAAGTAATTGTTCAGCCTCAGTAGAGCTTGCCGTAATTGTCTTAATATCTACCGTATGATTTAAAGAAAGATATTTTTCAATATTACGGCTGAGTTCACTTTGGTCCTGATCAATAATTGCAATTGGTAAATGTTCAGCTTTACCTGCGTAAAACATGCTGCTAAACATAAAAATGATAAAAGCAGGGATAAGTGTCACCATACACAAATCCCATTTATTGCTTCTTAGATAGTTTAGTTCACGTAATATACTGGCAAACATGCTTTATTTTTCTTCTTTAATTTTAAATAGAACGCTCATTCCAACCTTTAAATCTTTGACAGGACTTTCAGGCACCAAATGTAATTTGAAGCTACGAATATCATAGCCTCCGGTTTGGCGAGTCGTTTTTATGGTGGCAAATTCACCTTCAGCATCAATATTCTTAATTTTAAAATTTACCTTCTGATTAAGAGCCGGAATGAATCCTTCAAGGGTTTTGTTTTTATAAACAGAGGCATATTGATTTTCACCGACGTTTAAACTTACCCACAAATCATCATCTTCTAAAATGCTGACAACAGGTACACCCATAGCGACTAATTCAGAAGGCTTACCGTAAGTTTTTGAAACTGTGCCCGAAATCGGAGAGAGTAAGCGTGTCTCTTCCTCTAAAGCTTTTGCTTCAGCTACCGCAGCTTTTGCAATTTCAACCTGTGCATCTGCTGTAGATTTTTGCTGGCTGGTGCTTCCACGTTTTGCACGAGCATATTGTTGATAAGAGGCTTCACTTAATTCTTGAGCAGAGGTCTGTGCTGCGAGCATTTCATCTCGTCTTTGACGCGAAATTACCCCTTGTCTATATAAATTTTCCCCACGTTGGTAAGTGGTTTTTGCAAGATTTGCTTGCGCTTTGGTGCTTTGCCAGTTGGCATAAAGGGTATCGATATTTTCTTGTTGAGAACCGCGATCTACCGTAGATTGAAATGCTAAAGCTGATTGTAAGGTAGCCAAGGCTTGTTGCTTTTTAGCTTCTATTTCAGGGCTAACCAAACGAACAAGTGGCTGACCTTTGGAAATTTTCTGGCCTTCTTGTACATAAATTTCTTCAATACGACTCGGAACTTTTGTACTTACGTGGATAGTTTCAGCTTCAACACGGCCTTGTAGTTCAATAGGTTTCGGCTGATAGCTTTTCCACAAACCAAAAATAATTAAACCTAATAAGGCAATGATGATAAGGCCAATAATCAGTTTGATTTTAGAATTTTTAGGAGGATTGGCGTCATTTTTATTTGTGCTTGTTTCTTGCTGATTACTAGCTTGATCATGTTTTGGAGCTTGGCTGTTTTCTGCCGTATTCGCAGCAGGAGAATCTTGTTCTGAATGAGCTGAGTCTTGATTCATTTTATACTCCCCTTAACGAATATAGTCGGTATGTGGTTGATTAACGTAAGCTTTAAACTGGTCAATTGAGCCATGACTTTGCAGTAAAGTTGCAAGTGACATGACATATTTATAAGCATTTAAAGCCATTTCAGTTTTTAACGCACTTAATGCATTTTGCGCATCAATCACTTGGGTTGCTGTGCCCATTCCTTCGCGGAAAGAAAGTTCTTGAATACGTAGGTTTTCTTGAGCAGCATTTACGTTTCTTTGTAAAAGCTGATGACTTTGCTGAGCAGAGTTAAGCTCGTTATATGATTTATTCAAAAGAGCTTCGATCTCTTGTTTGGTTCGTTCAGTCATGAGTTCAGAAGCGTAACGCTTTAATTCGGCGGCATGAATATTCTTATTTTTGTCTACACCAGAAAATAGATTGTATTTTGCCATTACACCCACAATCCAGTTTTCATTTTCATCAAGCGCATATTCTCCAAAGGCAAAAAGACTTGGTTTTTTTGCAGCTTGTTGAGCTTGAATATTTACATTAGCCAGCTGAGTATCCATTTGCATTTTTTGTACTAAGCTAGATTTTTGCGAATAACTGGTTAAAAGTGATTCTAGAGTTTGGCTTGGTGTATTGTTTACAAATAATGGGGTACTTAAATCCACATTATTTTGTTGATGTAAAAGGTTATTAAGGCTAAAACGACTGGCATTTAAGTTGGCTTGAGCATTTTGTAAAGTACGTTCCGCATTATTACGCGCTACTTCAAACTGCATGCGTTGCCCTTTGCTAATAAACCCTTGTTGCTCGAGCTTTAGGGCATTGCTGTAATGTTTTTGCATCGCATTAAAGTTAAATAGGCTACTTGCGACCAATTGCTGTTGTAATTGAACATTGAAGTAACTTTGTACAACTTCGAATCGCTGTATATCTTGTTGTTGTTGGCTTGAAAGTTCCGAACGCTGCGCTTGGATATTTGCTATTTTTTTAGCACTACTGGTTAAGCCGCCTGTATAAAGTGGCATAACAACTGAAATAGAAGGGCGTACAACCTGATCTTCAATAGTTAGATTTGCATAATTTGGAAAACGATTTACACCATCATGGATAGTTTGGTTTGCGCCTTCCTGAACTTGCCCCAGCACATCTGATGGAATGACATTGTTCCACTGTGAAAGTTTATCATTTAGCCCTTGGCTTAAATCATTCTCAAGTTTTTGTTTAAAAGAGCCCAGAGGTACATCTGTTTCACTGTGAAAAGCATATGCTCTGACATTTAAATCAACTCGAGGTAATCCGAGGCCCTTGACTGCCTCAGCTTCTAATTGAGATGCTTGCTGTAATGCTTGATTGGCTTGAGTACTATACGAACTTTTCAAAGCTTGTTGTTCTGCTTCGGCATAACTTAAACTTTCGGCATATAAATGATTAGTAAAAAAAAGACCTAAAGCCAAAGCAAGATGTTTTGGTTTAAATGGAAAGGGAAAAATAGACTGTCTATATCGATGTGCTGGCATTTTAAATAACAATTTTTGGCATCCCTTATAGTTTAAATTTCTTGTTATTAAATTCAATTATCATCTTGTTTATTATACATTTGTATAAAAACATGGCGGTTTTTAGCTCCTTTAATTATTGAATTTACTAAGCCAATATTTTTGTAATAGCTATCAAGGTATGTGAAATGATAATCACAAGTCAAGTTGATCTTTTTGCTTAAAAATTTTTTAAATGAGGGAAGGTGGTCATTTAAGCTAAAGAAATAACTGTCACAATAATTGAAAAAATAAACCTAAATACAGTCCAGCATTGAAATATTTACTTGAGAAGCTGCTGCAAGCTTAAGCAATCTGTGGTTAAATGCCATTTTTATTGTGTTTGACTTTATACAAGGGAAAAATCATGCGCGCGTACAATTTCTGTGCTGGTCCTGCTGCATTACCTACTGCCGTTTTAGAAAAAGCTCAACAAGAATTGTTGGATTGGCAAGGTAAAGGTCTATCCATCATGGAAATGAGTCACCGTAGTGCTGACTATGTTGCGGTAGCTGAAAAAGCTGAGGCAGATTTACGCAAGCTAATGAATATTCCAGAAAACTATAAAGTACTGTTTTTACAAGGCGGTGCATCATTACAGTTTTCTGCGATTCCTTTAAACCTTTTAGGTAAGAACAGTAAAGCCGACTATATTCATACTGGCATCTGGTCTGAAAAAGCGTTAAAAGAAGCAAAACGTTATGGCGATATTAATGTTGTCGAAGCTGGTATTAAAGTAGATGGCAAGTTCGCAATTTCTGAACAAAGCGAATGGAATTTGTCTGATGATGCAGCCTATGTACATTATGCAGATAATGAAACGATTGGTGGTTTACAGTTCGCAGGAATTCCTGATGTAAAAGCGCCACTTGTTTGTGATTATTCATCAAGTATTTTATCTGCGCCATTAGATGTGACCAAGTTTGGTTTGATCTATGCTGGCGCACAAAAAAATATTGGTCCTGCTGGTTTAACAATTGTCATTATTCGTGATGACTTACTTGATCAAGCTAAACCGGAAATTCCAAGCATTTTAAAATATGGTGACCAAGCCAAAAATGGTTCTATGGTAAATACACCATCGACTTATGCATGGTACTTGTCTGGTTTAGTATTTGAGTGGTTGCTAGAGCAGGGTGGGGTAGATGCGATCCATAAAGTGAACCTTGAAAAAGCTCAATTGCTTTATGGTTATATCGACTCAAGTGATTTCTACAATAACCCGATTGCCATTCCAAACCGTTCAATTATGAATGTACCGTTTACTTTGGCAGATGAAGCTTTAGAAAAGCAATTCTTAAAAGAAGCGGAAGCTAATCACTTGTTGAATTTAGCTGGACACCGTTCTGTAGGTGGTATGCGTGCAAGTATTTATAATGCCGTACCATTAGAAGGTGTACAGGCTTTAATCAACTTTATGGATGATTTTGCAAAGCGTAATGGTTAAGCAAAACAAAAAAATAAAGCCCTCAAAATGAGGGCTTTTATTTATTGAATAAGTTATAAATTAAAAAGGCACTAGGCCAAACTGGTGCATGAATATGGCAGCTAAGAACATACCCAAGACAAAAAAGCAAAACGCACCAGTATCGACCTTTACGCGCAGGCTACTGGATTGAATGAGGCTGGTAGTTTGTTCGGGTATAATCTTCATTCAATAACCTAATTATTAAAATATTAGTGAAATTCAATTAGTTTCACCCTTTTTAGCACAAATAGTCGCCTGAATCCAGATATTACCGCGAATATATTCGCCAATATTAAAGTTTTTATACAAATCGTTTTTGGTTGCAATGCGCACTAATATGGCAGGAAGATCATCTTCTAAAACCAAAGTAACATCATAAAGGGTATATTCTTCTCCCATAAATGTCATAGAAGTTTTGCCAACAATATTACCTTGGAACCATGCTTCATCTTCTTGACCAAGATTTTCACCGTATAAATAAGCAACCATTTTAGAAAAATCAACAGTTACAGGTTCTTGATCTTCTGGAGTTTTTGGTTGCCATTCATTAATGAGTTCCTGTAAGTTTTCAGGAGCAACACCATTATGTTCAGTCAAAATTGCATTTAATGCACGGTGATGTTTAATCGAGGCAGGATCATCAACAATAATTTTTTCGCCTGCTGGCACAGGTTCTAATTCATATGCCCATGCATTAAATTGGACTTGATAGTTTTGATTTTTGTCATATTGACAGTAGTTAACACTAAATAAATTATCAAACGCATAAACAGTTGTATTTTTATTTAGTCTTAAACTTAACACGGCTTGTGTCGCAGAGTCACAAGTAATGATGCGTTCAATTTTTGCATTATATTGATACGGACTTTCAAAACTAGGAAAGGCTGTTTTAAGCGCACGAGGTTTTTGGTTTTCAACAGCAATAATTTGATTGATGGTAACCTTTTGATCTTGTGGACCTTGAATAAGCCAAAAAGATGGGTCCATGTCTTCTTCATGTTCACACAAACCCATTGGCATTACAGGTGCATCAAGTGCCAGTCCTAACCATTTTGGTACATCTGTTTCGGGATGGGACGTCAATAGATTCCAATGTTCTCCATGACTACCAAAATTTTGGTCATTTACTTTAATAACTTCTGGACTGTTTTGATTTTTCATAAGCACGATGCTGTTGGGTTCACATTACTTGTTATATTAAATCGAGGGTGTTTGCTATTTTTCAAGTCACCATATGTAAATTCTCTTGTAAAAGCGCGTATTTAGTCATTTAAAGAGAAATACTACTTTTATTGATAAATTAAAAACAAACCTAATCTATAAAAACTTCAATGTTGAAATTAAAAATAAGTTTAATGTTTATTTCTACTCACCTTAGAAAAGCATCTGTTAGACTAATATTTTTAGTGGAAATAGAGAATAACGTGCTGCCATTTAAACTATGGGTAGACGCAGACGCCTTACCAAAAATTTTACGCGAAGTAATTTTACGTGCATCAGATCGTTATCAATTAGAAGTTATTTTTGTTGCCAATCAAAATGTTGGGATTACGCCTTCTGTTCGCATTAAATCAATACAGGTTTTAAGCGGCGCCGATCAGGCAGATAAAGAAATAGTCGAGCGTATGGTTGAAAATGACATTGTCATTACGCAGGATATTCCACTGGCAGCTCAGGTGATTGAGAAAGGCGGAGTGGCTATTCATCCGCGTGGTGAAGTTTATACAACTGCGAATGTTAAAGCACGTTTACATCTACGTGATTTTATGGACACGCTTCGTGGCGCGGGTGTGCAAACTGGTGGACCGCCTCCTATTTCTGAACGAGATAAACGTGAATTTTCAAGTTCATTAGATCAAACGATTTTAAAGCAAAAACGTAAAACAGCTAAGTGAGCATCACATGCCATCGCAAACCAATTTGGCTTTAACCTATGCATTGTTAGTGTTTATCTGGGCAACAACTCCTTTGGCAATCGTCTGGAGTGTGTCAGATCTACATTTGATGTGGGCATTGTTATTACGCTTTTTTATTGCATTACCTTTGGCAGTCATCATATTGCTAATTTTAAGAACACCTTTTCCGACTCATCGGCAAGCAGTACATAGTTATATAGCTGGTTCTTTTAGCTTAATTGGTTCTCAAATTTTTACCTATGCCGCGACTCAATATTTAAGTTCAGGCATGATTGCGCTTATGTTTGGTTTGGCACCTATTATGGCGGGGCTTATTGGGCGGTTTGCATTTGGCCAACAACTTTATAAGCTACAATGGTTGGGCATGGCAATTGCGGTCAGTGGGTTAGCTATTATTTGTTTGAGCGGTGCAAATCAGCATGTACACCCGTTTGGTATTGTTCTTATGCTGATCAGTGTGTTTGTTTATTCTTTTTCAATTTTCTGGGTTAAGAAAGTTAATGCACAAATTCAGCCGATGGCTCAGGCAACAGGTTCTATTTTAGTTTCTTCTATTTTTGCTAGTTGTTTTATCCCATTTATTTGGCAATATGCACCGACACATTTACCAGAAGCCAAATCTTTATTTGCCTTAATTTATACGGTACTTATGGCCTCACTGGTTGCCATGTTCTGCTATTTCAAACTTATACAAAATATTCAGGCAACGACTTTATCTCTAACGACAGTAATTACGCCAGTGATCGCTATGTTAATTGGGGCAGCTTTAAATCATGAGCAGCTTTCAATTATGGTTTTTGTCGGTGCTTTCATTATCTTGTCTGGACTCTTTTTATATTTCTATAAAGACATTCAAGCAAACCGGAACTTTGCTCAACATATGAAGTCTAAATAGGAGAAGATTTGGGTAATTTGTTGAGCTTATTCATTAAATTGTTCTAATTCGTAGCGAAATGCATGATCAAATTGATCTCCTAACTTAAGTAGTAGAAAATAGCGCAGCAATATCATATTAGGATTGTTAAGGATAAGTCAGAACTTACTGATTTTTAAACCTTAATACAGCATCTAACGGTATGGTCAAATAGTCGATGTGGGTGCAATTTGACATCAACATCTTTTATTTTCCATCAATGACCTTGGATTTAGAAGGTATGTTTAAACCAATCTCACTGTATATAGGGTTGAGATATACTCGCGCAAGACGCAGTAATCATTTTATTTCTTTTATTGCATTGGTTTCGATGGTCGGTTTGACACTCGGTGTCGCTGTATTGATTACGGTACTTTCTGTCATGAACGGTTTCGATCGCGAATTGAAAAACCGTGTGTTAGGAATGGTGCCGCAAGCGACAGTTTCATCTACTCAAATCCTCACGGATTGGCCTGAGCTGGTGAAGCGAGTTGAACATCATCCACATGTAACTGGGGTTGCACCTTTTACGCAATTGCAAGGTATGTTAACTGCGCAAGGGCAAGTCGCTGGTATTATGGTGACGGGTATTGACCCAAAATATGAAAAGAATGTTTCTATTATTCAAAATCATATTGTTGCCGGAAGCTTAGATTCACTTAAAAAAGGTGAGTTTGGTATTGTGCTTGGTAAAGATATGGCTGATTCATTGGGCTTACGTCTAAATGACAGTGTGACATTGGTTTTACCTGAAGCAACGCCATCTCCAGCAGGAGTTGTACCGCGTTTCAAGCGTTTTAAAGTGGTTGGTATTTTTAGTGTAGGGGCCGAAGTTGACTCTATGGTGGGTTATATTGCCCTATATGATGCTTCAACCTTATTACGCTTACCAGATGGTGCCCAAGGTGTTCGTTTAAAACTAGATGATATTTTTGCAGCGCCACAAGTTGCTGACGACTTAGTAAAAAGTTTACCAAGTAATTTCTATGCAACGAACTGGACTTATACACATGGCAATTTGTTTAATGCCATTCAAATGGAAAAAACTCTAGTTGGTTTGTTGCTTGTACTTATTATTGTGGTTGCAGCATTTAATATTGTTTCGTCATTGGTCATGGTTGTAACTGATAAAAAATCAGATATTGCAATTTTGCGTACTTTAGGCGCTTCGCCATCAATGATTACTAAAATATTTATGGTTCAAGGCACCGTGATTGGGGTGATTGGTACCGTTGCAGGTACGGTTTTAGGTGTTATTTTAGCTTTAACCATTAGCGATATTATTTCATGGTTTAACAATGTGTTGGGCTTAAATCTATTTGATGCTTACTTTGTGCATTACCTTCCTTCTTATTTAAGATGGCAAGATGTGACGATTATCGTGATTGTTTCTTTACTTTTAAGCTTCTTGGCGACTATCTATCCGGCGCTTCGTGCTGCCAAAGTTCAACCTGCCGAGGCTCTGCGCTATGAGTAAAATTGTTTTAGAAGCGAAAGAAATATATAAACATTTTGATGACGGTAAATCTAAAGTTGAAGTCATTAAAGGTCTTTCTTTACAAGTTGAAGCAGGGCAGTTTGTTTCTATTGTCGGTGCAAGTGGTTCAGGTAAAAGTACTTTGCTTCATGTGCTAGGTGGTTTAGAGCAACCAACTCAAGGGCAAGTATTTTTAAATGGTCAGCGTTTTGATAATTTAGGTGAAGCCGAGCGTGGTTTTCAACGCAACCAATACCTCGGTTTTGTTTATCAATTTCACCATTTATTACCTGAGTTTTCTGCGCTTGAAAATGTAGCAATGCCTCTTATGCTTCGAGCAGATAGCCAATTTAAATCGGTAAAAGCACAAGCTGAATATTTACTTGATCGAGTTGGGTTGTCTCATCGTATGGACCATAAGCCAGGTGAGCTTTCAGGTGGTGAGCGCCAACGCGTGGCTTTAGCGCGTGCTTTAGTCACTAAACCAGCAGTTGTTTTAGCAGATGAGCCAACAGGTAATTTAGACCGTAAAACAGCTCTAGGTATTTTTGAGTTGCTGACCGATCTTAAGAAAGAACTCAACATGGCAATGTTAATTGTGACCCATGATGAGCATTTAGCTCAGGCAGCAGATTCTATTTTGCATATGCAAGATGGTCTTTGGGTGAGTGGTTCTTAAAAAATTGTCATTAAATCACATTGTTAAAGCCCACTCAGTTGGGCTTTAATTTTGCCCCTAAAAAGATAATGATTATGACGTTGAATGTTAAAATTTATTTTAATGGGGTGGATTGGTGGTATTGCATTTATGGGGATAGATATCTCTCTCATCATGCAATATGGTTGGATCGGTAAAGTATTAATCGTTATAGGTTTTATTTTTTATGTTTTTAAGGGGTATACATTTTTAAATCGACCCATATTAAAAGCCATTTACTGTCTAGTCTGCGCTATTAGTCTTTTTACTATAGGACATCAATATGCTCAGAATGCCTTAAATGAAAGATTACAACTGCGAAAAATGCAGCCTAAATCTTTAGATATAGTTGTGTATGTAGACCGCATAAGTGAAGAAAAACAAGATAAGACACAGCAACCCGTTCAGGTAATAGGGCAGTCCTTACATCCCGTTAACTGGCTATTATATTTAAAAAGCCAAAAAGTAAACTCAGCGATAGATGAACCAAAATTACAATTAGGTCATTACTATCGAATTTCGGGTAAAACCAGACCAGCTCATAGCTATGCAGTGGCAGGAGCTTTTGATCAAGAACAATGGTTTATTCAGCGAGACATAATGTCTGGTTTTAGTGTTCAGCATATTGAGTCTTTAAGCTCTGATGAAATTTATCGGTTGGGTTATCAATATCATTTAAAAGAGCAACAAAAGTTTTTTAACAGACAAAAATTAAATATAGAAAAATTGCGTCTAAAATTTAGATTGATGCTACAAAAATCTCCTTTGCAAAATAAAGGGTTATTATTAGCTTTATTAACAGGGGACGAAAGTCTCTTAAATGATGAGATTAAAAATCAATTTAAGGAATTAGGAGTCTCTCATTTGTTGGCGATTTCAGGGCCTCATGTGCTCATTTTTGCCATCATATTGTCTTGGGGATTACATCAATTAGTACGGCGTTATTATCCGCAGCTTTATTTGTATCAGCCTAAACAAATTTGGGCCATGATTCCATTATGTTTCGGTGTTTTGATTTATACGGCATTTGTTGGTTTTGAAATTCCCGCCTTAAGAACTTTACTTTCAGTATTTTTATTTACTTCTTTATTATTGATCAAATTGCCTGTTAAGCCATTTTCATTGTTAGTTTACAGTGCAAGTCTACTTTTATTTTTCGATCCTTTCAGTGTTTTATCTGCAGGCTTTTGGCTCTCTTATGGTTCCTGCTTTATTTTATTACGTATTTATCAAACTATAGAACAAGTTCCAAAACTAGTTTCAATGAGTCTGTTATCTAGAATCATTCTTTTCGGCAAAATCTTAATTGATTCTCAAGGCAAAATATTTATTGCTCTATGTCCTTTAATGTTGGTTTTCTTTCAACAGATTTCATGGGTTGCGCCTTTTACAAATATTATTGCGGTGCCTTTACTCGGAGGGTTAATTGTACCTTTAAATATTTTTGCTGCTTGTGTATGGCTTATTTTTAATCCTATTGGAAATTTATTTTTTCAAATTAATGACGTCCTGATTAGTATAGTACTGACATGTTTTGATCTCTTAGAAAAACTATCATTACCATTACAAGGCTTTAGCCTGACAACACTTGATTTAGTTTGCCTTAGCTTCGTTATTATTATCTTATTTTTACCGCGTGGGGTTTTACCAAAATCTTGGGGACTCATATGCTGTTTACCCTTGGTTATTCCAAATAAGTCGTCCCAGCAAATTCAATTAAATATTATAGATGTGGGACAGGGGCAAGCTATTTTCTTGCAACATCCAGAGCAGACATGGCTCATCGATACAGGTGGTTCTTATGATGAGAAGGCTTTTAGTATTGGTCAAAATGTGGTGATTCCATATTTACGTCAAAAGGGAATTAAACAATTAGATCACGTCGTACTATCTCATCTCGACCAAGATCATAGCGGAGCATTTCCATCTATCGCGCGGGCTTTTCCTATTAAACAAGTTATATCAAATGAATTATGGAAAGAACAAATTAAAGAACCTTTTACTTATTGTCATCAAGGGCAAAAATGGCAATATCCACAATTAGATATTGAAGTCCTTTGGCCTAAAGAAAAAGATTTAAATTTAGTTCCTTCAAATCAAAACCAATATTCTTGTGTGGTTTATATTCATTTAAAACAGATTAATGGTTATCAAAACTATTTAATTATGGGGGATGCTGGGTGGGAAGCAGAATATCAACTAATGAAAGAATATCCTGATTTAAAGGTAGATGTTTTGGTATTAGGACATCATGGAAGTAAACATAGTTCAGCTTATGACTTCCTAGCGACTTTAAAGCCAAAGCTTGTGGTGGCTTCTGCTGGTTTTAATAATCGATATGGACATCCAAGCAAAGAGGTTTTAGCGAGAGTACAAGCACTTCATATTCCATTTAAAAGCACAGTTGAACAAGGAACATTAAGCTTTGTATCTCGCAATCATGAGATGGTTTTATATACTCGACGTTTCGAGCGTACTTGGCTTCACCGGAATTTGTGAAGCTTCTGCTTTAAGCTTAGCAATGATTTGTAACGCTTCATCTGGATCAAGATTATAAATATTATCTAAAGCAGGATTTGCTTTAAAACGTTTATAACTCCAGTGATAGTGTTCAGGATAGTGCTGGATCAGTTGTTCAATGGCTTGATGGATAACAAAGGTTCCATCATCGGCACTACCTTCGTAAATTTTCTCATCCATAGGCTCAATATGCATCGTAAAGCCATCGTGTTCATTACGAATCGCATAAAGAAATAATGCTTTGGCTTTTGTTTTTTGGATGAGCTTGGCACTTAAATTACTTGAAGCAAGTGGCACACCAAAATAATTGATCATATCCCCACCAACATTAGGTGTATGGTCGGGCAGAATTACAGTGGTTTCGCCTTGTTTTAACGCTTTAAAAATTTGCCTAACACCAGTTTCATCGGTAGGAACCAAGTTGGCCTGTTCGCGACTACGTGCTTCTCGAACAAAACGGTCTGCATCTACATTTTTTACTGGTTTGTATAAGATAGTCATTGAAGTGAATTGGGCACACCAAGCATTCATGATTTCCCATGTGCCAAAATGTGGAACAATTAAAACCACACCTTTTTTCGCTGCTAGTGCTTCATGAAAGTAATGTTCACCCTCAATATGGTGAATTCTTTCGATATTTTTACTATTTGACGAGCCCCAAATACTTAAAAATTCAAAGTATGAGGTTAATTCGTTACGTATAGCTTGTTGTGTAATATCTATTCGTTGCTGCGGTGTTAAATGCGGAAGTGCAATTTGTAAGTTAAGTTCTATACTTTTTGATGTTCTAGTAATTTTTAAAGTATTAACTAATCCTGCCAACATACGGGCAATAAAACGTCCAAATTGAATTGGCTGACGGCTAAAAGTTCTGAGTAAGTAATAGTTCATGCTTTTTACATCTAGTTTGGTCATCTATCGCGGTAAAAAGGAGGCAACAAGTAAAAAAAGATAAAAATATTATAAATGAAATCATATAATTTAGACAGTTTTTATCAAATCAACGTATATAATGACATCATTTTAGATTGATTTGGATTGGAATTTTATGTCCGATTGGCCACCAAAACCACAAAATGAACCTATAATCCCTAAACAAAATGGACCAGAATGGCAAATTCTTGAGAAAGCTGTACTCGCTTCCGTAGAAGAACAGCGTCGTAGTCGCCGTTGGGGTATCTTCTTCAAAACATTAACTTTTATTTATTTACTATTTATTATTGTACTTATGGGCAAAGGCTGTTCAACCAGCAAAGAAGGTTCTGCTGTAAGTAGCAGTAGCGCTCATTTGGCAGTGGTGGATATTATTGGAACGATTGATGCTTCAAGCAATCAAGCAGTAAATAGTGAAGATACCAATAAAGCGCTTAAACGTGCTTTTGAAGCTTCAAATAGTAAAGCTGTTGCACTTAATATTAACTCACCTGGCGGTTCTCCAGTTCAGTCTGATGAAATTTGGCAGGAAATTCGTTATTTGAAAAAGCAGCATCCTGATAAAAAAGTTTATGCCGTTATTGGTGATATGGGTGCGTCAGGTGCTTACTATATTGCGTCTGCTGCCGATGAGATTATTGTCAATCCATCAAGTTTAGTGGGTTCAATTGGCGTTATTATGCCTAACTATGGAATTACTGGTTTAGCTCAGAAACTCGGTATTGAAGACCGTACTTTAACAGCGGGAACGAATAAAGACATTTTAAGTATGACAAAACCGATTGATCCTGCTCAAAAGCAACATATTCAATCTGTTCTTGATAATGTCCATACTCACTTTATTACTGCAGTTAAAGAAGGGCGTGGCAAGCGTTTGAAATCGAATGATCCAGCTATTTTTTCTGGTTTATTCTGGACTGGTGAACAAGCAATCCAGTTAGGTGTTGCTGACCGTTCAGGTAATATTACGAGCTTGATGCGTGAACTAAACCTTGATAATAAAGTTGACTACACAATTGAGCGCAACCCATTACAATCCATTTTAGGTCGTATGGGTGCACAAATCGGGCAAGGGGTAAGTGAATCTATTGCTCAAGAGGTGCAGACTCGTCAAAGCGCAAAATTACAATAAATCTGTATTTTTTAGGATAGCTGTATGTCAATGAAACCAGTTATACACTTTGCTCATGCCAATGGCGTACCATCAAAAGTGTATCAAAAACTGTTTGACCAATTGAAAGGGGAATATGACGTTATTTATGTTCCCTTGATTGGTCCTGATAAGCGCTATCCTGTGACGAATCATTGGCCTGCTTTAGTTGACCAGGTTATTGATAGTATTGTGCGTCAAGCGAAAGGACGTAAAGTCATTGGACTGGGCCATTCTCTTGGTTCGGTTTTAACATTGATGGCCTCTTTCCGACGTCCTGAACTTTTCTCTCAAGTCATTATGTTAGATCCGCCTCTTATTTTAGGAAGATATTCATTTGCTTTTCATATGGCAAAATTATTTCGTCCTAAATTAGTTGATGCAATGACACCAGCGGGTTTATCTGCACGTCGCCGTGAACATTGGGAATCGAGAGAACAGGCTGCTGAATTACTACGTCCTAAAGGATTTTACAAAGATTTTGATGAAGATTGTTTCCAAGCTTATATTGATTATGCTTTGAAAGAGGATTCGGTTCGCGGTGGAGTAACTTTAACCATTTCCCGTGAAGATGAAGTTGCGATTTTCCGTAAAAATCCTTCTTGGTGGTGGTTACCTATGCCAAAACCTAAGATGCCTGTGCATTTAGTTGTGGGCAAAGAAAGTGCTTTTTTAAAAAGAGGCTTTCCTCAAATGGCAAAGCGGAAAATGGGTATCCCATTTACTGTGGTTGAAGGAGGGCATATGTTTCCACTAGAGCATCCTATCGACACAGTAAACTCTATAAAGAAATTGATTCATCAACAGCTAAATTAATTTTTAAACATATAAAAAAGGACATGCCAGCATGTCCTTTTTTATTTTTTGTTTGTTAGTAAAAGATTTTACCAACTTGCAAAACGAATAGGGTCTTTTAGAACTTGATTACGGAAATAGGCTTGTCCATCTTTCCAAGTAAGTTGACCGTTACACAACCACTCTGCAACTTGTGGGTAGATAAAATGCTCAAGTGTATGGACTCGATCTGCTAATGAAGCAGCAGTATCATGTTCTTTAACTGATATAGCTGATTGGGCTATAGATTGACCAGAATCCAGTTCAGCAGTTACAAAGTGCACGGTACAACCATGTAAACGATCACCTGTGTTTAAAACACGTTGATGCGTATTCACACCTTTGTAAGCTGGAAGAAGCGAGGGATGTATATTCAGCATTTTCCCTTGCCATTTGTTGACAAAGGTTGGCGTTAAGATACGCATGAAGCCAGCTAAAATAACTACATCTACTTCCCAAGCTAAGAGTTGCTGATGCATTGCTTCATCAAACACTTCACGAGTTGGAAAGTCTTTATGGGAGATAACAGCGGTAGCAATATTAGCTTTTTGAGCGCGCTCTAAGGCATAAGCATCTGCTTTATTAGACAGTACACCTACAATTTGCCCTGATAGATTTGCATCTATCAAGGCTTGTAAATTACTGCCGTTCCCAGAGACTAGAACAGCAATTTTTATCATGCAAAGATCACACGAATTTTTTCGTCTGCACCTTCTACTGATTCAGCATTTTCTTGGATATGACCAATCTTCCAAGCTTTTTCGCCTTGCGCATTAAGCACTTCAATGGCTTTTTCAGCATCATTTGCATCAACCGCAATAACCATACCTACGCCACAGTTAAAAGTACGGTACATTTCAAAGCGTTCTACATTGCCTTCGCGTTGTAGAAGTTGGAATAATTCAGACCATTCCCAAGAAGACTCATCAATTACTGCTTGTGCACCATTTGGTAATACGCGAGGTAAGTTACCTGGTAAACCGCCACCAGTAATATGTGCCATAGCATGAACATCAACTTGTTTGCAGAGTTCAAGAACTGGTTTTACATAAATACGAGTTGGTTCCATTGCTACATCAGCAAGAGGACGACCATCAATTATTTGAGTTAAATCAACATTTTTAACATCTAAAATTTTACGTAGTAATGAATAACCATTTGAGTGAGCACCACTTGATGCAACACCGATAAGTACATCACCAGATTTTACTTTAGAGCCATCAATAATTTTGCTTTGTTCAACGACACCCACGGCAAAACCAGCAAGATCGTAATCTTCGCCTTCATACATGCCTGGCATTTCTGCGGTTTCACCACCTACAAGTGCACAACCTGCAAGTTCACAACCTTTACCAATACCAGTAACAACATTTGCAGCAACGTCAACATTTAAGTGACCAGTCGCGTAATAATCAAGGAAGAATAATGGTTCTGCGCCACAAACTAAAAGGTCATTTACACACATAGCCACAAGGTCTTGGCCAATTGTGTCATGACGATTGAGATTAAGTGCCAAACGTAATTTAGTTCCTACACCGTCAGTTCCAGAAACTAAAACAGGCTCTTCATAACCTTTAGGAATTTTGCATAGTGCACCAAAGCCACCAAGTCCGCCCATTACTTCAGGACGACTTGTACGTTTAGCGACTGACTTGATACGATCGACCAGTGCGTCGCCCGCTTCAATGTCAACACCCGCATCTTTGTAGCTTAAACCGGTATTTGGGGTAGAAGTTGAGTTGCTCATAAATGAAGTCTCCGCATTGGCGGCAGATTATAACCTGAATATACGAAACTCTTATGTTATTTATGCTCGAAAATGCTATCTTTAATAAAAATATTTTTTCATTTATAACGATTAAATCAAAAAAGGCTAGATTTTATGCAAGATCGTATACTGCGCCGTATTTTTTTACTCGCAGGTATTGTATTGCTGGTATGGGTGTTGTACTTACTCAAGCCTGTAGTCATTCCTTTTATCGGTGCTTTTTTCCTCGCTTATTTATTCAGTCCACTTGTTGATGTGCTGGTAAAAATGAAATTGCCTCGCTGGTTGGCAATTAGCATGGTATTTGTGGGAATAGGCGTAACCCTAACTATTGCACTTTGGTATTTAGTTCCACTGATTTGGAAACAATTAGTTTATGCCCGAGATAGTATTCCAGCAGGCATTCACTGGATTAATGCTACTTTTTTACCTTGGGTATCTTCGACATTTAATGTCCAGCAAATGGAAATTGACACCGAGCAGTTGTCTAAAGCCGTGATGGAATATGTCCAAACCAATTATAGTGCAGACAGCATTCAGGCAGTGTTATTAAAATTGGCTCAATCGGGTTTGAATTTTATTCAGATTGGTGGGACAGTTGTTTTAATTCCTATTATTGCCTTCTATTTCTTGCTTGATTGGGAACGTATGTTACAAAACTTACGTCGTCTCATTCCGCGTCCATATGAAGCAACTACTTTACAGATCGTTGGCGAATGCCATAGCGTTTTAGGAGCATTTGTTAAAGGTCAGTTTCTCGTCATGCTATTGCTTGGCGTAGTCTATGCAGTTGGTTTGCAGCTCATTGGTTTGGAAGTTGGTCTTATTATTGGTATGGTGGCCGGCCTTGCCAGTATTATTCCTTATTTAGGATTTGCCGTAGGTATTATTGCAGCTGTTATTGCTAGCTTGTTCCAATTCGGATTGGATTGGATGCATCTATTACTGGTTGGTGTAGTTTTTATGATTGGCCAAGCGGTAGAAGGCTATATTCTACAGCCATTCCTATTGGGCGATAAAATTGGTCTATCTCCTGTAGCAGTTGTTTTTGCAGTATTGGCAGGTGCACAGCTTGCAGGTTTCTTAGGAATGTTAATTGCTTTGCCGGTTGCAGCTGTTATTGTGGTGTTGTTGAAGCATTTAAGAGAGAATTATGAAAGAAGCTCACTTTATGCTCCACCTTCTACATTAGTGATCCAACATGGCGATATTGAGCAAATTCATGTACAAACTGAGAGCACTAAGCTTGATCTTGAAGTTAAAACACAGCAAGATACAGATGAACTGAAATCCCCTAACCAGAAATAATTTCAAGGTTAATTCAATATATGCGTCAACTCCAACTGGATATAGAACCTCAACTTGATGCCCGAATCAGTGATTTTTCGGGACCGGGTTGGGGGCATGTAGTTGATGCCGTGCGTCAATTACATGCTGGTCTGGTGAGTAGATTTTATATCTACGGTGGAGCAGGGACAGGAAAGAGTCACTTACTTTCTGCAATTTGTGATTCTTATTTAGAATTAGGCAAATCTGCGATTAAAGTCTCTTTGCTTGAACTACTTGATGCTCCTATTGAAGCTATTACTTCTTTAGAACATTATGACCTTGTTGCTTTGGATGATATTGAATCAATTAGTGGCGTACCTCACTGGCAAAAAGCTGTTTTTCATTTAATGAATAATCACGAAGGACAACTTGTATTTTCTTCGCGTGTAGCACCGATCGAATTAAAGCTTGAATTGCCAGACTTACAGTCACGACTTACACAGGCAGTTAGTGTAAAAGTGCCGAGTGGAAGTTTATATGCAGACCGCTATGCCTTGGTTACATCTGTAATGGCTAGACGTGGTATCCACTTCGATCAGCAAATTGTTGACTACTTATTATTACATGGTCCTCATCAAGCATCTCTTTTACTAAAGACTGTTGCGCAGTTGGAAAAGTTGCTCAAAGGTGAAAAAACAAAACTATCTAATGCGACTTTAAGGCAAATTTATGCTTTGATTGATGAGTATCAACAATAAAATTTTTACCTTAAGTTTGCTATTTTGCCTAAATTTATTTCATATAATTAAAGAATTTCTTTCTAGACAGAATTGTTTTTCATTTCAGAATAAATAGTTGTATTTATAACTTCTAATTTTTAATAAGCTAGCTTTTTGTATTAAAAAAACTTTTTTTAACTATAAAGCTTTTTGTAATTTAGCTCAAAAATGACTCTATAGACCGATCAAAAAGTCTTGAGAAATTCTACTTCCTGTGACAAAGTACGCACAAAGGATGCGGTTGCAAAAGCGGAAATTTTGCAATTTTGACAAAGAAAAATGAAAAAAGATGTAAGGAGATGGGTATGCTCAAACGGAGCATTGCTTTTGCTTTATTGGCTATTGCTGGACACGCTTATTCTGCCGATATTCAAGTTACAACTACAACTGATGAAGACGTCGATAACAAGGTCTGTTCATTACGTGAAGCAATACAATTTCTAAAATATCGCGCATCTTCCAATGCTGCTGATGTTGAAAAATATGCAAACGGTTATAATGGTTGCGGAAATAAAGATGCTTCATCAAATATCATTTTGCAGCGTGATAAAGAATATACTTTAAATAAAAGTATAGTAATTACTGTTCCTGTAGCTATTAGTACAGCAAAAAATGATTCTACTCTGGTTGAGGAAGGAGCACCCAACTCTCATAATGCAACTATTAAAATGGTCGGTACGGATCAACTATTCCGTATAGATGATGGTAGTGTTGAAAAAGCTTCTTTTTCAGTTTTATTTGTTGATGTTAATTTAAAAGGTGCTGGCTCAAAGAGTGTAATACCTCAAGGTAACGGTGGATTAATTTATAATCATGAACAATTGGTTATTCAAAATTCGCGTTTAATGGATGGGTATGCAACAAATGGGGGAGCAATTTATAACGCTGGTAATTTATCAAATACTCCAAAAACAGCGGGTTCAGTAACGATTATTAATAGCCTGATGCAAAATAATAAAGCAAGTCAGGGAGGCATTTTATATACTGATATGCCACTTTACTATGTTACGCAATCTGTGGTGCGTGATAATGAAGTGACTGCAGCAGATGGTGCATTATTTCATGCTGCAACTAAATTTGCAGATGAAAGTACGGGCGGATATTTAACTTCTCGTATCATTGGTTTGAGTAATAGTACAATTTTTCATAATAAAGGTAGTTTCATTGCCAATGTTCGTGATGGCATGGTAATCAATAATATTACTCTTATTAAAAATGTGGGAGGCTTGTATTTTGATGCCCCACAAGGAAAAGCGTCTGTCTCTAATAGTATTTTAGTAGGCAACACAACAAACTGTAAGGTATCTGCAACAGATAAAACGATTGTGCAAAGCAATTTAGTAACAACAGAATGTAATCGTAATGCTTCTGCAGAGTTACCAAATATTCTATACCCTGCAAGTGAAAAACTAATTGCTGGAAATGCAGATGAAGGAACCTGTGATGTTCCACCAGCAGATGGTTTGTTATGTCCGTATTCAACACCGAGCAATAGCTTTTTAGGGTTCTTTAAACCAAGAGTTTTAGATAAATATACCAGTCTTTCGCAATCATTATTAATTAACAAAGGTCGTTTATATAGCGATGGGACTTCTGTAGGTCTGGCGAGTTGTGAAAAACAAGATCAACGTGGAAAAAATCGAAGTGGTTATGATGAGTTGTGTGATTTAGGGGCAATTGAATTAATTACTAACCGCGATGATATTAGTACACATGGCCAAGATATTAAATATGGCGAAATTGCCAAATTTAATATTGCCGATGTGGTAAGTGATGGAGAATTAGTTTCTCCACAAACATGCGAAAAAATGTTTGGAAAAAGAACAGATGGTCAAGCTTGGCAGTCAGGCTGTATGAAGATTATTCAAACAAGTACCCCATCTAAAGGAACTTTGTCTATCGATGCTCAGGGAAATTTAACTTATGTTCCAAATGGAAACTGGCATGGAGCAGATGTATTTAACCTTTTAGTCGTTACTACTACCACACGTTTCAATAATGCTGCTGACGTTTACTTAACAATTCCAGTTCAAATTGTACAAGATCCACCCTCAGGTATTGAGGATAAGTCTGTAAGTGCGGGTGGTGGCGGAAGTGTAGGTGGTGGTTTAGTTTTTGGTCTATTTGGCTTAATTGCTCTAAGACGTTTAAAGTCATAATCAAGGATGATAAAGGCTATGAAAAATTATAAAAAAGCTTTTTTAGCATTAGCTGTGATTGCTGCAATGCCGTTATTTGCAGATACCACGACTGGAAGAATTGATGTTACAACTTTTGACGATGAAGATGGTGAAAATACGAATGCCTGCTCGTTGCGTGAAGCAATAAAGACAGCTGAGCTACGTAAGTCATATGGTGGGTGTACCGTTATTGATACACGTGAAACTACACAAAAATCGATTCAACTTAAAGCAGGAATTTATAATTTAACTAAAGAATTGGTTCCAAATGCCAATATTGCTATTTTTGGTGCTGATCCTGTAGATTGGCAGAAAAAAAGTGTATTAACCAATGATTATCCTGCACAACTTGAATTACAAACACGTATTAATGCTCAAGGTAAGTCACGCATTTTTAATACGACTACTTATAAACAGCCGTTAAGCATAAATAATGTAATTCTTGAAAATGGTGTCACAACTGGTCAGGGTGGGGCAATTTATGCAGGTGCTGACATTGCTTTACAAAATAGCCAAATTTTATCATCTCGGGCAACAAGCGGAGGGGCAATTTATTTAGCTTCACCGAATATTACTTTATCAGTGAATCATTCATTACTGAAAGGCAATAACGCAACACAAGAAGGTAGTGTTTTATCAATGGGGTGTTTTAGTGACACCGTCTATGCGCCACGTACTATTACTCTTACATCAAATAGTATTGTGAATAATGGTAATACAGCTACAACTAGTGTATTTGAATTTTGCGGTAAACCTACTGCGACATTATCGGTTAATACTATTGCACAAAATATAGCCAATAGTACTAACGGCAGTATTATCAAGTTTACTGGTGATACCAATAATCCAGCCAATACATCAAGTATTTTAAGTTCAAGCAGTAGTTTAGTTCTCTTAAATAATACAATTGTTGAAAACAACGCGAATAGCACTTTCCTCTACGACAAACTGGGTACAAAAAAACTAAGTTTTAATGTATTGGCTTATAATAGCGGAAGTTATGCGTGTAAATATCTTCTAGGGGCGGCGGCAGAGCAAAAGAGTGTAGGTTTAACGCTGAGTTTTAATGCGCTTGACTGGACATCTACGACAGCAAAATGTGATGTGCCAAAAGAATCTTTACCTGATGGTCAGACGAATATTAATATTAGTGGACAACCATTTAGTAGTGTACTAAGTCCACAGACTGTATCGGCCTATACAGGTTGGTTACCTATTTATTATCCAAAAGAGATTATTGATACTAAACAAGTAGATTTGGTTAATGTTGATCAAGATAGTAAAGGAAGTTGTGCCACAATTGACCAACGTGGTTTAAATCGTTTGGCAGACATTATCTCATATTATCAGCCAGAAAGTCGTAATAGTTGCGATATTGGTTCTGTCGAGTTAATGAAGCTGACTTCAGGTGATTTAGAGGATGTTAGTAATATTTCATTAACGACTTTAATTGATACTTATCAACAAAATTATGATTTATTTGATAATTATATTAAAGACCCTAAGACACCTTCTAACTTTATTACTTACTATAAAGTACGTTTAGCGGAGTTTAAGAATCTAATTGATGCTACTAAGGCAAATCTTAAATATCGCGCAATTTATCTTGATTTAAAGAACTATGATTTACCATTGCCGACAGAAGATGCTAATCATGTGCTGAAGTTCTTCAACCCAACTGATTATCGTATTACAACCGAGCCATTAGGTATTGGGCAGATTGATAAAGGTGTTTATAACGTTACTAAAGAACCAAATTTGATGTGTGAATGGAATGCGACCTTACAACAAATTATTTTCTATCGTAAGGATGATTCAGTAACTCAAGCTGGTAGTTATGTATATTGTAAATATACAATTACTACAGCCGATAATAAACTAAGCTCAAGCGGTTTGATTAAGGCTCGTTTTAATAATATTGAACCAGTTTCTGGCGATGGAACAATTACATTTAAATATCTTGCAAATGAAACTATTCCATTGAATTTACTTAAATATGCTAACGATGATGGTGATGGGCCTGTAAATACGCTTTTAAAGCCTAAACCTCAATTTTGGGTAAATGAAAAGGGTGTAGAGTTACCAATTTATTTACCAAGCAAAACATCGAAAGATGGTATTTTTAAAGTAGTTAAAGCTGATCGAGAAGGGCCTTGTCCGGGTGATGATAAGGATAACACTTGTTATGGTGGAAATATCTATATTCAAGCAAATAACGTATTTAACACTTTTAATGACTCGTTAAGTTATAACGTTTATGATGCTGATGGGAAAATTTCACCTAAAGCTGGCGTAATAAACCTTGTAAGCACTGCCACCACTACAGACGATACACGGGGTGGGGGCGGAGGTGGTAGCCTTGGAATTTTATCTTTGGCGTCCTTACTCGGTTTAGTAGCTTATAGACGCTATCGTAAATAAACCCAAAGAATAAAAAGGCCTCCAATCGGAGGCTTTTTTATAAGAAATGAAATCAAAATAATTGAGTGATTAGATTTCACTTTTTTAATAACTCAACAATATTTAGTGTTCTAAATACTTGTTCATATATTCTTCACGAATCGCCGTTCTTTCTTCACCATTTGCTTTGAGCATACGTTCACGTAAATCTTTACGTTCTTGAGTACTCATTTTTTGCCATGCTTCACGCATTTTTTGTTTTTCAGCTTCAGGAAGTTGAGTAAACCAGTCCATGCGTTGCTGTAAGTTGTTGCTCTGATTTGCTGGTAACTCTTTTAAACTCTGGTAACGTTTAATGACTGCACGTTGCTCTTCTTCAGAAAGAGCATCCCATGTGTCATCGACTTGTGCATTGGCATCTTTAGAAAAAATCCAAAAGCGTTCAAAACCTGCAAAACTTGTCTGCAAGAAACTTAATGAACACAGGATAAGTGCTAATTTTTTAGCTGCCATGTTGTACTTTATCCTCACCCAATACCATTAACATCTCTAAATCTTCTACCATTTGTGGAGATAATTTAGGATTTACGATGACTTGATTTTGTGGCTTATCTACAATTTCGACTGAGTTTGGCAGGATTACAAAACCTGTAATTGCTGCAGCAAGTGCAAAACCAGTCATTTTCCAGACACTATAATAAGAGGCTGGTTTTTGTTGAATATGGTCAAGCACATGATTCATGACCACTGTTTTGTTTTTGTGGTGATCTGCCAAACTATCAAGTTTGGAGGTCACCTTTTTAGTGAAATCATCATGATTCATCAGAACCTCCCAAGGGATTTAAATGTGCCAAGTATTCTCTAAGTCCCTGAATTGCTCGGTGATAATGGGTTTTCACACTACCTTCGGTACAGTTCATGATCTGAGCTGTTGTATGGGTGTCAAACCCTTCCCACGCACGTAACATAAATGCCTGCTGTTGACGAACAGGTAGTTTTTCAATCGCTTCCCGAATTTCCTCTATCGTTACCGCTTGATCGAGAAAATCTGCAGGATTAATAGCTTTTTCATCAACTACATCGATAATTTCGTCGTCGTCATTATCCAAACTAACTTTTTTGAAGAATGAAAATGGGTTCGCTCTACGTGCTTCTTTGCGTCGCCAATCCTGAAGTTTGTTATTCAAAATAGTGTAAAACAGGGGATACCATTCTTCAGTACTTTTATCGGCGTAAGATTTGTGTAAAGCAATAAATGCTTCTTGAACCAAATCCATTGCAATACCTTGTTGACCTTGGGTAGCACTCTCCATCATCACCAAAGCACGACCAGTGACATCTTGCATGAAAAATTTCAGGCGTTGCTCAGCCGTGCTGGCATGAGCACTAGATGTTTCCGATCGAGACTTTTTCGGTGCTAAATCCATGGAGATGGAAAATCCTGTCATTGGACATACCCACCTTATCTTCAATATATCTCTTATATAACGTTGAAAAGAGGTGGGAGGTTGACAACAATCGGTTATTTTTTACTAGTGTAATTGATTTTTTTCACAAATATGTGCGATGTAAAATAAATTAACGTTTTATTGGCGTTGGCGGACCATCTCAAAAAAGCAAATAGATCCTGCAATTGCCACGTTTAATGACTCTTGTCCACCTGGTTGGGGAATAGTTACTGATTGTGCGTGATCTAATGCGTAATCACTAGCGCCTTGACCTTCATTTCCTAATATCCAGACACACGGTTTTGAAAGATCTTTTGAATAAAGACTCGTTGAGCGATGAGAGCTTGTAACAAAAACTGGAATTTGGAACTTTGGAAGAATATCTGTCAACTGAAAGTTTTCAAAACAATGTAAGCTAAAATGAGCACCCATACCCGCTCTTAAAACTCGTGGTGACCAAAGTGATGCAGAGCCTTGTGTGCAAATGATTTGTTTAATATTTGCTGCTGCTGCTGAACGTAGTAAAGTACCTACGTTACCTGGATCCTGAATATTTTCAAGAATTAAGGTATCTACCTTATAATCGATGGTTGATGCAGTTTTAGGTAGGTCAATAATAGCTAAACAAGGTAAGCTCGTACCTAATGTACTTAAATCTCTATATAAAACTTCGCTAATAACAAAGATATGACCTTGATGCAGTTCAATTATTTTTTTTAAATCTTCGTGTTCTAAGGCCTGTTCTGTCGTAAATAAAGAAAAAATCTTTTTTTGCTGTTGTAACCAAGCTAAACAAAGATGAGTGCCTTCAAGAACAGTTTGTTGGTGCTTTTTTCGGGCGTTACTGAGTTCGATTAATCCACGCAAATGTTTAATTTTTGCATTGTCTTTTGATTCTAAAAAAATAACCGCCATAAGAAAATATCCAACAAAAGGGCACCATCATACTATGATGCCCTAAGTAATTAAAATTATTAGTGGTAGCTTGTTACGCGTTCAACTTCATTTTTAGAACCAATGATTACAGGAACACGTTGGTGAAGCTCGGTTGGTTCAATATCTAAAATACGAACACGGCCTGTAGTTGATGCACCACCAGCTTGTTCAATGAGCATACTCATTGGATTTGCTTCATACATTAAACGTAAGCGCCCCGCTTTTGTTGGATCCTTTAAGTCATATGGATAAAGGAAAATACCACTACGACATAAGATACGGTGAATATCGCCAACCATACATGCGACCCAGCGCATATTAAAATCTTTTTCGCGAACAGAAGTTTTACCTGCAAGTAATTCATCAATGTATTGTTTTACAGGATTTTCCCAATGACGTTGGTTAGAGGCATTAATTGCAAACTCTTGAGTATCTGCTGCAACCTGAACATTGTCAGTTGTGAGTAAGAAAGTTTGAGTTTCTGGGTCTAAAGTAAAGAATGCTACGCCATTTCCAACTGTTAAAGCCATCATGGTTGATGGGCCATAAAGTACATAACCCGCTGCAACTTGTTGTGTACCAGCTTGCATGAAATCTTCTGCTTGTGTTACTGCATTTTTTGCAGGAAGAATAGAGAAAATTGTGCCTACACACATATTGATATCAATATTGCTTGAGCCGTCTAATGGATCAAATAAAACAAGATATTCACCATTTTCTTGTGCAGGGGTGAAATCATCAAGCTCTTCAGAAGCGAGACCACCTACATGTGGATGCACTTTTAAAGCATCAATTAAGTAGTCATTAGAAATCACATCAAGTTTTTTCTGTGTTTCACCTTGAACATTTTCATTACCAGCACTACCTAAAATACCAGCGAGAGCACCTTTTTGTAGTGCTTGGTCGATCGTTTTACAGGTCGTGGCAATAGTATCGATGACTTGAGCCAACTCAGGTGTTAGATTCCCTTTTTGTTGTTGTAAAAATTGGGACAAAGTGAGGTTGGACATATAAAATAGCTCCTGTGCTTCAAGCATCAAAATGAGTCAGATAAATACGTGGCATATTCTAGATGAGAATGTCACAAAATAAAAATTATCTTACTTTATTTGTGTTGGATTTATGCTTACAAGCCCCCAATTAAAATGGTATGTTGATTGCATCACAAAGGACTGTATATTTTTAGGAGAATCGAAATGACAACAAAGAAGTTTGATGCGACCCCCACGGCAGGTGAACCAATCAATCTAGATGAAATTTCGAAAGAAAATGTTCAGGAAGCTTGGAAAGACTACGAGGCAAAACCTGAATATAAAGATTTTAATAAGCATGATTTGATTGAGTCTATGCAACATGCTGAAGAAGAAAAGAAATCTTCTTAAGTAATAAAAAAACGCTCATATTTTTATGAGCGTTTTTTTATGCAGATCTCTTATTTTAATAAAGGAGGTACTGCTTCATAATTAATTTCAACACGGCGGTTTTCTTTCCACGCTGATTCATCATGTCCTGCATTAACAGGAGCTTCTTTACCATAACTTACAGCTTCAAGTTGCTGTGGGTTTACACCATTAGTAATTAAGTAGCTTTGTACAGCTTTAGCACGACGTTCGCCTAAAGCCATATTATATTCACGTGTACCACGTTCATCTGTATGACCAGTTAATGCAACTTTTGAATTAGCATTTGCTATAAGGAACTGAGCATGAGCTTGAAGCGTTTGGTAGTCTTCAGTAGATAAATCGCTGCTGTCATAATCAAAGTGAACAACACGTTTAGCTAAAGCCGCTTTATTTGCTTCAGTTACGCCTTTAGATGAAGCACCTGCCAAATTTTGAGCATTTAATGCAGCATCTTCACTTAAACCAGAAGTGTTTACTGTACTTGGGTTTGTGCCTGTCGTGGTCGTCGCTGCCGGTTTACGGCTAGCACAGCCTGTCATCACGAGTGCTACGCTAAGAAAGGGTAGAGCTAAATATTTGATTGATTTCATGATCATCTCCGTCAATGGAATTAAAAGTTATTTTGGTGCCCAGGCTGGTTCACGTACTTCACCTTGTTCGCTTGGTAAATTCATACGGAAACGTCCATCAGTAGACATAATAGACAACAAGCCACGGTTGCCTTCACGAGTTGCGTAAACCACCATTTGCCCATTTGGTGAGAAACTTGGTGATTCATCTAAACTAGTTGGGGTAAGAATATTGGTGATGCCAGTATTAATGTCTTGAATTGCAACTTTATAACTGCTGCCACTTGGGCGATGAACAAGTGCAATCTTTTTGCCATCTGCACTTAGAGTTCCGCGTGCATTAAATGAGCCTTTAAATGTCAAACGCTTTACTGAGCCATCAGCAAAGGTATAACGATAAATTTGGGCAGAGCCACCACGGTCAGAAGTGAAAATAAAGGATTTTCCATCTGGTGTATAACGTGCTTCGGTATCAATTGCCGAATCATTTGTCATGCGTTTGACTTGGCGAGTTGATAAATCCATTTGGTAGATTTCAGGGTTACCATTCATCGATGCTGTAAATAGCATTGATTGGCCATCCGGTGAAAAACTTGGCGCGCCGTTTAGGCCTCTAAAACTGGTAAGCACTTCACGTGTTCCAGTTGATAAATCTTGTAAATAAATTGCTGGACGTTTAGTTTCAAAAGAAACATAAGCAATTTTTTTAGCATCCGGTGTCCATGCCGGAGAAAGAATTGGATCACGGGATGATAAAACGGTCTTTGGTTGTTCACCATCCGTATCTGCAATTTGTAGGGTATAACGCTCGGCAGGTGTTGCAGGGTTTCTTAATACATAAGCAATACGGCCGCTAAAGTCACCTGGAATACCAGTAAGCGCTTGATAAATAGCATCACTTACCATATGACCAGCTTGACGTATGCGTGAAGCAGGTACATTTAAAAGTTCATTTAAAATGTATTGTTGCTTTTGTACATCATAAAGTTGGTAGTGAACTTCAAAACCTGTCGCTGTTTGTTTAATTTGTCCAGTAACTACATATGGAATACCAGCAGTTTGCCAGTCAGAAGCTTGAATCTGATTGATTGCAGCATTGGCAGGCAAATTTTTAGATGAGCTTGTAAAGCGCCCAGAACGGTTTAAGTCTGTTTCAACAATAGGATAGAGCCCATTGTCATTGGTAAACGGGACAATAGCAATTTTGGGTGCCTGATCTGGAGCTTTGGCAATTTCCAGATATAACTGGGCAAAAGCAGTTGTAGAAGCAATAGGGCTTAAGGCTGTGATCAGTGCTAAAGATAGCAGGTGTTTGCGGCTCGTATTCATAAGTTTAAAGTCATAGCAGGTATTTTTGTGACTGTTGATTTTGTAGCATAGTTACATGCCTTAAACTATTTAAAGCATGTAACTCTTTCAAAATTATTGCGCTCTAAATGTAGAGCTAACACTTCTTGCTTCACGTCTTGCATCTGGATCTGATGGCATAGGATATGGCGCTGCGGCTTGAATTGCAGCTTTAATACTTGCGTCTAAGGCATCATCACCACTTGAACGCGTGATCACAATAGAGTTAACGCTTCCCGAATCGGAAAGGGTAAAACGAACACCAACTGTTTTACCGCTACTACCAGTTGGAACATCCCAAGAGCGTCGAATTTTTTGTTCAAAATCGCGTCTAGCTGAAGAAGCAACTTTTTTAGCTTCAGCTTTCTTTTGAGCTGCTTCTTCTTGTGCTTTTTGAGCTGATGCAGCTTTGGCCTCGGCCTCCGCTTCAGCTTTACGCTTAGCATCGTCAGCAGCTTTTTGCTTGGCTTTAGCATCAGCCTCAGCTTTGCGTTTAGCATCGTCAGCAGCTTTTTGCTGTTTGGCTTTCGCATCGGCCTCAGCTTTACGTTTAGCATCATCAGCTTTTTGCTGTTTGGCTTTCGCATCGGCCTCAGCTTTGCGTTTAACGTCTTCAGTTGCTTTTTGCTTGGCTTTCGCATCAGCCTCAGCTTTGCGTTTAGCATCGTCAGCAGCTTTTTGCTGTTTGGCTTTCGCATCGGCCTCAGCTTTACGTTTAGCATCGTCAGCAGATTTTTGCTGCTTAGCTCTAGCATCGGCCTCAGCTTTACGTTTAGCGTCTTCAGTTGCTTTTTGCTGTTTCGCTTTTGCATCTGCTTCAGCTTTACGTTTAGCGTCGTCAGCAGCTTTTTGTTGCTTAGCCTTAGCATCAGCTTCGGCCTTTCGCTTAGCTTCTTGTTGTGCTTGAAGTTTAGCGTTTTCAGCCTTTTGAGCTTCACGTTTTAATTTTGCATCAGCCTCAGCTTTACGTTTAGCGTCTTCAGCAGCTTTTTGGCTGGCCTTAGCTTCAGCATCAGCTTTTGCACTTTGTTCAGCCTTACGTTTTTGTTCTGCTTCTAATTTTGCTTTAGCCTCAGCTTGGCGTTTAGCTTCAGCCTGCTGTTTTTGAGCTTCCTCTATGCGTTGCTGTTCTGCTGCTTGTTTCGCTTTCGCAGCTTCTTCAGCTTTACGCTTTTGCTCAGCTAACTTGGCTTGCTGGGCCTGTTCGGCCTTTTGCTTTTGAGCAGCAAGTTGTTGAGCCGTTGGAGGAGGAGGTACAACTGGAAGATTTTGAGGTAGCGTTTCATCCACAATAGGGGCTAATACCTCTTTTGCTTCATTCGTAGCTGTAGTCTCTTGTTCAATTTCTTTGGCTAAAGGAGGGGTTAAATCTTCTGGCTTAACTAAAATAGTCGTTAGCTTTTTTGGCTGTTCAGGTGGTTTACTCAAGCCTAAAAAAAGCAAGCCAACAATGGCAATTGCATGAACTCCGAGTGTAAAGCTCAATGCAATCGCATTTTGTTTAAAGGGCGGCTTTTGATCTTTGTTCATAGCTTATTTTAAAGGCTCTGTCAGAAGGCCAACTTGAGTTAAACCTGCTTCTTGTAAACTCGCCATTAATGATACGACTTCTCCATAAGGACGAGACTTATCACCATTGATTAAAACTGTAAGTTGTTTGTTTTCTTGTTCAGCTTGTTTTTGAGCATCGCTTAAAACTGCTTCGAGCTTTTCACGAGATAATGGTTCATTATCTTTGTAATCTTCATATTGAAGATAAATATTGCCATCTTTGCCAATTGTTACCATGGCAGGCATATCTTTTGATTCGATTGGGTGGTTGTTTGCTTGAGGTAAATCGACCTTGATACCACTGGTAATCATAGGAGCAGTTACCATAAAAATAACCAAAAGCACGAGCATAACGTCAATATAAGGTACGACGTTCATATCACTTTTTAATGGTTTTTTTATGCGCTCAAAGCGCCCTGAACGCTGAATTGCCATTATGCATCTTCCTGTGATGAACCCACAGATTGACGTTGCAATAAAGCAATCATCTCTTCAGCAAATAAAGCACGATCAGAGTAAACACTTTCACTTTTAGCAGTAAAGTGGTTAAAAGCTAATACAGCAGGAATAGCAGCAAATAGACCAATTGCAGTTGCAATAAGTGCTTCAGCAATACCCGGTGCAACAGTTGCCAGAGTTACTTGATCAACGGCAGCTAAACCGATAAAGGCATTCATAATACCCCATACGGTACCAAATAGACCGATGTAAGGCGCTACAGAACCGATACTTGCTAAAGTCCCTAAACCATATTCTAAATGGCTCTGATCACGACTCAAACCTACACGCAAAATACGCTCAGTGCCTTCAATCGTTTGAGAAACAGGAGCTTGACGTTTTTTGAGTTTAAAAAATTCGCTCAACCCTTGATAAAAAATATCTTCAAGACCTGAGCGTTTTGAGTTGAGCTGAGCATTGTTATAAAGCGTATTGAGTTCAGCACCAGACCAGAACATTTTTTGAAAATGTTCATCGTCTTGATGTGCTTTTTTATAACTCATATGTAACTTGGCAATCAGATACCAACTAAAGATCGATGCTAACAATAGAATTAGCATGACCAACTGAACGACTGGACTTGCTTGTAAAATAAGGTCAGAAATATGCAGGGTTGATTCAATGTTTGTTGCCATAGGTTACATATGCCGGTTGTTTTTTTAGTCTTGTTCCAATTCTTTACGAATAAGATCACGTATTTCTTCTGGAAGACGACGAGGCATTAAGTCTTTACTTAAACATGCCAACTCAACCTCACCAGAAGCAAGCAAGATTTCACCACGATAAATATTTTGTTGCAACACAAATGACGCAGCTTTACATGAAACTACACGTGCTGTAACAGTAATTAAATCATCCATTAAAATAGGACGCATATATTTTACGTCAATTTTATATACGACAAAGTTGTAGTCTTTTTGGTGCCAGTAATGATCAACGCCAGCAGCGCGGAGCCATTCGGTACGGGTACGTTCCATATAGCGAATATGGTTGGCATGGTAAACAATACCACCTGCGTCCGTATCTTCAATATAAACACGAATGTTGAATTCAAAATGATTCGCCATGAGAGTATTCCGTTTTTAGTTCACTATAGAGCTTTGCATTTCAATTATGGCTACTGAATAAAATATTCATTTTATTTGAAGCCACGCATATGCTTTAAATACGGGGCAGTTTAGCAGATTGCATACTAAGTCCTATGGCACAACCTTTCAATTGCGATTGCTGTACTTCTAGTCTAAAAACGGTGAACTCTATGACCAGCTTACTTTTAAGTTAAGAAGGTTTCCATTCAGTTTGAACTTGTTTTGATATGTTCGGGTAATCTAATACGAACCTTACATGTAGTTCAGTTCCTGTTTTTAAGGCTTTATTATCTACAATAAAGTAAGGACTATGATTGGGTGCAGCTTGGCTTAAGTCTTGATTTTCTGGTGTTGCACCTAAGAAAACAAAGAATGAGGGCATTAATTTTCCATAATAAGCAAAATCTTCACTTGCACTCTCATTGTGATCCAAAACATGTAGTTTTGAAGCTTCAACAACTTTGGCTAATGTTGGCTGAATAAATTGAGTAAGCGCTTTGTCATTCATAGTTACTGGTGCATAAGGCGCAATTTCAACTTTAGCAGTCACGTCATTGGCTTGAGCATTATGCTCTATCATGGTCGGTAAACTTTTTAAAATATTCGCCCGTATTTGTTCGTTATTAGAACGAATAGTCCCGATCATATTGACCTGTTCAGGAATCACATTACCTGCCGTGCCGCCTTGAATATTGCCAATACTGACTACACCCATACCTTTGGTTAGATCAGTTCTTCGGCTAATAAGACTCTGTAAATTATTAATCATTTGTGCCGATGCATAAATTGGATCTCTGCCTAGCCACGGCGTCGAACCATGCACCTGCTTGCCGTTGACCTGAATACGTAAGTGGTCTGCACTATTTAAAATAGCTCCATCCTTGTAATAAAGATGTCCACTTTTCATGCCAGCTATGACATGTATTCCAAAAATAGCTTCGGGTTTATAGTCTTTAAAGGCACCATCCGCGATCATTTTCCGTGAGCCGATTTGATCACCCTGTGTGAAGTTATCTATATCTGCTCCACCTTCTTCAGCAGGTTGAAAAACAAAGACGACTGTGCCCGATATTTTATCCTTATTGGCTGCGAGAATTTTTGCTGCCCCTAATAGCATCGCAGTGTGTGCATCATGTCCACAAGCATGCATCACATAAGTTTCTTTACCTTGATAAATTGCTTTTTGTTTACTCGCAAAGGGAACACCACTTTTTTCTTCCATCGGTAGTGCATCCATATCGGCTCTAAGCGCAATGATAGGGCCAGGTTTATTGCCTTTTAAAATACCTATTACGCCTGTTTTTGCATAACCTGTTTTGACTTGAATGCCATAAGACGTCAATTCTTTTTGAACCAGTGCAGATGTTTTAAATTCCATATTGCCTAGTTCAGGGTGTTCATGAATATGTTGTCTTAATTGAATGACCTGATTTTCATTTTGTTGTGCAGCATCTTTTACCCAATCTGCTAGGCTTAGCTGGCTCATTAGAACGAGTGGCAAAAATAAAGCGGTTTTTTTATACATATCCTTATCCTAAAAATATTATTGTTCATAAGATTTACTATCTAGATTTCTTATAATTCAGTTTTGAAAAATATTAAAAAATCAATAAGGTATAAAGAAAGACTTAAAAGGTATAGAGTCGCTAATTTATTGATAAGATAATTGTTATTTTTAATTAGATAGCTTGATTGCATTAAAAAAGGAAGAGAAAATTCTCTTCCTTTGGTTAGTTTTTAGGCTCAGGTGGCGTCATTCCAAACTGTAAATAAGATTGGTTGGTTGCGATGCGACCTCGTGCAGTACGCATGACATAACCTTGTTGAATTAAATAAGGTTCAATCACATCTTCAAGCGTACCGCTGTCTTCAGCCATAGCTGCTGCAAGAGCTTCAACTCCGGCAGGGCCACCATCAAAACGCTCTAGTAACATACTCAAATAACGTCGGTCTAGGGTATCTAAGCCAGCTTTATCAACATTGAGCATATCAAGCGCACGCTGTGCCATTTCATGAGTCACTTCGCCTGTACCTTTTACTTGTGCATAGTCACGTACACGGCGTAATAAACGGTTGGCGATACGAGGTGTTCCGCGTGATCGGCGTGCTACTTCTTCTGCGCCTTCAACTGTAATGGGTACATCCATGAGGTTTGCAGAGCGTGACACAATGTGAGTTAAGTCTTCTACAGAGTAAAACTCAAGGCGTTGCACAATACCGAAGCGGTCACGTAGTGGTGAGGTCAACAAGCCCGCACGTGTGGTCGCAGCAACGAGTGTAAAAGGGGGTAAATCTAGTTTAATTGAACGAGCAGCAGGGCCTTCACCAATCATGATATCGAGTTGGTAATCTTCCATTGCTGGATAGAGGATTTCTTCAATCACTGGTGAAAGACGATGAATTTCATCGATAAATAAAACATCGCCTTCTTCAAGGTTGGTGAGCATTGCCGCTAAATCACCTGCACGCTCTAATACTGGTCCTGAAGTCGATTTAAGATTGCCACCCATTTCACGTGCAATAATATTGGCAAGTGTGGTTTTACCTAAGCCGGGCGGACCAAAAATCAGTGTGTGGTCTAGAGCTTCACCACGACCACGAGCAGCACCAATGAAAATTTCCATTTGCTCGCGTACGACTGGTTGCCCAATATAGTCGGCAAGAGAAGTTGGTCGAATAGCCCGATCAAAATGATCTTCAGGTTTTTCTGTTCCACTGATTAGACGGTCTTGCATAAGTGTTTTACTTCATCATGGATTTAAGAGCAGCACGAATAATATCGGCTGATTCTGTGTAATCGGCTTTAACCGCCGCAACAGCTTTTTGTGCTTCAAGTGGTTTATAACCTAAAGATTGCAACGCAGCTTCTGCTTCTGCGACAGGAGAGTTTGCAGCAAATTGAATTTGAGGCATGGTTGCCGTAGTTGAAGTGCCTTGAGCTAATGTTTTGAAACGGTCACGAAGTTCGATCATTAAACGTTCAGCTGTTTTTTTACCAACACCAGGAACTTTGACCAAAGTATTGATATCGTCATGTTCAATCGTGTGAACCAATAGCTCAACGCTTAGTGTCGATAAAATGCCTAATGCCATTTTTGGACCGACACCATTTACTTTTAATAAGGTGCGGAAAATTGTTTTCTCTTGGGCATCACTAAAACCGTAGAGCTGCTGCGCATCTTCACGGACAACCAAATGCGTCCATAGCGTAACTTTTTGGCCTTTTTGTAATTGGCAAAATGTTGAAAGTGGCGTATCAATTTCATAACCCACACCATTTACATTCAGTAAGACAGTAGGGGCTTCTAGGGCAAACACTTCGCCAATTAAACATCCGATCATAGCGTAATTTCACTTATTCATAACTGTAAATCTGGTCGTTCTAAAATGAATTGAAAACGACAATGGTTTTATTTCTTTCTATATCAAGCCAGCTTAAAACAAGCCAATTTTATTACCTTGCAACTCTTGCGCCAAGCTATAAGCCTGATGATCTGAGAACTTACTAATAATATCGAGTACTTGCATAATGTTGCTGTAGTGATTATTGCTAAAGTTAGCACCATATAGGCTAAGGATAGACATTAAACGTTGTTCTTTAAAGCTTAAAGATTTATGTGGTGTTGTGAGTGGTACAAATGCATCCAAAATCGTTTGTAAACTTTGATGCGCAATAATTTCTAAACCAGATTTTTGTGGGTGCTCAAAAATTTTGTCACGTGCCAGATTCTTGGCAGTTTCGATACCTTTTGCAATATCGGGTGAACAATACTGCAAAAGGTTGCCTTTAAGCTGACCTGTAATAATCTCATAATGATTTTTGGCAAATGCTGTGGTCACTTCATCAACAAGACGTTTCATGACTCGTCCACGTAATGCTGAGATCTTTTGTTGCCATGTACTGTTTGGATGAGATAACTCTTCAGGTTGGCCATAGTCAGCAATAAGATTTAAGAAAATGGGTTCAACTTCTTGGTAACTCAGCATATTTAAGACAATACCATCTTCTAAATCAATGAGGGCATAACAAATGTCATCAGCGGCTTCTAACAAATAGGTGAGTGGATGGCGGCAATAATGATATTCACCGAGTTGAATCAGCCCAAGCTGTTCAGCGATCTGTTTTAAAATTTCTTTTTCAGATTGATAACAACCAAACTTTGCTCGTTGATGTGAAGGTCGATCACCTTGTGAAGCAATTGTTTTTGAAAGCCACGGATACTTTAAATAAGCGCCTAAGGTTGCATACGTTAAACGCATACCTCCATCATCTGGATGATAATCAATGCGGCTTAATAAACGTAAGCCTTGAGCGTTACCTTCAAATTGGCGAACATCGGCTTCTTCTTCTGGGCTTAGTTTTTTTAAAAAATCGTCATGTGATGCATCATCGAACCATTCACGAATCGCATATTCGCCTGCATGGCCAAAAGGCGGGTTACCAATGTCGTGGGCAAGGCAAGCTGCTTGAATAATTGCACCGACATCGGCAGGGGAAATCCAGACAGGCAATTCATTTTTAATTTTTTCTGCGGCAAGCATACCCATTGAGCGGCCAATGCAGGAAACTTCAAGGGAGTGAGTTAAACGAGTGTGAATGCCATCATGTTGTGCTAGAGGGTGAACTTGGGTCTTACGGTTTAACTGACGAAAACTTTGAGAAAATATAATGCGGTCATAATCTTTATGGAATGGGCTACGAGCCAGTTCTGTACTACTTTTTTTGCTACCTAAGCGAACTGCGGAAAGCAGCTCTAACCAACGCATTTGTTCCATTTATCATTATTCAAAACTATAAAGCTTGATCATGCCAAAAAAAAGTTAAAAGCACTAGCTTGGTGCGACATAGTTTGTCTTAGTTCAGGTTTTATTATGTTATTGAATAAACATGAAACAATTTATTTTTAACGAGAATGACTAAAAAAATGATTTTGAACAAAAAAGAAATCACTTCTTGCAGAATTAGGTTACAGAATACTGATTCTACATCTAGCTGATTTTAGCAAGACGCAGTAGAATATGCGCTCTCTCTAAAGTCACATTGCGGTAAGGTTCACAAGACCTGCCCGTGGAGCCAAAATCAACATGTTTATCGTGGCCGGTGCAGCAGCACATTCTTCTTTTAAGAAAGCTCAACTATTAACACGTTTATCGTCAATTAGTTCTGTTCAATCTTTTGACAGCCAATGGGTCTATTTGTTTGATCAAGCGCTCAACGAGCAGCAACATCAATCTGCTTTGCAATTATTAAATGACGGTGAGTCTTTTGAACTTCGTCAACCTGCAAGTGATGAGATTCAGATTTTAGTAACACCACGTGTGGGTACTATTTCACCTTGGTCTTCTAAAGCAACTGATATTTTCAAAAACTGTAATACACCAGTTCACCGCTTAGAACGCGGTCTTTTATTTACATTAAAAGGTGTTTCAGAAATTACTAATGAAGTTAAACAAGTACTTCATGACCGTATGACAGAAACAGTTTTTGCTCAAATTGATGATGCAAAAGCATTATTTTCAGAAACAGCTCCAAAACCATTAAATTCTATTGATATCTTAGGGCAAGGCAAAGAAGCTTTGGTTAAAGCGAACAATGAGTTCGGTTTTGCGTTATCTGAACAAGAAATTGATTACTTAACTGAAGCATTCGGTAAGCTTGGTCGTAATCCAAATGACATCGAATTGATGATGTTTGCGCAGGCCAACTCTGAGCACTGTCGTCATAAAATCTTTGGTTCTGAATGGACAATTGATGGTGAAAAACAACCATTATCATTGTTCCAGATGATTAAAAATACTTATAAAGAATCACCAACTGATGTTTTATCTGCATATAAAGATAACGCATCTGTAATCGTTGGTTATGACACGATGCGTTTTTATCCAAAAGCAGATGAAAACGGTCACTTTGTTTATAAATATAAGAGTCAAGCTGCTCATATTTTAATGAAGGTTGAAACTCACAACCATCCAACAGCAATTTCTCCATTTGCTGGTGCTGCAACTGGTTCAGGCGGTGAAATCCGTGATGAAGGTGCTACTGGTCGTGGTGGTAAACCAAAAGCTGGCTTAACAGGCTTTACAGTTTCTAACTTAAACATTCCTGGTTTTGAACAACCTTGGGAAGAGAACTACGGCAAACCTTCACGTATGGCATCGCCATTACAAATCATGATTGAAGGTCCATTAGGTGGCGCGGCATTTAATAATGAATTTGGTCGCCCAGCGTTAAATGGTTATTTCCGTTCTTTTGAACAGAATGTAAATGGTGAAGTGAAGGGCTTCCATAAGCCAATCATGATCGCTGGTGGTTACGGTAACATTCGTCCTGACCATGTAGAAAAAGATGCGATCCAACCGGGTGATTTACTCATTGTATTGGGTGGCCCTGCAATGTTAATCGGTCTTGGTGGCGGTGCAGCATCTTCTGTAGACAGCGGTACAATGGGTGAAAGCCTTGATTTCGCTTCTGTACAACGTGAAAACCCAGAAATGGAACGCCGTTGCCAAGAAGTAATTGATACATGCTGGCGCTTAGAAGACTTTAACCCAATCGTTTCTGTACACGACGTTGGTGCTGGTGGTCTATCAAATGCTATGCCTGAACTTGTGAATGATCATGAGTTAGGTGCAGTTCTTAACCTTCGTAAGATTCCTTCATTAGAACCGGGCATGAGCCCAATGGAAATCTGGTCAAATGAAGCACAAGAGCGTTATGTTCTTGCAATTCGTCCAGAGTCTTTAGAACAGTTCGAATCAATCTGTGCTCGTGAACGTTGTCCATTTGCCGTGTTGGGTGAAGCAACTGAAGCACGTCATCTAACAGTTGAAGATCCATTGTTCCAAAACAACGCAGTTGATATCCCAATGCAAGTGATGCTTGGTGGTACACCGCGTATGCAACGTTCTTATGAAACAATTGAGCGTAAAGGTAACGAATTTGACGCTTCAAAAGTTGATTTGAAAGATGCGATTTTCCGCGTATTGAAAAATCCAACAGTTGCATCTAAGTCATTCTTAATCACCATTGGTGACCGTTCAATTACTGGTATGGTTGCGCGTGACCAAATGGTTGGTCGTTGGCAGATTCCTGTTGCAGATGCAGCAGTGACAACTACAAGCTTACAAGGCTTCACTGGTGAAGCAATGGCGATGGGTGAACGTCCACCAGTTGCATTGTTAAATCCAGCAGCATCTGCTCGTTTGGCAGTTGCGGAAGCAATTACCAATATTGCATGTGCAAACATTGAACAAATTAGCGATATCAAACTTTCTGCAAACTGGATGGCTGCTGCTGGTCAAAAAGGTGAAGACCAAGCGCTGTTTGAAGGTGTAAAAGCGATTGGTATGGAAATGTGTCCAGCTTTAGGAATTGCGATTCCTGTAGGTAAAGACTCACTTTCAATGCGTACCACTTGGAATGAAAACGGTGAAGATAAAGCTGTAACGTCTCCAATGACTGGTGTAATTACCGCATTTGCTCCAGTAATGGATGTTCGTAAAACTTTAACACCTGAACTTAAGAATTTAGAAGATTCAGTACTTGTACGCATTGATTTATCTAAAGGTCAGTTCCGTTTAGGTGGTTCGATTCTTGCGCAAGTATATAAAGCGATCGGTTCAATCACTCCTGATGTTGATAGTTTTGATGATTTCAAAGCGTTCTTTGCTTTAATTCAAGACTGGAATAACCGTGGCTTGATTCAAGCTTACCATGACATCGGTGATGGCGGTTTACTCGCAACTGTTGCTGAAATGATGTTTGCTGCACGTTTAGGTGTTGCATTAGAAGACCAAACTCCAGCAAGTTTATTTGCTGAAGAAATTGGTGCAGTTCTTCAAATCAAAGCAGCTGATTGGGACGCTTTACAAGCAGAAGTTGCTGCATCTAGTTTGAAAGATGCAATTGCTGTAGTTGGTCGTGTAAATAACACAGATCAGTTATCTGTAAACGGTTTGACTTTAGATCGTGCTGAATTACAACAAGCTTGGTCTGAGGTATCTCATCAGATCCAACGTCTACGTGATAACGTAGAAACTGCTGACCAAGAATTCGCTTTAATCACGGATAAATCACATCAAGGTTTAATTGCTAAACCAACATTTGATTTGAATGAACCTATCGAAGCACCGTTCATTAACACACGCCGTCCTAATATGGCGATCTTGCGTGAGCAAGGTGTAAATGGTCATATTGAAATGGCAGCAGCCTTTGATAAGGTTGGTTTTAATACTGTTGACGTGCACATGAGTGATTTACTTGCTGGTCGCGTTAGCCTAAGTGATTTTGAAGGTCTAGTGACTTGTGGTGGTTTCTCTTACGGTGACGTAATGGGTGCTGGCGGTGGCTGGGCAAAATCAGTATTGTTCAATGCGAAATTACGTGATCAGTTTGAACAGTTCTTCCACCGTGAAGACACGTTCAGCTTAGGTATCTGTAATGGTTGCCAAATGTTGTCACAATTAGCACCGCTTATTCCGGGTGCTGACCACTGGCCACGTTTCCACCGCAATATGTCAGAAGTTTTTGAAGCTCGTAGCGTAAACGTTCGTGTTGAAAAATCTGTTTCTGTATTGCTTAATGGAATGGAAGGTTCGATTTTACCGATTGCTGTAGCACACGGTGAAGGTCGTGCGGTTGCAAGTGAAGCTGACATTGCAAGCTTAAATGCAGCGAATCAAGTTGCATTGCGTTATGTTGATAGCCACGGTAACCCGACTCAACATTATCCATTGAACCCGAACGGTTCGCCGGAAGCGATTACAGGTGTAACGTCTAAAGATGGTCGTGCAACGATTATGATGCCGCACCCAGAGCGTACTTTCCGTGCAATTCAGCACTCTTGGAGTCCAGAAGAGTGGACTGAAGATGGTGCATGGTTACGTATGTTCCGTAACGCTCGTAAGTTTATTGGTTAATATAAACACTGAAATAAGCCACCGACAGGTGGCTTATTTGTATGTAGTACAATCTAAATAGAATAAATAGTAGAGAAGAAAAATGAAATCAAAAATCCACTTCCGTGAGTTTGCACTACTGATGGCATTACTCATGTCTATTGTATCTTTTTCAATAGATGCAGTTTTACCAGCTTTAGGTGAGATTGGACGAGTTTTTGACTTAAAGAATAATAATCAGACGCAATGGGTCATCATTGGTATTTTTTCTGGCATGACGATAGGGCAACTCATTGCAGGGCCTCTATCTGATGCGATCGGACGTAAACGCATTTTATTTGCAGGAATTATTATTTATTTTTTGGGAAGTTTATTGTGCTTTACCACACAAAGTTTTGAATGGTTTTTAGTTGGCCGCTTTATTCAAGGAATTGGAGTATCTGGTCCTTACGTAGCTTCTATTTCAATTGTGCGCGATAAATACAGTGGCGCACAAATGGCACGTATTATGTCCTTAATTATGATGGTGTTTATGGTTGCTCCAGCAATTGCACCAAGTTTGGGGCAGCTCATTATTCATTTCTTTGGCTGGCGTGAAATTTTTGTTTTATACATGGTCTATGCCACAGTCGTTGGAGCATGGGTAGCATTACGACTAGAAGAGACGCTACTTCCTGAAAATCGTTTACCTATGCGCTTGCAAGCTTTTCAAGAGGGATTTAAAGAGGTCGTAAGTAATAAAACCACCATGAGTTATTTGCTATGTGCAGGTTTTTGTTTTGGTGGATTTATTGGTTATTTGGGAACTTCTCAACAAATTTTTATGCAGCAGTTTGGTAAAACGGGGCAAGAGTTTAGTGCTTATTTTGCTGTGCTTGCAGGTGTAATGGGAGTCGCTTCATTTACCAACTCTAAAATTGTGATGAAGTTCGGTATGCGTCCAATCTGTATTTATGGCTTTTTGGGTTTATGCTTAATTTCTTTGGTTTTCTTAGGAATTCAACTTTTAGGCGTGGCTGTTTCATTCTGGATGTTTATGCTTTATGCCTGTATTTTGTTCTTATTATTTGGAACTCTATTTGGTAATTTAAACGCGATTGCAATGGAACCTATGGGACATGTTGCTGGTATGGCTTCGGCTATTATTGGTGCAGCTTCTTCTGTTTTGTCACTTATTCTAGCCTCTATTATTGGACAATTATATAACGGTACATTAATTCCAATGACTGCTGGCTTCGTTATTTTATGTGGTTTGGCTTTTGCTATGACCATATATGAGAATAGATATTTAAAGAAATCGAATGCTTAAAATTCTAAAGATGCACCTAGCACACTGAATTTTAAAATTTTGTTGAAAATAAAAGCTATCTATAAATGAGGATAGCTCTTTTAAGCATTTTAGAAAAATTATAAGCCTATAGACATTCGACTATTTAACACTTTATAGTTTGTTTAAAATTGGATCAGTTTTTGCTTTCTCTGTAACAACGATAAAAATCGGAGATCAAAATGATGAAAAATAAGTATCACATAAGAACAATGTATACCAAAGATAAGGGCTGGCGTTTATTTGGCTTGGCACTTGCCATTCAAATCCTTTTTATTGGAGCAAATTATCTAGTAATGATGAGCTGACTTTGATTCTAAAGCTTTTTTAAAGGTATGATTTAAGCTAGTTCAATAGTCAGGAGTCATTCTACTCATGTTAAAGCTGATTTATTACGTGCCTGATTCACATCTTGAGTCGACTAAACAAGCCATCTTTTCTGCTGGTGCGGGTGGAATCGGTAATTATGAACACTGTGCATGGCAAGTAAAAGGAATCGGGCAGTTTAAACCAGTCAACGGTGCAGATCCTTACATCGGAGAAGTGGGTGAGCTTGAACAAGTGGATGAGTGGCGGGTTGAAACTATTGTAATTGAAGAAAATGCAAAGGCTGTAGCGAAAGCATTAAAAGCAAGCCATCCTTACGAAGAGCCTGCCTTTGAGTTTATTCAAATCATAGAAATTGATTTTAATTAAACTGTGAGAAATCTGGTTTACGTTTTTGCATAAATGCCTGTACAGCCTCTAGCATTTCTGGGGACTGAACTCGCTGCATAAAGATTTCAGCTTCATGATCAATACATTCGATAATTTGGTCTAGATTATGCTTCATCAATGCTTTTGTTTGCTTTAACGATGCAAGCGGTAAAGCTGCTAAATGTTGAGCAGTTGCCTGAGTGGTCGCATAAACATCTTCAACGACTTCATTCACTAAACCTGCTTGTACTGCGGTTTCTGCATTAAATTTTTTCGCAGTAAATAGAAGTTCAGCTGCTTTATGATAGCCAGCTTGTTGAATAAGTAATTGACTAGCACCACCTTCTGGAGAAAGGCCAAGGCTAACAAATGGAATTTGGAAAAGGGCAGTGTTGTCAGCAAAGACTAAATCTGCATGTAATAAAATCGTAACACCAATACCAATAGCCACACCTTTTACTGCGATAATGAGCGGCTTCGATAATCTGGCAGCAGATTTAAGAAGTACAAACGGAGGAACTTGACCTGCTGGGCCTGCATTAGGATTTTGTACAAAACCCATAAAATCTTTCATGTCATTACCAGCGGTAAAGTCATGTTCGGCACCACGTAGAACAACTACTCGTACATCTTTGTCTTGGTCAGCTTCATCAAGTGCTTGAGCAATCCATAAGTAAAGTTCGCCATATAATGCATTTTTTGCTTCTGGACGATTTATGGCTAAGGTGAGTACGCCACCTTCTAAATTTGCGTGTAAATGTTGATGAGGTTGTTGAATACAGCTAAGTGTCATCGTACTATCCTTGCTTTAAACCAAGTTGTTAATTTTTAGGTTCTCATTATGGCGCATATTTTCTGTAATGCGGGTAACTGGTGAGTTCATAAAAAGTGAAAATCTAATTATGTATAAATTTGACTATCTCGTTTTTATAGGGCGTTTTCAACCATTTCATTTGGCTCATATGCAGACAATTGAAATTGCCTTACAACAAAGTCGTTATGTGATTTTGGCATTAGGTTCTGCTCAAATGGAACGTAATATTAAAAATCCGTTTCTTGCAGTTGAACGAGAGCAAATGATTTTATCTAATTTTTCACCAGATGAGCAAAAACGTATTCGATTTGTGCATGTGGTCGATGTCTATAATGATGAAAAGTGGGTAAAACAGGTCAAATCTTTAGTCAATGGCGTGATTGAACCAAACTCAAAAATTGGTCTAATAGGGCACTTTAAGGATGAGTCATCTTATTATTTAAGATTATTTCCAGAATGGACGATGGTCGAACTCGATAGCCTAAAAGACTCAATTTCAGCGACGCCAATGCGTGAAGCTTATTATCGTGGTGAAATCCAAACGGAATTTTTCCCTATAGGTACTATTCAATTTTTAGATGAGTTTAAAAAAACACGTATTTATCAACAACTGCAACAACGATTTAAAGAAGATGATCGCTCTAATTTAGATGATTTTGAGTAAGTGAATAGTGAATATAGATTAAGCATCTGCCCAAAAAATAATTCGGTTTGAAAAAGGATCGGCGATGCTGAGTTCGAGAGTCTCCCAATCTGTTTTTTCAACCTGAGGCTTAGAGAATTTATAATCTTTTTGGCTTAGTTCACTGTGTAACTCATAGATATGTTCCCAATAAATACGGATTGCACTATGGGGACTCGCATCACCAAAATGCTCAGATAGATGGATGACGCAATCGTCTTTAGAAATCTGTAAATATAGGGGGAAATTTTCTTCAAATTGGTGTTGCCAATCAAGCTGAAAGCCTAAGAAATCAAGATAGAATGATTGAGCTAATTCAACATCAAAAATTCTTAAAATAGGTGTGATCGAACCTGATTGCATCTTTTTTCCTTTTAACGTGTACCAAATTGTTGCGTCCAATAGCTCTTTTGTTTTGCTGATTGATCAGAAGCACAAGCAATTGCGTAAGTTGTAAATTTAGGATTCATGAGGTTACTACAATGTAAGGGACTCGATAGCCATCTAGACATCACTTCATCTAATGTTTTCTGTCCACTAGCGACATTTTCACCATTGGCTTTACCGAGTGTATTGTAAAGTTTTAAGCGTGATTTTAAGTCTAGGCCAGTGGAGCCAACATGGCCAAGAAAATTATGTGTAGCCATATCTTCACTATGAGAAAGTGCACCTTTATATAAATTATTGCTCCAACTTAGTGGTCTGGTTGCAGAAAAATATTGTCGACCACATTGGCGTGATTGCTGACGGATTTGATTAATTTTTTTGAGTACAGCTTGTTGGTAGGCTGGGTTTTGTAAATCTTGGCAGCTTATTTCTTTTGAATTTTTCTGAATTTGAGCAAGTGATGTGCTGGTGTCAGTTGGTATGGCTAATGTATTTGCACTACATGCACCAATAAAGAGAATGGCAGGCAGTAAAGAGCAAGTTTTGAGTGAACTCATATCAATGCCTTAAACTAATTATTCTAATATCTTTATCATACGCCAAACTAAAATTATTCGGTAATGCTTTGCACTAAAAAAGCGAGTATTAAACTCGCTTTTTGTTGGTTGAATTTATTAAGCTGTTTGCAGAGATTTTAGGTCTTCTAAAACTTGTTCTGCGTGTCCAGCAGCCTTAACTTTACGGTAGCTTTTAACCAATTCTTTGTTATGGAAAATAAAAGTAGAACGTTCAATACCCATTACTTTTTTTCCATACATATTCTTTTCTTTAATCACATCAAAATGATGACAAAGAACTTCTTCCTTATCACTAATCAGATCAATAGTAAGTGCTTGCTTATCTGTAAAATTTTGATGGGCTTTCACTGAATCACGTGAAACACCGATAATGCGGGCACCTAAAGCTTCAAATTGATCTTTCAAACAAGAAAAACCAACTGCTTGTGTTGTACACCCTGGTGTTGAGTCTTTAGGATAGAAGTAGATGATTAACCATTCATTTTCGACTTCGGTCAAGTTCACTTCACCGTGTGTGGTAGGGAACACCTGATTTGGCAGTTGAATATTCTCAGACATTTCTTATCCTTTAAAAGTTAAATTTGAGCTAATTCAAGTGGTAAAAAAGCATATTCCTCATGATAAACAATATTGAGTTTTCTTACAGGAATTGCTTTGTTAAAAATTGGCCCATCAACTACAGTCGTATGAAATTCACCGCCCTCACCACATGCATCAATGCCACGGTTTTCAAGTTCTTGAATATATTCTAAAGTTAAGATTTTACCTAAATCCTCGACCTTCATCCCTAGTTTTAGATTCACAGTAACAATGACACTTTTGAATCCAAGTGTAATGAATTCTTCAACAACTTCACGATGTGGGCGTAGCCAAAGAGGCATACCTAATTGAAGCCCCACTTGTTGCGTTACTCGATCATGCCAACAGCCATGTTCAGGCATATCAAGATCACCTGTAACCAGTACTTCAGCTTCTTGTTGCTTTGCCTGAATGAGTAATTCAATAAACTTCACTTCATAATCATTCCAACTTGATGAAGCCATAAACACTGGCAAGCCGATTGCTTGAGCTTGTGCTTGAATAATATCAAGTGGCATAGCATGAGAACGAGAACGTTGACCTTGTTCTTCTAGCATTACAATCAATCCCAGCACTTCGCCAGTCTGCATGGCATGGTAGAGCGCTAGCGAACTGTCTTTGCCCCCACTAAATGAAACAATAGACCTTTTATGGTTAGCATTCGTTTTCCACTGTTCTTGCATGGCTTACTTCAAAAGAATTGTTCAAAAGTGGTGTCATTTTAACAGAGCTACAAAAAAGCCTGCATAAATGCAGGCTTAATTTGGAACATTAAACTCTTATTTTTTAGGAGCTTGTTGTTGAGCTGCTTTCATAGCTTCTTCAGTTAATTTTTCAAGTTTAGTTGTTAACTGAGGACCGAAACATGCTTTAAGATCACGGTTTTGTTGTTGTACAAATCCTAGAGAACTTGGGCTCTTCTTCGCATTGATTGCACTTTGGATTTCCCATTTTTGTGCTTCAGTCACTTTACCTTGTGCTTCAACTTGGCAGCTACAGAATTTGCTAACTTCAGATGAACTTAACTTGCCGCCTTTAGCTGTTTGTTCTTTACAAACATTAACTAATGCGCCTTTAACGTTAGTACTTTTATATGCTGCTTGAACTGGGTTTTCAGCAGCGTGAGCTGCACCAGCCATAAGAGCTACAGTTGAGAACAAAGATGAAAGAATAAGATTTGATTTTAACAACTTCATAAATTTTACCTACTTATTACGGTATATAGCGTGTTGGGTCGGCAACACCAGCCTCTTTAAAGCCTTCTTTACGCAAACGGCAACTGTCACATTTGCCACACGCACGTCCTTGAGCATCTGCTTGGTAGCAAGATACCGTTTGACTATAGTCTACGCCATGTTCAATACCTAAACGTATGATATTCGCTTTGGATAAATGTAACAGGGGTGTTTCAAACTTAAGTGGTTTTCCTTCTACGCCAGCTTTAGTTGCTAAACGAGCCATATTGGCAAAAGCATCAATAAATTCAGGACGACAGTCAGGATATCCTGAATAATCAACAGCATTGATGCCAATAACAATTGCTTCAGCATTAAATACTTCGGCCGCTGCTAAAGCATATGAGAGGAAAATAGTGTTACGCGCTGGTACATAAGTTACAGGAATACCTTCTTGTAACTGTTCTGGTACGGCAATGTTGTGATCTGTAAGTGCAGATCCACCTAAATTAGCCAGATCAATATTAATTACACGATGTTCAACACCCGAATGCTGAGCTAAAGCTTTTGCAGCATCAAGTTCCGTGGTTGAGCGTTGACCATACATAAAACTAATAGCAATACATTCATAGCGCGCTTGTGCCCAAGCTAGGCAAGTGGTTGAGTCTAAGCCGCCTGAAAGTAAAACAATGGCACGAGAGCGCATATTTTTCTCCATATTCGGAATAATTTATTTTATTGAGTGATTAACGACCTGATTCATCATTCCAAAGCAGTTTATGTAACTGAAGTTGGAAACGAACCGATAATTTATCATCAAGTATCCACTGTGCCAGATCACGTGCTAAACGTGGCAGGCCTACAGCACCTTTTTCAACTGCAAAGGCAGGGGAGAACCAAACGGTACTGACTTTTTTATGCAGTTGATATTTTTCAACTTGTTGCTTTGACCATTCATAGTCTTCACGGTTGCAAATGACGAATTTAATTTGGTCATGCAACGTTAAATGATCAAGATTGCTGATGAGATTACGATGTTCCTCACCAGAAGTTGGAGTTTTTAAATCAAGAACTTTAGAAACACGAGAGTCTACTTTCGATACATCAAGTGCACCACTGGTTTCTAAGGAAACGTCAAAACCTGCTTCACATAAACGTTGTAATAAAATCAAACAGTTTGGCTGTGCGAGAGGTTCACCACCCGTCACACAAATATAAGGTGTTTGATACTGCTTGGCTGTTTCAATGATATGTTCAAGTGAAAAACGTTCGCCACCTTCAAAAGAATAAGTGGTATCGCAATAGCTACAACGTAATGGACAGCCCGTTAGACGAATGAATACAGTCGGTAGGCCAGAGGCGTTTGCTTCACCCTGCAACGAGTAAAAAATCTCGGTAATGCGTAAACCGGACGCAGGGTCTGAGACAGGAATTGCAGAGGAACGTAAGGAAGCCATTCTAGAAATACCACACTATATAAAAAATAAAATCTCTACGATCAGTGGGATCGTAGAGATGGGGAGCGATTAAAGCTCCGCAAGAGAGTTATAACAAATTAGTCAGCACGTAACAAATCGTTTAAGCTTGTTTTGGCACGCGTTTGCGCATCAACTTTTTTCACGATGATCGCAGCATATAGGCTGTAAGTACCACATTTAGATGGCAAGCTGCCTGAAACTACAACTGAACCTGCTGGTACACGACCATAATGGATTTCACCAGTTTCGCGGTCATAAATTTTAGTTGATTGACCAATGAAAACGCCCATTGAAATGACTGAGCCTTCTTCAACAATAACACCTTCAACGATTTCTGAACGTGCACCGATAAAGCAGTTGTCTTCAATAATAGTTGGGTTTGCTTGTAATGGCTCTAAAACACCGCCAATACCTACACCACCAGATAAGTGAACATTTTTACCGATTTGAGCACATGAACCTACAGTTGCCCATGTATCAACCATTGTGCCTTCATCTACATAAGCACCAATGTTTACATAAGATGGCATTAACACCACGTTTTTAGCTTGGAAGCTACCACGGCGTGCTACAGCTGGAGGAACAACACGAACGCCTGCTGCTTTAAATTGCTCTTCAGTCCAACCAGAGAATTTAGTTTCAACTTTGTCGTAGAAACGAAGATCACATGACTCGATTGGTTTATTGTCATTTAGTTTAAATGATAATAAAACAGCTTTTTTTAACCATTGATGAACAACCCATTCACCATTGATTTTTTCAGCAACTCGAAGTGTACCGTTATCTAAACCAGCAATTGCTTCTTCAACAGCTTGGCGAATTTCGCTTGAACAATCTGCTGCAGTAAAATTTGCGCGGTCTTCAAATGCTTGCTCAATGATCGTAGAAAGCTGAGACATGATCTTCCTTCCATAAAAAATTTTAAAGATTTTACACTAATTTGTGACAAGAATCTTTCAAAAAACGTGTTAGGTTTAATTGGTGATATAAATGAGGTAAATCGGAATAAGCTTATTAGATAATCAAGTGTTTTTTACACAAAAATGATTTGAAAATAAAAATTTAACTCAATTTGTATCAAAAAATAACAGAAATCTAGCATTTTTTGTATAAAAAAGAATCTAAGCTGTCTTTATTATGATTTCAGTCACAAGATGAATAAATTAAAAACAGAGCCTTTTTAAGGAGAAAACTATGAAAGCATTACGTGTTTTAGTAACAACAACAGCTTTATTTGCTGCCGGCGCTGCAATGGCAGATGAAGCCGTTGTTCATGACAGCTACGCATTTGATCAAAAACAATTACTTCCTGTGGGGGTGCGTGCTGAGGTAGGTACAACTGGTTACGGTGGTGCTTTATTATGGCAAGCAAATCCATATGTGGGCTTAGCTTTAGGTTATAACGGTGGTGACATTTCGTGGACAGATGATGTTTCTGTAAATGGTACTAAATATGACCTAGATATGGACAACAACAATATCTATTTAAATGCTGAGATTCGTCCATGGGGTGCTAGCTCTAATCCATGGGCTCAAGGCTTATATGTTGCTGCAGGTGCTGCTTATCTAGATAATGATTATGACTTAGCTAAACGCATTGGTAACGGTGAAACATTATCAATTGATGGTAAAAACTATCAACAAGCAGTTGCAGGTCAAGAGGGTGGCGTAAAGGGTAAGATGAATTATGAAAATAATATTGCTCCTTACGTAGGCTTTGGTTTTGCTCCAAAATTTAACAAGAATTGGGGCGTATTTGGTGAGGTAGGTGCCTACTACACTGGTAATCCAAAAGTTCAGTTAACTCAATATAACCTTGCTCCTGTAAATGGGAATCCAACGTCTGCTCAGGATGCAGTAGATAAGGAAGAAAATGAAATCCGTAATGATGATAAATACAAGTGGTTACCAGTTGGTAAAGTTGGTGTGAACTTCTACTGGTAAGATCACAAAAGAAAAAACGAGCTACGGCTCGTTTTTTTGTACTTAATAAAACAAACAAAAGAGCTAAAAAGCTCTTTTGTTTGTTTTTAATTTTTATTCGTCTGGGTAAGCAATTTTCTTAAGCGCTTTAATATCCGCATCAGGTGAGCATAAAGAAATAAATTCGTAACCATAACCGCGTAATAAGTGGCCTTTGCGAACCGCAATCCATGTCGTATTGACACCAAAAATATCAGTCTTGGTTTGCTTTAAGCGATAATCACGTTCTGTATCATAAGCCACATCATTGACAATACCCACACCCATGCCAAGTTCCACATAGGTTTTAATAACATCGGCATCAAGAGCTGACATTACGATATCGGCATCGAGTTGGGCTTCTTCAAAGGCTTTATCGATTTTAGATCGACCTGTAAAACCACCATGATAAGTAATGAGTGGGTATTCAGCTAAAAGTTCTAAAGTGATCTTGTCTGCCTGCACTAAAGGATGATTTTGCGGCGTAATAATACTGTGTTGCCATTGGTAGTAAGGAATGCTAGCCAGATTTTCTTCAGTCGTTAAAGACTCGGTTGCAATTCCAATATCCGCTTCGCCTTGTAAAAGCATTTCTGAAATTTCGACGGGGCTAGCTTGTTGTAAAATCAAATGAACTTTTGGAAATAATTTTTTAAATTGATTGACGATCGGAGGCAAGACATAACGCGCTTGAGTATGCGTAGTTGCGATCGTTAATGTTCCTTCGTCAACCTTATTAAAATCTTCAGCAAGTCGTTTAATATTTTCAGCATCCACTAACATGCGTTCAACAATGCTAAGAAGTGATTGTCCTGGTTCAGTTAAACCTAAAAGGCGTTTACCTTTACGAACGAAAAGTTGAACACCTAATTCATCTTCTAAGTCTTTGATGTGTTTACTTACACCTGATTGAGATGTGTAGAGTGCAGCCGATGCTTCCGTCAAGTTAAAGTTTTGGCGTACTGTTTCTCGGATAATTCTTAATTGTTGAAAGTTCATTTACACTTTTCCTCAAAAGAGGTGAGGAGCGTCTAAAAATCCGCAAGATATTTCCTCACCAAATATATTTCTTAAGCAACTTGGTCTGCAAATAAGTGCAATTGAGATGCACTCACCCAAACAGTTTGATTAGGTTTAAATGCATGTAATTTTGCAGCTTCACTGCTCAGAGCAATTTCAATTAAACGTCCATTACGGTCTTGTAATTCGGCCACTACTTTTCCAGCAATCCAGATTTCACGCACAAACGTCGCTTCAATGGTATTCGCTTGCGGTTGCGAGTGAATATGTAACTCATCTGGACGGGCAAAAGCAATTACTTTTCCTTGAGGTGCCTCAACTGTTGTCGGTAATTGAATACGGTCATTGCCGATACGGATAATACCTTCCGTATGTTCACCTTCAAATCGATTTGCCTGACCCAAGAAATCAAATACAAACGGCGTTGCAGGTTTTTCGTAGACTTCACGAGGTGAGCCGATCTGTTCGACATTGCCTTTATTCATGACAATAATCTGGTCTGCCACCTCAAGCGCTTCTTCCTGATCATGAGTTACGAAAATTGAAGTGATATGCAATTCATCATGTAAGTTACGTAACCAGCGGCGTAATTCCTTACGAACTTTGGCATCTAAAGCACCAAATGGTTCATCAAGCAATAATACGCGTGGCTCTACCGCCAAAGCACGGGCTAAAGCAATACGCTGACGTTGTCCGCCAGAAAGCTGGGCAGGGTAGCGGTCTGCTAAAAAGCCCAGTTGAACTAGATCAAGTAAACGAGTAACACGTTTTTTAATTTCAGCTTCCGAAGGGCGTGTTGCACGAGGGCGAACACGTAAACCAAAGGCAATATTGTCAAATACGGTCATGTGACGGAATAGAGCATAGTGCTGAAATACAAAGCCAACCTGACGCTCACGCACATGTACATTAGTCGCGTCTTCGCCTTCAAGTAGCACTTGACCACCATCGGCTGACTCTAGACCGGCAATAATACGAAGTAGCGTTGTTTTACCGCATCCAGATGGACCAAGTAATGCGACTAGTTCACCTTCCGGAAAGTCTAGGGAAATATTTTTAAGCGCATGGAATGCACCAAAGTGTTTTTCAATATTTTTAACTTGAATACTCATGATCTCATTCCTTACGAATCAGTTGAATGCGGTTGTGGTTTGTCTTGATGTAGTTCTAACCACGTTTTCAATACCAGCGTTAATATGGCTAAAAAAGCAAGTAATGAGGACACGGCAAAGGCTGCGCTAAAGGTGTACTCGTTATATAAAATTTCGACATGAAGTGGCAGGGTATTAGTTTCACCACGGATGTGGCCAGAAACCACAGATACTGCGCCAAACTCACCCATTGCGCGGGCATTACACAGAATCACGCCGTAAATTAGCCCCCATTTAATGTTAGGGAGTGTGACCTTCCAAAAGGTTTGCCATCCAGATGCACCAAGTACAATCGCTGCTTCTTCCTCTTCAGTTCCTTGAGCTTCCATGAGTGGAATTAACTCACGTGCTACAAATGGAACGGTAATAAAGATAGTCGCTAAAACAATTGCAGGTACGGCATATAGAATTTTGATGTCATTATCCATTAACCAGCCGCCGAACCAGCCTTGAGCACCAAAAATCAGTACAATCATTAAACCTGCAATAACAGGTGAAACCGAAAAAGGCATATCAATAATGGTCGTTAAAATAGCTTTGCCTCTAAACTGGAATTTAGAAACGGCCCAAGCTGCGGCAACGCCAAATATCACGTTAATTGGCACAGCAATCGCTGCGGTTAATAATGTTAGTTTCACTGCTGATAATGTATCTGGATCAATCAAAGCCTGAACATAGACTTCAAGTCCCTGTTTAAATGCTTCCACGAAAACCAAAATAAGTGGCAACATCAGGCAGCTGAGAAAGAAAATCAGTGCAATGGTAATTAAGGTATAACGTACCCAAGTCGGCTCACGTGTCGCGTCACGAGATTGCAACTTCAAGGCAAGCGCATTGCTGTCAGTATGTAGATTCATGTGATATTTCTCCCCGTACGACGGTTTGCCCAGACTTGAAGTAAATTAATGGCAAATAAAATAATGAAAGAGAGAACTAACATCACCGCAGCAATTGTGGTTGCACCTGCATAGTCATATTCCTCAAGACGAGAAATAATCATGAGTGGTGCAATCTCTGTTTTAAAAGGTTGATTGCCAGCAATAAAAATAACAGAACCATATTCACCCACGCCGCGAGCAAATGCTAAAGCAAAGCCTGTAAATAGGGCAGGTAGTAAGATCGGTAAAGTAATTTTAGTGATGGTTTGCCAACGATTTGCGCCGAGTGCGGAAGCCGCTTCCTCAAGTTCAGTTTCGATATCACTGAGTACTGGCTGAACTGTTCTTACAATAAATGGGATACCAATAAACACCAATGCCAGCGTAATCCCGATAGGTGTATAGGCAACCTGAATACCAAGTGGTTCCAGATATTGACCTATCCAGCCAGTAGGTGCATAGAGTGAGGTCAGCGCAATACCTGCAACCGCTGTTGGAAGTGCAAAAGGTAAATCGACCAAAGCATCAACCAGACGTTTTCCAGGAAAGTTATAACGAACAAGGCACCAAGCTAAAAGCAAACCAAACACAACATTAATAAATGCTGCGATTAAAGCTGAGCTAAAGCTGAGTTGAAGCGATTTTAAAATACGCTCAGACGTTAAAATTTCCCATAATCCGTCCCATCCAATTCCAAATGATTTGATGAAGACCGCGGCTAATGGAATAAGCACAATAAAAGACACATAGGCGAGGGTGAAGCCCAAAGATAGACCAAACCCTGGCAGCACTCGGGATCGCTGCGACATGATATTTCCTCAAAGAGAAAAGCCTGCTGAAACCAGTAAGCGAATAAATAAAGATAAACGGTGTGGTATAAGGATTGGTATTAAGCAAATTTCAAAGAGAAATGTGTTTTTACCGGGTCGATAGATGAGTGACTACACATCGAATCTTCTGGAATCAAATAATTCAGTAAATCTGGAAATGGCCCAAAACCTGAGGCAACATTAATATGACCAACTTCACCAAGATTCACTGGATTTAACTTCCATGATTTTGCAAGTTGTAAAGCATCAAAAAGACCAAGCCAAGGATCGTTCTCACTAATGAGTAGCGTTGCAGGCACATCAATGTTTAATTGATGAAAATACGCTTTGTAGTCGGTCAAGCTATGACGAGCAAATCCTGCTTCCCCAAAGCGTGCTGGATTTGCTGGCGCGACTAAAATAAGTTTCTTCACTTGGCTTCTTAATTCTGGATACTCTGCTAAAGCAGCAACACTTGTTAAACATCCAAAACTATGGGCAACAATCTGAACAGGAGCTGGTGCTGCTTGAACTGTTTTAACAAATTGTTCAACCCATTCGCTTAGTACGGGTCTATCCCAGTTTTTTTGCTCAACACGAGAACTAGACACGAGTTGACGCTGCAACCAAGATTGCCAATGTTGATGTTCACTACCACCTACACCCGGAACAATTACAGTGTGAATCATGTCTGTTCTCCTTATCTTTAGTACAAAGAATTACTTCTCTGCACTATTGATTTTCACGATTTGATCGAAAACACCACCATTATCAAAGTGTTGTTTTTGCACTTTTGTCCAACCACCAAATTCTTTGTCGATGGTTACAAGCTTCAATGGCTTAAATACATTGCTGTATTTCTTAAGAACAGCTGCGTTACGCGGACGGTAGAAGTTACGAGCTGCAATTTCTTGACCAGCAGGTGAGTACAAGTAGTTGAGATAACCTTTAGCAATCGTTAAGTTGCCTTTTTTAGCTGCATTCTTCTCTACAATTGCAACTGGAGGCTCTGCTAAGATCGAAAGAGACGGGGTAATAATTTCAAATTTGCCTGGTTGTTCGCGAAGAGCTAAATGAGCTTCGTTTTCCCAAGCTAGCAATACATCACCAATACCACGCTCAGCAAAAGTAGTCGTTGCACCACGTGCACCCGAATCTAGAACTTTAGTGTGTTTATAAATTTGACGAACGTACTCTTGTGCTTTTGCATCATTGCCACCCGGTTGATGTTTTGCCCAAGCCCAAGCTGCAAGATAATTCCAACGAGCACCACCAGAAGTTTTCGGGTTTGGTGTAATAATTTCTACACCAGGTTTGATTAAATCAGCCCAGTCTTTGATTTGTTTTGGATTGCCTTTACGCACTAAAAACACAATCGTTGATGTATATGGCGTTGAGTTTTGTGGCAGTTTTTTCTGCCAGTCTGTTGGAAGTAGTTTTGCTTTTTCAGCAATTTCATCGATATCAGCCGCAAGTGCCAATGTCACTACATCTGCATTTAAGCCATCAATAACCGCACGCGCCTGTTTACCAGAACCACCGTGTGATTGCTTAAACTCAATATCTTGACCCGTACGTTGTTTCCAATAAGTACCGAACTGTTTGTTGAAATCTGTATATAACTCACGAGTTGGATCGTAAGAAACGTTTAAAAACTCTTGAGCTGCATATGATGAAACAGAAAGAAGTGCAGCGATAACCCCGACTTTTAATTGAGAAAAACGCATGAGATAAGTCCTCAAAAAATATGAAATGTTCAAAACATGAACGCAGAATAGCGCTAGTCTTTATTCTAAAAAAATAATAAAAAACGAATTTAATATGAAAAAAATAGAAATACTAAAAAGAGATAAACTATTCTTAAATCTTGATATATAACAAGTTTCAAAAGTTAATACGAAATCGGTATAATTTTTTAAAATCAATCATTTATTATTTAAATGAAAGGTGTCGTTTTTGTTGTTCGGTTTTTAAGAAAGGGTGATCAAACATGTGGTGTTTTAAAAATGGGCAACCTGTTGAGACCATTCCTTTATTGGATCGAGCATTTCATTATGGTGATGGGTGCTTTACCACAATTCGTGTTTTTCAAAACCAGATTGAGCTTAAAGAAAGACACTGGGAGCGTCTAAAACTTGCATGTCAAAGACTGTCTTTAACTGCAAATTTTGAACTCATAGAACAAAGCTTACAGCAATTACAAAAGCAAAATCTTGTGCTCAACGGCACTTTAAAAATTGTGATTAGTCGTGGTGAAGGTGACCGTGGTTATAGTTTGCCAAATCATGAAGCAGATATTTATATCTGGTTTTATCCAAAAGCTTTAGAGCCATTTTTGCCAGACTCTATCCAGTGTGGTGTCTTAAATCAGGCTCTAGGTTTAACCATGCCGAGCTTGGTCGGACTCAAATCTTTAAACCGTCTTGAACAAGTATTGCTAAAAAAAGAAGCAGATCAACTCGGGTGGGCTGAAGCATTAGTGACTGATGTACAAGGTTATATTGTTGAAGGGATCAGCAGTAATTGTTTTATTCGTTTAAATGATAGATGGATTACTCCTGAACTTCGTTATAATGGCGTCCACGGTGTAATGCGGGCAGAAATTCTGGCGCGTATGCAGCACCATGGTATTGCCTGTGAAGTACGTGTGATTGAATTAGATGAAGTATCTGAAATACAAAGTCTATTCTTTTGTAATGCTTTAAACCCTATGCGAGTGGTCACTCATTTAGGCGAAAAAACGCTAGATACACAGGCATGCATAGATTTATTTCATATCCTTAACTTAAATCAGATTCATTAATATGCCGAAGCCACCTGTGAATGCGAAAGCAAAAAACGCCAAGAAAAATAACAAAAAACAAGCTCCAAAATTTTCTAAGCGATTGGTTCTAATTGGCCTTTTTATTGTTTTAATCTCTACTTTTGCCATTTTATGGTCAAGCTTGTTTAAGGCTTATCCTGTTGAAGGAAAAAAACAGATGTTATCGATTACATCTGGAGAAACTTATTCTGGTTTTATTGATCGTTTGGCCAAAGAAGGCAAAATTAGCTTTCCTATCGTATTAAAGCTTTATCAAAAGTTTATGATTCATGACAGCATGAAAGCTGGCGTGTATGAAATTGAACAAGGGATGAGTGTAAGACAAGTATTAGAGATGTTATCTGATGCTGATAATGCTCAGATGAACCGTGTTTTGGTCATTGAAGGTACAACTTTTAAGCAGCTTATTACTGCACTTAAAAATGATAAAAATGTAAAAAATACAATATTGGATTTACCTAACGATCAGCTTATGAAGGCGCTTGGGATTCCTTACGATCATCCAGAAGGCTTGTTCGCGCCGAATACTTATTTCTTTGCTAAAGGCGAGACTGACAAGAAAATTCTTACCGATTTATATCATCGTCAAATAAAAGCTCTAGATGCAGCTTGGGCAAAACGCGCGCCGAATTTACCTTATAAAGACAAATATGAAGCATTAATTATGGCTTCTATTGTTGAGAAAGAAACAAGTTTAGATAGTGAACTTACACAAGTTTCTGGCGTTTTTGTCCGTCGTTTAAAACTCGGTATGCGTTTACAAACGGATCCTACTGTTATTTACGGTATGGGTAATAACTATAAAGGTAATATTACCCGAGAAGACCTGCGTACCCCAACGCCATATAATACTTATACCATTAATGGTTTGCCTCCAACTCCAATTGCTTTACCAAGCCAAAAAGCGATTGAAGCAGCGTTACATCCAGATAACTCAAACAACATCTATTTTGTAGCGACTGGTAATGGTGGGCATAAATTTACGGCAAGTTTGCAAGCGCATAATCAAGCGGTGCAGGACTATTTATCCGTGTTGAGATCGAAGAAATAAGGAAAAGAGATGTTTATTAGCTTTGAAGGCACGGAAGGGGTAGGTAAAACCACACTCATTCGAAAAATTCATCAGTATTTTGAAGAACAAGGCAAACAAGTTGTTTTAACTCGAGAGCCGGGTGGGACGCCGCTAGCTGAACAAATTCGTTCAATGCTTTTAGCAGTGAATCATGATGAAAACATGAGTCATGATACTGAACTATTGCTTATTTATGCGGCACGTGCTCAACATTTACAGCAGGTTATTTTGCCGGCTCTAGACGCTAACAAAATTGTATTAAGTGATCGTTTTACTGATGCAAGTTTTGCTTATCAATGTTCTGGTCGTGGTTTAAGCCAAGATAAATTACAGCTTTTAAATCAGAACTTTGTTTCGCGCATGCCTGAGGTGACTTTCTGGTTAGATGCACCGATTGAACTTGGTATGAACCGTGCCCGTGAGCGTGGAGCATTAGACCGTTTTGAACAAGAAAAGTTAAGCTTCTTTACTAAGGTTCGTGAAGGCTATGAAACCTTGTGGAAAGCTGAACCAGAACGCATTAAGCGAATAGATGCAACCCAAAGTCCTGATCAGGTGTTCGAACAGGCATTGCAATATTTAGGATAAGCAATTGAATGAGCCACTCTTATAAAAATGGGAGTGGTTAAAAATGACGTTAATTCTGATTTAAAACGTCATAGAAAAGATCTGTTATTTTCTTATGCTATCTTACATATGATTTTATAGATTGAAGAATAACAAGGATGAAAAGTTCAAAAGAAGAAATCGTGGCATTTCTTGAAAAGGAATTTCCACCCAGTCTTGAACATTGCACGATTGAATCAGTCACCCCAAAAGCTGCAGTTGTTTACTATCATGTTGATCAAAGACACCAACGTCCCGGTGGCACCATATCTGGCCCAACCATGATGACTTTGGCAGATTTTGCTTTATATATTGCGATATTAGGTGAGATCGGCCTTGTTGGTTTAGCCGTAACCACTAACTTTAATATTAATTTTTTAAGAAAGCCCGCGGGCGATCAAGACTTACGTAGTGAGTGTAAACTCATGAAAGTAGGAAAGAGTTTAGTAGTGGGTGAGGTTTGGATTTATTCGGTCGGTTTGGATGAACCCGTTGCGCATGTGACCGCGACTTATTCAATCCCACCTAAATCATAAAGATCAAAGCAAATAAAAAGCACAGTCTGAACTGTGCTTTTTGTAGAAGAACAACTTAAATATCAGTATTAACTAAGGGCTGTTCTACTGCAAAATTTGGAGGAGTTAAAACCGTTTTACGAATCTCACTCGAAGTTTCCGGATAATCGAGTGTGTAATGCAGACCACGTGATTCTTTGCGTTGCATAGCACAGCGCACAATCATTTCAGATACTAAAACAAGGTTACGCAGCTCGATCAGGTTTTTACTGACACGGTAATCTTGATAATATTCAGTGATTTCGCGCTTTAACATTTCAATACGGTGTAAAGCACGTTCTAAACGTTTCGTAGTCCTTACAATACCAACGTAGTTCCACATGGTCGAACGTAACTCATCCCAGTTTTGTAAAATCACCACATCTTCATCTGGATTAGTTACTTGTGAGTCATCCCAAATGGGTACTTCCGGTAATTTGAAGTTTTCATCAAATTTATTTTCGATATCTTTTGCTGCACTCATACCGTAAACGAAGCACTCAAGTAAAGAGTTACTTGCCATACGGTTTGCACCATGTAAGCCCGTATATGACGTTTCACCAATCGCATATAGACCTTCAATATCGGTTTGGCTATTTGAGTCAACCACCACACCGCCACAAGTGTAATGAGCTGCCGGCACCACTGGAATCATGTCTTTGGTAATGTCGATACCTAACTCAAGCAATCTTGCATAAAGTGTAGGGAAGTGCTCTTTAATGAACTCAGGTGATTTATGGGTAATGTCTAACCAGACATGACGAATACCGAGACGCTTGATTTCATGGTCAATGGTACGTGCCACAATATCGCGGGGAGCTAATTCTGCACGATCATCGAAACGTAGCATAAAACGTTCGCCATCCGGCAAGCGCAAGTAAGCGCCTTCACCACGCATAGCTTCAGTAATTAAAAAAGAGCGGGCTTGAGGATGGTAGAGACAAGTTGGATGGAACTGATTAAATTCCATATTCGCTACACGACAACCTGCACGGTAAGCCATCGCAATACCGTCACCTGTAGCAATATCTGGATTAGATGTGTACAGGTAAGCTTTCATTGCACCGCCGCAAGCCAGTGCGGTAAATGGGGCAAGGAAAGTATGAACCTTTTCAGTGTTTTCATCTAATGCATATAAACCAATAGCACGATTCGCTTGGTCGGTATGGCCTAATTTATGTGAAGTGATTAAATCAATCGCAATATAGTTTTCAAAAATAGTAATATTTTTACGTTCTTTGGCACGTTCAACCAAAGTGGTTGAAATAGCTTTACCTGTTGCATCCGCAGAATGGATAATGCGGCGCTGAGAGTGACCACCTTCGCGAGTTAAGTGAAGCTGCTCATCCTCATCTAGAGTAAATTGCACGCCTTGTTTTAAAAGAAAATCAACAGAAGGGCGGCCGCCTTCTACGGTATGTTGCACTGCATCCATTTCACATAAATGAGCGCCTGCAATCATAGTGTCATTAATGTGCTGTTGAATAGAGTCAGTCTCGTCAAGAACAGCAGCAACGCCACCTTGAGCATAGAAAGTACTTGCTTCGGTTAGAGCAGCTTTGGCTAAAACTGCAATATTAAAATGATTTGGTAACGATAAAGCCAGACTTAAACCAGCGCCGCCGCTGCCCACAATAATCACGTCAAAGTGGTGAATTGTCTGTAAATTAGGCATATCCATTCGCTTCAATTTAAAACGTCCGCTAATGACACCCCTTTTTACCTAAAAAGGCAAGAGCCTAAGCGCTCTAACTCAGAGAAAAATTGCAATTGGCTTAAAAAGTTGCAATGCGTAAAATAATCCTTGTGATGATGTATTACAAATAAACATATTGTTACGCACAATCCCAAAGCGTTGTGATACAACAGTTTTATTCTTATTCTCGTAGACCAATTGTGGGTGAGCACCGAATGAAATCTCGCTATTTACAACAAGGAATGTATGCAGCGGTATTTACAGTTGCTGCTGTTCAAGCAAATGCTGCTGTTGATTTTTCAAATCTTGTTGAACAAGTTAGTCCGGCAGTCGTAAGTGTGAACGTCGTAAAAAAAATGACTCAGGATGAACTTTTGCAGCAGCAAGTTCCTGAAATTTTAAAACGTTTCTTTGGCAATCAGGTCATCATTCCGCAGCAACAAGGTCCACAAGAAAAGACAGCTTATGGAAGTGCATTCTTTATTAGTAAAGATGGTTACCTACTTACTAACCACCATGTGATTGAAAATGCCTCACGCATTAGTATTACTTTAAATGACCGACGTGAAATTGATGCTACCGTGGTGGGTAGTGATGAGCGTACAGATGTTGCCTTGTTAAAGGTCAATGGAACTAACTATCCAGCTTTACGAGTAGGAAATGTTGATCGTTTACGTGTCGGAGAACCTGTTTTAGCTATTGGTTCGCCGTTTGGCTTTGACTACTCAGCTTCGGCAGGTATTGTTAGTGCAAAATCACGAAACATGAGCGGTGAAACTTCGGTGCCGTTTATTCAAACTGATGTAGCTTTAAACCCGGGTAACTCTGGTGGTCCATTATTTAATCAAAATGGTGAAGTGGTCGGGGTAAATTCTCGAATATTTAGTGGTACTGGCGGCTATATGGGCTTGTCTTTCTCTATTCCGATTGATGTAGCCATGGATGTTGCAGACCAGCTTAAAACAAAAGGTAAAGTAACACGCTCTTACCTTGGTGTAATGATGCAAGATATTGACCGAAACCTTGCCGATGCCTACAAATTACCAAAACCTGAAGGTGCTTTAATTACTCAAATTTCTCCGAACTCACCTGCACAAAAAGCAGGGCTGAGAGCGGGTGACGTGATTTTAAAATTAAATGGTGCATCTGTACTTCGTACGAGTGATTTACTCTACGCATTAAATAAAGTACAGCCAAACCAAACTGTTCAGTTTGAAGTATTACGTGATGATAAAACACGCAATATTTCAGCGACCTTAACAACTGCACCAGATGAAACGCCTGCCACTGGTACAAAAGGTGCTACATCTAAAGGGCCAGTTCTAGGCATGAGTATTCGTGATTTAGCTGAACCGGAAAAAAATGCGTTGAGCGTGAAAGGCGGTATTTATGTACAAGATGTTCGCCGTGGTGGTTTAGCATCACTGTCAAATATCATTCCGGGTGATGTGATTACTCAAGTCAATAATAACCAGATTTTAAATAGTCAGGATTTTGCAAAAGTTGTTTCTAACTTGCCGAAAAATACAGTAGCACGTGTTGCTATTATTCGTCAGGGACAGCGTGCGATGCTTGGTTTGCGTATTCAATAATCTTCAACCAGATTACTAAGCCACCCTAAAATGGGTGGTTTTTGTTATTTAACTTGAGCGTTTAGCGATATCTACCTACACTTAATTTCAGTTTTAAGGTTAATAAGTAAGAGTGTTCATTTGTGAGTAGTATTTTTGATTTACATATTGAGGTGCAGCCACATCACATTGATGCGTTAGGACACGTAAATAACGTAATGTATGTTCAATGGATGCAAGATGTAGCTGCTGCCCATGTTGAAACTTTGGGAGTAGGGGTAACTAAATATCTTGAGTTAAAACATGCCATGGTCGCGGTTGAGCATCATGTGCAATATCGTAAAGCTGCATTTGAAGGCGAAAAAATTGTATTACGCACATGGTTAGATGACATTAACGCACTTTATTCGTTCCGCCAGTATGTGTTTTTCCGCCCATCAGATCAGGCCGTATTATTCGTTGGAAATACCAAATGGGCATGTATTGAAATTGCTTCAGGTCGTCCTAAACGAATGTCGCCAACTTTTACTCATGCATATACGCCGCTTGATTCAAGCATAAATCCTTATGATTTTACCGTTTCATATGCTCAATAGTTGGACGTAATACACTTCCTTTGACTGTCCTTTTTTAAAACATAAGTACAAAGCTCATGATTATTTTGGATACTTTAAAATATGCATCTGTTATAATCTCACGCAATTTATTTAACCGCTTTGGCTGTGTATTAAAACAAGCTACATAGCACTCTATATTTTCTCAAGGTAACCCATGGCGCAAGCTAAAAAATCCGTCGATATCAAAAATATACGAAATTTCTCGATTATTGCCCACATTGACCATGGTAAGTCTACATTGGCTGACCGTTTTATTCAGATGTGTGGTGGTCTACAAGATCGTGAAATGCAAGCTCAAGTCTTAGACTCAATGGAGCTTGAGCGTGAACGTGGGATTACCATTAAAGCCGCTTCCGTCACGCTGTATTACACCCATCCAAATGGTCAGGAATATCAACTAAACTTTATTGATACACCTGGGCACGTTGACTTTTCTTATGAAGTTTCTCGTTCATTAGCTGCATGTGAAGGTGCGCTATTAGTTGTAGATGCTGCACAAGGTGTTGAAGCGCAATCAGTTGCAAACTGCTATACAGCAATTGAACAAGGTCTCGAAGTTCTTCCTATTCTAAATAAAATTGATTTACCACAGGCTGAACCTGAGCGCGTAATTCATGAAATTGAAGAAATTATCGGGATTGAAGCGACAGATGCACCAACTTGTTCAGCAAAAACTGGTTTAGGTGTTGAAGGCGTACTCGAGCGTTTGGTTGATGTTATTCCAGCACCAGAAGGTGATCGTGAAGCACCATTACAAGCATTAATTATCGACTCATGGTTTGATAACTACTTAGGGGTAGTTTCTCTTGTTCGTATTAAACAAGGTCGTATCCGTAAGGGCGACAAAATGTTGGTTAAATCGACAGGGCAAACTCATCCAGTAACTTCTGTAGGTGTGTTTAATCCTAAGCATACTGAAACAGATATCCTTGAAGCTGGTGAAGTAGGTTTTGTTATCGCGGGTATTAAAGATATTTTTGGTGCGCCAGTAGGTGACACCATTACACTTGCGTCTACACCGGAAGTCACAACATTACCTGGTTTCAAAAAGGTTAAACCACAGGTATATGCTGGTCTTTTCCCGATTGATGCGAGTGACTTCGAACCATTCCGCGAAGCATTACAAAAATTACAGATCAATGACTCGGCTTTATTCTTTGAACCAGAAAGTTCAGATGCTTTAGGCTTTGGTTTCCGTTGTGGCTTCTTAGGTATGCTACATATGGAAATTGTACAAGAGCGTTTAGAACGTGAGTATGATCTTGATCTCATCAGTTCTGCACCTACTGTAATTTATGAAGCATTAACCAAGAAAGGCGAAACGATTTACATCGATAGTCCATCAAAAATGCCAGATGGATCGACTGTAGAAGATTTACGTGAACCAATAGCGGAGTGTCATATACTTGTTCCTCAAGAATATTTAGGGAACGTAATGACGCTATGTATCGAACGTCGTGGTGTACAAAAAGATATGAAATTCTTGGGTAACCAAGTTTCTATTACTTTTGAAATCCCGATGGCTGAAGTCGTTATGGACTTCTTTGACAGATTGAAGTCATGCTCTCGTGGCTTTGCATCGCTAGACTATAACTTTGTACGTTTTGAAAGTTCAGCTTTAGTTAAGGTTGATGTGTTAATTAATAGCGAAAAGGTTGATGCCTTGGCTATGATTTGCCACCGTAATGATGCACGCCATCGTGGTATTGCATTGGTTGAGAAAATGAAAGATTTAATTCCTCGCCAAATGTTCGATGTTGCTATTCAGGCAGCAATCGGTGCGCAAATTATTGCCCGTTCTACCGTAAAAGCGATGCGTAAAAACGTATTGGCAAAATGTTATGGTGGTGACGTTTCGCGTAAGAAAAAACTACTTTCTAAACAAAAAGAAGGTAAGAAACGTATGAAACAAGTGGGAAGTGTTGAAATTCCACAAGAAGCGTTCTTGGCTGTATTGAAAGTAGAAAGATAAGAAATGAGGGTGGGGGAAAGGAGTTATTTCTTTTCCCCACTGTAATACAAGCAGCGAGGCTGCGAGTGAGGTCATGTGGATTTTGATTTTAATTTAATTCTTGTTCCAGTTACGCTGATTCTATTTGCAGTGTGGTTGTTAGATAAACTTGTATTAAAACAGCGTGCAAATAAAGGGCGCGGGAACGAAAATTTTGTCATTACATGGGCCTATGACTTTTGGCCGGTTTTAGCTGTAGTCCTTGTACTTCGTTCATTTCTTTATGAACCATTTAATATTCCGTCGGATTCTATGGTGCCAACTCTAGAAACTGGTGATTTTATTCTCGTTAATAAATTTGATTATGGTGTGCGTTTACCTATTGTTAATAAGAAAATTATTGATGTTGGTGAACCAAAGCGTGGTGATGTAATTGTATTCCGTTATCCACCTCAACCAACAATTAGCTATATTAAACGTGTAATTGGTTTACCTGGTGATCATATTGTTTACGACCATGGGCAATTGATTATTAATGGGCAAAAAGTACCGAAAGTATTAACACAGTTCAGTCGTGAAAAAGATGTAATGGATACGCCAACGTCTATTTATCATAAAGAGACGATTGGTGAGCATACCTTTACAATGCGTGAGCTTGAAGGCGTAAATGTGGCGCGTCAAGCACCGTTTATCAACTATGTTGAAAATGGTAAATATGCAAACCAAGACGGTTTATATTGGGAAGTGACTGTTCCAAAAGGACATTACTTTGCGATGGGGGATAACCGCGATCAAAGTGCAGACAGTCGTTTCTGGGGCTTTGTTCCTGAAGAAAACTTAACAGGACGAGCATTCTATGTGTGGATGCATAAAGAACCGGGCTTACACCTTCCTAACTTTGGCCGAAATGGAAAAATAGATTAAAAACAACCATTAGGAAAAAAAGAAATGCGTAAGGCACAACAGGGTACTTCGTATTTAGCAATTTTATTTGGGGTGGTTATATTTGCAGTTACAGTGAAAGCTGTACTTGCAGTTTGGCCAGCATATTGGGATGATCGGCTGATTAATAATCAGATAGAAGAGCTTTTACAAGAAAGCTCTTCTGAGATCACACCACAAAAGTTTGTAACACAAATGGATCAGCGACTCGAAATGAACAATGTTCGTGATCTCCAATTTAAAGAGATCGCTCAAGTGTTTAATCAGTCAGGTCTAACGGTCAAAAAGAAATATGAAGTAAGAAAACCTTTCTTATTTAATATTGATTTAGTTTTAACATTTGAGAAGAGTTTTGATAAAACATCAGTTCAAACTAAGTGATCCTCGCTTACTGAGTCGAATCGGATATCAATTTAAGCAGCTTGAATTGTTACAGTTAGCATTGACTCATCGTTCGGTGAGTCATAAATACAATTACGAGCGTTTAGAGTTTCTAGGTGATTCATTATTAGGCATGATAATCGCTAATTATCTATATCATGCCTATCCAAATGAAAATGAAGGCCGCCTCACGCGTATGCGAGCGACTTTAGTTCGTCAGGAAGCTTTAGGTAAGATTGCAACAGATTTGCAACTTAGTCGGTGTTTAATATTAAGTACAGGCGAGTTGAAGTCTGGCGGTCATCATCGCGAGTCAATATTAGCAGATACGGTAGAAGCAATTATTGGTGCAATCTATCTTGACAGTGGTGATCTCAACTTACTTAAAGATATTGTGCTAAAATGGTACATACCCTATTTAGACCATATAGAACCTACGGATCAACTCAAAGATCCGAAATCACGTTTACAAGAGTATCTACAAGCACGTAAAAAACCTCTCCCTGTTTACGAGGTTGTAGATATTCAGGGTGATGCACCTCATCAGCACTTTAAAGTTGAATGTGTAGTAGATGGTTTACCGAAGATTTATGGTGAGGGTTCAAGTCGTCGTTTTGCCGAGCAGGCAGCAGCGGCGGAAATTTTAAAGTTATTGGAGCAATAACCTGCATGTCGATGCATTCTGATCAAATCAATCCAGATTCAAATGAAAACCAAGATCCTAATAATCTGATTGATCAATTTTTTAGTTCCAAAGGCGTTACAATCCCTTCGGATTTTAAGAGCGGATTTGTGGCGATTGTAGGACGTCCAAATGTGGGTAAATCTACCCTCATGAACCATTTGTTAGGTCAAAAACTCTCTATTACTTCGCGTAAGCCTCAAACTACACGTCATAAAATTATTGGTATTGATTCACGTGAAAAAATGCAGGCGGTATACGTAGATACTCCGGGTATGCATAAAAAAGAAGTGCGTGCTATTAATAAAATGATGAACCGTGCTGCCCACTCTGCATTACGTGACGTTAATTTAGTTTTATTTGTTATTGATGCTTATAAGTGGACTCAAAACGACGATTTAGTGCTTGAGAAACTCAAGAATGCTGAAATGCCGGTTATTTTAGTCATTAATAAGGCGGATACGTTTGAAGATAAAAGAGAGATTCTTCCACTTATTCAAGAACGTGCCAAACTTATGAATTTTGCTGAGATTGTTCCTGTTTCTGCATTACGTGGAGCAAACTTAGAACATTTAAGTGAAACGATTGAGAAGTATCTTCCTTATCAACCACCTTTGTATTCATTTGATCAGATTACTGATCGCTCTGAGCGTTTCTTGGCGAGTGAAATTATTCGCGAAAAAATCATGCGTCAGTTAGGTGAAGAGCTTCCTTATGATTTAACAGTACAAATTGAATCTTTCAAAACGGAAGAGGCAACTGTTAATGAAAAAACTGGTCGTCTAAAACCAGCTTGTACTTATATCGATGCAACAATTTTTGTAGACCGTGCTGGTCAAAAAGCCATTGTAATTGGTGAGAAAGGAACCAAGCTTAAAACGATTGGTATGGATGCTCGAAAAGACATGGAAAAAATGTTTGAGCAAAAAATTATGCTTACACTTTGGGTAAAAGTGAAGGGTGGCTGGTCTGATGATGAGCGTGCTCTAAAAAGCTTGGGATATAGTGATATCTAAAGGATAAGGATACTGGTATGAAAACAATTACATCATTAATCGCTATACTTGGATGTACATTGCTGTTACAGGGTTGTGTATATAAGCTTGTAACCGTACCAGTAGGTATTGCCTATAAAACTACCAAAGGTGTAGTTAAAGGTACAGCGGCCGTCGTAGGTGCTGTGATTCCTGATGGTGATGATAAAAAAGAAAAAGAATCTGAGGAATAGATTCTTTTTATGATGCGCAATGAAGTCCTCCATGGATATATGATTCATCATCGTAAGTACCGTGAAAAAAGTCATATTGTGCATCTTTTTACTCAGGAATATGGGCGAGTCGATGGTATTTTAAGACAGACTCCGCCTCCTCAATATCAACCTATTCGCCTGCAAGCGACGGGTAAAAGTGAACTCAAGAATTTTACAAAGCTAGAAATATTAAATCAGCCAGTTTTCTTTTTTGGTGATGCTTTTTTTGCCGGATTCTATTTAAATGAAATTGTTCTTAGACTTTGCCCACTAGAAGAGGCAATGCCGCAAACTTTTGAGCAATATCAATTAACTCTGCTTCAATTACAGCAATTATCTTCGCACGAAAATCCTGATCTTTTTTTGAGACAGATTTTGCGTCAGTTCGAACATGTTTTACTTCCTGAGCTTGGTTACGCGATTGATTTCTCAATTGATACTCAACAACAGCCAATACAGGCTCATCAGTTTTATCAATTCCAAGTGACCGAGGGTTTTGCCCCCGTTGTTCAAGCGAGCCGTTCTTCATTGTCAGGTAAAGCAATTTTATCTATGTTGGATTATGAGCAAGGTCAGGATTTTTCTCACGAACAATTGCAATTATTAGGTAAACTATACCGCCAAATGATTACATCGCTTTTAGGTGATCGTCCCCTAAAAAGTCGACAATTATGGATTCAAAACACTCAAACTCAATCGTAATTAGGATTTATTTATGGCTGCATTGCTTGGTGTAAACATAGACCATGTTGCTACTTTGAGACAGGCGCGCGGTACTACTTACCCAGATCCTGTAGAAGCTGCTCTTATTTGTGAACAAGCTGGTGCAGAGGGTATTACTTTGCATTTACGTGAAGATCGTCGTCATATTCAAGATGATGATGTACGTCGCATGCGTCCATTATTAAAAACACGTATGAATCTAGAGTTGGCTGTTACTGATGAAATGGTCGAGTTTGCGAAAGAAATTCAACCACAGCACGTATGTTTTGTTCCTGAGAGACGTCAAGAAGTAACGACTGAAGGTGGTTTGGATGTCGTTGGTAACTTTGAAAAAGTTAAAGCGGCAACTCAAGCCTTAGCGGCTCTTGGTTGTGACGTATCGTTATTTATTGATGCTGATTTAGCTCAAATTGATGCAGCAGTTGCATGTGGTGCACCTACGATTGAGTTGCACACGGGTGCATATGCAGATGCGGAAACAGAGCAAGATCAACAAGTTGAATTGGCACGTATTATCAAAGGTGTTGAATACGCAGCTTCAAAAGGTTTAGTTGTAAATGCTGGTCATGGCCTTAACCTAAAAAATATTGCGCCAATTGCAGCTATTCCCCAAATTCATGAATTAAATATTGGGCATTCAATTATTGCTGAAAGTGTTTTTGTAGGTCTGGTTCAAGCTGTTAAAGATATGAAAACAGCGATTCAGGCAGCAGGATAATTACTTATGTCGAGTATCAATTACGATGAACTAATGCAACCTGTGGTGGCCTTTTTAGGGTGCCAAACACCAAATACATGGTTGGATGAAGCAGTCAATAATTTAGATATCTTGATGCAAGATCATGCGAATTGCGAAAAGAAAGCAGCTAGTACAGCAATGAACTTAATGTTTCGTTATAGCTTCTTTCCTGACTTACAAGTAAAACTTGCTCAACTTGTACGAGAAGAAATGCTCCACTATGAACAAGTGCTTGAGCTCATGGCTAAGCGTGGTCAAGAATGGACCGGTTTAAGTGCCGGACGCTATGCAGGCGGGTTGCGCAAAGAGATTCGTACTTATGAACCTGAAGCTTTAATTGATGTACTCGTCATTGGTGCTTTTGTTGAGGCTCGTTCATGTGAACGTTTTTATGCACTTGCTCCGCGTGTAGATGATGAGTTAGGACGTTATTATCGATACTTGCTTAAGTCAGAATCTCGTCATTTTGAAGACTATCTAGCTCTTGCGCTTGATGTGGCAACCACTGCAAAAATGAAAGATCCTAAAGAGGATATTCAGCAGCGAATTGATCATATTCGTGAGGTTGAAAAGAATCTGATTTTAACACCAGATGATACTTTCCGTTTTCATAGTGGCGTACCCGTCTAATCTTAGATGATTGAAATAAAAAAGTTTATCTCTCTAGATAAACTTTTTTATTATAACTATATAATTCTTTAAAATTAATTTTTCAAAAAAATCTTTTATTTTTTAAAGTAATAAAGAATATTATGTAAATATAAAGATAAATCTGTTCAAGATCGGTTTAGCTAAAATAGTTGATTATTTCTAAGGATATAAGAATGTTAGCATTAGTTACAGGTGCCTCAGCGGGCTTTGGTTATAGTATTTCAAAAAAACTGATTGAGTTAGGCTATAACGTTATTGGATGTGGAAGACGAGCAGAAAAGCTAGAAGAATTACAACAAGAACTCGGTGAAAAATTCTATCCCTTAGTATTTGATATGACAGATACCGCAGAAAATATAAATAAAGTATTAGTTGATTTACCAGCCGAATTTCAAATCAATCAAATTGATTTATTGGTGAATAATGCTGGATTGGCATTAGGATTGGAACCTGCAGATAAAGCAGAATTAGATGATTGGTACACGATGATTGATACCAATGTGAAGGGGTTAGTTACGATTACCCGATTAATTTTGCCAAGTATGGTAACGAAAAAATCAGGTTTGATTATTAATATGGGTTCGATTGCAGGTACATATCCATATCCTGGGGGCAATGTGTATGGAGCAACTAAAGCATTTGTGGAACAATTTAGTTTAAATCTTCGTGCAGATTTAGCTGGTATTGGGGTGCGAGTAACAAATATTGAACCAGGACTTTGCGGTGGTACAGAGTTTTCTTTAGTACGTTTTAAAGGTGATGAGGATAAAGTGAATAGCTTGTATGATAAAAAGAATCCACTCTTGCCTGAAGATATTGCAAATACGGTAGCTTGGATTGCTTCACAACCGCCACACATTAATATTAATCGTATTGAAATGATGCCGACCACTCAATCTTTTAATCCCTTAAAAGTCATTGAAATGGATTAATGACTTAAGAAGGTAAGATATTCTTTAGAGTTAGATTGGATCATTAACCCCAACAAAGGTTCTAAGAATAAAAATTAAATCCTCTATGTGTTGATAGGGGATTTTTTATAGCCATTGATAAATTTTTGGCAAAAAAAAGCCCGCTTTAATGCTGCGGGCTTTTTAGTATTTGGCTCTCCCACCTGGGCTCGAACCAGGGACCTGCGGATTAACAGTCCGTCGCTCTACCGACTGAGCTATGGGAGAATCTGCATGCGATTATAAGGAGATTTTGAGAAGGGTCAAGTGTAAATTGTCATGTTTACTTCATTTTTGTGTTGTATGCTTTTTATTTGATCAGTTGGGTGGTGAGTTAAAAAATTACTTGCGCTTTAAAAAATCAATTGCTAGATTCAAAAAAGAACAAGCGTTTGGAGAAATCCAAACAGTGTGGATTTAAACCAACTTGCCAGCACTAAAATGGCTAAATCGGAGAAAAGTATGAAAACGCTTACGATCGCTTCTATTTTTTCAAATTTTGATTTTTATCAAAGCAACTATCTTAATATTTTAAGTCAATCAGAATCTTATTACACACTTGTAGAAGATGCATGGATTAATGCTTACCCCTTCAAAAAACAAAAATTGTATTTAGGCGACTTATTGCAACTTTGGTTTAGCACTAAATGGAATGTGCATCATTCACTTAAAGTTTTAAAAAGCTCAAAACCATTAAACTCTTCTAAAGATTTATATATTTTTCAATTGGAAGGGGAATTACTGCTGGGTAAAAATAAAGTTTTAGCTTGGTCAGACGAGCATCAAGAAATTATAGAGCTTCAACTTAAAAATATTTGGGCATCCTATGTGGTTGCACAAACTTGTGAACGTCCAAATAATCAAGACTACTCAATAAAAAAGGCAGCGTTTTAAGGCTGCCTTTAATCATTATGAACGAATAATCATGCAGGTTGCAGTTGCATAGGCATATAGTTTACCGTCCTCATCAATAAGCTTGCCTTCGGAAATCCCTAAGTTTTTGCTGAGGTTGATCAGTTGTCCAATCGCAATAAGTTGCTTATTTTGAGGGATTGGGCGGCACATTTTTACATTGAGGTCGATAGTTCCATAACCTTCACCTGCTTCAAGTGCACTATGTATAGCGCAACCAGTTACCGAGTCGAGTACTGTTGCTGCAAATCCGCCGTGTACACCGCCCATTGGGTTGAGGTGATTTTGATCTGCCTGAGCATGAAATTTGGCAAAGCCTTTTGCCACTTCAGTTGGATACATTGGAATTGTTTTTCCCATACTCGGTGGCGGGAAGTGACCATCAAGCAGTGCCTGTAAAACTTCAAGTCCAGTCATGTCTTTTGGGTGTTTCATTTTTTAATTCCTTTAAATATTTAAGTTCTAAAATGGAACTTATGGTTAGCGTATTATTCGGTCCGAGTTGTGTCAATTCTCTAGTTAAAAATTGAACTCATAAGTCGAAGCTTGGGAACTTATTTATTTAGTACAAAATTTCTTTATTATAAAAATTGAATTAAATGAGTTGCATAATGAATTAGATAGATAAGAGGGTCTTCTTATACACTATAAAAAATAACAGGGGCATAAGGACAATGCTTTTTAAAATTGCACTAGCAATGATGGCTTTCGCAGCGAATTCTGTATTATGCCGTTTGGCTTTGGCAGGCCAACATATTGACCCAATGACTTTTAGCTTGATACGAGTAGGAAGTGGTGCAGTTGTTTTATTAGGACTGTTTTTATATTCAAAATCAGCTCAAGCCAAAGTTCAGTGGAACCTAAAAAATGCACTTTTTCTAGCGGTTTATATTTTGGCATTTTCGTATGCTTACCTTCAAATCGATGCAGGTATTGGTGCTTTACTATTGTTTGGGGTTGTACAGCTGACCATGGTGCTTTACGGCTATTGGCAGGGTGAACAGATTGGCATATATCGTGGTATAGGCTTATGTATTGCGTTAGCTGGAATCATTGTTTTGCTATTACCGGGTGCTCACGCGCCTGATTGGGGATATGCTCTAATTATGGCGATATCTGGTTTGGCATGGGCGGGATACAGTATTGCGGGTCGTAATATGACACAGCCTATTGGTAGTACTTTGGCAAATTTTACATTAGCTGTACCAATAGTTTTGTTGGCAAATATATTACTTGCTCAAGATCGCTACATTGACTTGCAAGGATGGATTTTAGCGGTTTTGTCGGGTGGTGTTACTTCAAGTGGGGCTTATGTCCTCTGGTATGCAATTCTGAAGCATATTGATCGGGTGACTGCCAGCACAGTACAGTTAAGTGTGCCATGTTTAGCGATTATAGGGGGGAGCCTATTCGTAAATGAGACTGTAACCGAGCGAGTGATTTTATCTAGTGTTATGGTTTTATTTGGAATTCTATTGGTTATTTATATAAAGCCTTCTAAAACTAACAAAGCATAGAATTAAAAAAGGGTTCTCTTAAGAGAACCCTTTTTATGCAAAATGCAGATTATTTCGCAGCTTTTTCAGCTTCAATTGAAGCGATAGCAGCGTCTACACCTTCAATTGAGTCTGCAGCTTTTTTGATACGTGCTAATGCATCAACAAGTACTTCGTCAGCTGTTGCATATGAAATACGCATAAAACCGCCCAAACCAAATGCATCACCAGGAACTACTGCTACGCCAGTTTCTTCAAGTAACCATTCAGAAAACTCTGTGCAAGACTTTAAACCTTTTGCACGAATAAGAGGGCGGATGTTTGCATAGGCATAGAAAGCGCCATCAGCAGGTAAGCAAGAGATCCCTTTAATGTCATTCAAGCCATTTACAACTAGGTCATGACGGCGTTTGAATGCTTCAATCATTGGCTGTAAAACGTCTTGTGGACCATTCAATGCAGCTTCAGCAGCAACTTGTGAAATAGAAGTTGGATTTGAAGTTGATTGAGATTGGATTTTTTTCATTGCCCCAATGATTTTTGCTGGACCGGCTGCATAGCCAATACGCCAGCCTGTCATTGCATATGCTTTAGACACACCATTTAAAACAATCGTGCGGTCATATAAATCTGGAGCAACAGTTGCGATGTTGTAGAACTCATCTTCCCAACGAATTGGTTCATACATATCGTCAGATGCAACAAATACTTGTGGATGACGACGTAAAACTTCAGCTAAAGCTTCTAATTCAGCTTTGCTATAAATCATACCTGTCGGGTTAGATGGGCTGTTTAATACCACTAAACGAGTGTTCGGTGTAATCGCAGCTTCTAATTGCTCAGGAGTGATTTTGAAACGTTGGTCTTCGCCACATTTCACAATGACTGGAGTACCTTCAGCAATAATAACCATATCTGGATAACTTACCCAGAAAGGTGCTGGAATGATCACTTCATCGCCTTTGTTTAATAGAGCAAGGGCCAAGTTAAAGAAGCTTTGCTTACCACCACATGAAACCAAAATCTGATTTGCTTGATAATCAAGATTATTATCACGTTTAAATTTAGCAATAATTGCTTTTTTTAACCCAGGAGTACCATCTACAGCCGTATATTTGGTGAAACCATTATTAATCGCTTCAATTGCAGCATCTTTGATATGTTGAGGGGTATCAAAATCTGGCTCGCCAGCACCTAAACCAATCACGTTCTTGCCAGCAGCTTTAAGCTCAGCAGCTTTGTTCGTTACAGCAAGTGTAGGGGACGGTTTGATAGCATTGACACGATCAGAAAGACGTACGTCCACGGCAATATTCCTCTTATGGGATTAAAAATAAAAAGCATCCTATCTTATCGCAAAAATTAAGCAATTTGCGGAAGTGATTCCTCTTAGATGTAAAAAAGTTTAGTTTGGTAATAAACTTAAGCAAGATTTATACAATTGAAGCTTTTTTGAAAAGAAATGAGAAAAATCATTTATAATAAGTCGCAATCGAAATTTCGAGAATGAAACATGACTGAGCAACAGCCAAAACAGAAAAAGGCTTTGGTGAAATTGCCATTCCCAATGCCGAATGAAAGCAATCAAGCCGAAGATGCGGTACACAACCAAGTGCGACCTAAGCCAGAGCAATACGCAGATAGAACGTGGATGCCTCCACGTGGTACGCGCCGTTCTATGGGAAAACGCTAATTTTGAAAAACAGGCAATATGCCTGTTTTTTATTATTTGAGTAAAATTTCCTGATAATAGCTTTTTTTCTTTTGGTACATGTGATGATCTGCTCGCTTTAACATGTCCTCAATTTGTTCATTTGTTTGAGTGGTGGCATGCCCAATTGCGATGCTAATAGGATGGCTTGAATAATATTGATTGTCGATATTAAAAAGTTCCTGAATGGTTTGAAGCATAATTTGAACAATCGCTTCATCAGCCCCCGGCATTAAAATCACGAACTCATCGCCACCTATTCTAGATGCCGTATATGCGGTGTTTAAAATAGCCTGACTTAAAATATTCCCCCCACGACGTAATAAGCCATCCCCAATATCATGGCCAAACTGATCATTTGTTTCTTTTAAGCCATTCATATCTAAAAAAATTGAAGAAACTGGTCGAATAATACTTCGGTTTAAACGATTAAGTTCCTCGGTAAAAAAAGCACGGTTATATAGTTTGGTAAGGACATCATGTTGTCCTAAATATTCAAGATAGTTTTCTGCTTTTTTCCGCGCAGTAATATCTGTCAGTGCAACTTGTACCAGTCCCCACGTCTCTTCATATCCCGGAAAGACGGTAAATTGCAGCAAGACATTTCTGATTTGGCCATCTAAAGCGTAGTTAATCGCTTCACGTTTATGATGAATATTCCCTTGCCACAATTCGATGAGTTGCTCTCGAAAGGTTTCAATCATTTCTTCAGCAAAAATCTTATGTGTATTTCTAAGAAGGGTAGACTTATCAGGAGCCTTAAATAAATCTATAGTGGCCTGATTAACATCTAAAATTAAAATATCTTCTATACATTGGCGGACAAATTCAGGATGAACATCTAGAAAAGTTCTAAAATCTTCAATTCCTAATAGCCTAAGTTGATCAATTCTATTTTTTATACGACTGAAATCTTCGACCCAAAGAGAAGTCGGTGAGTAGATAAACATTGATTCAGCTAAGCGACGATTTTTTTCTTCCTGACGAAGTGCATTTTGATAGGGCGTAATATCTTCAGTAGTAATTAATACACGTTCAAAATTAGATTCAAAGCCAGGTAAAATAGAACCTCTGAGCTGAACATCAATGCGTTTGCCTGATAAAGTGTAATTCACTGTAGTACTTGAAAAATGAGTTTTACCATTCCAAAGTTCTTCTAGCTCATAAATATGTGATTCAAACATTTCTTTTTTGAAAATCAAATTTAAACTGGAGCATAATTCTTCTTGTGTTTCTGCTTCAAAAAGTTCTAATGTTTTTTGATTAACGCGAATTATTTTAATTTTATGGGCACATTCAGTAATTAAATTTTGATTTTGATTTAAAAATTCATGCAGGTTTTCAATGCCTTGATTTCTCCATAAATCAAATTGTTTTTTAACTTCACTGAAATCTTCAATCCACATTGGAATTGGGCTAAGGTCAAAAATCGAAGAATCTAAAGTTTCCATATGTTTCTTTAAGTATTCAGTTTGCCTTAAAGTATAATGAGAAAAATTAATATTTGGGAGGGTAAAGAGTTTAAATCTATTAGAATAATTAAAAATAAAAAGATTAAACGTAAGTAAAAATAAAATAATGAGAAAGCAGATTTGACCTGCTTAACTCATAATTTATAAGAAAACTTAACGATTAATCGGGTGATCAATATTTTTTTCGCCACGCCATAGTTTGATAAAATCTTGTTCATCAAAATCGTAAAGTTCCATAAGTGCAACAACAGCACTGACAAAAATCATGGCGCCTTCAGAATTTCCGTGAAGATTAAAAATTTTACCATTGAGCTTACCTAAAATATCACTAAGCTCATGATCACGGCCTCGTCCATAACGATCTCGTGGATACAACTCTTCATTTAAAACAATAAGAGCAATCGCTTTTTCAGCATCAGATAAATCAGTTTTATCTAAGGCTTCTTCAAAAGATTCACTGCCATGGTTAAAGTAAAAAATAACTTCATCGTTAATGAAACTTTGTACCATCTTTTGAGTTAAAGTCGGAAATTGAGATATCGCATTATCTTCAACATAAGGTTTAAAAGATTCCGGAAAAATAACGTTGTGATAAATACCTTTAAAAAGAGGAGCAATTTCCGAAACTTTGTAACCTGCAATACCACAACCTAAAGCAGTAACAAAATATTTCATTTTAGGATGGTTTTTTGCATAAATTTTGAAGTCTTCAACATAGTGCTCAATTTGGGAAAGTGGCATTTGTTGAATGTGTTCATTTAAAGTTGGAATTGCAAAGCTCTGTCCAGCCCAGCCACGACCTACACCTTCAACTGCTCCGAAGTGCTGACTTGCCACACGTGCTGCACCGCTACCGTGTTGTCCAGCAAGATTACTTCCAAATACAAAAACTGTATCTTCAGGAAGTTCGGTTACAATACTTTCATCATGATATTGATAGGTCATGGTTATACTTTTTGTTTAATGGATAGCTTCATGTTGCAACCGATTAGGGTATTGGTCAAGTGTTAAGATGCTTAATCTTTTACATTGAATTTCCAGCCCAATTTAGACTTTAAATTAAGATAAAAATCCCCATTAAAGGGTAAGACGTTAAATTAAATTTTTTCATAAAGAGAGATAACTTTGAACGAAAATCAACCTTTTGATTTGGTCACTCATTATCAGCCAGCAGGTGATCAGCCACAGGCCATTGAAAAGCTGGTAAATGGTATCGAGCATGGTTTTCGTAATCAGTTATTACTGGGTGTAACTGGCTCGGGTAAAACCTATACCATGGCAAATGTAATCGCTCAAACACAGCGACCTACAATTGTGATGGCCCATAACAAAACATTGGCTGCCCAGCTTTATGGAGAATTTAAAGCGTTCTTTCCCAATAATGCGGTTGAGTATTTCGTAAGTTATTATGATTACTACCAACCAGAGGCTTATGTCCCATCTTCAGATACTTTTATTGAAAAAGATGCGGCCATTAATGATCACATTGACCAGATGCGACTATCGGCAACACGAGCTTTATTAGAGCGTCGTGATGCAATTATTGTGGCTTCGGTATCTGCAATTTATGGTTTGGGCGACCCAAATGCCTATATGCAAATGTTATTGCATGTGGTTGAGGGCGACCGCGTAAGTCGTGATGAAATTATTCGTCGTTTGGTTGAAATGCAATATACGCGTAATGAACTTGAGTTCTTACGTGGTACCTATCGAATTCGTGGTGAAATTATTGACATTTTCCCTGCTGAATCTGATCAACATGCGATTCGTATTGAGCTATTCGATGATGAGGTTGATTCCATTCGTTGGTTTGACCCGCTAACAGGTAAAATGGTTCGTAAAGTTCCGCGCGTGACGATTTATCCAAAAAGCCATTATGTAACACCAAAAGACCATTTAACTCGTGCCATTGATACGATTAAAGATGAGTTACAAGATCAACTTAAATTCTTCCGTGAACATGACAAATTGTTAGAAGCTCAGCGTATTGAGCAGCGCACCCGCTATGATTTGGAAATGATGCAACAGTTGGGTTATACCAACGGTATCGAAAACTATTCACGACATTTGTCTGGTCGTCCGGCTGGTGAAGCACCTCCGACTTTATTTGATTATGTACCAGAAGATGCGCTACTGATTATTGATGAGTCACACGTTACTGTTCCGCAAATTGGAGCAATGTATAAAGGCGATCGATCACGTAAAGAAAATTTAGTGAATTATGGTTTCCGTTTACCAAGTGCACTTGATAATCGACCAATGAAATTTGAAGAGTGGGAGCGCATTGTACCAACGACCATTTTTGTAAGTGCGACACCAGCTAGATATGAGCTAGAAAAGTCTGAGCAAGTGGTTGAGCAAGTGGTACGTCCAACAGGATTAATCGACCCTGAAATTGAAGTTCGTCCTGTATTAACTCAAGTTGATGATGTTCTTTCTGAGATCAATATTCGTAAGAACCTAAATGAACGTGTATTGGTGACTACTTTAACAAAACGTATGGCAGAAGATCTGACTTCTTATTTAAAAGAATATGGGGTTAAAGTCGCTTACTTACACTCAGATATTGATACGGTTGAACGTGTCAAAATTATTCATGAGTTACGTACAGGTGTGTTCGATGTATTGGTCGGTATTAACTTGCTGCGTGAAGGTCTCGACATGCCAGAAGTTTCTTTAGTTGCTATTTTAGATGCAGATAAAGAAGGCTTTTTACGTTCAGAGCGTTCACTCATTCAAACGATTGGTCGTGCTGCGCGTAACGTGAAAGGTAAAGCAATTTTATATGCTGACCGAATCACTGATTCTATGCAAAAAGCAATAGATGAGACTGAGCGTCGTAGAGCTAAACAAATCGAGTTTAACGAGTTACATGGTATTACCCCACGTAGTGCTGTTCGTCAGGTCATCAAAGAAATTGATTCAGGTGAAGTACTTTCAGATGATGAGATTGATGAGAAGGTTCTTGAACAGGCACAAGCTTTAAGTGCGGATGAAAGACATATTCTCTCAGATCCAAAATTGTTTAGTAAGCATATTACTAAACTGGAAAAAGAGATGTTAAAGGCATCGAAAGATTTACAGTTTGAACAGGCAGCGCGAATACGTGATGAAATCCTTCGGTTAAAAGCGCAAATGTTGCAATAAACGAATACATAACGCTACATAATGTGTTTAAAAAACAAGCTAGTGTAGATAATTGAGTTCTTTGTATTCACAACTAATCGTTGAGGGCAACAATGGCATTTCAAAATAATGTTCCGCAAGCCAGCTGGCGTTTGGCTAAAATTGCGTTGGGCGGTGTCGTTTTGGCTGGTTTAGCTGTTGGAACCTATGTCTATGCTCAGCCGAAACCCTTGCAAACTGTCTATAAAGTTGAACTAGACCGATATTTAGGTGTTTGGTATGAAGTCGCCCGTAAACCGGCATTTTTCCAAAAAAAATGTGCTTACAACGTGTCTGCAACTTACACCTTAAATGAAAATGGAAATATAGTTGTAGATAACCGCTGCTACGATAACAGAAAACAATTACAGCAATCTGTTGGGGAAGCCTTTGTGGTTAACCCGCCATATAACACCAAATTGAAGGTAAGTTTTTTACCTGAAGCGGTAAGATGGATTCCAGTCATCCGTGGGGATTACTGGATTTTAAAAATTGATGAAGACTATCAGACGGTTTTAGTCGGGGAACCTTCACGTAAATATCTTTGGGTTCTATCAAGAACTCCTCATCCTGAGCAAGAAGTGGTAGATGAATATCTAAATTATGCAAAAACATTAGGTTTTGATATTCGAGATATTATCCGTACAGAACATAAAGAATAATGATGTATACCTGCTTAAGAAAAAACCATGTTTTTGCATGGTTTTTTCTTTTTTATAGTGGATAAATCAAGTATTGTAGTGAGCTATTTTTACTAAAGTCTAAGAGGTTGATGATGTTTAAGGGCGTGATCTTGTCTGTCATGGCATCATTCACTTTTGGTGTACTTTATTTTTATACTCAATTATTAAGTCAGCTTGATAGCGAACAAACTTTTGGATGGCGAATTATTGCAACACTACCATTCTTAACTTTGTTTATGTGGTGGAGTGGTGATTTAGCTTATATCAAAAATATCTATCAACGTATTCTGGCTAAACCTTCTTTATTATTGCTGCTCATCACGACCTCTATTTTAACCTCAGTACAGCTTTGGCTTTTTTTATGGGGGCCAATGCATGGGCGTGGACTACAAGTATCTTTAGGATATTTCCTATTACCGCTAGTTCTGGTCTTAGCTGGAAGTGTGTTGTATGGCGAAAAAATATCAAAATTTCAATGGGTGGCGATTGTTCTCGCAGTCATTGGGGTTAGCCATGAAATATGGCGTTTAGGAAGTATTGCTTGGGAAACAGCATTGGTTGCAGTTGGTTACTCTGCCTACTTTTTATTACGCAAGAAAATTAAAACAGACAACTTAGGTGGCTTCTGGTGGGATTTGGTCATTATCATGCCTGTTGCAATTTATTTAACGCATACAGGTTTACTGCCATATAGTAAGTTTTTTGATCAGCCGACGCTGAGTTTGGTGATTATAGGACTTGGAATTTTAAGTGCTATTGGGCTAGGAAGTTATATTTTAGCAAGCCGTTTTTTACCTTTAGTCGTATTTGGTTTATTAGGATATTTAGAACCAGTATTACTTGCTTTAGCTTCTTTAGTTTTAGGGGAGAGCATTGGTCAAGAAGAATGGTTCACTTATATTCCGATTTGGTGTGCTGTATTCGTACTCGTTTTAGAAGGGGCAATTCATCTTTATCAACAACAACAAAAGGCCAAAAATTTGCAGCTCAACATCGAGAAATATCAAAAAAGATTAAAAAATGATGAGTTTGATTAGGCCGTTAGAATCTAAAAAGTAAGAAAAAGCAAAAATTTAGCTGATTTAAACAATAAGATAATAAAAAATAATTATAGGTATTTTATGAATTTATGATGAATTTTAGGAAAATCTGGTCACTAACGTCAGCTTTTGATTCATTCTTGTCAATAATTCCATTACAATTACGGGGTTTTAAAAATCACGCCTAGATATAATTAATTAGAGGACGTATCTGTGAGCAAAGACACTATCATCGCCCTGCACGCTGAACACCAAGGCCGTTGGAAAAACCGTGAAGAAATCGCGGAACGTATGATTGCATTAATCGGTCAATTATACCGTGAAAAAAATATTGTCGTATCTGTTTACGGTCGCTCTTTAATTAACCGTTCTGTTATCCAAATTTTGAAAACTCACCGCCGTACACGTGTTGTAGACGTTGAGCTTTCTGTTGTAAATACTTTCCCAATTTTAGAAGCTTTAGCAAAAGTTGAAAACATTGGTTCTGCAGAAGTTGATATTGGTAAACTTGCTGTTGAATATAAAGAAAAAGGCGGTGATATTGATGCTTTTGTTGCTCAAGCTGTTGAGTCAATTCAAGGAAGCGCAACTTCTGAACAACCTAAAGATGTAGTTCTTTACGGTTTCGGTCGTATTGGTCGTATTTTGGCTCGTTTAATCATTAGCCAATCAGGTTTAGGTCGTGGTTTAAGCCTTAAAGCAATTGTTGTACGTAAGTCTTCTGACGGTGACTTGGCAAAACGTGCTTCTTTACTTCGTCGTGACTCTATTCACGGTACTTTCGCTGGTACAATTTCTGTTGATGAAGAAAACGAAGCAATCATTGCTAACGGTAACTTCATTAAAGTGATTTATGCATCTAGCCCAAGCGAAGTTGACTATACTGAATACGGTATTGAAAACGCACTTTTAATCGACAATACTGGTAAATGGCGTGATGCTGAAGGTCTAAGCCAACACTTGAAATGCCCAGGCGTTGCACGTGTTGTATTGACTGCACCAAGTAAAGGCGAAATGAAAAACGTTGTATTTGGCGTAAACAACTCAGATATCTTAGATGAAGATAAAATCATCTCTGCTGCAAGCTGTACAACCAATGCAATTACTCCAATTCTTAAAGTGTTGGATGACAAATATAAAGTTCTTAACGGTCATGTTGAAACTGTTCACTCATTTACAAATGACCAGAACTTAATCGATAACTACCATAAAGCAGATCGTCGTGGCCGTGCTGCTACTTTGAACATGGTAATTACAGAAACTGGTGCTGCTAAAGCAGTTGCTAAAGCATTACCTGCATTGAAAGGTAAGTTAACTGGTAACTCTGTACGTGTTCCTACACCAAACGTATCTCTTGCAATCTTGAACTTAACACTTGATAAAGAAGTTGATCGTGAAGAAGTGAACGAATACATTCGTCAAATCTCGATTAACTCTAGCCTTCAAGGTCAAATTGGTTATACCAACTCGACTGAAGTTGTATCGAGTGACTTTATCGGTTCTCGTACAGCAGGTGTATACGATGCTCAAGCAACGATTACTTCTGGTAACCGTTTAACTGCGTATGTTTGGTACGATAATGAAGTTGGTTATAGCTGTCAGGTATTACGTATTGCAGAACAAATGTGCGGCGTAAGCTACAAAAAAATTCCAGCAGAATTGAATGCTTAAGATCATTTAACGATCTATAAAAGTTCTTCACAAAAAGACCCAGTTTAGACTGGGTTTTTTTACAACCGTACAAAATATATGCTGACTAATCTTTATAAATAAATGAGAATACAAATTAAGGAAAAAAAGAAAATAGTAAGGGATAGGAATTGTCGCAGTTTAAACGTTTATTGGTCGTTTTTATATTCATCATTATTGCCAATTTATGTGGTGTTCTGATTGCAATATGGGTATTTAAGCATTTTAATATTTATATTCCATTGAAAAATCAAGCTGTTGCTATTGATTTACAAGAGCCTCTACAAGTTAAAGTTAAAGTACAAGATGCTTTAAATGTGGATGTAAAAGGTCGGGTAAATGCCAGTATTCCAATTGATGAGCAACTGAATATTCCATTAACACAAACATTAACTCCACGTGTTTATTTCGATAATATGGTGCCGATTAGCACCACTATTCCTGTCAAAGAAACATTAAAAGTTGAGCAAAATTTACCAATCGATACCAAGGTTCAGGTGAGAGTTTTGGGACGTGATATTACGTTACCATTAAAAGGCACAATTCCATTAAAACTTGATGTGCCAATTGATATTAAGGTTCCGCTTGAGCAAAAGGTTCATTTAAAATTTGATGCCCCAGTACGCACGGTATTAAAAGAAAATCTACATATTCCTTTAAAAGCGAGATTAGATACGAATATCCCAATTGAAGGTAATTTAAACGTACCTGTCAAAACAGCATTAAATGCTTCGGTTGATGTAAAAAATACTTTACCTGTTAAGATTGCAAATGGTGAGTTAAAAATTCCTCTGTCCACTATGCGATTAAATCGAGTAATAGGTTCAGAAACATCACAGAAAACAGCTGATCAATAGGGTGGATGCCAATGTTTCGTTCACTCAAGAGTATGGTAATCAGTTTCTTTTTAATGATGATTCTTGCGGCTATTATGTTTTGGGTGTATCTCAACATTCAGGCAAATTTAGTCGTTTCAGCTCATAATGCCGATATTAGTTTACCTGATTCTCTAGAAACAAAAATCCAAGTTGGCAATACTTTGCAAGTCCAGTCTATTGGTAAACTTGATACAACATTAGATATAGACCGCCAATTAACTTTACCTTTAAAAGGCAAATATTTAGCAGATTTAAATTTTGCTGTAGAAACACCAATTACGGTAAGTGTGGACTATTCAACAACTCTAAAAATTGATCAGGTTATGCCTTTGGAAACCACTACGGATTTGGTCTATCAAAGTAAATTTTTACCAAAATTTCCACTTAAATTAGATATTCCTATTAAGTTGGATGTACCTTTTAATTTAAAACGTAGTTATACCGTTCCCGTTAAAATTGTTTTTGATGGTCCTGTTTATTTTGAATTCGATGAGCCTGTAAATTTATCGGTGAAACATCAGTTTAAACCGAGCTTAAACGTGAATGACCCTATGGAAATGGGTAATGTCTCGTCATTTAATGCCATCATGTATAATTCTGTGCCAAAAACAAAAGCAAATCTTGATATGCAAATGACCTTACCTCTGCGTAATGTGCATCCTTGATAATTAAATAAATTGACTAAATTTTATTTTTTATGAAGATCCTATTTGCAAATCTAAAAGTATCTACTGGATTAAAGATAAAACAGCTCGTTATAAATGGAATAGTTCCATTTTCTATTCGAGAATTTTATGAAAATATGGCAGAATAGGCGGTTTTAGAGTTTTTAGAGGATTGGCAGATGCGCTTTGTTGATGAAGCAGTCATTACCGTAGAGGCTGGCGACGGTGGCAATGGCGTAGCCAGTTTTCGCCGTGAAAAATTTGTACCATTTGGTGGCCCAGATGGTGGTGATGGCGGACGTGGTGGAAGTATCTATATTCAAGCTGATGACGATACAAGTACGCTAGTCGATTACCGTTACACACGTAAATTCCGTGCTGAGCGCGGGAAGAACGGTGCAGGTGCTAACTGTACTGGACGTGGTGGTGAAGATGTGGTTTTAAAAGTACCCGTTGGTACAACAATTGTTGATACAGATTCAGGCGATATTATTGGCGATTTGGTTGAAGACGGCCAAAGAATTCTGGTTGCTGGTGGTGGCGAAGGTGGTTTGGGGAATACTCACTTTAAATCATCAACTAACCGAGCGCCGCGTAAATGTACGACTGGTACAAAAGGTGAGTTCCGCGAAATTCGCCTTGAATTAAAAGTATTGGCAGATGTTGGTCTATTGGGTATGCCAAATGCCGGTAAATCTACTTTCATTCGTGCTGTAAGTGCTGCAAAACCAAAAGTGGCAGATTATCCATTTACAACCATGGTTCCAAACTTGGGTGTAGTCGATGCTGACCGCCATCGTTCATTTGTAATGGCTGATATTCCTGGATTGATTGAAGGTGCAGCAGAAGGTGCAGGTTTAGGAATTCGCTTCCTTAAGCATTTGGCTCGTACGCGTATTCTTTTACACATTATTGATGTACAACCAATTGATGGTTCAGATCCAGCGCATAATGCAAAAGCAATTATGAATGAACTGGTTAAGTTTTCACCTACGTTGGCGAAATTACCAGTTGTTTTAGTACTTAATAAACTTGACCAGATTGCTGAAGAAAGTCGTGAAGAGTGGTGCCAGCATATTCTAGATGAACTGGAGTGGACTGGGCCTGTCTTTAAAACCTCAGGCTTATTAAGCGAAGGTACAAAAGAAGTTGTGTATTACTTAATGGATCAAATCGAACAACAACGTGAACGCGAAGTTGAAGATCCTGAATACGCAGCAGAAGTAAGAGCTTTCCGTGAACAGCTAGAAGTTGAAACACGTGAACAAACCATTGCGGCAAAAGAAGCATATCGTGCAATGCGTCGAGCACAACGTCTCGAAAGCATGATGGATGATGATGACGATTTTGACGATGATGAAGACGACAATGATGTAGAAGTCATCTACGTTCGTGACTAGAAAACCGAGGGAAACATGATAGAAGTGGTCGATGGGCAACGTCAGCTCAGTGAGTGTAAACGAATCGTTGTTAAAATCGGATCATCTTTACTTACAGCTAATGGGCAAGGTTTAGATCTGGACGCTATTTCGCATTGGGCGAAACAGATTGCAGATCTGCACAATGCCGGACACGAAATTATTTTAGTGTCTTCAGGAGCTGTAGCAGAAGGTATGGTTCGTATGAAGCTTGCGAGTCGACCCACCGATCTACCCAGTCTACAAGCCTGTGCTGCAATTGGGCAGATGGGCTTAATTCATACTTGGTCTAGTGTGCTTGAAAACCATGGTATTCGTACTGCTCAGGTTTTATTGACTCATGATGATTTGGCAGATCGTCGTCGTTATCTGAACTCGTGTGATGCTTTGCAAAACTTGATTGATTGGCGTGTGATTCCGGTCATTAATGAAAATGACACGGTGTCTACCGATGAGATCCGTTTTGGAGATAACGATACCTTAGCTGCGATGGTGGCAGGTCAGGTTCACGCAGAATTACTGATCATTTTAACGGATCAGCAAGGTATGTTTGACTCAGATCCGCGTCATAATCCTGAAGCTAAATTACTGTCTACCGTTCGTGCTATGGATGATGATTTATTCGATATGGCCGGTGGTGGTGGTGTACTCGGGCGAGGTGGAATGGTCACTAAAGTTCGTGCTGCACGTTTAGCTGCTAAATCGGGCTGTCCAACGCTCATCGCGAGTGGTGAAAGTGATAATGTTTTATCACGTGCGATGGCAGGTGAGATGCTAGGTACTTTGTTTACTACAGATAAAGATCGTATGACAGCTCATCAACAGTGGCTTGCTGCTCATTTACAAACAGCAGGGCGTCTTGTGATTGATGATGGTGCCGTTGAAGCGATTAAATTGAAGCATCGCAGTTTGCTCCCTGTTGGGGTTAAAAATGTTGAAGGGCATTTTGATCGTGGTGATGTGGTTGAATGTGTTGATAAACAAGGTAAACGTATTGCAGTAGGTCGAGTGAACTTTAGCTCACGCTCTGCTGAAATTATTAAAGGCTTAGCCTCAGATAAGGTTTATCAAGTATTAGGTGAGGCTCGTTCACTTGAAATGATTCATCGTGATCATATGGCAATTTATTAAGTTTTATTCAAATAAAAAAGCTCGCTTTATGCGAGCTTTTTTTCTGGGGTTAAACGGGGTAAAACACGATCTTCACCAACCATATAGGGATGCGTGGCAAGGCTCAGCATATCTAGGTCTTCTGAGCTATTACCATACGCATAAATCTGATGGTAATGTTGTAGCGTATATTGCTGATGTATTCTTAACTTCTTTTGTTCACTACTACAATCCGGAGTGGAATAGTAACCCGTCATCCTACCGTTTTTAATTTGAGTCTCGGTACAAATCAACTCGATATCTAGTAATTTACAAAGTGGAGCAAGATAGACATCAATTGAAGCTGAAACTAATACGACCTGATCACCACGCAATTGATGGTGTTGTAACTGAGTAAAAATTTCAGGTGAAAGTGCAGAGACTAACTCTTGTGCGTATTCTTCACCTAATCTTTGCAATTCAATTGCAGGGGTGTCTTTAAACATGCTACGGAATAACTTGGCACGCATAGCATGGGCCGGATAAAAGTTAAGATAGTAGGCTTGAATCCATGGCAGAATTTTCAAGCCTTGCTTAACAATGTGACGCTTAGATAAAGCATAAAAGATGAACCCTGTAAAACTATCTTTACTACACAAGGTTCCATCAAAATCGAACAGGGCGAGACTTTTTATAGTCTTATTCGTTTCGCTCGTTGCATACATGTTTCATATCGTCCGTTTACGCGGGTTGCATACCAATTGGTATTATAATCACGACTTAATTTAGGCCCAGAAATCACCACTTGAGGCATTATTGCATAGAGCGGCTCTTTACCAGTTTTTGATTTATAAAGTTTAGTCAGCGCAATATAAGTTTGAGTACTTTCAAACTTTTTCTCTTTTTCTAATTTAAGATCATCACGTATCTGTCTTGGTGTAACTAAGATATTATTTTTTGCAAATACTGTAATCAGTTCTTTTTCAGACTGGCTTTGAGCTGCACGCGGATCGCCATCTTTTGTGTAAAGAAGTAGATCACCATCCAGACTAATTTCGGTATCTGTTAGAGCTTTCAGCATACTTTGGAAAGCAGCATTACGGCTAGAATACATGCCTGAGTTATAGTCTGCAAATCGATAAATAGCTTTATCATAATTTGCTGGATAAACCATTAAACGATGTATGCCGTAATATAAACCGCCATATTCTGTGTATAAGTCATCACGAAGTGCAGCGGTGTTCATGCTTGAACGTTTATTGGCTTTCGCATAGTTAATATGAACTTGCATAGAACCCAGTGTGGTAATAGGGTTCATTTTCTCGCCAATATCTTGACCAACCAATTTGGCTGCACCTGTTAATGCGCTCACATGATAATGTTTAGCCATGAAATCGAAGATTTCTCGGTAAAGTAAGTCGAGTTCTTTCTCGGTTTTAACCTTACGCATTTGACTCATATAGTTGTTATCAGGAGAGGGCTGAGTTCTTAGCACTTCTTCAAAATAACCGGCAATTGTTCCGCCAATGGTTTTGCCCAGCTTATCTTCAAACTTTTCATTTAAGCGTGTGCTAACTTCTTCAACCGCCTTTTGACCTAATCCCGGCACTTGAGGGTTGGCAACAAAGTTAGATTCTTGATCAACTACAGCCACAATACTACAGACATTTTTCTTGGTTTTAGCAATATCCAAGTCTTTCATAATGTCATCAATATCTTTAGCCCATGACTCACGGTCATGCACACGCGATGGAATTAGACGTTTAATCTGTTGGCTTTCTAGTTCGGGCTCATCATCGTTTGACCACCAAGCTTTATCACCACAAGCAGCTAAACTCATGCATACGGCGACCATACCGAATGATTTTAATAAAAAACGGGAAGACAACGGTTTGTTCATGGCGAGGAAAGCACCTGCATAAAAAGATGAGCCGATTAAGCGGATGAAGTATACTATGTTGATCATCAATTGTATGAATATATATGTATATTGGTCCCTATCAACTGTCAAATAATTTAATTGTTGCTCCTATGGCCGGAGTCACAGACCGTCCATTTAGAACACTCTGCAAGTATTTTGGCGCAGGTCATGCAGTCAGTGAAATGATGACTGCTGATAAAACTTTGCGGATGAGCAAGAAAAGCCTTTACCGTGCGAACTTTGATGGCGAACTCGCTCCGATCTCTGCTCAAATTGCAGGTTCTGATCCTGAGCAATTAGCAGAGGCGGCACGCTATCAAGTCGCAAATGGTGCACAAATTGTTGATATCAATATGGGATGTCCTGCTAAGAAAGTATGTAACAAACTTGCTGGTTCAGCATTACTACAAGATGAAGACTTAGTGGCTCGTATTCTTGATGCAGTTGTCGCGGCTGTTGATGTTCCCGTGACTTTAAAAACCCGTTTGGGCTTTTTAAATGGTCAAGAAAATATTTTAAGAGTCGCAAAAAGGGCAGAAGAAGCGGGAATTGCTGCACTAGCCTTACATGGTCGTACCCGTGAAGACATGTATTTAAATACAGCACGTTATGATTTGATTAAACATGTCAAAGAATTAATAAATATTCCACTTATTGCGAACGGTGATATTGATAGTCCTGAAAAGGCGAAATATGTGCTCGACTATACTGGTGCCGATGCAATCATGATTGGTCGTGCTGCTCAAGGTCGACCCTGGATTTTTCGTGAAATTGCGCATTATTTAAAAACTGGAGAGCACTTAGCTGCGCCTAATATTGAAGAAGTCAAAGATGTACTTTTAGGACATTTGTCTGAGCTATATCAATTTTATGGCGAATACTCTGGATGTCGTATTGCCCGTAAACATATTGCTTGGTACACAAAAGGCTTACGTTCAAGTAACGAATTCCGCCAAAATATGTATAAAGTTGAAAGCACTGCTGAACAAGCATTAGTGGTCGAAAACTATTTTAATGAGTTATTGGCTGAAGGTAATTTAATGAGTGATGTGCAAGTTGAGCAGGTTAACTTATTGCAGACTCATTAAATAAAAAGCCAGTAAAAGTTTACTGGCTTTTTTAAATTTACTCATCTTCTAGCATTTCTACGACCAGTTGGTTAACCAGATCAGCAGCAGCTAATTCACGTATTTGTGAGACATTACTACCCGCCCAAAAAGCACCAAAGCCATAGTCTTTATTTTTGCTTGCAATTGCATTGAGCTGCTTAGCCAAATCATAGGTATATGGATATTCGGGTTGAAGAGGGCGACTAGGTAAATCAATTTGTGTGTGCCAATGGTTGAGCAGGCCGCGGGCAGGACGTCCAGAAAGACTGGCACTGATTTGCGTTACAGACTCATTAAATAAAGCTTTACGGTATTCGACAGATGCATTTGAAGATGGGCATTGAACGAAGGCAGTTCCGAGTTGAACAGCAGTAGCTCCTAAGCTCAACATATGTCGTGCTTGTGCTCCATTCATAATACCGCCAGCGGCTACCACAGGTCGTTTGCAATGTTGGACAATCAGATGTACTAAATCACTGGTTTTAATTGCTGCATCAAAGGTTTTATTAAAGATTCCACGATGTCCACCAGCTTCAATCCCTTGAGCAATAATAATATCAATACCAGCCGCTTCAATGGCTTGTGCTTCAACTAAATTGGTAGCAGATACCATAGTGATAATTCCGGCATCTTTTAACGCCTGAATTTGATGAGGATGGGGAATACCAAAATGAAAACTGACAGCTTTAGGTTTGGTTTCTAATACGACATTTAAAAAATCATCGTTATCAAGAAAACTTGGATAAATACAGTTTAAGTTTTGAGGAGGCTGTTCTCCGAACTTTTCAAATTGTGGACGTAAATATTCAATCCACTGTACTGATGTTTGAGGATTAAGTTGTTCGGGCTGATGGCAGAAAAAATTAACCTGAAATGATTTTTCTGTAAGTGTTTGGGTTTTTAAAATCTGTTCTCGAGCACTTTGCGCTGTATTGGCACCTAGACCTAAGGACCCCAGACCACCCTGATTAGAAACTTCTGCGGCAAGTTCAGGTGTAGATACACCTGCCATAGGAGCAAGAAAAATCGGATGTTTAATTTCAAGTTGTTGTAATAGGGTCATTTTATTCACCTCATTTCTTTATCTTCACCATAGCGTGAAAACCGAACCAAGCGCAAATAATATTGGGCATTTAGTTTTTAAATATTTATTTCTTAAATATTTAAAAGTTCTGATTTTTTAAAGTGGAGAAACATGAAATAAAGACCCGATCCAGCTTGAAAAAGCCATCGCTAAAATTCCCCACAAGGTAATGCGTAAACTTCCTTTAAGTTTAGACGTACCTGCGAAATGACTGGATAGCGCCCCTAAAAAAGCTAATGAAATAATGCCAAATATTAAAACTGTTTTTTCAACCCAAATTTCTGGACTGAGTAAAATAGCCAGCATGGGAAACAACGCCCCAAATGAAAATGAGCCAGCTGAGGCTAATGCGGCTTGGATAGGATTTGCTGCGGTATTTTCATGAATACCAATTTCATCGCGTGCGTGAGCACCTAAGGCATCATGATGTGTAAGTTGTGTAGCAACTTGTCGAGCTAAATCAGGCTCTAAACCTCGGGCTACATAAATTTGAGTGAGTTCATCCAGTTCACGTTGCGGATGCTTTTTAAGTTCTTGTGCTTCAAACTTTAAGTCCGCTTTTTCAATATCTTCTTGTGATTTTACTGAAATATACTCTCCGGCAGCCATAGAAGTTGCACCGGAAATTAAACCCGCAATGCAGGTAATAAGAAGCGTATGAGCAGTGGCTCCACTTGCAGCCATTCCCATGATTAGACTTGTAACAGAAATGATCCCGTCATTTGCACCTAAAACGGCTGCCCTTAACCAACCTGAGCGGTGAATAAAGTGATGTTCTGAGTGTTGGGAAAAGGACATGACTTTACCTTTTTTAGTTATAAATTTTTATCTTATCCTATAAGATTATTTACAATAATACGATTAAAAAATGTGTCATGATAGGAAAAACAAACAGATAAGTACTTTTTAAAACATAATATAAAAGGAGATAAAATGAACAACTTATGGAAGGCTTCTATAGACTTAAATAGTGCAATTTATGAGTTTAATTATAATACTTATTGATTAAATTTTAATTCTATTTCTACGCAAACATTCTATCTACTTTCAACTAGAGGTCTCAATGAATAGCAAAACAATAAAATCTCTAACCCGTTCCTTTATCGTTATAGGTTCGATCTGTCCAGCTTTAGGCCTCTTAAGTGTTGAGACTACCTTTGCCCAAGAGATTGTTACTCAAGAATATAAACCGGGTAATCCGATTTATGATAAGTGGGACCAATTTTATAAAATTGAAAAGACTCAACCTGAAAATGCCGAGAAGTTATTATTAGAACTTGGAGAGATGACACCGCAAGATATTAAAGTCTGGAAAAGCTTAACTTATTTACAGATTCAGCTAGGGAAACAAGAAGCTGCTTTGCAAAGTTTGAGAAAAGCAGAAGCATTGGACCCAGCAGATGATAATTTAAAATTACAAGAAGCCTATTTGCTCAATTCTCAAAAAAATAATAAAGAGGCTTTAGTGGTTTTTAAGGAGCTTACACAATCAAAAGATGCTGATATTGCCACCAAAGCGACACAGGCCGTAAAAAATCTAAGTGGAGGGGAAGCCAAAACTTATTTCCGAGATGTTTATTTTGCGCCTTCATATGAGTCACGTTATGACGATGTGATTTTCCCACTTAAAGCTCGCTATGGTAAGAACCTCGATAATGGTCGAGCACAGGTTTATGGTTTTTTAAATCTAAACCGTGATACTCAATCTCAAGGTGGTGTACGACCTGAAATTATTGATGAAAATGCAGTAACTCTAGGTGTGGGCGCTAATTATCAACCTTGGACTTCTATACCTGTGCGCATGTATTTAGAAGTGGGGGGAAGCTACGATCTGATTGATCGAAATAGAGATAAGTTTCGTGAAAGTGTTGTCGGTGGGGTGACAGGTTATCAAGAGTGGTATTCTCAAAATAGTTGTAATCAGTCACTTTGCTTTAATGATTACTTCACTGATTTATATGGCAATGCAGCGACTTATTCTAGAGAAGATTATAACGTTATTGGTGATTTGAGATTACGTACGGGTCTGAATGTCTATAAAGGCGAGAACGGAACTGTACAGGCTTATATGAAATTGCATGGCTTAGCTGACAGTAAAGATGAATATTACAATAATTTATTTGAATATGGCCCCGGCATTTCATGGCAGCCTTTTAATTATCAACCTATAAAATTACGTGTAGAACGATTATATGGCAATTACTTTAAAGATGTGCCAGTAAATACGAAAGATCATTACAACAATACTCGAGTAGAACTCGTTTTTTATAAGGATTTTTAAAATGAAGAAAGTTTTTATATCTATTGTATTTGGAACCCGTCCTGAATTAATCAAACTTGCTCCTGTTATTTTATTGGCAAAACAAGATCCTCGCTTTCAAGTTGAGGTAATTTTTACTGGACAACATGATGAATTGGTCAGAGATGCGATAGATTTCTTTGGGGTTGAAATTGACCACCGTCTTAAAATTATGAATGCTGGACAAAGTTTAAACCAGCTATTAATTCATGGTTTGAGTCAAATCGAGAATGTATACGCTGACGGACAAAAAAGAGATGCAATTGTTATTCAGGGGGATACAACAACTGTGTTAGCCGCTGGATTAGTCGCGTTTTCAATGAAAGTTCCTGTTGCGCATGTTGAAGCTGGTTTGCGTTCTTATGATTTGGATCATCCCTTTCCTGAAGAGGGAAATCGTCAGTTAGTTTCACGTATTACCAAATGGCATTTTGCCCCGACTGAACAATCAAAAAGAAATCTACTTAATGAACAAATTCCGCCAGAACTCATTACTGTTACAGGTAATACAGTTGTTGATGCGGTGTATTTAGGACGTAAGTTAATTTCCGAAAAATCGGATTTGAAGAATCAGCTTGAACCTTATGGAATTCAATTAAAGCAGGATGACAAAGTTGTACTTATTACTGCTCATCGTCGTGAAAACTTTGGTGGTGGAATTCAAAATATTTGCAATGCGGTTGAGCATTTAGCCCAAGACCATCCTGATTTACATTTTATTTGGCCAGTCCATTTAAACCCAGCAGTACATGATGTGGTTCATGATAAGTTTAAAAATCATTCGCAGATCCATCTGGTTAAACCATTAGACTATCCTAGTTTATTGGCAGTCATAGACCGATCTACTTTTATTTTGACGGACTCAGGTGGCTTACAAGAAGAGAGTCCATCATTTAATAAGCCAGTTTTAATCTTACGAGACACCACAGAGCGGCCTGAAGTTGTTGAAGTTGGGGCAGGTGTTTTAGTCGGTACAAACCAACAAAAAATTATTGAAGAAGCTGAAAAGCTGCTCACTGATCAACAGCACTATGAGAAAATGGCGCATGTAGAAAACCCATTTGGTGATGGGCAAGCTGCTCAACGTATTCTCGATCAAATTGCCAAATCTTATGAATTGGCGTAATGGTGAGTTAAGAATTCTTCTCACTTATGGATTTATTAACACCACCATAAGTGAGTCGGTACCATAAGCTCACAATATTAACGCACCAATGGCTCATGTAATGAGGACCATCAAAAATATAAACAGTTTTGCCTTCATACGCTTTTAGCTGAGAAATAATTTCCCAAGGATACGCGGCTCTAAATTGCCCATTCTTTTTTACCCTAAAAGCTTCTAACACTATAATTACTCTATCTTTCCCAAGCTTCTGTTCAAGTTGTTCTAAAATATGTTTGGCTTGTTGAGGGGAGCGGACACCCACGCCAACACCATCTTGAAAAAAAACTCCAGTATGGTCAGGTAGCCAGCTTTTAACCCATAAATCATAATGTTCAGGTTCGCTTTCGCCACTATAAATACTTACCCAGACTGGTGAGGGGAGTTTAGATAATACATGACCCAAAGCACTTACTCTTAGCCAAGTTGGATCTGCTTCTACTGGAAAATAATAACCTTTAGGTGCTATTTTTTGTTCTTTTATAATTTGGGTAGATTTTTCACCTAACTCAATGACATTAGCTCGAGCTTTAGGTTCATTATATTCACCTGCTAAGCCCAATATGATGTTTTTTGCCCAAGGTTCTTGTTTAATTTTTTCTAAATTAATAGCTTTTTCCCATTGTGGAAAATTTGATTCTTTCCACCATGATTTAGATTCAACCACAGACCATTGGGGAACAAAGGTATCCACACCTAAATAGTGCCAATTTCCCTCTGGTGGAGTTGTATCATTGTCGGGCTGCCAAAAAATGCCTTCAATATGAGGGGCTTGACCTTGATGTTTGAAAAGCCCCGCATATGCGATGACACTACATATAATTAAAATAATAAATGCAGCTATTTTAATTGGTATCTGTTTTCTCATTATTTCGTCTTAACCAGTACCACAAGAAGATAATTATTATCATAATTGCAGAGATAATCACAACTAATAAGAAGAAAGAAGACTGTTGGACTAAAGGAGCCTTTTGATTACCGACGATGAGTTTTTGTAAAACATAAATATTTCCATTTTCCGAAACTAACATTTTGGTCACGTTATTTGGAATTTTATGTTGGATCTTTTCCCAAAGGTGCATAAACGTTTGTGCACCACCTTCGGAATCAGTAATCACATCAAAGCGATTATTGTTATAACTAACAATGAAGCCATTCTGCGCAGCAGGTGCATAAATAATATCCTGATGCATTAATACCTGTTGCTGATAAATATCTTTATTCACACGGACATTTACGGATTGTGGCGCGTTCGGTGAATAACGGACTAGATTGAGAGGCATTGGTGCTTCTGTCAAAAGCATTTTTTTCGCCGTTTGACCTAATACAATAGCAATATTTAACGCACCTGATTGATCATCAATCGCAATAGTCGGAGTCGTTGCTAAAGTCATTGAAATTGCCGCTACCCCATTTTTGAGTTTATGAGGAAGCTTTACAGTAGATTTGGCTGTGTCAATCCAAAGTGAACCATGTGCATTAGGTAAACACTGAGAATTGGCAATGACCGAGTTTTCTAGCTTTAGACTAAAATTTGTTGTATTAGAAATGGCTTTTGCAAAAATATTGAACTGACGGTTTACCGGGTCGGAAGCCAGATCCGCCGTTTTCATACTTCCTGCAAGCCCGCCATCAATCCAAGCCGTAATATTAGAACCTTGTAATAAACCACTTTGAATACGAAGCGCAATTTGTCCTTGCAAAATATCAGTTGGTTGCCATACCGCAGGGAAATCAAGGAACAAGTTTTTTTCGGCGTGATTTAATCTGAAATCTTGAATGCCTAAATCAGCGAGTGTATCGATTTTTTTAAATTGAGCCCAAGTTGGATGGGATATCGTATTTGGGAAAAGTGCACTTCCTGTACTCAATTGTTGTACATAAGAAGGATTAATTAACCCATTTATTGCACTCGTTAAGTCTTGTTGCGTGTGGTAAGTAATGGAGAGTGTAGACACACCATCTACAGGTTTCGTAATTTGTACTAATGCTCCGCCTTTTAGTGGGGCTGGTGAGCGAATAATTTCAATAATAAAGTTTGTTTCCGGATTTAAATTTGTTTGACCTGAATCGACCCATTCAATAGGGGTTATTGAAGTCCATGAACTTGCCAATCTAGCGAGCATGGAAGCTTCTGTAATCTCATTACGATTATATTTTAAAATCCCCACAAAGGGAGTTGGACGTCTCGCTTGTGGGTTAAATAAAGCATCTGGCAAGTCTTTTAAACGGTATTCATTACGAATAGGTGTAAAGTCGAGTTGGGAATTGCTTAAATAAGTTAGGTGATCAATATCTTCTGTACAGAATGTTTCTCTGGTTTGATTAAGCGTAGATGGTTTCGCATATTGTTGAATAATAAAATCCAAACGATGAAAGCCACTCTGACTTGCGGGGATATCAAATTTGAATTGACCATCACCGCTCAACGTAGTGTTATAAATCAGTTTATCATCATATTTTACGAGTAAAGTTGTATCACTTTCCGTGGAATAATCACTTGAAAATTGAATGCTTTGCCACTGGGCACCTTTTCCAATATAGAAAAAATGTGGCTCGACTGTATATTTGGTTGAGGTACTAATATCGTCGAGTTTCCATGTGTACGCATGAGCAGACATGGCGAGTATAAGACTGGTGCTGGCAAGGAGCACTTGAGCTGTTTTATAAAGATCAAAAGTCTTTTTCATTTATTTTTTCTCCTTGCTACGTTCCGTTTTGTACCATTGAAGGGAATTACCCTGTATTTTATTTTTAAGCATGTCATATGCGGCTTTAAATACAATAAAAAGAAAGATTTGTGAGTAACTTACATAAGATATAACAGAGTAAAAGTAGAGTTCTGGTTTAACTTTTTCGAGCGAAAGGGTAAACCACATTTGTGCGACATATAGGCAAAATGAAAGCCCCCACAAAGTGGTAAATGGCCCCGGAACTGAAATACCTGCAATATCAAGCAACCCAAGAGTTAAAGTGATATGACTCCAGAATAAAGCGGGTACAAAAAGTATGTAGCACATAATGTTATTTAGAATTTCAATTCCGATAGGAAAAGGCGTTCTTAACGCTACGGGTAAATATTTACGAGTTACATAAAAATTACCTTGAGTCCAACGGGAGCGCTGTTTAACAAATACACTTAAAGAGGGTGGGTCTTGCTGCCAACCAATTGCATAAGGCACCCATTTAATCCGTTTTTGGCCGATAAAAATCCTAAAACTCATTTCCGTATCATCGACTAATGATTTTTCATCAAAACCACCCAAGGTTTCTAAAGCATCACGCCAAATGACATAGTTTGTGCCCATTAATGTCGATAATTCAAAACGTTGCCAACGCCCGCCTTGGAAAATCCATTGAAAAAAGATGAATTCGATTGCGATAAATCGGGTCAAAATACTATCTTGCCAGTTGCGCGTTCTTACTTTGCCATTCACAGCGACTAGCTTTTTATCGGCAAGAAGGGTTTGAGCGAGCAGGCGAACACAATCGGGTTCTGGTGTACTGTCCGCATCATAGACAACAATCAATTCGCCTTTGGCATGGGGAAGGCCATTATTCAGCGTTCTAGATTTACCTTTGCCCCCCATTCCTTTAGGAACATTGACAATTTTTATGCAAGGATAAATCTGTGCCAAATTTTCGGCAATTTCTAAGGTGTTATCTTTAGATCCATCATTAATCAGTAGAACTTCATATGCTTCGGCTGGGTAATCTTGTTGAGCAATTGCATGCAAAGTATCTTCAATCACAACGCCTTCATTGTAAGCAGGGATCAAGACACTCAGAACGGGCCACTTCTCTGGTATAGGAAGGTTTTGTAATTCTTTTTCCGCTGTTTTTGAATATTTCCAAGCTTGATAACTTAACCATGCCCAAAATGCTTGTGGAATCCAAATCCCTAAAAAACCAAATAAAAAGAGAATATCAATTGGAGCCATTTGTTCGTACCCTCCTGATAATAGAAGAGATGAGCAACAATAGTAAAATTAGCCCGACTACCAGTGAAAACCAAGATATATAACTACCAAATGTACCGAGAAGGTTTGGATAACTACTTGTTAAAATAAGGTCAAGCGGAACTACAACAGTGCTTAGCCCAATGAAAATATAGCCAAGAAGGCTTGTTTTTACTTCTTCGGGTGTACTTACATAATTGATATTATTAAATTTCCAAGAGATACCGAGTTGAGGGTATCGGATATTTGTTGTTGGTAAATCAGCAGGAGGATTAATAATAATTTCATAACCAGACATATGGTTATTAAAACTTTTAGCTGAGTAGAATAAATGTTGGCCTTGCAAGATTTCTCGTGAAGGTAGGGGAAGCTGTGCCGGATTAAATTGAATAATATAGCTACCCGCAGGTTGTGAAATTAAATTTTCATCCCAACCTGTTGAAACAAAAGCAGCCATGGGCCGTAAACCAATAGCAGTGGAAAATGTGGCTTTGGCCGCAAAATATTGAGGTTGCTCTGATTTATAGAGTGCAATCGGAATCGCGCCTTGGCTTACTGCTTCTTTGAGCAAGAAATAATGAGGAAATCCGAATACTTCATCCGGTAATATAATGCCAGGCTTAATTCCTTTGTGAATCAGCTGTTGAAAACTATCTGAACTGATTTGGTCAATTGTAAAAACAGGCCACCATGTATCTTGATATGGGAAAAACATAGAAAGATCATCTGTACTCTGAACTTCTTTTTTATTTTGTTCTGCTTTAATTTCACAATGATAATATTGGCGGTAGAACTGTTGTAAAGTAGCGTCTGGATATTGGCTAGAAGCAATAATAATTCCACAAATATTAAGAAGATTGGACATTAGTTCATCTCCTCAGGCGGAATAGGAATAACTTTATATTCCACCTCAAGACGTAGTGTCATAATTTCTCTTAATTTTTTAATAAAATCAGGTTCTTCATCCGTTTTTTGGTTGCGAATTACAATACTGTATATTTTTTCAAGATCATCATCGGCAAATTGGAAAATAATTTCTTGCGGCTGATGTTGGCTCAAAATTTTGATCATTTCATTTTGAGTGGTTTTCCATACATCATCACCTAACATTTCTTTAATTAAGCTTCGGTTGAGAATTTTGATTTCAAATACTTCATAGTCTTGTATTTGATGATGATCGAGAAGTTTAAAGAAACTACGTTGAAAGTACTTGAGTGCACTTAGCGGGAAAATATCACGTCGGTAATTACGGTCATAGCTTTGAATGTCACGGTACTTTTGGACATTAATTTCAATATTATGGCGTATAGCGCTAAGAAAAAGAGGAATAAGAGGGATAATAAAAAGTAAAAGAAGCTGCCTTTCAATATGGGTTTGTGCACTTAAATCAAGCAAGAAATATACAGCAACCCCTACGAAAGCGATTAGCCCAACGATTAAAGATGCACCAACTTGTAAAAAAGCTCCAGAAATTAAAAGAATAAGGATGAAAATCCAGCTTCCTCTAAAACTTACAGGCAACCACTCATACGCTACTATGCCCATAAATAGATGAGCTGCGATAATCCATAAGACGAGTGTTCTTCCAGGGTTCTTTTGTTGTTGTTGCATGTGAGCTATGGTTACCTTCTGGTAATGATAGTTTTTATACTTTTATTACTAAATGTGAGGTATTACGAAGTTATTGTTGTTTATGACCTTTTTAAGTATCTATTATGTTTATTTTTAGATCAAAGTCACCATTTAGTCAAATACTGTTATTATTTTTTAATTAAAAATAAACAGATAAGACCTAACTCTTATTTAAATACTCTTGAAAGTTTCAATTGCTTTAAGACGGGTTTCCTTTAAATCAACTATTGGTTTTGGATAATTTAACTGAGTATTCGTTTTGGTTGAGTAGGGCTCATGAATGGCTTTATTGTCTAGATGAGCTAATTCTTCAACCCATTGACGAATATAATCCCCATTTGGATCAAATTTCTTTGATTGAGCAATAGGATTAAAAATTCTAAAGTAAGGTACAGCATCGGTTCCTGTAGAAGCGCACCATTGCCAACCACCATTGTTTGCTGCTAAATCACCATCGATTAAATGCTCCATAAACCATTGTTCACCAATACGCCAATCTATCAGTAAGTTTTTACATAAAAACATGGCAGTAATCATGCGAACACGATTATGCATCCATCCTGTTTTGAGAAGTTGGCGCATTCCAGCATCAATAATCGGTATACCCGTCTGGCCAGTTTGCCATGCGGTGAGGTGCTCGGGATTATAATTCCATTTGATTTTCTGAGTATCCTTTTTAAATGGAATGTGTTTAGAAACATGGGGGAAATCAAATAAAATATGTTGATAAAATTCTCGCCAAAGCAGTTCATCTAGCCAAGTCTGCTGGCCTACATTCGTCAAATGAAAGTTGCCATGTTCAGTTCTAAAAAGGGCCTGTAAACACTGATGAATAGACAAAATTCCAAGGTTTAAATAGGGAGAAAGTTGACTAGTTCCTTTTACATGGGGAAAGTCACGCTCTAATTTATAGTCAGATAAATGATCTTTAATAAATACGTCGAGCTGCTCTAGAGCAAATCTCTCTCCAACTGGCCATAGGTCTTCTTGTTCTTTAGAAACAGATGAGTCAAAAAAAGCTTCGATATCTTCTAGAGTTAAGCTGTTTATTTTTGAAAAAGAAGTGGGGTAGTCATTTTGTTTTTCAGGAATCGGATAGCATTGAGGTAAACCGCTAATATCCAATTTTGAATAACAGGCTTTTTTGAATGCACCGAAAACCTGATAGGGCTGTTGTGACTGATTGCGAATAGAACGTAAAGGAAAAATTGTACGGTCATGGAATAAAAATAGTTCTTTACCTTGCTGATTTAAAACTTCCTGTACAGTTTTATCTCTTTTTAATTCATTAAAGCCGATCTCTATATTTGAATAGACGTTTTCAATATTGAGCTGATTTGTCAGTTTACCTATTAAGTCAGCAATACCTTTCCAGTAAGGAGTGACTTGGATAATAAGTGGAATATTAAGCTGTTCTAATTCTTTTTTGAGCTGTTGAAGCTGACGTAAATAGAAATTAATTTTTATAGGTGCGTCGTGGTGCGTTTGCCATTGTTCAGGCGATAAAATAATTAATCCAATACAAGGTCCTTGTTGAGAAGCATGCCATAAAGCAGCATGGTCTCGAACTCTTAAATCCTGACGAAACCAAACCAGCTGATTTACGTTTGACATGAAAAACGACCTTTATAAATTTAAGGGAGCGAGAGAATTATTATTAAAATAGTATATAAAAATAAAAATATAAAAAAAGCAAAGCCGAAGCTTTGCTCTTATTCATCTTTAAAGATGAATTAGTGGTGATGACCACCAGCACCGTGTACGTGACCGTGATCTAATTCTTCTTGAGAAGCATCACGGATTTCTACGATTTCAACTTCAAAAGTTAAATCTTGACCAGCAAGTGGGAAGTTAGCATCAACAACAACGTTGTCGCCTTCAACCGCTTTAACAGTAACGATCTGAACGCCGTCATCTGTTTGAGCTTGGAATTGCATACCAGGTTGGATGTTCTCAACACCTTGGAACATTTGAGCTGGAACTTCTTGCACTAGGTCTGGGTTGTATTCGCCATAACCTTCAGCAGCAGGTACGTTAACAGTAAATTTTTCACCAACAGTTTTACCTGTTAATGCATTTTCTAAACCAGGAATGATATTGCCTGCACCGTGCAAATAGGCAAGTGGTTCACCTTGAGATTGATCAAGTGTTTCACCCTCAGCGTTTGTTAATTTGTAGTGGAATGAAACCACGTGGTTATTTGCAATAGCAGTCATGTTTTTGATCCATTCAATCAATTGAAGCGTACATCATAAAGTGAAAAATAAATTTTGTAGACTACAAAATCTTAATCTTTGGCACTTTTTCTGATGCGTTTTTATATAAATAGGGACGAACTTAAAAAATTCAACTTAATACAGCTTAATTTTTGGACGTACACGTCTTGTAAGTAAATCTTTCATTGTGAGTATTCCAGCCTGAGTGTATCCGTGAATCGTTGCTTGATGTAAACGATATAAAGAGACATACATGGTTTTTGCAATGTAGCCTTGCACACTGACATCACCAAGTAATTCTCCAACGGCCTTATGACGACTTAAAGACACGAGAGAACCTTTGTCGTTAAATGTAAACATCGGCTGTGATCGGCCATTTAATCGAGCAGCCATAGCATCGACTAAGAAACTCGCTTGTTGACTTGCAACTTGAGCACGTGGGCCAAGTGGAGGTTGTCTTGCATCCAGTTGGCAATGAGCACAGTCACCAAACGCAAATACATTTGGATCGGAGTAGGTTTGCAACGTTGCATAGACCATCAGACGGTTAATATTATCACGTTTAAAATCGGTAAAACTTTCTAGAACCTTAGGTGCTTTTACGCCTGCCGCCCAAACAGTAATATCACTTTTTAATTGATTACTATTGCTAAAGTAGATGCAATGCTTATCAATTTTTTCAACGCGGTGTTGAGTTAAAATTTCAACGCCCATTTTTTTGAGCTGCTCAGCACTGTGGTCGGCAGTTTTATCACTTAGAGCAGGTAAAATACGTTCAGAAGCTTCAATCAGTGTAATTTTGACTTGGTTGGGATGAATTTTCTTTAGACCATATTTATAAAAGTTTTTAGTTGTTTCAATTAACTCAGCTGCAAGCTCTACACCTGTCGCTCCAGCTCCCACAATTCCAATATTTAAAGTTCGCTGATTAGGTTGATTTTGAGCCTCAATATAAAGATGTAATAAATCTTGCTGGAAAACATCGGCTTGTTTTCTGCTGTCGAGGAAATGGCAGTTTTCACGCACACCTGTTGTATTAAAGTCATTGGATACTGAACCAAGCGCTAAAATAAGCGTATCATAACTTAATTCTTGCGGATGATTTTGTTGTTCCTTAGACAGCTGAGGAGGAATTAACTCAATTAATTTTTTGTCTTTATTAACGCCAACTAATGTTCCGAGCACAAATTCATAATGATGTTTTTCTGAGTGTGCAAAATAGTTTGTTTGTTCTTCGTGCGGATTTAAAGAACCAGCAGCAATTTCGTGAAGTAAAGGTTTCCAAATATGGGTGAGGTTTTGGTCAACCAATGTAATCTTTGCTTTACGGTTTTTCCCAAAAGTTTCACCGAGTTGTGTGGCCAGTTCTAAGCCACCAGCTCCACCACCAACAATTACAATATGATGTAAATTTTGGGTCATTTTTTTCACCTAATTATTTTTCTATAAAAAAAGATGGCTAAATTATGCCATCTTTTATTTATAAAATTTATTGTGCGTCTGTGCACAATTTGATGTTTTTAGTGCGAATCTACAGGGTAGAGTTTTGCCGCGCTATGTTCACTTGATGAAAAAATAGAGAAGAGGCTAGAAAACCACATTGCGATTTTTTGGAAAATATTGGCTTCTTCAATATGTACGTTATCTTCAATTTGAAGACTACGGATCAGTTGATTATTTTGATAAATCGATACTGTTGCCAAGCTCATGACTTTCATTAACGGCGCAGTTAATTGTTTTTCATTCAGCTCAATGTTTACACGGGTTTGAGTCGTTTCGAGTGGAGCAATAATTTTTGGTTGCATGTTGCTGTCGAGGACTTGGACACGTTGAGTCACATTGTCAAAAGTATTTAAATCAATTGGTGTCGGGTCTGCATATAAAGACGTCGTTACAATGGTCGGTTGCTTTGTTTCTACCTTAAACATTTTTAAAGTCGATTTTACAACAGGCAGTTCAGCAATTAATTTTTGTTCAGGAATAATCACTTCATCACGTGTATAGGCATACGCAAGATTCATTAATTTATCTGCAATCTCAGCACGTTTTACTGCACTTGGCGTACCTAAAACGATTACTAATAAACGTCTTTGATTTAGGTTAGATGAGAATGAAGGACGTGAAGCCGTTAAAGCCAAGTTGTAACCTGCTGCCTTGGTATATCCCGTTTTTAAGCCATCTACAGATAGATCATATTTCAAAGCAAGATTAGTCGCGTGGTGGAAACGTTGGTTATAGCTAAAGCTTGGCATTTTTGAATAGTGTAAATATTCAGGGGTCTGCTTAATGACAGCCTGACTTAATAAGCTAAGGTCGTGTGCTGTAGTGAAATGATCAGGCATCGTAATTCCGGCAGGATTACTAAAGTGAGTATCTTTCATACCTAATGCCTGAGCTTCCTGATTCATACGTTGTACAAAGTGAGGAACATCACCAGAAATTTTTTCAGCTAAAGTCACGGCTGCATCATTCGCAGACATCACGATTAAACCTGCCAATAACTGATCAACCGAAATTTGTTCACCAGCTTTAAGATACATTTGTGATTCATCCCACTGCACAACACTAACCACTGGAGTCGCAGTAATGATTTCTTCTTTTTTCAATTTGCCAGCTTTAATCTCTTTTAAGGCAATATAGGCAACCATCATTTTGGTTAAAGATGCTGGTGCACGTTGCACATGGCTATTATGCTCAGCAATAATTTGACCCGATTGAGTATCTACAATAGTCCATGCAGCAGCTTCAACACTTTCAGGTGCAATATTGAGTAATGCAGCATGGGTTAGGGTAGTACAGAAAATACTAAAGAGGGTAAAAAGAGATAGAAAAAATTTCACGGATGACCTTAACTTTCACTGGCAAATACGGGACACAGATGCACAGCATGCTATGCCTTTTTTTCATGGAAGGCTAGTGGGAATTGTTGCCAAAAAATACATCTACGCAAGACGATACAAAAAAGTGATAATCTAATGTGAAGCCGTTCTTATTTTAAATTGAAGAATTTATGTTGCATTATCAAATTGAGTTCGATGATTACAAACAACACCTTGTTCACGTGACAATTCGTTTTTTAGCCAACCCGAATCAGGAACTTTGGTTACCAACGTGGATTCCGGGTAGTTATCTAATTCGAGAATTCTCAAAACATATTGAATCCGTTAAAGCTTATGATGAAGCTGGTCGTCTGCTAGACATTAAAAAAACGAGCAAGAATCGCTGGCGTTTATTTAATACAGACCACGAATTAATGACGATTGAATATGATGTGTATGCATATGATTTGTCGGTACGTGGTGCGTATGTCGATCAGACTCGTCTATATATCAATCCAGCATGTGTATGTTTGGCTTTAGAAGGGCAAGAGCAATCTGCATGTGAAGTGGAAGTTTTCTTGCCGGATGAATTAAAGCATTTTCAGTTAGCAACAGGCTTAGCTTCAAAAAGTTTAGTTAAAGGTCGATTTACTTTAAAAGCAGATCATTATGATCAACTGATCGATAGCCCATTTGAATTAGCTGACCAAACACGCTTTAGTTTTGAAACCCATGGCATTGAACATGAGTTCGTAATTTCTGGTTCGCATAATACGAATATTGATCGTCTAAAGGCAGATATTGAAAAGATTTGTGCAGCTGAAATAAATATGTTCGGTTCAGCACCATTTAAAAACTATACCTTCATGACCATGGCAACAGGGAATAGTTATGGTGGGTTAGAACATTGTAATAGTACAAGTTTGATCACACCACGTGACGATTTGCCAAAGTCGAATGAACCAACTGAACCTTCTAAAGACTATCAACGTTTTTTAGGCTTATGTAGTCATGAATATTTTCATTCATGGTTAGTCAAGTTCATCCGTCCAGAAAACTTTGCAAACTATAATTTGCATCAAGAAGGCTACACGTCTTTATTGTGGATATTTGAGGGTTTTACTTCATATTACGATGACTTGATTTTATTACGTAGCGGCGTGATTTCTCAAAAGTCTTATCTTGATTTACTCAAAGCACAAATTGATCGCTATTTACAAAACCCAGGCCGTTTTGTTCAAACAGTGGCCGAATCAAGTTTTGATGCTTGGATTAAATTTTATCGTCAAGATGAAAACTCAAATAACGCAGGTACGAGTTACTACAATAAAGGTTCATTGGTAGCATTATGCCTAGATTTAGGTTTACGCCTACGTGGTTCTAGTCTTGATGCTTTAATGCGTCGGTTATATGAAAATACTCAAAATGGTATGCAAGTAAATGAAAGAACCATTTTTGATTTATGTAAGGAACTGACGGGTGATAGCTGGATTGAACAAATTAATCATTTGATTAATACCACTGATGAGTTACCACTTGATCAATTGTTCCCTGAGTTTGGCTTAAGTTATAGAGTTAAAACGGACAAATCTTTGCCACTAGGTTTAAAACTTGTTGATAAGCCAGAAGGTGTACTCGTACAAAGTGCTCGTCGTGATGGCGCAGCAGCGAAAGCAGGTATTTCTGCTCATGATGTAATTATTGCAATTGATGGGTTAAAAGCGACCACTAAACTTGTTGAGAAGTATGCAAAGCAGGGTGGTACTTACACTATCTTTGCTTTCCGCCGCGATGAGTTACTAACTTTTGACGTTGAGTGTGCTACATCTGATTTAACTGAAGTTGAACTGGTGATTGAAGATCAGGCGAAAACCGATAAATGGTTAAAGGCTTAAATAGCAGTTAAATCGTTTATAAAAACCGATGTTTTGTACATCGGTTTTTCTTTTGAATGGCATAAAAAAATAGTCAAGCGCGTTATCTTTGAGTTTGTTTTGAATGAAAAGTATAATAATTGTCAGAACTCTGAAAGATATCTCATGTAATTTAAGAGTGTTCTATACCTAGAAGGTTGGTAAAGCTATATGTATGACCTTAAGTTAGGTATAAGAATATTATTAATAGATTTAAATTATGTATTATTTCACTACGAAATGTCGTTATCACTGGATATTTCGTTGACTGGAAGGCAATGAGAGCCGATACTCTCAGGGTTTTATTTAAGCATATCGGTTCGTAGGCACTGGGCCACAAGCTCGGTCCTCAACACTCAATCAAACGGAAGGGGCTATATATGGCTGGTGAAAAGTCAACTATTATTTACACACTGACTGATGAGGCGCCATTATTGGCGACCTATTCGCTACTGCCGATCATTGAGACCTTTACCAAGCCAGCTGGCATCGAGATTATTAAAAGTGACATCTCTGTAGCTGCACGCGTGCTCGCAGAATTCGCTGATTACCTAAGTGAAGAGCAAAAGGTATCTGACAACCTTGCAGAGCTAGGTCGTCTTACACAAGATCCAGATACAAACATTATCAAACTCCCGAACATTAGTGCGTCTGTTGCGCAATTAACTGCATGTATTAAAGAGCTTCAATCAAAAGGTTACGCAATTCCTGATTATCCGGAAAATCCGACGACTGAAGAAGAAAAATCAATCAAAGCTCGTTATGGTAAGTGCCTTGGTTCAGCAGTAAACCCTGTCCTTCGTGAAGGTAACTCTGACCGCCGTGCTCCTGCAGCAGTTAAAAACTATGCGAAAAAACACCCTCATTCAATGAGCGAGTGGAAACAGTGGTCACAAACTCACGTTTCACATATGGAAGAAGGTGACTTCTACCATGGTGAAAAATCAATGACACTTGATCGCGCGCGTAATGTGAAAATGGAACTTATCACTAACAGTGGTAAGAGCATTGTTCTTAAGCCAAAAGTTGCGCTTCAAGAAGGTGAAATCATTGATTCAATGTTCATGAGCAAGAAAGCACTTTGTGATTTCTATGAAAAAGAACTTGATGATTGTAAAGAAGCGGGAATTTTATTCTCTTTACACGTAAAAGCGACAATGATGAAAGTTTCACACCCGATCGTTTTCGGTCACTGTGTGAAAATCTATTACAAAGAAGCTTTCGAAAAACACGGTAAGTTATTTGACGAGTTAGGCATTAACGTAAATAACGGTATGGCTGGGTTATACGAGAAAATCGAAACTCTTCCTACTTCATTACGTGAAGAAATCATTGAAGACTTACATGCTTGTCAAGAACACCGTCCTGCACTTGCAATGGTTGACTCGGCAAAAGGCATCACTAACTTCCATTCACCAAACGACATCATCGTTGATGCTTCTATGCCAGCAATGATTCGTGCCGGTGGTAAAATGTGGGGTGCTGATGGTAAGCAATATGATGCTAAAGCTGTTATGCCAGAATCAACATTTGCCCGTATTTACCAAGAAATGATCAATTTCTGTAAATGGCATGGTAACTTCGATCCGAAGACTATGGGTACAGTACCAAACGTTGGTTTGATGGCTCAAAAAGCTGAAGAATACGGTTCTCACGACAAGACTTTTGAGATTTCAGAAGCAGGTATTGCGAACATTACCGATCTTGACACTGGTGAAGTGTTATTGACTCAAAATGTGGAAGAAGGCGATATCTGGCGTATGTGTCAGGTTAAAGATGCTCCGATTCGTGACTGGGTTAAACTTGCAGTAACTCGTGCACGTAATTCAGGCATGCCTGCAATCTTCTGGCTTGACCCGTACCGTCCACACGAAAACGAGTTGATCAAGAAAGTACAAAAGTACTTAAAAGATCATGATACAACTGGTCTTGATATCCAAATCATGTCTCAAGTACGTGCAATGCGTTACACACTTGAGCGTGTAGTACGTGGCCTAGACACGATTTCTGTGACTGGTAATATTTTACGTGACTACCTAACTGACTTGTTCCCAATTATGGAACTTGGTACTTCTGCAAAAATGTTGTCTATCGTTCCGCTAATGGCGGGTGGTGGTATGTACGAAACTGGTGCAGGTGGTTCAGCGCCAAAACACGTACAACAACTTGTTGAAGAAAACCACTTACGTTGGGATTCACTTGGTGAGTTCCTTGCACTTGCAGTATCTTTAGAAGAAATGGGTATTAAAGAAAATAATGCTCGTGCTAAGTTACTTGCGAAGACTCTTGATGAAGCGACTGGTAAATTGCTTGACAATGACAAGTCTCCATCACGTCGTACTGGTGAAATTGACAACCGTGGCAGCCACTTCTACTTGTCACTTTACTGGGCTGAAGCGCTTGCTGCTCAGAACGAAGATGCTGAGTTGAAAGCTAAATTTGCTCCTCTTGCTAAAGCTTTAGCTGAAAATGAAGAGAAGATCGTTGCTGAACTTGCGCAAGTACAAGGTAAACCAGCGGACATCGGTGGTTACTACGCAATTGATCCGACTAAAGTAAATGCTGTAATGCGTCCAAGTGCTACATTCAATGCAGCTCTTGCAACAGTTGAGGCTTAATTACTAACTCGTTAGTAAATAGCTTAAGAGCCGGTGCATATGCACCGGTTTTTTATTGCCTAAAAATAAAAGACATTAAAAAAGCCCACTGATGTGAGCTTTAAAACTTAAATGTGTTTATCGACCATTATTACGTCCACGACCACGTGGTGCTTTGGTATTTGGACGAGTTGTACCATTGGTCTTACGACGTGGTTTCTCGCTTTCATCCATTTGCCAAATACGTTTTGTACCAGACTTTTTCGCAGAACCATCTTTATTTTTGCGAACCATTGGCTTGCCGCCTGTACCACCTGGTTTTTTCACATATGAACGTGAACGATAAGGCTGTTCAGCTGGCACATCTTTAAAGTCAGGGTAGAGTAATGGTTCAATTTCTTTAACATCACCTGGTTTTAAGCCAAGTTGAACTAAGTCGATTGAGCCAATTTTAGTGCGAATTAAACGTAAAGTTGGAAAACCTACCGCAGAAGTCATACGACGAACTTGACGGTTACGCCCTTCGCAAATTGAAATCTCAATCCAAGATGTTGGAATATTTGCACGGTAACGTACTGGCGGATTACGTTCCCATAACCATTCAGGTTCACTGACTTTAATGGCTTTAGCTGGAAGCGTTATACCATCGTTCAGTTCTACACCTTTACGAAGTTGTTCAAGCGCTTCTTCGGTTACATCGCCATCAACTTGAACTAAATACGTTTTGTATTTTTTATTTGCAGGGTTGGTAATGAACTGATTCAGACCACCATGATCGGTTAAAAAAACTAAACCCTCAGAGTCCATATCAAGACGGCCTGCTAAGCGTAAAGTCGGGTCATCAACAAAGTCAGAGACGGTCATATGTGCTTCGTCTTTACGAAACTGGGAGAGAACGTCATATGGCTTGTTGAGAATCACAATTTTCATAAAAAATGGCTTCTTCTTTCAAATAACTAGAGTAAACATTGAGCTATATTTAAGTGTGAAATTTGCTTATTTCCCACATAAATCTCAAAAAGAATTAAATTCGATTAAGCTATTATGCGTTAATAAAAGTTGAAAGTATTGTTTATCGATAATTATTTTTAGTTAATTAAGTATTATAAAAGGGAGAATCTACACAATGGGTTATCAGAAGATCGTGGTTCCTGCCGACGGTGACAAAATCAAAGTAAATGCAGACCTATCACTGAGCGTACCAAATCATCCAATTATTCCCTTCATTGAAGGTGACGGTATTGGTGTGGATATTACACCAACAATGAAAGCAGTCGTAGATGCTGCGATTTTAAAAGCTTACGGTGGTAAACGCTCAATCGAATGGATGGAAGTGTATTGCGGCGAAAAAGCCAATAAAATTTATGGCAACTATATGCCTGAAGAAACTTTCGAAGCACTTCGCGAGTTTGTTGTATCCATCAAAGGTCCTTTAACCACACCAGTAGGTGGAGGCATTCGTTCACTCAACGTCGCTTTGCGCCAAGAACTAGATCTATATGTTTGCGTACGTCCAGTGCGTTGGTTTGAAGGTGTTCCATCACCCGTTCAACATCCCGAATTAACCGATATGGTGATTTTTCGTGAAAATTCGGAAGATATCTATGCCGGTATTGAATGGAAAGCTGATTCAGAAGAAGCTAAAAAAGTAATTAAGTTTCTTCAAGAAGAAATGGGTGTTACAAAAATTCGTTTCCCTGAAGGATGTGGTATTGGAATTAAACCAGTTTCAAAAGAAGGAACACAGCGTTTAGTCCGTAAAGCCATTCAGTTCGCAATTGAAAATGACAAACCTTCTGTGACGCTCGTTCACAAGGGTAATATTATGAAATACACCGAAGGCGCATTTAAAGAGTGGGGCTATGAATTGGCTCTAGATCGTTTCGGTGGAGAGCTAATTGATGGTGGTCCATGGGTTAAAATTAAAAACCCTAGAACTGGTAAAGACATCATTATTAAAGATGTCATTGCAGATGCGTTTTTACAACAGATCTTGATGCGTCCAGCCGATTACTCAGTGATTGCCACCCTAAATTTAAACGGGGACTATATTTCTGATGCTTTAGCAGCAGAAGTAGGCGGCATTGGTATTGCACCGGGTGCAAATATTGGTGGTGCAATAGCGGTTTATGAAGCGACCCATGGGACTGCGCCTAAATATGCAGGTCAGGATAAAGTAAACCCCGGTTCTATTATTCTTTCTGCCGAAATGATGCTACGCGATATGGGGTGGACAGAGGCTGCTGACCTGATCATTAAAGGGATTTCTGGAGCGATTGCTGCCAAAACCGTAACTTACGATTTTGAGCGCCTAATGCCGGGAGCAACCTTGTTACGTTGTTCTGAGTTTGGTGATGCGATTATCAAACACATGGAAGATTAAAATCTTATATAGGAAAGCCCTCGGTTCAATTCGAGGGCTTTTTTTATTGCATAAATTCGGGGTGTTTCGGAGTTTTAATAAAACCAGTTTTCTTTTGATAACTCTGGTCTAGGGCCTGAATAACAAGAACGAAAGCAACTAGAAATAATGGAAAGAGCAGAGTTTTCACGATTTGGTTTCTCCGAGAGTTGAGGTGAAAGACGGGCGTAGAGGCAGCAAAAGACAAATCGCAAAAAAGAGAACCATTCCGCCTAAAAGAAAAAGATGTGCATAAGACCAATGCAAATGATGCAAAGTACTAATGACAACACCTCCTAAAAGCTGAGTGCTAGCAAACCCAATAGTGGCAAGGCTCCAAAGCTTTTGATAACGTTGCTCATAAATCTGTAACAGACTATAAGAACTAATAAATACGGTTGCGGGAGTGAGTAAACCTGTCAGAAGCGAAGATAAGGCCAGTAAAGAAGTCATTTGTGAAAGGAAAGGTAAAACAACAGCTAGGCAGTAAATGGCATATAACCATTTAATAGTCTGTAGATATCCCATTATTCGGCTTAAGCCATAAGCAACAAGGGCACCAATACAGCTTCCCATTCCATAGAGAACCCAAAATAGATTTCTTTGCTGTAGGGGAAAATGCAGAGTTCCAGATAAATAATCCATCCAAAACAAAGAATGGGGAATATAGGCAAAGGCACTACACATATAGGCAATAATAATAACCAGACCCAAACGTGATTTTTGTGAAGCTTGTAGAGAGGTCGATTGCGATTTAATAATCTGGGCAGTATTGCGAGTTAATAATCGATAAAGAGTTAAGCTTCCTAATAGAGAAAGACCCGCAAAAATATCCCAAACATAATGTACGGGCATATTTTTAAGTAGGGGAATAATAATAGTGGCGGATAAAACGCCGACACCAATCCCGCTAAATCCTAAAAAATTAACTTTTAATCTTTGTGTGTTGGGAATGTATTTCATTGCAAAGCTAGGCGCCAAGATCATAAGTAAACCACCAGCAATACCTGAAATCGTACGCCAGACAATGAACCACACCAGAGGCATATCCATGAATGAACAGCATAGTAGGCTAAGGCTACCAGCTATAGCCGAAAGTACGATGAGGGAGGGGATGTACTTTTCTTTAATACTGGGCAGCGCCAATAAGGCACCCATGAGATATCCCAATAAATTTGCACTGCCTAAGTAGCTGGCAAAATCGTGATTCCAGTGGTACTGCTCGATCATGATGGGCATGAGCGCGGTATAGGAAAATCTAAAAACACCAATTCCCAAACAAGTTGCCAAAAAGACAATTAAGCTCATTCGATAAAACGTAGACATGAGAAGACGCTCAATTTTTTTATTATTAAAAACGAGTTTATCAATCATTAAAAATGATTTAATATGATGTTAATTATCTTATTTTGAGATAGTGGTATGTTACTTAAGTCTCTAGAGTTTTTTTTAGCTGTTGCAGAGAGTGGAAGTTTTTCATTGGCTGCACAAAAAATGTATACAGTTCAATCGAATATCACGAGCCATATAAAAAAACTTGAAGAAGAGTTGGGGGTTATTTTATTCAATCGTAATAACCCAGTGACCTTAACCAATGCCGGACAACAGCTACATAGTTATGCTGTTCAAATGATTGGGCTACATAATAAAGCTAAAAAAATCTTTCAAGAGGGTGATATTGATCCGAATGAAACCATTCGTTTGGGCAGTATGGAAACGACAGCAGCAATACGTCTTCCTCAATTACTCAATCAATGTATGCAGCAATATCCAAATTTACCGATTGAGTTACAAACCCACCCAACCCGATATTTGTTGAGTGCGGTGCAGCAAGGAGAGGTGGATTGTGCTTTCGTTGCTTCTAAATATGTGATTCCAGAGTTATATAGTTTTCCTGTCTGGCACGAAGAGCTGGTTCTGGTTTGTCCTAAGCGACAAGTGAGCTTTCCAGACAAGGCCACCCTTGCAAAGACTAGATTTATAGCATTTCGGCAGGGTTGCTCATATCGACATGCCATAGAGCTTTTCTTGAATGATTTTAGCGTTCCGCCTTCACAAATCATGGAAATGGGAAGCCTTGACGGAATCGTGAGTTGTGTGGAATTGGGTGTGGGTTTTGCCTTATTACCGAGGTCATATCTCACAAAAGTTGCAGATAAAGTTTCAGTCAATTGTTTTGGATTAAATACGGAATCTGCTTTTTTTACGACCTACTTGGTTGCTCAGTTACCAGAAACCTGGGGAACCAATTTAAAGCAGTTTATTCATTTTATTGAGCAACAATTTGAATTAAAGGTTGCTTAAGTAGAGGCTGATTTTTATACATAAATATCTTACGTAATTTATAAATTAAAAGTGATATATATGTATTTAAAAGTCATTTTATATTCTCACGCAGGTTTGTAATCATCTTGATGCTATAAAATTGTGGAAAAGGGTAGTTTATATAGGCCGGCTATGGTCAAATATGCCCCCTTGAAAGATGACACAAGCAATAATTTGGAGTTTGGGAATGAATATACCCTTAATCATCAATATTGTGGTTTTCGTCGGGTTAATATTTTTACTCGCCCAAACACGTAAAACAGATTGGAGCTTATCAAAAAAAGTTCTGGCTGGCTTAGTTCTAGGTGTGGTGTTTGGTTTAGGACTACATTTGATTTATGGCGGTGGCCATCCGATTCTTGCTGAATCTATTAGCTGGTTTAATATCGTTGGAAATGGCTATGTAAAACTTTTACAAATGGTTGTTATGCCTTTGGTATTTGTGTCTATTTTGGGAGCGGTTGCAAAATTACACCAAGCCTCATCTTTAGGCAAAATCAGTTTTTATACGATTGGTACATTACTCTTTACAACACTGATTGCTGCACTGGTAGGGGTATTTGTTACAAACCTGTTTGGCTTAACTGCTAAAGGTTTAGTGCAAGGTGCTGCTGAAACTGCACGTTTAACTGCGATTAATACAGACTACGTAGGTAAAGTTACCGATCTAAGTGTACCGCAATTTATTCTTTCCTTTATTCCAAGTAATCCATTTGCTGAATTAACTGGCGCCAATCCAACTTCAATTATTAGTGTGGTTATTTTTGCTGTCTTTTTAGGGATAGCAGCACTCAACCTAATGAAAGATGACACAGAGAAAGGCCAGCGTATTTTAACTGCAATTCAGACTTTGCAGTCTTGGGTAATGAAGCTGGTTCGTCTAGTGATGACACTTACACCGTATGGTGTTTTTGCACTTATGACAAAAGTTGTGGCAAGTTCGAATGTCGCAGATATCTTAAACCTTGGTGGTTTCTTGGTGGCATCTTATTTAGGTCTAGCGATCATGTTTGTCGTGCATGCCATTATCTTGACCCTGACAGGTGTTTCTCCGCTTAAATTCTTCAAAAAAGTTGCTCCTGTTTTGACGTTTGCATTTACCAGTCGTTCAAGCGCTGCAAGTATTCCGCTCAGTATCGAAACCCAAACTCGTCGTTTAGGTATTCCTGAATCTATTGCGAGTTTCTCAGCTTCTTTTGGGGCAACCATTGGTCAAAATGGTTGTGCAGGTTTATATCCAGCAATGCTCGCGGTGATGGTTGCGCCAACCATGGGGATTAATACTCTAGACCCAATGTGGATTGCATCGTTGGTTGGTATTGTAACTTTAAGTTCAATTGGAGTTGCCGGAGTAGGTGGTGGTGCGACTTTCGCTGCGCTAATCGTGCTTCCTGCTATGGGCTTGCCAGTGACTTTGGTTGCACTGCTTATTTCAATCGAGCCACTCATTGATATGGGGCGTACTGCCTTAAACGTAAATGGTTCAATGACAGCTGGTGTTGTGACCAGTCAATTGATGGGTCAGACCGATAAAGAAATATTAAATAGTGAAGATGAAATTGAGTTAACTCAACATCATTAAAAACTGATATTAAACGGCTCATCTACTCTGGATGAGCCGTTTTTTTATATGTGTAAATTGCCACTGTGATGTTAATTTTTAAAAAACTGTATCTGTTTTTCTTTTAAATAATTTTCGAAAATGAGTCTATTACAAAAGAGAGTACTATCATGAAAATGTATCAAGTTGACGCTTTTACAAAAGAGCTATTTCGTGGAAATCCGGCTGCTGTGATTGTTGAAAAAGAATGGCTGGATACAGATTTAATGCAGAAGATAGCACTTGAAAACAACTTGTCGGAAACTGCCTTTGTAAAAATTATAGATGCTGAAAATTATGAAATCCGTTGGTTTACGCCAACGGTTGAAGTTGATTTTTGTGGGCATGCCACACTTGCCAGTGCTTTTGTAATCTTTAAAGATTTTACTGATAAAAAGACAATTAATTTCCATGTACGAAATTTGGGGCTTTTTGTGGTACATCAAGATGAAGATGGCAAAATCAGAATGGATTTCCCGATTCGTAAAGCTCATCAAGTGGAAGATTATCCAGACATTTTACGTCAAGCTTTAACCAAACCTTTTAAAGCGGTTTATCAAAATGTTCAAGCCTATATTGTTGAGTATGAATCAGTACAAGATGTATTAGATGAGCAGCCTGACATGAATTTGCTCAAAGCTCTAGGTAAGAGAACTGCAATTACAACTGCAGCTATGGATGTTGTAATAACATCAAAAGCAGACCAGCAATATGATTGTGTATCGCGTTATTTTGCTCCTGTCGCGGGTATAGATGAAGACCCTGTGACAGGTTCAATTCATACCGCAATAGCGCCATTATGGGCAGAAAAACTCGCTAAAAATAATATTACGGCTTATCAGGCTTCTAGCCGCGGTGGGGTTTTATATTGCAATGTCCTGTCGGAGGAACGTATTGAAATCGCAGGATATGGAAAACTTTATATGCAAGCTGAAATTTTTCCTTAAAATATAAGGCCGTTTAAATAAACGGCTTTTTTTTCAAAACTTTACTATGAAAGTCAGCTTAAATTTTCTACTATAGTCCCACAACTATTGATTTTTTATTATTCAAATTAATTGGTATTTATATGTTTATGCAGTTTAAACAACTGACTCTCTCCCTGTGTATTCTTGGTTTAAGTGCTGCATCTTGGGCACAAACTACATTAGTAAAAAGTAAGCAAAATATTGAGGAATATAAATTAGATAATGGTTTTCGGATTGTTCTGGCACCGAATGCTAAAGAAAATAAAATCTTTATTAACACCATTTATTTAACTGGTTCATTAAATGACCCGCAAGGCAAAAGTGGCTTAGCTCATTTGCTTGAGCACTTGGCTTTTAAAGGGACTAAAAATGTTAAAGGGGAAGAATTCCAGCGCCGTTTAGATCAATATACATTGATGACAAACGCCAGCACGGATTACTATTCAACAAAATATACCAATATCGTTCGTCCAGAGAAAACTGCGCTTGATCAGGTGCTGTATCTTGAATCTGAACGTATGGATAAATTAGTTCTTCAAGAAAAATTTGTTCCTTCCGAAATTGAGATCGTAAAGCGCGAACGTGAAGTCCGTATGGATCAGCCATTTGCTGTGCTGATGGATCAAATGTGGAAGTCAGCTTACGGTAATCAATATCTAGGACGTTTACCGATTGGTGATTTGCCTGAGCTTAAATCTATTAAGATGCCTGAATTAAACCAGTTCTATCGTAGCTGGTATGCGCCTAATAATGCAGTCATGGTGATTTCAGGTAAGTTCGATAAAACAGATGTCTTAAAAACAATTGACCAATATTTTAGTCCAATTGCAGCACGAGAGGTTCCAAAGCCTGTACAGATTCCTGTGCTTGACTCTACAAAAATAAAAAATCGTCAGTTCATGGTGAAAAAGGGAAGTGATCTGGCTAAATTCCATATCTATATGAATGGTAAAAATACCAAAATTCAGCCAACACTCGCTTTAGCCCCTTTGTTATATACCATGCAGCCAAGTGGTCATTTATATCAGGACATGGTTGAAACGGGCATTACCACAAATGTAGAGTCTAGCACTTGGTTAGACCAAGATTTTAATGTGGTGTTTTTAGGCGCGATTTATTCACCAAGTAATGATCCTAAAAAAGTTGAAAGCTCTTTGCTAGCGGGTATTGAAAAAGGGAAGCCTTTTACCGAAGTTGAATTAAATCGTGTTAAAAGTTTAATGAAAACTCAAGGTGACCTAATTACGAAAGATGCGGTAGCACTGGGGTCGCGTTTAAGTGATTACACCGTTGCAGGCGGGCAGTGGGATCAATATTTTAAAGATTTAGATTCGGTAGAAAAAGTTAAGCTAGATGAAGTAAATCAAACTTTAAAACAGTTCCTTGTGGCTGAGCATCGTATTGATGGTGAAATTCTACCAACGCCTGAAGACCAGAAAAAAGCTCAACAGCAAAATTCAAAAGCGACCCCTAAAACTCTAGATCAGGTAGAAGTAAAAGCCGAGCCTTTAAAAGATCCAAAGGTATATCAACAAGAAGTTGCTGAGTTTTTAAAATCTTCTAAGCAATATGTTGAAAGTAATGAGAAAAAGATTATCCGTGGAAAACTGAAAAATGGAATGAAATATGCCTTATTCCCAGTTGAAACACGTGATGATCGTACTTATGCAACGATTACCATGGACTTCGGGACAGAAAAATCTTTATTTAATAAAGGTACGGTAGTTGATTTAACCTCATACTTATTGCTTCGTGGTTCTGATAAATATAGTTTGCAAGATATCGCTGATAAGTCGATTGATGCAGGCGGCGCGGCTTATGCAAGTGCTGACGGCAATGGCATGACGATTAACATTCAGTCTAAATCAGAAAAATTTGATGAGTTTTTCAAGTTTGTTCTTGATGTGATGAAAAATCCGAAATTTGAGCAATCTCAATTTGATTTAATTAAATCGCAAAGCTTATCAAGCCTTGATCGTCCTTATACCGAGCCAGATGTAGTAGCAGGCTTAACACTTTCACGTTTGCTTGAAGAATATCAACCGGGTGATTTGCGTTATCACTTTGAACCTGAACTGGCAAAACAGCAGTTGAAAAATGCAACTCAAGAGCAAGTGAAAGAGTTGTATGAGCGTTTCTTTGCAATGAACCACGCTCAAATTGCCATTACAGGCGAATTTGATGCGAAAAAGATGCAGAAATTACTGAATCAGGAGTTTGGTCGTTGGAACGGTAAACAGCCATATCAAAAAATCTTGATTGATCACGTTGATTTTCCAGCACAGAAAGTTCATGTTTTATCTGAGCAACGTGAATTTGGTAGCTACCAAAGCGTACTGTCACTGCCAGTTGGGAAAAACCATCCAGATGCACCTGCTCTCATTTTAATGAACTATATTTTAGGCGAATCTCAAATTTCATCACGTTTGGCTCAAGAGCTTCGTGAGAAAAATGCACTAGTTTATGGTTTTGGAAGTGGGCTGCAACTCGACCGTGATACAAATGTAGGGGCTTTGAGTATTAGTGCAAATTATACTTCGGGTCGTTCAGCCCAAGTGTCTGCATCAATACATAAAGTGTTAAATGACTTGGTAAAAAATGGGATAACTGAGCAAGAACTTGAAGCTGCTAAAGCAGATATCATGAAGAAACGAGTTACGGCATTAGAAGATGAACGTAATATTCATGGGATGTTAAATCTACAGCTTGAAACAGACAAAACATTGCAAGACCGAATTCGTCATGATCAAGAGTTAACTAAATTGACTATTGCGGACGTCAATAGAGTAATTAAAAAGTATATTAAACCTGAGCATTTGGTCGAAGTGATGGCTGATCAATATGGTCAGGCAGCAAAAAAATAAAGTCTTCTCGCAAATAAAAAGCCACTGAATCGTGGCTTTTTATTATTTGGGTTTTTAAATCATATTAATGATCGTGTTTATGTGCGTGAAAATCTTCATTTTTACGGAAACGTAAATAATTTTCGAATTGCTCACAATACTCATCGAAGTTATCTTCAAGCATCATTTGAAATTGTTGAAGAAGGTAAGACATGACCTGATCTTTCGCATCACGCATTTCATTGCCATCTTTAAAGTTATTTGCTGCTACCCATGTATTGAAGCGGGCAGTAGCAAACAACATTGCAGCACTCACTTGACCACGTAACTCAGCTGGATCTACTTTTTTATCTTTTGGCGGGCGACAAAAATCATTAGCCTGTTTAATAAACTCATCCGCACGCTCAAAGAAAACAGCATTTAACGCTTCTTCTTCAGTAATATCTGTTGCATTAATCTTTTGAGACATGACTTATTCCCGCAAAAATAGAGCTGCTTATTATAGGCAAACGCTTGCGGAAACAAAACCTTTGACTTAGTCTGTAAATAGCCTAAGTATTGATAGGAGAGAATAATATGCAAGATGCAATTGCGATTCAAAGTTTAAAGACAGATATTGCTTTATTACGACAGCATGTTTTCCCACCTCAATATTTAGAACATGTTGAAGGGTTGCCGATTTATTATGGCTTGCAAAAAGAAGTCGAAAATTATTACCAACAATGGCAGGGCCTAATTGAAAGGGCACAAGAGCTTTTTCAGCCATTTATGGAAGATGAATTACCAGATGCTATTCATTTACCAAGTCATTTAAATTTACCGCTGTTCTTTTTTCATGTAGACCGAATACGGATTAATAAAACACGCGCAAAAGAATCTAAAACTTTCCGCGGTGTAGCGAGTCTTATTGAAAAATGCGGACAGTTTGAAACAGACCAGATATTTACGATGCAAGAATGGTTGCAAAGCGATGATACCGCGGCTCTAGTCGCTCACCGTGAATTCATCGATTTAAGAACTTATGTGTTTCAACATGGGCAAAGTGAATATACCCGTTCACGGTTTTATACCAATGGTATTGTGCTAGGGGTTGAGCCGCATTTTAAATTGGTCGATGCTCGCGATAAACCAAGAAAGCAGCGCAGTGATAGCTATAGTGATCCGTTAGCAGATAACGGTGTATGGAAAGTATTTGGTAAGTATCGATAAAAAGTCGCTGCATGTTTACAGCGCCTTTTTATAAATTACCAGAAAGTTTCAGTCTGACTAAACGTTTGTAAAGCTTTTGCTGAACGCTTTTGTAGTTGCGGCTGTTTGGCTTTTACCCAGCCTAGAGCAAACCAGAAAGATGGGTCATTTTCGACAGCTTTATTGAAAATACCTTCTGCAATAAATAAGTCGTTATAGTGACCTAAAGTGTTTTGTACAGGTTGTAGCTGTTTTAAATATTGCTGTACTTTTTTGTTTAAATAAAGACTTGAAATAAATTCAACACAATAACGTAGCTGCTTAGCTTGCTTTCTTATTTTGTGCTGTTCAACAACTTCAAGCTCAGAGAAATGGTCAGCATGGCTAATCACTTTATGATGTAACTTATCTAAACTCTTTTTAATATGTTTTTTTAACCCACCAGTTTTGCTCTCTGAATCTTCTTCTGAATAAGCAAATGCTAATAAATCAAGTAATAGCTTAATCGTGTCCGCAGAGGTAAAGATTGTTGAAAGTTCTTTTGAGGGCTGGGTTGAAACTGGTAGTAAAAGTTCAGGTGAACCGTGTTGTTGAATAGTAGGTAGCACTTCGGTGCGAATAGCATCTTCATCACGAGTGTCTCCAAGCTTACGGAAAAGCTCAGCAATTTGTTCTTCCCAAAGTGGATTTAGCTCGCCTGACCAACCAGCGAAATGCTTAAGCGCACTACGTAAACGACGTAAGCTTACACGTGCCTGATGAATATGCTCAGCTTCAGCAACGCCATCGGCAATGACAGCCATATTTGGCAAAAATTGTTCTAAACAGTTTTCGACAATCTTTTTGAGAGCCTGTTCAGCAGTAATATCTTTATTTAGTGTCAGAGCTTTGGCATGAACAGCAGGTGAGGCAGCTTGCCCTAGTGCTAATAGGTTGCCACGCTCAGCTTTACTTCTTACATCAAGCCAAAGTGAATAACGATTAATCCATTGCTGTGCAAATTGAATAAGCGTTTTCACTGGACCTTGCTTGAGTTCAAATTCGACTTCGCAAATTACACTTTCTGCATCCGCCGTTTTTACCACACCATCATCTAAGCAAACTTCAATCGCCGTATTATCTGCTTCAAATACGTGGTAGGTACGATGTACATCCGTCTCAAACTGCAAACTCAATTTTTCAGCTTGTGTTCCTAAAGCTGTATTAATTAAATCCATGACTACTTTATTATCTTGATATAACTCAAGGTTTAAGTCAGGTTCTTGCTCACACTTACCTAAATGAATTTCTTCTTCAACACGGTGGAGATGGCTTTGACCTGCGGCTTTAAATGTTTGTACCCATTGATCATCTTCTTTACGTAGACGTAAGGCCATACCATTTTTTGCAAGCAGTCGATCAGGGGTATCGTAATACTTGGCCTGTAAGTGAATATTCTTTGCTTTGTGTTTTTTTAAGTATTGTTGGACAGTTTTTTTCTTCGATTCAGGTAACTGAAACTTTAGTTCAACTTCGACCATAATATATCTCCCTGAATCAGGTATTTAGACTATCTTGAATAAGTATAATAGCTTAGCGTTAAAAATAATGATTTTGATAGAGAAAGTTACAATCAAACATATGACGCTACACTTTTATTTAGGTGTACAATCAGGTGACGTTTTGATCAAATAAAAATCAGGAAGATGATCGTGAATGCACCAATAAACTTTAGCCATGAAGCTCAGCCAGAGTTTGAATTACCGATTAAAAACTATCAGGACTTTTATTGTTTTTATTTAACTGAACACCGTAACATCATGAGCAGACGCTTACATGTGGTGGGTAGCAGTATTGGCATATACTTTTTTTCAAAAGCAATTCGTAAGAAACAGGCCAAATATGTGCTCTATGGTTTGGTAGCTGGTTATGCAAATGCCTGGGTTGGACATTTTGTGTTTGAAAAAAATAAACCTGCCAGTTTTAAACAGCCTTTTTATAGTTTTATTTCTGATTGGCGAATGTTGACGGATGTTGCACGTGGCCGTTTGAGTTTGGTTGATCGTAAGTTTGATAAAATTCCGAGTTAATTTTTACTTTTATTCTCATTATACCGATTGGTACTGGTAGACCTAGATCAATCGGTACTTATGATGTCCTATAAATCCGTTATACTAGCCAAGTTTTTTAAAGCGAGAGTAGAGTATGCGCGGTTTATATCTCATTACCAACGATGACCCAATCCAACTATTATTAGAAAAATTAGATGCCGCGCTCGCAACTCGTCAGGTCGCAATTTTACAGTATCGTCGTAAAAAAGTAGACAAAGCAGATCAACCTGCTGAAGTTGAACACATCAAACTATTGTGTGAAAAATATCAGGTTCCTTTTGTGATTAATGACGATCTGAAACTAGCTGCTCAGTTTGGATTAGGTGTGCATTTAGGTCAAAGTGACGGTGAAATTACCGATGCAACATCGCAATTACCAGAAGGCGTCATTATTGGTCGTACTTGCCTGAACTCTTTAGAGCTTGCACAAAAAGCAATTGCCGATGGGGCGACTTATATTGCATTTGGTGCGGTTTACGCGACTTCTACAAAACCTGAAGCAGGTAATGTCGGTATTGAAGTGATTAAGCAAGCAGCAGCTCAATATGATGTACCAATTTGTGCGATTGGTGGTTTAACTGTTGAAAACTCACAACCTGTGATTGAGGCCGGGGCTGACCTCTGTGCAGTCATTAGTGATATATTAGGCCGATCAACTGCTGAAATTCCTGCCCGTGTACAGGCCTGGGCACAATTATTTTCTTAAGCTTTCAAAATTATTTTTTAGATATTTAAGACGAGCATTTCCATGAGTTTATCTCCAAAGCAAGAACAGTTATTTAAACAAGCCAGTAAACACATTCCAGGTGGTGTGAACTCTCCAGTACGTGCCTTTAATGGCGTTGGAGGAACACCAGTTTTCATCGAGAAAGCTAAAGGTGCTTATTTGTGGGATGTCGATGGTAAGCGTTATGTTGACTATGTTGGTTCTTGGGGACCAATGATTTTGGGTCATGCTCATCCAGAAATTATTAAAGCAGTACAAACAGCCGCAGAAGATGGCTTAAGTTTTGGTGCGCCGACTGTTCACGAAACAACGTTGGCAGATATTATTTGTGAAATCATGCCATCAATTGAATTGGTGCGTATGACGAACTCTGGTACAGAAGCGACCATGACCGCTATTCGTTTAGCACGTGGTTATACTGGCCGTGACAAGATTGTGAAGTTTGAAGGTTGTTACCATGGTCACTCAGACTCACTTTTAGTAAAAGCAGGTTCGGGCTTACTCACTTTAGGTGAGGGTGAGCCGACTTCGAAAGGTGTACCTGTTGATTTTGCTAAACACACCTTAACGCTGCCTTACAATGATATTGCTGCATTAAAAGAATGCTTTGCTAAATTTGGTCATGAAATTGCGGGCGTTATTATTGAGCCTGTCGCAGGTAACATGAATATGGTGAAACCAATTGATGGTTTCCTACAAGCCATTCGTGATATTTGTGATGAATATAAATCTGTATTCATTATTGATGAAGTGATGACAGGTTTCCGTGTTGCTTTAGGTGGTGCACAATCGGTTTATAACGTTAAACCTGATTTAACCACTTTAGGTAAAATTATTGGTGCAGGCTTACCTGTTGGTGCATTTGGTGGTAAGCGTGAAATCATGGAATGTATCGCGCCTTTAGGTGGCGTATACCAAGCAGGTACATTATCTGGTAACCCACTTGCTATGCGTGCTGGTATTGAGATGTTCAAACATCTTCGCCAACCAGACTTTTATAGCAACTTATCTGCTCAACTTGAAAAGTTACTTGCAGGCCTACAAGCTGCAGCTGATGAAGCGGGTATTCCATTTAAGACTCAGCAAGCTGGCGCAATGTTTGGTCTGTATTTTACCGACCAAGAAGATATTACAAGTTTTGACTCTATGTTGGCCTGTGACATTGAAGCTTTCAAAAAGTTCTTCCATGGTATGTTAAAACGTGGAGTCAACTTAGCACCGTCTGCGTTTGAAGCTGGCTTCATTTCATCTGCTCATTCAGACGAAGATATCGAGTTTACGATTCAGGCTGCGAAAGAAACATTTGCTGAAATGAAGTAAGCAAAAAGCCCGTGTTAAACGGGCTTTTTAATTTGAGCTATTTTTATATTTGTAGAGAATAATGTTTTACCCCTTACCTCGAAAAATCCAATTAGCAACAAGTACTTCAAATTGGTCAATTGAGTCTACGCAAAGTATATTGCTATTGGTTGGGCTCAATGAGCTTAGAGTACGACCAGATTGGTCTGAGCAACCATTGGCACACCATTTAGAACTGTTGAGTAAACGAGCGCAATCACTCGAAATTCCAGTTATTTTTATAGATACAGCTCAGCTTCAACAAACTATGTTGGAGCTTGGTCAGCGTTTGTCATCAAATACTCAGGCTCAAGTTATGATGGCAGGTGATTTGTCACCTCTATTTAAACAAGTCATGCAGCTTGTTTTATCGATTACAGATCAGGTCAGTGTGGTAAACGATGCAATCTTGGCGAGTAGCTTAGAGCAGCATATCCAATGGGTTGAAAAGATCAGTTTTGACTCCATTCAACATGTAAATACAAAGACTTTAATACGCTTATGGTCTTTAAGTGCGCCATCTTCCTATATCTTGTCTGATAAAGGAATTTTATTGGCAATTGCTGAACAGGTGGGGCGACATCCTATGGAGATCCATCCGGAAATTGATTTAAGAAACTACGGACTAGATCAGTCTGCTGTCAATTATCTGGTCGATCTATGGCGTGCAAATGGTGCGAGATTGAGCGCAGAAGAGTTAATGCAAGCACCGACATTGCAACAGATTATGCAGTTATTGAAGCAATGACTGTCGATAGGGGCGAAGTGATCCATATTATTTGCAAATTCTGCTGTTAATTTACCCGAACGGCATTGTAATTCGGACGTAAGCTTTTTATTATTGCCCGCTTGTTTTTCATCTTACCTTGGGAATACAACTTTGAGTGATTTTCTAAGTGAACATCTGATCTATCGTGATGATGATTTTATGGTGATTCATAAACCTTCGGACATTTTGAGTGTTCCTGGTAAAGGTGATTTACATGATAGCGTTTTGACAAGGTTGGTTGCGATTGAACCTAAAACCTTGCTCATTCATCGTCTAGACCGAGATACTTCAGGTATTTTAGTATTTGGTTTATCGAAACGCGGTCAAAGTGCAATTGCACGTCAATTTCAAGATCGTCAGACTTCAAAAATATACGAAGCGCTTGTCGCAGGTCATTTAGAAGGTGAAGGGACTGTAGATATTCCTGTCATCTATGACCCAAGTCGACCGCCTTTACATATTGTCGACGCTTCTCACAACAAACCTGCTTTAACACATTGGCAGGCCATAGAACATTTTCAAATTCAGGGACAACCTGTAACTCGTGTGAAATTAACACCAATTACGGGACGATCTCATCAACTCCGTGTACACATGCAATATCTTGGGCATCCAATTGTAGGTGACACGCTGTATGCGACACCGGAGCAGCAACTTGTTCCGCGTTTATGTTTGCATGCCAAACAGTTAAGTTTTAATCATCCTGTCACAGCAGAAACATTAACTTTTGACTGTCCTGTACCGTTTTAATGTAAAAACTTTTGATGAGTAATTTTTTGTAGCAAAGCGATTTAATTGGTTTTTGCTTCAAAATTTTGCTTTAAAGACTACATAAAAAGATGCAAAAATAAGCTAATTTGCATCGTACAATATGTAGTGCGAACTTGAGAGAAAGGTGGAAAAATTGCAGCAGTATGCTATTGGTCAACGTTGGCTATCAGACACAGAAACTGAACTCGGTTTAGGTGTGCTTATTGATGTAGATGAAAGATCTGTCAGCATTTTATTCCCCAAAAGTGATGAGACACGTGTATATGCACGTAACAATGCTCCACTATCTCGTATCATCTTCAATACCAATGATGAAGTTCAAGATCAAGAAGGCAAGAAGTGGATTGTTGAGTCTGTTGAAGACCGACATGGTGTTTTGCGTTATAACGTTGTTCGTACTTTAGAAAATGGCGAACAAGAGCGTAAAGCGCTCAATGAAACGCGTATTGGTGCGCAAATTCAATTATCTAAACCTTTAGATCGTTTGCTTGCAAGTCAGGTCGACTATAAAGAGTGGTATGACTTGCGTATTGAAGCAATGCTCATGCAAGCGCAAATGCAGACTAGCCCTTTACGTGGTATGGTTGGTGCACGTGTTGGCCTGATTCCTCATCAGCTTTATATCGCACATGAAGTTGGTAAACGTTTTGCTCCTCGTGTTTTACTTGCCGATGAAGTAGGTTTAGGTAAAACAATTGAAGCTGGTTTGATAATTCACCAGCAGCTTAAAACAGGACGTTCAGAACGAATTCTTATTTTAGTCCCTGATTCTCTACAGTATCAGTGGATGATTGAAATGCGTCGCCGTTTTAACTTGCAATTCTCTCTGTTTGATTTAACGCGTACTGCATCTATTAAAGAACATGATCCAGAGCTTAACCCGTTCTTGACTGAGCAATGTATTATTGCCAGCGTTGACTTAATGGTTGACCATGATGATTTACGTGAGCAAGCCATAGAAGCTGGCTTCGATTTGCTCGTGGTTGATGAAGCACATCATTTGATGTGGAGCGAAGAAGAAGGCGGTAATGATCGCTACGATTTAATTGAAGAGTTAGCTGAAAATACAGCAGGGGTGTTATTGCTTACTGCAACACCTGAACAATTAGGCGTAGAAAGCCATTTCGCTCGCTTGCGTTTACTTGATCCACAGCGTTTTAGTAGTTTAGAGCGCTTTTTAGATGAAGAGACTCAATATCAGCAAACTGCAAAAATTGCTGAAGTACTCATGTCTGATCAAGCTTTAACGCCAGAGCATTTATCTGCTTTAGAAGGTTTGTTAGGTCACACTATTGAAGACCAGCCTGATCAACGCTTTAGAGCTATTCACGAGTTATTAGACCGTCACGGTACTGGACGTATTTTATTCCGTAATACACGTGAAGCGATTCAGGGCTTCCCAGGTCGTGATTGTCAGCCAGCACCATTACCAGCACCAGAAGATTGGTCAAAAGACGGCAAACTGCGTGAGCAGATGTGGCCTGAAGAAGCGCAGATTGATGGTTCATGGATGCAAAATGATCCGCGTGTGCCATGGTTAATGGAAATTTTACGCAAAGATCTTAAGCATAAAAAAGTGCTTTTAATCGCGCGTAGCGGACCAGTGGTTGAGTCTTTAGAAAATGTGTTGCGTTTGCATGCAGGTATTCGTACCGCAATGTTCCATGAGGGCATGAGCTTACTTGAACGTGACCAAGCGGCTGCTTATTTCGCTGAAGAAAGCTATGGCGCACAAATTCTATTGTGTTCGGAAATTGGTTCGGAAGGCCGTAATTTCCAATTCGCCAGTGATCTAATTTTATTTGATTTACCAGCTAACCCAGATGTTTTAGAGCAGCGTATTGGGCGTCTAGACCGTATTGGTCAAGAAAACCGTATTCAGATTCATGTGCCATATCTTGTTGGAACAGCTCAAGAACGTATGTTCCGTTGGTATAACGAAGCACTTAATATTTTCAGCAATATTTCTCCAACAGCACAAACGCTGCAAGAGAACTTTATTGTTGAATTAAAAGACTGCTTACTTGCAGACCAAGGTCAAACATTTGAAGATTTGCTTGAAGAAGTGAATGCTCAACGTCAAGCCTTAGAAGCTGAACTTCAAGCTGGTCGAGACCGTTTACTTGAATATAATTCATGTCGTCCAATTGTGGCACAAGAAATTGTTCAGGCCCTTGAAGACTATGATGACAATACTACGCTACCAATGTTTGTGAAGCGTTTCATGTCATCAACCAATATCGACTTTGATGAGCAAAGTAATGGTACGGTGATTATTAAACCGACCGACCAAATGCAAGTGCAAGGTTTGGCTTTAGACGAAGAAGGTATGACCGCAACGTTCTATCGCGATCAAGCTCAGCTTCGTGAAGATGCTCAATATTTAACTTTAGAGCATCCATTCATTGAAAGTGTTATGGAAATGATCCGTACACAATCATTTGGTAGTACCAATGTTGCTGTGCTCAAATCGAATGCGTTAAAGCAGGGTTCAGTCTTAATTGAAGTCTGGTTTAAAGTGGATGTTGTTGCGCCGAAATCACTGAACTTACCATCGAGCTTACCTAAGCAGCTTATTCGCGTATTATTAAGTGAAAATGGCCAAGATTTGTCTGAAAAAATTGATCCGACAATTTTAAAACCTTATTTACATCACTTAGATGGTAATAGCTGTCGTCAGGTGGTTAAAGCTCGTCGTGATATCATTGAGCAGCGCTATAAACAAGCGTTAGAGATTGCGAAAGTTGATTTGCCGCAGCTTCAACAGCAAGCAAAAGAACATTATGGTAATAAATGGCAATATGAAATTGACCGTTTAACTTATCTAAAACAATTCAACCCAAGTATTCGTCAAGACGAAATTGAACGTTTACAGAAGTTGCAAAAAGAAGGTTTAAGCTTACTTGATGGCTTAACAGTTACACCAGAAGCGATTCAAGTGTTAGTTGTAGTTAAACCTTAACTTACTCAAAATAAAAAAAGCGCCTAGAGGGCGCTTTTTTATACATCGATTTTGAATTAGATGAGACCGGCATCTTTTAATTCTAATTTTAAATATGCATAGAAAATTGGAGCCGCGATTAAACCGCCTAAACCAAAAATGGACTCAAACACTAACATTGCCAATAAAATTTCCCATGCACTGGCATTGATTTTATGCCCAATAATTTTAGCATTAATAAAATATTCAAGCTTATGAACCAGAACCAGATAAAGTAATGCTGCACCTGCTAGTCCTAAGGAAACGGTAAGGGCAGCAATGAAGGTTAAAGTATTGGAAATAAGATTACCTAAAATTGGAATCAGACCAAACATGAAGGTCAAAATGGTTAAGGTTTTGGCAAAAGGGAGGTGAATTCCCCAAAGTGGTAATAAAATAAATGCAAATAAAATAAAGAGCAGTGTGTTAATAGCTGAAATTTTTATTTGTGCAAAAACAACATTTTTAAATGAAATCGATAGTTTTTGGATACGTTGAATCAGAAGAGACTTAAAAACAGGCTGAGGAGTACGGCGGTGAAAACCATGTATTGCTACCAAAATACCAATAATTAATCCCATCACCATAGTTACGAAGTTATGCAAAATATCGGAACTGGTATTTTTTAATGTAGTCACGTTATCTTTCATAAAAGCAAAGATTTCGTCTTTTAGATCTGTCACGCTATCGGGAATATAGCCTGGAAGATATTTTCCGATCTCTGCCTGCAAATGAAGTAGGGTTTGGTCAACTTTGCCATTAATACTATGTAAACCTACACCTTTTAGATCGTGTACAACAAAACTAATCAGGCTCGTAATGAAAAAACCAATAAGCGAAATGGTAACAATACTAAGTAAAATACTAATAAAAATACGGGCTCTTTGGCCGTCAATATAACGTTCTACAACTGAACTTAAGCTAATAATAATTTCATAAATGAGAAAGCCTGCAAAAAAACTTGCTAATAAATGTAAGGGGATAACCGAAAGCAAAAAGATGCCCATAAGAATGTAGCTTGCAATCAGACTTTGACGATTATTCAAATTTTGCATGTGGATCCCTGAGATCGTTGGGAATATAGGAGAAAGAGCAAATGGAATGATTATTTATACTCTGGCAAGCTATTAGCTTCAATTAGTGAATTATATTTTTATTGGAAAATAGAGGAGTTAGATTTAAAAATGGCCTGTTAATTAACAAGCCATTCATAAAACAATTTTAGCGAATTTTTGCTTCATCTAAATGACGTGCGCCTTCTAAAATCATCCGAATCATAATCATGGTTTGTTCAGCCACTTCTGCACGTTGATTCATTGGTAAATCAATAACTTTTGCACCCATGTGAAACACAAGTTGAGTAATTGCTTTTGCAACAAGGTCTGGATGGTAGAGGTGATTGTTATTTAAACGCTCAAGACGGATTAAATCTTCTTGTAGCTCTTGCTGAAAAAAGTTGAGTTGACGGTCTACGGCAGCTTTATAAGAAGCTGAACCTGTAAAACTTTCACGGAGTAGTAAACTTAAATTACCTTCATCAGCATCAAGCTGTTGAAGAAAAATATCGACAGAACTACGAATAATACTCTCTTGTAAAGAAGCACGTAGGCGAGCCTGACGGATGATTTTACGTAAAACAATACCTGCACGGTCAATTAAAGAAATTGCTAACTCATCAATATCTTTAAAGTGTCGATAGAAACTATTTGGTGCAATTCCTGCTTCTCGAGCTACTTCACGTAAACTCAGTGAAGCAATACTTTTTTGTGGGCCAATGAGATTTAAAGCCGCCTGAAAAAGTTCTTCTTTAGTAATTGTCGCTTTTCTTCCCACAGAACGCGTAGCTGTTTTAATTTCAATGACATCTTGTTGAAGAGGTGTGTCATTCAGGTTCTGAGAAAGTGAAGATTGGGTCATGCTGTTCAATATATTTGTAAACTCTCAGGATTATAGCCTTAGAAGCTGAACTTGTGAAATTGTAATTAAAAGTACGGGTGTATATACAAATATATATACATGTGTATAATAATTAAAAAAGAGCGACAGAGCCTCAGTTATGCAAGCAATCGAAAAGAGAAATTCTCTATTCAATTCATTGACACAAGCCATCTTTGATAAAGAAATGGCTAATTTCTGGCTACAAAAAGTTAATCCTTTATGGTCTGTAAAACATGGCCTTGTTCAAATTGTAAAAAAAGAATTTGTCGCTCACGACATGGTGAGCTTGACGCTAAAATGTAACCGCTTAGTGAAAATGGGCGTTGCAGGCCAGCATCATCCTGTAATTGTAGAAATTGCTGGTCGTCGCTATGAACGTACTTATAGTTTGACGCAAGTTGATGCGCAGCACTTACGTTTAACCGTAAAAAAAGTTGCGGATGGTATTGTCAGTAACTGGTTTATTGCTGAAAGCCAAATCGGTGATGTTTTTGAGCTTGGTCAACCTTATGGCGATATGCAACAAAACATCAAAACACCGAATTTAATTATGTTGGCAGCGGGTAGTGGAATTACCCCAATGTTGAGCTTGATTACTGCGATTAAACAAAGTCAGCAATTAGATAAAGTTCAAGTACAACTTTTATATTGGGTGAAACAACGTTCGGATGCCGCTTTTGTTGAATACTTTGAAAAAGTTGCACAGCAATACCCAAATTTTAGTTATCAGGTTTTCTATACCCAAGAAACCCCAAATGATGAACGTTTAAATGCAGAGCATTTAGCATTAGTTGATGATGTAGAAAACAGCACAATTTATGCGTGTGGACCTTCTGGTTTTGTGGCGACTGTTGAGCAGTTATTTGAAAAAGCTCCAGCCCTTTTAACAGAAGCATTTAGCTTAACACATGAAAGTTCTGCTGATGATATTGGTTATGTGAATGTCACATTAACCCAGTCTAATAAGGTGATTGCAATTCCTAAAGGCCAATCAATTTTGGTTAGCCTTGAACATGAAGGCGTTAAACCAACTCATGGTTGCCGTATGGGAATTTGCAATAAATGTGTGTGTAGTAAAACACAAGGTTCAACACGTAATTTACTCAACGGTAGTGAAAATACTGAACCAAGCCAATTACTCAAAATTTGTGTGAACTCAGCACAATCCGATCTAGTTATTGATCTTTAAGAGAGAACTCTTATGAATATGCCAGTGAAAGTCGAATATTTTAAAAATCCTAAAAATCGTGATTTGACTCCAGCAGAACTTGATGCATTTGCAAAAGAGCTTGATCAGATCAAACAAGAAGTATTGGATGATTTGGGTGAGAAAGATGCTAAATATATCCGCCGTGTGTATGCTGCAATTCGTTATAGTAGCTTTTTAGGCCGTGCATGTTTGTTTGCAGGTTGGTTCCCACCAGCATGGATTTTAGGAACAGGTCTATTAGGCTTTTCTAAAATTATGGAAAACATGGAACTCGGTCATAACGTGATGCATGGTCAATATGACTGGATGAACGATCCTAAGTTTAATGGCCAAACTTACGAATGGGATACTGTCGGTACTTCTGATAACTGGCGTCAAACGCATAACTATAAACATCACACCTATACCAATATTAAAGGTATTGATGATGACATTGGTTATGGTTTACTTCGTTTATTTCCAGAACAACGCTGGAAGCCAGGTTTCTTACTTCAACCCGTTTATAGCATCCCATTTTGTTTGTTGTTCCAGTGGGGCGTAGCCATTCAGAACCTTGAAATTGGACGTGTCCTTTATAAACGTAAGAGCATGGCAAAATTCTTGGAAGAATTAAAACCTGTTAATAAAAAGATTGGTACGCAACTTTTTAAAGACTATGTTTTCTTCCCATTAATTGCGGGTCCGGCAGCTTTACCTGTATTTACTGGTAATTTAGTTGCTAATGGTCTTCGTAATATCTGGACATTTACGATTATTTTCTGTGGTCACTTTACAAAAGATGCAGAAGTATTTCCAAAGTCCGTTTTACAAGAAGAGAGCCGTGGTCACTGGTATATGCGCCAGATTCGTGGTTCTTCTAACCTAAAAGGTTCAGAAGCATTACATATTTTAAGCGGACACTTGAGTCATCAGATCGAGCACCATTTATTCCCTGATATTCCAGCGCGTCGTTATCGCCAAATGGCTCCAAAAGTTGAAGCTGTATGTAAAAAATATGGTCTAAATTATAACAACGCGAGTCTAGCTAAACAGTTTGGACAGGTTGTAGGCCGTATCTTTAAATATGCTTTACCGTTTAAAAAATAAGATATTACTTTAACCCCGAAACGCACTACTGATTATTCAGGAGTGCGTTTTTTTATGGTTGGCACTAGCATGAAGAAGTAAGAGGAGCCTTATTGAGTATGCCCCATTGTTCAAACTGCTTTAAAGATAATGAAATTTCTTTTTCTATATCATTTTCATCTAATTGATTTGCATTAAAAACAATATGAGGTGTGTGCCAGTTTAATCTGCATCGACGTGCAGTAGCTTTTAAAGGTGCCATGAGCTCATCTAGGGTGAAGCCATTTTGTCCTTGTTTTTGATATGCCGAATTCAAATTGCCAACCGTAACATGTAGGTAAAGTGATTTACCTTCAATATTCTGACCTTCCTGTTCATAAAAAAGATAAAACATCCGTGTTAAAACCGCATCCATCCAAGTTTTGAAAATCGGAGGAACTGAATACCAATAGATAGGGAACTGGAAAATGATGTGTGAAGCAGAGATTAGACGTTGGGCTTCAATTGCACCGTCTTTCATTATATCCAGAGATCCGTTATATAACTCTTGAATATCAACAATATCGATTTGGTTTCGAAGCTGTAATGCTTCAACCAAAGCACGATTAACCTTGGACTGATTTAAATCGGGATGAAAGACCAGTAAAAGTGGCTTATTCATAGTATGTCTCCTTAATTTCTATGATGATTAATCACATGCATAAACAATATTCACATCATAAAAAAAGCAGACCTATAATAAAATTGACTAAATTAATTGAGCAGATGAAAGAATTTTGATGAACAAACAGACTTCTTGGGATGATCAGAAATTCTTTTTAGTGGTTTTAGAAGAGGGGAGTTTCTCGGCAGCCGCTCGTAAATTAGGAGTTACCCAACCCACTGTACGAACACGTATAGAACAGCTTGAAAATCAGTTGGGAACTGTTTTGTTTAGTCGTTCTGTTCATGGCTTGAAACCGACAGAACATGCTCTAGCTCTTGAACTGCCAGTTCGGGCTATGCAACGTGCTTCTGATCATTTTATGCGTACAGCAAGTGCCCCTCTAAATCTAATTGCAGGCAGTGTACGGGTAAGTGTATCGGAGTTCCTGGGCACGCTTGTTCTGCCTCAAATGCTCACAAAATTCCGTTCACTTTACCCGGAAGTTAATATCGAAATATCTTTAAACAATGCTTCTGCCAACTTACTAGAGCAAGAGGTTGATCTGGCAATCAGGATGTATCCTCCTGTTCAGGAAGCGCTTGTAGCCAAAAAGGTTGGTGAGGTGCCATTGGGGCTATATGCACATCGAGATTATATACAGCGTAAAGGTTCCCCTATCTGTCTAGCAGATTTAAGTCAGCATGATCTGATAGGACCTGACCGTAATCTTCTTGAAAGAGAAATGATGAGGATTTTTCTACCTGAAATAAAAAATGAACAATTCAAAATACGCACCGATAGTCATCCTGCTCAGTTCTCAGCAGTTAAAGCTGCTTTAGGAGTAGGTTTTATTCAGTGCCCTATAGCAAATCAATGCCCAGAGCTTGTTCAACTGCTTCCAGACCTAAAGATTCATCGCTATGATCTATGGCTGGTCATTCATGAAGACTTTAGACAAATTCCAAAAATCAGAGCGCTTTTTGATTATTTGGCTCAAGCTTTTGCAGAGTATTTAGATGGGGAAAGTTAGTTAATAAAAAGCCCAAGCAGTTATGTGCTTGGGCTGAAAAAGGTAATTTATTTAAACTGAATTGAACCGTTCGCATTTACAGTAATTTTAGATTCACCAGCTGCCATGTCTTGAGCTGGTGCAGCTTCGGCCATAGCGAACTTAGCCATGCTGGCACGCATTACAGGTTGTGGGAAATAGTTGTTGGTATTCAAGTTCAGATTAACCAATGTATATTGGTTTTTATTCCATGCTTGAGTCAACATTTGAGCGCGTTGTTGAAAGTTTTTAGATGCTTCTACCATTAACTCATTTTCAACTTTTTTACGTTGTTCATCAGAAACTGTAAAATTAATCGATTGAGTCTGGAAGTTTTGCTGTAATTCATTCACTAGCTGGCTAGCAGCTTTAAAGTCTTTACTTTCTAGACGGATTTCAGCGCGACCACGCCATTCTTTTAACTTATTGCTATCGTTATCGTAAATTGGATAAGTGCTTTGAGCACCTGTTTCCACTTTGACTTGAGGATATTTACGAGAAACGGTAAGCGCCTGATTCATTAATTGGTTAATTTGATTTGAAAGTTCGGCTGGTTGTTTGTTACTTTTTTCAATATATAAAGTTGCATGCATTTCATCGTTTGAAACTTGACGAGAAGCTTCAGCTTGTACATTTACAATATTGTAGTTCAAAGCATTATCATCCTGAGCAAAAACGAAAGGGCTAAGGAGGGAACCTAAAAGAAGGGTAGAGACGGCTAAAGTACGCATAAATTTTTCCTTTAAAAATTAATATAAATTTAATTTTTTTCATTAAGAAATGTTAAACATAACTTATGCATAACTTTTGCAGATTTTGTGGCGTATTTGTAATATTAAAATCAGGTTTTTTTAAATTTTGGTAAATATAAAGTTTTTAAAAAATAACAACTTAAAATTAAAGTGTTTCAATGTAACTTAAAAAATCAAACTAATATAAAAAAAGAATATTTTCTTTAGGTTGTCACATAGTATGATGATAATTCATCATAACTATTGGGATGATACATTTTTTCAATAAGATTAGATGAGTAAAGTACATAAAAGACGTTTTTTTTCTTGCAAAATTAGGTATCATCGCGCTCCTAGTTACAAGATATAAAATAAGTGTCTTTGCTAGTTCTATAAAGCACCGAGTCAAAGGACCAATCGTCACCAGACTTATTTCTTTCTACCCCTATCAGAGATGGTAATCCGATATGAGCGTTACTTCCGTTAACCCTGCCACTAATGCTACTAACGAATATTATTTGACTCGCCAAAGTCAAATGGAATCAAATGTTCGTAGCTATCCACGTAAATTACCGTTAGCGATAGCGAAAGCACAAGGATGCTGGGTTACTGATGTTGAAGGTACACAGTACCTTGATTGTTTAGCTGGGGCAGGTACATTGGCTTTAGGTCATAATCATCCTGCGGTGATTCAAAGTATTCAAGATACATTGGCAAGTGGTTTGCCATTGCATACTTTAGACTTAACCACACCTTTAAAAGATGCATTCACTGAAGCATTGTTAGCATATTTACCTGGTGGTAAAGAAGAATATTGCTTGCAGTTCTGTGGTCCTGCTGGTGCAGACGCAACTGAAGCAGCAATCAAACTTGCTAAGACTTACACTGGCCGTAGTTCAGTGATCAGTTTCTCTGGCGGTTACCATGGTATGACCCATGGTGCACTTGCTATGACTGGTAACTTAAGTGCAAAAAATGCAGTTAATGGTTTAATGCCAGGCGTACAATTCATGCCATATCCGCATGAATACCGTTGCCCACTTGGTTTAGGTGGTGAAGCAGGTGTTGATGCTTTAACTTACTACTTTGAAAACTTTATTGAAGATGTTGAAAGCGGTGTAACAAAACCGGCTGCTGTTATTCTTGAAGCGATTCAAGGGGAAGGCGGCGTAGTTACAGCTCCAGTAAAATGGTTGCAAAAAATCCGTGAAGTGACTGAAAAGCACAACATCGTTTTAATTTTAGACGAAGTTCAAGCTGGCTTTGCACGTTCAGGCAAAATGTTTGCATTTGAACATGCAGGTATTGAACCTGATGTTGTTGTAATGTCTAAAGCAGTAGGCGGTGGTTTACCACTTGCAGTATTAGGTATTAAACGTAAATTTGATGCTTGGCAACCTGCTGGTCACACGGGTACTTTCCGTGGTAACCAACTTGCTATGGGTACTGGTCTTGTTGTATTAAAAACGATTAATGAACAAAATCTTGCTCAAAATGCGCAAGAGCGTGGTGACTTCTTACAAGCTGAATTTAAAAAATTAGCGCAAGAATTCCCATGTATCGGTAACGTACGTGGTCGCGGTTTAATGATTGGTGTTGAGATTGTTGACGAGCGTAAACCAGCTGACCGTATTGGTTCGCATCCTGCTGACTCACAATTAGCTGCTGCAATTCAAACTGCTTGTTTCAACAATAAACTATTGCTTGAAAAAGGTGGTCGTAACGGTACAGTAATTCGTTTACTTTGCCCGCTTATCATCACTCAAGACGAGTGTGTTGAAGTAGTTGCTCGCTTTAAGAAAGCAATTGCAGAAGCATTGGTTGCAGTACGAGGCGCATAAGTATGGTGGATTTTGCAGAACATCGTAAAGCGTTACTCTGCAATGATGCACAATCCATTGCTGACTATGAGTCAGCAATGGGCGAAGCGGTAAAAGCCGTTTCAGCATGGTTGCAAAATGAAAAGATGTACACTGGCGGTAGCATTAAAGAATTGCGTTCAGCAATTTCTTTCCAACCTTCAAAAGAAGGGATGGGTGTACAAGAATCTCTTCAACGTATGATTGAGCTTTTCTTGAATAAAAGCTTGAAAGTACATCATCCACATTCATTAGCACATTTACACTGCCCAACCATGGTGATGAGCCAGATCGCGGAAGTGTTAATCAATGCAACTAACCAGTCTATGGACTCATGGGATCAAAGCCCTGCAGGTTCATTAATGGAAGTTCAGCTCATTGATTGGTTGCGTCAAAAAGTAGGTTATGGTTCTGGTCAGGCTGGTGTTTTCACTTCTGGCGGTACTCAATCTAACTTGATGGGTGTGTTGCTTGCTCGTGACTGGTGTATCTCGAAAAACTGGAAAGACGAAAATGGTAATCCATGGTCTGTACAGCGTGATGGTATTCCTGCCGATGCAATGAAAAACGTCAAAGTCATTTGTTCTGAAAATGCGCATTTCTCTGTGCAAAAGAACATGGCAATGATGGGTATGGGCTTCCAGTCAGTTGTAACTGTTCCTGTGAATGAAAATGCACAGATGGATGTAGATGCTCTCGAAAAAACGATGGCGCATCTTCAGTCTGAAGGCAAAGTTGTTGCTTGTGTCGTTGCGACAGCGGGTACAACCGATGCTGGTGCAATTGACCCATTGAAGAAAATCCGTGAAATTACCAATAAATATGGTTCATGGATGCACATCGATGCGGCATGGGGCGGCGCATTAATTCTTTCAAATGACTACCGTGCAATGCTTGATGGTATTGAGTTATCTGACTCGATCACCCTTGACTTCCATAAGCATTATTTCCAAAGCATTAGCTGTGGTGCGTTCTTGTTGAAAGATGAAGCGAACTATCGCTTTATGCACTACGAAGCTGAATACTTGAACTCTGCTTATGATGAAGAGCATGGTGTACCAAACCTTGTTTCTAAGTCGTTACAAACGACTCGTCGTTTTGATGCATTGAAATTGTGGATGACAATTGAATCACTTGGTGAAGACCTTTACGGTTCAATGATCGACCATGGTGTAAAACTTACTCGTGAAGTTGCAGATTACATCAAGGCAACTGACGGTTTAGAGCTTTTAGTTGAGCCTCAGTTTGCTTCGGTATTGTTCCGTGTTGTGCCACAAGGCTACCCAGTTGAGTTTATCGATAGCTTGAACCAAAACGTAGCGGACGAGTTGTTTGCACGTGGTGAAGCAAATATCGGTGTAACAAAAGTTGGTAATGTACAGTCATTGAAAATGACAACATTAAGCCCTGTTGTGACATTCGAAAATGTTAAAAACCTTTTAGGTCAAGTATTGGCTGAAGCTGACCGCATTAAAGATGCGATTGCTTCTGGTAATTATGTACCACCAATCGACTAATTGAGTTGATACCAAAAAAGCCCGGTTTATTGCCGGGCTTTTTTATTACATATTATTTTTATTTAAAATGTGCATCGAAATAGACTGATATGCACAAACCATGCATATTTTCAAAAAACAAAAATAATTATGCATGATTTATGGGGAGCAAATTTCTTATTGTATTGGTATGTCCCCAATGTTTGGTCACATTGATATATCAATACTGTACTTACTCTTTAAAAGACGCTGCTCAAATGGTCATAAGGTAAGAGGCTGTAATTACAATTAAGACAAGGAAGAAGAAATGCAACAAGTTAATGTGCTTAATGAATTTAAATTAATTATTAACGGTCAATCTTGTTCAGGTGAACAGGGTGAACTAGAAATTATTAACCCAGCTACAGGCTTAACTGCCGCACGCTGTGCAAAAGCATCGGTTGAGCAGGTGAATCAAGCAGTAAGTGCAGCTAAACAGGCCTCTAAAGCTTGGCAACAAGTTTCACACGATGAACGTAAATCGATCTTAAACAAAATTGCAGATGGTATTGAAAAGCACGCTGAAATGCTTGCAGAGTTAGTTGTACTTGAGCAAGGTAAGCCACTCGCACTTGCACAAATGGAAGTGCAGGGCGCAATTGGCTGGACGCGTTACGCGGCTGCTATGGATTTACCTATTGAAGTGATCGAAGACAGTGAAACCAAGCGCATTGAACGCCATCGCCAACCATTAGGAGTAGTAGCTTCAATTACTCCTTGGAATTGGCCACTGATGATTGCGGTTTGGCATATCATGCCTGCATTGCGTGCAGGTAATGTGGTTATTAGCAAACCTTCTGAATACACGCCACTCTCAACTTTGCGTTTATGTGAAATCATTCAGCAAGAAGTTCCACCAGGCGTGATCTCAATTGTGGTCGGTGCTGGTGAGATTGGTGAAGCATTATCTTCTCATCCAGATGTGCAGAAAGTTGTGTTTACAGGGTCAACTCGAACAGGTCAGCACATTATGGCTGGGGCAGCTCAACAGTTAAAACACCTAACTTTAGAGCTTGGTGGTAATGATGCTGGTATTGTATTACCAGATGCAAATATAGATGAAATTGCAGCTAAGATTTTTAATATGGCGTTCTTAAATGCAGGCCAAACATGCGCAGCATTAAAGCGTTTATATGTGCATGAAAGCCAATATGAAGCTTTATCTCAAAAGTTAGCTGATATTGCCAACGCTCAAGTTGTGGGTGACGGAATGGAATCTTCTACAACATTTGGCCCAGTACAAAACCAAATGCAATATAACAAGGTGAAAGCCCTTATTGCTGAAGCCATTGACCAAGGTGCAAAAGCACTTTCTGGTCAACAGCAATTACCAGAGCAAGGTTACTTTATTGCTCCTACTATTTTGACTGAAGTTTCTGACTCTTGCCGCGTGGTGCAAGAAGAACAGTTTGGTCCTGTGTTACCTGTTTTAAAATATACAGATATTAACGATGCAATTGCCCGCGCTAATGACAGTGAATTTGGTTTAGGCGGTTCAATCTGGTCGTCTGATATTAAAGCAGCACAGATTTACGCTAGTCAGCTTCAATGTGGGACTGTTTGGATTAATACCCATGCAGAAGTCCTGCCTCATGCACCGTTTGGTGGCTGGAAAATGTCAGGCTTAGGTGCTGAGTTCGGTTTAGAAGGTTTGCTTGAAAATACGATCGGGCAAACAGTTCATATTAGTAAAGTCTAAATATTAACTTTAAGGCGGATCTAGTATCCGCCTTTTTATTTTCACTTTTATGAGTGAAAAGCTGAGCTGTTTATTGGGAGTGATGATAACTCATGCTTTTAGGCTTGATTAAAAAATGATTCTGTTCTTTAATTTTTTTCAGAACAATGTAAGACTTTATATGACCAATAAAATTATAAGAAAGTAATCTTTCAGTCACAAATTGAGAGAGCTGTTCTAAGTTTTCGGCAACGACTTTTAAAATAAAATCCGCATCGCCACTAATTGAAAATGCATCTTGAATGTTATCTTCAGCTTCGATCAGTTCCTGAAAAGCCTGCTGTGATTTTGCTTCGTGTGTCCTTAAATTAATATGAATCATCGCTGTAACTTCCAGCCCTAGCGCCTGTTGTTGGATACGTGCGGAGTAACCTAAAATTATGCCTTTTTGCTCAAGTAACTGTCGTCGTCTTGAACATTGGGAAGCTGATAATCCGATTAAATCTCCAATTTCCTGATTGGTGAGCCGTCCATTCTTTTGTAGTGCCTGAATGATTTGCCAGTCGAACTTATCCATTGCATAAAATCCTTTTATGATACACAAATCATGTATTTTTATTAAAATGCGTTTTCATTATGCACGAAATCTAAAAGATAGATGAAATATTATTTTTCTATGGAATAAAAATTGGTCTCAAAGGATATAGAGCAATGTTCATAGAAATCGGTGAATTTTTAAATCTTCGTTTAAAACAAATGGGTATCCAACATCTTTTTGGAGTACCTGGTGATTTTAACCTTTCATATCTAGAACAAGTTGAAGCAGACCCACAACTCGAATTTATTGGAAATTGTAATGAATTAAATGCTGCTTATGCAGCAGACGGCTATGCACGAATTAACGGTTTTTCTGCCTTGGCAACCACTTATGGTGTAGGTGACTTAAGTGCGATTAATGGCATCGCAGGTGCCTATGCAGAAAATGTACCTCTTATTCATATTTCTGGTATTCCACCATTACATGCGGTTCAAAAGGGCACTTTAATACATCATACGCTTGTCGATGGTAACTATGACAATATTATGAACTGTATGAAAGAGTTCACAGTTGCCCAAACACGTTTAACTCCTGCAAATGCAGCTTTTGAAATTGACCGTGTATTACGTCAGTGTTTCCTTGAACGCCGTCCTGTACACATTCAACTACCAGGCGATATTACTCACGTTAAGATTGAAGTATCTGAACGTCCACTCGACCTAAGCTATCCAGCTGTTGAACCTGAATTATTGCAAAGTGTAGTAAGCAAACTCTGTAACATTATTGAGAATGCTCAAAGTCCAGCGCTTCTTATTGATAATGAAGCTTCGGTTTTTGGTGTAACGTCGCTTTTAAACGATTTATCACAAAAATGCTCAATTCCATTTGCAGGTATGAATACTGCAAAAAATATTATGGATGAAGGCTCACCTCGTTACATCGGAACTTATGTGGGTGGTGCAAGCCAACCACATGTGAAAAATATCATTGAACAATCTGACTGCTTAATTGGTGTTGGTGCACGCTTTACCGATGTTGGTTCGGCTGTATTTACTCATCAAATTGAAACCAAGAACTACATCGAAATTAAATCTTATGGCCTGAATATTTTTGGTCAGGATTTTCCGGGTATTGAGATTGGTCAGTTACTCGTTGAGCTAAATAAAAAAGTTGCACCACGTAAATCGACAACACCTCTTCTTGAAAAACAACCGCCGAAAGTAATAGAAGCTCCAGCTCAACAAAAGCTTAGCCAAGATGTGCTTTGGAATTACATTTCAGGTTTCTTAAAAGAAGATGATGTAATTATTGGTGAAGTCGGAACATCAAACTCAGCTTTGTCAGGAATAAAGCTTCCAGCTACAGCTAAATATATTGCTCAGCCACTTTGGGGTTCTATTGGTTACACCTTACCGGCTTTACTTGGTAGTTTGCTGGCCGCGCCTGAACGTCGTCAAATTTTATTTATTGGTGATGGTTCATTCCAACTTACGGTACAAGAACTCTCTACGATTATCCGTCACGGTTTAAAGCCAATCATTTTCTTGCTGAACAATGGCGGTTATACCATTGAGCGCTTAATTATGGGTGAAAACGCAGCCTATAACGATGTGCAAAACTGGAAATACACTGAAATCCCGGCTGTGTTTAACGGTAAAAAAGGCCATACAACTTATGTGGTTGAAACTGCTGGGCAACTGAAGAGTGTTTTAGATAACGTTCAGCAAAATGATCAGTTAACTTTTATTGAATTAAAACTACCAGCAATGGATGCACCAGTAAGTTTGAAAAAATTTGCTTCTGTGATTGCGCGTTTTGACTACGGTGATCGTGGCTACGAAATTTTAAAGGAACGTTCCCAACCGATTAAATGTAAGGATGCAATCTCTTTTTAAATAGAGGACAGGACACGTCTTCTCAAAAATTAAATGGACTCATATTAAAGCTATTTATGTCCGAAGGTCGGTTTCTGATCTTCGGATATGGTGCTGAATAAAGGTGTACAGGAAGTGACACCAACATTGGAGATAATGTTATGGATGCAAACAATAAGCACGAGTTAAAACAAGGCTTATCCAATCGGCATATTCAACTCATCGCACTCGGAGGGGCGATTGGAACAGGTTTATTCTTAGGTCTTTCTCAAACAATTAAACTGGCTGGTCCTTCAATCTTATTAGGATATGCAATTGCAGGCGTGATTGCCTTTTTGATTATGCGTCATTTAGGTGAAATGGTTGTTGAAGAACCGGTAAGCGGCTCTTTTAGCTATTTTGCGAACAAATACTGGGGCAAAATGGCTGGCTTTATGTCTGGCTGGAACTACTGGGTTTTGTATGTGCTGGTGAGCATGGCTGAATTGAGCGCAATTGGGACTTTTATACAGTTTTGGTGGCCTGAAATTCCGACATGGCTGACTGCTTTATTTTTCTTTATTTTAATTAACGGCATTAACTTGGTAAATGTCCGCTTTTTTGGGGAATCCGAGTTCTTATTTTCCTGCATTAAAATTGTTGCGATTTTAAGCATGATTGGCTTTGGTGCTTATCTGTTATTTTCAGGCTCAGCAGGTCCGCAAGCAGGTATTGCAAATTTATGGCAACACGGTGGTTTCTTCCCGCATGGGATTCACGGTTTTGTCATGGCTCTGGCTGTCATTATGTTTGCATTTGGTGGTTTGGAATTAATTGGTATTGCTGCAGCGGAAACGAAAAAACCTGAAACCACTATTCCAAAAGCAGTAAATCAGATTGTTTACCGTATCCTGATTTTTTATATCGGTGCGATCGGTATTCTTTTATGTCTTTATCCATGGAATATGGTGGCAGAAGGCGGTAGTCCATTTGTCATGATTTTCCAGTCACTCAATAGTAATGGTGTTGCGAACGTTCTAAACTTTGTGGTCTTGATTGCTGCTATTTCGGTTTATAACAGTTGTATCTATTGTAATAGTCGTATGTTGCATGGCTTGGCAGAGCAGGGCAATGCTCCGGCAATTTTGAAAAAAGTAAACAGCCGTGGTATTCCAGTACCGGCAGCAGTTGTTTCTGCATCTATTACAGCAATATGTGTCGTTGTGAATTATCTGATTCCTGGTCAAGCTTTTCAGCTCTTTATGATGTTGGTTGTCGCAGCACTTGTCATTAACTGGCTTATGATTTCAGTCACACATTTGAAATTTACTAAAGCGATGAAATTGCAAAAACGTCAAACTAAATTTCAAAGTATTCTTAGCCCATGGAGTAACTATTTAACCATTAGCTTTGTATGCTTTATTCTTATTATTATGGCGTTTACACCAGATATGAGGTTGGCTGTTATTTTAGGGCCAATCTGGCTTGCTGTTTTAGCTGTGATGTATTTCTTAAAATATCGCAAAAAAATGGTAGCGATGCCAGAAGTACAATCGAATTGATCGTCTAAATTGACAATGATATTGCGGTTACCTAATTTAAAGTCGGTAACCCTTTATCTTTTGTCATATTATTTTAATGTTACAAAGAAAATAATTATTTTTAGAAATTTTTAATCATATTTTTAAAAATAGGAAATATTTAAATCATAAAATTAATAACATCGTAAATTAGTGGATTTTAATATATTTATAATAAATTTTATTTTTATAATTTATAAATAACTATATTTTGGATTTTTAATCATTGTCATAATAAACATGATGACCTTCTGTAAAATAGGTGAGAAGTTTGAATTAAATAACTGATAATAAATAAAAAGAATAATATGACAATCGACATTATAAAAATCATTAAAGCGTCATCATACTGTAACTTATTTGTCATATTTTCTATTCACAATGCAGCTATCGAAGAGCGTACAAGCACTCAACAAAAAGTGACGTACAACCTATTGCATTAATGAGAGAGAACAGAATGCGCTTAAATCCACGTCAAATCGCAATTGCGTTAGCAGTAACTGGGGCAGCTGTAACAACGACTGCAAATGCAGCTCGTGATACGATTCAAATTGCTGGTTCTTCAACTGTATTACCGTTTGCCAGCGTTGTAGCTGAAGAGTTTGGTAATACATTCCCTCAATTTAAAACTCCTGTAGTGGGTTCTGGCGGTTCTTCTGCTGGTTTGAAACAATTCTGTCAAGGTGTTGGCGATAATACAATCGACGTTGCAAACGCTTCTCGTAAAATTAAAAGCACTGAAATTGAAGCCTGTAATAAAGCTGGTGTAAAACAAATCCAAGAAATTAAAATTGGTTACGACGGTATCGTATTTGCGTCTAACTCAAACAAAGCAGCTTATAAATTAAAACCTTACCATGTGTTCGCTGCTTTAGCTGCACAGTTACCTTCAAAAGGTAAATTGGTTCCAAACCCATATACAAACTGGAACCAAATTGATAAAACACTTCCAAATGAGCCGATTACTCTTGTAATCCCTGCATCTAACCATGGTACTCGTGAAGTTTTCCAAGAAAAAATGGTTGAAGCTGGTTGTGAAGCATATGAATACTTCAAGAGCTTAGACAAAGATGCTCAGAAGAAAGCATGTTCTACTTTCCGTAAAGATGGCCGTGTAATTGAAATCGCTGGCGACTATACAGAAACATTGGCTCGCTTAAAAACTTCTCCAAGTGCAGTAGGTGTGTTTGGTTTAAGTTTCTATGACATGAACCGTGACAAGTTACGTGTGGCAACAGTAAACAACGTTGTTCCATCTGAGAAGACAGTATTAAATGGTACATACCCTGTATCTCGTCCATTGTACTTCTACGTGAAAGGTGAACACTTAAAATCAGTTAAAGGCTTACCGAAATATGTAGAATATTTCGTAAGCAAAAAAGCGACTGGTAAAGGTTCTAAAGCTGAGCGTGATGGTTTAATCGCGATGTCTGATGCTGAACGTGCAAAAGTTTTGGCTGACTTTAAAGCAGGTAAAACTGTTAAATAAGTTAGTTTGAATGAAGGCTGGTGATCTTAAGGGTTCATCAGCCTTTTTGTCTAACTTGTTTTTCCAAATTATGACAATTGAGAAAACAGTGGAGAGTACATGAATCTGCTACTTATCGGTGTGTTGTTAGCCCTTGTGGCCATCGCATATCAACTTGGGCTGAGAAAGAGCCGTAACATAGCAGGTAAGGGAAGCAACTCGGCGACATTACATTCTCGTCCTGGTTATTATGGCGCACTGGTTGGTCTTTGGTGCGGTATCCCTGCTTTTTTAATTTTGATCATTTGGAACTTGGTTGAACCAAGTATTTTAAATCATATTATTTTTAATAATATTCCGGCGTCTGTAAGTGCTTCGCTTGATGAAGCAGGCAGAAGTGTACTGATTGATCGTGTTCAATCAATCGCTTCAGGTTTTGGTGTAAGTGATAAACCAGCTGCTTATGAATTAGCTGCTGCTCAACAGTTTGCAAAATTTCAAACCATTGGCTCTTTTGCCAAATTTGCTGTTGTCGTTTGTGCAGCTTTACTCGGTTTAGTGTGGGCAAAGAAAAAAATCAATCAACAATACCGTGCTCGTAACCAAGTTGAACGTGCCATTAACGTTGCTTTGATTTTATGTTCGGGTGTAGCGATTTTAACCACCATCGGTATCGTAATGTCGATGTTTGGCGAAGCAATGCACTTCTTCCGTTTTGTTAGCCCAGTAGACTTTTTCTTTGGTACAGAGTGGAATCCGGGCTTTAGTACTTCCGGTAATGCTGAAGGCAGTTATGGTTTATTACCATTGCTATGGGGTACGCTCATGGTCAGTGGTATAGCGCTACTCGTTGCTGTACCAGTTGGATTAATGATTGCAATTTATTTAGCTGAATATGCTTCACCATGGTTCCGTTCATGGGCGAAACCAGCAATTGAAGTATTAGCTGGTATTCCAACAATTGTTTATGGTGTATTTGCCATGATGATTATTGGACCATTCTTTAAAGCAGCAGGCGCTTCTATTGGTTTAGAGATTAATGCGACGAGTGCTTTAACTGCTGGTTTTGTGATGGGGATTATGATTATCCCGTTTGTTTCATCTTTGTCTGATGACATTATTACTCAAGTCCCGCGTGCACTGCGTGATGGTTCTTTAGGACTTGGTGCAACTAAGTCTGAAACAATTCGCCAAGTCGTATTACCAGCAGCTTTGCCGGGTATTACAGGTGCTTTCTTATTGGCAGTCTCTCGTGCTGTTGGGGAAACTATGATTGTGGTTTTAGCAGCAGGGAACAGTCCACTTTTACACGCAAATCCATTTGAAGCTGTTTCTACTGTGACCGTAACTATTGTAAAGCAGTTGACCGGAGATACAGACTTCTCAAGTCCACAAGCATTGGTTGCATTTGCGCTAGGTCTAACACTATTTGTGATTACCTTGGGATTAAACATTGTAGCACTGTACATTGTGCGTAAATACCGTGAGCAATACGAATGAGTACATCAAATACATCGTCTCCTATGGATCAGAACGTATTTGATCCGAAAGCTGCTGCTGAAACGCGTGAACGACGTAAACAGGTGATTGAAAAATCTTTGGCTAAACGCCATCGCAAAGAAAAAGCTTTCCGTTTTGCGGGTTTCTCGGCAGTTATTATTGGTCTTGCATTCGTTGCTCTCTTGTTCGGTAGCATTTTGGCAAAAGGTTTACCAGCTTTTTGGCAAACCAGTATGAATGTTCCAATTTACTTTGACCCTAAAGTCATTGATGCAGGGCCAGTACCTGTACGTACTCAAGGTGAAACACCGGCTCATTACCAAGAACGTTATGTTGATTGGCAAACTAAAATGGGTATGGTGGATTGGGATGGCATCATTGTAAATGGAATGATTGCTAAAGATCCTGCACTTGCATCACAACGCGATTATTTAAGTAGCTTATATGCAAGCTCAGAAGCTTATCGCTTACGTGATATGGTTTTTGCAGATCCATCACTCATTGGTAAAAAAGAAAATATTACTTTCTTGGGCGATGCGAATGTCGATGTTTGGTTAAAAGGTAATATTGATCGTTCATTGCCAGATGATCAGCAACAACTTGATCCAGAAGTGCGTAAGCTTGCAGATGATCTAAAAGCAAAAGGCGTTCTTGAAAGTACATTTAACTTGAACTTATTTAAGAACCCTGACTCACGTAGTTCACCAGCAATCAGTGGTCTTGCAGGTGCATTCATGGGTTCATTATTCATGATGCTGATTGTAATCATCATTGCGATTCCAATCGGTGTTGCTAGCGCAATCTATCTTGAAGAGTTTGCTCCAAAAAATGTTCTTACCGACATTATTGAAGTCAACATTAATAACCTTGCTGCTGTTCCTTCTATCGTATTTGGTTTACTTGGTGCTGCAATCTTCATTGGCTGGATGCACTTACCTCTATCAGCTCCGCTGGTAGGTGGATTGGTTTTAAGCTTAATGACATTACCGACAGTCATTATTACAACCCGTGCCTCATTAAAAGCAGTGCCACCTTCTATTCGACAAGCTGCACTTGGTTTAGGAGCTTCTAAGTTCCAAACTATTTTCCATCATGTTTTACCGTTGGCATTACCAGGCATTATGACAGGGGCAATTATTGGGGTTGCCCATGCACTTGGTGAAACCGCACCTTTACTTTTAATCGGGATGAGTGCATTCGTTGCAAGTATTCCAACAACACCATTTGATCAAGCAACTGCTTTACCTGTTCAAGTTTACTTATGGCAAGGTAATGAGTTGCGTAACTTCTTCGAAGGCCGTACTGCCGCTGCGATTATCGTACTACTTGCATTAATGATTGGTTTAAACAGTCTTGCAATTTGGTTACGTAAAAAGTTCGAAGTGCGTTGGTAATAGAGGATAAATCATGAATACTATTGATATTACGAATTCCTTAGAAAAGGATAAGTTAGTGAATACTGAACAATCGCAATTTACAGACAAACCGCTGAATCATGGCACTTCGTATGTTTCGCATTTTGAACCACAAACTTCAAAAAAGCAGAACTCAACCGAAATCAAGATTAGTGCACAAGATGCCCATGTTTACTATGGTGATTTTGAAGCCATTAAAGGTATTGATCTAGACATTTACCAAAACGAAGTAATTGCGTTTATTGGTCCGTCAGGTTGTGGTAAATCAACGTTTCTTCGTACTTTAAACCGTATGAATGACACCATTGATGGTTGCCGTGTAACAGGTAAAATTACCCTCGATAATCACAATATTTATGACCCAAATCTAGACGTAGTGCTATTGCGTGCTCAGGTGGGTATGGTGTTCCAAAAGCCAAATCCATTCCCTAAATCGATTTTTGACAACGTGGCTTATGGCCCAAAACTTCATGGTTTAGCACGTGATAAGTACGACCTAGAAGAAATCGTTGAAAATAGCTTACGTAAAGCTGGTTTGTGGGATGAGGTTAAAGACCGTTTGAATCAACCAGGCACAGGTTTATCAGGTGGTCAGCAACAGCGTTTATGTATTGCACGTACCATTGCTGTTAGTCCTGAAGTGATTTTAATGGATGAACCGTGTTCTGCACTCGATCCAATTGCGACAGCAAAAGTAGAAGAATTGATTTCTGAATTGTCGAATCAATATACGATCGTAATTGTGACTCACTCAATGCAGCAAGCTGCACGTGTTTCTGATCGTACTGCTTATTTCCATTTAGGTGATTTGATTGAAGTCAACTCAACTGAAAAAGTCTTTACTCAACCCGATCATCAGTTAACGGAAGCATATATTACTGGACGCTTCGGTTGATTAATCATCAATAAAAGAAAAAGAGCCAAGTGCTCTTTTTTATTTTATAAATGAAAATGACTCTATTTTGCAAAATCGCTATTGAATTTTAATCAAAAGGACCACATCTTAAGGCTATAAAGATAAACTTATGAGCTTAGAATTTTATGTTATTCCATTTGCCTAAACTCCCTGCGGAAATACGTGTTAGTCATTTAAATGCGCGTGTAAATGAACAGAGAAAAAAAATTGCACAAACTACGGCAAGCCGTTTAGAACTTTTACAATTAGCTCAACAACTTGCTAAAGAAGCTAAAATTCGCCGTAAAAATAATCAGAAGATTTTTGTTTTAGATTTCAAAGGCGATATTCAAGCTTCGGCAGTTGAGAACTTACGTGAAGAAATAACTCTTATTTTAGCAACTGCTAAAGCAGGGCGTGACCGTGTTGTCGTTCGTCTCGAAAGTCCAGGTGGTATGGTCCATGGTTATGGTCTGGCAGCAGCTCAATTGGTACGCTTACGCGATGCAGGTTTTCATTTAACGATTTGCGTAGACAAAGTAGCAGCAAGTGGCGGCTATATGATGGCATGTATTGCAAATGAAATTATTACTGCACCATTTGCAATTGTGGGTTCGATTGGAGTGGTAGCTCAAGTTCCAAACTTTAATCGTCTTTTGAAAGAGCATAATGTGGATTTTGAGCTTTACACAGCAGGGCAGTATAAGCGCACAGTCACCATGTTTGGCGAAAATACCCCAGAAGGTAAAGCGAAGTTCGAAGAAGAACTCCAACAAACACACGTTTTATTTAAACACTTTGTAGAAAAGTATCGCCCACAGCTGAATGTCGATAAGGTGGCTACAGGTGAACATTGGTATGGTGAAGATGCGCTAGATCTAAACCTTGTTGATAAATTACAAACATCTGATGAATATCTACTGGGTCTATTGCCTCAACATGATGTATACGTCATTAATACACGTAAGAAAGCGACCTTAGGTGAGAAGTTAGGTTTGCAAGCGGCACAAATGGCAGATGGTTTGATTCCTGCTGTAATGAGTAAAGTAATGGAGAGCCTTGCAAAAGCGAACACGACGCTTGTGCAAGTACGTGATCCAAAACTATAAGTTTATCTAGTTCTAATTTTATAAAAGGCCAGCTTAAATGCTGGTTTTTTTATAAAGTTAATATTCAAAGTTGTCTGGTTAAATATATTTAGATTTTTACTAGAAAGTAAAAAATAAATATTGATAAATATACTTTTTGAATTGTGATAAACACATGGTTTTGATATTTTAAGCAGCAATAAAATAGCTTTTAGATGAAACATTTAAAAAGTTAGACATTTAAAAATATAACTGAAATTTAGGACAGGAAATAATGACAAGAATAATTGTAGCATCCAAAGAGGGTTTGGACGTTCTGCAAGATGGTCAGCTCAGTAAAGTGGTTCTAAACCAACCTGCGATTATCCAGATTGGTGTGAGCCAACAAGATATTGCATCAATGGTTAAACAAGGTGGAAACTTAGTGATCCATTTGAAAAATGGTGAAACGCTTGTTTTAGAAAACTTCTTTAATGAAGCAAATAATACGACAGATCATTCACTTGTTTTTCCGACTGAACATGGAAAATTTGTCGAAGCACAATTTGATGCTAAGGGTAAGGTGATTGACTATACAGGTCTAAACCATGTCACAGATTTAGCCTATACCAGCACGAGCCAACCAGCTGCATCAATGGCAGTCGATGAGTCCCCAACTTTTTCGATGGGTAATGTCCTAAAAGCAGGCTTAGCAGTTTTAGCCGCTGAAGGTTTATACCTTTGGGCCTTTGATAAAGATGACAAAGACGACTCTTCAGGACCTGTAGATATCCTACCGCCTGCTGCACCGACGGCTACCGTTGCCGATGATACTGTTACGGTTAATGGTAAAGCAGAAGCTAATGCAAAAATTTATCTTAAAGATGCTGCTGGAAATACAGTCGCAACAGGTGTCGCAGATGCAAGTGGTAATTTTACAATTAAACTCGATAAACCTTTAGCAAATGGAAATAAATTAAATGTTTTTGCTGAGGATGCTGCTGGTAATATGTCTAAAGCAGGTACTGTGACTGGTAGTAAAGACACAATTGCTCCCGATGCCCCACAAGCCCAGTTAAGTGAAGATGGTTCATTGTTAACTGGTAAAGCTGAAGCAAATGCAAAAATTACTGTTTATGACGCTAGCGGTAAGATATTGGGTACTGTAACTGCGAATAAAGAGGGTATTTTTTCTTTAAAACTTACTTCTCCATTGACGAGTGAAGCAGGTGGAAAAGTTATTGCAGAAGACGCAGCCGGCAATAAATCTGAGCCAACTAAAATCATTGCAGGAAAAGATACTTTTGCTCCAGATGCTCCTTTAGTTGAAGTAAATAAAGAAGGCACCAAGGTTGAAGGACAAACTGAGCCTAATGCAAAAGTTCAAATAAAAGATGCTGATGGTAAAGTGATTGGAACCGGTACGGCAAACGCTCAAGGCGAGTTTCAAATTACGCTTTCTTCTGCTTTAAAAGAATCACAAAAGGTAACGGTTATTGTTGAAGATACAGCGGGTAATACATCTAAACCTTTAGAAATTTCCTCTGGCTATGACACTATAGCGCCAGATAAGCCTACCGCTCAAGTGAATGCGGATGGCACCTCTGTTACTGGTACAGCTGAACCCAATGCAAAAATCGAGATCAAAAACTCAGCTGATAAGGTTATCGGTACTGGTACAGCAGATGCAAATGGTAAATTTACAATTACGATTTCACCTGCTTTAACCGATAGCTCGAAAGGTTCTGTAATAGCAATCGACAGTTCAGGGAATAAGTCTACTGCGCTGGAAATTGTTGGCAGTGATAAAGATACGATTCCACCAGCTAAGCCTGTTTTAAAAAGTTTAGATGATGATGTGGGGGCTTTAAAGGGGGCAATCCTAGCTGGTTCTGAAACTGATGATGCCAAACCAAAATTTACTGTTCAAGTTGAATCCAATGCGACTTTGACTATTTACGATAATGGGGTAGCCATCTCAATTATTAAAGTAGGTGATTTAGGTACTAGTAAGACTTGGTCATTCACACTAGATAAAGATTTAGCCTTAGGGAAACATACCATTACTTTAATGCAAACAGATGCTGCAGGGCTTACAAGTGAAGTGAGTTCGCCATTTACGTTTTATGTGGTTGCTCCAAAGACTGCGAGCTTAAGTGATGCAGCAGTTGATACTGCTCATGCAGAAACTGTATCTGTTGCTGATAGCGTTGGCCTAAATACATTAAAGTTAGTCCAAAACACAACGAATGAAGCGGACAGTCAGCAGCATAAATCTGTACCAATAGATGATTTGTTAAAAAGTTCTGCCTCTAGTGAACCAGACCCAATTGAAACTCTTTTATCATCAACAGCACTAAAGCCTACACAAGTAAATGATCAAAGTGATATAACTACCAACGCTAACAATACGACAGCTCATCTTGAGCATGTTTTACCTGATACAACTTCTTCCGTTTTACAAAACCTCATAGAACAGACGAATCCTGTCGTTTAAATTGGTCTTAAGAAAAGCGCTCATTGAGCGCTTTTTTATTTATGAGTTATTTGTTTTAGAGGGAAGCACTAGTGCTGGAAGTCCATAGATAATTGCCCCAATCGTTGCTAATAGCATATCTTTATGTGCATCCCACATGTCACCTTGTTGCCCATTATAATTTTCGGCTTCTTCAGGTGATAATCCAATTGCAATTGCCCATTCAATAAGTTCATATAAAACGCTTGATGCCATTACGAATTGAACCACTAGTAAAAATAGACTAAATGGTTTTGCTGAGGGTAACCATACTTGAAAAACACGATAAATAAGAGGGTAGAGCAAAACGCCATAAACGAGGTGAACTAAACGATCATACATATTACGGGACCAACCCATATATTGATCTAAGTTGAAATGGAATACCTGCTGTATCCAATCATTGTACGGAACGTATGAATACAAATAGTGCGCACCGATAATATGGATGAGCAAAAACAGCAAATAAAAAGTAAAACTTAAAAAGTCGAGCCCAATCTTTTTAAAGATAACAAAGAGCAAAATTAACATGAAAACAGTGCCAGCTTGATGAAGTAAATAAGCTTCGAATTCAAGAGGCTGAATACCTGAGATGACAATTGCAATCAAAAGCAGGCCAAGAGCAATATAGTGTTTTAGTTTGAATTGTTTTTCGATCATTTTATGAAGGCTTTATTGTGATTTGTATCAGTGTAATAAAAAAGCGAAGCCTAAGCTCCGCTTTTTGTAAACTTTTTAATTAGATTTTGCTAATTAAATCGTTAATTTGTTTCGCTTGTTCAGCTGCATTACCTGTGTAAGTTGCAGGCGTAAGCTCAGCTAAACGTGCGCGTTCTTCGCTTGGTACTTGAGAAAGTTCGTCACCATTTACGAAATTAACCATCATGTCACGGGTCATTGCTTGACCACGAGTTAATGCTTTTAACTTCTCATATGGTTTTTCAATGTTGTAGCGACGCATTACAGTTTGAATTGGTTCAGCTAAAACTTCTTGAGCTTGGTCTAAATCTTCATTTAAACGGTTTGCATTTAACTCAAGTTTACCAACACCTTTTAAACACGCATCGAAAGCAATTAAGCTTTGCGCAAAACCGACACCCATATTACGTAATACAGTTGAGTCAGTTAAGTCACGCTGCCAGCGAGAAATTGGTAATTTTTCGCCTAAGTGAGCCAATACTGCATTTGCAATACCTAAGTTACCTTCAGAGTTTTCAAAGTCAATTGGGTTAACTTTGTGTGGCATTGTTGATGAACCAACTTCGCCTTCTTTCAATTTTTGTTTGAAGTAACCTAGAGAGATGTAGCCCCATACGTCACGGTTAAAGTCGATCAAAATCGTATTGAAACGACGTAACGCATCAAACAATTCTGCCATGTAGTCATGTGGTTCGATTTGTGTCGTGTAAGGGTTGAATGTTAAACCTAAAGATTCAACAAAAGCTTGAGCATGTGCAGCCCAGTCAACATCTGGATAAGCAGATAAGTGCGCGTTGTAGTTACCTACAGCACCATTGATTTTGCCAAGTAACTCAACATTTTTAAATTGTTTGATTTGACGAGCTAAACGGTATGCCACGTTTGCCATCTCTTTACCCAAAGTTGTTGGGCTAGCAGTTTGACCATGTGTACGAGACAACATTGGTTGTTCTGCATGAGTTGTTGCCAAAGCAGAGATCGCATTTAGGATTTGCTTCATGCTTGATACTAAAACTTCACGACCGTTTTTAAGCATAAGCGCATGAGACAAGTTATTGATGTCTTCTGATGTACATGCAAAGTGAATGAACTCGCCCGCATTTTGTAATTCAGCAATACCCGCAATCTTCTCTTTTAAGAAATACTCAACTGCTTTTACATCATGGTTAGTTGTACGTTCAATTTCTTTAATGCGGTTTGCATCTTCTTCAGAGAAGTTGCTAACAATTGCATCTAAAGCTGCGTTTGTTTCGTTTGAGAAAGGAGCAACTTCAACAATTTCTGGACGGTTAGAAAGTGCTTGTAACCAACGCACTTCTACAGTGACACGAGCATGGATTAAACCAAACTCAGAAAGAAAAGGGCGTAGCGCATCACATTTGCTGGCATAACGTCCATCTAATGGTGATAGAGCGGTTAAAGCGTTCATAACGATTCCTTAATGTTGGAATAAACATAAAACTAAAAAAATCTCGTTTATAGTCTTAAATGACTTGGTACTGTAAACGAGCAAGTGCTTGAATATCCTGTAGCAATTTACGTTTGCTAAAAATCATGTTCCATGAACTACCGCCGAGTTGTCGCCATAAATGGGCCATTTGCAAGCCAGTAAACAGACAAGCGCGGATGCGGTTAGTATGGTTGGTATCTTTAAATGCTTCTGCATTACCACGAACTAAAATGCGTGGATTAATCTGCCCGGCAGTATCAACATAAGTTTGTGCCAAATTGGCTAAAATGCTTGGATGTAAATAGTTATTATCAAAAAAAGAAAGCTGTTTTAAAATTTTCTGCTGAGCTTTCTCGATGATTGCGACATATTCAGGATTGCTATAAACCTTTTTCTCTAGCTGTAAAAGCGACATCGCGTAGGACATTGGAAGTTTGGCTGTGCCCATTTTTGGAAGTCGAGATTTAGGCATGTTTGAAAAAGGTTGAGTAATACAATTTTCGAGTGTTTTAAGCCCTAAAGAAATATCAGCCAACTGATTAAAAAAATCTAAGGTTTGAACACCATTATTGGCTGTAGGGCGAATATTTAAACTCGCTTTAATTAACAGCTCAAAATAGAAGTTACCACTTTCACCAATACTTTGTTGACCCGTCATCGCTGTCATATGAGTAAGCTGGGTGGCCTGAAATACCCCAGCCAAGGCAAGGGCACGGTTTTGTCGAACATTCAAGGCTTGTGATTGTTGAAATGGTAACTCCACCATGCCATTCATTCCCTTAAATAAAATTTGGTGTAGGGGCATTTGTATGGTGAATGACACCCCCGCCTAAGCAAACTTCATCTGAATAAAATACAACGCTTTGACCCGGTGTAACAGCACGCTGAGGTTCATCAAACTCTACGCGTACACCGTGTTCAGTGTTTTCATCAATAAAAATTGTACATGCCTGATCAGGTTGACGGTAGCGTGTTTTTGCTGTGCAGCGTAATCCTTCAACAGGAATATTTTGTTCACCCGCTACCCAGTCAATTGACTCACTCCAAAGCTGAGTGCTTTGCATGAGTGGATGTTCATGTCCCTGACCAACAACGAGGCGATTATTATCTAGATCTTTATGTAGTACGAACCATGCACCCTCAGCTGCACCTTTCAAACCACCTAGACCAATTCCACCACGCTGACCGAGCGTATAGTACATCAGACCGTGATGTTCACCAACTTCTTTACCTGTATCAAGTACAATTTTCCCCGGTTGAGCGGGCAAATATTGTTTAAGGAAGTCATTAAAACGACGTTCCCCAATAAAACAGATTCCTGTTGAGTCCTTTTTCTTAGCTGTAGCAAGATCAAGTTCTTCAGCAATTCGGCGAACTTCAGGTTTTTCGATTTCGCCTACAGGGAATAAAGTTTTATTAATTTCTCTACCATGAACAGCGTGCAAGAAATAGGTTTGGTCTTTATTGTTATCTACACCACGTAATAATGGGGCATATGCTTCGCCTTTAGAGTTATATGCAGTTTCACCACGACGTGCATAATGACCAGTCGCGATAAAGTCTGCACCTAAAGTCATAGCATGATCTAAAAATGCACGGAACTTAATTTCTTTATTACATAAAATATCTGGGTTTGGTGTGCGGCCAGCCGCATATTCAGCTAGGAAAAGTTCAAACACTCGATCCCAATATTCCATAGCAAAGTTTGCTGTGTGAAGCTTAATACCAATTTTATCAGCTACTGCTTGAGCATCGGCTAGGTCTTCCATTGCTGTACAGTATTCCGTGCCGTCGTCTTCCTCCCAGTTCTTCATGAAAAGACCTTCAACTTGATAACCCTGTTGAAGTAAAAGTGCTGCAGAAACAGAAGAGTCTACACCACCAGACATACCGACGATGACACGTTGTTGCATAGGACTAGGCATCCAAATGAGAAGTTAATGAGGGAGAGAAGGGGTGCTCATAAATAAGCGATAGAGGATAATGGTGGCCTTTCATGGCATCTTCAACTGCTTTTAGCACAAGAGGACTACGGGCACGGGCAGATTCTTTGAGCTCATCTGGTGTCATCCACACAGCAGCGACAATATCTGTATCAAGTTGAGGATTACTTTCAACTTGAGTCACATGCGCTAAAAAACAGAAGCGGTAATATGTGCGATCGGGAAACATGGGCGGGGTATAAGTATAAATACCAAGCAAGGCATCAATTTCAACATGATGACCTGTTTCTTCTAAGGTTTCACGAATAGCAGCTTCTGTTAATGACTCGCCACATTCCACATGACCGGCAGGTTGGTTAAATACTGTGTGTACAAAACCTTCGCTATGCTCTTCTACAAAAAGATAGCGTCCGTCTTTTTCTACGACTGTAGCAACAGTGACATGAGGAGTCCATGCGGCCATAAAAAAGCACCATGATTTAAAAGACGTATAATACGAAATTTAGGGGTTTTTGGCTATGGTGATCTGCTAAACGATATGAGCAATACTACAAAACCATATCGTTTAAAAAACAGAACTTTTACTACTTACCATCAAGATAGATAATTAATCTTGATTTGCCTGTGCAGCTTTATGATTATTTTGCACTTTTACATAATGTCTTGCTGAATAAGGAAGAAATGCGAGTTCTTTTTCAGTGAGTGGGCGCACTTGTTGTACAGGGCTTCCTACATAGAGATAACCACTTTTTAAGACTTTGCGTGGTGGCACTAAACTGCCTGCCCCAATCATTACATCATCTTCAATAACCACGTCATCTAGAATAACGGTGTTAATACCGACTAAAACACGGTTACCAATGGTGCAGCCATGCAACGTCACATGGTGGCCAACGGTTACATCTTCACCAATAATCAGAGGTGAACCATTGGGTTTTGCGTCATTTTTATGGCTAACATGCAACATACAATGGTCTTGGACGTTACTGTTTTTACCAATTTGAATACTATTTACGTCACCACGGATGACTGCAAAAGGCCAGACAGAGACATTTTCAGCTAAGCTAACGTCACCCACCACAACAGCCATGTCATCGATATAACAGGTTGCATCTACTTGAGGGTGGTGTTCAAGATAAGGACGAATGTTCTTTGCCATGATGAGTATCAAAATAAAATTTAGTCGAATTATAAAGTAAAAAAGCACTCAGGCTAAATAGCATGAGTGCTTAATTCACCTATTCAAAAATTAGAATAAGTTGCTGAAGAATTGTTTGATATGGTCGATTAAACGAGCAAAGAAGCTTGCTTCTTCAACTGGCTTTAATGCAACTAAAGGCTTTTCAGCAATTACTTTGCCATCTAGGCTAGCAACAAGTTTGCCCACAACCTGACCTTTTTGAAGTGGTGCATTTAAGTTAGGTTGAACCACTAACTGAGTTTTAATGCCATCAGCTTTACCTTTAGGCATAGTCACACTAAAGTTTTCAGCTAAACCAACTTGAACTTCATCTTCTTTACCAAACCAAACTTTTGCTTTTGCAAGAACTTGATTTGCTGGTTGAACATTTGCAGTTTCAAAGTTAGCAAAGCCCCAAGCCAGTAAGGTACGCGTTTGATCTGCACGTTCAGACATGCTTGGCGTACCAAAAATCACTGAAATTAAACGCATTGGACCACGTTTACTTGACGTTGTTAAGCAGTAGCCCGCTTCATCTGTATGGCCTGTTTTTAAACCATCTACACTTGGGTCGGTGTAAAGCAAGGCATTACGGTTACCTTGTTTGATACCGTTAAATGTGAATTCTTTTTCAGAGTAAATTGGATAGTATTTTGAGCTGTCTTTAATAATATGTTGCGCTAAGACAGCCATATCTTTTGCAGTTGAATAGTGACCTTCAGCAGGCATACCGGTTGAGTTAATAAACTGAGTGTTTACCATGCCGATACGTTTTGCTTCCTGATTCATCATATGAGCAAACGTGCCTTCATTTCCGGCAATATGTTCAGCCATTGCTTTCGATGCATCATTACCTGACTGAATAATAATACCGCGGAGCATTTCTAGAACAGTCGCTGTACCGTTTAAAGGGACATACATACATGATTCAGAACTACTTCCTTTACACCACGCAGACTCGTTCATACGAACCTGCTCATTTTCAGTCAGTTCACCTTTTAATAATTTTTGTTCAATGATGTAACTGGTCATCATTTTTGTCATAGAAGCAGGTGCAAGCTTTTCGTTTTCATTTTTAGAAGCGAGAATTTGTCCTGTCTCATAATCCATTAATACATAAGACTTATTATTTAATTCTGGCGGAGCTGATAAGACAGTTGCTGCATAAGAAAAACTTGGTAAGAGGAGTAGTGCAGCAATAGCGCTTTTTCGAGTCATTCTAGGTAATTCCAATATCTTGTATGAAGCAGAAGAGCCTAGCATTTTAGGATAAAGCAAAGCCGACTTCTATGGGGGAAGTCGGCTTTTTCAAACAGTATTGTAACTCAAGAGTTTTTTACTAATTTAGTTTTGCGATTGATATGCTTTCACGTCTTGGCAAACTAATGTATTTTGCTCATCACCCGCAGCTTTTGCATCTTTACGCGCTTCTTTTAAGTATTTTTTGAAACCTTTGTCTTTGCTACGTTTTTCTAATGCAGAAACGGCATCCGTTTCATTTGGTAGATAGTCTTTCACTAAGCGTTCATAGCCTTGAGCAAAATCGGTATCTTTTTTACCAATCAAACTTGGGCAAATTTCAGAAAGTACTTGAATTGCAGCTAATTCTTCAGGAGTTGTGCCTTGTTGTGGAGTCACTTCAACAACATTTTCATTTTCGGTTTTCTTCTCAGTTGTTTTTTTCTTATCAGCAGCGAAACCAACTGTTGCTATGCTCATAAGTAAAACCAAAGAGAGTGATTGAACTAAGCTTTTCTTCATAAACATCGATAACTCAAAATAAAATTTTTAAATATGCGGTTAGCTTAACCAATTTAGATTTTAAAAAAATGGAAAAAATGTATTGTTATGTTGGTTTTCTGCTTAATACCAAGCAGAAAACCAAAAATGAATAAATCCTTATATCTAAAAAGAGCAAGATCTATTCTTTATAATTGACAATCTCTTCGCAGAGCTCATGTTGTTCATGATGGTCCATTTGCTTTGCCGCAAGACGTGCTTCATTTAATAGAGTTTTAAATTCAGCATCGTTTTGTAGAGTATTTAAGGTCATTGATTTATTTGAATAACCACTTAGATACATTGCAATAATTTTTTGAGCATTTGACTCAAGTTTTTTATTTGTTCCGACGAAAGCTGGGCAGATTTCCTGTAAAACTTGCGTTGCGGCAATGTCATCTTTAATTAAGCTATCAGCCTCTTGTGTTGAAATGTCCTCATCTGCAAAAACCGCTTGCGTACACAATGTGATACTGATCCCCAATACCTGAAAAAAAGGAGCGAAAGTTTTCATTTTTTCACAATTTTATAATGCTATGGAGGCATAAATATATATAATTCAACAAATAATTCAATTGTGAAAACCTTTAGGTTTATTTGTAGAGAAAGATTTTAGTGAATATTTTGATAGCGAATGATGACGGTGTTTTTGCGCCAGGTATACAGGCTTTAGCTGAAGCATTAAGACCGCTTGGACGCGTGGTTGTGGTTGCACCGGAAAGTGAAAGAAGTGGTTTCTCAAGTGCATTAACCTTGGACCGACCATTACGCCCAATTCAAATTTCCGAAGATGTCTGGGCAGTAAATGGTACACCAGCAGATTGTGTTTATTTATCCATGAATGGTTTGTTTGATTTTGAGTTCGATTTGGTCGTAAGCGGAATCAATAGTGGCGCAAACTTGGGTGATGACGTTTTATATTCAGGAACGGTAGGGGCTGCATTTGAAGGCCGTTTAATGAAACAACCCGCAATTGCCGTGTCTTTAGCAGGTCCTGATGTGCGTGCCTATAACAATAAAGAAGATTATGCTCAGGCAGCGCAGTGGGTACATGATTTTATTGCAAGCGGTTTACCAGCTTTGCCTCCGCGACATATCTTTAATATCAATATTCCTGATGTGCCGCAGTTAAAAGGAGCACAGATTACGTATCAAGGACGTCGTGCTCAATCTAAACCGATTACTAGTCACGTCGATCCACGAGGCCGTCAAGTTTACTGGATTGGTTTAGCAGGTGAGGCAGTTACAGATCCGCAGCGTGTTTCAAGTCAGATTCAATCTGATTTTTTTGCGGTTGCAAATGGTTATGTAAGTGTTACACCGATTCAAATGGATGCAACAAATTACGCCGTTTTAGAAGATTTACAGCTCAGTCTGAGTCAATAATCTGCTTCAAATGTTATAACTTTGTGAATAAAGAAAAAGAGGAACGTGTTTCCTCTTACTTTTTTGGTACTCTTAGCCGAAATGATTTGTAGCATTTAGTGAGGGAGATCAATGCATTTAATTGGGCAACAAAGCAGAGTGCATATCCAAAAAGACAAAATAATGAAAATTATGATGTTGTCTGTAGCAGTAGGTTTTACTGCGGTTATGGCGGGATGTGCTTCTAAACCACAAATTAATAATAGTTCTCGCTATGCAATGGCCCCTAACTATTACACAGTTCGTTCAGGTGATACTTTAAGTGGTATCGCAATGCGTTATGGTCTGGACTATATCAGTATTGCCGAAATGAATGATATTGCTCCACCATATCGTATTTATGTTAATCAGTCTTTGCGTTTGAAGAAAGGTTCTTCACCAAGAACGGTATCTACACAAGTTATGGCGCAGCCTGAGCAAATCAAGCGTCAAACGATTGCTTTACCAACTACACAACCTGTTACCCCAGTAACTCCGCCTACAACGACCGCACCGTCAACAAATACGACAGTGACTTCAGTTGCACCAAATTCTAGCTTACGCTGGATAAAACCGACCAATGGACCAGTGATTCAAGGCTTTAATTTGGCAAATAATGTCAAAGGAATCCGTTATGGTGGAAATCAGGGCGATCCTATTTATGCCGCAGCGGATGGTCAAGTTGTGTACGCAGCGGATGGCTTAAAAGAATATGGTAATCTGGTTTTAATTAAGCATATTGATGGTTATATCAGTGCCTATGCTCACAATAGCAAGATGTTGGTGAAAAGCGGTGACAATGTAACTGCTGGACAAAAAATTGCCGAAATGGGTTCTACTGGGGCATCTCAGGTCATGCTTGAGTTCCAGATCCGTCTGGATGGAAAACCAATTAATCCTATAAATCTTTTACCAAAATAGCTAATGCATAAAACTTAGGTTTCCTCGTATAATATAATTGGTTGCTTTCATTACAACAATAAGCATTTTTTTATAAATTTAGAATTAGATTTGAGGAAACCTATGTTAGATCAGCTTCGTGCGATGGGTGTTTTTGCTTGTGTGGTTGAAAAAAGTTCATTCAGTGGTGCGGCACGTGAATTAGGAATTACAACAAGTGCGGTGAGCCAGCAGATTCGCTCCCTTGAGCATGAAATGGACGTAATTCTATTACACCGTTCCACTCGTAAACTTAGTTTGACAGAAGCCGGACAGGCTTTTTTTTCAAGCTGTCAAGAAATGTTGGCAGCTGCTGAAAGGGGAAAAATCAGAATTAATGAATTGAGGGATGACTTAATTGGGGATTTGCGTATCGCAACAACTCCTGATTTAGCAGTTCAACACCTCATTCCTGCATTATCTCACTGGATGTCAGCTCATCGCGGTTTATCTGTGCATTTTGAAGTTGGGCATCGTTATATCGACTTAATTGAAGAACGAATTGATATTGCAGTACGCATGAGTTCTACTCCGGTAGAAGAAAGTAGCTCTGTCATTCCAATGGCTTTTGTCGATCAAATTTTAGTAGCTTCTCCAAGTTATCTAAATCAATCGAGTCCAATTGTGCATCCTCATGATTTAAGAGATCACGAGCTGTTGTCGATTAATGTAATGAATGAATCACACAATTTCCATTTTCAGCATGTAAAAACGGGTGAAACGCTTAATGTTGAAATGCAAAGCCGTTTGCAGAGCAATAATTTACAAGTTGCAAAAGCGTTATGTCAGCAAGGCCATGGAATTGCCCGAATTTTATATTTAGATGCTCAAAAAGAGTTAAAAAATGGCTCTTTGATTGAACTCATGCCTGATTGGAAATTGCCAACTTTTACGTTGTATGCAGAAGTTGCCAAGCATGATCAACAACCCATGAAAATTCAGCGCTGTGTTGAAGCACTTAAACAATATTTTAGTCAGTTAGCAGGAGGCCGAGCGATCCAAATCGTCCGCTAATTTTCTAAGACTAAAAGTAAAAGGGCCTGTTTATTACAGGCCCTTTTTTATTACTTTTGTTTTAAGGTTGCAACTTCCTCTACACTTTCTTGCGGCAGATCTTCCGCAGTAAGCTCTTCATGCTTCTTGATTTTTTTCTTATTTTTCTTTTTCTTTTTTGATTCCTCTTCAACTTCAGCACCATCTTCGATTGCTTGCCAGTACTCAAGTTGTTCCATTACAGCCGCATAAATTGAGTGTTTGCTGTATTTACCTTTTTTATCAAGTGTACCTACTGGGCGAGCCATTAAGATTTCAAGTGCCTGATCAATCGTGTCAATCGCATGAATATGGAATTGGCCGCTTCGAACAGCATCGATTACATCTTGGCGTAACATTAAATGCTGCATGTTTTGACGAGGAATAATGACACCTTGCTTACCAGTCAATCCTTGTAATTTACAAGCATCATAGAAGCCTTCAATCTTTGCATTTACACCACCAATTGGCTGAACTTGTCCTAACTGGTTCATTGAGCCTGTAATTGCCCAAGATTGATCAATTGGTAACTGACTAATCGCAGAAATCAATGCTGAAAGCTCAGCTACAGTTGCGCTATCACCATCGACTTGACCGTAGCTTTGTTCAAATGCGAGGGCAGCAGAGAAGTGCAAAATTTGTTCACGACCAAAGTGAGCTTTTAAGAAGCTAGACATCAGCAACACGCCTTTTGCATGCAGTGAGCCACCGAGCTCTACACTACGCTCAATATCAAGAATATCACCACCACCTTGATAAACAGATGCCGTCAAACGTGAAGGTAAACCAAATTCAACATCTGCATAATGAATAACGGAGAGGGCATTGATCTGACCTAGACGGTAACCTGAAGTCTCAATTAATTGAGTACCACGTGAAAGATCTTGCCAGTAAAGCTCTCTTAAATAGCCTAAGCGATATTGTCGGTGTTGTAGCGCTAGGTTGATATGTTGTTCAGTAACGATCTTATCATCAGCTTTAAACGCATGGTGATGTGCTTCTCGAATGAGATCACCCAAAGTAGAAGCATGCAATGATAATGAGCTTTGATCTTCTGCTTGTCGGCTAGAATCAGTTAATAGAGCAGCCAAAGCACTACGGTCAAACGGTAATAATTTATCCGCTTGCACGTAGTCAGCAATCAACTGCATATAAGCTTGTTCATTGGTTTCGTTACGTTGCAGGGTATCGGTAAAATCTGCACGAATTTTAAAGACACTGCCAAGTTCTGGTTCTAACTCCAAAATTTCATAATAAATTTCAGGCTCAGCCATTAAAATCACTTTAATGTCGAGTGGGATTGCCGCTGGTTCAATCGAAATACTGCCTGTTAAGGTGAGCATGTGTTCGAGTGAAGACAATCTAAGTTGCCCAGATTTAAGAGCGCGTTTTAAACCTTGCCACGCATAAGGTTGCTCTAATAACTGCTCCGCCTCCAGCATTAAAAAGCCACCATTGGCTTGATGCAAAGAACCAGGACGAATTAAGGTGAAATCTGTGGTAATTGTGCCGTTATGAGTGAGCTGTTCAACATGACCTAGTAAATTATAATGCGTTGGAAAGTCTTCAAAAATAACAGGAGCACCACTATTTGGCTTGTTCGCTACAATGACATTGGCTTGATAACGTGCGGGTACACGATTGAACATTGAAGGAGCAAAGTCGTCTTCATCTTGTTCTAAAATTAGTTCAACATTCTCAATAATATCTTGAGCATATTGTTTTAAATAATCTTCAAGCCCTTTAACCTGACCATATTTATTTAAAATAAGGTCCATTCTTGGCATAACGACTTGTGTTGCAATGTCGCGATTTAAAACAGATACTTTGTCGCGAGCATCATCTTCTAAATCACCTAAATGTAAGCCAAGACGTTCCAGCTTTTTATCCATGTAGCGGATATTGGCTGCAATTTCGGCACGTTGCTTACTATTAAGTGCATCAATTTCTGTTTGGGTGAGCTCTTGAACCTGATCATCTTTTAACTGCACAGGTACAAAGCCATGCTTTTCATTACGAGAGATGAGTTTTAAGTCGAGCTCTTCGCCTTCTTTGGTTAACTCGACAAGCGCTTCTTGCTGTTCATCTCCAGTTTCCTGACGAATTCTTTCAATACGATTATGATAAGTCTCGGCGCTAAAACGGCGTTCGAGCTGTTTTAAAATAATTTGCCAAGCTTGATGAAGTGCTTGTTGAAACTTTGTTCCTTGACCTGCTGGAAAACGTAGCGCAATCGGTTGACGTGCCTGTTTAAAATTATAGACATACACCCAGTCATCAGGTGTTGGCATCGTTTTGGCGTGTTGTTGTAGCAAACGTTTAATCATAGTACGTTTGCCTAAACCGGCAGTTCCTACAGCAAATATGTTATAGCCTGAATAGGGCAAAGAAATTCCTGCCTCTACAGATGCTTTAGCACGATCTTGACCTAAAAAGTTATTAAGCGGTTTGATGCGTTTGGTTGAAGCTGGAATTTTTTCAAAATCTGGAATATGTGTTAGTTGTTCGGGTTTTAAGGCTGTCTTATCTAAGGTCATTTTTATATCAGGTTGCTCAAAAGCTGAAGGAAATGCATTTACTGTGACGTTTGTGGTGTTTGTTTTAGCGAGTGATAAAGTTGAGATAGTCACTTGATCAAGTTTTTGTGTCACTGTTGATATCCAGCAAAAGAAAACGAAGGTTGAAGCTTAAAGGTATACAGGTTTAGCATAAAATATCAAGCAAACTTGCCGTTTTTATCGCCAAAACCAAATTGATTGCATAAAGAATCTTGAAAGCAATTGTAAGAAGAGTTTGAATAGGCACATTTATAATTTATGGAAAATAAAAAACGAATGACCACACAAGCTTCGGGTTGGGTCTCGGCTTTTAAAGCATTTTTAGATCGCCGTGCATTAATTATGCTGTTTCTGGGTTTTTCTGCCGGAATTCCAATTTTATTAATTTTCTCAAGCCTTTCTTTATGGCTTGGTGAGGCGGGCATTGATAAAAGTGCAGTCACTTTTTTTAGCTGGGCGGCTCTTGGTTACTCTTTTAAATTCGTATGGGCTCCTCTTATTGATGAGCTACCTGTGCCAGTCTTAACCAAGATGTTAGGCCGAAGACGAGCTTGGTTATTGATTGCACAGTGTTTGATCGTTTTGGCTATTTGTATTATGGCTTTCTCTGATCCTGCTTTAGGTCAAAGTTATCTTGTTCAAATGGCGGTAGGTGCAGTATTACTTGGTTTCTCGGCAGCGACCCAAGATATTGTAATTGATGCTTATCGTATTGAATTAGCAGAAACTGAAATGCAAACGGTATTGGCATCTACCTATAATGCGGGTTACCGAATTGGGATGATTGTGGCTGGAGCGGGCGCATTGTTTTTAGCTGCCCACTTGGGAACGGCTAAAGGTAATTACATTTACGAAGCTTGGAAAACGACTTACCTAACTATGGCCGCCGTGATGTTGGTGGGTATTGTAACGACTCTGCTTGTTCGTGAACCTCAGGTAAATCGTGTTTATAAAAACTATAAGAGTAGTGATTACTACCGTTTGGTGATCGTATTTTTTATTGCCGTTATTTCATTCGTAGTGACTTATATTTATTCGGGGCAAGTTACCGAAGCAATTTCACAAGCTGGCAATATTAAAGACAGTGCTGCATTATTTGGCTTGGAAGCACTAAGGTTTTTAACAGCAACTGGTGCAGCCATTTTTGTGGGTTACCTACTCGTTAAAATCGGTGTGGTTAACCAGCAAATGGCTAAAGAGACGTGGATTGCACCAATTCTAGATTTCTTTAAACGTTATGGTGTCAAACTTGCATTAGTGTTGTTGCTACTTATTGGTTTCTTCCGTATTTCAGACATTATTGCTGGCGTCATCTCTAATGTGTTTTACCAAGACCTAAACTTTAGTAAAGAACAAATTGCAGAAGCAGTAAAAATCTATGGTGTGTTATTTAGTTTAGTCGGCGGTTTCTTAGGCGGACTTTTAGCACAGCGCATCAACATTATGAAACTCATGTTTGTTGGTGCTGTTTTGGCAAGCTCTACCAATTTAATTTTTATTGGACTGGTAAAATCTGGTCAGCCTTTAGATATGGTAGATGTAAAAGTTGGTGGACATAGTTATCAAGTCAAGCCAGATGAAGTCGGGTTATGGAAATTAGAAGTCCCAAGCTCTGCTTTTAGCGGAACAAAACAAATCGAAGTAAAAGCTGCTTATGCTGCACAAAATGATGTAGCACCTGTCATCCGTACTCAGCCATTACTTACGGCTGAGTCAGCTAAATTACCTCTACAAATTTTACCTGTCATGGGGAATGATCAGGTTTCACTTAAAGAGGGAGAGGGAAGTGTTGTCGTCCGTGGACAATATTTTGGTCAAGCTTTAACTCCTACCCAAAAAATTATTATTAGTCTTGATGGGCAAAATTTTGATGCAAAAATGACTGATCAAAAAGGTGTTTTTAGTGCAGCCATTGATGCGAAAAAATTAGTCGCATCGACCAGTAAAGAGCTTCAGGTAGCTGTAATAGAGGGTGAACAAAAAATACTTTCTGCATCTCATCCATATGCTGTTAACCCAAATCTAAAAGCACCAAGTGAACTTGATGTGAATATTGATCCGATATCGTATATTGATCCGCTTTCTGGTCAAACAGTTGAAATTAGCGGTAAGGTCATTAAACCATATAGTTCTTTATGGCTTTATTTTGCCATTATTGTCGATAATTTGGCTTCTGGTTTGGCTGGTGCAGCATTTATTGCATTCCTTTCAAGTTTAACCAGTGTTTCGTTCACAGCTGTTCAATATGCAATCTTTAGTTCACTCATGACACTTACACCAAAACTTTTGGGTGGATATTCAGGTACCATAGTGAGTAATATTGGTTACCCAAAATTCTTTTTGATGACAACTATTATTGGTATTCCAATCTTGATCTTAGTGGTTTGGGTTGGAAAACTGCTAAAAGATCATCAAGCACATGAATCAGAAAAGGCAGGTGAATAGACATGCGAATGCTTCATACAATGTTGCGAGTAGGCAATCTAGAACAATCTTTAAAGTTCTATACCGAAGTATTAGGGATGAAGTTACTTCGTAAGCGTGATTATGAAGAAGGGCGCTTTACACTGGCATTTGTTGGCTATGGCGATGAAGAAACCAATACCGTGCTTGAGCTTACCCATAACTGGGATACATCAAGTTATGATTTAGGCAATGCCTATGGTCATATTGCGATTGGTGTTGACGATGCTTACAAAGCGTGTGAAGAAATTAAAGCACGTGGTGGCAAAGTTGTGCGTGAAGCGGGTCCAATGAAAGGTGGTGTTACCGTGATTGCATTTGTTGAAGATCCGGACGGCTATAAAGTCGAATTGATTCAACAAGATGCTAATGCGACTAATAACTAAAAATTGACTGTGACGCTTTAAGATTTAGTTCTTAAAAGTCTAGCTTTATTTTTTTAGCCCAGTATGATGAAGGCTTGACCAAATGGTCAATTTATCAACTGGGTTTTTTATTTATCTAAAATAATCATAGGATATGGCTATGCTGAAGTTATTGGCGCTTGATCGATTTACAATTTTATTGGTTGGAATGGTACTACTCGCAACATTCTTTCCAGTCAGTGGTCAAGCAGCGCAATATTTCAATACACTGACCACAGTCGCGATTGCAATTTTATTCTTTTTACATGGTGCGAAACTATCAAGAGAGGCGGTGATTGAAGGCATTTTGCATTGGAAAATGCATGTACTTGTCTTTGCATTTACTTTCTTTATTTTTCCAGTAATTGGTTTATTGGCTAAGCCCATTCTGTTACCTCTATTAGGTCAGCAGTTGTACTGGGGTTTTTTATTTATGTGCTTTTTACCCTCTACAGTTCAATCCTCTATTGCATTTACATCAGTGGCAAAAGGGAATGTGGCTGGAGCGGTGTGTAGTGCATCTTTTTCCAATTTGATTGGTATGTTTATCACACCAGTATTGGTGAGCTTTTTTATTTTAGGTCAAAGCCAACATGGGTTCGATCCAACGGCTTCAATTATACAAATTACATTATTACTGTTAGTACCATTTATTTTAGGTCAATTATTACGTCCTTATATTTTCCCTTATATGGCAAAAGTTCCAAGTATTGTTAAAGCATTCGATCAAGGTTCAATTTTGATGGTGGTGTATGGTGCATTTAGTGGGGCTGTGGTTGCAGGGCTTTGGCATCAAGTGAGCTGGAAAACTTTACTCATTCTCACAATTGCATGTTCAGTGCTTTTAACGGTCATTATGCTATTAGCACTTTACCTACCGCGTGCTTTAGGTTTTAACCGAGCAGATCAAGTCACGGTTTTCTTTTGTAGCTCTAAAAAGACGTTGGCAAGTGGTGTTCCGATGGCGCAAATCTTATTTATTGGTCAGCCTTTAGGTATGATTGTGTTACCTATTATGATCTTTCACCAAATCCAATTAATGGTGTGTGGGGTGATCGCAAATTACTGGGCTAAATCGAAAGATTAATTCGCAAAAAGAAATTATTTGACGTATAATGTTGCCCACTTGTTGTGCTTAGCTCTAACCCTAGAGGTTTCGGTGGGCCAAAAGAATGGTCTGTTGTGGTGTTGATCTGCTCATTTTGAGCCTGTCCTCAACTGAAGTTGAGAGTGATCAATTGCGATGACAGCTTAAGCCTTTCTTCCAATTAGGAGTAATCGACGATGCGCGCCGATATTCACCCAAAATATGAAAAATTAGTTGCAACTTGTTCTTGCGGTAACGTAATCGAAACTCGTTCTGCTTTAGGTAAAGAAACTATCTACCTTGACGTATGTTCAGCTTGCCACCCATTCTACACTGGTAAGCAAAAGAATGTAGACACTGGTGGTCGTATCGACAAATTCAAACAACGTTTTGCTGGTATGTCTCGCTCTATCAAGCGTTAATACTGCAACACGAAACAAAAAACGGGCTTTATGCCCGTTTTTTGTTTTTAGCGTACCAGCCCATTATTGGTCTTGTACGTCCGTTAAACGATCAAGTTTTTTCTGAAAATATTGGCCTTGCAAGAAACGAGTTTCTACATTCCAAGCATTTGCAAATGAGTTCATGTCATTAAGTTCACTTAGTAAAATCCCGACTGGTTTTACAGTCAAATAGTTCAGAACCTTTTCTTGTAAGCGAGTTAGCCCATCATCTGAGTTTAACAGCTCGGTTTTCTTCGATTGCAGTTTTAAATATTGAACATCAAGTTGTTGCAATATTGATTCGCTATACATAGAAGAAGAGAAATCCCGAATCGAAATTTCTGCGCCATGTTGACGCAGGCGAGTTATGTGTTGCTGAGCAATTGCAAGATGAGGTTGAATCGCTTGTTCTGAAAATTGTAAAACCAATGGGCTTTCAAGCTTGCTACCAATAATGGTGAGTAGTTTTGAAATCAACTCAGGGAATGACTTATCTTTGAGCAAGATATCAATATTCAGGTTGATAATCAGTTTAGCTTTAGGGTACTGAGTAATAAAGTTATGTAGTTGCTTACACGCCTCGACCAAAATCCAGCGGTCTAATTGAATAGAAAGCTCACTGTCTTCTCTTAATTCAGCCAAGTCATTTATGTCATACCATTGTTCATCACTAATAAAACCACTAGTCACTTCATAGTTATGAGTTTCCTGATCATGCTTGTCGTAGATCTGCTGATATTTTAAATGAATTTCACTTCGCGTTAGTTGTTGCTTTAATTGCTGTAATACAGATGATTGCAGAGGAGCATCAACGTGTTGAAGGCTTAGATCAAGCGATATAGGCGAGTTGGCAGGCTCAGCAGTGACAATATCAATCGTTGGTGCTAACTCAATTTCTGACTTCGCCTTAGGTAACTCTTGTTGATGAGTTTGATCAAGTAACTTTGTAAAGCTATCTTCATTTAAAGGTTCAGTTATTGGGGCATAACTCAGCTTAAACTGGACCGAGTAGTTAAGCTCATTAATCTTTAATAAATGCTCTTTCTGCAAACTTTGCAGAGTAACCAGTTGAGAGTTAAGAACATTACTGTTTTCAGCTTGTAAAACGCCAACATACGCACCAAGTTCGATATTGAAAATCTGTATTTGCGCGTGCTCTTTTAAGAAACTTTGTAACTGGTTGAAATATTGTGCAGGGGTTTGCCAATCTTGTTGAAATACTCGTTCTGGGCACTGATTTAAGCGAAACAAAATTAATGTATTCGCTTGAGCTGGGTAGCTCGATAGATGTCGATTAATTTGTTGCCAAGCTGTTTGTACACCATCACTCTTTTCGGAAAAGAGTGTATTTGCTGGTGTTGTTAAATCCAGTTGGTAGTCAATAGTCAACTGTACGGCATCTTCTTCCTGACTAGGAATAAACTCTAGTTTTAGCGCGTTATTACCTGAAATTGCTGTATGTTGGCTTTGAATTTCAAAACGTGCCTGATCGAATTGGCCTAATGAAATTTTCTTAAATCTTTGTTTAAAAACATTTAAATCATTAGGTTGTAAAACATCTAAGATAGGTAGACCAATAATCTCATCTTCTTTTTTAAAGCCAAAAAGGTTGAGATATTCTGTATTTGCTTTGACATGCATGCCTTCTTGAAAAAGGGCAACTGCTTTATGGCTGTTATTGACCAATGTCTGTGTATGGGAGTGAATTGTTTCTAACTCATTGGTCAGACGTTGTTCGGTTTGTAATAAATGACTATATGACAAGGTCCGAATAAGAGTGATATAGAAATAATCTAATGGTTCTAATGGAACTACATCATAAATGCCTTTTTGAATATAAGCCTGATATTGCTGAGGTTGATAATCTTCAGGTTGTAATAATAAAACAGGTAAATTTGGCTGTTCAGATGCTTGAATGAGGGAGAGAGTTTGTTCAATTTTTAGATCATAAGCGCGACCAAAAATAATAGCATCCCACGGCGTATTTAACTGTTTTTCAAAACTTTTTAAATCATCAAGTAATAATGCCTGAACTTGATAATCATTCCCCAATAATAAATTTAAAATCTGGTTATAACGTAGCTGGTTGTCATCAATAATGAGTAAACGTGTTTCAGTACGTTTTAACTTTTTAGATAATAAAGAGTTTCTCACTTTAGTGCTTCCCATAAATCTTGGCTGCTAGAGTTATTACCCTTTTTCATCATGAACTGATCAAGCAGGCCTTGTTGCTGCTCATTCAAAAGTTCGAAATGAAATTGAATAAAACTTTGCGTAATGAGTTGTGCTTTGAGTAGATACACTTTGATTTCTTCTGTCCCCAATCGTAAATGAATTGTTTGTTGCTCTCTAAAAATTTGAGAGCCCGGTAAAATAAGCGTGTTTTGTATTTCTTCTAGATTTTGTGTTTGTAGTAATAGTGCGGGATGATAATTACGAGTATGGCGCTCTGCTTGAATATGCACTGCGCACGGGAACATGGCTTGTGACAAGATCTCTAAACCTAACTCTAGAGATTTTTCAGTTGATTGCTTAATCCAGCGAATCACGCCACCGCGCCATTGTCCGTGCAAAGTCTCTTTAACTAAAATGTATTCACCAGTTCTTAAGTTTTTCGGCGCTTCGCCAGACCATTTAATACGGTATCCATTGACACTAATATCAAGAACAGTGGTTTGATAAATGGTTTTGCTCTCACGACTCAAGCGTTGATAAAAGCTTGTTTGTTGTTCTTTTTTCTCTAAGTTAGATAAAACTTTAGATTCACTTTGTAAGTTATAGTTATGGTTAAGCTGTAATGTTTCTTCAAAGTTCTTTGCTTTTGATAGATAGAAGTGAGCAGTGCTTAAACCAAAACAAATTTGTAGTTCTGCATTGTACTCATAACGTTCATGACGACGTTGAGCTGTGGTTCCTAAAATCGTTTGGACATGAAACTTTAAAGCTGGGCTTAAATAAAACTTTTCATTCTTAGAAATATATTGAGCATTTTTATGCATGGTTGCAGTGACATGCTCAAGTAAGGCTTGCGTACCTATAAAGATGCTCGGATTAAAATTAGAGCTACGCTTGGTATTATAAACAGGTGGATGATCTTTATTTGGGTCGACGACGTATTTTGTTAATGCGGTATCTTTCGGCAAAATATGAATCATTCTTGCCCAGTCAAAACTACATTGAAATAATGCCTGAATCTCTGACTGACGAATCTGGTTGGTATTTAAAATATCGAGCAAAATCAGTTGAGCATAGGCCTGAGTGATATTTGCTAGCGGGTGGTGGATGCCCTGAATATGATTGATATTTGTCAGATGGTATTTGTGTTGAACAGCGGTTTCATAGAGCTGATGTGCAATTAACCATTGTCCTTTAAGAGGCTCGCTATAGAGCATATGTTGCTGATATAGAAGACTCGTTAACTGCTTTAAAGCATGAAAAGTTGATAGAGTACGCGCCGTTTGCAAATTCTTTTTTTGCTTATAGGCAAAGAGTGAAAACTTTTGATGCTGTAGTTGCTCATGACTATTTTGCGCAATATTCAAATAAATACTGGCGAAATAGCAGCGGAGCAACATTGCTAATTCAATAATATGTTCATTACGATCTGTACTAATAACACCTTGGTTAAAGAAGTTTTTTTCTAGGCTCGCAAGCACATTATTAATGGTTGGATGAAGCGTTTGTATGAGATCAAAACGTAGAGTCTCACTACATTTTAATTCATTGAGTTCTAAAATGGCTGTGAATAATGCTTTTGACGTATCACCGAGTTGCATAATAGAAAGGGTAGTGACCCATTCATTAAGATCTTTAATATTGGCTTCACAAAAGCTTAACCGTTCACGAGTGAGTGCGGTTTGATTGTGAAAAATGTCTGACAGCGCATTATTCATCATCACTTATTATATAACTCAAAATGTTGTGGCCCCAAAAAGCGGTGTTTTATTCTTTTCGCCCGCAATTTCCCTGACAAGTTTAGGAACCAAATACCCCGGTAGGTTCGCTAACACGTCACGATAGATCTCATCTATCTCAGATGAATCTAAATCAAAATGTTGTGCACCTTTTACTTTATCTAAAACATGTAAGTAATAAGGCATAACGCGAGCTTCAAATAAACGATAACTTAAATCGACTAAGGTCTGTGCAGAATCATTCACACCTTTTAGCAATACTGCCTGATTCAGTACAGTAATATGATGCTCAGATAACTGCAACAATTTTGAACAAGTGAAGTCATCGAGTTCAGAAGCATGATTTGAGTGTACCACCAGAACTATACGCAGCCTACTGTTTTTTAATAAAGAAATCAGCTCTTCGTCGATCCGATTAGGAATGACAATAGGGACTCGTGAATGAATTCTCAGAATCTTAATTTGTTTGAGAGATGATAGGCGTTCTAACCAAAGTGCCAATTTACGGTTAGAAAGTGTAAGGGGGTCGCCACCACTTAAAATGATTTCATTGATGTTCGGGTTTGCTTCAATATAATTTTTAATATTTAGCCAGTCTTCATTTTTCGGTAAGTTTTCTTGATAGGGGAAATGACGACGGAAGCAATAACGACAATGGACGGCGCAAGCACCTGTCAAAGTCAGTAAAAAGCGTGATTTATATTTATGTAATACACCCGGTAGTTGATTTGCTGCTTCTTCGCCCAATGGGTCAGTGACAAACTCCGGATGTTCTTCAAGCTCTAAATGATGAGGTAATACTTGTAGCAAAAGCGGGTCAAGCGGGTTTTTAGCGTTCATTTTTCCGACGAACGCGCGAGGAACACGCAATTTAAACTTTTCAGAAGCCAGAATCGCACCCGATAATAGCTGTTCTGAGGATAACTCGAGTAGGCTTAGCAATTCAGAAGGATCAGTAATAAGGTCACTCAGTTGAGATTGCCAGTTTTGCTCTTGGTATAAATAGTTTATCATTTGACACGATTAAGATAATGCAACAACGCATTATATCGCATAGTTGACTTGTTAAGTTTGGAGTGTGCCTTTCATGGCCTATTATTCTACAAATGATTTCAAAGCAGGCCTTAAGGTTATGCTTGATGGTAACCCATGTTCAATCATGGAAAACGAATATGTAAAACCAGGTAAAGGTCAAGCGTTCAACCGTGTAAAATTACGTAACCTTAAAACCGGTAAAGTATTAGAAAAAACTTTCAAATCAGGTGACTCTTTAGAAGCTGCTGATATTGTTGAAGTTGAAATGGATTATCTATACAACGATGGTGAAATGTGGAATTTCATGGATCCTGTATCTTTTGAGCAAATCGCTGCAGACAAAACTGCAATGGGCGATGCTGCTAAATGGTTAAAAGATGATTCAAATGAAAAATGTACAATTATGTTGTTCAACGGCGTACCTTTAACAGTAAACCCGCCGAACTTCGTAGTATTAAAAATTGTTGAAACTGATCCAGGCGTACGCGGTGATACTTCTGGCGGTGGCGGTAAACCAGCTAAGCTTGAAACAGGTGCGGTTGTTCGTGTTCCGTTATTTGTTCAGCAAGAAGAAAGCGTTCGTGTAGATACTCGTACTGGTGAGTATTTAGAGCGTGCATAATAGTTAAAAAATAAACTATTATCGAAGGGATGATGTAAATCATCCCTTTTTTTATGCGAAAGTATAAGAGGAAAAAAATTAAAGGAGGAGTAGAGTCACAAGGATTACGCAGAGAACAGTACATAACAATATAAAAATGCTGTAGTTATTTATTGAGAGGTTAAGAATGGACACAATGCAAGCGAAATCTACGCTTCCCTCCAAGCTGGTCTGGAGCCTAGTGGCAATTATAGGTGCAATTTCTTTTGGGATGCTGGCACTCAGCCGTGGTGAACATGTCAATGCGGTTTGGCTTGTACTCGCTGCAGCATGTGTATATAGCATCGCATATCGATTTTATAGTCTATTTATTGCAACTAAAGTATTTGAATTAAACCCAAGACGTTTAACCCCAGCACATCGTTTAGCCGATGGACTGGACTATGTACCCACCAATAAATATGTGCTTTTCGGTCACCACTTTGCTGCAATTGCAGGAGCGGGGCCGTTAGTTGGACCAATTTTGGCTGCACAAATGGGCTTTTTACCAGGAACGATCTGGTTACTGGTCGGTGTGGTTCTGGCGGGTGCGGTACAAGACTTTTTAGTTTTATTTATTTCAACGCGTCGAGACGGTCGATCGCTTGGTGAAATGGCAAAACAGGAATTAGGTTCTTTTGCCGGGATTGTCGTCATGCTCGGTGCGCTTGGGGTAATGATTATTATCCTTGCGGTACTGGCTTTAGTTGTGGTGAAAGCACTTGCCCATAGTCCATGGGGGGTTTTTAGTATTGCAGCGACGATTCCAATTGCATTATTTATGGGCGTTTACATGCGTTTTATCCGCCCGGGACGTATTGCTGAAGTTTCTATTATTGGCTTCGTCTTAATGATGCTTGCCATTGTTTATGGCGGACATGTTGCAGCAGATCCTTATTGGGGTGAATTTTTCACTTTAACAGGTACACAACTCACATGGTGCTTAATCATTTATGGATTTATTGCATCAGTTTTACCTGTCTGGTTATTGTTAGCACCACGTGATTATCTATCAACGTTCCTTAAAATTGGTGTCATTTTAGGTTTAGCAATCGGTATTGTCATTGCATTACCTGAATTGAAAATGCCGGCAGTGACTCATTTTATTGATGGTACTGGTCCTGTTTTCTCAGGTAGTTTATTTCCATTCCTATTTATTACCATTGCCTGTGGTGCTATTTCTGGCTTCCACGCACTTGTATCAAGTGGTACGACACCAAAACTCGTGAATAACGAAGCGGATATTCGTGTGATTGGTTATGGCGGCATGCTCATGGAATCTTTCGTCGGTATTATGGCGATGATCTGTGCAACTGTCTTAGATCCAGGTGTGTACTTTGCGATTAATGCTCCTGCGGCTGTGCTTGGTACAACTGTAGAATCTGCGGCAGAAGCTGTGCGCAATTTAGGCTTTGTCGTTACTCCTGAAATGCTAACTTTGTTGGCTCAAGAAGTAGGTGAAAGCTCAATTCTTTCACGTACGGGTGGTGCCCCTACATTTGCGATTGGTATGGCACATATCATTTCGGAAATTTTTAATAGCCGTGAAATGATGGCGTTCTGGTACCACTTTGCGATTTTATTTGAAGCATTATTCATTTTAACTGCTGTAGATGCAGGTACTCGTGCTTGTCGTTTTATGGTGCAAGACACGGTTGGTATTGTTATTCCGGCGGTTAAAGCATCAGGTTCATTCTTCGGTAACTTGGTCGGTACGGCAGTTGCTGTAGGTGGATGGGGCTTCTTCGTCTATCAAGGTGTGATTGATCCACTCGGTGGCGTTAACTCCTTATGGCCTTTATTTGGTGTTGGTAACCAAATGTTGGCTTCGATGGCACTCATTTTGGGTACAGTCATTCTGTTTAAAATGAAGAAAGAAAAATATGTTTGGGTGACAATCATCCCAACAATTTTCTTATTTGTAACCTGTATGACGGCGGGCTGGCAAAAGATTTTCCACGAAAATCCAAAGATTGGTTTCTTGGCTCAAGCTAATAAATTTTCAGATGCGATTGCTCGTGGTGAAATTCTTAAACCAGCCAAAACTATTGCTGAGATGCAAAATATTGTGATGTCAAATCAGATTAATGCTGCGCTTTGTGGCTTCTTTATGATTGTTTCGATTGTCATGATTATTGCTTCAATTGGTATTGTGCGCCGTGCTTTAGCAAGCCCTAAACCGACTGTAAACGAAGCGCCAGCTGTATATGCCGATCCGGAAGTGGTCACCCCACGAGGAGAGTAATGATGAATTTTAAATTTGCAAAAAATGGAACTGTCATTATTGCGAAAATCATCAAAATGACGGTGCTCTCGCAAAAAGAGCTATTGCTTTCTCCAAAGAACTGGTCGCGCATTGCAACCTTGTGGCAGCGTTTGCAGCAAAGTTTCCGACTGATGGTTGGTGTGCCAGATTATCAGACTTATCTGGAACACATGAAAGCTCATCATCCTGATTTAACTCCTATGGATGCGAAGACTTTCTACCGTCATTGTGTCGATGCGCGTTATCCATCGGCAGGCGGTACTTTGAAGAAATGTCCTTGTTAAGTTGAGAGTTAAATTCAGCTAAACAAAACGGTATGTGGTTAAACCATGTACCGTTTTTCTTTTTTTGAAAATGAAAAAGAGTTTGCTTAAAGTCTGCTCATTTGTATTTTTTTCAATTGAAAATCACTTGTTTTGCTTTTGAAAAATGAATATGATGCTTTCCATTCTAGGTGTATAGCTCAGTTGGTTAGAGCGCTACGTTGACATCGTAGAGGTCTCCAGTTCGAGTCTGGATATACCTACCAAGATATTAAAATCATATAAACTTGCATAGCTTTATTTGACCTAAAAAAGCCCTAAATTATAATGATTTAGGGCTTTTTTATTGCTTTATATAAACTAACATAAACTCATATAGCAGATCGATCCTTGTATCATCATGTGTATCATGATTCAATTACTGAACTCATGATACAAGCTTGTTTGCCATAATTTGTATGAAAAGAACTGCAATTAAGAAAAGACCCTTATCTGATACGACTTTGGCTAGTCTTGAGCCAGAAGATAAAGACTATAGAGAATTGGATAGTAATGGTCTGTATTTCCTCGTACAAATGAAAGGAAATAAATCATGGCAATTAAGATATAAAAAACCTGATGGCAAGTGGTCTTGGATGGGGCTAGGAGCTTATCCAGCTATTAGTGGAGCATTAGCCAGAAAGAAAGCAAATGAAATATTAAATAAGCTTTCTAATGGTGAGATGATACAAACCAAGGCAGATACAAGAAAACAGGCCATTGAGCGAGAAGCGCTGCTATTTAAAAATCTCATGTATGACTGGTTAAATACTAAAGAGCCAAATTGGGGATTTGATACTTTTGATAAAGCAAAGAAATCTATTGAAAGGCACATTATTCCTAAATTTGGAAATAGAGACTTTACTAGTATTTCACCTAAAGAATGGTTTGATTTCTTCCAAAGTCTACAGCGTGATTTAGGTATTTACACTCAGACTGAAAAGCTGACGTCTTATTGTCGTAATGCATATGATTGGGCAAAGTTCCAAGAGAAAATAAAATTTAATCCGCTAGAAGGTATAACAAAACATCTTGATAAAAATCAGGGCGGGAATATGAAGTTTGTCGATATTGATGAATTTCCTGCTTTGATTAGAGCTATCAGAAGTTATCCGAAACGGGATAAAGCAATTGGTTTGGAATTATTTGCTTTATTGTTTCCGCGTCCTGTCGAATTAAGATATGCCACTTGGGATCAATTCGATCTTGATAAAGCTGTATGGATTAAGCCAGCTGTAATCATGAAAAAAGATATTCCTCATGCGGTACCTTTACCTCGTCAGGCTATAGTACTTTTAAAAGAATTATTAACTTATAAAACTGAATCTAACTTTCTTTTCCCTGGAAGAGGAAGTTTAAGCGAACCCGTTTCAGACAATACATTTAATACAGCATTGAATCGATTGGGATATAAAGATAGACAAAATCCTCATGGCTTTAGACACATTGCCAGTACTCAGCTAAACAATAGATTTAGTGATAAAGAGCAGGTAGTAGAAGCCACACTGGCACATTTAAAGAAAGGCGTTAAAGGTGTCTATGACAAAGGAGCTCACTTTGAAGAGCGTGTAGTTATGATGCAGTGGTGGGCAGATGAAATTGATAGGATAGTTGAAAATGGCTAAAGACTGGATGTTCAAAGGTTTGTCTGGTGATGTTACACCTGAAGACGAAATAAGTACTTGCATAAATCAAGGCAAATTCATGATCGAAATTGCTGAAAAACTAAAAAATAATGAGCTGTTAACTGAGTGGGAAAGGGAGTGGGCTGTAGGTATTGTGGCAGCTAGAGGTAAGGATCAAATAATAAATCCTACAAAATATATTTCTAAAGATGAGAATGGAGCTCCAGCAGACCCTAGGAGATATGAAGCGGTTCTTACATATTATTCCTATCTAAAAATTCTAAAGGTTCAAAGACGAGCAATTGAATTAGTTTGTTATTCATACGAAGGTATTACATCAGATAATTTAAAGAGTTGGATAAAACAAGAGAAAGCAGCGGGCCATCCAATTAAAAAACAAGCAGATAATAGAATTATTAAAAATCCAGAAAGCATAATTATTAGCTATGAGAAGATTAAAGGGAAAAAGTAAAAAAAGTTTTTCCCTATTTTCTAAGGCTACCATGTGAATAATTAAGTACATCCCTGTTAATTCTGAAAGGATGTATTTAGATGACAAATAAAATTAACCAAGCCAGAAAAGTAGCTTCAGATTCAGTAAAGTCACGCCATAAAACATTGTTAGATGCGTTAAATGTAATTTTGAATATCATTCGTATTTTGCTTGAACTCATCAATGCTTTATTTCTATAGATTTCAAATTACTGTGCGACACGATTAGACGTATTACTTGGCTTTATATGTTCTTATTTGGTTTTTTATCACTTATATTTGTTTTGCTAAGCCTAGGTTAGCTCCCGAAAGTCAGATACCCAATCTGATTGGCTTAGCTATTTCTAAATGGGAATTTTGTGCTGTGGGAGGCATTATGGGATTGTTTTCTGAAAAAGAGAAAAATGTAGAAGAGAATTACATAAGATTATTGGATATTTTAGAAGTACTTTATCAACTTTCAGATAATGGATGGGAAGAGGTTGGGCATTTCTTATTTCAAAGTGATATAGATTCAATATGTACGTATGAATATTTTGATGATTATACTTCTGAAATAAGAGAATGTGAAAAAATTATAATTGAGCACGTCTATGAACATGACTCTGGTTGGGGAACTTTAAAACAGGCTTTAATACCTTTTATTTTTAATAATTGTGATTCTCTAGATGGTGAGCATTTAGAGAATAAAATAATTGCTGGAATTGAGCTAGAAAAAAGATTTGGACAATATTATTGGTCAAAAGAGGATGTTAAAAATTTTGATAAGTTTAAGAGGTTAAACTTAATAGAAATTTTAGAGTCTGGAAGGCCACTTAAGAAAAAAAAGAATAAAATAGGTATAACTGAAGCGATAAATCAAGAGAGTAAAAAATATATAGAATTAATTTGGTGTATTCAAAGCTTTTGCGAATCATTTAATCAACCAATTCAAAGTTTTGTTAAATTTTTGAAGAATACAAAATTTTATAGTCACTGTGATGTATATATCAGAGTAGGAGAAACAGACTTCATAAAATTGAATAAAATTAATTCTGATCAGTCAATTTCTTTTGTTCTTAATTTCTTTGACGATGAAAAATTTAATTCAACTGATTTTGGTTACGACGTAGATTATTATCATCTTAATCATATATTGATAGATGAAGATGATCTGCGCTACTTTGAACCATTAAAAGACTTAATTGTTGATGTGAAAATACGTCATGCTTTGTATACTGATATAAGATATGGAGATATAAAGCTTGATCAATTAGATGATTTTTCAAGATATATTGGTCAAGAAAGTGATAAATTATTTGATGCACATTGGAAAAAAATTCAAAATTCAAATACTGAGAAAGAAGATATAATTTTACTCGACCAAACTAATTTGAAGACCCATCCCTCGCTTGACCCTAACCATCCAAATCATGCTCCTGAACTATTAATAGCTATTGAAGCTTGGGAAGAAAAGTATTTACGTAATCAGTATCCATATCAAGAACATACCCCAGCTATAACTAATATTCTAAAGAACCGAGATATTACCCAAACAAATTTAGTTAAAAGAATTTGCGCAATTACTAATCCAAAAAAGTGATTGGTTATAAATACTTACTATGAGGTGACACTTTAAGGTACCACCTTTTTTCATAGAAGTGACACTTGTATGTCACCTTATTTGATTTGTTTCACTAGCTCCATCAAACACAACTGTATGGAGCTAAATAAATGCAACCAATCCGAGTTACATATAACCAAGCATGTGAGTTATTGAGTATTAAGCGTAATGCTTTACGTGAGCTCACCTTAAATGATCCAACTTTCCCTAAAGCGTATAAAGCCGGTACAACTCGCCAGGCTCCAGTCTATTTTGATTATGCACAACTAATTGAATGGCATAACAACCAAATCAAAAGCCAAACCAATGCAGAATTGGAGGCTTAACTCATGAATCAATTAGTTAATCCATCAATTCTTAAGATGACTAGTCTGGAAATTTCCGACTTGGTTCAATCTGAGCATAGAAATGTAAAAGTCTCAATTGAGAGACTCATGCAAAAAGGCGTGATTCGAAATACTCCAATGACGAATTTCGAAAGAATCAATAACTTAGGGCTTACTTCAAAAGTTGGGGTATATATTTTTGAAGGTGAACAAGGTAAACGAGACAGCATCATTGTCGTGGCCCAACTTTGTCCAGAGTTCACGGCGAGTTTAGTCGATCGTTGGCAAGAACTTGAATATAAAGTTAAGGATGAAGTGGTGGTAGATATTTCTAACCCTCATGCTTTACGCCGTGCTCTTTTGGACTATACAGAGCAAGTAATTCATCTTGAAACTCAGAACCAGTCTTTAGAAAAAACGATCAACACCATTACTCAAACACCTACTGGTGTGAAGTTTCAGCAAGCTTGCAAGATCTTAAATATTAAAAGGGAAGTATTGGCCAACTGGTTACGTAAACATGGCTGGGATCGCAAGCTTAACGGAGTACGTGCTTCAACTTACTACAGTCAGGAGCGCGGCTATTGCGAAACCAAGTATGAAGAAGTGGCTCGGATTCGACCTAATGGTGATCCATATACCTTTACCAAAATAGAGTTCTTCATCCTTCCTAAAGGTATGAATGTTCTAGCTAAACATTTTGGTAAGGGGGCTTAAGATGAAGAGTTTTGTTTTAGCTTCATATGCTCCGCTTACTGAAGAAGAAGATAAAACAGATTTGGTTGTGAATAATCAAGCCATGAAGTTTATTGAAATGCTCGCCATAAATGGCGAGCTTCAAGAAATTAAAGATACTCGAGAATTATTATTGCAAAAGCTTTGTGTGCAGGATGTCTTAGTACTGCACGCTGGCAGCCTTCAGGTATTGCTTACCAGCATTATGGGAGAACCACCCTATGGAAAAGCATAAGAATCTAATACCTATATTTTTAACAATACTTCTTGCAAGCTGTCATGTGCCTAGTTATGCTAAGGACGTTCATCAGAAAGCAGATGAGCTAACCTTGGCCGGTTATATCGCAAAAGGCGCACAGTCCGCTTATCGGGCTTTTTTTGTGCGTAAAATCTCTATGCACCTGCATGTTACGGCGGGGCTGGAGAGGGACACCTTCGGGTGTGCAGGTGACCTTTTGCGCCTGTCGGCCAACCCTTTTCAGCTTCGCCACCCTCACTTGGCCGTGAATGGTGAAGCTCCAAACTTGCAAAAGGAGCGCATTCATAATGCCTAATAACAACTCGTCTTTAAAAAATTCTCATATAGAGCTTGCTATAAAAACTTATGACGCTAGTGATGTGTCTGAAGGTTATGCATTGGCATATGAACAGGTTGCTGACCTCGCTGTAATGCTTGATTCCATTCGTAGTAAATATGAAAAAACAGCAGAGTACCTGCAACAAGTCTATAACGTGCCAGAAAGCGTATTTAAAGATTTAAAACGTCTTTTGAATATTACAGATAGCATGATTGATGAAAATCTGGAGTTTTCAAAAGCACAAGAAGATCAGTTTCAAAAAGAATATGAGGAGTCACAAGCATGACTAAACGTGACGCCTCAAACATGACACCAACTGAAGTTTTGGCTCATTGTCAGATATATACACCTAATCAAACTGAATATCTTCAGCATAAAATTATCCAGCGTTTTGGTGGACCAAATCAGTCTATCTATATTGATCCAAATAGAGTTGAGATAGATAGCGTTGAATACTCTAATCCCTTAATTCTACCGATCTATAACGGTGAATTGAGTATCATCCAATGTGCCGTTATGGAAAGTGGAAAAACTATTTCTGTCTTTCCTGAAGGGTTGGCCAGAGGGTTTGCTTGTTATGGTGAATTACAGCATGACAAGCCTGTAATTATTACTTATAGCCTTGAGTCTTTCTTTAAGATTGCTTCTAGTGGGTTATCTGTAGTGCTGGTCGTACTCAACAACTTATGTGCTTCACGCTTAGCAAAAACGCTTAAGGCTTTCGATTTTGAGCAGATCCAGTTTGTCATTAATCAATTGGCACAAGCTGGATTTAAAAAGCTTTACCTACCTGTACGACCTGAATATTTTAAAAATGATGCCTTCCAGAAGCTCGAGCAGAATACTGCTGTTCGCTTAATTAACCAGTACCAGAAAATTGACGAGACTGAATTTCTAATCGAACTGACTAAAGATGAAGATCCGGAAGAAGTTACGGCATTTTTAAAGGAAGCTATTGCCAGACTTCCTCATACTGAACCTTTACCAAAAGGCCATTTGGCCAAACCATTTAAATGGGGTGATGGACGGTTTCATCTTTTAGAAACAGGTTTGTACTTTTTAGAAACGAATAACAAGGGAGATGACTATAAGCGTTATATCTCTAGTCCAATTAAAGTTGTTGCTCTGACTCGAGATAATTCCAGTACCTCATGGGGACGGTTGCTCGAATGGTACGATCCAGATGGCATTAAACACCTACAAGCCGTGTCTATGGAGTTCTTCCAATCTGACGGCGTAGAACTACGGAAAGCACTTTCTTATCAAGGTATGACTATAGCGCCAGATGCTAAAGCAAGAAGCTTATTACAAAGCTATTTGATGAGTTATCCGGTCGAGCAGAGGGCCTTATGTGTCGATCGTGTGGGCTGGCATGATGAAGTGTATGTATTACCTCATTGTGAAGTTGGCCAAAGTAAAGATAACGATTTAATTGTCTATCAGGCTATTCACGGTTTAGATAATCGCTATCAAAGCAACGGCACATTAATTCAATGGAGAGAAGAGGTATCTAAACTCGCTCAGAACCATAGCAAATTAGTATGTGCCATTAGCACGGCGTTTGCTGGCCAGCTTTTAGGTCCACTTGAACAACAGAATGGAGCAGGCGTTCACTTTGTTGGTAAATCATCTAAAGGTAAATCAACGGCATTATTTTTAGGTTGTAGTGTATGGGGTAAACCGAGCCGTTTTTATCGTACATGGCGAGCTACTGGTAATGCTCTGGAACATACGGCCTATATGCACAATGATAGCTTTTTAGCTTTAGATGAGATTGGAGAAATTGCTAACCCTAAAGAGCTGGGCAACATTGTGTATATGCTGGCCAATGGATTGGGTAAGGCTCGTTTAAACAAGCAAATCACAGCTAAGCCTGCTTTTAACTGGAAGCTTATCTTTCTATCCAGTGGGGAAGAAGGACTCAAAGATATTATGGCCAAGCATGGTCAAAAGGCCAAACTAGGACAAGAGATCCGCTTAATTGATATTGATGTAGACCAATCAGAATATGGTGTGTTTGACAGTATTGATTTTGCTTCAGATGGAGCAATGCAATCTAGAATGTTAGTAGAGCATTCAAACATGTATTACGGCGAAGCAGGTATAGCGTGGCTTGAATATCTCTGTAGCGATAAAAATGAAATTATTAAACAAGCTCGACAGTTATGGGAACAATATCGAGAGCCATTAATTGATGGTCATTCAGAAGGCCATATTATCCGTGTAGCCAATACATTTGCTTTGATTGCTACAGCTGGTGAACTGGCAACACAAGCGGGAATAACTGGTTGGAAAGTCGGCACTGCATTTAATGCTATACGGGCTGTGTTTGAACAATGGTTAGGTAGCTTTGACCGAGTTGGAAATTATGAAGATCTGGAAATTCTGGCTCAGATAAAAGCTTTCTTTGAAGCACATGGTAACAGTCGTTTTGAATGTATGACACCAGATGCGGAACATCTAGATAAAGTTATTAATCGAGTAGGTTATTGGAAGATTGAGAACGGCGAAAAGAAATATCTGGTCTATCCGGAACAATTTAAAAAAGAGCTTTGCAAAGGACTAAATCCTAAACGTGTAGGCAAGTTACTTATACAACGTGGATGGCTGGATCATCTTAATAATGGCAAGTCTACAAAGCTCATCCGAGGTATAGATGGCATGCCTAAAGCTATTCCTATGTATGTATTTAATGAAAAGGTACTCACAGATGATCTGGATGAACACTAGGAGTTACCAAAAAACTGAGGTTACAAAGGTTACTGAGGTTACAGCCTTATGGAGCAAGGCTTTCAGGGTGTAACCTTTTAGAAAACTGAAAAGGTTACAGATTTCTGAGGTTACACAGATTTATCTAATTCATTAATACGTGGGCAATAAAATGACAATGAGTAAGAAAGAATTTTTAAGAATATTTGAGCAGCAAGAAGGGTACGCCGTGAATGAGTGGAAGTCTCTTAAGAAAGAGACTCCACCATATGGTCAACCCATTATTACCTTAGGTAAAGATGAGGAAGGGTACTTCTACCATACGAATAAAGAATTCATGAAAGGGGATGAGGAAATCCTTATAGAAATGGGAGTGACTGATTGGCAGATAGTTGTATTAAAATAATTGGTTAATTTTCTAGGTTCTTATAATTAAATAAAAGAATATCTGTCTCTTGAGAAGCATTAAAATAATTTATTGGACCAGTATAGGGTAATATTTGAAAAATCAAAGAATTAAATAAGTTAATACAAAGGAAAAAATTTTCCTTTTTTTGGTATTGTTTGGAAAGATTATAAACTTTAACTTTTGGGTGGGCTACCTCATTTCTAAGCACTTTCCAAGCTTCAATTTCTTCTTTTTTTAGAATTGCTGAATCTACTAGTAAAGATAGTGCTTTATTAGCAGTAATGTTTTTTAAATATGAAATAGAATTCATAAGCCTATCTTTATATGTCTGCTCTATCTCTAAATCTTTTATTATAGCTCTAATTTTATTAATATCATTTTCTAACTTATCATCTCTTTTGGTTCGCGATAAAATAGGTATAAATATATCATTCAATAAACCTTCAATTGCTGTTGTTAACGTAAGATTAGTGATGTCTTGCTCGGAATTATAAGAATACCAGACACGTTTCCATTGAGCATAAATACTACGGAAAATGTCTGGCTTTTCTTTACTCAATTGGATAGAACTTCTTAAAATATTAAAATGATATTCTCCATCTCTAAATATATCATTTCTCAATGAGTAAGGGATGGCTGGCATAAATTTTTTATTTAGATAAAGTTTATTAGTACTATATAATGTAATGGTTTCTTGATTGTTATAATTGCAAATTGAATAATAAGGTTGCAATAAAACCCCAGAAGTTAAACCGAGATAAAAGGCTAAACAGTCTATTAATGCTTCAGGATCTTCAGCACCTTCAACTACTATAAAATTTTGATTATCTTTATCATTGTTAACTATTCTTATTCTATAATTTTCTTTTTCAAAATTAATTATAGATTCATTCCATGATGATGAGCTAGTGCCTAAAGTAGAAGTGCTTTGATTTAGTTTGTTTCTAGGGATACTAATACTTTGATTAAACTCTAAATAAAGGTAATTTTTAGAACTAACTGAAGAAGGATTAGTAATTATTAGGTTAATTAATAGAATATGGTGAATAGATGTTTTAGCAATAGACAATACATTTAAAGTAAACCGAAATCCCTCACTTTTAAATATTTTTCCTTGTGTATCCGTTGCGTCCAAATAGCAAGTTTGAGACTCATCAAGCATGTCACTAGGAAGCTGTAAGTCCCATTTTATATGAGGAATATTTTTTTTCTTTAAGCAGACAAATTCTAAATAGAAAGTACCAAAATCATTAATTTTAATAATCCCATATCCCTCTAAAATCAAACCGTTCTTTTGGTAAATTTTGACTGAAGGGCAGTGGGTTTCAAATGTGAAATTCCGTATTTTTTCAAGAGCTTTATCTGAAATTGTATTTATCATTTATTATACCAATTGAAAATTAATATTTAATTCTTAACTAACTTTAAAGAACTATTCAAAATTTATTTAAAAAATAATGAAGAATAGTAATTTAGTTTGAAGGTAGACCTAGCTTATCAAAAAAAGCTCTATTCCTTTCTTTTGCAGAATTCACTAAGCGATCAAAGGATATAACTTCGATATAACAATTAATATTTTTTTTATAACCAAAAAATCCTAATTTATCTTCTGTTTCTGTTAAATCATGCACATCTCTACAACGTTCCTTCATAGAAGAAGTTAAATCACAAATTACATAACAAAAACCTGGTATATCTTTAGAATCAGGAATAGGACGCCCAGATGCTGTAGTTGTATTACCATTTCTAATTCTTTTTAGGTAACCAAAAACTTGCTCAACTGGATCTTTATCTTCTCCAGATGAAGTATCATTCCTCATTGGTCTTTTAATTTCAATAATTGTAAGGGTGGCTAAAGGAAGTTTTTTGCCCTCCGCGACTAGTAACGGTTCATCGTAAACATTCAAAGCACAAATATCGGGCTCTTTATTCTCTTTACTCTCTGTAATAGGCATAGAGTTTAAGGTCTTATCAGATGCTAAGAAATCATGAAAGGCGAGCCTCTCATTAATTAACCATAAATTGCAATTTTCTAGTAAAACTTCATCAGATGTTTTTCTCATAGGCATAATAAGTTGATGAATTAAGTCTTCCCGAGCATATTTACCATCAGGTCCACGTTGGATAGCTTTTTCAAGGATATCAAGGATGACTTTCCTGTTACATACATAACCTGCGAGATCTGATTTTTTTATATCATCAATTTTTTCCATATATTTTGTTATTTCAGTTTCATATTCATCCTTTTTACTAACAGTTTTATTTAATATCTCATGACCTTCAGCTAATACACTATTTTCAACTTCAGAGAGTTGTTTATGAAGAAGTAGATCTAAATCTTTATCTGATATTTCTGGATTCACAAAAAATAATGGTTCTGGTATGTATTTTAATATTGATCTATATCGGGGAGCTTTTTTAGCTACAAAGTCATTTACTCTTTTTTTTCCAAGCTCTTTACTCTCATTTAAATATTCATTGAGATAGGTGGAGATTTTGGCGTAAGCGGCTTCTCTAATTTTTGGCTCTGTTATGCCGGTTGCATACAAATCTTCATCATTAAGATTTGATAAATTGAAATCTATACGTTCAGGACGTACGTTTTCATCCAAAAACTTAGAAGTTAAGTAGCAACAGTAAGTAAAATCTTCACCCTTAGCTTGTATACGACCATGCAGACCAGGGATCTTTCCTGAGGTTATATTCTCTTCTTTCACTACTCGACCAGCAGCACACCAAGCAATACAAGATTGTTTCGCTTTTGATTTAAGTTTTATATGTAAAAGTTCAAACTCTACCTCTCCAATTTTGAAAGAGTCTGAATAGGCCGTACCATACATATGTTGATCAAAAAGATCATTTAAATTAATAGTTTCTTCTTGATCTTTAATAAAAATATTAGGTGCCCCATTTTCTCTAACAAAGTACCATAGACAATGTTCAAGTAAGCTTTCAGCGATATTTATACAAGATTTAGGCGCTCTTTTTTCATATTTATCTATAAAATCTTCTAATGTAATCACAGTTTTATTTTCTTCTAAAATAGCTAACTTTTTCTCTTCTAGTCGATATACCCCATTTTTTGCATTAAATAAGAATGTCTTCAATTTCGGATCATGATTTTCATCAATAAATTCACTATAAACAGAAACATTCGTGAAAGCTTTTAGCCACATTAAACGACCAATACCTCTACATCCTTGACTAGCTTTATACTCGCTGTCTAAAGTTTCGAAAGACAACATATTGTTCTTGGTAAAGCCAATACCATTATCAATAATTTTAAAACCGTAAATAGGCGTAGATTTTTCTTCTTGAGGTACAGCAACATTCAATGTATTTTGAATTTTTCTCATAATTTCTATTGTTATTGTACCAGTTGCTAATATTTTAGCTTCATCTATAGCATGAATAGAGTTTACAACGGCTTCAAATAAAGGCATTAAACTTTGACTATAAGGTAAAGTTGTATTACGTAAACGACCTTGTAAAGATGTATTCAGAGCCATGCCTATTCCAAGCGAACATTTATTATTGAGATGAGTATAGGCTATTAAAATTCATCTATTCAATAATAGTAATTCATATAAAGTTAAATCTTTCCTTAAAATTTTGCTGGACATCAGTCATCTAAAACATAATTCAAATAACTCTCAAGTCTTTATAGCGGAAGACTTACTTCAACTTTTCTTAAAAAGAATTTCGTCTAGCTACGTCTAGCAAAAATTAGTCTTATGGCGCTATATCTTTGGATACCAGAAAAATAGGTTCTAACCTATAGATTGCAAGCTTTACGTCTATTTTGACAAATACTGTTTCGTAAGGCTACGTAAGAGTAAATAAGTACAAATTCATTTTTAGATTTTGTATGACTACGTATAACAAAAGTGAAAACTTTAACTCGAAATCACTTCTCATTTCCTTGATGGTCAACTTATAGAAAGATCATTAAATTGCTCTCAAAAGTCCATGAATAATACATCTTATTAATTTTTGATAATCGAAATTTCATCAAGGGACATCAAGGAAACTTCTAATTTTTACTTATACGAAGTGCTTGCAATTTACCTTGACAGACTATTGTACTAAAGCTGACTATTTTTCTTTTAAATCTTTTATATACCAATGGTTACAGACTATTTTTACAAGCTTTAAAAAATTGAATTTCGTCAAGGTACGTCAAGGAAGCTTTTACTTTTTGTGTATATAAAGGGTTTGCAAGTTAGGTTTATATAGAACTCCTAAAAAAAGAAGACCTATCTCAAATTTTTATATAGCAAGGTTTGCAGGCAATTTTAATAGATTAGAAAAGTTGAATTTCATCAACGTACATCAACGTAAAATGGCATCTTAAAATTTAATCTTTAGTTATTTATCTAATAAAGAATTAGCTGTACAGCAATATTTGGAGGAAATAACTTCTATGCTAGGCAGTGCAAAGGTTTCGGCTCTTTTATAATTTTCATTTTGTACAGCTACGTACAACAAAAAACATGATTTATATTCGATTCTGTCTAAGTATGTCTAAGTAATTTTGCTTTACGTCCATTTATATAAAATACGCCGTAAGCTATGTGCCATAAGGGTTCGTAGCTTTTTTCAAATATTCATCTCGTAAAGCTACGTAAAGCAAAAACATGATTTTTATTCAATTCTATCTAAGTACATCTAAGTAATTACTTGGACGGCTTAGCCATCGAAGATAATTTAAAATGCTCTATAAGCTATGTATATCAATGGATGAAGCAGATTTCTAGAAAGTATATTTATCTAAACCTGTCCAAGTACGTCCAAGTAAATTTTGCTTTACAGCGTTTTATGAAAAATACACCGTACGCTATGGGTCAGTAGGGTTTTAGTTTTTCTAAACCTCCATCTAGTAAAGCCACGTAAAGCAAAAAACTTAGCTTTTTGTTTGACGGCGGTTATCTTTAATTTCTTTGAAAAACTAGATATAGAAAGGCCTTGACTGAATTTTGAAGCATTGAATTTGTCAAACTACGTCAAACAAAAAATTATTTTCTTTATTGATTAAAATTTTAATTCTTCAGGAGTCACTTCTTTAATAAAATTCAAATGAGAAAAACTCATAGATAGAATACTTTTACTCACTTTTTATTAAATTATATTTATGAGATTTTAGGGCTTTCCTGAGAAATGGATCATAATTGAAGAAATTCAAACCATTTATGCCGAGAATATCTGGTTTATTCGCTATTAGTATGTTCAAAAGACAATTTTCATAGTAAATAGCGGAATAAAAGAACTCGAATTGGAAAAGAGTTTTTAAGGAAATAGGACAAATTAGGAGTGTCCATGAAAATTAAGCCATTGCCGCCAATGAACAGCTTAATTGTATTCGAGGCAGCCGCACGCCACCTCAGTTTTACAAAAGCTGCAAACGAATTGAATGTTACTCAAGGCGCTATCAGTCGACAAATTCGACAGCTCGAAGAATATTTAGGTAAGGAATTATTCCTAAGAGCTAATCGAAATATTTCCCTAACTCCTACTGGATTGCAATATTATCAAACGATCTATAGTGCTTTATTAGATGTCGCCCAAGCTACTGCTGAAATCAAGAAATGGCAAGGAGAGCATCAAATAACTGTGGCTACGACTAATGCTATGGCTGCTCTTTGGTTACTCCCGAAAGTGGCTGCTTTTCAACAGAATAATGAGGGCGTTGATTTAAGAATTTTAACGACAGACAATATTTCAGATTTGCACAAAATGGACTTCGATCTGGCATTATTTTATTGTCGTGTCCCTCCAGCGGGAATGAGAGTTACTACACTATTTCCTGAAGAGGTTTTTCCTGTTTGTAGTCCAAATTATCTTGCTCAATTTAAAGACGATACCTCTCCCGAAGAGATTTTTGGAAAAGCTCTATTATATTTAGATGACGCTCAAAAAGATTGGATTACTTGGTCTGAGTGGTTTGAAGCGGTAAATTATCCTATTGTAAAACCAAAAAATAGGGTGAATATCAACAACTATCCAATGCTTTTGCAGGCCGCAATTAATGGTCAGGGTGTGGCTTTAGCGTGGGGTTCACTCGTGGATGATTATTTACAAAGTGGTGCTTTAGTTAGACCTGTTGAGACTGTTCTTCGTACTCAAGCAAATTTCAGTATGCTAGAACCAGCAGATAGGGGAGTTATTCCTTCTAGTGTTAAGCATTTCCGCAGTTGGCTGCTAGATCAATTACCAGGGCAAGTTGGACAAAAAGGTCTAAATTAATTTTTTAGTAATAATTTTCTCTTGAAAACTAGGAATTTTGATATTTCTAGTTTTCAAGACCTTCAATTAATTTGATAAAAGCTTAGTTTCAAAAGGATATAATGTTAAAATTTCAGGACCCTTTTCTGTAATTAAGATCTGATTTTCAAGTTTGACACCTGGTCCACCAGCTTTATGACCTACATAACTTTCTACACACATCACCATTCCTGGTTCTAATACGCCATCATAGCCATAGCTATCCCAAGCCTCTTTAAAGTAGATGCCAGGTGCTTCATCACATAATCCAACCCCATGATAAAGGAATGAATAGTGGTTATATTCATTTGGATCATACTGTAGAGCCTTATGAGTAAGTTCTTTATAAGTTATGCCAGCCCGCAATAATTCGGTATTAAAGTGAATTTGATCATATGCCATCTGATAAATTCGTTTTTGCTTATCGGTTGGAGTTTCATCCCCACACAACCAAGTTCGTGAAGTATCAACACAAATACCATAAGCACCGATCATATCCGTATCGAATCCGACCAACTCACCATTCTGAATGATACGGCCGCTGCATTCTTGGTACCATGGATTACAGCGTGGGCCAGATGAGAGTAAACGAGTTTCAATCCATTCACCCCCACGTGCAATATTTTCCGCATGTAAGTATGACCATAGGCGTTGTTCTGAAACACCTGGTTCAAGATGATCATGCATCACTTTTATTGCTGAATCTGTAGCATGTACAGCACAACGCATAGCATTGATTTCATCTTCACCTTTAATTGCACGTGCAAGCTCCATAATAACTTCGCCGTTTTCAATGCTTAAGCCAAGATGTTCAAGTTCTTTGATACCTTCGTCATTACATTTATCAATCGCAATTCGTTTATTGCCTTTACCAAATTGTAAAACAACGTCATAAATTTCGTTTGCCCATTTTTTCACTTGTTCATCAATGCGAGAACCTGCACAAAAATAAAACCATGAAATACAAGGACGAATTTGGGTTACCACCTTAGAATGTTCAGCTAGGAAATCGCAATGGTCAAATTCCCAAAGTACTACCTGTCCCTCTGCAGAAATATAGGTATATCGACCAGCATTATGCAATAACCATACTTGCATATTAGTTGTGCCTGTAGCATAGCGGATATTGATTGGGTCATATAACAATATTCCAGCTAATCCTTGTTGCTTCAGTAGAGCACATATACGGTTTAAACGATATTGATGCATTCGATCAAGGTTAGGAAGAGTGAGGCCTGCTTGCTGCCATTCAGAAATAGCTAAATCACCTGGTCCAATCTGATGCATATTTAAATGTTCAGGGTGACGATTACCAATACGATTTTGATGAAGTTTCATATTTTTCATATTGCTTCCTTGATGAGATTTATCTTCCTATAATTCTTTGTTAGAAATTTATTATGGTTTAACTATTTGTTTTAAATTGAAAATATAAGTTTAGAAGAGAGTTTTAGATTATAACTTTCTTCTAAACTGTGAGATAGAAGTCTAGATTATGCTTCAGGCTCGATCTTCGGATGTTTAGGTACAACGTTAATATTTGCTATATCTTCTTGTCTGAAAGCTTTCATAAGTGCTACAGCCATAATTGTGAGCAAAACAATAATAGGGAACCCAAATAGTGTGACAGCGGCTTGAATCGCTTTGAGACCTCCTACATAAAGCAAACCTAGGCTGATTGCAGTAACAAACACACACCACAAAAGACGAGTACGGATAGGAGTGTCTTTTTCAGATAAGGTATCAAGGAAACATAGAACATGTGTCCCGCCATCTTGTGATGTTACAAGATAAGTAATGAGTAGAAGACAGGTTGCAATACTAAGAATTTGTCCAAAAATACCTCCTCCTCCAACAGCATCAAATAAAGCAAAAACGGCGAGGGTACTGTCTTTTTGTGTCGCTTTTACTATAGGACCACCAGTAAACTCTTCCTGTGGTTCTGCTTTATCTTCAGTTTGAGAAGTAATGGTAGGATGTGTTGTTGCAGTGGTTGATTGCGTATTCTCTACCAAAGCTGATTGCTGTTTTTCAAATGTATGGCGAGAGTCTTGCTCAATTTTTAGAGCTGAACCGCCGAACACTGCAAACCAGAAAAAAGTAACCAAAGTTGGAACAACAAGCACACCTGCAATGAGTTGACGGATAGTACGTCCTTTTGAAATTTTAGCAATGAACATACCTACAAATGGAGCCCAAGTTGACCACCATAACCAATAGAAAGCTGTCCACCAGTTTTGCCACTCAGAGTCTTTTTGAGTATCACTCCACAAACTCATGCCTACAAAATTAGATGTATAGTTACCAATACCTTCTAAGTAAGAATTAGTAATGTATCTAGCAGGTCCAATGAGCATAAGGATTACAATCAAAATGATTGATAGGATAATATTAAGTTCAGAAATACGGCGCATTCCTGTACCAATACCGCGCACTACAGAGAAAGTGGCAATACTGGATAAGGTAATCATGAGAATAAATTGAACAGTTGTGTTGGTTTCTAGGCCAAAAACTTTATGTAATCCGGCATTTATTTGTAAAACACCTAAAGCGAGAGTTTGAGAGATACCAAAAGTTGTGACAACAATTACGACAATATCAATAAAATGTCCGATAGGACCATAAATACGATCGCCAATAAGCGGATGTAAAATTGAACGTAAAGAAAAAGGTAGACCTTTACGATAAGAAAAATAACCAATTGCTAACGCTGCTATACAGTAAACAGACCATGCATGTAATCCCCAGTGAAAGTAGGTAATTTGCATTGCCATACTAGCTGCTTCATCCGTGAAGCCTTTTGTAAATGGATTACTCGCATAATGGTTCATTGGTTCAGCAACGCCCCAAAATACTAAACCGACTCCCATGGCACATGAAAACAACATCGAAATCCATGCAAAATAACTGTATTCAGGTTTATCTGTATCTTTTCCCAGTTTTATTAAACCATAACGGCTGCACATGACATAAATTAAGAAAAAGCAGATCGCTGTAACAGATAGCAAAATGAACCATTTCATATTGCGCAGTAAGGCGCTTGATAAATCAGCAAATATTTTCGCTGCTTCGGTTGCATAAATTGCGCAAAAAAGTACAAATGCGACTACTAATATTTTTGAAATAATTGAAACCGCAGAATTGGATTCAGCAACCCTTGTTGTACGCATAACTCCTCCTTGGATGCGTGGCAAACAGCTAGAATCATTAGCTGTTTTATACGAATAATATAGAGTAGTGAGGAGTACTAATTTTGCTCAACCGATTTATTTTCACTCTTGAGTGAGTTTTTATCATAGGTAGTTGGATAGAAGACAATATGAAAAATTACACATTATAAAATTGGCTAGAAGATTTTACTTCTAGCCAATTGGGGATAATAGTTAATTACTCTACAATCAGTTGATCATTTAATTCTTTATCCTCTTTTTTAGGAGTTTGAACTAATTTTTTCTCCAAGGGGGGAGCATCGGCTTGAATATAAACTATTTCATTTTCCTGAAATTTCGGATCTTGTCGTAAGCTTTTTATTAATGAGAAACCCATAATTCCTAATAGAATCGAGATAGGAAAACCCGCAATAATACAAGCTGTTTTTATAGCCGTTAGACCGCCAGCTAGTAGTAGTCCTCCACCAATTAAAGGAATAATAGCACTCCAAATCAGCCGAATTCCGATTGATGGGTCCGTTGCACCAGAAGAATCTAAGAAACAAAGTACTAATATTCCAGAGTTAACTAAGGTAATCACATGAATGGCTAATAGTAAGCAAAGTAAGGCGCTGAGAATGATTTTAGTATCAGAGTTTGGAGTGAGATGGTCAAAGAACACGAATACCGCTCGTGCTGGATCTTGTTGAGTCGCTTCGGTGATAGTGAGTTCGTGAGCTGGAACTTTATCGACTGATGTACTAGAAGGGATATTCGTAACAATTGTTGAAGATGTTTGTTGGTGGGAAGTTTTCTCTATTTTCAGTGCGGCTCCACCAAATGCGGCTATCCAAAGAAAAGTAAGTAAAGTGGGGGCTGCAAGTGAGCCTAAGATAACTTGGCGAATGGTACGCCCTTTTGATATTCGGGCAATAAATAATCCTACAAATGGTGCCCAAGTCATCCACCACGGCCAATAATAAGCGGTCCATGAGTTTTGCCAGCCAGAATCTTTCTGAGCATCACTCCATAAACTCATCCCAATAATATTCTGTAGATAGTCACCAATACCTTCAAAAAAAGTATTCAAAATGTAACTTGATGAACCAATAAAGATAATAGCAAATACTAGAATGTAGGAAAGAACCATATTACCTTCGGCAATAATTTTAAATCCTTTACTTATTGCAGATAAAAGTGAGAGAGTTGCTAGGGCACAAAGTACTAGTACTAGGATTAATTGGATTTTCACATCCATACTAATACCAAAAGTATGATTAAGGCCTGTATTTAGCTCAAGAATCCCCATACTTAATGATTGGGAAATACCAAAAGCGGTAATGACAATAGTTAATGTATCGACTATATCTCCAATTGGACCATATATTTTTTTCCCAATTAGAGGGTATAAGACTGAGCGCATTGCGAAAGGTAAGTCTTTACGATATGCAAAATACCCTAAAGCAACAGCTACTAAACAAAACAGTCCCCATGGGTGTAGTCCCCAATGGAAAAATGTTAACTGCATTGCCATACGGGCTGATTCATCAGATAGCCCTTGAGTAAAAGGATTACTAGCATAGTGACTGATTGGCTCAGCTACAGACCAAAACATTAGGCCAATTCCCATACCGCATGAGAAAAGCATACATATCCAGGCCAAATTACTATATTCAGGCTTTTCGTTATCTTTTCCTAATTTTATTTGTCCAAAACGACTCATACATAAGTAAAGCAGAAATACTAATAAGCTTGTGGCTAGTAACAAGAGATACCATTTTGCATTTTGTAATAAGGTATTAGATATCAGTTGAAAATATTCACCTGCCTGTTTTTCCTTAAAAATGCAAAAAGCAATAAAAATGAAGAGTAATAACTTCGAGACAATAGTAACAGTTGGATTAAGCCCTTTCATGACTCCTGTTGTTGTACGCATAACTACTCCTTCGATGCGTTTCCAACAGCTAAAAAACGATTAGCTGCTTAATACTAATATTACAGAGTAGTAAGGTGGCAGAAGATAGCTCAACTGATTTATTCTCACCAACTAATGAGTTTTAGTCATGAGTAGCAATTGTTTTTGTAAAAATCGTAGTAACTAAATCTGTTTCATACGTATGAGAAAAACTCATATATGCCTAGCTAAAAAGTCGTTTGTCGGATGAATCGATATTTAACACAATCTCTAAAGAAATAGCAGAGTGTGCAAATCATCTCAACGCAGGGAGTTCTGCGTTAGTTTTAAATATATGGAGATCATCAGATGAATAGTCGAGTTAGCCAGCAATTAATTACGGTTCAGCAAGTCGATAACGTTTTGAATCCTATTACTGAATCAAATGGTATGCCAAATTTAGCATATACCAGTAACGAATATTTTAATTTTGAACGTGACAATATTTTAAGTAAAACTTGGGTGTGTATTGGTTTTGCATCAGATTTACCTAAAAAGAGCTATGTGAAGCCTGTTAATTTTATGGGCATGCCTTTGGTAATGATGCGCAATCGCGAAGGAGAAATCCAAGTTTTCCATAACGTTTGTAGCCATCGCGGTATGATTTTGGTGCAAGAAGAAGGCACTATTGAAGGTGTGATTCGTTGCCAATACCACTCTTGGAGTTATGACCTAAACGGTAACTTAAAAGGTACTCCACATGTTGGCGGAATTAACCAACATAAAGATGAACGGTTTAAATGTGAAAAACATGGTTTAAAAGCTCTCCGTTCAGCAATCTGGATGGATATGGTTTTCGTCAATATCTCTGGTGATGCACCAACTTTTGAAGAGCATATTGCGCCGTTGGTTGAACGTTGGAAGCCTTTCTTGGGTGAAAACGGTTTAGAGCTTATTCGTAGCAGTAAAGTAGGTTCAACTTTTGAGTTACCTGTAAAAAGTAACTGGAAACTTACAGTTGAAAACTATTGCGAAGCTTATCACTTACCATGGGTACACCCAGCATTAAATACGTATTCAAAACTTGAAGATCATTACAACATTATGTTCGAAGATCGTTTTGCTGGTCAGGGTAGTTATAAATATAACTTATCAGCTACGGCGGGTACGCATTTACCAAAATTCCCAAGCTGGCCAGAAGATCAACTTCGTCATGCTGAATATGTAGCAGTGTTCCCGAACGTATTGTTAGGTATTCAAGCGGATCATGCATTTGCAATGATGATTGATCCAATCGCTCCAGAACAAACAATTGAAAAATTACGCTTGTATTACGTTGGTGATGAATCACTAGACGCTAAATATGATGCATGCCGTGAAGCAACTTTAGAATCATGGAAAGTTGTATTTGCTGAAGATGTGTTTGCAGTTGAAACCATGCAAAAAGGTCGTCATTCACCTGGTTTTGGTGGTGGAGTTTTCTCACCTGAAATGGATTTACCAACCCACTTCTTCCAAAAATGGTTAGCAAGCCAAGCTAAAAAAGCATTGGAGGCTTAATATGCAACATTACCTCAACTATGTTGATGGACAATGGCGAGATGCTTCTCGCCAATTGGAAGTTATCAACCCTGCAACTGATAAGGTTTTTGCAACAGTTGCTCGTGCAAGTGTAGAAGATGCAGATGCCGCGATGGCAGCCGCTCGACGTTGTGTGAGTAGTGGTGCTTTAACTGATGTTCGTCCTGCTAAACGTACAGCGTGGATGTTAAAAGCGGCTGAGGCAATTCGTGAAATTGCTGAAGAGGGTGCATTAATCCTGTGTCGTGAAAATGGCAAAAATGTTGATACAGCACGTGAAGAGTTCGATGAGGCAGCACGCTATTTTGAATATTACGCGGGTATGGCAGATAAAGTTGAAGGAATTTCAGTACCTTTAGGTAAAGATTACATTGATTTTACTTCATATATTCCTATGGGTGTATCAGTTCAAATCGTACCTTGGAACTTTCCCGTCTCAATCTGTGCACGCTCATTAGCACCTGCTTTAGCAGCAGGTAATGCAGTTGTAATTAAGTCACCTGAAGTTTCCCCTTTAGGAATGGTTTTACTTATCAAAGCTATTGAGAAAGCTGGTTTCCCACAAGGTGCAGTGAACTTGCTTTGTGGTAAAGGTTCAGAAGTTGGTACTCATCTTGTTAAGCATCAAGATACGAACCAGATTGTATTTACCGGTTCAGTACCAACAGGTCAACGTATTTTGAAAGATGCGGCTGAACGTGCCACACCTTCCGTAATGGAGTTAGGCGGTAAGTCAGCGGCAATTGCTTTTGCTGATGTTGATCTTGAGCAATTACTACGTAGCGTTAAAGTTGGGATCTTCTATAACTCAGGTCAAGTTTGCTCAGCGATGTCTCGCTTATTAGTACACCGCAGTCGCTATGAAGAAGTTAAAGCTGCCGTAGTTAATCTTGCAGAGAGCTTAACTGTAGGTATTGGCGAAAGTAATGCCGAACTTACTCCAGTTGTATCTAAAGATCAGCAACAACAGATTCTTGCCATGATTGATAAGGCACGTGAAGAAGGTGCCAATGTTTTAACAGGTGGGAAGGCTGCAGATCTAGAAGGTTACTTCGTTCTGCCAACCATTATTGAAGCAAAAGATGATATGTCGATTGCTCAAGAAGAAGTGTTTGGTCCTGTAATGGTGATCATGCCTTTTGATAACGAAGACCAAGCAGTTGCAATCGCAAATGGTACGGACTTTGGACTTGTTGCAGGTGTATTTGGTGAAAATCTGAATCAAACACTTCGAGTAGCAAACCGACTTATTGCTGGTCAAGTCTTTATTAACGAATGGTTTGCTGGCGGTATCGAAACACCATTTGGTGGTGTGGGCTTATCTGGTTTTGGTCGCGAAAAAGGGCAGGAAGCCATCTACAGTTATGTTCAAACTCGCAATATCGGTATCCGTTTGAAACATGGCGTGTAATTTGTAAGAAATAAGGGAAATAGACAAGATGAGAAAGTGGTTATGTATTGTCTGTGGCTGGATCTATGATGAAGCTAAAGGCTGGCCTGATGACGGGATAGCTCCAGGAACAAAATGGGAAGATATTCCAGACGACTGGATGTGTCCAGAGTGTCAAGTTGGTAAAGCTGATTTTGAAATGCTCGATATTACTGATATTGAGGATGAGGAAATTCCTGTAGTAGCTGCAGCTCCAGTGATTGAACCAGTCGTTATTATTGGTAGTGGCCATGCCGGCTATCAAGTGGCTTCAACTTTACGTGCACAATCTCCAGACTTGTCTATTACCGTATTTACTGCTGATGATGGCGCTTTATACAGTAAACCAGCTTTATCTAATGCTTTAGCATTAGGTAAAGACGGAGACAGTTTAGTTCGCGAGACTGCTCTTAGTTGGGAACAACGTTTAAATATCCGCGTTTACCCACATACGAAAGTAACTCATATTGACCGTGCCAATAAAAAGCTTCAAACCACTATTGGTGATTATCCTTACGGCAGACTCGTACTCGCAACTGGGGCAACACCAGTTGTAATTCCAATAGATGGTGATTCGACGGCAACACTAAGCGTAAATGATCTAGCGGATTACCGCCGTTTCCGCCAGCAATTATCAAATAAACAGCATGTCACAATTCTTGGTGATGGTTTGATCGGCTGTGAATTTGCCAATGATTTAGCAGCACATGGCATCAAAGTTACGGTTGTTGGTCTTGGTAAATGGGCAATGGAACGTCTTATTCCAGAACCTTTAGGTCATGCTCTACAAAATGCTCTAAGCCAGTTAGGCGTAGAGTGGAAATTACAAAATAGTATTCGTTCTATTCAATCTGTAAACGGTCGTTACCAGTTAACACTCCAAGATGGTCAATCATTTGAAACCGACTTGGTATTAAGTGCAGTTGGCTTGAGACCAAATATTGCACTTGCTCAAGCAGCGGGTCTAGAGACAGCACGCGGTATTTGTACTGGACTTGATCACCGTAGTAGTGATCCAGCAATTTTTGCTTTAGGTGATTGTGCAGAAGTGAACGGCCAGTGGGCACCTTATATCAATCCCATCACGCAAGCATTACCAGCTTTAGTTAATAACCTTTTAGGTCAGTCAACTGCTGCTGATTTGAAATCAACACCAGTTCTAGTAAAAACACCAATTTTGCCACTTTCCGTCTTGCCAGCAATGGGAACAGGTGAGTGGGTAGTGGAACAACATGACGGCGAGTTAGCTGCGGGTTTCTACAATGAACAAGGCAAATTAACAGGCTTTGCCTTACTTGGTCGCCAATTACAGCACCATCGTAGCGAGTGGCTTGAGAAACTAAATTCGTGTCCATCCACAGTTTAAGTTAAGGGAATAACAAAATGATTGCTTTACCAAATGATGATAATACCTGTGGTTGGTATGCGGCATTACCTCCAGCAGGTCCTGCTAAAAAGTTAATCGGTCCACAAAAAGCTGACTATGCCATTATCGGAGCAGGCTTTGCAGGGTTAGCAGCAGCTCGAAGATTAGCTGAACTCAAACCGAATGCGCGTATTATTTTAGTTGATGCACAACGTGTAGCAGAAGGCGCTTCAGGACGTAACTCAGGGTTTGTAATTGATTTACCACATAAATTTGCTTTATCACATCCTGATCCTTCGCATAAGCAAAAATTATTAAGTTTAAACCGCTCAGCAATTGCTCAATTACAAGGTTTAGTCGAGCGCCATAACATTGATTGCCAATGGTCTGCTGCTGGTAAATATCAAGGTGCTGTAGGCGAACGTGGTGAGGCACATCTCAATCATTTTGAGCACCTAATGAAAGATTTGGGTGAGCCATACCGTTGGGTCGAAAAAGCTGAGCTGAAAAAAGTATTAGGTACAGATTTCTATAGCCGTGCAATTTTTACTCCTGGTTCTTATTTGATGCAACCAGCAGCTTTAGTACGCGGTATGGGTGACAATTTACCAAACAGCGTTGAGTTATTAGAGCAATCTCCAATTCGTAGTTTGCAAAAAAGTAATAACCAATGGCTTTTACAAGGCGATGAAGGGTCAATCACAACACCTAAAGTACTACTTGCGACGAGTATTTTTACGCGTGAATTTGGTTACTTGAAGAACCGTTTATTACCAGTCATGACTTTTGCGAGCTGGACACGTCCATTAACTGATCAGGAAATGAAAGTTTATCGTGGTGAATTAGATTGGGGACTTACTCCAGCCGATCATGCAGGAACAACCTTAAGAATGACCGCTGATCGCCGAATCTTAATCCGTAATACTTATAAACACGTGCCTAAATACGGTGCAAACATAAACGATGATAATCGTCGCTGGATACAAGAAGATCATCGCAAAGCATTTTTAGATCGTTATCCAGATTTGGCGAATGTTCCATTTACCCATACATGGGGTGGTGTTTACGCTATTTCTCGTAACTTCACTAACTTCTTTGGTGAATTAGAAGATGGTGTTTATGCGAGTGCTTGTGACAATGGTGTAGGAGCAGCATGGGGCACAATTTCTGGAACGCTATTGGCTGACCTTGTTGTTGGTTCAGATTCTCAAGCTTTAAAAGATATTCAGTATGTCACTGGTATGCCTAGCTTAAATCCACCAGAACCGTTCTTAGGTTTAGGTGTCAGAACACGTATTAGATTTGAAAAATGGCGCAGCCGTAGTGAATTGTAAGCTGGAGAAATAGATGAAAGAAGTAAAGTTAGTTGATAGTGCTCAACTTGATTTTAATTTACGTGGCGAAACACCAGACGGTACAGCTTATGTGGCAAGAGCATTAGGAGCTGACGTTTCCCCAAACATGGGTATTGGTTTTGCACGTTGGGAAGGCGCGGAAGTAAGTTGGAAATTACTTTATGACGAAGTCATTTTTGTAATTGAAGGCTGTTTTGAACTTACTGCTAATGGTCATAAATATGAAGTTCGTCCAGGGCAAATGTTATGGATTCCTGAAGGAACCGAACTGATTTATGGCGGGCATGCGGTATTTGGTTATGTAGTACATCCGGGTAACTGGAAAGAATTGCACGGAATTGCATAACAAAAGCGATCCATATTGTTCAGGAAAAGAATGATATGGGTCGCTTTATTTTTTTGAGTACCTAGCCCTGCCTTAGGGCTAATGCGAATTAACGAAAATTTTAAATTTCGGGAGCTTCTCCTGAACAGGGAAGTGTTGTCTGAAAAAATAAGCAGAGGACAGGAAAGGTTTTCTGAAAATCTTCATTTAAACAAGGATTTGTAAATGAGTAAGGTCTATTTAAAACTTGGATTTGGGTTAATTTCAGTTGGTATGGCATTACCTGCTTTTGCCGGAGCAACTTTTGGAGATCCTAAAAGTGATACAGGTGCTTTAACAATTTCAGGTGCTTTACGTGGGAATTATCAAGATAAGGATTATGGTGAGTCTGCATCAGACCAGAAAATAAAATTTGATGCAGCTATTTTAAGACTAGGTTATGAGTCACCCGACTGGTTTGGAAAAGTCGAATATCGTTGTTATCAATACGATAAATTCTGTGATTTCTCTACTCTGGTTTATGGTTATGTAGGCTACCATTTAAATACAACTGATCATATTACTGTAGGTGTGCAACCCATTCCTTTTGGTCCAGGTCGTTTTTGGGATAGCAGCTTTTATGCTGGTATTAACAACACTATGGGGTTACAGGATGCTTCTAATTTAGGGGCAAACTATCACGTTGAATTACCGTCTGCGACTAAAGTGGATTTGGCTTATTTCGCGACTGATGGCGGTAACTATCACGGGACCAGCAAAGATTCAGCTCGTTATACGGCTAATGTTGTCAACTCATCTGATCCACTCAAAACCAACCTAAATGAAAAAAATATGTGGATGGCACGTGTAGATCAAGAGCTTAAGTTCTTAAGTACAGATGATCTCAAGGTATCAGTAGGTGGAAGTTATTGGTATTCAGACATTGAGAATAAAAAAACTTCTGCTGATGGTACGAGAAATACATGGGCTCTATTTAACCGCATTAACTATAAAAATCTGAATGTGGTACTTACAGGTGGCAGACAGTCGATTAGCAATAAAGATGGGTTAAGCCCAGAAAGTTCTACTTTTGGTTCGTTTGATGGTGAATACGACATAGCCAATAAAGGCTATTTCTACACAGTAGACACGAGTTATACCTTTAAGAATGTACGAGACTCACTCAACGTCACGCCTTATGTAGTGTTTAGTGGTTTCAACAAGAAAGAACAAGGCTTTGATGACTCTCAGCGCAACATTGTGGGTGTGGCATGGGACTACAAAAATATTTCGCTCTATACGGAATATTTGATGAGTAAAAACGACCCATTTGTTGGTGGAACTGGCAGCTCGCTTGCAGCAGGCGATGATGGCAAGTGGAACAAACTCTTAAATCTCATGTTGATTTATAGCTTCTAAAAGTTTGCATGGTTTTTTCATTTATTAATTTTCAGGAAGTTTAAAAGCTTCCTGAAGTCGTTTAGGAATAATAAAAATGTCATCACCATTTATTAGTACATTCATTTTATTTTTCTCACTACTTAATCCCTTCCTCATGAGTATCTATATGATCGGACTAATTCGACATACAGAGACTAAAGTATTTAATAAGGCTTTGATTCAAGGTGGTCTTATTGCATATGTAGTTTTTCTCTTATTTGCATGGGGTGGAGAAGCAATTTTTAATCGGTATTTAAATGTAAGGTTTGAATCATTTCTAATTTTTGGTGGCCTGATTTTTCTGGTAATTGGATATCGATATGTTTTTCAGGGTGCCGATACCATTGGTGAAATGCGAGGAGCGCCTGAACATTTAGCTGGGACGGTCGCTATGCCATTTATGATTGGACCAGGAACAATTAGTGCAGCTGTAGTGACAGGTATGAGTATGTCTCTTGTAGAGGCCGCTATAGTGATCGCCCTAGTACTAATTCTTAGTTGTAGTGTTTTGATAGCAATGAAATTTTCTCATGATCACTTACGTTATAGCCATGCCAAATACATTGATCGTTATTTTGATATTGTAGGCAGGTTAGCTGCTTTATTAATTGGAACAATCGCAGTCGATATGATTGTTAATGGTGTGACACGATTGATTGATAAAGTTTGATAACAGTAAAAAGTCACAGCCAAAATACGATGGCTGTGACTAAAAAATTAAGAAGCTAATTTCGCTTGGTTATGTTGAACATGGTTTTTTCGAATTGAGAACCAGCAGATTAATGACCCGAAAGTAACCGTTAATGCGCCGTACCAAAAATTGATTGTTAAATCGGAATTCAAAACAAATGCTGAAAACGCCGATGAGAAAATTGGAGAAAAATAAGAAAGCATAATCAAAACAGGCATATTGCCTTTGATAATACCAATATTCCACGCTAGATAACCCATCGAGAAAAAAACAGCATTGATAAAGACAAACAGGTAGCTGTTAATTCCATGCGTATGCGGGAGATGGAAACCTTGAGTAGAGAGAGTAAGTATCCATAAAGCTATGGCTGTTAAGATAAAATAAAGCGAAACAGCATTAGTTCCATTACTTTGCTTTTTGGTGTAGATACAATAGACCGCCCAAAGAATAGATGCTAAAAAAATGAGTAGGTAACTAATCGGGTTTTTTAAAAAGTTATCAATAAAGTTTAGGTTTGGATGATAGTTAATTATAACTATGCCTGCAAAACTTACGATCACTCCTAATATTGTCATTAAATTTACTTTTTCTTCTTTTAATACTGCCAACATAATAATAATGAGAGTTGGCCACATATTAAAAATAATATTCATCTCAATCGATTTTTCTGATGAGTTTGCTAGAGTAATTGAAAAGGCAAAACACAATTCAAAAACAACGAAAAGCAAGCTAGATAGAATAAGAAACTTCTTTGAAACCTTTTTTAAATCGGGTAGGCCATATGTTAAGAATAAAATAATAGCACTGATGGTGTATACGTAAGTCACTGTATAGATAGGACCAAAACTTTCTGTAGAAAGCCTGAGTAAGCCAACTAAAGTGGACCAAAGTAATAAAGCTGAAACACCGATTAAGGTTGAGATTTGACGGCTCATACGATAGACCCGATTAAAAAATTAATCATAATTTTTAACTGGGTACTTTAATAGTTATTTGAGCACGATAAATAATCATGAGTTAATGACTTTTTATCATCATTAAAAATAGATAATAAAAATATTTAAAATATATTTTTTATAATTTAATTATTATTTTCTTTTAAGTGTAATAAGCATCACACCAAAAATATTAAGAAAACAACCTAGCCACTGAATTGTATTTAAATACTCGCCTAAAAGGAAGACTGAAAAAAGAATAGTAACAATAGGGCTAATGGATGAAATAATAGCGGACTGTGTTGCTCCTACGTACTCTATACTCAATATCAATAAGAGTGTGGGTAGAACAGTAACGAATAAACCTAAACAGATTCCGTACCAAATAACTTGTACTGGTAAAGAGGTAAGTAGCTGTACAGGATGACTAGTCACAACTATAAAATGTATAAGAGTACCTATACAAGCTGCTGATAAAGATAGTCCCGTTAAGTTCCATGAACCAAATTTTTTGATTAATGGTGGGGTAAGTAAGAGGTAGCAAGCAAAAGCAACCGCACTAGCAAATACTAAGCTTGCTCCAAACCAGAAGTTATGTTGAGCTGAAAGCATTTTCTGCTCTTGAAGCATAACAATGACTGTTCCACCATAGCTTAAGATCAGTGCAAATATCGTTTTTGAACTTAGTTTTTGCTTGAGGATAAAACTCGATGCTAAAACGGTCATGGTCGGATATAAGAATAAAATAATTCGTTCTAGTGACGCCGTAATAAACATGAGTCCATAGAAGTCGAGCCAGCTAGAAATGTAATAGCCTAATAAGCCAACAGAAAGTAAATATAGAATGTCTTTTAGCTTAATATTGCGATTTTGATGTCGACAAAACCAACAGATAACTAAAAAGAAGGGTAGAGCAATTCCCATACGGATAGCCATTAGAGTAATGGCATCTAATGACGGAGTAAGGCTATATGCCTGTTTAATAAAAATTGCTTTACTGCTAAATAGAAATGCAGAGATAAATGCAAACAAGGAACCAAGTTGAATTAAAGAAATATTGAGCTTCATGGAACCTTGCTGCATGAATAAAGAGTATTTTTGGAGATGCTTTAAGGTTCTGAATTTTCTTTAGAAGCTGAGATTTTATAATAGGCAACATCATATTCTGCTTTCTTGTAAGCCTCATAAGATGCTTTGCTAATTACAACAGCAGATTCTCGACCTCTACGAGTAATTTCTACAGGATGCCCAGCGATAGCCTGTTCCATAATCATGGTAAGTTGTGCTCTGGCATTTGAATAATTCCATTGATTCATTTGTAGTTCTCTCTGATTAAATCATGTTCAAGATAGATGAAATGTACGATTCGCTTCAAAGGATTTATTCTCAAGGATGAATGAATTTTTATCATGGATAGATGTGATTTTATTAAGCGTTTCCCTATATGAATTTCACTTTTTATAAAATTGATATGTAACCTCAGAAATCTGTAACCTTATCACTTTTCTAAAAGGTTACGCCCTGAAAGCCTTGTCCCATAAGGCAGTAACCTCAGTAACCTTTGTAACCTCTAAAATTTAACTGATTCTTAAATCAGAGTGAGAAGATAGGTCTTGGTATAAGGCGACAGTAAAGATAGTAGGAATGTTTTTGTATCATGGTTTGTATCATCGATATATTTTCATATGTTAAATCAATAATTATCAATGAATTATAAATTTGTTTGGTATTGGATATACCTACCAAGATATTAAAATCATATAAACTCACATAGCTTTATATGACTTAAAAAGCCCTAAACTATAATGGTTTAGGGCTTTTTTATTGGTCTAAACAACTTATTAAACTTATTAGAAAATCTTTATTAAAATTGGGCAGAACAAATTAGAAATTCCTTTAAATGAACAAGTCTTTAAAAAAATAATATAATTATTTAAAATTTCTTTAAAGACTTTTTACCCAGCCTAATCCATTCATCTATATTTTTTTCTTTTAAGTCTCTTTCAATAATTAATTGTCGCAATTCATTTATTTTTTTTCTTGCAATATCATATTGATGTCGGACTAATTCTATGAATTTTAAATCTTCAATTAGATTGAATACGTCTGGTTGATCTAATTCTGTAAAAATATCAAATATATGGTGTGCATTTCTCTGCTGCGGAAATACAAGTGATACTTTTACAGATTCAATTTTTTCAGCTCCACTATGGGCTGCAAAGTTATGCCTTTGTTTCATAATTTCCATATGAAGTTTAATAAATTTTTCATCAACATTTTTATGACTTAACTGCGCATTACGTCCTTCACATTTTGTGAAGCATTTACCATAGAATATTAGTGAAGCAACATATAAGCCTTTTATAACATTAAATTTTTCTCTATCATTTGAAATACTTCCTCCTTTTACTATCTTAATACCTTCTTGCATTTTTTCTATAGTTTCTAACCATATTATTGTACTTCGAAGATCTTTCTCAATTAATGCATATCCAGCTAATTGCTGTGCTAGTTTGCTATTTAAAGTAATTCTATAAGCAGGTTTGTTTTTATAAAAATATTTTCGAATACCATTACTGTCATTATTAGGATTTATTATTTCATGAACTAAAAAGCCTTTAGAAAATTCAGTTTTTTTCCATTTTTTGGGTTGAGTATTATTTGCCATTTATAAACCAAGTATTATTTAGATTTTAAATTTAATATACAATGTCTTACTTTATAGCCAGAAAGTCCAGAATGAGGATGTATTTGGCTACTATAAAAAATATTTTTACTTTCATCAGGCCATTCAAGAGTTAGCCCTTGTAAGTTTTTATTTCGAGTCGAATCTATAGCAGCTTCTTCTAAGTCTTTATACCAAATTTTTAACATTTGATTAGTATTATAATCTGTATCAACAGCATATATTAAGACACCACCACAGTTTGCATTCTCTTCACCTGTAGAATAATCTTCTAATAATTGCTTAAAACCACCTTCTATTTTGCTAGCACCTTTCCAAATTTTAGATTCACCCAGCCATTTAAACGGAAAGCCTGAAACTTCGACATGTATATCTACATGCCCATTGTCGAACTTATCGTGTACTGCATCATAGTTTAGTAATTTTAAATCACGAACAATTTGAGTATTAATATCATCTTCGAATACTTTAAAAACTGCTTCATCAGAATCGACATCTGGATATTTTTTTACTGTTAATTTACGACTGGCTTGGATTTCTCTTAAAATTCCATCTAAGTCTGAATATAGCAAATTAACAAAATCTTGATAGGATGCAGGATTTAGTCTAGTCATGAATTTAATAACGCGGGGATCTAAAATACCTTGATTAGTGAGCATATAATTTACTCACAAAAAAATCTGATGGAGAGAAGTAAGTTAATACTTGTTGGTTAAAATCTTCGGCACTTAAAATTTCTCCGTTCAGCGGATGAATATAGGCACCGCTAGCTATAGAATTTAATATTTCTCTAATATCTTCGACGTCGATAATAGCTTCATATCTATCTATAACAGAGTTATATGCTTCAAATTTTTGAGTCAAAACATTTATATTATTCTTAGTTAAGTGGAATACAGCACTATAGAATATATCTTCAGAGGTTGATTGATCTACGTGTTTATAGAGATCGACAAAAGTTAGATGTGTTTTCTTTGAGGGAGCAACAGATACATAATCGATCAAATTTAGACACGCACTCAGCATCTCAGTCGAAACCTCTTCTAACTGTGATTTAAGCTCATTTTTAAGCTCTAACAAATATTGAGAGCGTGCCATTCATCTTACCTTAGTGTTAAAAGTTTATTGAGAGCAAACTCAATATCTTCATAAGAACGAGACCCTATTATAAAGGCATTGTATAGATGGCTGCCATTAATATTGCTTAAAGCGTTGTAACTACTATTTAATGAAATTTCTATATCTCTGTCATAGTATTTTTTACTAATTCTATAAGGCGTAATTGTTTCATCAAGTTTAACACCATCAATTTCTGTGTTTTTTAAACCATTTACACCTGATTCATGATATGTGACCTGACGGATATCAACACTGTCTCCACGTAACTTTTCGTGGTGAGCTGTACCTTCGGTTGTTGTGAAGTAGATCTCTGTTACTCCACTCACTTTATCAACTGCTTCATCATAAAACTTCTGAATACAAGGGAACAGGTCCAATGGGGAAGAAAGGAAATCATATTTTTCCATAATATCCAAACCTAACTCCCTTTTTATAAAATGTGAAAAATTACTATGGATAACATTAAGTTCGTTTCTTGGCATTATTCGTGCCAAATCAATTAAAACAATCAATATTTTCCTTTCAATATCAATAATTACAGAGTCAAAACATGTTAATTCGGTGGTTTTGAAACCAAAAACTTGACTGTATAACTCGCTGATATTGTCTTTCAAATCAGAGGAGTCAATTTCCTGTCTAACAGTTAATTCGCGTACTTGAGAAAATTGATAAGAGATTATTAGATCTTCTCTAATATCATTTCTTTGTAAAGGATAAAATGTTCTCTTATTAACTTGAGATTCAATTTCAGGGTTCGGTTGGTAATTCTCAAAAATTGTATCTAATTTTTCTTTAATTTCTTCAATATTTTTAACATCTTGATAAATAGTAAGAAACTTGTCATCAAATAAAATATGTCTATTAACAGTATCTGAAATTTTTTCTTGTAACTTTTCTAACTTATCTAAGTCATAGATTGCTGCTAGCTTCTGTTGTAAATCAGAAAATTTTCTTCCACTTAAATTTCTGCCAAAGCCTTTAAATATTTTTTGAAATTCCTTTAAAGACATTGTTCGCTCTTCAGCTATATCCAAAGAAGAAGCAATAATCTCTCTTACATCATCTGTATCGTAATTTTGGTCGTCTGACATTTAAAAACTCTAATTAGTTTAAATTTAAAGTGGTATTTAAGTTTGTTTAATAATTAAACCATACGATTATTGATTTTAAAATATATACTTTTAGATAATACTTTTTTATTGATTTTTAAATTTTTTATGTTTTAAGAAAAATTAATATAATTTATTAGAAAAACTTAAATTATGTTTATGAATTGATTAAGCACATGTAAGTTTAATTTTACTAGATGACTCTCAATTAATTATTCATCATATTATAATTGGCACATCCATTTTTTAAGAATGCTTTTATCTGGCAGACCAAATAAGAACCTAAAGTTCTATCAATCCTCAAAAAAATTTTATAAACCACTCTTAAACAATAACTTACTCATTATTTAGCTTTACTTTTTTAATGATCTAAATTAGAGCAAATGTCATTTTGTGTGCTTGACTGCTAAAGAGCAGAGCACTATCCTTTGCCTGCTGGCCACATTGCCAGCCGGCTTTGACAGGCTGTTTCACTCACACATCAGAGCTATTCCATCTGAGGAACAGTTTTGTGTGTACTCTCGTTCCCTCCCGTAGCGGTAGGACGGGAGAGGGACACCTATGGTGTGCTAGTTGAGTGACTAGTCTGTCAACCCTCTTTCGTTCTGCCACCATAATTCTTATTAATGTCTGGCAGAACTCCCTATAAAAAGGAGTTGGCTTTGCACATTCTTAATTTCTTGGCAGCCTGTGCCAAAAGCTATAACGACACGACTTAAATCAGATCTATCAGCTTGTTGACCTTTAGGGTTTTCAGGCTTTAAGTCATTACGGCTCAAAAAAACTTGCATCAACAATAAAACTTGAGATGTGCCAAGCACAGTCTTTATGGCTTTGCTATGCCTTTTTTCTCCCAAAAAAGTATCTCGTTTAGAAACAACAAGAATTTATAACGGTAAAAATATGCCACATTCAGATCTCCCGTTTCGTGCTTTAAGTGTGCTTCACACATCCCGATATCTTTTTAATAAATATGGCTTTCACAAAGTCGGGGTGGATCGCATTCTTGAATCTTCAAAAACTTCAAAAGCAACTTTTTATAATTATTTTCATTCAAAAGAGCGGCTTATTGAAATGAGTCTAACCTTTCAAAAAGATGGGCTTAAACATGAGGTGCTTTCAATTATCTATGTTCAAAAAGATTTAATGCTGCTTGAAAAGCTTCGCAAACTTTACTTTTTACATGCAGATTTAGACGGACTCTATCATTTGCCATTTAAAGCTATTTTTGAAATTGCGAAAACCCATCCAAAGGCGTATCAGGTCGTAATTGAATATCGAAACTGGTTCATTAATGAAATCTATAAACTGCTTTTGACCACCAACGAAAATGCTGCAAAACAAGATGCACACATGTTTTTGTTTACGATTGATGGGGCGATGGTACAGCTTTTAGACCCAAACAAACCAGATGAACGGGAGAGATTGCTTGAGTATTTTTTAATCCAGTTTAGTTAGTGCAACGGGGTATTGAGTTAAATCGATTGGAAAATTTATTTGTCTTGGTGGTGATTCATATTAAAGCCCTGATAATTCAGGGCGTTAATATGTTTTTAACTAAATTCGTAAAACTTAAAAAGAGAGTGTTTCACCGTCTAAAGGAATTAAGACTTTATCTTGAATACCTTTTTGTTTTACATATTTTGAAAGCTGGGCACGTGATACAGACATATGGTTAATAGCATCCATATGAACGGCAACAATTTTAGCTTTAGGTGCTTTTTGAGTGGCATGATAAGTATCTTCTTTGCCCATGATAATTGATTCTTTGTATCCCTCCATCAATGCATTCCCTGTATTTAATACAATCACTTCGGGTTTGAATTTTTCTATAGCTTGATCAACTTCTGGACGCCAAACGGTATCACCAGCAACATAAATAGTTTCATGACCTGCTGCTTCAAAAACCATGCCCATAGCTTCGCCTAAAGCAGCTCCTAGCTTAGTGTTGCGGTACATCTCATCAGTACCATGTTGACCACCGATTTTTGTTAGTTTGACACCTTCAAATGTAGTTTGAGTTAAGATGCGTACATCTTTAAAACCTTGAGACTGAATGGTCTTTTGATCTTGTTCGTTTTGTACGAAAACAGGCATATTCTTTGGTATAGCCGCTTGTGCCGCATCATCCCAATGGTCTAAATGAGTGTGCGTTACAATAATGGCATCGACCCCTTCCAAAATTGTTTCAGGTTTAATCGGCAAATCTACCAATGGATTTCGTAAGTAGCTACGGTAAGTATGTGGGAACCCTTCATAAAAACCTTTTTTTGCAAACATCGGATCAACTAAAAAAGTTGTATCTGCATACGTAATTTTTACTGTTGCATTACGAATTTCTTGTATGTGAGTTATCTTTGATGTATCTCTTTGGACACTTTCATTCGCATATAAATTGAATGAAGCCGTTGCTAAAGTCATAGCGATAAGAGAACTATTTAAGATTTTTTTCATATCTAATTCCAAATGATTTACTGATATTGGAATTATGAGCAAAGTGATAAACATAAAAAATTGTCCTTAAGGACAACTATCGAAACTATTGGGACAAAATGCTATATTTATATTTTTCATAGTGGAAGAATTTGTATGGCAATACCAGTGATTGGATTATTTGTTTATCCCAATATAAATCCATTTCACTTCTCTATTCCACATATTATTTTCAATATAAAAATTGAAGATAAGAGCTTATTTAAGTTAAAAATATTTTCAATTGATGGACAACCTGTCAAAACAGAGCAGTCAATGGTGATTATTCCTGATGGAGGAATAGAACTAATCCCAGAATTTGATCTTGTTGTGATTCCTGGTTGGGATGACTTTAATCATAGACCAGAAGATTCTCTGATTAAAAGCCTTCAGTATGCATATAAAAAAGGAAGTAAACTTGTTGGTCTATGCTACGGCACTTATGCATTAGCATATGCAGGTTTATTAAAAGATAAAAAAGCGACTACACACTGGTTGGCGGAACAAGATTTTAACGAAAGATTTCCAGATATTAGGCTGGATTCAGATGCCCTTTATGTGGAAGACCAGAGAATTATTACATCTGCTGGTACAGGAGCCGCTCTTGACTGTTGTCTATACTTAGTTCGTGAAATATATAATGCACAAATTGCGAATAAGGTATCTAGGGTAATGGTCATTCCTCCACACCGAGAAGGGGGACAGGCTCAATTCATTGAACAACCTGTGGCGAGTTCAAGTCAGGATGCACAAATTAATGTCTTACTCGATTTTTTAAGAAAAAATTTAGCTCAGCAGCATAGTATTGAAGCGTTAGCTGAAAAAGCACATATGACACGCAGAACATTTACACGGCATTTTAAAAAAGCGACTGGTATGAGCTTGGTAGAATGGCTTAATGCGGAAAGAATTAGGTATAGCTGTGTGTTATTGGAAACAACAAAATTGTCTATTGAACAAATAACAGAACTTTCTGGTTTCAATAATACGGTTATGTTTAGAAAGAATTTCCGTGAAAAATATGGCACAAGTCCTAATGCGTGGAGAAAAGCTTTCGGCAATATTGATGAAAAATAATTATTCTCTTATTCAGTCACAGGGATACAACCGTTTTCATGATGGATGAGAGCAGAAGATTCAGACTCAGAAATAAATTTCATCAACATCTCCAAAAGTTTATTTAAATTATGACGTGAACAAGTTGGGAGGCTAGCCTATGCAGTGACCATCTATGACGCTTTAACTGCCCTCATAGATAGACAACAACTTTTATTTAGCTGTAAGAAACTTATTGTGGCAGATGAGTGAGAGTTTTTTGATGCGGTCGTGAGCTAAGTAGATATTGTATTTATTGTCATATTTTACTCAGTCTTTAGAAAAATAGTATTTTCATAAAAAAATCAATATATGAGTCAGTAATATTTAGTTGATTTTTACAAACCGATACATTTGACGAACTTAATGCCTAATTAGTTTGAATTCCTTCTTTTTAAGAATCCTTTAAGCTTACCGCTCTTTTTTTCCATTGTTTTAAAGTTGTTTTTAAATATGAAAATTAAATATCTAGTTCTTGCTTTACTTCCACTTTCTTTAATGGCTTGTCACAAAATGCAAAATGAGACTGATAATGTAGTTTCTCAAGTTAATACATCAGCAGAAGAAAATTTGAGTGAATACAACTGGACTTATCAGGGGGCGAAAGCGTCTAAACCTCTAGTTTTATCATTTGCTGCAGACCAAAAACTTTCGATTGAAACTGGTTGTAATAGTCAGGGTGGTACATGGAAAGTTGAAGGGAACACGATTGTAACTTCACCATTAGTATCGACCTTAATGGCCTGTGTAGATAATGATTTAAAGAAACAAGAAGATTTATCTATTGAAGTTTTCAGTGAGAAAAAAGTTCCTTTTGAAATCAGCACTGTAAATGATCAAGCAATTTTGACTGTAACAGACAGTAAAGGTCAAAAGCATGTCTTTGCTGGTACAAAATTGTCAGCTAACAGTTAAGATCTTTGAGTGATTTTCACTCGTATCAATATGATGCGAGTGACTTAACCAAATATATTTCGGCATATAAGAGTTCCGCTAAATGTCTTAAGTGGATATTGTAAAAACAGTATTGCCTTAAGCTATCCAGAACTTCAGAAATATTTATAAAAATAAACGACCCATTGATTAATGGGTCGTTTAGCATTGAAAATTAATAAGAATGTAGTTTGTTAATGACCATGCCCGATTTCATCGCCAATCGCATGCGTTGGCGCTTTTTTGGCAGCGATAGAGAACCAAAGGACATAGACATAGCATAATAACGGAGCAATAAATGCAATTGATTTAGAACCAGTCATTTCTTCAAGCTTTGCAAAAACGATTGGTAAAATTGCACCTCCAGAAATTGCTAAAACAAGAAGTCCTGAAATTGCAGGAGTTGGAGCCGTTGAACGTTGTAATGTCAAAGTAAAAATGGTCGGGAACATAATTGAGTTAAAAAGCCCAATTAAGAGTGCTGCAAATGCTGGAATTAAACCTGTCGTATTTGGAACAGAAGTCAGAAGTACATTGATCATTCCGGTAGGAGCAGATGGGTTCATTCCGTTGGTCAGAATGATGATTGAACATAAAACAATTGCCCCAATCGCGACGACAGTTAACATCACATAATCTTTGAATACTTTCATCAATGCTGAACCAGCAAAGCGACCAATCATTGCAAATAGCATATAAAAGGTAGTGAGATGCCCAGCAGATTGTGCTTCGATATTAAGAATATTCGTTTGTTCTAAGAAAAGAAGTAGATTTAGAGAAATGGCAACTTCAGCACCGACATAAAGAAAGATACCAATTGTGCCGAGTCTTGCCCATTTAGAACCTAAAGCAGAGAATGGCGAAACAAATTGACCAGTTTGCGGGGCAGCAGCTGTAATTTTGTCACGGATGAGCCAAATTGCCCAAATGAATAAAGTAAGCATTAAGCCAATAGCAAGATAAACATTGGTCACAAAGCCCAGAGCTTCTTCTCGCATAATGTCTGTAATTACAATATTCTTTGTAAAGATTGGACCATTTAATAGGAATGATGCACCGAAAAATAAACCGCAGGCTGCGCCCAGTGAATTAAATGATTGTGATAGGTTCAGGCGAAATGCAGAGTCTTCGGGTTTGCCCATAGATGCAATTAATGGATTTGCTGCAACTTGTAGTAGGGTTACGCCCGCTGCCATAATAAATAATGCAATTAAAAACACCATATAAATGTGAACTTTGGCGGCAAGAATTGCGATAAAGCAGCCTGCAACAATGCCTCCTAGTCCGACAACAACCGATTTGGCATAACCAAATTTTGAAAGGAAGGCCGCAGAAGGTAAAGACGCAATAAAATAACCTAAGAAAAATGCAAATCCAGTTAAGCTGGCTTCAACAGGGGTTAATGTGAAAACGGTTTTCATCGTTTTCAATAATGGGTCGAGTAAATTGGTGACCAGAGCCCAAATGAAGAATAGAGCGGTAATATAAATCACGGCGATAGGAAGGCCGGTTTTTCTGCTATCCTTAGACTCGGGTATAGATAAGCTAGTATAACTTTTGGACATAAAAGTACCTACAATCCTTTTTAGAAAAAGCACCATTAATTCCTTGTGCTTTAATTATTTGAATGAAAATCTTATGTTTGTTAAACAAACTAAAATGATTTATAAGGATATGCTAGATAAGAGTTTCAACAAATTCCAATTGCATATTTTCACTATGCAATAACTTCTAGTTATTTAATAAAGACAATGTCGGGTTTTGATGTGCTGAGATATTAGACTTTAGATGGGGTAAAGGGTTTTCAAATATTTATTGATATATCTTGTTTTGATAACTATTAGTTATTGTTTAATCAAAATCTTGCATTAGACAACATCCGATCATGGACTTAGAGTACGGTGATCAGAACTTTCACGATCGTATCAGTTTAAATTAAAGCTAAATCATGATACTAGAACATAAATTCTGAAAAAACTTTAGCTTGTTGCATTGTATAACTTTAATAAAGTTCATTTATATGCCCAGCAAAATCAGGAAGGAAGCCAATTAAAGGCAGAGAGGATTATATGGATTTACAGCCCGCTCATTACCCAAGTTTAGTTAATCAAATTGTTTTTATCACAGGCGGTGGTAGTGGTATTGGTGCAGAGTTGACTCGTGCATTTCATTTGCAAGGGGCTCAGGTTGCATTTATTGATATTGATCAAACTGCAAGTCTGGCGTTAATTGAAAAATTAAAAGCTGAAACAGGACGAGCGCCATGGTTTCAAGTGTGTGATATCCGCGATATTGCAGCGCTGCGTAAAGTCATTGAAGACGTAGGGGAGCAACTTGGCCCGATTAGTGTTTTGGTCAATAATGCTGCGAGTGATGACCGCCACGACTGGCGTACGGTTGAGCCAGAATATTGGGATGATCGGGTAAATATTAATATACGCCCAGCTTTTTTTGCGATCCAAGCTGTTGCTTCTCAAATGATCAAAGCTGGTAAAGGTTCAATTATTAATTTTGGCTCCATTAGCATCCAGTTGGCCGCAGGTGAAATGCCTGCATATGTGACTGCCAAATCGGCTACACATGGTTTAACTAGAGCAATGGCACGAAGCCTAGGTGAGCACGGTATTCGAGTGAACACTATTGTGCCGGGTTGTATTATTACAGAAAGACAGTTGGATAAATGGATTTCACCAGAAGATGAAATCAATATCCAGAAACATCAATGTCTTAAATTTAGATTGGTTGCAGAGCATGTGGCACCAGCCGTCCTGTTCTTGGCATCTGATGCAAGTCAGGCCATTACAGCGACAGAATTACCTGTGAATGGTGGATGGGGCTAATTCACATGGCACATTTAGATGTTGTAGTTAAATTAGAAATGGATTTAGGGGAGAGCCCTTTATGGGATTATCGCCAGCAATGTTTATATTGGATTGATATTCATGTTGGGCGTATTTATGCATGGAAACCCAGTGTAGATAAGCAGCCTGTGAGTATTCAGTTAAATGAGCCTGTAGGGTGTTTGGCTTTAAGTGAACAGCATCATGTGATTGCTGCAATGAAAAGTGGGATATGCCAGCTTGATGCAGAACTTCAACCTGCGTTTGTCTTAGCCAAAAATCCGGAATGGGATGGTGAAAAGGGCAACCGTTTTAATGATGGCTGTGTAGATCCATTAAAAAGATTATGGGTCGGAACATTAGATAGTGAAGAAAAGCATTCAACAGCAGCTTTATATTGCTTATCTGGAACTGAACTTGAGAAGAAAAAATCAGGTATTACCATTTCAAATGGATTAGCGTTTAGCCCTGCCGGTGATTGGCTTTATCATACTGACTCTCCTAAACGACAGGTGGTACGTCATCGGTTTAATCCGCAAACCGGTGAAATTGGTGAGGCAGAATTGTGGATTAATTTAGATACTTATAATTTGCCGGGCGTTGTTGATGGTGCTGCCGTTGATAGTTTAGGGCGCTATTGGTGTGCACTGTATGGCGGCGGTCAGGTCGTATGTTTTTCTCCTGAAGGTGAGTATTTACATAGTTACTTGTTGCCATGTCCGCATCCAACAATGGTGACATTTGGCGGAGATGATTTAAAAACAATGTTTGTCACCACTGCTCGTCAGCATTTAACAAGCGAAGAATATTCGCTTTATCCGGATGCTGGAAGTTTGTTTGCATGTCAGGTTGATGTTCCAGGATTGGCGCAACCTATATTTAAGGGATCTATTTCCTAAACTAACCATTTATTTTTCGTGTGCAATTCTCTCTGTTCAAATAAATAGAGCTAGAGAGTTGCACCCAAAAAAAGATGAATCTTAAAAGGAATTTTATATGAACAAGCCTATATGGATTATGGGTGCAACAACTTTAATTTTGTCAAATGCTGTATCAGCCTTAGACATTAACGGTTATTTCCGTACAGGTATTGGAAGCAGTGACAATGGTCAAACACAAGAATGTTTTCAATTGACTGGAGCGCCGTCTAAATATCGTTTAGGCAACGAATGTGAGCAATATGGTGAATTAACAGCTAAACAGAATTTGATTAGTCTGAAAGACAATTCGACCATTTCAATCAATGGCATGCTACAGCTTTATAACCAATATGGAAAATCGCTGAGTTTCAGTGGTGAAGATGGATTTACCCGTTTAAACCAGATCTATCTGAATTGGGAAAATATTTCTTATTTAAACGGAGCCAATATCTGGGCAGGACGACGTTACTATAATCGTAATGATATTAATATGTCTGACTTTTACTACTGGAACCAAAGTGCTACAGGTTTTGGTATAGATGATTATAAAATTAATGGATTATCTTTGAGTTATGCATTTTCAAGAAAAGATAATGTATTTCAAGAAAAATATATCAATCGTCATGATGTGACGGTGAAAGATATTGATATTAATAAAAATAACAAACTTAATGTTGGGGTGTCTATTGTAGATACCGAACATACGGGTTGGGATTTTACGGTTCAAAATGTGACTACAAATGTATTTAATGGAAAGAATACGTTTGTGGTTCAGTACGGGGAAGGTTCCGGTACGGGCTTAAGTTATACGGGAAGTCCAGATGCTGACCGAGATGATTCATCATTCCGCGTTATTGATGTGATAGATTGGGCTTCTGAAAATAAAAAGTTTAATGGTCAAACAGAACTTTTATATCAAAAGAATAAATTTAAAAATCAGGAAGATACCGAATGGTACTCTGTCGGTTCGCGTTTAGCTTATGTCGTTCAAGATCATTTTAAGATTTCTACCGAGGTTGGTTATGATCAAATTAAAGGTGGTGATCAAAACCGCAATTTGACGAAATTGACCATTGCCCCAACATGGTCTTTAAAAGGTACGGGTTTCTATGACCGACCGGAACTTCGTTTCTATTACACTTATGCTTTTTGGAACTCTGATGAGCAAAAACTACGAGATTCTTTAAATACAGACAGTGCATTTTATCAACTGAGTCACGGATCTAATTTTGGTGTTCAGTTAGAGCATTGGTGGTAATGTTCGTACCTTTTCCATAACTCTTCAATGAGGAGTTTACTTGACCATCATTTTAGCTGAGCGAGTGTGGGTACAATATTGTTATTAAAGTTAAATCAAAAACAGCCTTTCTAGGCTGTTTTATTTCCTTATAAATGCTGAGAGTGCAGAACATCACCTTATTTTATAAATAAAATAAATATATATATTAGAAAACTTGATTAATTTTATTTTTCGTATATAATGAACATAACTAGAAAAAGTCATGTTTGGTAAATCTTCTCTAAGTACCGCAGTATTAGTCATAATCCTTCGTTTTTTTCAGATTTTCAGCTCCATTCTTTATTATTTCGATGTTACTCATAACCAATAAAATGGTTTAAATTTTTTAAAAAAACTAGGATGTATTATGTCTAATTCAAATATCATGAAAGGTACTGTTAAGTGGTTTAACGAAGCTAAAGGTTTCGGTTTTATCCAACCAGAATCAGGACCAGACGTTTTTGCTCATTTTAGCGAAATCGCTAACTCAGGTTTCAGAACGCTTGCTGAAGGTCAACGTGTTGAATTCAGTGTTGCACAAGGCCAAAAAGGCCCAAATGCTGTAAATATTGTTGCTCTATAAATAATTATAAGCACTCATAAATAAAAGCACTCACGAGTGCTTTTTAAATTGATTTTAAAGTTATTTTAAGATTATAAGTAAATTTTAAGTTAGGATATAAATTGTTAAAAATAAATGATTTAATTGCAAAATCTAAAAATGGTACAGAAATTCTAGTGTCTTTAATTCCTCTAAATAGAATACAAAATACACGTGAAGGTTTTAAAACTGTTGAAGTTGGTAAAAGAGTTCTTCTTTCCTCTGGAGTTGAAGTTGATTTAAATCTAGATGGGCGTACCTTTTATGCGTCTGCAAATCAATTATTTAAATTAGATTATAGAGTTAGTTAAAACTCAACTTGCTATTGGATATTTCGGTAGATCCATTATTTCTGCCATAATTTTATTAGGATATCGTCATGCTTAAACAAAATATCAGTGTTAAAGACCAGTTTGGAATTAAATACGTCATTCAGGCAACAGTAGATAATTATTTCGCTAATACTCAATGTTTTTCTAATTTGAAATACATTACAGTCGAAGGTGAAGATATACGCCCGGGTTTTGAAATGTTTTTTCAAAGCACTTTAAGTGGTAAAATTTTTAAAATTGATAAAATAAATTAATCTATCTTAACGCGGCAGGATAGAGTTCTAAGAATTTAATAATAAAGCGCAGGTGGTCAAAACCATACTAGCGCATTGCTAATTTTCAAACCCCTATACCCTTAAAAAAACCAACTTTATAAACCCCTCTTAAACAATCAATTATTGATTATTTATCCTTACTTTTTAATGATCTATTTTAAAGCAAATATCATTTTGTGTGCTTGACTGCAATAAATGTGAAGCTTATCCTTTGCCTGCTGGCCACATTGCCAGCCGGCTTTGACAGGCTGCAAAATAACTCCCGCATCAGAGTCATTCCTTCTGAGGAACAGTCTTGTGTGGTAGCTACTCGTTCCTTTCCCGTAGCGGTAGGACGGGAGAGGGACACCCTCGGGTGTGCTAGTTTGAGTTATTACTAGTCTGTCAACCTTCTTCCGTTCTGCCACCATAATTTTCATGTCTGGCAGAACTCCCAATAAAAAGGAGTTGGCTTTGCACATTCTTAAATTCTTGGCAGCCTTTGCCAAAAGCTATAACGACACAACTTAAATCATGTTTATCAGCTTGATGACCTTTAGGGTTTTCAGGCTTTAAGTCATTACGGCTCAAAAAACTTGCATCAACAATAAAACTTGAGATGTGCCAAGCACAGTCTTACGGCTTTGCTATGCCTTTTTTCTCCCAAAGAAGTATCTCATTTAGAAACAACAAGAATTTATAACGGTAAAAATATGCTACATTCAGATCTTCCGTTTCGTGCTTTAAGTGTGCTTCACACATCCCGATATCTTTTTAATAACTACGGTTTTCATAAAGTCGGAGTGGACCGCATTCTTGAATCTTCAAAAACTTCAAAAGCAACTTTTTATAATTATTTACATTCAAAAGAACGCCTCATTGAAATGAGTCTAACCTTTCAAAAAGATGGGCTTAAACATGAAGTGCTTTCAATTATCTATGTTCAAAAAGATTTAACGCTGTTTGAAAAGCTTCGCAAACTTTACTTTTTACATGCAGATTTAGACGGGCTCTATCATTTGCCATTTAAAGCTATTTTCGAGATAGCGAAAACCCATCCGAAGGCGTATCAGGTCGTAATTGACTATCGAAACTGGTTTATCAATGAAATCTACCATTTGCTTTTAACGAGCCATCCAAATGTTTCAAAACAAGATGCACACATGTTTTTGTTTACGATTGATGGGGCGATGGTACAGCTTTTAGATCCAAACAAACCAGATGAAAGGGAGAGGTTATTAGAGTATTTTTTTATACAGTTTATTTAAAGTATGAGGTGAATAAGTTGGGAAACTAGCGTATGCAGTGCCTATCTATAACGCTTTAACTGACCTCATAGATAGGCTCCAACTTTTATTAAGCAGATAAAAACTCTACATATTTAGAAATATCGACGTTCCCACCACTAATAATGACACCTATACGTTTACCTTTTAACTCATGTTTTAAATTACGTGCAGCAGCAAAGCCGAGACATCCTGTCGGTTCAACGACCATCTTCATTCTCTCTGCAAAGAACTTCATTGAAGTAACAAGGTCTTCGTCAGTTACAGTCAAAATGTCATCTACATTCTTTTGAATAATAGGAAATGTTAATTTGCCTAAATATTGCGTTTGAGCACCATCGGCAATCGTTTGCGGTGTATCAATATGAACAATTTCTCCTTTTCTAAAAGACATCTGTCCATCATTTCCTAGGGCAGGTTCAACACCATATATTTTACAGTTAGGCGAGAGCTGACGAGCAGAGAGGGCAGAACCAGCCAATAAACCGCCACCACCTAAACATACGAATAGGTAATCCAACTCACCTACTTCTTCAAATAATTCTTTTGCAGCCGTTCCTTGACCCGCAATTACATGTGGGTGGTCATAAGATGGAATTAAGGTTAGGCCATTTTTTTCAGCGATTTCTTTTCCAATTTTTTCCCGATCTTCTGTATAACGGTCAAATTCAACAATATCCCCGCCGTATTCTCGCGTTGCTGTCATTTTTGCAGCAGGAGCATCTTTGGGCATGATGATTGTGGCGGGAATACTAAGAATTTTTGCTGAAAGTGCAATCGCTTGTGCATGGTTTCCCGAAGAGAAAGCAACCACGCCCGCTTTTCTTTGAGCCTCATTGAATTGCAAAAGTGCATTCATTGCGCCACGAAATTTGAAAGCACCAACACGTTGAAAATTCTCACATTTAAAGAATACTTCTGCTTTAAATTCATTGTTAACAGTACGTGAAGTTAAAACAGGAGTCTTATTTGCAAAACCTTTTATGCGTTCAGCAGCGGCTGCGACATCTTCATAAGTTGGAAGGGTTAAATTTTTCATAATTAAACCTAATTCTATTCAATGTTTTTGAGTTCAAGATTCCGTATTGCGCAAGGAATACACTAAATATTAACCTTTTTAGATAAAGTATATACTTTTGGATAAAATGTCTAATTTTATTTTCTAATGGGATAACAATGGGATATAAGATTTTGATTTACATTAAGTTTAAAATTAGATAAAAAGTCTAAATTACTATTGCATGCTTTACACTCGAGTTTGAAATAGTAAGCAAGTCATTTGGAGGAAATACATTGGACAATCGTGATAAACATTTACTCACTCAACTCGATACTATCGCGAAGGGGTTAAGTGAAACGCTATTTCCTTTTTGCGAAGTTGTTGTCCATGACTTAACAAATCCTGAGCATGCCATACTCTCAATACACAATAATTTATCAGGCCGAAAAGTTGGTGATCCGGCAACTGAGTTAGGGCTGGCTAGAATCATGTCTCCAGAATTTCCAAATCTTATTTCAAACTATGCAAACCAATTTGCTGATGGTCGCCCTGCAAAAAGTACTTCTATTGGTATTAAAGATGAAGAGGGGCAGTATGTGGCCGCTTTATGTATGAATATTGATTTAACCCTATTTCGGGGAATGCAAAGCGCTTTAGAACAGTTTGCTAAAATTGAAACTGATAACATTGTTGAAAATTTGGAGCCGAAAGGTACTGAAGCAATTCGGAAATATATCGATCAATTTGCTTCAAAACATGCCACTACACCACGCATGTTAAAACTTAATGAGCGGAAACAATTAATACATGAGTTAAAAAATAATGGTTTATTAGATATTAAAAAGGCTGTCGAGACAGTTGCACAACATTTAGGTATATCAAGAGCAAGTGCCTATTTGTATGTGAAGGAAACTTAAAAGTTTTATCTTATTCATCAAAAAACAACTTGTTTATTTAACATGACTCATTTAAATAATTGAATGAATAGGAACGCGCAAGCATCTCTATAGCTTGATCTAGTTTAGGAGGTCGTTATTTGAAGTTATTTATTATTATATTTATTGCGATTTTTTCCAGTATCGGACTGATTTGTTTAATTGCTCTGCTTAGAAATTTAAAAAATTATTCACCATCTGGTGAGCATGATCATTCATCTTCTTCAACGCATCATTTTCACGATAACAGTGCTAGCCATCATCATAGTACTAACCATTCAAATGATTGTTCGTCATCTTCAGACTCAGGTAGCTGTGATAGCGGTGGTGGCGGAGATTAAAAAAAGCCCTTTTATGCAAAGGGCTGTTGGTGATTTAAGGCAAATCAAACCAGATAAATTGACTGTCTTCAGTTGCTTGAATGGTCGCTTTGTCTTCACAAACTAGAGCATCACCGGCTTTAACTTCTTGATCGCCAATGCGAACTACACCTGAAATCACGTGCACATAGTTCACTTTTTTAACCGTATCGACAGTTAACTCATGGCCTTTTTCCAATACAGCGGACTTTACTTCTGCATCTTGGCGAATATGCATTGGTGCATTTGCATCAGGCCCTGCAATTAAATGCCATTTGTTTGGCTCTTTACGTGGGTCCAAATTAATTTGTTGATAATTTGGCTCGGCATCTCTTTCATTTGGAATAATCCAGATCTGTAATAAATGTACAGGCGTATCAGTGTTGTTGATTTCACTGTGGGCAACACCTGTGCCGGCGCTCATAAGTTGCCATTCACCCGCTTTAATCTGGCCTTCATTTCCCATCGTGTCGCGGTGTGAAATGGCACCATCTAACACACAGGTTAAGATTTCCATATTGTCATGTGAGTGCGTACCAAAACCATTATGCGCATCAATCTGGTCGTCATTAATTACGCGTAGAGCGCTTACACCCATATATTTAGGGTCGTACCAGCTACCAAATGAAAAGCTATGATAAGACTCTAACCAGCCTGCTTTTACATGACCTCGATCTTCACTACGATGTAGATAAGCATTCATGACCTAATCTCCCAAATTTTTATTTATCTCTTGAGAAATATCTTAATGTTCTATGAAGGGCGAAAAAATAGGTTAACTGCAACATGTCGTTGCATAATTGATATGATTATAGAGTTCTTTACTCATATATTTTTAAGAATAAAAAAAACCTGCCATGAAGGCAGGTCTTTAATGGAACTATTAATTACTCAAGGAATTTAACAGTTACGCCAGAACGTACTTTACTTCCTAAATCGTTTGCATCCCAGTTAGTTAAACGGATACAACCGTGTGAAGCTGTTTTAGAAATTAAAGACGGGTTTGGTGTTCCGTGGATACCAAAAGATTTTTTACTTAAACCAATCCAGATATTACCTACAGGAGCATTTGGACCTGGTGGTAAAGAAAGTGGTTTTAGGTTTTTACCTTGTACGAAATTTGAAGGTGAGTAGCTGTACCATGGGTTACGTGCTACACCAACTACCTTGTAAGTACCGGTCGGAGAAGGCGTATCAGTACTGCCAATTGTTGCAGGAAATGAGGCAATCATTTGGTTCCGGCTATTGAAGAGGTACAGTTGTTTTGCACCTTTATGCGCAATAATCAAATGAATGTCTTCTGGTAAATCATTGCGTACATTTGGAACAATGATTTTTTCGCCCACTTTTTTGAATGTCGCAGTTGGGTTAATTTTCTTTAAGAAAGCTTCATCAATGTGAAACTTCTCACCCAACATTTCGCTAACACGCGTGTAGTACAAACCTTTCATTTTGGCCTGTAATGCGTAGTCAGAAGGAATCGACTCAGCATATGGACCTTTTAAGTCAGCATCAGAAATTGTGTATTCAATAAATGCTGGCTTTGTTTGTTTAGCAACTAAAGCATCCCAAGTTTCTTTAGTGAGTTCACCAGTAGGTGACAAACCATTCATTTGTTGGAATGAAGAAATTGCTTTTAAAGTATTTTTACCACTCATGCCGTCAATTGCACCTGGTGATGCATGTGCATTATTTAGCATAACGTGAGCACGTGCATAAACTGGAAGCTGGCCTTTACCAATATTTTCAGACCATTCTGCCGAGTTTAAGCTATCTAAAGTCCATGATGCAGCGGTTGTCGCAGTAGTCGTAGACGCAGCAGTGGTTTTAGCAACAGCTGGAGTCGACGCCGCGATGCCTGATACAGCATTTGGGTCTTCAGTTTTCTGTAAATTTTGTAATGTTGTTGACGCTCGATTTAGGTCATTTTGTTCTTGAGCGGTGATTTGTGTCGGAGCTTGAGCTTGTACAGTTGAAGCTGCTTCTACTGCTAAAGGATCAATCGGATCTTCTACAGGAGCTGATACCTTTTTAGGGTTCAGGGGTTGCTCAGTTGTTGAAGCAGCAAAAGCAACATTAGCAATAATACAACTTAAACTCATAGCGAGTAATGAGCGAACAAACATGTAATTCAACCTTAAGAATTTTCATATAAGCAATAGGAAGATTGATTTGATCTCAAAGTGCATAAAACTACCAATAACTCATCTCTATGAGCCCAAGATTGGCAATTTAGTGATTAAAAGAATATCAATAAACCCAATGTAACATGTTGCAAGTATTGCAGAAAAGCCCGCTACTTGCAGTAGACTTTTGTGTAAATATGCATTTTTTAGTAGATTGACGCGTTTTTTGTGTGAAATTGAAATTATAAAATTCTCTATGTTTTTGATATGATGCTGCCACATAAAGAATATAGAGATTGGTAATGACGACTTTGAAAAATGATCGTTTCCTACGAGCTTTGTTACACGAACCTGTAGATACCACACCGGTATGGATGATGCGTCAAGCAGGACGTTATTTGCCTGAATATCGTGAAACACGTTCAAAAGCAGGCGACTTTCTATCTCTATGTAAAAATACAGAATTTGCTTGTGAAGTAACTTTGCAGCCTTTACGCCGCTACGACTTAGATGCAGCGATTTTATTTTCAGATATTTTAACAATTCCTGACGCATTAGGTTTAGGGCTTTATTTTGAAACTGGAGAAGGTCCTAAGTTTCAAAAGACTGTTCGTACTGAACAAGATGTCGCGAATTTACCAAAGTTAAATGCAAAATCAGATCTTGATTATGTGATGAATGCGGTAAGTACAATTCGCTCTGCTTTAGGTGGTCAAGTTCCACTGATTGGTTTTTCTGGTAGTCCTTGGACGCTTGCAACTTATATGGTTGAAGGTGGTTCAAGTAAAGAGTTCCGTTTTACTAAGCAAATGATGTATGCGCAGCCAGAAGTTTTGCATGCTTTACTTGATCATTTAGCAGATTCAGTCATTGATTATTTAAATGCTCAAATTGATGCAGGTGCTCAGGCGATCCAGATCTTTGATAGCTGGGGCGGGGCATTAGCACACCGTGAATATGTCGAATTCTCTTTAAACTACATGAATAAAATCATTGCAGGTTTACAGCGTGAGAAAGACGGCCGACGTATTCCTGTTATTGTGTTCACCAAAGGTGGCGGTCAATGGTTAGAACCGATGATTACCACTGGTGCAGATGCATTAGGTTTGGACTGGACTACTCCGCTCAATACAGCACGTAATGTTGTCTCTGGACGCGTAGCGTTACAGGGTAATCTTGATCCTGCTGTTTTATATGGCTCGGCTGCTTCAATTGAAAAAGCAGTGAAAGCGATGTTAGACGATGCCTACGCAAATGGTGAAAAAACAGGTTACGTTGCTAACTTAGGCCACGGGATTACCCAATGGGTAGACCCTGCACAGCCAAAAATCTTTGTAGATACAGTACATGAGTATAGTGCTAAATATCTAGGATAGTTTTTTGTGCGCCATCTGACTTTACCAATTCATTTTATCGGCAAGGCTGTTTCGGCAGCCTTGTTTGGTATTCTGCTTTTAATTGCTTTTGCTTTAACAGCGCCGATGGGAAGCCATGAATATATGGGTTTTTATCGCTATGATTATTTACTCATCTATGCATTGTTAATCCAGATCTGCTTACTTTATTTAAAGCTTGAATCATGGGCAGAAGCCAAAGTTATTGCTTTATTTCATGTCATGGCGATGGTCATGGAAATATTTTTAACGCATCCCGCGATTGCATCATGGCAATATCCTCAGCCCGCCGTATTTAAAATCTTAACTGTGCCTTTATTTGCAGGCTTTATGTATTCGGCTGTGGGTAGTTTTTTTGCACGTTCAATCCGACTGTTTCAAGTTTCTTTTGAAAAGCTTCCTAGTTTTGGAAGCATGCTTTTATTGGCATTTTTCTCATATATAAACTTTATGAGTAAATTTTTTGTACCTGATATTCGCTATATTTTATTTGCGATCAGTATGTTTATTTTTTGGAAGACTAAGCTTTATTTCCAGCTCAATGTCCATAAATTTAAAATCCCGATGTTACCTGTATTGTTTACACTCGCTTTTCTCATCTGGATTGCTGAAAATATTAGTACTTTTTATAAAATTTGGCTCTATCCAAGTCAGGTAGATGCTTGGCATATGGTGGGCTGGGGTAAACTTGGTTCATGGTATTTATTATTACTCTTAAGTTTAGTACTGGTGCTTAAAATATTAGGTCATCGAGATTATCAAGGTAACTGGAATTTAAGATAAATTTTTCTTTTGCACTTTTTATCATATTGTTTATTTTTTAATTGCTAATTCACAGCCTTCTCGTTATCTTTAATAGCGTGTAATAAAAATTACACATAACAATACAACACATAAGAAACAATCAATAATGATTTTGGAGTTATACATCTATGTTAAAAAAATTAGCTTTAGCTGCCTTATTAGCAGCTGGTTCAAGTGTTGCAATGGCTGACAACGATGTAGGTTGTGGTGTGGGTACACAAGTCTGGGCTGGCAAAAAAGGAGTAGCGCCTAAAATTCTTGCTGCGACAACAAACGGTATTTTTACTAACCAATTACTAGGGATCACTTTCGGTACTTTAGGCTGCCGTCAAGGCGGAACAGTAACTGCTCAAGTGGTTACATTCACAAATGAAAATGCTGAAGCTTTAGCTCGTGATATGGCAGTAGGCCAAGGTGAAAGCCTGAACGTACTTGCTGAGTTAATGCAAATTAAACCTCAAGACAAAGATCGTTTCTTCAAAGTTTCAAAAGCAAACTTTGGTGAAATCTATTCTGCAAACAACCAAAATACGCTTCAAGTATTAGCATCATTACAAACTGTAATGGCTAAAGACGACGTTTTAAAAGCTTACGTATAAGTTTGAAACTGAAAACCCTGTCGTATGGCAGGGTTTTTCTTATATTTAATGATAAAAATTGATGAGCTTAATGAAGTCAGTTGTTTTAGTTTTTGCCTCTTTGGCAGTGAATATTGCGTATTCAGCAGATATAAATCCATCTATTCAAAAATATTGGTCAATCGCAGAACAACAAAATCTAGATCAAGACATTACATGGCAAAGGCTCATGTATGCCAATAAAAACCAGAAAAGTGAGGTCACTTACGGTGGCTATTTCCTATCAAAAAATGGAAAAAATAATCTAAAAGAAGAGCTGAAAGCGGATATCTCGGCATTATTTATGCCCGCTCAAGATAATCAGTCGATTCGTTGTAAGTTCCCTGCACGTAGCCAATGGCTCATACAAAAAGTCGGTATTCAAGAAAATGAATTGCCTCAAGTAAAATGTTCAGAATTTGAAAACTGGATTGGGCAGATTAAGCCCTACAAAGCGACATTAATTTATGCGACCGATTTTATGGGCAATCCTAGCTCCATGTTTGGCCATACGTTATTGCGTTTAGACCCTAAAGATCAGCAACAATTAAATTTAGTTTCCTACGCTGTAAATTATGCAGCAACTGTGGCAGGGAACGACAACTGGTCATATGCATGGAAAGGTTTAACAGGGCAGTATCCGGGTGAATATTCATTGATGCCTTATTATCGTAAGGTAAAAGAGTACGGCGATTTTGAAAGCCGTGATTTATGGGAATATGAGTTAAATCTATCACCTGAAGAAACTCGGTTTTTAGTAAGTCATATTTGGGAAATGCAACATGTGAGCTTCCCTTATTATTTTGTGAGTGATAACTGCGCCTATAGGCTTTTAGGGTTAGTCGATTTAGTAAAACCTGAATCTAACTTACAAGAAAAATTTACTTATGCCTCCATTCCAATGGAAACCATTAAATCGATGCAGCAGCAGGGCCTCACCAAAGCTCCTGTGTATCGACCTGCTTTAGAAACTCAGCTACTAGCCCAAGCTCATCAGCATGGTGCCTCTTTGGCGAAGGTGGCTCATCAAATTACGAGGCTACCTACACAGCAGTCTTCTCAGATTTTAAAATCATTTAGTGAACACGATCAGGCTAAAATCCTCGAGATGGCTTACGATGATTTATATCTCCAATTTATTAGCCGAAAAATAGAAGAAAGTGTTGCTCAACCGCAGTTACGTCAGCTTTTAGCGCTAAGAAGTCAGATTGATTTAGATAAGCAACGTCAAGAACCTAAAAGACCAGCAAAGGAACCAACTCAAGGTCATAACGCTCGTAACTTTTCCGTGAAAGCTGGAGAGGTGCAGGGTGATAAGTTTATTGAACTTGGCCATCGGCAAGCCTACCATGACTTAATAGACCCTCAAGGCGGATATCGTGCAGGTACTCAATTACTCTTTTTAAATGGTAATGCGCAGTGGCGAGATGACCATTTAAAACTAGAACGTCTTGATTTACTCGAAGTAAATTCTTATAACCCGATTCAACCTTTTAAAACACCGCTGAGTTGGGGATTTAACTTAGGCTGGCGTCAGGAAGCCATTCATGATGGAAGCTTTAATGAAGACAAACAACACGGCGTCGCAAGCTTTAATGCACAGGTCGGTTACAGTCTTGCTGACTATGAGCGCAAGCATATTTGCTATGGGCAACTGCAAAGCTACGTACAAACTGGTTCAAATCTAGATAAAGGATGGCGTGTAGGCGTAGGTCCAACTTTAGGTTGTATGAACCAATGGTTTGAGCGCTTCAACTCTGTCGTGCAAATCGAATTGCCCTATTGGGAAGACCAAAATCAATGGAATTTGAGAGTCAATACGCAGTGGCAATATGTGATTAATCGCAATAATGCTGTTCGATTAAATTGGGATTATGAACAACAAAATCATCAAGACTGGATGAAATCAAGTCTAGGATATGTTTGGTTCTTTTAAAGAATAAGCCCATAAAAAAAGAGAAATGAGATTATTCATTTCTCTTTTTTTTTTAGAAAAGCCTATTATTTCTTTATTGCATTTAACACAGCATAAGCTGCTTTAATGCGTTCTTCATTGGGAATACGTTTATTAGTTAACATGACTAAACCAATATTTTCTTTAGGAATGAACACGACATATGTTCCAAAACCGTTAGTCGATCCAGTTTTGTGGAACATCTTAACGGAAGGTTCTTTTGAAATAGCAGTTACTTTATTAGGTTTCATCACGATTTGTTCTGAATTACTGTCTAATAAAGTTTGTAAAGGTGCTGGATAAGAAAACTCTTCCCAACCTAGTGCTTGATACATCGTACCCACTTGGTAGAAACCTTGATGTGTTTCATTAATTGCACGTTGAATATCTGCTGGATATTTCTGCGGGTTCAGGTTGGCATTAATAAAACTCAGCATATCTGGTAGGGTAGATTTAACGCCGTATGCTGGTGCATCGAGCGGACCAGGATTAACGCGAATCGGCTGATTTTCTTGGCTATAGCCAAATGCATAGTTTTGCATTTGAGTTTTAGGCACATTTACATAGCTATGTTTTAAGCCAAGATCTGTAAAAATGGTTTTTTCCAAGACTTGGTCGAAAGGTTTATTCATAGACAAAGCAACAACTTTTCCAAATAAACCAATGCTTGGATTTGAATATTGTCGATATTCACCGATTGGGTTTTTAGGTTTCCATTCTTTGAAAAACGTTAAAACTTGCTGTTCTGTTTTTACTTCATCTGGAAATTGCAAGGCAAGGTTGCCACTGGTATATGTCGCAAGTTGAAGTAAATTCACTTGATCAATCGGTGTATTTTTTAGTTCTTTCCAATATTTTCCGGGCGTGTCATCAAAAGAGATTGTTCCTTTTGTTTTGGCATATCCGCCTGCTGTAGCGGTAAATAATTTACTGACCGAGCCTAGCTCAAAAATGGTACTACTATTAACGGCTTTTTTATCTTGAACGGATTGTAGACCATAATACATTTCATACTTTTTATTATTTTGAATAACACCCACAGCCATACCGGGCACATCATATTTTTCTAATAAAGGCTTAAAATTTTGATCAACCAGTTTTTTGATCTCTTGCTCTTTTGGTGTATTACCCGCATAAATTGAGCTACTAAAAATAAAAAGAGGCGGTAAAAGTAAGCAAGAAATTTTTTTAAATTGCATGATTAACTCATAAATTATTTAAAAATAAAGATGGGTACTTTTATAACAAAAATCACATAATTTAATTGTTATGTTTTATGGAGTTCGCGAAGTATTAAGATGTAAAAAAAGCCCAACTGAGTCGGGCTTTAATTAGTTTACTAAATAAAAATTAGTAACTTTCAGGTACGGCACTTAAGAACTCACGACGTGCTTCTTTATCAGTTTTAAAATCACCAATAAATGACACAGTACGTGTAGTTGATTCTTGCTTACCTACACCACGCATCATCATACACATATGTGCTGAATCGATAACTACGGCTACACCACGAGCACCAGTCACTTCAGCCACAGCTTCTGCGATTTGCTGAGTCAAGTTTTCCTGAATTTGCAAGCGACGTGCAAACATTTCAGTAATACGGGCAAATTTCGACAAGCCGAGAACTTTGCCTTCCGGTAGATAGGCAACATGAACACGACCATAGAATGGAAGGAGATGATGTTCGCAAAGCGAATAAAATTCAATATTCTTCACCAATACCATTTCATGGTTATCTGATGGGAAAACAGCATTATTGGTGACTTCTTCTAAAGTTTTACTATAGCCAGAAGTTAAATATGAAAAAGCTTTAGCCGCACGCACAGGCGTATCTTTAAGGCCGGGACGATCAAGATCTTCACCGACGGCAGTCAGAATATTTGCGTACGATTGCTGCATAGACATAAGAATGTTCACTTACACTGGTTGAACAAAACGGCATTCTATCAGAAAACTATAAAAAGTCTGAATTCTGTAGAAAATGCCGATTATTGTTGGTACTTGGGATTTTTTTCTGCACGTTTAAGCAGTACGAGAACGGCACCTGTGCCACCTTGATTTTCTGGAGCGCTTACAAAGGCTAAAACATCGCGGTGTTGGCGTAACCATCCGTTGACATAGGTTTTTAAGACAGCTTCTGGGCCCTTACCATGTACGATCTTGATCACATTTTGATTTTCATCTTTTGCGATCTGGATAATTTGTAGAACCGCATCACGTGCTTGTTCAATGGTACAGCCGTGTAAATCGACAGCTTCAAACCAACGCATCTTGCCAGCTTTTAAGTCTTCAAAAACTTTATGCTGAAGGGTAGCAATGCGATAGCTTAAGGTTGCTTGGCTTGCGACAGGGTTTAAAGCCGCTTGAGTATCAGATAACTCGGCATGTTCAGTGTCACGCCCGCCTTCGGCAGCTGCACGTTTTGCTAACGTTTGAGCATCAACTTTTTTTACGCGAGGGGGTCTCACATCAGCAATATTACTATTATTGATGGGTTTAACACCTGCTACAGCGCTTTGAAACAGATTTGCATTTTCCAATTCTTCAGACTCAGCCTGAGGTTGTTTGACCTCAGGCTGACTTGCGATTTTGCTTGAATGAGGATTGGAGATTTGCTTTTTAAATTGCTTCAATAACTTTTGTTGCTCTTTAGAAAGCGATGAATCTTTATTACTCATATATCTTCTATTAAACCGTTTGGGGTTGTCCAAAAAGGGCACTAAAGGCTTGATCGGGTCTTGGTTGTTTCATAAAACTTTCACCAACCAAGAAGGTGTGAATATCATGTTCTTGCATCATGCGAACATCATCTGGAGTGGCAATACCGCTTTCAGTCACGAGTAAACGAGAGGCAGGAAGTAAATTTTTCAAACGAATTGATGTGTTTAAATCAACATCAAAGGTTTTTAAATTACGGTTATTCACACCTAATATACATTGCTCAGACAACTTTAAAGCACGTTCAAGTTCTTCTTCGTCATGAACCTCAACCAATACATCGAGTTGATGTTCAAAAGCAGTTTTAGACATTTCTTCGAGCTGCTGGTCTGACAAAGAGGCAACAATCAATAAAATACAGTCAGCATGTAAAGCACGTGCTTCAACTACATTATATGGATCAATCAGAAAGTCTTTACGTAAAGCGGGTAAAGCACAGTGGCTTCTTGCGATTGCGATATTTTCATCTGCACCCTGAAAAAAATCAACATCAGTTAAAACAGATAAACACGCTGCGCCAGCTTGTTCATATTGTTCGGCAATTTCAGCAGGATTAAAATCTGCACGAATAACACCTTTTGATGGAGACGCTTTTTTAATTTCAGCAATCACGGCAGGGCGTTTGTGTTGTAACGCTTTTGCAAATCCTCTTACCGGAGTTGCAGCTTTCGCAAGTTCTTCAACATCCTGTAAATTACGTTGTTTTAAACGCGCAGCAAGTTCCTCATGTTTACGGTCAACAATTTTACCTAAAATGGTATTTTGAATATTAATCATGAGAAATCCTTAATCTGCCTGACATTGTTTTAATGTTTTGGTAAATTCAGCCAAAACACTCATTTTTTCTAAAGCTTGTCCGCCGTAGATAATATCTTGAGCGAATGAAACAGCTTGAGCATAGGTTTTGGTAATACCAGCCACATAAATTCCTGCACCCGCATTAAGTGCAATCATGTTTGCTGCTTTTTCACCAATAGCAGTTTTATTTTTACCTAACGCATCTTTAATTAGCTTTAAGCTGGCAGCGGCATCTGCAACAACTAAACCATTTAAAGTTTGTGATTCAATTCCGACATCTTCTGGGGTAAGCGTCCATTCAGTAATTTCGCCGTCTTTGAGTTCTGCAACAGCAGTAGGAGCAGCAAGGCTGATTTCATCGAGTCCATCTCTTGAATGAACCACCATGACATGTTCAGCACCGAGTTGCTTCATAACTTCTGCAATCGGACGACAAAGCTCATCTGAAAATACCCCAATCACAAAGCGTTTTACGCCGGCCGGATTCGTAAGCGGGCCAAGTAAATTGAAAATGCTGCGAACACCAAGCTCACGACGTGGGCCGACAGCATATTTCATTGCTTTGTGATGATTTGGAGCAAATAAAAACCCTACACCCATCTCACGAATGCAGCGTTCAGTTTGTTGCATGTCTAAATCAAGATTAATTCCTGCTTGCTCAAGTAAGTCTGATGAACCTGATTTACTTGAAACGCCTCGGTTACCATGCTTTGCAATGGTTGCGCCTGCTGCTGCAATGACAAAGCTTGAAGCAGTAGACACATTAAACAAATTTTGACCGTCGCCGCCAGTACCCACAATATCAACTAAATATTTGATATCGCTCACATCAATTTTGATGGCGAATTCACGCATAACACGTGCGGCAGCAGTAATTTCGTCAATACTTTCACCTTTCATGCGAAGGCCCATCATCAAAGCACCAATTTGTGCCTCGGTTGCCTCACCTTGCATGATGCTGCGCATAATGTCTTCCATTTGCGGCTGAGTCAGGTGAATATTTTTTGTTATATGGTTAAGTGCTTGTTGAATATTCATAGTAATCACTTATGCATAAATATCTAAAAAGTTTTTAAAGATTTGATGGCCATGTTGACTCAAAATAGATTCTGGATGGAACTGCACACCTTCGATAGGCAATGTCTTATGTTTAACACCCATAATTTCTTCCATTGAGCCATCTGCTTCATTGGTCCAACACGTGACTTCAAGGCAATCAGGCAGTGTTTGCTGATCAATCACCAAAGAGTGATAACGAGTTGCCGAGAATGGGCTAGGAAGATTACTGAAAATACCTTTGTTACTGTGGTACATATCAGATAAACGTCCATGCATAACCGTTTTGGCTCTTACAATGTTTCCGCCAAAAGCTTGCCCAATACTTTGATGCCCTAAACACACGCCAAGCAAAGGAATTTTTCCGGCAAAGTGATTAATTGCAGGAATGGAAATACCCGCTTCACTTGGAGAGCAAGGACCAGGACCAATAACCAGATATTTAGGTTGCCATCGTTCAATATCCTCTAATGTGACTTGATCATTGCGAACTACTTTTACTTCCTGATTCAACTCGCCAAAATATTGGACGATGTTGTAGGTAAAAGAGTCGTAATTGTCGATCATTAGAAGCATGATGAACTTAACCTCATGATAATTAATATATATTTAATTAAGTGACTAGAGTTTTACTCACAATGTTACTTACTTTTTAAAAAGTACCTTTATTTGATCAAATAAAAAGCCGCTTTCTAAGCGGCTAATATAACAAAAAAAGAAGTAACCAGTTTAACTATTTCATTCGTTAGACATTTGAGAAAAAATTAAGCTTTGATGCATATTAAGTTTGTTTAAAAATAGAGATAAAGACACTAAAGGCAGAATAAGCTTTTCATTAGAAATAAAAAATTATTCTGCCCCCATAAAAAGAGAAGATTAAATCTTACGCGTGTTATAAATCAGCCAGTCTAAGACCTCTCCCGACAAATGTTCAGCGAGTCTTTCTTGGACGGTTTGATGGTAATGATTTAGCCAGTCTTTCTCTTCATTTGTTAGTAGGTCAACTACGATACAGTCTAAATGAATTGGACAAAGTGTGAGCGTTTCAAACTCTAAAAATTCACCGTAAGTTTTTTCAAAGCCTGAGTGAAGTTTGTTTGCAACCAAATTCTCAATACGAATACCATATTGTCCTTCATGGTATAGACCCGGTTCATTAGAGAGAATCATTCCTTCACGCAATTTGCTGTAGGCATGTACAGGCGCATAGTAAGAAAGTACTTGTGGGCCTTCATGTACGTTAAGTGCAAAGCCTACGCCGTGACCTGTTCCGTGTCGATAATCTAAACCATGTTGCCATAAAGTATGTCGACAAATTGAATCGAGTAGCGGTGCAGCTAACCCTTCTGGATAAATAGCTTTTGCCAAAGCAATGTGACATTTTAAAACCAGCGTATAGTCACGTTTTTGTTGCTCCGTTGGTGTTCCCACAGGAACAACACGAGTGATATCAGTTGTTCCATCTACATATTGCCCGCCAGAGTCAATGAGTAATAGACCATCGCCCTCAATGAATGAGTATTGCTCTGGAGTTGCACGGTAGTGAGGTAGAGCACCATTGGCGTTAAAGCCTGCAATCGTTGAAAAACTTGGTCCTATAAATCCGTCTTGCTGAGCGCGGTAGGCAGTAATTTTCTCATCGATAGTTAGTTCTGAAATGCGTTCACCCTGATGAAGTGCTTTTTCTAGCCAATGGAAAAAGTGACAAAGCGCGACTCCATCTTTAAGCATTGCATGGCGGATATGAGCAATTTCGCTTTCATGCTTGCGCGATTTAAAAAGTGTACTTGGGTTGATGTCGTATACAACCTGAATATCTTTTGCGATGGCTTGTTCATGAAAAATCGATACTTTTGCTGGATCTAAAAGCACAGATGGATCAGAAATATTCGTTAAAAACTTAGAGGTATCTTCATAATTACGAATTTCGATGCCATCGGCTGCGAAAGCTTGTTGAATGGTTGAGTCTATTTTACTGCTATCAATAAACAGAACAGCTTGCTCTGCACTAATATAAAAATGAGAAAGAAAAACTGGGTTGTATTCTACGTCTTGTCCACGTGCATTTAAGACCCATGCAATATCATCTAAAGATGAAATGAAATGCCCCGAAATATTCTTGCTATGTAAAGTCTCACGAATAGCCTGAATTTTTTCTTTACGAGAGAGTGCATTTAGCCCTTCAGGCATTAAATGGATTTTTTCAGAGGGTAGTTCTGGGCGGTCTAACCAAATCTCTCCAACTAAATCTTTTTGAGTCTCGAGTTTATAGCTATGAACTCGTGCAGTATGTTCGAGCGCTTTAAATTGTTGAATAGATAAGGTATGTCCATTTACGGCAATGATCGAATTTGCTGCTAAGTTTTGTGTAATCCAAGCTAAATGTGTTGAAGACTCATCACTTGTTAATTTTTGAAGATTAAAGCCAGTTCCAACCAGTTGTTGCTCGGCTTGTACCCAATAGCGGCCATCTGCCCATAGGCCAGCAAACTTTTGTGTCACCACAAGCGTACCAACAGAACCACTAAAACCACTGAGCCATTGTCTTGCCTTCCAATAGTCTGGTAAATATTCTGACATGTGGGGATCGGCACTCATCACAACAAATGCATCAATTTGCTGAATGCGCATGAGTTCGCGAAGTTTTTCAAGTTTTTCTGGAATAGTTAAAACGCTCATATAGTTTCCAAGTCAGGTTGAACTTTACTGGTAGTTTTGTTCATTAATTTATTAATAGGTTTCTTTAATAAAAATAACACGATTGCGCCAATCACTAATGCCAAAACACATCGCATAAACAGGGTGGGTAAATGATCAATACTATCTGCCGATACATGCCCGCCAATAAGACCCGCAATGAGATTACCTAAAGCTGTACCTGTAAACCACAGACCCATAATTTGACCGCGTATAACATCAGGTGCAAGTCTGGTCATGGTTGATAAGCCAATCGGGCTTAAACAAAGTTCACCTATGGTAAGTAAAAATACAGTACTGACTAACCAAAATGGTGAGACTAAACCGCCAGCAATTGCGAAACGACTCGCAAAAGACATGAGTAAAAAGCCGCCTGCTGCGAATAACAATGCAATGATAAATTTGCTGATATAGCTTGGGTCTTTATTTGACTTACCTAGCTTCGCCCATAACCAAGCTGCAACTGGAGCAAAAACAATAATAAATAGGGCATTAATTGATTCAAACCATACCGTTGGTATTTCAAATCCGAAAACAATACGGTCTGTATAATCTTGCGCAAATAAAGTAAAAGTTGTGGGCTTTTGTTCAAAAGCTGACCAGAAGAGGGCAGATGCTGCTAATAAAACGAAACAAATAATAATTTTAAATTTATCATGCTGCTCTAAATTTAGGAAAAGTAGTAAATACGCAAAATAAGCAATAATTCCAATCCCAATTGCAACTGTTAAATAAGTTGCTACTGCGACTGGATTGATATGTATGATGCCAAAGAAGGTAAGAGCACTAATGATTGCGACAGATAGTAAAAAGGAGAAAGCAATTTTGGGCGCATTTTTATTTTCAACAATGGGTTTATTGCAATTGTCATTTTCTTGACGCAACTGATTAAAAGTTTGTAGCTGTGGAATAGCAAAGATACGAAAAATAAGTAATGCAACTAACATCCCAAGGCCGCCGATTCCAAAACCTAAGTGCCAGTTATGATCACGTGCTAATAGACCCGTAAGAAGGGGAGCAATAAACGATCCCATATTAATCCCCATGTAAAAAATGGAGAAACCGGCATCTCGTCTACTATCCTGAGCTTTATATAAGGTTCCGACAATCACTGAAATACAGGTTTTAAATAGACCTGATCCAAGCACAATAAGAACTAAACCGAAATAAAAAAAGAATTGATCAAAAATGGTAGTGAGGGCAATTGATAAATGGCCTAGCGCAATAATAATGGAACCGTACCAGACCGATCGTGCCTGACCTAACCAGTTATCGGCAATCCAACCACCAAAAACAGTCATTAAATACATAGAGCCCGCAAATAACCCAACAATTGCTGCAGCGGTTGGACGGTCAAGGCCTAAACCACCGTCGTTGACCATTGCAATCATATAAAGAACGAGTAAAGGCCGTATACCATAATAAGAAAATCTTTCCCAAAGCTCTGTAAAAAATAAAGTTTTTAGGGGTTTTGGATGGCCGAAAAAAGCTCTGTCATATTGTTCGAGTTCATGCTTCATTTCAAATCCTTTGAACTGATTGGTAGTTTATAGAAAAGCAAACTTTTAGTTTGTTTAATTATAAAAAAAAGTTATGTTTCATTTTTTAGATTTTTTTAACTTGAAAAGCAAGTTTGTCATGTATAAAAAAGGTATATAACAAACGGTAAAAATTAGATCAGAAAAATTATAAGGTGAGGTGGGTTCTATAAAGTTTTTACTGCACCAAAGCTGATCAACTCTTGCTTTAGTACAAAGAACAATAAGATCAAAATTAGATTAATATTTTAAAGCTTTAGAATTTCAATGGATGAGTATGAACTCATAAACTATTCCATTTTTAAAATATCTATTCAGACGAAGTCTTTTTAAAGCCCTTATTAGCAAATCGTGGTGTATATACCATGGGCTCAGCTCTAGCTTAAAAATTTCATATAAAATAGATTATTATTTTCATGCATTGCAGTAGGAAGGTCGGCTTTCTATATAAGAAAGTATTATGATCGTGAATAACTGCTAGATATTGATGCGATGATTCATATTGGCGCAACAATTTTGCACTAAATTAGGGCGATTGCGAGCTATTCTTGTATGCCATAATTTGAAAATGTCTGAATATGGTGCATTTAACTATGCAAACAGTATAATGGGTTCGAGACAAGGGACCTAAATCATCGATAGTTATAAGCAATTCAATGTTTTAGGTAAGTCTTATAAAGTTGGTATGAGAATTGCTATATAAATACCAGCAACTAACACGCACTTAACAAGTGCAACAAAATTTCATTGGAGCAAAATGAGCATGGCGAACAAGGTCCTTCAACTCATACAAGAAAGTGGCGCAAAATGGGTCGATTTTCGCTTTACTGATACTAAGGGTAAAGAGCAGCACGTAACTTACCCAGCTGATTCTATTGATGAAGATACTTTTGAAGACGGTAAAATGTTTGATGGTTCTTCAATCGCTGGTTGGAAAGGCATTGAAGCATCTGACATGATTTTACGTCCAGATGCAGAAACTGGTTTCATCGACCCGTTCTTTGCTGAACCAACTGTAGTTGTGACTTGTGACGTTATTGAACCTTCAACAGGTCAAGGTTATGAGCGTGACCCACGTTCGATTGCTCGCCGTGCAGAAGAATACTTAAAATCTACAGGTATCGGTGATACTGCATTCTTTGGTCCAGAACCAGAATTCTTTGTATTTGACGAAGTGAAATGGGACATCGATATGTCTGGCGCTCGTCATACATTAATCGCTGAAGAAGCTGCTTGGTCTACTGGTAAAGACTACGAGTCTGGTAACTCTGGTCACCGTCCACGTGTTAAAGGCGGTTACTTCCCAGTTCCTCCAGTTGATTCTTCACAAGATATGCGTGCAGAAATGTGTGCGAAAATCGAAGACATCATGGGCCCAGGTCGTGTAGAAGTACATCACCACGAAGTTGCTTCTTGCCAGTTAGAAATTGGTGTGAGCTTCAATACACTTGTACGTAAAGCTGACGAAGTTCAACAGTTCAAATATGCTGTTTGGAACGTTGCACATCAATATGCAAAAACTGCGACCTTTATGCCTAAACCAATGGTAGGTGATAACGGTTCTGGTATGCACGTTCATATGTCTATCTCTAAAGATGGCAAGAACTTGTTTGCTGGTGATGAATATGCAGGCCTTTCAGAAATGGCGTTGTACTTCATCGGTGGTATCATCAAGCACGCTCGTGCATTGAATGCAATCACAAACCCATCTACAAACTCATACAAGCGTTTGGTTCCTCACTTCGAAGCACCAATTATGCTTGCTTACTCAGCGCGTAACCGTTCTGCTTCTATCCGTATTCCATACGTTTCTAGCCCTAAAGGTAAACGTATCGAAGCTCGTTTCCCAGATCCAATGATGAACCCGTACTTAGGTTTCGCTGCATTATTGATGGCTGGTATCGATGGTATCCAAAACAAGATCCATCCGGGCGAAGCTGCTGATAAGAACTTGTATGATCTTCCTCCAGAAGAAGAAGCAAAAATCCCAACAGTTGCTCATAGCTTAGATATGGCTCTTGAAGCACTTCAAGCAGATCACGAATTCTTGTTAAAAGGCGGCGTGTTCACTAAAGAAATGCTTGATGCATACATCGAACTTAAAACTGAAGATGTACGTCGTCTTAACACGACTACTCACCCAGTTGAATTCGATATGTACTACAGCTTGTAATACATATTTTCGTAAAAAAGCCTGCTTATGCAGGCTTTTTTATTGTTCAAAATGTTGATTGAATTCTCTACGTTTTTTATCAAAAAATTGGGGTAAACTAGGTGCGAGTTTTCATGTGAGCAGATTATGCGTAAACGGCAACCAGTACTTAAACAGGAAAAGACTTTAAATCCTGAATTGAAAACATGGTTGTATGCGTCTGGTTCTCTGACTCAACAATTAACTGAGCTTGGTGGTGGCCAGTTCAGTGTAAAACCCTTTAAAGAACACTTTCAGCGTTTAACTTTTGCAGATAGCCAATGGATGAATATGTCTCATGCTCACACTTCATGGGTAAGGGAAACTTATTTATATGGCTGTGGGGCAGAGCCATGGGTGAAGGCAAAAAGTATTTTTCCAATTCAAAGCTTACAAAAAAAAGCCCGTATATTTCAGCATATTGGTTCTAAGCCGATTGGCTTTTTTTTATTTCAAAGAACCACTCCGCTTTGTGACCGCCGTGTCATTCGTTTACCGGAAGGTTGGACACGGCAAAGTTGCTATACTTGGCATGGATGTAAATTTATCGTCCAAGAAACATTCTTACCGGCTTTTGAAGCTTTTTTAAATCAGCAGCACGACAAGGAATTACTATGACGACTGCAACAGGCACAACATGGCGTCAGCGCTTAGAAGCTTATTATTATCTATGTCGATTTGATAAGCCAGTTGGAACAGAACTGGTGTTTTGGCCAACCATGTGGGCACTCTGGGTTGCAGCAGAGGGGATGCCACCTCTACATATTCTTCTGGCGATGGTATTAGGCACAATTTTTATGCGTGCTGCTGGCTGTGCCATTAATGACTTTGCTGATCGTAAAGTCGATGGTCATGTAGAGCGTACAAAGACACGTCCTTTGGCAACTGGTGTAATTAGCCCAAGAGAAGCTATATATGTATTTTTAGCTTTAGTATTTGCGAGTGCTTGTACCTTGTTCTTTTTACCTATAGCGACATTTTACTGTGCGTTAGGAGGTTTGGTTCTAGCATTTATATATCCTTTCATGAAACGTTATACCCATTTACCGCAAGTCGTTTTAGGTATGGCATTTTCTTGGGGTATTCCAATGTCATTTACAGCAATGGGTAAGCCTTTAGATATAACGTGTTGGCTGCTCTATTTTGGTAATTTGGCTTGGACAGTTGCTTACGATACTCAATATGCAATTACTGACCGTGAATATGATTTAAAGATTGGTGTGAAATCTACCGCTATTCTTTTTGGTCGATATGACATCCAGATTATTGCGCTTTTACAGGCAACGAGTCTTGTTTTGATTGGTACTGCACTATATTTAGAAAATATCTTATTTCCATGGGCGATCATCGCTTTAGCGATTGTAGCCTTCGATTTTATATATCAAACAATGAAAACCAGAGACCGCAATCCTCAAGTCTGCTTTTGGGCATTCCGTCACAATCGTTGGGTTGGATTAATCATTTTTCTAGGAATATTTTTAAATTTCATATAGTAAAAATGACCATGAGGTTGAAAAGTGTTCTATGCAGAGCACTTTTTTTATGTCTTAATATTTGTGCATAAAAAATATGCGGAATAAATAACACATAAAAAGGATATTCTATGAAACGGTCAAACATTGCTTTAGCTATAACATTATCAATTTCAGCATTATTTCTTACAGCGTGTAATGACGATGATGATAATTACACCGGAATAGATACAAATAAAGCCTATGTCTCTGAAAGTAATTACGCAATTGATAAAGTTGATAATGCCTCAACGATCAAAGTAATGACTTATAACATGGCAAATGTTCAAGGAAAAACAGCAACTGCTACAGCAATGGTATTGTTTCCAAAAGCTACACAACCGAAAGATGGTTATCGCGTAGTAGTATGGGAACACGGAACTGTTGGGGTGGGTGATGGTTGCGCACCAAGTAAAAATACAATTAATCCGCGATTTAAAATCCTTGCTGAGTCTTTGTTAGCAGCAGGTTATGTGATTGTGGCACCAGATTATGAGGGATTAGGTACACAAGGGGTGCATCCGTACTTAAACTTATCAAGTGAGGCAAAATCAGCCTTAGCTGCAGTTAAAGCAGTAAAAGAACATTATGGCGCTCAATTAAAAGGTGACTGGATGTCGATTGGTCAGTCTCAAGGTGGGCATGCATCTTTGGGAACTGCTGAATTTGCTAATACTGATGCAAGTTATAAAGGTGCTGTAGCTGGTGCACCTGCATCAAGCTTAGGAACAATTATTCAAATTTATATTGATCCCGCAATGAATCAAGATAGTAATTTTGCAGTTAGTAAGCTAGATCAGGCAATTAGAGCGCGTAGACAGATTGATGCAGCGATTGCTGCAGGGCAAATGTCTCCAAATGATCCACTGGCGCTTGCTGTACCTACAATTGATAAAACTGCAGAAGGATATGCCGAATTATTAGCATATGCAGCTTTTGCTAGTGCAGGGATTAAAGCACAGCAACCAGACTATGACTTGAAGGCAATTTTTACTTCAGGAGCGGCTGATATTGCAGAATTGGCTTATGGTCGTACAGGTGATGATGGTGCATGTTTAAGTTATCCTGCACCAGATAGTGCTAATGGCTTACAAGAAAAGTTTAAAGCGGGAATCTTAGCTTTCTTGGCTGACCCTGCACATCAAATTACCCAGTACGGTATTGATCTAAATAAATTTAAAGGAGATCAAGTTGTTCAACGCTTCTTGACGGCGACTCAACCTGCGACGAATGCTACAGCCGAGAAAGTTATTAAAACACCAGTATTCATTATTCAAGGTGAAAAAGATCAAGCTGTATTGCCAGTAGTTACACAAGGCTTATTTGTCAATATGAAAGCTAATGCTGTGAAATTCTTCCCACAAGCAGGCTACGATAAGGGTTATAAGCTAACTATTGTACCGAATGCGACCCATACTCAAGCAATTATATGTGAAAATGCCAATGCTGTAGATTTCATTCAAGCTAATATGTCAGCGGGTACGGGTATTGTGCTGACTGATGCACAGAAAGATGCTAGCCAAAGCCCGCACTGTACAGGTAAGTTCTAAGTTTTATTTAACTAGCATTTAGCTTAAGAAAAGAGCCTTTATATAGGCTCTTTTTTATTATATTGTTACGTAGCTTAAAATTAATGATGTTCGAGTTTAAATCACTTATGAATCAGCAATCAGTTGAAAAAAAATCTGTTCCTTGGTTATTAATGGGAGTAGGTTTACTCATTCCTTTTCTGATTATAGGAATTCTTTTCTTTGCTGCGAAAAGCGATGCGAAAAATAAAAAACAATACGAACAGCAGCGTTTAGAAATGGCAAAAAGAATCGCTGAAAAAGAGGCTGCAAATTCAGAAAAGAAATAACAGCAGCTTGTTAATGAATATCCTTTTGTAACTGGCGTATGGTAGGAATATTCGTGTAGCGCTTTACTAGGTAACCTGCTTCAGTAAGCATTTGATCACGAACACGGTCTTCTTCTATTTTTTCAAGATGGGTAGGGTCATCTAGCTCAATAATAGCAATCACTTCCATCTTGTCATTTAGCACGACAAAGTCAGTGACTTTACGGTTGAACTGACTACGAATTTTATAGTCATTACTGGTAATTAAAGCACTAAAAGCCACTTGTGCTAATACATGATAATTTGGAAAACTTTGTTTTAAACGGATAAACATTTGAGTTTCAAAGTTTGTAATGACAGGACGGGCAAAGAATTTTTGTTTTGGAAATAAATAAGGGCGTAAACAAACGAGAAGAAAAATACAGGTGCTTACGCAACCTAAAACAATAAAAAATAAGTGACTCGATTCGAACATGGGAAAGCATCATACAAATAAAAACCCACTCATGATGAGTGGGTTTTTAAGAATCTTGGCTCTCCCACCTGGGCTCGAACCAGGGACCTGCGGATTAACAGTCCGTCGCTCTACCGACTGAGCTATGGGAGAATCTGGAAAAGGATTTTAGGCAGGAAAGGGGGCTGGGTCAAGCCTTAATGGCAGAATTAGAGAGAATATCTAATCGTTTGGTTTAAAAATACTCGATACGTTGATTTTATTAAAAATAATAAAAGTATTAAATGATAAAAAAGAAAAAGCCCGCAATAAATGCGGGCTTTTAGAATCTTGGCTCTCCCACCTGGGCTCGAACCAGGGACCTGCGGATTAACAGTCCGTCGCTCTACCGACTGAGCTATTGGAGAATCTGATGCGCATTTTATGGATGAAATCTAAAACCGTCAATAAGAATATTAAAGAAAATGAATCGTTTGCTTGATTAATATGCTTTTGTGGTATTAAAAATAAAAAAACCACCCGAAATAGGGTGGTTTTTTATAAAGAAATAAAATTATTTCTCTACACCTGCTGGTTGACCTGCAAGTTTTGCATTTGCATAGTCCCAGTTCACAAGGCTTTCTAAGAAAGTTGCGATATATTTAGGACGTAAGTTACGGAAATCGATGTAGTAAGCGTGTTCCCATACGTCAATTGTTAATACAGCAATTTGACCATGTGCAAGTGGAGTGTCTGCATTAGAAGTTTTAGTAATAGAAAGTTTACCGTTTACTTCATCAGCAACTAACCAAGCCCAACCTGAACCAAATTGAGTTGTCGCAGCAGCAGTAAATTCTTCTGCAAATTTTTCGTAACTACCAAAAGCTTCGTCAATTTTAGCAGCGATTGCGCCAGTAGGCTTACCACCACCATTTGGCTTCATAGAATTCCAGTAGAATGTATGGTTCCAAACTTGAGCAGCGTTGTTGAAAATACCAGCTTTAGATGCATCACCAGCAGTTGCTTTGATGATTTCTTCTAAAGTTTTACCTTCAAGGTCAGTTCCTTTGATTAAGTTGTTTAAGTTAACAACATAGGTATTGTGGTGTTTGTCGTGATGGTATTCTAAAGTTTCTTTACTAATATGTGGCGCTAAATCATCATAGCCATATGGAAGTGCAGGTAAAGTAATGGTTGTCATGTTCCTATTCCTTGCATTTGCTGGGTTATACAATTAAGTGGCTCTATTGTAAATGATTCTGGTCACAATAGGGCATCGTTTTAAAGAACTATACACAATAAAGATCTAATTAATACGCATAACACAGATTGAAAAAAAGACTTAATTAAATCGGATTATTCAATTCAAAATATTCACTTTCAACTGAGAACTGTTTTGAGATCGCTTGTGCCAAACGTTGAACACCATAACGCTCAGTTGCATGGTGACCACAAGCAAAATAATGAACACCTAACTCTTTTGCTTCATAAAAAGTTCGTTCACTGACTTCACCTGAGATATAAGCATCACAATTTTGCAAAGCCGCTTTAGCAATAAAATCTTGAGCCCCACCTGTGCAGAAGCCCACTTTTTGAATGCTTTGTTTTTCTGCTGGCAAATGAATCACCTTAAAATCAAAACTGTTTTGTAGTTTTGCTTTAAATTCATCAACAGAAAGCGCTTGTTCTAAATAACCAATATTGCCAATTGGATGTTTCTCGGCTAAATCGAGTGGTTCTAAATTCTGCAAGTTCAGTTTTTCTGCAATAGCCACATTGTTGCCTAAAGTTGGGTGGGCATCTAAAGGTAAATGGTAAGCAACTAATGAAATATTATTTTGGATGAGTTTCTTAATGCGATTGCCGCGCATTCCTGTAATTGGATACGGTTCGCCCTTCCAAAAATAACCGTGATGTACGAGTAATAGATCTGCATTCTGAGCAATTGCAGCATCAATTGCATCTTCGGAAGCAGTAACCGCACAAAGAATATGTTTTACTTCAGTTGAACCTTCAATTTGCAGGCCATTAGGTGCGTAATCTTTAAATTCTGCTGCTTTTAAGGTTTGGTCGCACCACTGAATAATTTCATGCAAATTTGCCATGATATTTCCTGAATTGAGTAGTAAATAATTGCTAAAGCTATAGAAACATATTTTGTTGTGTAACTAAAGCTAGACAAATCTTTTTTGACTTTTTTATGTATATCGACATATTTAATTTAAAATGCTTAACTGAAAAGTCTTTTTGTTCAATATATTAATTTAATTAAAAACTTCTTTGCGTAGAGGATATGAACGTGCGCCGCACCTTTACATGGTTACCTTGGGTGTTACTTATTATTGTAATTGCCAGTTTTATTGCATGGCAAAAATACCATCAGCCGAAACCAACTGTTGCAGTTGATGGGGTGCAAATGCCTGCTGAGAAAGTTGAACCATTGGTTGATACTTCACGAACGGGCGGGGTGGTATCTTATAGCGCTGCGGTAAAAGTTGCAGCGCCAGCCGTTGTTAATATTTTTACGACCCAGAAAGTTAAACAAAATCATCCATTATTAAGTGATCCTGTCTTCCGCGAATTTTTTGGAAATCAGGTTCCTGAACAACAACAGCAAAATGAAAATAGCTTAGGCTCTGGGGTTATTGTACGAGCTGACGGTTATATTCTTACGAATAATCATGTAATTGCTCAAGCTGATCAAATTGTGGTGGCTTTACATGACGGGCGTCGTGCAGAAGCAACGATTGTGGGTACAGACCCTGATACGGATTTAGCCGTAATTAAAATCGATTTAGATAAATTACCTGTATTGCCATTTAAGCTAAGTGGCAATGAAGTAGGTGATGTTGTCTTGGCTATCGGTAACCCATTTGGTGTAGGGCAAACGGTAACTCAGGGTATTATTTCTGCGACTGAACGCTCTGATTTAGGTATCAATACCTATGAAGATTTTATTCAAACGGATGCTGCGATTAACCCAGGTAACTCTGGCGGAGCATTAATTGATGTGGCTGGGAATTTAATTGGTGTAAATACTGCTATTTTCTCTCAGTCAGGTGGTTCTTTAGGAATCGGTTTTGCAATTCCAGCTAAAGTTTGCCAACAAGTTTTAAACTCAATTTTGAAAGATGGCCGTGTTGTCCGTGGATGGTTAGGTATTAGTTTAGTACCCCCTACACAAGAAGATGTATTAGCGCCGAAACAGCAAATTGGGGTAGTAGTTGCAGATGTCTTGAAAAGTGGTCCAGCTGCGTCAGCAGGTATTAAAATTGGCGATAAAATTATTCAAGTTAATAATGAGCCAATCACTTCAGCATCTCATTTGATTAATTACGTCGCATTACAATCGCCTAATAGCGAAATTAATGTAATGGTTGAGCGAGATGGGAAGCAACAAAACTTTGTGGTGACAGTAGGGGAAAGGAAAAACCAAAATACTCAATCACAATTTATACCACTGCCTAAACAGTAAAAGTAAAAGTAAAAAAGCCTCTTAGTGAGGCTTTTTTATTGGCTTGAATTAAGAATGAGAGGGCGCTTGATGTTGATGTTTAAACTCAGTTAAAGCATCAATGCGATACTGAATTAGCATTTCACCAATCTCAGCACCTTTAATATTCTCAGGTAAATCCTGAACTTTAATAGAGCGAACGATTTGCATCGCGTCTAACATATATTGAGCTTGAGGATAAGGGCGGTCTTCTAAACCTAGTCTTCCTTTAGCATCACATTCACATGCTTGTACAAAAGCTTCTACTCTCTCAGGACGGCGTAAGACATCTAGACGCTGTAATAAACGCCATACAGTTCCAGGTTTTAATGACATAATCTGATGACATTTTAGATGTTCTTTACACACCGAGAGTGCCAACTGTCGAGTTTGAGTAGGAACTTTTAAACGTTCACATAGCTCGGTAACGGGTTTCACCCCACGTTCTTCATGCATGATATGGCGAGGCAGTTCATTAACTGGAGTTAATGCTTTACCTAAATCATGTACTAACACAGCAAATCGAACATCGAGCGAGTAATTGGCCTTACAAGCTTGCTGTAAGGACATTAATGTATGTATGCCACAATCTACTTCTGGATGATATTCAGGACGCTGTGGAACACCAAACAAAGCATCAATTTCAGGAAAAAGATGTTTTAAGGCACCGCAATCACGTAATGTTTGGAAATAAACATCGGCATTATCTTCTAAAAGTGCACGTGAAGTCTCTTTCCATACACGCTCTGGCGTTAATGCATCTAGTTCACCTGATTCTGCCATTGTTTGCATGAGTTCTAAGGTTTCAGGTGCAATATGAAAACCATATGAAGAATAACGCGCTGCAAAGCGTGCAACACGTAAAACACGTAAAGGATCTTCAGCAAAAGCTTCTGAAACATGACGTAAAGTTTTATTTTCTAAATCGTTTTGACCGCCATATGGGTCATATAGTTTGCCATCTTGATCCATTGCTATGGCATTGATGGTTAAATCACGGCGAATTAAATCTTCTTCTAAACTTACAGTAGTATCGGTAAAAAATTGGAAACCGTGATATCCCTTACCGGACTTTCGTTCAGTACGTGCAAGTGCATATTCTTCTTTCGTTTCAGGATGAAGAAACACAGGAAAATCTCTGCCTACAGGTTGAAAACCTTGGGCGAGCATGTGTTCCGGCGTTGCACCGACCACAACATAGTCTTTTTCTTGATAGGGATGCCCAAGTAAAGAATCACGGACAGCACCGCCTACTAAATACACTTGCATGAAAAAACCTCTATTCTTCAAGCAATCATGCTACAGAATAGAGGTTTTCTCAAGTCATTAGAGAGGCTTTTCGTAAAAAGCGGTTTCTAAATTACTTTTCTTGTTGTTGGATTTCAGCAACAGTTAAAGCAGTCATATTGATAAGACGACGAGTGGTTGCAGTCGGTGTCAAAATATGAACAGGTTTAGCAGCACCTAACAAAATTGGACCAATAGTAACGTTGTTACCAGAAGTCGCTTTCAATAAGTTAAATGAAATATTTGCTGCATCTAGGTTCGGCATAATGAGCAAGTTTGCAGAACCTTTAAAACGTGAACCTGGGAATGCAAATTGACGAATATTTTCGTCTAATGCTGCATCACCGTGCATTTCACCTTCAACTTCAAGCTCAGGAGCTTGCTCAGATAAAATACGATAAACTTCACGCATTTTTTGAGCACTTGAATCAGTTTGATCACTACCAAAACTTGAATGAGAAAGTAAGGCTACACGTGGAGTAATACCAAAACGACGTACTTCTTCAGCTGCTAAAATAGTCATTTCAGCAAGTTGTTCAGCAGTCGGGTTGGTGTTTACGTAGGTATCTGCAATAAATAAATTACGATCTTCAAGCATTAATGCATTTAATGTGAAGAAGTTATTCATGCCTTCTTTAAGGCCAATCACATTGCGTACAAAGTCGAGGTGAATGTTATAGCTACTATAAGTACCACATAACATACCGTCTGCTTTACCGAATTTAACCAGTAAAGATGCAATTAAAGTAGAACGGCGACGAGCTTCACGTTGAGCATATTCAACAGTAATGCCTTTACGTTGCATTGTTTGATAGTAGTCTTTCCAAAACTCTTCATACATCGGGTTTTGTTCTTGATCTACGATCTCAATATTTACACCGTGTTGTAAACGTAAGCCTAATTTTTTGATATTAGCTTCAATTACAGCAGTACGACCTACTAAAATTGGTTTAGCCAAGTCTTCATCAACTGCGATTTGCACTGCACGTAATACGCGCTCATCTTCACCTTCAGCATATGCGATGCGTTTAGGATCTGTTTTTGCTTGAGCAAAAATCGGTTTCATCAAGAATGCAGAGTTATAAACAAACTCAGATAGTTTTTGACGGTATGCAGAGAAATCTTCGATCGGACGAGTTGCAACACCTGAATCCATTGCAGCTTTAGCAACAGCAGGGGCAATTTCTAAAATTAAACGTTGATCAAGTGGACGTGGAATTAAATAATCACGGCCAAATGAAGCAGATTTTTCACCATAAGTAGCTGCATCAGCTTCTACATGTGCCATACGTGCAATTGCATGTACACATGCAATTTTCATTTCTTCATTAATCGTCGTTGCACCAACGTCAAGTGCACCACGGAAAATGTAAGGGAAACATAATGCGTTGTTTACTTGGTTTGGATAGTCAGAACGACCTGTTGCCATAATCACGTCTGGACGTACTTCATGTGCATGTTCAGGTAAAATTTCTGGATCTGGGTTTGCCAAAGCAAAGATAATAGGGTTCTCAGCCATCTGTTTCACCATTTCTTTGGTGAGAATACCAGCAGCAGAAAGACCCAAGAACATATCTGCACCAGCCATTACTTCATGAAGCTGAGATGCAGTAATGTCTTGAACATAACGTTTTTTAGATTCATCAAGTCCGTCACGAGAAGTCGTTAATAGACCACGAGAATCGGCAACAATAATATTTTCTTTTTTAGCACCAAGTGCACAAAGCAAGTCTAAGCATGAAAGTGCTGCTGCACCTGCACCTGAAGCTACAATTTTGATTTCATCAATTTTTTTATTTACAAGTTGCAATGCATTGAGCAAAGCTGAACCTACAATAATACTTGTACCATGTTGATCGTCATGGAATACAGGAATTTTCATACGTTCACGAAGTTTCTTCTCAATATAGAAACATTCTGGCGCTTTAATATCTTCGAGGTTGATACCCCCGAAAGTTGGCTCAAGAGAGGCAACAATATCTACAATTTTATCTGGATCGTTTTCTGCAATTTCGATGTCAAATACGTCAACACCAGCAAACTTCTTGAATAAAACCCCTTTACCTTCCATTACAGGTTTAGAAGCTAATGGTCCAATATTACCTAAACCAAGAACAGCTGTACCGTTACTGACTACGGCAACCAAATTTCCGCGAGCTGTATATTTAGCAGCAGTTGATGGATCACGTTCAATCTCTAAACATGGCGCAGCAACTCCTGGTGAGTAGGCTAAAGCCAAATCTCGTTGGTTGACAAGTTGCTTACTTGGGGTGACGCTGATTTTCCCTGGGTTTGGATATTCATGGTAATTTAAAGCGGCCTGTTTTAAAGATTGATCGTCCATCTGAGTCTCTATTTGATACAAAAAAGCAAACTAGTCAAATCGCTCATTTAGGGAGAGGCAACGCGGCTCTTTGACTATGCTTTAATTTTTACCAATTAAGAGAATAGTAGACGAATTGCCAATAGCCCCGTGGTGAGCTAAATGCTAAAGAATATAACACTACTTCTTTATTTCTCACAGTCAAAAACGCTCATTTTTGGAAAAAGCAGCATAGGTAAAATAGATGGCCAAAACAGTTAAGAAATATGTGGATTTGTTTGTAGATAAGGGATGATCTGCTCGGCAGGGATTGGACGACTAAAGAAATAGCCTTGTAAAAAATCACATTGTTGTTTTTGCAGATAGGTTACTTGTTCTTTTGTTTCTACGCCTTCAGCAACCAGTTTAAGCCCCATACTTTTACCCATTGCGATCATTGCATTCACAATCGCTTCTTGTTTATGGTCACCAATTTTAGAAATAAAAGCACGATCAATTTTTAATACATCAATTGGGTACTCTGTCAGGTACGCCAAAGAAGAATAACCCGTACCAAAGTCATCTAGGGCAATTGAGATATCTCGTTGTTTTATCGCGTGTAATAGTGTTTTTACGTTATCAGTATTATCTAAAAGGGCTGACTCGGTAATTTCAAGTTCAAGATCTGAACCTTGTATATTATATTTTTGCAAAACCTCGTCTAAATCACTGAGTAATAAGCCTCGATGTATCTGTTGCGCCACAATATTTACAGAGACTTGAATGTTGATATAGCCTGCATTTTTCCACTCTTGTAGTTGCTTTCCAACTTTATCTAAAACAACTTTACCAATGTCTGAAATTAGGCTGCTACGCTCAGCAAAAGGTATAAACATATTCGGCATGACTAATCCTTTTTCAGGATGTTGCCAACGAATGAGTGCCTCAAAACCAATAATGGATTGATCTTGTAGACTAATTTTGGGTTGGTAATAAACTACAAATTCATTATTTTGAATAGCTTTGCGTAATTCTTGTTCTAAATCGGCAGTTCTATATGGGTGATCTGTTTTATTGCAGTAGTAAGAAATGGTATTGCCTCCTAAACGTTTTGCCTCTGAAAGTGCTTGCTCTGCATGATGGTTGAGATGGTCAATTTGTCTGCCATGTTCAGGGAAACATGCCACACCAATAGAAGCAGTAATAAAATATTCGTGATTATCAATATAAAATGGTGCGTTTAGCGCTTGCAAAATATTTTGGCAATATTGCTCAATATTTGGATGAATTGGTGAAATTTCATAAATAATTGCGAAATCATCACTATTTAAGTAGGCGACTAAAATTGCATTGATATTGATTAAGCGTAATCTTTGTGCGAACTGTTTAAGTAGTTCGTCACCACTATCATTATTTAAAAATTCATTAAAAGCCCGGAATCGGTCAATATTGACTCGTATTAAAGCTAAATTTTTAATGTTATATGAAGGGTTTACAAGATATTGGTGTAATTGATTGTAATAGTAAAGACGATTAGGGAGGTGAGTGAGACTGTCGTAATTTTTTAAATAAGATAGGTGCTGCTCTTGACGCTTCTGCTCAGTGAGATCGCGGGCAAATCCAATGTAATTGGTAATTTGATTGAACTCATCTTTGACGACATTGATATGCAACCATAAATAGACGCTTTTGCCAGAATTAAATTTTTCGTCAAACTGGCCCATGTATTCTCCTGTCTCGAGGAGTTGCTGTTTTATTGATGTATGAAATTGTTGTTGTAATTCTTTTTGATTACTTGTAATGCTAAATAACTCTTTATTCAGAAGTTCTGCTTTAGTAAATCCGGTCAATTTTTCGTAGTAAGGATTAATATTAATATAGTTCAGATGTTCATCTAAAATAAATATTCCTTCTGCTGCTTGCTCAAGCACAATAGCAGATAGCCTTAGATGTTCTTGGTCTTTTTTCTCTTGATGTATATCTCGGGTCATTCCAACCATACGAAGCGCTTTTTGTGTTTTAGGATCTCTCGTGATGACTCGACCTACATCATGAATCCATCGCCAAGAACCATCTCGACGTAAAATGCGAAAATTGATATTAAAATGATCTGTAATACCTTCCAAATGTTGTTTTAAACGTTCTTCAAAAAGCTTTTTATCACTTGGATGGATCCGATCTAATATCGTATGAAGATGAATAACAGCAGTCTGACTTTGCTTTTGTTGATCAAAAAAAGTAATTTCTAACTTTTGATGTTCAATATCCCAATCCCAAGGCCGGATACCTGCAGTTTCATGCGCAAAAGCTAAATTGTAGTGATGGCTTTCGAGTTGCTCATTCATTTTGGTGAGATCATAAGTACGTTCACGTACTTTTTGCTCAAGTAAATGATTGTTGAACTGAAGTTGGGCTTCAATATCTTTAGACTTATTTACTTCTTGCTGGAGCTGTACACATAATTCTTCAGCCCACTGAGTATGTTGGTCTGAAATTTGAACAAGCTGTTTGTTTTTAAGTAATAGTTGAGAAATTTTTTGGTAATTACGTTGAGTTGCGTATGCACAAAGTACTGTTGCTACAAAGGTAAGGTTATAGGCAAAATAAAATGGTAATTCAGTAATGGAGTTGTGTGTGAATTGAGCGAACAATAACGGCAAAGTACTAGGAATAAATAAGAGATAAAAGTATCGAGGTTGTTGCGTTAAAAATGTAAGGCCAATGATATGAGCAGAGGTAATAAATAAAGCAATTAAAATATGAGCATCTGGTAGTGCAACTAGCTCAGGCGGAAGATAAAAATGAATAATCGTGACATTTATTCCCATTAAAATGCCAGATAATAAACAAATACTTTGTAAGACACGATCAGCTTTTTTTGTGAAGTCGATAGTGCGGTAGTGAGTTAAAATATTTGGAATAAATAATAAGCAGATAAAAGAAATAATAGTCAGTCCAATAGACCAGCTAAATATTGTTATTACAGAGGAAAAATAATAAGAAAAAATACCATATGAAATAAGGCACAATAATATCAGGCTAATCAAATACCAACGTATATATTGAGTTGAAAGTTTCAGCTGTTCAATTTTTGTTTGATGCTGTAGATATTCTTCCTGAAGCCCAGACATAAGATTTTTCTATCCTATTTTTTTTACATATATACAGAAAGAATCTGATTTATCAGTGAAAAAGAATTTGAAATTTTATTCATACAATAAAAGTAAATTAACTTTAAATCACGATTTAATCAATGTTCTGAGAACTTAGGTGGATAAAAATCGATAATTTAAGATAGACAAGGCAACAACAGGGGCAGTTTCTGTACGTAAAACACGGTCACCAATGCACCAGTTCATGAAACCAGCTTGATTGGCTTGCGTAATTTCATTTTCACTTAGTCCACCTTCTGGGCCAATTAATAGGGCAAGTTCAGGTTGTATTCCTGCCAATACATCTTTTTGTTCTTTTTCAGGCGCTAAAACAAATTTAGAGTGAGGAAGTTCAGACGAACTTAACCATTCATGAAGGGAAATAGGTGCTAATACTTCTGGCACTAAGTTCAAGCCACATTGTTCACATGCTGCAATTGCAACTGCTTGCCAGTGATCTAATTTTTTTTGATCTCGATCGTATTTTAAGCGCATTTCACAACGCTCACTGGTCAATAATTGAATTTGGCTTACACCCAGCTCTGTGGCTTTTTGAATAGCATAATCCATTCGATCGCCTTTACTCATAACCTGACCCAAAACAACTTTAAAAGGGGCATTACGGTTTGCAGGGTTAAAATTTTCAATTGTGACAGACGCATTTTTTTTATTAATTTCGGTCAACGTTGCGAGATATTCACCACCTTGTCCATTAAATAAAGTCGCTTGTTCTTGTAGTTGTGCACGTAAAACACGTACCCAATGATGGAATACTGATTCTGTCAGTTGAATTGTTGAGCCAACTGTAAGTTCAGTTTCGATAAAAAAACGATTCATTGGGTACGCCTTACAAAATTAATTTAAACCAAGGTCAACAACAAGCTGACGAGTTGGTTCGACTTGATTCATTGAGTAGAAGTGTAAGCTTGGTGCTCCACCTGCAATAAGGCGTTCGCATAGCTTAACAACAACTTCATGACCGAAAGCTTTAATGCTTTCACTGTCATCGCCATAGGCTTGTAACTGCTTACGGATCCAGCGAGGAATTTCAGCACCCGTACCATCTGCAAAGCGAATTAAATTACTTGCATTGGTAATAGGCATGATACCAGGAGCGACAGGAATGTTAATTCCAGCTTTATCTAAACGCTCTATAAAATAAAAGTATGAATCTGGATTAAAGAAGAATTGGGTAATTCCCGCATTGGCACCAGATTGTACTTTTTCAATAAAACGTTGAATGTCCGAATCAAGGTTTTCAGCTTGAGGATGCATTTCTGGATAAGCTGCAACTTCAATATGAAAATGATCACCTGAGTGCTCACGAATAAAACGTACTAGATCCTGTGCGTAAGGAAGTTCCCCAAGTCCAACCTGACCAGAAGGCAAGTCACCGCGTAAAGCAACAATACGATTAATGCCTTGCGCTTTATATAAATCCAGTAACTCAGCAATACGAGCTTTATCATCACCAATACAAGAAAGGTGAGGTGCAACTGGCGTACCTTTACCGTTAAAATCTTCAATAGCAGCAAGAGTACGTTCGCGAGTAGAACCACCAGCCCCATAAGTAATCGAGAAAAACTCAGGGTTTAATAGTTGTAATTCTTGGTGAACAATACGAAGTTTTTCAGCACCCCCATCAGTTTTTGGTGGGAAAAACTCAAAAGAAATAGGTGTACGTTTAGTCATGTCAAATCCTTGTAAACAGCGAAACATTTTTAGAAAAAAGGGCAGTCGGTTCACCGTCTGCCCTTAATTTCTTAGTATTTGTAAGCGTCAGATTTGAATGGTCCCTCAACAGCAACGCCTAAATAATCGGCTTGCTCTTGAGTTAACTGAGTAAGTACACCACCGAAACCTGCAACCATTGCAGCAGCAACTTCTTCGTCAAGTTTCTTAGGAAGAACTTCTACGCGAATTTTTGCAGCTTTTTCATTTGCAGGAAGGTCAGCAAATTTCTCTTGGAATAAGTGAATTTGACCTAAAACTTGGTTAGCAAAAGAACCGTCCATCACACGTGATGGGTGACCAGTTGCATTACCTAGGTTTACAAGGCGACCTTCAGAAAGAAGGATAAGGTAGTTGTTTTCGTCTTCTGAACGATAAACTTGGTGAACTTGTGGCTTAACTTCAACCCACTTGTAACCACGTAAATAAGCCGTGTCGATTTCTGTGTCGAAGTGACCAATGTTACATACAACTGCGCCAGCTTTTAAGCTATCTAACATCGCTGCATCACACACGTGGTAGTTACCAGTTGTTGTTACAACAAGGTCAGTATTGCCAAGAAGATCGTGGTTAATATCTTCTTTTTTACCTGTTTGTACGCCATTTTTGTATGGAGATACAACTTCATAGCCATCCATACATGCTTGCATTGCACAAATTGGGTCAACTTCAGTTACACGAACGATCATGCCTTCTTGGCGTAAAGATTGAGCAGAACCTTTACCTACGTCACCATAACCAACTACAAGTGCACGGCGGCCAGACAAAAGCATGTCAGTTGCACGTTTGATTGCGTCATTTAATGAGTGACGGCAACCGTATTTGTTATCGTTTTTAGATTTAGTCACTGAGTCATTTACGTTGATTGCAGGAACTTTCAAAGAACCGTCTTTCCACATTTCGATAAGACGTTGAACACCTGTTGTAGTTTCTTCAGTAATACCGTGAATACGTTCTAAAAGAGCAGGGTATTTTTCATGAACAAGAGCAGTTAAGTCACCGCCATCGTCCAAGATCATGTTGGCATCCCAAGGTTGACCATTTACATTGATCTGTTGTTCAAGGCACCATACATATTCTTCTTCAGTTTCGCCTTTCCAAGCAAAAACTGGAATACCGCGAGCAGCAATTGCAGCAGCAGCGTGGTCTTGAGTCGAGAAAATGTTACATGATGTCCAGCGTACTTCAGCACCTAACTCAACAAGCGTTTCAATAAGAACCGCTGTTTGAATGGTCATGTGAATACAACCAAGAATTTTTGCGCCAGCAAGTGGTTTAGTCGCTGCATAGCGTTTACGTAAGCCAATCAAAGCTGGCATTTCTGCTTCAGCAAGTTTGATTTCTTTACGACCGTAGTCAGCAAGTGAGATGTCAGCAACTTTGTAATCTGTAAATGAAGCATTAACCGCGTTCATCAGGATCTCCTAGGAAAAAATAGTATTGATCATTCTGTTCGCGGATGCCGTTGTTGGTTAAAACGAGTGTTTAACCGATCGTCGAGCCTGGCAAATTGATCTTTAGTGCCGATCATTTGTCGCAGCATCCCTCGACTAGCGGGACATTGTACTTGGAAAAGCTTTTAGTGCCAATCCAGTTTTGTTTATTATCTGCGTAATTATTACTTTAGATTTCAATTATGGCAGTAAATATCCCCGAAGTATTAGCGAACCTTGAAGCCAACTGTGGCGTATTTGCAGTGTGGATGGTACTTCAGCATCATGCAGTGCAAATTGATGTGGCCGAGTTGATCAAAGTTTGTCGACACGATGAAGGAGGGACCTATACGATTGCTTTAGCCGTCGCTTTAAAAAAACTCGGATTTGAAGTGTCATTTCATTCAGATGAAGACCCTAATATTAGCGCAAGTGAACGAATGAGCTATAAAGAAACAAAGGTATTGAAAATTCCAACTGGACCAGCGCTCAGCTATCAAGATATTCAAACTGCAATTGAAAATGGAAAAATGGTGATTGTCTATTACGATACTTTAGCAGGTGTCGGAAATCAGTCACTTATCTATTCTATTGACTCAAATGAAATCTGCTTTTTTGATAGTTTTAAGCCGATGTCAGCGGCAGTTTTTGAAAAGCAGCGTCAAGTAGAGGGGATTTGCCGTCAGGCTATTGTGATTGATGACCGTAATTTTCAGACATATTCGACCAAATTGAATTAGATTAAAAAAGAGCCAGTAGCGTGCTGGCTCATATTGAAGTTATTTTTGTTGATATTCCTGAATCACTTCTAAAGCAGCACGAAAAGCTTCTTGTGTAGCAGGCGCACCGCAATATGGCAGACTATGTAATAAAGTTTCTTGAATCTCTTCAACTGTACAGCCATTGTTGAGCGCACCACGAACATGGCCTTTGAGTTCAGTAGGTGATTTGAGTGCCGTGAGCATTGCCAAAGTAATTAATGAACGATATTTACGTGGTAGCACACCTTCACGCTGCCAAGTCGATCCCCATGCATGTTCATTAATCCAGTCTTGTAAAGGCTGGGTAAAGGGTACGGTATTTTCTTGGGCACGTCTTACAAAAGCTTCTCCCATCACCTCTGTGCGTACTTTTAATCCATTTTCGTAATCTTGCTTAGACATTAATTTCTCCTAAAAATAAAAGCGTCGATTGACGCTTTTATGGCTGTTTATTAATTAATCCCAATCAAAAGTGAACGCAATAGTGAATTAGTGGAGGCATCAGTCACTAAATTTGATGAGGGTTCGACAAAGGAAGATCCTTATTTAAATCCTCATCAAATACATCTGTAAGCATGCTATCGAATCGAATTGCGTTGTATTGCAATAATTGTTGGGCTTCACTTTCAGTAATAAAACCTTCTTTTATCGCTTGTTGAATATTCTCTTCGAAAGTCAGTCCTGTAAATTTGCCTTTAGATTCAGCTTTTTTAAACTTATCCCAAAGCGGCTCAAGTGTTCGTAGAATTTGGAAAGCATGCTCTAAACGACCCGTTACATCATCGGCTTTGGTTGAATAAAATACGTGATGCTTAAGTTGTTCTCTGAAAGGATGCTCTTGCATCATAAGTTCAGCGACTTGTTGTTTTAACTCATCATCTGGTTTTGAAATGACACGACCAAAAGGGAAACAGATCCATTTCACAAATGCTGCTGGAAGTTTGGCTGGAAAATTTTCAAATAATCCCCAAAATGCTTCCTGAATATTCAAGAACGCTTTTTGTAGCGCTAATTTAGCGTGAAGTTGTTCAGCTTCAGTTTTTTGTCCAGCTTCATAAAATTTTAAAATCGCAGTAGAAATAAAGAGGTGCGCGTGAATATCTGCCAAACGGCCTGATAACATCTCTTTGCGTTTTAAGTCTCCTGCAAGTAAGCCAAGTGACATATCCGAAACAAGCGCGAAGTTGGCACTAAAACGGTTAATCGTCTTATAGTAACTTGCGGTGAATTGATCTGCTGACTGAGGTGCATCGCTTGAGCCACCTGTCCAACCGTAAGCAAATGATCTAGCACCACGGTTAAAGGTATAGGCTAAATGTTTAAATAATAAATCATCGAATTTTTGAACCGCATTGGTTTTATCTTCAGACTGTAAAAATTGCAATTCTTCAAATAGGTAAGGATGACAACGCATTGAGCCTTGGCCAAAAATCATCAATGAACGGGTCAAAATATTTGCACCTTCTACCGTAATTGCAATTGGAATGGCTTGATAGGTAAGGGCAAGGAAGTTACGTGGTCCAAGTTGAATTGCACGTCCTCCCGCAATATCCATCCCATGATTGACAACTTTACGCATCGTTTCGGTTGCATAATATTTTGCCATGGCAGTCATTACAGCAGGAGTTCCACCTTGGTTTAAGCCACATGTCACTAAATAACGGAATGCTTCAAGCATATAGGCATCGCTGGCAATTTCACTGGTCGCTTCTTGTACACCTTCAAATTTACCGACAGAAATATTGAACTGTTGACGAATTTTCGCAAAAGCACCAACAGTTAAATAGCTCATTTCACCTGCTGCTGTTGCTAAAGCGGGAAGGGAGATACCACGGCCCACACCTAAGCATTCCATGAGCATACGCCAGCCTTTACCGGCATTTTCTTGACCACCAATAATCCAATCAATAGGAATAAAAACATCTTCTCCTTCTACTGTTCCGTTCATAAATGGAGAGCCAGGATAATGACGTGCTCCTATTTTTACACCTGCATGACTGGCGGGAATTAAGGCACAGGTAATACCGTACTCTATTTTATTTTTATCGCCGAGTAAGCCGTCTGGGTCATAAAGTTTAAATGCAAGACCTACGACTGTGGCAATTGGGGCGAGGGTAATCCAGCGTTTAGAGAAATTCATGCGCAGCCCAAGAACCTGAGCACCTTTATATTCACCGTAGCAAACAACGCCCGAATCTGGAATGGCACCAGCATCTGAACCCGCTTCTGGACTGGTTAAACCAAAGCATGGAATCTCTTCACCTTTTGCAAGACCCGGTAAATATTGTTGCTTTTGAGCATCGGTACCGTAATGCATGAGTAGCTCACCCGGCCCCAACGAGTTTGGAACCATACAACTCACAGCAGTGGTGAGTGAGCGTGAAGCAATTTTGCTCATAATACGGCTTTGGGCAAATGAGCTAAATTCTTTACCACCAAAAGATTTTGGAATAATGAGACCTAAAAAACCTTTGTTTTTAATAAATTGCCAAACCTCTGGTGGAAGATCTTTTAAGTGATGATGAATTTCCCACTCATCTAGCATGCTGCAAAGTAGCTCAACTTCATTGTCGATAAAACTTTGTTCTTCTGCTGACAACGTTGGATAGGGATACTTTTCAAATTGCGACCAGTCAGGTGCCCCCATAAATAATTCTTTTTCCCACCAACTGGTACCTGCCTCTAAAGCCTCTTGTTCAGTCGTACTGATGCTTGGCATTGAGTTTGCTAATGTTTTATATGCAGGTTTGGTAATCAGGTTAAAGCGTAATGGTGCAAATAAAATAATGATACTAAGGGCAATGAGGGGAATACCTAAAATGAGAGCCCATGGCGTTACTATGAGTGCTGTAAATATAGCGACAGCAATCGTAATTACACTACCAATGATTCGATTCAGGTTAAAAAAGAAAATTGCCCATATTGCAAAAAGCTGAATGACAATGCTTAAAACAAAGAGTAGGAAAATCATACTTGCTCCTTGCTAGATAAGCCCTCATGTTAGAAGTTACAAAAAAAGCGAGGAGAGATTTAAGGCTTAACTAGCTAATTTTAATGCTGTTTAAATTTAATTTTTTATGTCGCAATTGATGTATATGCTAGAGCAGGGATATATCGTACTTTTAGGTATAAAATATTTTTAAGTGAAAGTGTAATGGCTTGTTTTATCGATTTGTCAAGAAATGTTATTGATTTTCTTATACAAATAAAAAGCCCTCTAAAGTAGAGGGCTTTCATTGAACTTTAATTTTTAAGCTTCGACAACTTGAACAGCAATTTTTTTAGCTGGATCTACTTTACGACGAACTTCTGGTACTGGTTCACCATGGTATTGACGATCAGCAAAGTAACTTGAACGAACCATTGGTGCAGACCAAATATTTTTAAAGCCAAGTTTACGGCCATGCTCTGCATAACGTTCGAACTCTTCTGGCGTTACAAAGCGGTCAATTGGTGCATGTTGTTTAGAAGGCTGTAAATATTGACCAATAGTTACATAGTCAACATCGTGAGCACGTAAGTCATCAAGTAATGCAATAACTTCTTCTTCAGTTTCACCAATACCGACCATCAAACCACATTTTGTTGGAATGTCTGGGCAGTATTCTTTAAACATTTTTAATAAGTTTAAAGAGTGTTGATAATCTGAACCTGGGCGCATCGCTTTATATAGACGTGGCACAGTTTCAATGTTGTGGTTAAATACGTCTGGCGGACATTCCGTCATAATGCGTAAGGCGATGTCCATACGTCCGCGGAAATCTGGTACTAAAATCTCAAGTAATGTATTTGGACTAAGTGCGCGAGCTTCTTTGATACAGTCCACAAAGTGTTGTGCACCGCCGTCAAGCAAGTCATCACGGTCAACCGAAGTAATTACTGCATACTTGAGTTTAAGATTAGCAATTGTCTCTGCCATGTGACGAGGTTCATCAGCATCGAGTGCATTTGGACGGCCATGTGCTACATCACAGAAAGGGCAGCGACGTGTACAAATATCACCCATAATCATGAATGTTGCTGTACCACCACCAAAACATTCAGGTAGGTTAGGACAAGCAGCTTCTTCACAAACGGTATGGAGTTTTTGAGCACGTAAAGTCGTTTTAATACGCTGAACTTCTTCTGGTGCCGTCATCTTGACACGAATCCAGTCAGGTTTACGCGGCACTTCAACCGTAGGTACAACTTTTACAGGAATTCTTGCGACTTTTTCTGCGCCACGAAGTTTTACACCCTGTTCAGGTTTACGGTGTTCTGACATATTTAACTTTTCCACTCGTTTATAGAGACATTGACATTGTATTATAGCGAACTTCTGTAGTTAATAGCGGAAAATAACTATTCATATAATAAATGTGGTTATTCAGAAATATAGGGTTGAGAAATACATAAATTCACCGCATATTACCCATAATTTATTATAAAATATGGTCATTCAAGTGAGGAAGGAGCTTTCAATGCCACGTAAAAAAGAGGTCGTTAGTGGGAATTTCGTTAAGTACGATGCGGTAGTTCTCGGTTCTGGACCTGCAGGTGAAGGCGCGGCAATGAAGCTTGCAAAAGCGGGTAAGCGTGTTGCAATTGTAGATGTGCGTGATCAACTAGGTGGTAACTGTGCACACGTAGGTACCATTCCAAGTAAAGCATTGCGTCAAACGGTTTCTAGTATTATTCGCTATCAGCGTGATCCAATGTTTCAAAAAGTAGGTGAATGGAAACAGTTCACCATGAAACAGGTATTGCGTAATGCACACAAAGTAATTCAACAACAGGTTGATACGCATACACGTTTTTACGACCGCAACAAAATCGGTGTATTCCACGGCCGTGCATATATTCAAGATAAAAATACAGTTTTAGTTTTTAGCCATGAAGGCATTAAAGAAACAATTATTTGTAAGCAAATCGTGATTGCAACAGGTAGCCGTCCTTATCATCCGCAAGGTCTAGATTTTGATCATCCTCGCGTATTTGATTCGGATAAAATTCTTGATCTTGATTACTCAATTCAAAAAATTATTATTTACGGCGCAGGCGTTATTGGCTGTGAATATGCCTCAATCTTTATTGGTCTAGATCATAAAGTTGACTTGATTAATACTCAGCAAAAACTCTTAAGCTATTTAGATGATGAAATTGCGGATGCCTTGTCTTATCACTTACGTGAACAAGGTGTATTGATTCGTCATAATGAACAAATGGATCATCTTGAAACGTTTGATGACCATGTGGTTCTGCATTTACAAAGTGGTAAAAAGATTAAAGCTGATGCGATCCTTTGGTGTAATGGCCGTTCAGGAAACACAGAAGGTTTAGGTCTTGAGAATGTTGGCTTAGTTCCAAACAACCGTGGCCAACTTTCAGTAAATGATCAGTACCAAACTGAAGTTGAAAATATCTATGCTGCTGGTGACGTGATTGGCTGGCCTTCACTTGCTTCTGCTGCTTATGACCAAGGGCGCTGTGCGGGCGCAAACATGAGTGGTGAAGATGCGAAACCAGTACGTGATATCCCAACGGGTATCTATACCATTCCGGAAATCTCATCAATTGGTAAGAATGAACAGGAATTAACGGAAGAGAAAATTCCGTATGAAGTGGGTCAAGCTTCTTTCCGTCATTTGGCTCGTGCACAAATTACCGGTGATACAGTAGGTGAGTTAAAAATTCTTTTCCATCGCGACACTATGGAAATTTTAGGTATTCACTGTTTTGGTAATAACGCTGCCGAAATTATCCACATTGGGCAAGCAGTTATGCACAGCCCAAATAATACCTTGAAATATTTCGTTGAAACGACATTTAACTATCCAACCATGGCGGAAGCATACCGTGTAGCTGCACTTAATGGTATGAACCGTTTATTTTGATTTTAAATAATTTTTCCATAAAAAAGCCCGCAAATTTGCGGGCTTTTTTATTTTCATTAGACCATAGGTTTCTTATATTTTTATGACAATGCAAAGCTTTAATCTGATTATCGATATCTCTAGTGAGCACAAAATGCTTGATTAAAATACTCAAATAAATCAGGTGTCTGCATCCATAAAATAAGTGAACAGACCAAAAGAGTAATGACGAGAAAAATCATAATTGTTTTCAAAAGTAAGGCATTATGCGTCATGAATAACAGCCTCCTCATTCACAAAGAAGTGTACGATTACACCTAATATACTCAATGCAATAGAACATAGCCAAATCGCATTGTAATTACCTGTTAAGTCGTGATTAACACCGCCAAGCCAACCGCCAAAGAAAGAACCGACTTGATGGGTGAAAAACACAATGCCACTTAGCATTGAAAGGTATTTGACACCAAACATATTTGCCACAATGCCGTTTGTGAGTGGAACTGTAGAAAGCCATAAAAGGCCCATAATCACTCCAAAAGCATATACCGTATATGTGCTTAAAGGTAATAGTAAAAAAGCAATAATTGCGATGCCGCGGCTACCATAAAGTGCCATTAATAACTTAGGCTTCGAGAAACGATCTCCTAACCAGCCTGCGCCGTAAGTCCCCACAATATTAAATAGTCCAACTAGTGCCAGAAACACGGTACCTGTAGCTGCATCAAAGCCATGGTCGATTAAATAACCGGGTAAATGTACACCTAAGAATACAACTTGAAATCCGCAAACTAAAAAGCCTAAGGCTAACCACCAGAAGGGTTTGTGTTTTCGGGCAATATTCAATACTTGCTTAAAAGTGAGCTGAGGTTGTGTAATTGCTTTTGGTGTTTGAGTGCTAGGACCTTTTAACATCCACGCTAGTGGAATGATAAGGGCAATTAATAGCGCACTGACCATTAGGGCTGCTGACCATCCAACATTTTTAAGTAAGAGAAGGGTTGAGGGCAGCATAATAAACTGACCAAAAGAACCTGCTGCACTGGCAATCCCCATTGCCATACTCCTTTTTTCAGGCGGAGCAGCTCGGCCCACTGCACTAAGTAAAACTGTAAAAGAAGTTGTTGATAAAGCTAAACCAATAATAAGACCTAGGCTCAAATTTAAAATGAGTACATTTGAACTAAAAGCCATGAGTAGTAAGCCGAGGGCATAAAGTAGCCCACCAACAGCAACCACAATTTTACTGCCGTATTTATCTGCGATAGCCCCAGTAAAAGGTTGAACTGCGCCCCAGATTAAATTTTGCATAGCGATTGCAAGACTAAAAACATGCTGCCCCCAACCGAACTCATGGCTCATTGGTACGAGGTAAAGGCCGAAACCATGACGAACACCTAATGAAAGTGCCAGAATAATTGCACTGCCAATCAACATATAGATGAGGGACTGAGAAAATCGTTTGTCAGTTTTAGTCATGATTAATGGAAAATTATAATAATGGTGATTTATTGTAGAAGATATATCGAACAATATCGATATAGATGGCAAGAATATTTAAGAAGAATTAAAAAGTTTTTAAGGGGCGTATTTTATGAAAAGACAATTAAAGAAGCAGATATCATTTTGATCTCTGCTTCTTATAAAAATTACGCGGCGGAATTACGCTCAAGTAATGCTTGTTCAAAAAGGACTTGTTCTTTTTCTTTATGTTCGGTGGTAAAGCGAATCAAAATTACGCTACAGCCAGCGACCATAACCAGACCACCTAAAATAAATAAGCAAGTTTGAACATCAAGCAAGCCTTTAAGTAGGAAACCAGCAGCTACAGCACCAACATTGCCACCAGCCCCAATAATGCCAGCAACACCACCTAATGCATTACGGTCAATGAATGGTACGAGAGCATATGTTGCACCACAAGCCATGTGAGTAAACAGGGCAAAAATTGTCATGGAAATAATTGCAAGAGCAACCACATTCATTTGAGAAAAAAGAATTAAGAATAAACCTTCGCCCAAAATCATGAGCACCAGTACTTTAGTGCGGCCATCTAAACCTTTTTTCAGAGCGACTTTGTCGGAAATAATACCCCCAAGCGCACGAGCGAATAATGCTAAAAGACCAAATATTCCGGCAGTTAAACCAGCAGTTTTTAAATCCATTTTGAACTGATCAACATAGTACATTGCTGCAACGTTATGGATAAAAATTTCGATTCCGAAGCATGCCCCGTAAGCCACAAATAAAATCCAGACGCGGTAGTTGCGAGCAGCTTGCATTAAAATTGCCATGCCACCTTTTTTGCCACTGCCAACTTCAATGCCTTGTGCACGAACTTCTTTAAAATTTCCTTGCGGGCAATCTTGAGTGAGTTTCCAGTAAAGAATACCAACAATGACCATCATTATGCCCGGTACGACTAACGCAACACGCCAGCCCATAGTTTGCTCGACGCCAAACATGATAATTGCACCGAGTAATAAAGGCATAAGCGCTTGGGTTGCACCGCCACCAGCATTTCCCCAACCAGCTGCTGCCGCATTTGCTGTCCCTACTACGTTAGGGGCAAACATGACACTGGTGTGATATTGCGTAATGACAAAGCTTGCACCAATTGCACCAATCAGCAAGCGGAAGAATAAAAAGGATTCATAACTGTTGGCCGCAGCTACTCCAAATACTGGAATACTTCCTAATAGCAATAGGGTGGTGTAAGTGATGCGGGGGCCATATTTATCACATAGTGGACCGACAGCGAGTCTTACTAAAATCGTAATCGCAACGGCAGCAATATTAATATTGGCAATTTGATCTTTCGTTAAGCCGAACTCACCTTTAATCACTGGCATTAATGGAGCACATGCAAACCATGCGAAGAAGCACACAAAGAATGCGAGCCATGTCATATGGAAGGCACGCATTGCTGGAGTAGAAAAACTGAATAATTTAATCTCAGTTGCTTTTTTTGCATCTAGATTGATATTTGAAGACATACGCTGTCCCCCTGAACTGAACGAAATGTTAATTTGCTTGGCAATTTATTGCCTACTGCATACCGATCAGAGCGGACATCATTGGCCGTCTTGGTTTATTCATTGAGTCATCGTTGACTCATCTTGCTATGAATAAAGCAAAGCTTGTGCCAAAAAATTATTTTTACTAAAAGGAAAACCTTAGTTTTTAATTTTATTCATTTAGTTATTAAATATAAAAATTATTAACGTAGGGAATTTTAAAGAAAGAAGATGATAAAAGTGAAGAAAGAGAGATTTGATAAACCTATTTTTAAAAAGTGCTCATTTTTTTAGCACTTTGTTTTAAAAAGAGGCAGTGTGTAGAGAGAATGAAAGCTATAACAACGCGCCTCCGTTCTTATAGCTTTACTTGACACAAAAGTTAGAAACGGTAGCCGACACCTGCATAACCTAAAATTGGGTTAATTTCGATATCTGCTTTTGCATTAATTAATTCACCATACTTAGCATCATTGACTGTAATTGTTGTATCTGTTTTTAAATGAGCATAAGAAACAGACCCGACCGCATACCATTTATCATTGAAGTCATAGGTGAAACCTAAAGTTGCTACAGGGGCAATTGCATCGGACGCTTCAAGTTCTACTTTAGGATTACCAGAACTGGTTTTTCTTTCTAAGGCAGCACCTGATTTACCATCTTTAATATTGACAATCATGTGCCCGGCACTGACTAAATCTTTCTCAATTTCAGGATTCATTTCTAACTCACTGAAATAGGCATACATCACACCTAATCCGACATAAGGTCTAAACTTATTTACGCCAGTTTTGCCAAAATGGTACTGTAGTTCAAATGCAGGTGTCCAAGCTCGAGCCGATGCCGCACTTCCATGTGCTTCAAGATCGGTAATAAAAATATTATTTTCAAGCTCCATCGACCCGAGGATTCCACCAGCAGGTTTTGCAGTAGCAGAAAAGGGAGCATATATTTTCCCTTTACCTTGTAAATCAACTTTAGGGGGAATTCCTGCTTTTAATTCTAGTGAAACATTATCTGTAAAAAAGTAATTTGACATGAGACCGAGAGTAGTCACATCATCTGCTTCTAAACCTGTATTCTCAGCTTCCCATTGGCTTAAACCGCGAATTTCTGCTGTTCCACTTAACCATGCAGGAATAGTATCTGTACCTAAACCAATAACATCAATGAGCTGTTCAAGAACGACATTACTATTATCGTCTGAAATATTGTCTTGAATAGTTTTTACTTTAATATCTCCGACCTTAGACTGCTCATTCTCTTTAACAGAAGTATTAATTCTAAATGGTTGAGCATTACCAGTCGGTTTGACATATAACGGACCAGCAGAGATAGAAAAACGTTTGAAGCCATCGCCATCTTTTAAACTAAAATATGGAGAAGCGGCACAAGTGACTGTTGGCAGAGCAAAAACAGCAGCTGTCATACAAAATAATGACTTTTTCATCATAAAAGGACTCCATGTCCGGCATTTGTTTACTGATTTTTATTGAGCCCACCATAGCGTGTTTTATTAAAATGATTGTGTATTTAAAATTAACAATTGTAATTTTTTTGAAATATTTGTTTATATTTGGAAATATTTATTAATAAAAAGTACATAATAAATAATAAAAGGCTACACAAGGCAGCCTTTTATTTAAGTTTGTTAAACTATTTAGTTAAAGCGAGATAAGTCTTCTTCAGGACGAGCTGTTAGAACTTCAATACCTGTTTGAGTGACTAAAATAGTATGTTCATATTGAGCTGAAAGTTTATGATCTTTCGTTACAACCGTCCATTTGTCACCCAATAATTTGGTTTGCCAAACACCCGCATTTACCATAGGTTCAATCGTAAAAGTCATACCAGCTTCTAAACGCATACCTGTACCAGCTTGACCATAATGGAGTACTTGAGGTTCATCATGGAAAACAGTTCCAATACCATGGCCACAATATTCACGTACTACGCTAAAACGTTCTGATTCAACATACTTCTGGATTGCATGGCCGATATCACCTAAATATGAACCATCTCTGACAGTTGCCATTCCACGATACATTGCTTCTTGAGCAACCTTACATAGACGGTTTGCTAAAATAGAAGTTTCGCCACCAACGACATACATCATGTTGGTATCGCCGTGATAACCGTCTTTAATGACAGTTACGTCAATATTAAGAATGTCACCATTTTTTAAGATTTTATTTTCAGAGGGAATACCATGGCATACAACATGGTTAACCGAAGTACAAATAGAGTGCTGAAAAGCCGGGCGGCCAGGAGCTCCACCATAGCCGACACATGCAGGAATAGCATGCTGCACATTTTCAATGTGATTGCGACAAATGGTATCAAGTTCAAGTGTACTTACACCTGCCTTAATATAGGGCTTGATCATCTCTAGAACTTCAGCCGCCAGTCGTCCTGCAATGCGCATTTTTTCAATTTCATCTGGAGTTTTGATTAATCGACGTGGAGCTGTATAAGTACTGTTCATGATCTCTAAAAACTTTTGGTAATTTACAAGTGTCTATGGTATAAATAGCCGCCCATTTTATCAAATGCTTTTCGTGAATATCTTTTACGAACAATTTTGATAGATGGAGTAAAAAATCCGCACATATATCGTCACATTACTCTGGGTGCCTGTAAAAGGGTGGAGGATGCGGATATATGGAGGCCTAACCCAACTTTTAAGGTAAAGAAAATGGCAGATTACAACGTAAGCATGCGCGACCTTCTTCAAGCAGGTGCGCACTTTGGTCACCAAACTCGTTTCTGGAACCCAAAAATGCGTCAATACATTTTTGGCGCGCGCAACAAAATTCACATCATCAACCTTGAGCACACTGTTCCTGCGTTAAATGATGCTTTGAACTTCGCTAACCAATTAGCAAGCAAAAAGAACAAAGTTTTGTTCGTTGGTACAAAACGTGCTGCTTCTAACATCATCCGTGAACAAGCTCAACGCGCTGGTCAACCATACGTAGATCACCGTTGGTTAGGTGGTATGTTGACGAACTGGAAAACACTTCGCCAATCTATCAACCGTTTAAAAGATCTTCAAACTCAATCTCAAGATGGTACTTTTGCTAAGCTTACTAAACGTGAAGCTTTAGAACGTGCTCGTGAGATGGAAAAACTTGAGCGCTCTTTAGGCGGCGTTAAAAACATGGGTGGTTTACCTGACGCATTATTTGTAATCGACGTTGATCACGAAGCGATTGCAATCAAAGAAGCGAAGAACTTAGGTATTCCTGTTATCGGTATCGTTGATACAAACTCTAACCCAGACAACGTTGATTACGTTATTCCTGGTAACGACGATGCGATCCGTGCAGTAACTCTATATGCTTCAGCTATGGCTGACGCAATTCTTGCTGGTAAAGAATACGCTCAATCTCAAGCGAACGCTCAAGCAAAAGGCGATGACGCTGCGAAAGACGCTTCTGAGGCTTAATGCGTTTTGACGCAGGCTTGTCATTTTTGCGACATGTAATGGTGGCAAATTAAGCGTCGAGAGTGCAAACGGCCCAGAGATTCTTTGGGCCGTTTTTGTTGAAAAGATTTATTTTCTACCGATTTTAGGAGATCAACATGACTGCAATTACTGCAAGCATGGTAAAAGAATTACGTGACCGTACTGGTCTTGCAATGATGGAATGCAAAAAAGCATTAACAGAAGCGAACGGTGACATCGAGCTTGCTATTGATAACCTTCGTAAATCTGGTCAAGCTAAAGCTGCTAAAAAAGCTGGTAACATTGCTGCTGACGGTGCAATCACAATCGTTCAAGAAGGCAACAAAGCAATTTTAGTTGAAGTTAACTGTCAAACTGACTTCGTTGCTAAAGACGAAAACTTCTCTAACTTCTCAAAAGCTGTTGCTACTGCTGCTTTAGCTGCTGGTGAAACTGATGCTGCTAAAATCGCTGAATTAAAATTAGCAGACGGTCAATCAGTTGAAGAAGCTCGTATTGCACTTGTTCAAAAAATCGGTGAAAACATCCAAGTTCGTCGTGCGAAAATCGTTGAAGGCGAAAACTTGGCTATCTACAAACACGGTTTAAAAATCGGTGTTGTAGTTTCTTATACTGGTGATGCTGATACTGGTAAAGGTATTGCAATGCACGTTGCTGCATTCAACCCAGTAGCTGTAAATGCTGAAGCTGTTCCTGCTGACCTTATCGCTAAAGAAAAAGAAATTGCTGAAGCGAAAGCGTTAGAATCTGGTAAGCCAGCTAACATCGTTGAGAAAATGGTAACAGGTTCAGTTGATAAATACTTGAACGAAGTTGCTCTTGATCGTCAAATGTATGTAATCGACAATGACAAAAAAGTTGCTGATGTATTAAAAGCAACTGGTACTACTGTTGCTGAATTCGTACGTTTCGAAGTTGGTGAGGGTATTGAGAAGAAAGCAGAACTTAGCTTCGCTGAAGAGGTTGCTGCTGCTCAAGCTGCTGCGAAGTAATTCGTATCACAATAAAAAAAGCCCCATTGGGGCTTTTTTTATCTCAGTTAAAATAAGGTTATACAATGACAAATAAAAAAAATCTCAGTATTGGTGGTGTTATTATTTTATTGATTGCTGCGTATTTTGGACTGGATTTATCTGGACATAAGCAAAGCCAATCGCCTTCATCAACTATACCCACAGCTCAGAATAATAAAACTACATTTTCAAATAATGGGGTGGACACTATAAAAACTGCTTACGAGCAGCGACAAAGTAATGTTCAAGTAGGGGGAAAGGGTCGAGTCAAAGCAATTCTAAGAGATGATAATGATGGGTCGAGACATCAGAAATTTATTCTGGTATTAAACAATGGCCTTTCAATTTTGGTCGCCCATAACATCGATTTGGCACCTAAAATTTCCAATCTAAATAAAGGTGATATCGTAGAGTTTTATGGCGAATATGAATACAACCCAAAAGGTGGGGTATTACATTGGACTCATCATGATCCACAAGGTCGTCATGAAAGTGGTTGGCTTAAACATGATGGACAAATCTACCAATAAAACTCCAGTGAATGTCTGATTAGATTATTTTCATAGAGCAATTTTGTTCTATTCAGTTTATTAAAACATGCTATGGTTTTTTTATTGAATAGATGAGACGTATTTATGCAGCGGGAGCAAGCCGATTATCTGCATGTGCGAGAGTTGGGCGGTTTAGAGTTATTAAAAGCACATTATCACCAAACACAATTTTCAAAGCATACTCATGAAGGGTATTGTATTGGTGTAATTGAAGAAGGGGCACAGTCTTTTTTTCGGACGGGACAGCTACATGTAGCTCCTAAAGGCGATATTATTTTAGTTAATGCAGATGAGATTCATACTGGCTCCTCTGCTGTCGAATCGGGTTGGCGCTATCGAGCAATTTATCCTACACCGGAAATGTTGGCAGAAGTTAGCCAAGATTTTTTTGAAAATCCGCATGGAGCCCCATGGTTTCCACAAGCTGTGATTCACGATCTAGGTTTGGCTCAACAGCTTTGTTTACTATTTGATTTATTAGAACAAAAAGATAATTTTCTACTCAAAGAAACAATGTATTTGTCGACGTTAGCTTGTTTAATGAAACGACATGGTAAATCAAATCATACTTTTTGTGAGTTGCCAGAGGCGTATTCAAAAATATTAAGAGTTAAAGAATTGCTGGTAGAAATGCCTGAAACGAACTTTTCTTTACAAGATTTGGCGGACATGGTCGGCTTGAGTGCTTGGCATTTCTTAAGACAATTTAAAAAATATGTAGGCTTACCACCTCATGCATGGCTGGTTCAAGCGCGCTTGCAAAAAGCGAGACAGTTATTAAAACAGAGAGATCAAATTGCGATGGTGGCACAACAATGTGGTTTTTCTGATCAAAGCCATTTTAACCGTCACTTTAAAAAAGCAATGGGCGTTACACCTACTCAATATGTGGCAAGTTTAAACATATAAATAAACTGGTATTAAAGCAATTTTATCCAATATAAATCTGCACTCATCAAGCAAGTTATAGAGGTGTTTCTTATATTGGATTTTATATATGAATTTTCAGCTTAATCAGGTGGTTGAGTTTTCAAAAAATAAGCCATCCTCTTTGTTTTTACGTGGTGCGATGGATATTTTGCCCTTGTCAATTTCGGTTATTCCATGGGCGATTTTAGCTGGTTCTATGGCAATTCATGCAGGATTATCTTTTTATAAAGCACTGGCAATGTCTGGACTTGTCTTTGCTGGAGCTGCTCAATTAGTTAGTTTAAGCATGGTGGTGGAAGGGGCATCCGTTTTTACAATTTATCTGACTATTTTCTTTTTAACGGCTCAGCATTTTATTTATGCATTAACTTTAAGAAATGATATTTCTATTTTGCCCTTATCGAAACGAATAAGTTTGGGCTTTTTATTAACAGATGAATTGTTTGCTGTGAGCGCTCCCTTGGAAAAAAGAAGATCGGAATATCTACTCGGGGCCGGACTGACTTTTTATTTATTCTGGGTGATTTTTAGTTTAGTAGGAATATTGCTGGCAACAGTGATACCTGATCTTTTAAATTATCATTTAGATTTTTCGATCGTTGCTATTTTTATTGCCATGATTGTGCCGTTATGTAAAGGATATCCTGTTATGGCGGGTGTATTAAACACTTGTTTAAGCGGATTTTTATTTAAACTTTATCAAATTGAGGGAGCGATTTTACTTTCAGGATTAATAGGGATGTTAGCGGCTGTATTAACTGAAAAAATAGGGATGGGGGAATAGTATGTCTTGGTTTATGATTTTAGGCTTGGCAGCAATTGTCTTTTTTAATCGCTATTACTTTTTAGAGCCGAAAGTAAAAATTAAAATGCCGCTTATTATGAATAAGATGCTTCACTATTCCGCACCTTGTTTGTTAACTGCAATCTGCATTCCAGTTATTTTTTTCGATGATGATCATTTTAGAGGTATGGTAAATAATCCTTATATTTATGCAGCAATCTTTTGTGTTGTGATTGCTATTTATCTAAAAAAAGTACTTTTAAGTGTGATAGCAAGTTTGGGATTCTTTTATTTTATAAATTTTCTAATAAATTATTAAGATATAAAAAAGCTGAATCGAGAGGATTCAGCTCTAATTTAACAATTAGGAAATAGCATGTTTTTGTCTCGTTTTCCATTTGGGTAAGATTTTTGAGAGATAAGCATCCATACACCAAACTGGTCCAATCAGTAGGAATTGTAAATCTTTAAAGAATGATGGTTTTTTGCCTTCTATTTTGTGTCCGTAAAACTGTCCGACCCAAGCAATCACAAAAATAGCGATATAAAACCCGACTCCTACAGGCAGGGTGTAAATGAGCCATGCCATAACAACGAGTAAAGCAGCCATCGCAACAGCAAGTACAAGATCTAAACGTGCATAAAATACTAAGGTCAGCACAAGTAATAGCGCAGTAAGTAATGTGCTGAAATGCGCAATAATTCCAATAATAGAAAATAAAATAGCAGGAACGCATAGCCAGTGAATTTGTTTGTTTGTTGGATTTTGATGACTTTCACTATATTCATCAAACCATTCAGTAATGGATTTCATGGGTAGCACACTCCTTGTTTTAAATTTGATTTATTTTTTCTGAGTGTATTTTAGCCTGTTCTTGAAGATATCGACAAGAAACTCACACTATTCAACTATGGAAAATTGGTAATAAACGCTTAGGAAAGAACAATGGAAAAAATAAGGTCACGGTAATTGAAAAAGTGATCAATTTGACCTCAAGAGAGGTGCAATATTTCATAATATTTTTTCTATGTTGCTAGATGATGAAATTATCAAAAAAAGTGCCATTTTAAGATAGTCGGGAAAATTGTGTGAAAAAGCTCTACTCATCTACTCTAAAAACGCCGTAAATAGCCTTTATTTTAGAAAAATGGTACTAGGGTAGCCAAAATTTTATAAAGTTGCTCTAAGCGCAATTTAGGCGTTAAATTGAGTTGGACTAAATTAATGTGTTTTTTTGATTAATAAGTATTCAAATTTGGGGTGAATTAGGGGCAAAAAAGAAGTCACTTCAATTCTAGGCCGGAAATTATATTTGATAGTTTAAAATATAAAAAAGCCGCAGAAAATATGCGGCTTTTTACATGAACTCGAGAGGCTATAACTTATGAAGTTGGGCCATCAACACGCTCAATATTTACTTTTGCAGTTCCGGCATTGGTAATACCAAGACGTTTAGCTGCACCGTAAGATAGGTCAAGTACACGATTACCATGGAAAGGACCACGGTCATTTACTTTTACAACCACACTTTTACCATTGTCTTTATTGGTTACTCGAATATAACAGTTCAATGGTAGGCTACGGTGAGCAGCAGTTAGAGCATTCATGTCGAATGTTTCACCACTTGCAGTTTTACGACCATGGAATTGGCGGCCATACCAAGACGCCATACCAGTTTGGCTAAACTTACGAACAGTATTTGAAGCTACTGTGTTAAGTTTTTCAATCACTGAAGGCTCATCTTCAGGGATTTCAATTTTTGCTGCGATCGCTTGACGACGGATTTGATCGCCAGAACGTTCAGTGATTGAAAGACTGTTAATGTTAGAAAAACGAGAATTAAAGTTTTGAGTATCTTTACTCAACACACGTGCTGCTAGATTAGGACCATCTACATCACTGTTTAATGATGATGACTGCACCATTTCAGCGTGCAGTGGGGCCATGCTTAAACTAGCCGTCAGTGCAAGAACGTATTTCAGCGATAACTGCATTTGTATAAACTCCTGAGAACATGTACTTTTTTCTTTCAGCCATTGACTGAAATTTAAAGTGAACATGCCTTATTATTCACTTTTGCAATTGCTATATTGGGGTGGATAATATTCATCGCTTACGGAGAGTGTCTAGTCTTTAACGAGAAATCGTTACAAAAAGGGCAAAAACTTACAGTTTTAGATTAAAAAATAACCAATAGTGTAACAATTTATTTAAAATGTATGTATTGTGAGCTATTTAACAAAAATATTTATTGACTTTTGAGGCGGAGATAAAAAAGCTAGCCTATCGGCTAGCCACTTCAGTGCCTAATAACCACACAGCGGTAGCGTACATACGGCTCTTATTATAAGTCGTAATCACTTGAAAATTCGGGTAAGTTAAATAGTAAATTGGACCGTTATAGTCTTGTAATTGAATTACATTCACCATATCCAGATCATCAATTTTGACTAAAGGATTTAATGGTGCGATACCCAGTGTCTTTAGTGCGCCATAGGGGAAAGGCTGAGTTAAATCTTTCGCAATAATACTTTCCGGATTTGATCCTGTGTAACGTGCCATAAACCCGATAGGCTGATCGCGTTGCCAACCTTGTTTTGCTAAATAGTTGGCGATTGAACCGATGGCATCTTCTGCTGAGTTTCTTAAGTCGATATGGCCATTACCGTCATAATCCACACCATATTTACTAATATTACTTGGCATAAATTGCGGATAGCCAATCGCCCCTGCATATGAGCCAACAATACTTCTAGTTGGATAACCTTCTTTATATGTCCATGCAATCAGAGCAGCTAACTCATCACCAAAATATTCAGCGCGGCGAGGGTAGCCAAAAGCAAGGGTAGCTAAGGCATCACGTGTAATAAAAGAACCTTTATTTGCACCATAACCTGTCTCAACGCCCAAAATACCTAAAATGACAGCTTGAGATACGCCGTATTGCTGTTCAGCGCGATTTAAAGCATCTGCATATTGGTTTTTAAAACGCACGCCGCGTTGAATTGTGCCTTCTACCAAGAACATGGAACGGTAATCATACCAAGGCTTACTTTCACCTGGGCGAGTCATAATATTTAGAATGTTTGGTAAATTTTTTGCGCCACTCATGGCTGCATCGACTTGATCGCTACTTAAGCCATAAGCATTCATCGTTTTTTGTTTAAAGTTTAAATAATCAGGATGTGTGGCAAAATCGTTAGCCTGAGCAAAATGACTGGTACTGATTAAGCCAGTACACAAAGCAAGCATTTTTAAAGTTTTATTTAAGTGTTGAGACAACATATCGTTTTAAAATTCCAGATTATCGATGTGTATGAATGGACATGACTAAACCAAAGGTGGCCATTAAAGTAATAATAGCTGTTCCGCCATAACTCATAAAAGGTAAAGGAACACCTACTACAGGTAAAATACCACTGACCATTCCCGCATTTACAAATACATAAACAAAAAAAGACAAACCAAAGGCGCCGGCAACTAAACGTCCATAGTTATGGAAGCTTTGTAAACCGATCTGGAATGTTCTAAAAATAATAGCAAAATAAAGAGTTACTAAAATAAGTACACCGATGAAACCAAATTCTTCGGAATACGCCGCAATAATAAAGTCAGTATGTCCTTCGGGTAAAAAGTGTAAATGTGATTGAGTACCTTCAAGGAAACCTTTACCTGAAAAACCGCCAGAGCCAATTGCAGTTTTAGATTGAATAATATTCCAACCTGTACCGAGTGCATCTGCTTCTGGATTAAGTAAAGTTAACACCCTTTGACGCTGATAGTCGTGTAAAAGAAATTCCCATGCAATAGGAATTATGACCGCTGCACAAGCGGCAGCTGCACCAATCATCCGCCATGATAGTCCACTTAAAAATAAGACAAATATGCCGCTTGCCAAGACTAAAAGCGATGTCCCTAAATCTGGTTGTTCTGCAATCAGTAAAAAAGGAATACCAATTAACATTAATGATAAAACAACTTGTGAAAAGCTAGGGGGAAGAGGTTTTCTTGCCAAGAACCACGCAATCATCATCGGCATGCCGATTTTCATGAATTCACTGGGTTGGACACTTCCGAAACCGGGAATATCAATCCAGCGCTGAGCACCCATTCGGACTTCACCAAACACCATGACTGCCACAAGTGAAAATAGACCAAACAAATAAAAATAGGGTGAAAAAGCTTGATAGACCTTGGGTGGAATTTGGGCTAGGCCAACCATTACTAGAAAACCAATACCAAAACTCATGGCTTGTTTACTGACTAACCCTACGTCTTGTGCTGAAGCACTATATAGTACAGTTAAACCTAACAGAGCATTTAAGAGCAAAAATAGGCATAACCACGGGTCAATATGGAGTTGTTGCCACTTTGATGGTTGCATAGCTGTGCTAAGACCATCTCGAGGAGCTTGGCGTAAAAATTTATATTGTGGACTCGGAGACATGCGGCGTTAACTAGGTCAATCAGTGCTTGGCGCATGCTAACATAAACCTGATTAATGGCAATGTATATCAATATTTTGCAATAAAAAAACCTAGCTCTCGCTAGGTTTCCGATAGGCTATTTTTTATTAGTTAAAGAATAGGCCATCATGATATTCAGCCATCGCTTTTAGTTCAGTACGATTTAAGCTAGGGATGAGCTTATCAATTGCAATATGAACTGCTTTTGTTACAGCCGCAGCACCAATATCAGCCGCTTTACGCTTGATCATGCCGAGGTCTAATGTCTTGTTAAAATCAGACATAAAATGCTTGATCATAGCATCGCCGAATTGTTTATATAGTTCAGCTAATGCAGCTTTATTAATATCATTGCCAGCTTCAAGCTCAGTGAAGTTATGCTTAAGGTTAGTGACTAAACTAGGATCTAAAGTTACACCTACTTTATATTGACCTTGTGGGTCTTTAAATAAGCTTTTTTCAGAGAACTCTACAGACTGTTTAACAACATCGTTTGGTGCTTTGCTTAACAATTGTTTTAAAAGAACAGCAACTGTTGATTTGACATAGCCTGCTAGTTTTTCGGCAGTATCACGTTTTTCACTTGCAGGGAAGTGCTGAACTAACTGAATTAAGACATTATCAATAATCTCTTCATTGAGTTGTAAAGCAATCTTATCGCGAAGTGGATACAAAGGTTCGCTAGAATTTTTATTCGCAATTCCAGTTTGTATATCGTTCAATAAGCCTTCAGAAGGGGTAAAACCAAAAAACGGCATGGTATATCCTCAAATTATTCGTTTTATTGTCGTGCCAATCGAATCGGTTTTGGCATCCATGAAAGATCCGATACTCGGCAAGGGTTAATATCAAGTCCGCCGCGACGAGTATAAGTTGCATAAACCATCAGCTTTTCAGGCTGCAAATTTTGCCAAATATCAGCAAAGATTTGCTCAACACATTGTTCATGAAAACCATTATGCTGACGGTACGAGATAATATAAGCTAAAATACTACGATAACAAGGTTTTTTGCCCTTAAAACGGATAAAAACTGTACCCCAATCCGGTTGTCCCGTGACTGGGCAGTTACTTCTCAAAAGATGAGAATACAGTTCAATTTCCACTTCTTCGTTAGACTCATCTTGTTTTAAAAGAGTCGCATCTGGATGTTGCTCTAAACGCTCTGGGTTTAGCTCATCAATACAAATACCTTGAGGCTTAGAAATCTCTAAATCATCTACCTGAAATAGGGTTAACTCAACTTTAGCGCCTGCCGCAGCCGATAAGTCTTTTTCAACTGTTTCAATGAATGATTGTTTAGAATCAAACTGAGTAAAGTTAAGACTATTGAAGTAAAGTTTTAATGACTTTGATTCAATCAAATTTGGTGAAGAAGCTGGCAGCGTAATTCTGCCAATAGCAACTTGCGGGATGGCATGAGCGTTTAACCATGAAATTTCAAAAACATGCCACCAATCTTTACCTTGTGTAATACCTTCAATGTGCGAGTAAGCTTCACGAGACTGGGCACGAGCAATTGGAAATAAAACATCAGGTTGATAGTTAGTTGGATATTGAGTTTCTTTACCCAATAAAGACTGTTCGACACTCATTCACGCATTCCTGAACCACGAGCAAGTAAATAGTAAGCAATTCCGTAAAGTACAACACAGCATAATGTCACAATGATTAAAGAGAACGTAACATTCACGTCACTATGACCTAAAATACCGAAACGGAAAGCATTGACCATGTACACAATAGGATTAATTAAAGAAAGTTTTTGCCAAAAAGGACCAAGTGCACTAATGGCATAGAACACACCACCTAAATAGGTTAAAGGTGTAAGGACAAATGTTGGAATAATAGAAATATCATCAAATGATTTTGCATAAACTGCATTAATGAAACCACCTAATGAGAAAAGAACTGAGGTAATTAAGACTGTATATATAGTCACGAACCAGTTGTGTATAAAAAGGTCGGTGAAGAATAAGCTCATTGCAGTCACAATTGTTCCGACCAATACACCACGGCAAATCCCACCAATCACATAGCCCCATAAAATAATATGGAGTGGCACGGGACTCATAATCAGTTCTTCAATACTTTTTTGGAATTTCACACTAAAGAAACTTGAAGATACGTTTGCATAACTGTTAGTAATAACCGCCATCATGATTAGGCCGGGCACAATAAACTGCATATAGCTCACGCCACCCATTTGTCCAATGCGCGAACCAACCAAATTACCAAAAATGACAAAGTACAAACTCATTGTAATCGCAGGTGGTAATAAAGTTTGTGGCCAAATACGTAGAAAACGGCGTACTTCTTTACGAACTAGAGTCCAGAGGGCAATTTGCAGTTGGTTAAAATTCATTTTGCCTCTCCTTCAAGATTTTTCTCGACCATTTTGACGAATAGCTCTTCTAGACGGTTCGATTTGTTTCGCATACTACGAACACGAATACCTTGTGATTCTAAAAGCTGGAATAAGTCATTTAATGTATGGGCCTTATCCATTGTCACTTCTAAAGTGCTGCTATCAATTAAGTTGAACTTCACACCAATGATGTTTAATTGAAGTGGGGCAATGGGTTCTGCCAAATCAAAAATAAAAGACTCTTCACTCAGCTGGTTTAAGAAACTTTTCATGCTGGTGTCTTCTTTAATGACACCACGGTCAATGATGGCAATTTGACGACACAACATTTCTGCTTCTTCGAGATAATGTGTAGTCAAAATAATAGAAGTACCACTTTCGTTCATTTCGGTGAGAAAATCCCACATAGAGCGGCGCAATTCAATATCTACACCCGCGGTAGGCTCATCTAGAATAAGTAGTTTAGGCTCATGCATCATGGCACGGGCAATCATCAAACGGCGCTTCATACCACCCGATAGCATGCGTGCTTGTATATTACGTTTTTCCCAGAGACCTAGCTTTTCTAAATAATGTTCGGCGCGTTTTTCTGCAATCTTTTTATGAATGCCATAATAACCCGCTTGAGTGACTAAAATATCGAACGCTTTTTCGAACTGTCCAAAGTTAAATTCTTGAGGGACAACACCAAGCTGCTGTTTTGCCAAGGATGGATGAGTGTCGAGATTATGCCCAAAAATCTCAACTGTCCCTTCGGTTTTTTTCGTGAGGGAACTGATAATACCAATGGTTGTTGATTTGCCGGCACCATTTGGGCCTAACAACGCATAAAATTCACCTTCAGGCACAGTGAGGTTAATACCTTTTAACGCCTGAAAACCATTACGATATGTTTTGGACAAATCTCTTAAAACCAAAGCATCAGTCATGAAATTCTCACATTATGAAAGAGGGGTATATTTTGAGCGATAATGATTAATAAACCAAGTAAAATAGTCGGAATTTTATAAAATTGAGATAAATTTATGAAGTTATTATATATAAATTGGTGCGCTCGGCGGGGATCGAACCCACGACCCCAGGCTTCGGAAACCTGTACTCTATCCAACTGAGCTACGAGCGCACGTGTGTGGGCCACATCATAGGAAAAAAACACCAATAGGTAAAGCACGAAATAGGTAACAAGTGAGTTTAATGCTTAATTAAACAGCAGCTTGTTGTTTTTTTAGATGCGCTGTTGGATAAGTTGAATTGAATAATTAATAGAATGAAGAGTATGGGTTAGCTCATGAGGTGGAATACGTGACTCCTGTAAGTGGGTAATCCATTGCATTTGGCACATTTTAAGCTCTTGAAGCGTTTTTATTTGCTCTATTTTCTGGATAAGTGGTTTTGCCATAAGTCCACAGTACTGATTCAAATTTTGCTTCATCAGTTGTTGTATTTCTTCAAAAGAAAGTTGTTGAACAGGAACTGGTGGCTGAATATTTTCAATATTTGTAGATTGCAAAGATTAGGGAACCTGAATTTCACCAATTATATTGTCGTTTTTATGATCATCTGTAGGATTTTTCTGATGTTCTTCTACAGTAGTTATAGGTGTTTGTGGAAAAGATATTTGTTCATTTAATTTTGAATAGTTTTCGTTTGAAGGAGCAATAAGTTTTAAGTCGATAAGCTGTTGAATAAGTTCTAGAGACGCAATACGTTTTTTAAATTCACTATTTAAATTTTGAAAATCTTCATGGTCTATTAATAGTAGTAAACGTCTTTGTTTTGCATTTAAAGCAATATTACGTTGTTGAAGCGCGACTCTTCCCAAATTGGTTCGATAAAAACCAGCCATCGTTTTTCCCCAAGATAAAAAATAAATCAGACTGTTCAACCTTCTCAGTTGAACAGTACTGTTTTTAATAAAATATAAATGGGGTTAACGATAAAACTCAAAAATGACAATATGATGAAGAATTTATGAATATCATCTATTTAAGTCTTTAAAATGCGCCTTCTAACGCTTTACGTAAATAGATATCCAGTTCATCTTGGCGTAACAGCCATTGAATATAGTCTTTAGGAAGTTCAGAAATTGCCGTGCCTTTATGCTTTCCAAAATTAATAGTTGTAGGGATACGTGCTTCTTCAGAAACTCGGTACAGCTCTTCAATATCTTGAATATTTAAATGATAGACAATATGCATCAAAATATTAGCGGTCAAAATAATATCTGCGTCGGCACGGTGTGCACCTTTGAGCAATTCTCGAGCTTTACTGCTGCCTTGAGAAATCATATAAATCAGTGCTGAAATATTATGCGCTTCTGCTTCAGGCCAAGTTTTACGCGCTAAAGCTAGAGTACAAATCGGTTTGATATTCGATACATCTACACCACAGCGAGCAATCGCGGCAATATCGTAATCAATATTGTGACCAATAATATAAGTGGTAGTTTCTGGTAATTTAAAGGTTTTATAGTGGGGTTGGTTTTCTAAATCTGACTCTAATATATGGTGTACTGCCATAGCAGCGTAAGAGATAGGGGTGCCGACTTGATAAAGTTGATCAAACAATTTGCTTTTATCTAAGGTGAGCTTGCCTGCATTAATCTCAATCGGGGCATACGCAATTTCAATTGGCAAACCATTTAGTGTATGTGTTTCTGTATCTAAAATAATGGTTTGCATAACTGGCCCTTTAAACAATCACGAGTAATTATGAATGTTAACAGTTGACAACCTACTTTAAAACATGAAGTGAAGCTATAAAGTAGCGATAACGTCAATTTATATTAAAAATAGAGTTTTCAGAGATTAATTCCATCCAATAGAACTTGCGGAAAAGAAAGATTAGGCGTAATTGTTTTTAAGACATTAGAAAATGTTGATTAAAAATTAAAGCACAACAAAAATGGAATTTAAGGGAAGATATATCAATGAAAATGAACCTATTAATGACAAGCGTTCTGAGCACGAGTTTATTTTTAGTCGCTTGTGGAGGAGGAAGTAGTGATGATGGCCCAGCTCCTACTAATCCATCCGGGACACTAATCAATAATATTCAAAATCCAGTTGTTAAAGTTGAAGCTTACACAAGTACTAACTTAGGAAGTGTGGCAGCAGAAAGTAGTATTTTGACTTATAAAATGTTGGGTCAAAGTGGTCAAGAAGTACAGGCAACCAGTTTGGTATTTACACCAAATACTCCACCACCAGTAGGCGGTTGGCCAATTGTAGTCTGGGCGCATGGCACTACGGGTGTGGCAGATGCTTGTGCACCAAGTAAAGCAGCTTTAGCAGATAGTACAAAAGATTTAATTAGTAAATTACTAACAGCAGGTTATGTTGTTGTTGCACCTGACTATGAGGGTTTAGGTACACTAGGTATACATCCTTTTTTAAATGTTAAAAGTGAGGCTTTTTCAATTACAGATGCGGTGGTTGCAACACGCAATTATTTATTACAGCGTAACTTATTAACTTCGAAAAAATGGGTCACAGTAGGACATTCGCAAGGTGGGCATGCTGCATTAGGTGCTGCACAATATGCAAGTCGTGCACAGCTCGACTATAAAGGTACTGTAGCCGTAGCACCTGCTTCTAATTTAGGTTTTATTTTAGTGGCGGGAGAGCAATCTGTTGCTAATGCGACTCTAGATAAAAAAATATCAATGTATGCTCAACTTGATACTTATACAGCTTTAGTTAGTGCGGGTATTCGCAACACACAACCCACTTTTGATTATCCACAAGTCTTTACTTCGCAAATCTCCAGTATTGCAGCGCAAGCAGAAACAATTTGTTCCGGACCATTGGGTCAAGCTTTTGGCGCAGGTATGACTAAGTATGCTACAGATCACAATGGAACGCTGGATGGTTATACGCGTACACAACCTAATTTTATGGCTGTGCCGTTAGTTAAAACATTTTTAGATAAAGATTCGCAGCCGTTACAAGTAAAAGTCACGACACCAATCATTATTTATCAGGGCTTAGCAGATTCAACAGTTCCTAAAGTAGCAACGGATATCTTGATATCTAATGCCACTGTTGTAGGCACCAAAATTAATAGTTATGTAACGGGTAACTGGGATCATGGCACAGCAATGAGCAGTAATGTTGATAATATCGTTGGAAATGTTCAGACTTTACTGACATCTCAATAGAGTTATTGATATTTAAAGGCTTTTTAATGTTGTTGTAAGCTAAAATGAATGATGGAAAAATTTAAAATATAAGCTTTAAACGTGCTTTTTATTTGATTTATAAACAATGGCTCATTTTTTATAAAACTTGAGCCATTTTTATTTAAAACTGAGCTAACTTCATTCTGTTTAATTATAAAGTTCATGCTACAATATGCCGCAATCTTAGCACGGCTTAAAAGCCCTAATTTATAGGACCCCCGCTAATGTTTGCCAATATTTCCATTTCTGAATTTGATCCAGAATTAGCTCAAGCAATTGCTTCTGAAGGTGAGCGTCAAGAAGCACATATCGAGTTAATTGCATCTGAAAACTATTGCTCTCCTGCTGTGATGGAAGCGCAAGGATCAAAACTTACGAACAAATATGCAGAAGGTTATCCAGGCAAACGCTATTATGGCGGTTGCGAGTATGTGGATATTATCGAGCAAATGGCGATTGATCGTGCTAAAGAACTTTTTGGTGCAGATTACGCAAACGTTCAACCACATGCTGGTTCACAAGCTAACTCTGCTGTTTATCTAGCGCTTCTTAACCCGGGCGATACAGTTTTAGGTATGAGCTTGGCTCACGGTGGTCACTTGACTCACGGTGCAAAAGTAAGCTTCTCTGGTAAAACTTATAATGCGGTTCAATACGGTCTAAACGCTGAAACTGGCGAGATCGATTATGAAGAAGTTGAACGTTTAGCGTTAGAGCACAAGCCACGTATGATCGTTGCTGGTTTCTCTGCTTATAGCCGTGTTGTAGATTGGCAACGTTTCCGTGACATCGCGGACAAAGTTGGCGCTTACCTTTTTGTTGATATGGCTCACGTTGCAGGTCTTGTTGCTGCTGGCGTATATCCAAACCCAGTTCAAATTGCTGACGTAACGACAACTACGACTCATAAAACACTTCGTGGTCCACGTTCTGGTTTAATCCTTGCGAAAGCGAATGAAGAAATCGAGAAAAAACTTCAATCAGCTGTATTCCCTGGTAACCAAGGCGGTCCATTAATGCATGCGATTGCTGCTAAAGCAATCTGCTTCAAAGAAGCAATGTCTGATGACTTCAAAGCTTACCAACAACAAGTTGTGAAAAATGCTCAAGCAATGGCTGAAGTATTAATTGCACGTGGTTATGATGTTGTTTCTGGTGGTACAGAAAACCACTTATTCTTGTTATCTTTAATCAAGCAAGATGTAACTGGTAAAGATGCAGATGCTTGGTTAGGTGCTGCTCACATTACTGTGAACAAAAACTCAGTTCCAAATGACCCACGTTCTCCATTTGTGACTTCTGGTATCCGTATCGGTACTCCAGCAGTAACAACTCGTGGTTTCGGTGAAGCTGAAGTTCGTGAACTTGCTGGTTGGATCGCTGACGTGATTGACAGCAAAGGTGACGAAAAAGTTATTGCTGACGTAAAAGCAAAAGTTGAAGCTGTTTGTGCAAAATTCCCTGTATATGCACAATAAGTTGTAAATATAAAAAAAGCGCCATATGGCGCTTTTTTTATATCAAGTTAATTAGGTGAGGCAGCCTGCCATCCGCCTCCTAATGCGCGGATTAAATCTACACTCGCCATCATTCTACTGCCGTTAAGCTGTGCGGAAAGTTGCTCTTTTTGCAAAATAGTCCGGTCAGAGTCAATCACATCAAGATAGCTAATCGCACCTTCTTTATAGCGTAGATGAGAAAGCTGGTTTGCATGACGAGAAGAGGAGAGCGCTTGATTTTGAGCCTGAATTTGCTGATCTAGAATACGTTGATCGGACAAACCATTTTCAACTTCGCGAAATGCATTCAGTACAGTTTGCCGATAGTTTGCCACACTTTCTTCATAGGCAGCTCGTGCTTGAGCGACTCCAGCTTTACGTTGCCCGTCGTCAAATAATGGCAAAGACAAAATAGTACCTGCAACTGGACCGAGTAAGAATGTACGGCTCGACCATTTACCTAAATCACCTAAAGTTGATGATTCATAACCGAGCGTGCCCGTCAGGTCCAGTTTTGGGAAAAAGGCAGCACGCGCAATTCCAATACGTGCATTATCTGCTGCCATAGCACGTTCAGCCGCAGCAATGTCCGGTCGTCTTTCAAGTAAAGCCGACGGTAAACCCGCTGGGAGACGGAGGCTGTTTGCAGTTAAAGGTTGAACTGCCAAGCTAAAATCAGCAGGTGTTTTGCCCAATAATACTGCAAGTGCGTGTTCAGCATTGGCTCTGTTACGAGCAATATTCAATGCGCTCGTTTGTGCTGTAGCAAGTTCGGTCTGGGCACGAGAAACATCTAATTCACTGACTAAACCATTTCGAAAACGTGTTTGGACGAGATCTCGTGTTTCACCAAGTAGCTTAATGGTGCGATTATAAATTGCTTGTTCAGCATCAAGCTGACGAATGAGAAAGTAACCTTGCGCAACATCTGCTTGTAAGGCTAAAAGTGCTGACTGATATAAGGCTTCTTGTTGCTGTACATCAGCTGTTGCTGCATTGACGCTACTGGCGATACGGCCAAATAAATCGAGCTCATATGAAACATTCGCTTGAGCACGCCATAAGGTTTGTGCAGATGTATGAGCATTTTCATCTAAACCGAGTGAAGCTGGAGATGGCTTTTGACGAGTTGGGCCAAAGCCAGCACCAATACTAGGCAAGCGTTCAGCTTGTGCTGCTGAACGTATTGCACGTGAAGCCTGAATATTAGCTGCTGCCGCTTTAAGACTCTGGTTTCCAGAAATGGCTTGTTGTTCGAGCTCATTCAATTGAGCATCATTAAAAACACGCCACCATTCACCTCGGGCCTGCTGATCAGCAGGTTGGGCAATTTTCCACTTATTGTCTTCAAGTTGAGCATCAGACTCTTTAAATTTGACTGGAACAATCACCTTTGCAGGTTGATATTCCGGAGCCAAAGAGCAGCCTGCAAGGAGCAGGCTTCCCATGAGTGAGGACAATAATAAGCTTTGTTTTGCTGTAGCCATCAAATATCCTCCTTAATGATCATGTGGGGTAGATAAAGGCGCTTCATGAACGGCTGCCGAATGCAATTTATGTTTACTGTTCAGGGTACGAATCAGCACATAAAAGGCAGGAGTCAGGAATAAACCAAACAACGTTACACCAATCATGCCGAAGAACACGGCAATACCCATGGCATGGCGCATTTCAGACCCTGCACCAGTTGAGGTAACCAGCGGTACGACACCCATAATGAATGCAATAGAAGTCATTAGAATTGGACGTAAACGTAGTCGACTTGCTTCAACAGCTGCTTTAAAGGCAGTTGCACCTTGCATTTCGAGTTCCCGCGCAAATTCGACAATTAAGATGGCATTTTTACAGGCCAGTCCGACCAGTACCATCAGACCAATTTGGGTAAAGATGTTGTTATCTCCACCTGTCAGCCAAACACCCGTCAGAGCTGCCAAAATCCCCATTGGTACAATTAAAATTACAGCTAAAGGCAAAGTTAGACTTTCATATTGAGCAGCTAGCACCAAGAACACGAGCAATACGCTAATTGGGAATACCCAAAGTCCTGCGTTACCAGCCAAGATTTTTTGGTAAGTTAAATCTGTCCATTCAAACTTGATACCACGTGGCAGAGTCTGCGCGGCAATACGTTCAACCACAGCTTCCGCTTGGCTAGATGAATAACCCGGTGCAGGGCCGCCGTTAATATCTGCTGAGGTATAGCCGTTGTAACGCACCACCATTTCAGGACCGTAAGTTTGAGTTACATTTACCAGTGAAGATAACGGTACCATTTGCCCTGCACTGTTACGGGTTTTAAGCTGCAAAATATCTTCAGGGTTAGCACGGAAAGGGGCATCGGCTTGTGCTCGAACCTGATAAACACGTCCAAAGCGGTTAAAGTCGTTGACGTACTGAGAACCTAAATAAATCTGCATGGTGTTGAAAACATCTGTTACAGCAACACCTTGCTGTTTAGCTTTTACACGGTCTAGATCTACGTTCAGTTGAGGTACGTTAATTTGATAACTTGAGAACATTGGACCAAGTTCAGGGGCTGATTGTGCTGCTTTCATAAAGTTCTGTGCAGCATCATTCAAGGCTGAATAGCCTAAGGCACCTCGGTCTTCAAGTTGGAGTTTAAAGCCGCCCATGGTACCTAAGCCCATCACTGGTGGCGGTGGGAAAACTGCAATATAGGCATCTTGAATAGCTGAATATTTCTGATTGAGTGCACCAGCAATTGCATTGGCAGATAAGTCTTTGGCCTTACGTTCATCAAATGGCTTTAAGGTTACAAAGACAATACCGGCGCTTGAGCTGTTGGTAAAACCGTTAATTGAGAGGCCCGGGAAGGCAACAGCACTTTCTACACCAGGTTGTTTAAGAGCTGTATCACTCATTTTACGGATGACAGCTTCGGTACGATCTAATGACGCACCATTTGGCAGTTGAGCAAAGCTAATCAAATATTGTTTGTCCTGAGCGGGAACGAAACCACCCGGAACAATGTAGGAAATCCCAACGGTTAAACCTAAAAGTGCTGCATAGACGCCCATTGCTGAAGCTTTGTGTGAGATGACACGACTCACACCTTTACCATAACGATCTGAGGTACGTGTAAATACACGATTAAACAGCGCAAAGAAACGTCCAAATACGCGGTTCATAATGCGTGTTAATGCATCAGGTTTAGCGTCATGTCCTTTAAGCAACATGGCTGCTAGCGCAGGAGATAGAGTAAGTGAGTTAAATGCCGAAATGACTGTTGAAATGGCAATGGTCATGGCAAATTGTTTATAAAATTGCCCTGTTAAGCCTGTCATAAAAGCAAGAGGTACGAATACTGCAACGAGTGTTAGGGCAATCGCAATAATCGGTCCACTCACTTCTCGCATGGCGCGATAAGTTGCATCTCTTGGGCTTAAACCTGCTTCAATATTCCTCTCGACATTTTCGACGACGACAATCGCGTCATCGACCACAATCCCGATGGCAAGTACCATCCCGAATAGTGACAGTGCATTGATTGAGTAACCAAAAGCAAGCATGAGCGCGAATGTACCAATAATTGAAACCGGTACGGCAAGCAATGGAATAATTGAGGCACGCCATGTTTGCAAGAATAAAATTACAACAACAACAACCAGTGCAATTGCTTCAAGTAAGGTATGAACGACCGCTTTAATACTGGCACGTACGAACTGAGTCGGGTCGTACACAATGTCGTATTTAATTGAAGATGGGAAATCTTTTGAAAGCTCCTTCATCGTGTCGCGCACTTGATCGGAAACTTGCAATGCATTGGCACCAGGTGCTTGGAAAATTGGAATCGCGACTGCTTGTTTATTATCAAGCAATGAACGCAAACCATATTGTGAAGCTGCGAGTTCAACACGAGCTACATCACCCAATCGGGTAACAGCACCATCTGGAGCAGTTTTTAAAATAATATCGGCAAATTCTTGCTCAGTGGTTAAACGACCTTGAGCATTGACTGAGAGCTGTAAGGGTGAATTACTTGGTGATGCACCGATTGTACCCGCTGCTACCTGAATGTTTTGTTCACGGATTGCAGTCACAATTTCGGTTGCTGTGAGGTTACGCTGTGCCACTTTTTGTGGGTCGAGCCACACACGCATCGCGTAGTCACCCGAACCAAATAAACCGACTTCACCTACACCTTGTAAACGCGCTAAACGGTCTTTCACGTTCAATACTGCATAGTTACGTAAGTAGGTCATGTCATAGCGACTATCTGGTGAGGTTAGATGCACAACCATGGTTAATGTTGGTGAGCTTTTTAAAGTCGTGACACCTAAACGTTGTACATCTTCAGGTAAACGAGGCATGGCCTGAGATACACGGTTTTGAACCAGTTGTTGAGCTTTATCTGGGTCAATACCGAGCTTAAAATTCACCGTAATGGTTAGATTACCGTCGCTGTTTGCTTGAGATTGCATGTACAGCATGTCTTCAACGCCGTTGATCGATTCTTCAAGCGGAGAAGCAACAGTTTCAGCAATTACTTTCGGGTTTGCACCCGGATATTGAGCGCGAACCACCACAGATGGGGGAACAACTTCCGGATATTCAGAAATCGGTAGTTTAAACACCGAAAGCAGACCGGCGAGTAAAATCAATACTGATAAAACACCAGCAAAGATCGGCCGATCAATAAAAAATTTAGAGATATTCATATGCGATTAACCTTTTGCCGGAGTTGATGTTTTATCTGTTGGCTGAGGTTGAGTCATAGTGCTATTAGCTGTGATTTGTGCGTTAGGCATAGGAACGAGATGTGGCGTAATAGGGTCACCCGGACGAATCCGCTGTAAACCATTCACCACAATACGGTCACCTGCTTGTAATCCGCTATTCACGATTTGCAAACCATCTTGCTGCGTTCCGATTTTTACTTCACGGTAAGCAGTCTGGTTTTTAGCATCAACGACCACGACAAAGCGTTTATCTTGATCGACCCCAATTGCGGTTGGGCTAATTAAAATTGCTGAACGAGGTTGGCCCCCGCCTAAACGGATTCGTGCATATAAGCCCGGTAATAAAACTCCGTTTGGATTGTCAAAGGTCGCGCGAACACGGATTGTTCCCGAGGTTGCATCTAGATTATTGTCGATTGAATTGATCGTACCTTCACGAGTAAAGCCTGTTTCATTGGCAAGTCCCATATAAACAGGAACTTGTGCTGAATTACGCTGGTTGCTGATGTATTTCAGATAGGTTTGTTCATCAACATCGAAAGATGCATAAAGGCGAGATACAGATACTAAACTTGTTAAAACCTGTGCTCCGTTACCTGCAGAAATTACATTGCCGACGGTGACTTCGGCTCGTGAAATTCGGCCGCTGACTGGTGCAGTAATGCGGGTGTACTCAAGATTTAAACGTGCAGATTGAACGGCAGCTCTAGCAGCTTGCAGGTTGGCATTGGCTGAGCGTGCATCATTTTCGGCTAAATCTAGCTCTTGACGTGAGACAGCATTACTTTGGATTAAACGTTGAATACGGAATAAGTTAGAACCCGTATAAGTGACTTGTGCTTCAGCCGAAGCGAGTTGAGCTTGGGCACGATTGAGTTCTGCTTCGAAAGGACGCGGGTCGATTGTAAAAAGTAAGTCGCCTTTTCTAACCAGACTGCCATCTTTGAAATGTACGGCAATGAGTTTTCCTGAAACTTGAGGCCGAATATCGACTTGATCAATCGCCTCTAAACGCCCGGAATATTCTTGCCAATCGGTAATGGTTTTACTCACTACAGGGGCGATATCAACAGTAGCAGCTTGTTGGGCAGCGGTCAGTGCAGCTTTTGCATCGGCATTTTCATGTAAAAACATAAAACTGCCTCCTGTTGCTAAAATGGCAACAAAGAGGGCAGACAGTGTGAACTGTTTGCGGGAAAATGACATGAGGTGCTCCTAGTTATTTGGATACCTGTTTTCAGACTTTTAGTTTTGGTCCGTATGGGAGAAACAGGGTTTATGGGATGGACGGAGCATAAAAGTTTGTCAATCACGAATAAATATATTAAATTTGATAACACTATTCGTATTTTTATAATAATTGATGTGTTTGAGTTAAATAAAACGCATTAATAGGAGTGTGCGTGTGGATCTATTTCATGCCATGAGAGTATTCAATAAAGTTGTCGAAACAAATAGTTTCAGTTTAGCAGCTGATAGTTTGGGTTTACCGCGTGCTTCTGTGACGACAACCATCCAGGGTTTAGAGAAACATTTACAAGTTAGGTTGCTTAACCGAACCACCCGTAAACTTAGTTTGACACCAGATGGGGCAGTTTATTATGAGCGTACATCACGAATTTTAGCCGATGTCGAAGACGTAGAATCAAACTTTCATGATTCGGAACGTGGACCAAGAGGCCGACTGCGTATTGATGTTAAAGCTTCGATTGGGCGCATGATCTTAATTCCAATGCTCTGTGACTTCCATACACGTTATCCAGATATTGATTTGGTAATTGGAATGAGTGATCGCCCAGTCGATTTGGTACAAGATGCGGTGGACTGTGTCATCCGTATTGGTCAGTTGAAAGATTCAAGTTTGGTTGCACGTCGTATCGGAACAATTCAGTGTGTGACGGTTGCTGCACCCCGTTATTTGGCAGAGCATGGTGAACCAAAAACTATTGATGACTTAAAGCAACATCAAGTCGTGCATTACTTTAACAGCCGTACCGGACGTAATATCGACTGGGATTTTATGGTGGATGGTGAGATTCATAGCGTAGGTGTGAAAGGACGCGTTTCTGTCAACGATGGTGATTCATATGTGGGGCTTGCAGTTCAAGGTTTTGGTTTAATTCAGTGTCCACGTTTCATGGTTGCCGACCATCTGGAGTCGGGAGCTTTGAAAGAGGTTCTTACAGAGTGGCGTCCAGCACCAATGCCAATTTCTGTTGTTTATTTACAGAATCGACATTTGTCACCCAAAGTTCGTGTGTTTGTAGATTGGGTAGCTGAATTATTTGCGGGTTGCCATCTATTAAGTGGTTGTTCAATGTCATTGGATCAAAAATGTGAATTTGCCAGTGCAAAAGAGCATAACCACGAATATACCATTCGGACATTGGTCGAAAATGAGAATATGGCAGAAGCCTATGCACTCAAAAATTAGCTTCATATTTTGAGTGATTTTTCAACAATTAATCAGTTAATACAATCCACGGTTTAGTCATCTTCATAAATCCTTAATTTATGGTATAGAAATTGCAATTATTTCGGCAGAAGAGTAAGTTAGAAATACTCAAGTTTTTATCACCTTATTGGGATTTTAAGGAGAAGCTTCAAGATGGCAAGCTTTATGAAAAAAATATTCGTTTCAACAACTTTAGTTTTGGCTGCTGTTGCGACGAATGTTCAAGCAAAGGATTGGAAGGTGATTCGTTTTGGTACTGAGTCGTCTTATGCACCATTTGAATATAAAACACCAGATGGCAAGTTAACTGGTTTTGATGTTGATTTAGGGAATGCTATTTGTGCAAAACTCAAAGCCAAATGTGTTTGGGTTGAGAACTCTTTTGACGGGATGATTCCGGCACTTAAAGCGAAAAAGTTTGATGGCATTCTTTCATCAATGACAGTCACGGATGAACGTGCGAAACAAATTGCATTTACTAGCAAAATCTACAATACGCCAACACGTATGGTTGCAAAAAAAGGTTCACCGTTATTACCGACCGCTGCATCATTGAAGGGTAAACGTGTGGGCGTACAACAGGGCACAATTCAAGAAACTTATGCTAAAACCTATTGGGCACCAAAAGGTGTAACTGTTGTACCTTACCCAGTCCAAGATTTGATTTACCAAGACATGATGTCAGGACGTTTGGATGCAACCTTACAAGATGCAATTATGGTTGATGGTGCTTTCTTAAAACAACCAAAAGGCAAAAACTTCGGTTTTGTTGGTGGCAATGTGGTTGATGCAAAAACACTTGGGGTGGGCGCGGCGATTGGCTTACGCAAAGAAGATGCAGATTTGAAAGCCAACATTAATAAAGCAATAGCTGCAATCATTGCAGATGGCACATATAAGAAACTCGAGAAAAAATATTTCTCCTTTAGCATTTACTAATGATGTGAAAAATGTCGGCTTTAAGCCGACATTTTTAGATCTATTCTCATCTTATCAATATTAGATATTGTTTTTAAGGAGAAGAGGAGTCATGTTTTTTTCTGGCTATGGGCCACTCCTTCTCAGCGGTACATGGATGACCATACAGCTTGCGCTGTTGTCACTTTTGCTTTCTGTGATTATTGGCTTAATTGGTGCGAGCTCAAAACTCTCTAATATTAAAATCTTACGTTACATTGCGACAGCCTATACCACACTCATCCGTAGTGTGCCTGATTTGGTCATTATGCTGTTGTTATTTTATAGCTTGCAGTTGGGCCTAAACCAAATTACTGAAGCACTGCAAATGGAGCAAATTGATATCAACCCGTTTGTGGCTGGTGTGATTACTTTAGCGTTCATTTATGGTGCATATTTTACCGAGACCTTTCGTGGTGCATTTCAATCGGTCCCAAGAGGACAAATTGAAGCAGCAATGGCCTATGGTATGACTCCTTGGCAGGTTTTTCACCGAGTATTATTCCCTCAAATGATGCGTTTTGCGTTACCGGGTATTGGTAATAACTGGCAAGTTTTGATTAAGGCAACCGCACTGGTTTCAATTATTGGTCTGACTGATATTGTAAAAATTTCACAAGATGCGGGTAGAAATACCATGCAATTGTTCTTTTTCAGTATCGTGGCTGCTGCGATCTATTTGGCAATTACCACAGTGTCGAACCTGATTTTAATGTGGCTTGAACGTCGTTATTCTGCTGGTGTGAGGAAGGGACAATTATGATTGAAATCCTTCAACAATATTGGCAGGCATACCTTTGGACCGATGGCCTACAAATGACTGGGGTAGCGATGACTACTTGGTTATTGGTGTTATCTATTGGTATTGGGTTTGTGCTTGCTGTGCCTTTATCGCTTGCACGTGTATCAGAAAATCTTTGGTTGCGTGGTCCAGTCTGGTTGTTTACCTACGTTTTTCGTGGCACACCACTGTACATCCAGCTACTGATTATTTACTCAGGCATTTACAGCTTTGATTACATCCATGAACATCAGACACTCGATGCATTTTTTAGAGAAGGCATAAATTGTACCATTTTGGCATTTGCGCTCAATACTAGTGCATATACCACTGAAATCTTCGCTGGAGCGATCCGTTCTATTCCACATGGCGAGATAGAGGCTGCACAAGCTTTCGGTATGTCGAAATGGAAACGTTATACCCGTATTATCATCCCGTCGATGTTACGCCGTGCTTTACCATTTTATGGCAATGAAGTCATTTTAATGTTACATGCGACAACTATTGCATTTACAGCAACAGTTCCTGACATTTTGAAAATTGCGCGTGATGTGAATGCGGCAACCTATGACACCTTCAATGCTTTTGGGATTGCCGCGGTGTTGTATGCAGTATTGGCATTTATTTTGATTTGGATATTTCGTCGGCTCGAAAAACGTTGGTTGGCATTTTTAAAACCATCGAATCATTAGGAGACATAAATGGAACACGTTGCAAAACTAGTGATTCGCGATTTACATAAGACATTTGGCGATCATGAAGTACTAAAAGGAATATCACTTGATGCAAATGCTGGTGATGTCATTAGTATCATTGGTTCATCTGGTTCAGGTAAAAGTACCTTGCTGCGTTGTATTAACTTCTTGGAACAACCAAGTAATGGCACTATTAAACTTAATGGTGAAAAACTACGCACAGTCTTTGATAAAAAAGGCAATTTAAAAGTCGTTGACCCAAAGCAACTACAAAAAATGCGTACCCAGCTCATGATGGTGTTTCAGCATTTTAATTTGTGGTCACACATGACAGTACTGGAAAATGTCATTGAAGGACCAATTCATGTACTCGGGGTAAAACGTGCTGAGGCTGAAGAGCGTGCACGCAAATATTTACGTAAAGTAGGATTACCTGAAAGTGTTGAAAGTAAATATCCGACATTTTTATCTGGTGGTCAGCAGCAACGTGTAGCAATTGCTCGTGCTTTGGCTATGGAACCAGAAGTGATGCTGTTTGATGAGCCAACCAGTGCACTTGACCCAGAGTTGGTAGGTGAAGTACTTAAAGTCATGCAAGGCTTGGCGGAAGAAGGGCGTACCATGATTGTGGTCACACATGAAATGGGCTTTGCGCGCAATGTATCTAATCAAGTGATTTTTTTGCATCAGGGGAAAATTGAGGAACAAGGTCATCCTGATGAAGTACTCAACAATCCGAAAAGTGAGCGTTTAAAGCAATTTTTGACGGGTAGTTTGAAATAAGTTATTCATACCGAGTAAGGTGAATTTTTTTAAACAAGGATTTGCATCTTACTCGGTTGTTTTAGTTATAGTTTAAAGATGAGTGTTTTTAGAAAACACATTAATAATGATAATACCCGTGATCATTAAAGTAAGACCAATGCACGCTGCCAAGTCTAAATGCTGTTTGTAAAATATCCAGCCAATTGCGGAAATTAAAATAATACCTGCACCTGACCAAATGGCATATGCAATCCCCATCGGAATTGTTTTTAAAGTCAGGGACAATAAATAAAAAGCAATTGCATAGCCCACCACTGTAATGATGGATGGAATAGGAACAGTAAAACCTTGAGATGCTTTTAAAGCTGAAGTTGCAATGACTTCACAAGCAATCGCAATTGCTAAATAAAGATAAGACATGGGAAGCTGCGCCAGAATGAGTTTTAATCAATCTACATGAAATGTTGAAATGGTTTGGCAGTTTTAACGATTGTTTAATTTTTTTGGTACAAAATTACCAGTAAATCAAACTGAACTGATAAATTGATTTTATCACTAGCTATGTGGTCTCAGCTATTTATTCGTTTAATTTAAACATTGATCTGCATAGTTATTTAGAAGGATCAGTGCCTTTAGCTTGATCTTCTCTAGACTTTTTAAGAAATAGATGAGCCGAGTAAATTTAGCATCTTAAATTTCTCTAAACAGACATAAAAAAACCGAGGGCTTTGCCTCGGTTTTTTATTTCTAGAAAAAATTATTTTTCTACGAACGCACGTTCAATCACGTAGTCGCCCATTTCACCCATACGAGGTGATTCAACTAAACCATGTTGGTCAAGTAATGCAGCAACATCTTTCAAGAATGCAGGGCTACCACAAAGCATTGCGCGGTCAGTTTCACGGTTGAAGCGTGGTAAACCAATTTTTTCAAATAAAGCGCCAGTTTCAATTGCAGTTGTTACACGGCCTTGAGTGTGGAAAGGCTCACGAGTTACTGTAGGGTAGTAAACAAGTTTGTCTTTAATGCCTAGCTCTTCAAAGAATTCATGGTTTGGCAATTCATTCAAGATAAGATCTTGATAAGCTAATTCAGAAATATAGCGTGTACCATGAACAACGATTACTTTTTCAAAGCGTTCGTAAGTTTCTGGGTCACGAATAATTGATAAGAATGGTGCAAGACCAGTACCAGAAGATAAAAGGTATAAGTTTTTACCTGGTAAAAGATCATCATGAACCAAAGTACCTGTTGGTTTTCTAGAAACTAAAATTTCATCGCCAACTTGTACTTTTTGCAAAATCGAAGTTAAAGGACCGTCTTGTACTTTAATTGAGAAGAACTCTAACTCTTCTTCGTAGTTTGCACTTGCAATCGAATATGCACGCATTAACGGTTTGCCATTCACTTCAAGTCCGATCATTACGAACTGACCATTTTTAAAACGTAAGCTGGTGTCGCGTGTAGTTTTAAAACTGAAAAGAGTGTCATTCCAGTGGTGAACATGAGTAATGCGTTCAACGTTAAAAGCAGCCATTAAAGGTCTCGATCACGATTAAAAGAAAACAGATTGCTATTCTAATCTAATTTCATTCCCGATAAACTGAATATATTTAATTGTGTTTATAAGAAAAAGTGATGATCAACTCTGTCACCTTCCCCATAATTGGCTACATGTGTTCTCCTTATCGTGAAAAATTTGGTATTCCACGCCAGCCTAATTTGGTCAATATTGAGTCTTATATTGACATGGTAGAACCATATAACGACTTGCTAGCATTTGAGGGAATTGAGCAGTTCAGTCATCTCTGGTTAGTTTGGCAGTTTCATGATAATAAAAATCAGGGGAGTGCCGATAAATTTCGTCCACAGGTTCGTCCGCCACGTTTAGGGGGCAATGAAAAAATAGGCGTATTTGCTACACGTAGCATGTATAGACCTTCTCCTATAGGTCTTTCAGTCGTAAAACTTAATAAAGTGGAAAAAGTGGGGAAGGCTGTCCGCGTCTATATCACAGGAAGCGATTTATTAAATGGCACTCCAATTTTAGATATTAAGCCTTATATTCAATATTCTGATTCAATTAGCGATGCACAAAGTGGTTATGCCCATGCAGAACCAGAACGGAAGTCAGTCATTTGGGGGGAGGCTGCATTAACAGCACAAAAATATTTTTTGCAAAATAATGAAATGAATTCTCAATACATTGATGAACTTGAGCAAGTCTTAGCTTTAGATCCTCGACCAGCCTATCAAGAAGACGCTGAACGAATCTATAAAATGAAATTTTCAAACTTTGATATTCATTTTAAGGTCGATCAATTTGTAGTTACTGTGGTTGATGTAGTAAAGAGTTCTTCGCTTGCACAATAGAAATTTTTTAAAACCAATGGATGTTGAGCCAAAGTAAACTAATAAAAATAGCCATATGAATGAGTTGGGCGGGAACGAAAGCAAGTGCATAGTGAAGCCCACCTGAAATTGCGGAGTTCACACTTTTGGCAAGTGCATGAACTGCGAAACCTCCTAAAAAGGCAATGAGTAAAGGTGTCATATGTGCACTATCAGGCTCACCTTGCACAATAACTGCCGCAATTGCTGCATGTATTTCAAACAAAGATGCAAGCAGAGTACCTGCGATTAATCCTGCATCGCCTAAAGATAGACTTAAACCATAAACACCTGCCTGAACAAGGGTAAGTGTACCTGCAATAATAATGGCTTCTTTTAAGCTGAACATTCTTGAGTCAAGCTCGGGCGAAGCCGTACTAGGCTCTGCTTTACGTAATAAAATAAAGGCCCATACTGATAAAACTACTAATGCAATAAGTGTAGGAAATATAATTAGCTTAAACCAAGCAAAGCTAATGCCGATCACAATAATTAAAGTTTGAATCAGTGTTGAAACACAGGACATTAAGGCAGCACCTGCATTTGTCGTTGCATTGGCTTTGCCAGAGCGTACTTCTAAACCTAAACTGGCAATCGTCGCTGTACTAGAAACAAATCCAGAAGCTAAAGAAGAAAGCAATAAAGCATTTTTTGAGGAGAGTAGTCGCTTCGCAATATGAGCGAGGGCCTGTACAAATAAGATCAAAGTCAGTAACTTTAAAATCACATGCGGATTTAAAACTGGACCCCAAAAGGGTTTATTGGGTACTAAAGGTAGAGCAATTAACAGTAAGGCAAGTAGAAAAATGCCATCACGCAATTCCGATTCGGTAATCCACTGACTTGCAATGCCATGCATAGACTGCTTTGCAAATAAAATAATCGTCATGATCACAGCTAAGCCAGCAGCGAGCGAAATATTCCAAATGCAAATTGCCCCAATGAAATAAGTCATAATAAAGGCGAGTTCTGTGGTCACACCTGGGTCATTCGGCTGATTTTTGAGGGAAACGATACTAATAGCCCCAATGAGAAGGGCGCCTACAATTCCAATTTCAGTGCCAAATAAAAAACAAATCGCTCCAAGTAATGCACTAATGGCAAAAGATCGGAATCCGGCAAAGGTTTTATATTCATGTTTAAGCTTGCTTCGTTCACGTTCTAACCCAATTAATAAACCACAACCGAGCGCAGCAGCAATCACCGTAATAAATTCTTCAAATGATGTTGTTTGTAATGACATTGTCATTGGAAGTTCCATATTACTTCCTCTTTGCTTATTGTTATATGTAGATTTGAATCATTTTAAAATCATGTATTCATGTTCAGTTTATGCTTTTTATTATAGTGAGCATAGTGTCTTTTTTTAGATAAAACTAGATAGAAAATATTTCTATAAATATGACCTGTGCCACAAAAAAATATTAAGATGAGAAGTGGTTTAATTAACTGATGTTAAAGGATATTTAAACCTAAAATATCTCTGTTATATTATAAAAATATATTGGGGATAACGCATGAATGCACATGTAGAAATAGACACGTATTGGTGTCTAGAACAACTATTACAAGAAGGCCGTATAACAGAACGAGATAAATTACTGGTACAGACAAGTCACCGCCAAAAAGACCAGTTAAAGTGGCACCCTTTACAGTGGATTGCACATTTTAATTTAAAAGATCAGCAGTATACACACGCTCATTTAAGTTTAAATCGCTTATGTTTATGGTTTGCAGATCGGGTTCAGCTTCCTTTATTTGTGATCGATCCTTTAAAGGCCGATGTCAGTGCTTTAACACAGGTTATGTCACAAGAGTTTGCCATTCGCAATCATATTCTAGCTGTTGAAATTCATGCTGACCGAATCGTGATTGGAACAGATCAACCATTTCAAACAGATTGGCTCAATAACCTTGAACGAAGTCTAGCGCCTAAAAAAATTGAACGGGTACTGCTTAATCCCGAACAGTTACAGCGTTATTTGCGAGAATATTATCAGGTGAGTCGCGCAGTAAACTCGGCTCAAAAAGATGCAGCTCATGACCGTGACAGTAAAAATGTTGAAGCGCTTTTGCAGCTTGGTGATAGTCAAAACCCAGATGCTAATGATCAGCATATTGTGAAATTGGTCGACTGGATTTTACAGTTTGCATTTGAGCAGAGTGCCAGTGATATTCACATGGAACCGCGTAAAGATAACGGTAAAGTCCGGTTCCGTATTGATGGGGTTTTGCACACCATTTATAACATGCCTTCAAATACACTGACCGCCGTGATTTCTCGGATTAAAATTTTAGGACGTTTGAATGTAGCGGAAAAACGTAAACCGCAAGATGGTCGATTAAAAACTCGTACACCCAAAGGTCAAGAAACGGAATTACGTTTATCAACTTTGCCAACAGCATTTGGTGAAAAATTGGTTATGCGTATTTTCGATCCAGATGTGCTGGTGCGTTCTTTTCAGCAATTGGGCTTTGAGGAGCGTTTATTACAACAGTGGCAGCAATTAACAAAAAATAGTCACGGCATTATTTTGGTTACCGGTCCTACAGGTTCAGGTAAAACAACTACGCTATATTCTTCTTTGAAACAGCTCGCAACTGAGCAGGTCAATGTATGTACCATTGAAGACCCGATTGAAATGTTAGAGCCTAGTTTTAACCAAATGCAGGTCAATAATGCAATTGAATTAGGCTTTGCTGATGGCGTGCGTGCGCTGATGCGACAAGACCCAGACATTATTATGATTGGTGAAATTCGTGACCAAGACACGGCGAATATGGCCATTCAGGCGGCACTCACAGGTCATTTGGTGTTATCAACTTTACATACCAATGATGCGCCGTCTAGTTTGACTCGTTTGCATGATTTGGGTGTACAACCATTTCTGACTGCTGCAACAATTTTAGGTGTTCTTGCACAGCGTTTAGTACGACAGCTTTGCCCGCACTGTAAACAACAAACTTATATTAATGAGACCGAGTGGGAACACCTAACATTTGACTATATTATGGAAATGCCTGAAACAGTTTATCAGGCAGTAGGCTGTGAAGAATGTCGTCATACGGGTTATAAAGGGCGAGTCGGTATTTATGAATTTATGCCAGTCAGTCTTGAGCTTAAGCATCTTATTAGCAGTCATGGGACGTTAAATGATTTGAGAACTCAAACTAAAAAAGAAGGTATAGAACCTTTAAGAATTGCTGGGGCCCGTAAGGTGATTGAAGGGCTTACGACATTAGAAGAGGTATTGCGGGTTGTGCCATTAAATTAAATTTTTCTTAAGATTCACCTCATTTATGCTTGATTTAATTGCTTTATCCCTAGAGGGAACCATAAACAGAGGGTAATAATATGAATATGCTTAAAGTAATATTGATGACTGCTGGTATGACTGCTGCTGGCGTAGTTGTAGCGAATACACCAGTAAATCAAGCTGCAATTGCTCCAGCAACTGTCACCACGGTCAAACAGGCATTAACTTCAAAAGACAATACACCGATCAAATTACATGGTCAGGTTGTGAAGTCTTTAGGTGATGAAAAATATCAATTTCTTGATAAGACAGGTAGCATTACAATTGATGTAGATGATGAACTTTGGCAAGGTCGTCCTATTTCAGCCAATACAAATGTAACTTTAATTGGTGAAGTAGACATTGATTATAAACCTTTAAAACGTGTAGAAATTGATGTGGATCAAGTTCAGTTTTAATTCATGAGTCTGTAGATCTACTACTTTTAGCCGCATTTAAATCATGCGGCTTTGCTTTTTTTATAAAGGCTTGGCAAGATCAAATCAGGATATAACAGGAAAAATAGATGAGAATTTTGCTTGCAGAAGATGATCGCTCTCAAGCTGAAAGCATTCAATCATGGTTAGAGTTAGACGGTTATCAAGTAGATTGGGTTGAAAGAGGTGACTATGCACTTACGGCAATCGAACAGCATGACTATGACTGTATTTTACTTGATCGGGGGCTACCTCAACTGGCTGGTGAAAAAGTTTTAACGACCATTCGCCATAAACAAAAAAATGTTCCTGTTATTTTTATTACTGCACGTGACAGCATTCATGATCGGGTAGAGGGGCTAGATTTAGGCGCAAATGATTATTTGGTTAAGCCTTTTAGTTTAGAAGAGTTATCGGCTCGCATCCGCGCTCAATTACGTAAACAAACTTTGAGTCAGCAATCCATCTTAACATGGGGTGACCTACAACTCGACACACAAGCAAAAGTTGTATTAAGTGCTGGAAAGTCTATCGATTTAACGGCAAAAGAATTTCAGATATTACGTAAGCTTATGGTACATCCCGAGCATATTATTACCCGTGATCAATTAGAAGAAGCACTCTATGCATGGGGTGAAGAAATTGAAAGTAACGCGATTGAAGTATTTATTTATCAGCTTCGAAAAAAAATTGGAAGTAGCAGTATTAAAACCATACGGGGGCTAGGCTACCGTATGGGAGATTTAAAATGAAATCGAATCGCTCATCTTTGCAGTCACAACTGGTTAAAACCACAATGTGGAGTAGCGTTGTGGTGGGGCTGTTGGCTTTAAGTTTACTCACTATATTTTCGATCTATCACAACATGTCAGTACAAGACGAAATCATGGATGAAATTTCAGATACTTTGCTGGTTTCTGACCTTTCTGGACACTCCATGAAACAGTTTGATGAGCTGAGTGATGAATTTGATATTCAGTATGAGTTATTAAACACAGGTCAAGTATTGACTCATTCTCATAGCTATCAGCATGAACTTTTTGAACAGGGTAACTTGTCAGAAGGATTCTCATATTTTTGGTTTGATGGTCAATTATGGCGTAGTCTGGCTGCACAACAAGAAGACTCTCAACTACAAGTTGAAGTTTTTCAACCAATGAGTACACGTGTTGAAGAGGTACTTAAAGCACTTGCCGGATATAGCGGTCTTATGGTGTTGTTTTGGTTATTACAATGGGTGATTGTAAGTTGGCGTACCGAGCATCAATTGGCTGCACTAAATTTACTTTCGAAGCGGATTGCTCAAAAAACTGCATCAAATTTAGAACCAATTCAAGAGCCAGATGTTATTACAGAGATTCAACCTGTTATAGATGCTTTAAATCAGTTGCTTGCAAGATTGCAAAGGGCTCTCGTTGCTGAACAGCGTTTTACCGCAGATGCTTCGCATGAGCTACGTTCTCCGTTATCCGCCATACAAATGCGTCTTCAAGTTTTACAGCGTAAATACCAGCATCTTCCGGAGCTTCATCAAGATTTTGAACGTATACAAGAAGACGTTTCTAGAAGTACAAAGATACTTGAAAATTTACTCCTGCTTGCTCGTTTGGAACCGAATGAAGCTGAGCAGCCACAACTTCCTAAGACAGTTATCGATTTAAATTACTTACTGGCAAGAGTTATTGAAACTGTAGATTTAGATGCGAAAGCTAAACAGATGTTGATAGAGACAAATACTTTATCGACAGAAACTAAAACGTTTGCAAATGAAGAATTACTATTTATTGCTTTTAGAAATTTATTTGATAACGCCATTCGTTATAGCCCGAATTTAGGCTCTATTCATGTTGAGATTGGTCGTCATGAACAGCAAATTAAGGTGTCAATTGAAGACACGGGAAATGGGGTGGATGATGAGGTGTTGCTACGATTAGGGCAGCGTTTTTTTCGGGTACTCGGTACTCAGCAGCAAGGTTCTGGGTTAGGAATTTCAATTACGCGAAAAATTATTGAATTGCATAATGGCACATTACATTTTATGCATGCCGAACAAGGTGGTCTGAGGGCAGAGATTATTCTTCCTTCATAAAAAATAGCATGGTTACCCATGCTATCCATTTTTTGTTTTCCCACGAATATTATTGAAACGCGAGTGTATTTTTTATTTAGTTAAAATTAGACGATTGTTGCGAGTGAGGCGTAAACGATATTCCTCGCCAGCATGCATAATGCGGATTTCACGGCCTAATGCAAATAGGTTGTTAGAATGTAACATTGGTAAGGCGTGAGCTGTGTCATTGTTACGAGTAAATAAGCTAAAAGGTGCGTTCATTTGTTGTGCTCCGTGGTATGTTCTTGAACGATTTAAATGATAATCATTATCGAATAGATCTGTCAATGAGATTTTTAAGATTTTATAAAATGATAAAATTTGCTTACACTTGAGAAAAGTTTTAGAGAATAGAAAAATGCCCAAACCGATTGTTGATGTCGCAATAGCTATCTTAATTCATCGTGGAAGAATATTAGTTGGATGGCGCCAAGAAGAGCAACATCAAGGCGGAAAGCATGAGTTTCCCGGAGGAAAGGTTGAGCAGGGTGAAACTCCAGAAGAAGCCTGCCGCCGTGAAATTTATGAAGAGGTGGGTATTGGTTTAAAAGATTGGCATCAGTTTGATTATATTCACCATGAATATGATGACATTATCGTCAACCTTCATTTGTTCCATAGTTATGTACCTGATGAGTTATTAAATCTTATTCACCAACCATGGGCATGGTACACACGTGATCAGCTATTTCATTTAAACTTCCCTAAAGCCAATAAAAACATCATAAAACGACTCTATTGGCCTCATCTCATCAAAATTAGCAATACGCTTTCAACAGTAGAAAGCAGTGATGCTTTATTGTACTGGCGTATCGAAGAATTTGAGCCGCAGTATATAGAGCAATTAACTGCTTTAGATGAAGGGCAACGATCAAATTTAATTATTAATATCGCTATGTGGCAGCAATTAAGTCCTGAATTACAAAAACAGATTAAGACCGTTCATTTAAAACAATCTCAACTCATGAATTTGCATAAAGGCGATTTAACAGTGGGGGTGCGATATATTGCCGCTTGTCATGATGCGGTTTCTTTAAAACAGGCTCAGCAGATTGGTTGTGATGCTGTTTTTATTAGTCCTGTAAAACCAACAACGACTCATCCAGAAGCTGTAGCATTAGGTTGGGAACGTTTTAGTGATCTGGCTCAAAATAGCCAGATTCCGGTTTTTGCATTAGGAGGAGTGCATCCGGACGATTTAGCCACTGCACAGCAGCATGGTGCATATGGCTTAGCGGGTATTCGTAATTTCTAATGAGAAAATAAATAAGCATTAAAAGCTAAAGGGCTTTTAATGCTTGCTGTGCTTCTTGAACAGTTTTTTGATTATTGCGTTGTTGACCAGCTTTTAAGATGACCAACCAAAGCTGCTTTTTCATTGGCTGACTTTGGGCAAAGCTCAAACCACGTCGTGCTAAAGAATCAGCATTAGAATATTGTTGTTTATGATTTGCCGTAAGTGCAAGAAATAAATAAGTCTCAGCTGCTTGCGGTGCTAAACGCTGTGCTTGAAGTGCATAGCGCTCAGCCTCTGACCATTGCTGGTTTTTATAAGCCTGCTGCGTTTTTTGCATTAACACTTTAAATGCCGGTAGCTGGCTGCCATCATCACTAAAATGTTGAGGCTTTTTTTGCTGAGGAACAATCACCTGTAAATTTTTGCGTTGAATTTCCGGATGGTCATAAGGCGTAATTTTTACGCCTGATGGAGTTTCCGTCTTTTTAACAGGAGGAGTAGGTGTTTTCTGTTTGGAGTCAGAATGATCAGGCAAAGTTGTACAGCCAACCATAAGAACAGCACCAATATAAAAAACACCTTTCTTCAACATATCCTAATTTCCTGTTAACGCTTAGTTGTTATAACTACCACTCGATATTACATGCGTGTTGTTTGCCAGATCTTGTTCCATCTGGTTTTCACTTTCACGAATATAACTGTCGGTATTATCATCCTGAGATTCAGGAATTGTGTTATCACTTTGTGGTGTATATGTTGGATCAACTTGATAATAAGGTGCTCCACACGGGGTAGCGCGGTGCGGAACCGTATGCGTTAACATTGGAATATACATAGCACCATCACAAGCTTGAGCAGATAAATCACCAGTTGCACGGTCAATCCACTGCCACTGTACAGTGTCTGGTTGACGTAGATTCACAGGGGTTTGACGTAATTGTTTCATCACATTAATCCATACTGGCAACGCACCAGATGAACCCGTTAATCCTGTTACTTTGTTGTCATCTAAACCTAACCAAACTACAGCAACGTGATTACCTGAGTAACCCGCAAACCATGAGTCACGTGTATCGTTAGTCGTACCTGATTTACCTGCCAATTTTAAAGCTGGAGATAAGCTGTTATAAGCTGAGCGACCCGTACCTGAAGACATGACCTGTTGTAGGCCATAATTCATGATATAGCCAACAGATGGATCAATTGTTTGTTGAACATTAAGGCCATAACGATCAAGTAGGCGGCCGTTGGCATCTACGACAGATCGAATCGCACGTGTTGGGTATTTAAAACCACCTGTAGCGAAGTTCTCATAGATTCCCAATACTTCCATTGGTGACATATTGACTGCCCCAAGGAAAATAGAAGGGTAGGCAGGAATTGTTGACTCGACACCAAATTTTCTTAAATTATTGGTAAAAGTAGATAAACCAAACTCTTGACCCAAGCGTACAGCCGATAGGTTATATGAGTTTGCTAATGCTTCACTCAAGCTTACGATGCCATGTCCGCCACCACTATAATTTTTAGGCGTCCAGCTTTTACCACCATCTACAGGAACACTAATTGGAGCGTCTTCAATTTGGGTTGCCCAGTTATAGCGTCCTGATTCAATAGCACTTAAATAAATTACAGGTTTCAATAAAGAACCGACTTGACGCTTTGCATCTAACGCACGGTTGAAACCAGTAAAGTCTTGTGTAGAGCCAACTGCTGCAACCAGTTCGCCATTTTCAGGATGAGCAATCAGTACAGCACCTTGTAAATTTTTCAAACGTGAAGGATTACTATTTGCCAAGCGATCTACAGAAGCTTTAAAAGCATTTTGAACTTGCGTTTGAGTAATTGGGTCTAAAGTCGTAAAAATACGTAAACCCTGATTAGTTAAATCACTTTCTTGATATTCAGTACGTAATTGACGACGCACAATATCTAAAAAGTCTGGGAATTTTGCAGGACCTAAACTTGGTTTACTTAGCACATTTAAAGGACGTGCAATTTCATCTTCATATTCTGATTGAGTTAAATAACCCATTACACGCATGTTATTTAACACAGTATCGCGGCGTTTTTTCGCACCTTCAGGGTTTTTCCAAGGATTATATAAAGAAGGGCCTTGTACCAAACCGACTAAATAAGCTTGTTGTGAAACATTGAGTTCACGTAATGGTAAACCAAAATAAAATTGTGAAGCCAAACCATAGCCATTAATTGAGTAGCTACCATTTTGGCCCAAATTTACTTCATTTAAATAAGCTTCTAAAATTTCATCTTTGCTGTAATGTAGCTCAATGAGCAAAGCCATTAATGCTTCATTAACTTTACGTTTTAGGGTGCGTTCAGGTGTAAGGTAGAAGTTTTTAACTAATTGTTGAGTTAGGGTTGAACCACCTTGACGCTTTCCGCCTGTAATATTACTCACCAATGCACGAGCAGTACCACGAATTGAAACTCCGTGATGATGATAGAAATTACGATCTTCTGTTGAAATTAAAGCTTCAATGAGTGGTTTAGGAACCTTATTCAGTTTAATCAGAACACGGTCTTCATTATGTTGAGGATAGATTCCTCCAATAAGAAGTGGTTCTAATCGTGCAACACCTGTTGAAGAGGGCTTTGTACTGCGAACCTCGGCAACTTGATCATTTGCAAAACTTAACTCTAGTACCTGTTCTGGTTCAACACTATCGCCGTAATCAAAACCACGCGTGTGGATATACATATTGCTACCTTGAGCAACATACGTTCCAGACTTGTCATAATTACTTGAAGCTTTGTAACCCAAAAGTTTTAATTCTTGAGTGAAATTTGCTTGGGTAATAGGCGCATTGTTATAAATTTCTAAAGGTCGTGCGAACACTTTGGCAGGAATATCCCACCGTTGTCCTTCAAATTTTTCACGGATAATATTATCTAAACGAATCAGATAGATACTAAGAGCAATAAAAGCACCAATGACCAAAATGGAAAAGATTAGTGCAAAGAAACCGATACCACGTTCAAACTTCATAAAAATGAGATAAAACCCTAACAATGCCTGTAATGATGCGATAGCTTGTCATCAATTTGCAATGATAAAACTGTGAATAATTGGAAAACTTAGATTGAATTTTACAGCATCTTGTAGTTATGTTTTTTTAAATTAATCAGGTTAATGTTATTATAGGCAAGTATCGCAGCGGAGCTTACTCATTCGTGCAAATTTCACATAAGTCCTTCAGAAACGTCGGGTTAATCGGTCGACCAGATAAATCATCAGTTGTAGAAACACTATGTTTAATTCATGATCATTTGTTGAACCTAGGCTTAAACCCCATTTTTGATCAGGAAACTGCTGAATTAGTGCCTTATGATCATGCACAGATAGTAAGCCGTCATTTATTGGGTGAAGTTGCTGATTTAGTTATTGTAGTTGGCGGTGATGGTTCATTACTCCACGCTGCAAGAGCTTTAGTTCGCTACAATACGCCTGTAATTGGTATTAACCGCGGACGATTAGGTTTTTTAACTGATATCAAACCTTCCGAAGCTATTTTTAAACTTGACCAAGTGCTTCAAGGACATTTCCAGCTTGACCGTCGTTTCTTACTTGAAATGGAAGTAAGAACAAATGGTGAAGTGATTTATGATGCGATTGCCTTAAACGATGTCGTTTTGCATTCGGGCAAATCGGTACACATGATTGACTTCGAGCTTAATATTGATGGTCAGTATGTTTATCGCCAACATAGTGATGGTTTAATTGTTTCGACTCCAACTGGATCAACGGCATATGCGTTGTCAGGTGGTGGACCAATTTTACATCCAAGTATGGATGCTATTGCATTAGTTCCAATGCATCCCCATACATTGTCATCACGACCTATCGTAGTCGGTGGTCAAAGCGAAATTAAAATCGTTATTCGCGAAAATCGGGTATTACCAATGGTGAGTGCAGATGGACAACATAGTGTCTCGCTCAATGTTGGAGACAGTTTACACATTCGTAAACATCCATTTAAACTAAGTTTATTGCATCCACCAGGTTATGATTTCTATATGGCCTGCCGTACCAAACTTGGTTGGAACCAAGATTTTGAATCTTTTCAAAGAGATGAATCATGAATATTGAACAAATGCTATCTGTTTTAAACCCTGAAATTGTAGAGCGTTTAAAAACAGCAGTAGAAATTGGTAAATGGCCAAATGGCGTTGTTTTAACAAAAGAGCAGCGTGAGACTTGTATGCAAGCTGTGATTGCTTGGGAGTTAAAGAACTTACCAGAAGATCAGCGTAGTGGTTATATTGACCGTGGAACAAAAGAAGAAGGTGAAGAGTGTGATGACGATCATCACAAGCATGAACCTGAATTTAAACCAATTCGTTTTGTTTAAGATTTAATAAGAAAGTGGATTTGGTTATTTCATATAGCATTGAATACCATGATTTTTCATGAGTTATAGCATATAGGCTTTTATTACTTTTAAAGGATTAAAAGTAACCAAAAATCCTTTGTATCACTGACGATACTTCCATGTATCGCAGTGATACGGTCGACATCCATGTCGACCTTCGCGATAGCGTCTGCTAACTACGAGTTAAGATCGCTTGAATTACGTGTTTCCCATAATACTTTTGCTTTCTCCATTGCCTCTTCAAAACTAGCAACAACTCCCATGGTATATAGCGCGATTCCGATGGTTTCTATTACTGCCATTTCCCCATATTCATGGTGCTGCTGACCAAGCCATACTGCCTTAAATGTAGTTAAATCTAGCTCTTCTTCAATTGGGCTTCGTTCTGGCGTTAACTTTGGCAACTCATGTTCATAGAGTTCTCCATTTTTAATACCACAAATGAGTGTTTTGGCATCTGGATTTCGTTCAAACTCACCACCTTCACCTTTAATGACTGCGCTGTTTTGATAGCCTAAGCGGTATGCACTATGTTGGTGGGAACTTCTGTAGGCGGGGTGGAATATTGCTTGTAAGGTGGCCTTGGCATTAAAAGGATTAATTAATCGGGCTAAAGTATGAATGGGTGAACGTAATCCCATGACATTTCTTAGAGAAATCAGTTCGCTTAAAACTGGTGAAATTACCTCTAAGGGTAAGTAAGCGAAATTTTGCTCTGCCAATTGAGTGCGAACTTCTTGTTCAGAATGGCAAATTTGATAACCAAGATATTCTAAAACTTGCTCGGTATAAACACGGTTAAGCGTATGACCTGACGCGCCATGCATAACAATCTTATGACCATGCTGTGCAAGTGTAAGAGCGGCTAACAAAAACCATGGATAATGTTTTCGTTTACCTGCATAAGATGACCAGTCTAAATCGACGTCTAGAGGTTCAAAATGAAGCTGGTCTTTGGTCGCTTGTACGAATCCTGCAAGTTCCTCAATAGATTCCTCTTTAACCCGAAGTAACATTAAAAATGCGCCTAACTGCACATCTAAAACTTCACCTTTTAAAATCATGGTAAATGCTTGATAGGCTTCTTCGTAGCTTAAAGAGCGAGATCCGGTTTTCCCCTTACCTAAAATACGGACATATTGAGCAAAGGGATGTTCAGCATCTTTATAGATATTACGTTTAGTATTCATCGTAGTTCAAAACAATAAAAATGATGGGATGTAGGCAGCTCAAAATGAAATGTCCACAAGTATTTAATCAATATGACATAAAAAACTGCTGAAAAAATATCAAAAGTGTTTCTTATACTAAAGTCTTAGGATTGCCTGAGTGTTTTTTATGCGTATCAGCTAAAAATTTAACCGAATCGTTATTTAATTCGAGTACACTTTCTCGTGCTTTTTTGAGCACTCATATCATAATTTTATGTGATTCTCCTATATCTTCAGCTTTTTATTGAAAAAGTAAGAGGTTATTTCTAGCTACTCAAAGTGGTTAGAAACTTCAGGTATTCTCCTGTTTTAGAAAACATCTATTTTGTTTTCATTGAGGTAGTAGGAAGGTTTTTTGTTCACAAAAAACCATTTCCCTTTTGCGGTGTTAATGTGAAAGGTTAGGGCTGTGTATTCGTAAAGAATAGACGTTTCATTTTGGTATTTCCAACGGACTTGGAAATATAGATTGAAGTAAAGTTATGGCTAAAAAACCGATTTATAAATCACTTTATTTTCAGGTGATTATTGCGATTATTGCGGGTATCTTGGTGGGACATTTTTCTCCAAGCTCCACGCAAATTGTCAATGGTGTTGAACAACATATCCCAGGTTTAGGTGAGAAACTCAAGCCATTAGGTGATGCCTTTATTCGTTTGATCAAGATGATCATCGCTCCAGTTATTTTCTGTACCGTTGTAAGCGGTATTGCTGGTATGGAAAGCATGAAGTCAGTCGGAAAAACTGGCGGCGTTGCATTGTTATACTTTGAAATCGTTTCAACAATTGCACTTCTAATTGGCCTTGTTGTAATTAACATTGCTAAACCGGGTGTAGGGATGAATGTTGACCCTACTACTCTTGATACTTCGGGCATTCAAAAATACGTCAGTTCTGGTGAGTCACAATCTACCATTGATTTCTTAATGCACATCATCCCAGATACGGTTGTTGGTGCATTTGCAAATGGTGAAATCTTACAAGTCCTTCTTTTTGCAATTCTCTTTGGTTTTGCTTTACATAAGTTAGGTGATGCCGGACGTCCAGTTTTAAAATTTATTGATCAAGTTGCACATGTGTTTTTTAACATTGTGAATATGGTCATGAAATTGGCTCCGATTGGTGCATTCGGTGCGATGGCATTCACTATCGGTAAATATGGTGTTGGTTCACTTGTACAATTAGGGCAGCTCATTATCTGTTTCTATATTACTTGTTTACTCTTTATTTTCTTGATCTTGGGTACAATCAGCCGTATTAGCGGATTTAGTATCCTTAAGATGATTCGCTTAATTCGTGAAGAGTTATTAATTGTACTTGGTACATCTTCTTCTGAATCAGTTTTACCTCGCATGTTGCGTAAACTTGAAATTGCAGGTTGTGAAAAATCTGTAGTTGGTTTGGTGATACCAACAGGTTATTCATTTAACCTTGATGGTACGTCAATTTATTTGACCATGGCTGCAATCTTTATTGCTCAGGCAACAAATACACAGCTTGATATTCAGCATCAGATTACTTTGTTACTAGTACTCTTAATCTCATCTAAAGGTGCAGCGGGTGTAACAGGTTCTGGCTTTATTGTGATGGCAGCAACTTTATCTGCTGTTGGCCATATTCCAGTGGCAGGTTTGGCATTGATTTTAGGTATTGACCGTTTCATGTCAGAAGCACGTGCATTAACCAATCTTGTGGGTAACTCTTTAGCAACGATAGTCGTCGCAAAATGGGTCGGTGCTTTAGATAAAGATAAGTTGAATGATGCTTTGAATAATCCAGATGAAGTCGACAGAAAAATGATGGAACAAAAAACTCCTCAAGTCGCTGAAGGTCTAGATTAATTCAAATAAACCTATATAAAAAAGGAAGCTTTGGGCTTCCTTTTTTATTGGCTGACTGAAAAGTACAGTTTTAATGAGTGGCTATGCCATGACAGTTGCTGAAAAAATGATTAGCATGCACAGCAATGAGATTCGATAAAACAATAAAGCTGAAGGAAAATATTATGTTGGCATACGATGCAGATTTAGAATTATTCCGTGATAATTTTAAACGTTTTATGAGTGAGCATATTGCGCCTCATTACGACCAATGGGAGCGTGAAGGAATTATGCCGCGTTCTGTCTGGAGTCAACTGGGCGAAAATGGTTTTTTATGTGTGGATGTCCCAGAAGAATATGGTGGTTACGGTGTGCCAACCTATTATTCATTAATGTTAGTTGAAGAATCTGCACGTGCTGGTTTTTGTGCATTATCAACAGCGATTTCTTGCCACTCTGAAATTGCTGCACCATATATTTTACATATCGGGACAGAAGAGCAAAAACAATACTGGTTGCCGAAAATGGTAACAGGTGAGGTTGTGGGTGCAATCGGAATGACTGAACCGGGAGCAGGTTCGGATTTACAATCAATGCGTACCAGCGCCATTTTGCAAGACGATCACTATTTATTAAATGGCTCAAAAACATTTATCTCAAATGGACAACATGCTGATCTTGTTGTACTCGCAGTAAAAACGGATCCTCAAGCGCGTGCCAAAGGTGTATCGTTACTATTAGCAGATACGCATTTAGAAGGCTTTAAAAAAGGCACAAATCTCGACAAAATCGGCCTGCATTCTCAAGATACTTCTGAGCTATTTTTTGACAATGTAAAAGTGCCTAAAAACCAGTTACTCGGTCAAGCTGGGCAAGGTTTTGCTTACTTAATGCAAGAGTTACCTCGTGAACGTACAGCCATTGCATCTACTGCAATTGGGGCAATTCGTGGTGCAATTGATTTGGCAACAGCGTATGTAAAAGAGCGCCAAGCATTTGGTCAACCTATTTCTCAGTTCCAAAATACTCGTTTTGTTTTAGCCCAAGCAAAAATTGATGAGCTTGCAACAGCAGCTTTCTATGAAAGAAATGTTGCATTATATCAAGAAGGTAAACTAGATGTAGAAACGGCTGCAGCATTGAAAAGTTTCAGTAGTGATATGCAAATGAAAGTCGCTGATAACTTACTACAACTTTTCGGTGGGTATGGTTATATGACTGAATACCCAATTTCACGTTTCTTTGTAGATGCCCGTATCCAACGTATTTACGGTGGTACAAATGAAATTATGAAAGAAATCGTAGCACGTGGATTAATTGGCAAAGTCTAATTAAGCAAAGAAAAAACAGCCTGTCTTAGAACAGGCTGTTTTGTTTTTAACTATTTAGTCTTCTGTTGAATGACAGGATAGTCTTGTTGTTTTGGTAATTGCTGTAAGGCATGATTCATCTTTCTTAAAAACTCATCTGCTTCATCTTGATGAAAGGAATCTTCGGTGTATGCACTACGTTCTTGAATATTGATACTACAACCTCTTATTTTCATATTTTTAGGATTAAATGACCAGTCATTTGGATCCTTTAAAGTAATGTCTAAATCACTTTCACAGCTTTTCCATAAACGTAAAAACTCATTTGATAATTCTGCTTTAAATCCTTGTGCAGGATAGACCGAAAATCCTTTCATTTCAGGATTAGAAAACTGTATAAACATGTCAACTGGCATACCACCCCAAATGATGGCTGTGTCTGTTGGTAAAGAAATACCTGATAAATTTCTTTCTTTTAAAGCATGCGGTTGCTCAAATTTCTGCCTGAAATGTTGAGATTGATAGGTCAGCTTGGTTTTGGGGGGAATTGGAATACCACGAACTTGACTGCTGGCAGTCGTTATATAATATGGAGAAGGATCTGTACCATTGCATCCTGCAATTATTGGGCAACCACCACAAGCCGTTAAACTGAAACTGGTGAAGCCAAGTAGGCTTAAAATAATAATTTTATTCATTCTATTTTACTGTTGTTATGACGTCTTTAGGTAGTATAGCTAATCTATACATTGAGACGAGCTCAGCTTTTAAAAATTGAGTAAGTTTTTATTGAGCTGTCTTCTACTTCTGCTCATCAAATAAAGATTTACAGCTTTCTAAATTTTGACATGAAGCAAACATAAGGGCTTTGGGTAAACTCGCATACAAATTTGTAATGTGTTGTTCAGCTGGGTTATAAAAATGCCAATAAGTAAATTGATCTGAACGCTTTTTTTCTAAGGCTTTAAAGAAATCTGTTTCATTAAATTTACTGTTAAGTTGAGTTCGAGGGCCGCCTTGTTCATGGGTACCGACTGTGGTTAAAAGCATCGGAGAATGAATTTGTTTTTGACTTTGCCAATGATTTAACTGTTGAAATAACATGCCTTGATCAAACCAGAGAGAAGGGCTTGCAGCAAAGTAGCGTTGAAATGCATCAGGCTTTTGAAAAAAATGATAAAGCACAAATAGGCCTCCAAAAGAATGCCCATAGAGACTTTGTTGTTGGCTATTAATTGGAAATTGTTTCGCAATTTCAGGCTTGAGTTCGCTATCTAAAAACGCAATAAACTGATCAGCACCACCATATTTATATTTACCTTGTGCTTGAAATTCAGCAGAAGGTTTTGGAGTGTAATCATAAGCACGCTTTTGCACATCAAAGGTTTTTTGCTGAGGGTAACCAACCGCTATGATCATGAGCGGGTCTAAGCCCAATTTGGTAGAACCAGCTCCAATCGATTGAGCAATATTGGCAGCACTTGGAAATGTGGCATTCCCATCTAAAATATAAAGTACTGGATAACCATGTTGGGGTGGGGCAACAGGCGGTTTATAAATTTGAATAAGATAATCATGACCTGTATGTTTAGATTTAATTTGAAATTGTGCCTGATTATTTTGAAAAACGATTTTTGATTGATTTTGTACAGACGTTTGAGCCAAAACAGAACAGCTTATTAAAGTACTTAATAAAAAACTTGAAGATAAAAAGAAAAATGATTTATGCATAATAGGGAATAATAAAATTTATTATACAAATGATAAATGAAAATCATTATCAAATAAAGTAATCAAAGAAATGTGCGCAAAAAGGTTAATGAAAAAAGCTTTTACAGCCATATTGCCTAACAAATCAAAGCAGACTATTGTTATACTCTCGTTCAAAAGATGATTTTACTGAGGCTGCATTCTAATGATCAACGATGATCAAAACAAAACGACTTCTCTTAGTTTGGAACAAATTCGCGAAGATATTGATAGTGTAGATCAACAGATTCAAGAATTATTAAATCGCCGCGCAAGCCTTGCTGAAGCTGTTGCAAAAGCTAAATTTGCTTCCGAAGAGAATCCTTTGTTTTATCGTCCTGAACGTGAAGCACAAGTCTTACGTAAAGTCATGGAACGTAATCAAGGTCCTTTGTCTGATGTAACCATGGCGCGTTTGTTCCGTGAAATTATGTCTGCTTGTCTCGCTTTAGAAGCTCCGCAAAGTATTGCATTTTTAGGGCCAGAAGGTACTTTTACTCAATCTGCTGTACTTAAACACTTTGGTAAAGATGCAGTTGTTCGTCCATTACCAACAATTGACGAAGTGTTCCGTGAAGTAGAAGCGGGTAGTGCACATTACGGCGTAGTACCAGTTGAAAACTCATCTGAAGGTATTGTGAACCATACTTTAGATTGTTTTAAAACATCGAATTTAAATGTGATTGGTGAAGTTGAATTACGTATTCATCATCAATTCCTAGTCTCTGAAAATACACGTAAAGATAGTATTAAACAGATTTATGCACATCAGCAAACTTTGGCTCAATGTCGTCAATGGTTAGACGCGCATTATCCAGGTGTTGAACGTGTTGCTTTAAACTCAAATGCAGAAGCTGCACGTCGTATTCGTAACGAATGGCATTCAGCAGCGATCGCGTCTGATATCGCAGCAGGCATGTATAATCTTGAAATCCTACATAGCAATATTGAAGATAACCCTGAAAATACCACTCGTTTCTTAGTGATTGGTCGTGAAAAGATTCCACAAAGTGGTAATGACAAAACTTCATTATTAATTTCAGCGCATGACCGCGCAGGTGCTTTATTAGAAATTTTAGCGCCATTTGCAAAACATAATATTAGTTTAACAAGCATTGAGACGCGTCCGGCATTACCTGAAAAATGGGCCTATGTATTCTTTATCGATTTAGAAGGCCATATCGATCAAGAGAATGTTGCTGCGGCAATCAATGATATTCGTCCAATGGTAAAAGAGCTTCGTATTTTAGGTTCTTATCCTGCTGCTGTTCTCTAATTATTCATGTTGGAATAATGACATGCATTAAGATGGGCATGTCATTATGCTTAAAAACAAATTGCTCAAAGGTCTAAATAACTTTGAGCAAAAGCAAAGTTGAAGTTATGTCACAACCCCTATTTAAAAAAGTTGCATTTATTGGTTTAGGACTCATTGGGTCGAGTTTAGCTCGCGTTATTGTTGCCGAAAAGTTGGCGACAACTATCGTGGCATCTACACGCTCACAGAAAACTTTAGAAGATGCAAAATCACTTGGCTTAATACAAGAAGGATTTTCCGATCCTATTGAAGCCGTGGAAGGGGCAGATTTAGTTGTTTTAGCCTTGCCAGTGCGTGCAACACAAAAAGTACTTGAGCAAATTAAGCCTTATTTGTCAGAAACCACGATCTTAACCGATGTGGGAAGTACAAAAGGCAATGTGGTTGATGCAGCGAAAGCTGTATTTGGTAAAGATTTACCAGCAGGTTTTGTACCGGGACACCCTATTGCAGGTAGTGAACATACTGGTGTTCATGCGGGCAAGGTTGATCTATTTGCAAATCATAAAGTCATTTTAACGCCGTTACCAACAAGTGCAGAATGGGCAGTTGAGAAACTGATTCAACTTTGGTCGGCAGCCAAAGCTGAAGTCATTTGTATGGATGTTGCCAAGCATGATGAGGTTTTGGCGCATACCAGTCATTTACCGCACTTGATGGCATTTAATTTGGTCGAGCAACTTGCAAACCGTGAAGATAATCTTGATATTTTCCGTTATGCAGCCGGTGGTTTTCGTGATTTTTCGCGTATTGCTGCCAGTGATCCTCAAATGTGGCATGACATTTTCTTTGCCAATAAAACAGCGATATTAAATGCTGTAGATGGCTTCGAAAAACAACTTACCGTACTTAGAAAATTGATTGAAAACGAAGATTCTCATGCATTAATGGGTTTACTCGGCCATGCTCAGGCAGCACGTCAGCATTTCAATCATATGTTAGCCAAAAAACCTTTAATGGAGAAAAATAAGGTGACACAGCAATTCAGTATCTTACCGGGAAATAAGACCTTTAAAGGTAAATTTACCGTACCGGGTGACAAATCTGTGTCACATCGCTCCATTATGTTTGGTGCTATTGCAGAAGGCACTACCCACGTAACTGGCTTCCTTGAAGGCGAAGATGCTTTGGCAACTTTGCAGGCTTTCCGTGATATGGGGGTAAGCATTGAAGGCCCTAAAAATGGTGAAGTGACCATCCATGGCGTAGGCATGCATGGCTTAAAAGCACCGGCAAGTGCATTGTATATGGGTAACTCTGGAACGAGCATGCGTTTGCTTTCAGGCATGTTGTCTGCGCAAAAATTTGATTCAGTGATGACGGGTGATGCATCGCTTTCTAAACGTCCAATGGAGCGTATTGCTAAGCCATTACGTTTAATGGGGGCACAAATTCAAACAACAGGTGAAAAAGGTACACCACCTGTCAGCATTACGGGTAGTCAGCAATTAAAAGGCATTCAATACGACTTGCCAATGGCCTCTGCTCAAGTGAAGTCAGGTATTTTACTTGCTGGTTTATGGGCTGAAGGAGAAACTTCCGTCACTGAACTAGAACCAACTCGTGACCACACAGAGCGTATGCTTCGTGCATTTGGTTATGATGTTAAAACCGAAGGCAACAAGATTTCTCTAGTTGGTGGTGGTAAGTTAGTGGGTACTGATATTCAGGTGCCATCTGATATTTCATCTGCTGCTTTCTTTATGGTGGGTGCTGCAATTACTGAAGGATCCGATGTTGTTTTGGAAGCTGTAGGTATTAACCCTACACGTACTGGTGTAATTGAAATTTTAAAACAGATGGGTGCCGACCTCACTGTTGAAAATGAACGTATTGCTGGTGGTGAGCCTATTGCAGACATTCATATTAAAGGTTCACGCACGCTTAAAGGTATTCATATGCCTGAAGACCAAGTGCCTTTAGCAATTGATGAATTCCCAGCTTTATTTATTGCAGCAGCTTGTGCCGAAGGCCAAACGGTATTGACTGGTGCAGCAGAGCTTCGTGTGAAAGAATCTGACCGTATTCAAGTTATGGCAGATGGCTTAAAAATTATGGGCATTGATTGTACGCCAACTGAAGATGGCATCATTATCGAAGGTAAAGGCAAATCTGGCGATTGGTCACCAATTTTTGCTGGTGGTGAAATTGAATCACACCATGACCACCGTATTGCTATGAGCTTTAGTATGGCAGGTCTTCGTACTTCTGGCCCGATTACGATTCAAGGGACTGAAACGGTGGCCACAAGCTTCCCAACTTTCACTGAGTTGGCGAATCGTGCAGGCTTAACAATCGAAGTTAGCCAATAACTTTTTACCTAACACATTTTATAATTGCTAACACAATAGCAACGGCAGCAGCGGGCTAAAGGCTTGGCTGCTGTTTGTTTATTGCTTATGCTAAGCGCAGATAATGATAAAAGTGTTAGGACAAAGGATGAAAAAATTACAATTTATTGCCAGTTGCCCACAACATGGGGTGCTTGATCATCCACCAAATGAATGCCATATCACACAAGAATATGTAGCGGCTTTACTGTTTAAACAATTGGGACATTATGGCTTTGATGCACAACATATTGTGCATGAACATGAAAAAGTAGAAGTCAGTATTGATAATCATCTTTTACCCTTATCTATTACTTGCCAAAAAACAGATCATGAAGGGCATTTGATGTGTGAAATCTCTGCCAATCCTGATGAAGAACAAGACTGGTTTGAAAAGATTGAAACGCAAAGTATTATTCGTCAGCTTGCACAGGCCGTGGAAAATAGTCTGAAAGCTGATCAGAGTTTTTCAGCATTTGAATGGAAAAACTAAGTCTACGACTATTAAGACTTATTCATGAAGTACGGCTTTTTAAAAAAGTTGTACTCTTTAGATTAAAGATAAAAATACAAAATCTTTCCCGAAATCTCTACCTATCTTTAATGCATTGTGTATATTGAAATTATTAAGATATTTACATAATTAGAGTGTGGTTTTCATGACACAAGTTGATATTGCAGCATTATCTCCTCAAGTGATTTGGCAGCATTTTCAAACGCTTTGCACTATTCCGCGCCCATCAAAGCATGAGCAGCAACTTCGTGAATTTTTACAGAACTGGGCACAAAGTCGGAATTTAGAAACTTATGTAGATGAGGTCGGTAATTTAATTATCCGTAAGGATGCGACTGCGGGTAAAGAACATGTAGCTGGAGTTATTCTCCAAGGCCATTTAGATATGGTCACGCAGGCTAACACTGGCACAGTACACGACTTTTTTAAAGATCCGATTCGCCCAGTTCTTGAAGACGGCTGGTTAATTGCCAAAGACACTACTTTAGGGGCTGATAATGGCATTGGGGTAGCCTTAGCTTTGGCAGTTTTAGACTCAAATGATATTGCTCATGGGCCAATTGAAGTTCTTTTAACAGTTGATGAAGAAGCCGGTATGAGTGGTGCACGGCTTTTACAAGCAGGTGTGCTAAAAGGAAAATGGTTATTTAATATTGATACAGAAGAGTGGGGGGAGTTATATCTTGGATGTGCTGGCAGTATTGATGTTGAAGTTGAGCAACCGCTTAGTTATGAACCAATTCCTGAAAATTTGACGGTTGTAAATATTCAGGTGGCTGGTCTTAAAGGTGGTCACTCTGGAGTAGATATTCATTTAGGACGTGGCAATGCCAACGTTATTTTAGCCCGCTTTTTAAATGAGTATTTAGCAAAGCTTGGTGGACACCTTGTTGAGTTTACAGGTGGTACTGCTCGTAATGCTTTACCTCGCGAAGCTGTAGCGACTATTGCAATTTCATCTAACCAATTGCCTGAATTAGAAAAATTACTCGCTGAATATCAAACGATATGGAAAGACCAATTAAAGGGTATTGATGATAATTTGCAATTAACTATTCAACCTACTAGCGTTGAAACGAATCAAGTGATTATTCAACAACAGCAAAATGAATGGTTGCAGGCTTTGGCGACAAGTCCATACGGCGTTGCAAGTATGAGTCAAGCTTTACCAGACGTAGTTGAAACCTCAAATAATATTGGGGTTGTGAAATTAAATCGCGAAGGTGGAAAAGCTGTCCTAATGGTTCGCTCAATGGTGAATCAAGAAGCTCAAGATTTTGCAGAAAAAATTCAGACACATTTTAGTCAATTTAATATCAGTTCTACACTTACACCGTTAGTGTCGGGTTGGACACCAAATCCAGATTCGGCTGCTCTAAAGTGCTTACAACACGCATATCAAAAGGCTTTTAATATTGAACCAAATCTTAAAGTGATTCATGCTGGTTTGGAGTGTGGGATTATTGCTGAACACTATCCAGACTTACAAATGGTATCGTTTGGACCTGATATTCAAGGTGCACATGCACCGGGTGAACGAGTTAAAGTAGATACTGTAGAGAAATGCTGGAAGCTACTGGTAACAGCTTTAGCATCTGTAGAGTAATTTTTTAGAAATAAGAAGCTCAGTCATGAGCTTCTTCAACTTTAACTTTTACTCGACTTTTAAAAGCTGTCCAGCTTCATTTAAAGTAAATTCATCAAAATCATTTGCTAAATAAAAATGACCTTTATAAAATTGGCGAACTTCTTCGGTAATAGCTTGCTGTCCAATTTTATCCTGATGCCTAGGACTAAAATGTGTCAGAATTAAATTACTTAAAGATTGCTGTTCCGCAAACTCAGCGACCATTTTTGCTGAGCTATGCATTGGTCCTTTACCAACTTTATCCAAAACCGTTTGTAAATAAGTCGATTCATGAATAAGTAATTGAGCATCTTTGCAAGCATCTGCTAATAGTTCAGGTTGATCATTATCACCACCTATAACTGCGTGGATTTGCTGATTCTGAACTTTGATAAAGTCTTTCGATTTTAAAATTCGTCCTTCAAACTCAACATCATAACCTCGTTTTAAATGTCCCCAGATATCGCCTTTAGGTACACCAAGCTGAGTTAAAGTTTGGATATCTAACTTCTTCTGTGTAGATTTTATATAAACACTAAAGGCAAAACTTGGGACACGATGGCTAAGAGGATGGGCTTGAACAATAAACTCATCAGAGATCTGCTGAGACTGTATTACCTCATTAACATCAATAAAATTGATGGGATAGGGCAAATATAAATCTGTAAGTTGGGCTGTAATTTCAAACCATTGCTGTATCTCTTTGGGTGCAATCACGGTTAGTGGTTTGGTACGAGCATTCATGCCTGCACTTGCCAATAAGCCAACTAGACCGTAACAATGGTCCCCGTGAACATGTGTAATACAAATGGCTATTAGGTTTTGTAAGGATAGTCTAGCTTGTTGAAGGCGGTGCTGTGTACCTTCACCAGCATCAATTAAAATCCAGTCCTTATTTCTGCTGTTACGAACCGCTAATCCTGAAACATTACGTGTCAGAGTGGGTACACCTGAAGATGTGCCTAAAAAAGTAAAATGAAGCATATTGTTGGAATTTTTTAGTCAAATGCGTGAAGTTATTATAGACACTTATTAAAATTTTATAAGAATCAGGGTAAACGATAATGATAGAGTAAAAAATATTTGGCCCGTTTTGGATTAAGTTGGAATAATTTTTAGCAGTTACAGTGCTTATGAAATGATGGACATAGACTCGATCTATGTCCATCAAATACCCTTTATTTCATGATAATAAAGCGTGTAATGATTTGACGAAGCTGTTTTAAATAACCTGTAAAAAAGTGATTAGCGCCCGGTAATATTGTAATTGGATGCTTTTGAGGTTTTGCCCATGCAATCGCATCTGAAAGCAAGGTAATGTCATCTTGCTCACCATGAATGAGTAGAATATCACCTTGAATTTCAGGAGTTTTATAGTGACGTAAACCTACTACAGTAGCTGTTGGTAAACCACATAAAATTAACTGTACAGGTCGTAATTCAGGTTCAAGCTGTGCAAAGCATTTTGCTAAAACATGTGAGCCAAAGCTAAAACCACCTGCATAAAACGGTAAGCCTTCATGAAGCTTACGGACATGTTCAATTACAGCTAAGATATCTTCGGTTTCACCATGACCTTCATCATGAATACCTTCACTACCGCCTAAACCACGAAAACTCGGGCGGTAAACAATGCAACCATATTCATTAAAGATTTGGGTTAAAAGGGCAGGGACTTTATGTTGAGGGGTTCCACCTTGCAATGGGTGCGGATGACAAACAACCGCAAAGCCTTTGATTTCACCTTCAGGGCGGTCAACGAAAAGTTCAATTTTACCTACTGGACCCTGGATGAAAGTTTGCTCAGACATATAAGAACCGCTAAATAACAATACGTATTCCTATTTTACCGATAGTCGTCATTGAAAACACAAGTTAGCATTAAAAAATATCTACTGTTATAGTTGGCATTAATAATAATTTTTTCAGGTTGTCTATGCTTGCTTTAATTTCTCCTGCAAAAACTTTAGATTATGAAACAGCGTTACCTACAGATGAGTTTACTCAGCCTCGCTTGTTAGAACATTCAGCACAATTAATTGATGTTAGCCGTAAACTTTCTGCTTCAGAAATTGCAAGCTTAATGAGTGTCAGTGAAAAAATTGCCACACTAAATGCAGACCGATTTAGAGATTGGAAGCCCGAGTTTGATTTTTCAAACGCTCGTCAGGCGATTTATGCATTTAAGGGTGATGTTTATACTGGATTAGATGCTTATCACTTAAAAGACAAAGATATTGATTTTGCACAGCACCATTTACGTATGTTATCGGGCTTGTATGGTTTGTTGCGTCCTTTGGATTTAATGATGCCGTATCGTCTTGAGATGGGTACTAAATTAAAAAATACTCGCGGTCACAATTTGTATGAATTCTGGGGTGACATTATCACCAATCAGATTAATGAAGATTTGGCCGCAATTAAATCTGAATTGTTGGTAAATCTAGCTTCAGATGAATATTACAAATCGGTTAATGAGAAAAAAATTAAGGCCGAAATTGTGAAACCTGTTTTCCTTGACCAGAAAAATGGCAAATATAAAGTCATTAGTTTCTATGCGAAAAAAGCACGCGGTTTAATGGCTCGTTTTATTATTGAAAACCAATTAAATAAAGCTGATGACATCAAAGCATTTAATACCGAAGGTTACTACTTTGATGCTGAGAATTCATCAGCAAAAGAGTTGGTATTTAAACGTGATGAGCAACAGGCTTAGTCTTACTCAACGTGAACTCTCGTAAGCGATAACTATCGTGAGGTGGTATGGATGCCACCGTTTCGCTGTATTACATGGATGTAATATCAGCGAAACAAAAGATTTTTGTTACTTTTCGTCTTTGAAAAGTAAAATGCCTATAAAAGTCGCATGGGCGTTATAACGACAATTAAAGGCTGTGTTATCGCAAGAAATAAATTATTTAAAGAAATAACCTGTTTCTGGTGAGCTTGCATTTGCCATGCGTTTACGTGGCATACGACCAGCTAAAAATGCTTCACGACCTGCTTCTACAGCCTTCTTCATTGCAGAAGCCATCAAAATAGGATTTTGAGCAGCTGCAATAGCAGTATTCATGAGTACGCCGTCACAACCGAGTTCCATTGCAATAGCAGCGTCACTTGCTGTACCAACCCCTGCATCTACCAAAACTGGCACTTTTGCATTTTCTTTAATAATTGAAATGGTATGTGGATTTAAAATGCCCAAACCCGAGCCAATCAGACTTCCTAAAGGCATAATTGCAACACAACCCATACTTTCGAGTTCTTGCGCAATGATAGGGTCATCCGAGGTATAAACCATAATCTCAAAACCATCATCAATCAAAGTTCGAGCCGCTTTTAGGGTCTCGGTTACATTTGGATATAAGGTTTTCTCATCGCCCAAAACTTCAAGTTTTACTAGGTTATGACCATCTAGAAGTTCACGCGCTAACATACAAGTCCGTACTGCGCTGTCAGCATCAAAACAACCTGCGGTATTTGGCAAGATTGTATATTTTTCTGGCGGAATAACTGAGAGTAAGTTTGGTTGATCTGGATTTTGTCCAATATTCACACGGCGGATTGCGACGGTTACGATTTCTGCACCACTGGCTTGAATAGCTAAATCCGTTTCATTTAAGTCTTTATATTTGCCAGTTCCGACCAATAAACGAGATTGAAAAGAACGTGAACCAATAATGAGAGGGGTGTCTTGCATGGATAACTCCGACTTAGCCGCCGCCAACAGCGTGAATAATTTCGATACGGTCATGTTGAGCAATATAAATTTGCTCTAATTTGCTTTTAGAAACGATTTGCTGATTGTGTTCTACAGCAAAGCGTTTTCCTTCAAGTGCCAGTTCCTGAATGAGTTGCAACAGGTTTTGACAAGGCGTGTCCGTTAATTCGCCATTTAAATAAATTTGCATGATCACATTCCGATTATTTTGCGTATTTGAAAGCATTCCAAGCCAAGACCAGCCATCCAGCAATCATTAAGGCTCCACCGATTGGTGTAATTGCACCTAATATTCGTGGTAAACCTAGCGCCATGATGTAAAGCGAACCACAAAAAAATAGAATACCAATCTGGATAAGTAGAAAAGATAACTTGATTGGGAAATGAGGAAGAACCTTACTTAAAATACCAAGCGCCAATAGACCTAGTGCATGATAAAAAAAGTAGTCGGTTGCAGTATGCCACCAAGCAAGTTGCTCGGGACCCGCATGAGCTTTAAGACCATGTGCTCCAAAAGCACCCAACATGACTGCAAAGGCAAGATTAAGGGCTGAAATGGCAATCCACATAACAAAAAACGCAATTGAATAATGAAAAGCAACGTTAACATAGATTGGGTTGGCTAAACATAGCCAGATAAAACAAAAGGGCGAATCGCCCTTTTATTTTTTCATTTATTTTAGCTTGCTGACATGGCAGTTTTAATCTTTTCCATCGCATTCTTTTCAAGCTGACGGATACGCTCTGCAGAAACATTATATTCAGCCGCTAACTCATGAAGAGTAGATTTGTCATCATCTAACCAGCGGCGTTGCAAAATATTACGTGAACGGTCATCTAACTGGTCCATTGCATCATGCAAAGCTGAAGTACTTTGCTCTTCCCAGTCTTCGTTTTCGACTAAACGAGCCGGGTCATAGCGGTTATCTTCAAGATACAACGCAGGAGCAGTATGTGGGGTGTCGTCATCGTCATCGCCTTGCGCCTCAAAAGCAGCATCATAGGCAGTTAAACGACCTTCCATTTCCAAAACTTGCTCTGGTGTTACATTTAAGTCATTGGCAATCGATTGAGCTTCTTCGAGCGTAAGTTTTTTACTCGATTTTTTTAGACTACGTAAATTGAAAAATAATTTACGCTGAGCTTTTGTCGTTGCAATTTTGACAATACGCCAGTTGCGAATAACGTATTCATGAATTTCTGCCTTAATCCAATGGACGGCAAAAGATACTAAACGTACACCCATATTTGGGTCGAAACGTTTCACGGCTTTCATTAAGCCTAAATTACCTTCTTGAATAAGGTCGCCTTGTGGTAGGCCATAACCTGCATAGCTGCGCGCAATATGAACGACAAAGCGTAAATGCGACATTACCAGCATTTTTGCGGCATCAAGATCTTGGTCATAATAATAACGCTCAGCAAGTTCTTTTTCTTGCTCGGCCGTTAAAATAGGAATCTGATTGACAGTACTGATATATGCACCAAGGTTTACACCGGGCGCAGACAATGACAGGGGCATCAATTGATTGCTGCTGTCACTCATGAGTTCTCCTTATAGGATCGAATGGGATAACCAATAAATTCATCTTAATTTGAATCAGCTTCATAATTAAGGAAAATTGGGTAGAGAAATGTAAAATTTTATGCAATTTCTAATCTTTTAGTTTAGCAAAGAATTATTGAGTTTCAATTAAATAGTGAAATTCTCTCTCTGATACGTGTGTAGTTTGACACATAAAATGATGCAAACCACAGTAACGAGTTACATCAATTTCGCTATGAGGATCTGACGATTTTAATAAAAATTGTTGTTTGCCTGACGCTTTTTTAAGTTCACGCTTTAGCATTAACAATGGCATTGGGCAGGGCTGCCCAAGGGCATTAATTTCAATGGGTGCTGTATTAGAAGAAGTATTGCTCATTCATCATCAAAACAACTAAAAAAAATATTCTAACAAATTTTTAGTAAATACAGCATATTTTATGGAACAAGATAGTGGCAATTTCTATAAAAAATATTGTAATAAGCTGTTTAAAAAAAGAACTAAAAATAGGGGAAATAATTGAAAAAAATTCTATTAATTGTCATAAACCCGTGTTAAGCTCGAACCGTTTTAGGATTTACCACACAATCAAATTGATTTAATAACCCTATAACAAATGGATGTAACCGGAAATTGTTGATAGTTTTACAGAATGATTACAAGCTTTAAGATTATAAATATTTTAAAACCTTGTTTGCTCTGCTGTTTGCAACACCGGAAGGTCCTTTTTTCAACATCTGAGGATTGACTTATGACAGCTCGTGAACAAGGCGTAGTAAAGTGGTTTAATGACACTAAAGGCTTTGGTTTTATTCAACGTAACGGCGGTGACGATGTATTCGTTCATTTCCGTGCGATCGTAGGTGACGGTCACCGTTCTTTACGTGACGGCCAACGTGTAGAATTTAGCGTAGTTCAAGGCCAAAAAGGTTTTCAAGCTGAAAACGTTCAGCCTTTAGACTAAGACTAATTCATCTTTTTGATGAATGATGGACGCTCCAATTTTTGAATTGGGGCGTTTTTGTTTATAATGATCTTCTCATTCGAGAGATTGTTTGTTAGAGCACGTATTTATGACATCTGGTTTTGAAACCTTGAATTTACATCCGCAACTTAAAAAGGCGATTGATGCTTTAGGGTTTACTCAAATGACCCCAATTCAGCAAAAGGTTTTAAAATATACATTAGCCGGGCATGATGCAATTGGGCGAGCACAGACAGGAACTGGTAAAACAGCTGCCTTTCTGATTAGTGTAATTAATGATTTACTCAATAATCCGGTTCAAGAGCAGCGTTTCCGTGGTGAGCCACGTGCCTTAATTTTGGCACCCACTCGTGAATTGGCGTTGCAAATTGAAAGTGATGCAAAGCTACTCACAAAATTCTCAGATTTGCACCTTGTAACATTATTAGGTGGTGTAGATTTTGATAAGCAAAAGAAACAGCTAGATGCTAATTTTGTCGATATCATGGTCGCTACACCTGGGCGTCTAATTGATTTTGTAGAACAAAAAGAAGTTTGGCTCGATCAAATTGAATTTTTAGTGATTGATGAAGCTGACCGTTTACTGGACATGGGTTTTATTCCTTCTGTAAAACGTATTGTCCGTTACTCTCCGCGTAAGGAACAACGTCAAACGCTGATGTTCTCTGCGACGTTTAGTTATGATGTTTTGAATTTGGCGAGACAATGGTTGTTTGAACCGATCACTGTTGAAATTGAGCCTGAGCAAAAAACGAATAACGATGTAGAGCAACGAGTGTATGTCGTGGCTAAACAAGATAAATATCGTTTATTACAAGATATCTTGCGTGAAGAGCCGATCGATAAAGTCATGATTTTTGCTAATCGACGTGATCAGGTGCGCCGTCTTTATGATCATTTAAAGAAAGATGGATATAGAGTCGGTATGCTTTCAGGTGAGATTGCTCAAGATAAACGTTTAAAAATGCTAGAGCAATTTAAGCAAGGTAAACATAATATTATGATTGCGACGGATGTTGCTGGTCGTGGTATTCATGTAGATGGCGTATCACATGTCATTAACTTTACTTTGCCTGAGCAGTCTGATGATTATGTACACCGTATTGGTCGTACAGGTCGCGCTGGGTCACAAGGTGTAAGTATTAGTTTTCTTTCAGAAGATGATGCCTTTTATTTACCCGAAATTGAAAAAGCAATTGGTAAGAAATTACCACTGACCAGATTAGATGGTTACTGCTAATAAAAAAATCCCAATCATTTGATTGGGATTTTTTTAATTAATTAATTTTACAATAGAAAGTAAGTGTTGTTTGATAGTCATCATCTTTTGCTAAAGATGCATTTTTACCAGTCAATGTACCAATAACACCTGCCGCAGCTTCAACCATTTGGCCAGTTTTTTCACTTACAACATCTTTTAATACACCATTGTAGGTTGTTTTTTCATCCACAACGACTGGTGAAGTGCTTTTTGAGCAAGTTTTTTGAGCTGCTGTAATTGCATTGTTTTTTGCAATTAAATTGGTTTTGCCAATACCTGTAACTTCAAACTGATTATTTTCTTTCTGAACTGCTAGAGTGTTTTTAGGAGTAGTTGCACAAGCACCAAGTAATAAAACAACACCGCTCATTGCGCTCGCTAAAATTATTTTTTTCATAATTCACCTAAAGTTAATCGCTAAAAGATATTGCCATTTGAACACAGGTTTTCTAATTGATTTTGAATACGTTGTATGAGTTTTGATGTTTTGTATTAAAAAATGTCAAAGTGTGAGTTCGCTAATTTTATAAGCTAGATTCAATGGTGGATTAACGGTAGATTATGCTAATCTATTTTGAATTTTTGAGTTAGATCAATATTAATGACGGATTCAGCAATACAAATAATTCACCAAAATATTCATCAGCGTCAGTCTATTGGCCAATTAGTTGAGCCAGCTCCAAATACAGAGCAATTAGAGTTAGCTTTCCAAGCAGCTTTGACAGCTCCAGATCATCATAGACTTAAGCCAACACGTTTTGTGATAGTTTCGGGCGAACAACGTGCTGCTTTTGGAGAAGTGCTAGCAAAGGCTTTGGCGGATTTTGGTGAAACTGATCCCGCTCAACTCGAACGAGTTAAACAACATCCTTTTCGCGCCCCGCTACTCATTTTGGCGCTTACACAATTACAAGATCATCCAAAAGTACCGCATTTTGAACAAATCTTAAGTACAGGGGCTGCAGTACAAAATCTTTTGTTATCTTTGCAAGCTCAAGGGTTTTCGACCATGTGGCGTAGTGGTGCAGTTGTCGAATCAAATTGGTTAAAACAGCATTTAGGCCTGCAAGCCCGTGATTTAATTTCAGGTATTATTTACGTCGGTACGGCAGCTAAAGTAATTGCACCCCGTGCAGATATTGAAAGTAAAGAATTCGTAAAAGTTTGGCAGGCTTAAAAGTCTGTAAAAGTAAGAAATAGGATAATAAAAGATGGCTGAATTTAAGTTTACAGATTTGGTAGAACCTGTTGCGGTTGATAAAAAAACCGCTTTACGTATTACCGTTCTAGGGGGAGGGAGCTTCGGAACGGCTATGGCAAATTTAGCTGCACGTAACGGTTGCGATACCATGATCTGGATTCGTGATGCCGAAACAGCTGAGGAAATTAATAAAACCCACATTAATAAACGTTATTTGCCGGATTTTACTTTAGAGTCATCATTACGTGCCGTGTCTGATCTTGAGCAAGCCGTGTGTGACCGAGATATTATTTTGGTCGCAATTCCAAGTCACTCATTCCGTGATGTCTTAAAACAAATTGCTCCATATATTACTGCACAAGCGGTTGTTTCTTTAACCAAGGGTATTGAAGCTAAAACTTTCAGCTTCATGAGCGATATTATTCGTGAAGAATTGCCAGAAGTGCCTTATGGTGTGCTATCAGGTCCAAACCTTGCAAAAGAAATTATGGCAGGTATGCCGTCTGGTACCGTTATTGCTAGTGATTCGGAATTAGTTCGTTATGCTGTGCAACATGCTCTGCATAGTGCTCTATTCCGTGTTTTTGGTAGTGATGATGTGCACGGTGTGGAATTAGGTGGTGCGCTTAAAAATATTTATGCGGTTGCAATGGGAATTGGTGCCGCTTATAAGATTGGTGAAAACACCAAGAGTATGATTTTAACCCGTGCTCTGGCCGAGATGAGTCGTTTTGCAGTAAAACAAGGTGCAAATCCACTTACATTCTTGGGGTTGTCTGGTGTGGGGGATTTATTCGCGACTTGTAATAGTCCTTTAAGCCGTAATTATCAGATTGGCTATGCTTTAGGTTCGGGTAAAACACTTGATCAAGCCAGTAAAGAGTTGGGTCAGACAGCAGAAGGCATCAATACGATCGTTCAGGTGCGTGGTAAAGCAGAAGAACTAGATGTTTATATGCCTATTACCAACGCTCTATATGAAGTTATTTTTGAAGGGGCGCCTCCTTTAAATATTGCATTATCTCTTATGAAAAACGGACATCGTAGTGATGTAGAATTTGTTTTACCTCATCACGAAGTCTGAAGAAGAAATGTCATAAATTGTGGTTATAATGCAAGAATTATTAACAAGGAAAATTTATGCAACTGACATTGGTTCGCCATGGGGAAGCCGCTCCACCTGTGAATGGTAACGACACTAAACGCCCTCTTACTGCTCGTGGACACGCTCAAGCTGAACAAACAGCAACATTTTTAAAAGATATTGTTAAGCCTGACATTTTTGTAGTTAGTCCTTTACTACGTGCTCAAGAAACATTGGCACATATTCAAGCGTATTTTAAAGATGTGCCTGTGCTGTTATGCGATAAAATTAAACCAGACGATAATGCGAAAGAAGCAATTGAGTGGTTGTCTCAGGTTCCTTATGAGTCAATTGTAGTGGTGTGTCATATGAATGTAGTAGGACATATTGCTGAACTGCTGACTCATGAAAGCTTTAATCCGTTTGCATTGGCTGAAGCCCGAATTTATGATCAAGCTGTGATTGCAACTGGTTTATCAACACAAAAAAATAGTTTTATACCCACAATATAATTAAAAAAGGTTATTTCGCCCATTATGCTGTATTTATGGATGCCTGAAACCAATGGAATATGGCATTGGTCTAACGGAGAAAACTGGTTACAGGCTGCAAGTCTGGATCAATTAATACAAGACCTACAATTGCATCAAGGAAAAGAGGCTGTCGTCTTTTTTCCTAGTCGTCATGCTCAGGTATTCCAGCAACAAATAGCAAAGTCTCATTACAAGCAACTCGGAGCAGATGGTGTTAAATATTTGCTTGAAGAGTTTGTAACTTTGCCAATTGATCACATGAAAGTGGTTCATCATTTTCATGCTGATCAATTAACAATATTGGGCGTCGCAAAAACTACTGTGGAAACATGGCAACATGCGATGAATTTGTTGCCAATCAAGCTCGTTGCTTTGTTACCAGACTTTTTGATTTTGCCGGAGCCTCAAGATCAACAAGTTATTCTGTGTAATATTGATCAAAAATTACTGGCGCGCGAAAGTAAGTGGGTAGGTAATTCACTGGATGATTTGGGATTGTTTTTGGAGTTCCAGCCAGTTGAAACACATTATCAATATAGTGGGCTGACTGTAGAACAGTTAGAAAGCTTAGAAGCAGCTTCTAGTGTTGAGCAACGTTCAGAATTTTTTTATGAGTTTCAGGGCTTAGATAAACCTAAACAGCATCCTTTTAATGTTTTACCAAAAGCCAAAGGGCAAGAGCAGACGGTTTCTGGGTACTGGAAAGCATGTGCGGTTATTGTTTTAGCAATAATTGTGGTTCAGTTTAGCTATGATTTGTTGCGTTGGGTGAAATTAAGAAATGTAGCCAATCAAACAGCTGAGCAGACAATTGAGCAATATAAATATTGGTTTGGTCCTTCTAGTCGTGTAAATGAACAAAATATAAAAAGCCAATTTGAAAGTCATTTAAGAATGAGTAAACAGGGTGACACACAAGCACTCTCTCTGTTGAGCCGTGTTGGACCTATTTTAATGCAAAGACAAATTTTAGCTCAGCAGTTAAATTATGATGCTTCTACACTAACCATGGCCTTAAAAGCAAAATCGGGAGATGATTTGCAAGCTTTAACACAGCAGCTTAATCAGCAAGGTTTCAAGGCAGAGTTAGGTAATATTCAAGCCGATGGTGGTGGGGCAATTGGGGTGGTGAAAATACAATAATGAAAATGTTAGCTCAATTGCAAAACCGGTTTGATCAGTGGATTGAACAAATCAATCAATATTTAGACCGTTTAACTGTCCGTGAACGTATCATGGTGGTCTTTACTACAATTTTTGTTGTAGTGGCTATTATTGGAGCTTCACTTTGGAAAATGCATTCCTTAGCAGAACAACAGCAACAGCGCCTAAATGATTTAAAAGATTTGATGGTGTGGATGCAAAGTAATGCAGTCACGATGAAACCTGCGAGTGAGCTTGAGTTGGGTCAAGCAGAAAAAATACAACGTGTAGCTCAACAACAAGGGTTAACTGTTACTTCTCAACAAAATGGTGAGCAGTTACAAATTATTGTTACTCATCAGAATTACGCAATTTTAGCGAACTTTTTAACCCAACTGGCGCAAATGGGCTTAAGTATTGAAAAAATGGAAATGGTTTCAAGTGAAGGTCAGATTAAATTAACAGCGACGGTTCAATAACATATTAAAATATGCTGGTCTTAAGCATGGTGTTTTGTGCTCCCTGTGCCTATAATATGCCTACCTAAAATCAGTAGATTGTGATTGGTATGTTATATTCACTTGCTCGCCCGATGTTGTTTAGTTTAGCACCAGAGCGTGCCCATGAATTAACATTATCTATGCTTGATAAAGCACATAAGTTCGGCCTGCTACGTCAGAGCGTAGAAGCGAAACCAACGACTTGTATGGGAATTGAATTTCCAAATCCGGTAGGTTTGGCAGCTGGACTTGATAAAAATGGTGCACACATTGATGCACTGGCAGGTCTAGGATTCGGTTTTATTGAAATTGGAACCATTACGCCTCGCCCTCAGTCGGGTAATCCGCAGCCCCGCTTATTCCGTATTCCTGAAGCTAAAGCCATTATTAACCGCATGGGATTTAATAATGATGGCGTTGATAAGTTGATTGAAAATGTCAAAGCTTCAAAGTTTAAAGGGATTTTAGGCATTAATATTGGTAAGAATGCCGATACGCCTGTAGAAAAGGCTGTCGATGATTACCTAATTTGCCTAGAGAAAGTTTATAACTACGCTTCTTATATTACCGTTAATATTTCATCTCCAAATACTAAGAACTTAAGAAGTTTACAAAGTGGTGATGCATTAACTGAATTATTGCAAACCTTAAAAGAAAGACAACTTGAGCTAGCCGAACAATATAACCATTATGTTCCTTTGGTTCTAAAAGTTGCACCTGATTTAACAGCTGAAGATGTTGAATTTATTGCAGCACAATTATTGCATTTTAAAATTGATGGTTTAATTGTTACCAATACGACTTTATCAAGAGAAGGTGTAGAAAATCTTCCTAATGGTAACGAGTCGGGTGGTTTATCAGGCGCACCTGTTTTTGAAAAAAGTACAGAATGCTTACGTTTGTTTGCCCAAACATTAAAAGGACAAATCCCGTTAATTGGCGTGGGTGGAATTTTGTCGGGTGAACAAGCAGCAGTAAAACAGCAAGCTGGAGCAACATTAGTACAGATCTATAGTGGGCTGATTTATACCGGTCCTATTCTAGTGAAACAATGTGTTGCATCTATGTCATAAGTGAATATGAACACAATTGATATCATTATTCTGATACTTTTGCTCATTGGGGGGCTAAACGGTTTGCGACAAGGATTTATCAAAGCCTTTGCGAACTTGGTAGGATGGGTCATTGCATTAATTATGGGTGCAAAATATGCTGTCCTTCTTGCGCCGTCTATGTCGGGTTTAAGTCATGATCCAGTGGTTCAAAAAATTGCAGCTTTTGCATTTATAGCACTTTTGATCATTGTTTTAACATGGATCGTCTCTGCATTTTTAAATGGCCTCTTGAAAAGTCTGAAATTGGGGCCATTAAATCGTTTAGCAGGTGGTGCTTTTGGTTCTTTAAAGGGTTTGTTGGTTGTACTAATTACAATGCAGGGTGTAGGGCCTTGGGTTGAGAGTTCACCACACTGGAAGCAATCCAAGCTTATACAGTATTTATTGCCATATGCCCCTTTAGCTACAGAGTTATCTAAAGATGCAGCAAGTGAGGCATTTCATCAAATAACATCTGGAGGTAGTGCATCAGGCGCTCCTTCAAAACCAATGGACAAATCGGAAGATTTAGAAAGCCGATCTGACCATTCGACAAAGAATCCTTTTTATTAATTCCTAGCTTGTCTGCGAGGTTGCTATGTGTGGAGTTGTTGGTATAGCCGGTAAATCGCCAGTGAACCAAATGTTGTTTGATGCTTTAACGATGTTGCAACATCGTGGGCAAGATGCAGCTGGAATAGTAACCTGCCATGAAGGCCGTCTTTTCCTGCGTAAGGATAACGGTATGGTACGTGATGTCTTTCATACTCGTCATATGAGAGCATTACTTGGTAATTATGGAATTGGCCATGTACGTTACCCAACTGCTGGTTCTGCGAGCAGTGCTGAAGCACAGCCATTTTATGTGAACTCACCTTACGGTATTACACTTGCACATAATGGTAATTTAACCAATGCAGAAGAAATTCATGATGACCTGTTTAAAACAGATTTACGTCATATGAATACTGATTCTGACTCAGAAGTTCTTTTAAATGTATTCGCACATGAATTACAAAAGAAAGGTACTTTAAATCCTACAGCTGACGATATTTTTCATACGGTTTCTCGTGTGCATGAGCGTTGTCAGGGCGCGTATGGTGTCGTGGCGATGATCACTGGTCATGGTTTAGTAGGTTTCCGTGATCCAAACGGTATTCGTCCACTTATTTATGGTTCACGTGTAACTGAACAGGGTGAGATGGAATACATTATTGCTTCTGAATCAGTTGCTATTACTGCTCTTGGTTTTAAAATTGAGCGTGATATTGAACCGGGTGAAGCAATTTTTATCGATGCAAATGGTCAATTATTCTCTAAACAATGTGCGGCTAATCCAAAATACCGCCCATGTATTTTTGAATATGTTTATTTTGCTCGTCCTGATGCCATTATTGATGGAATTTCGGTTTATAAAGCACGTTTAAAAATGGGTGAAAAGCTTGCTCATAAAATTTTACGTGACTGGGGTGAGGACCATGATATTGATGTGGTTATCCCAATTCCAGATACAAGCCGTACTTCAGCTTTAGAACTTGCAAATATTCTGGGTGTGAAGTTCCGTGAAGGTTTTATGAAAAACCGTTATATCGGCCGTACCTTTATTATGCCGGGTCAACAGCAACGTAAAAAATCTGTACGTCAGAAATTAAACCCTGTTGAGTTAGAGTTTAAAGGGAAAAACGTTCTGTTGGTTGATGACTCTATTGTGCGTGGTACAACGTGTAATGAGATTATTCAAATGGCACGTGATTCTGGTGCAAAAAAAGTATACTTTGCTTCAGCAGCACCAAAAGTGATGTATCCAAACGTTTATGGTATTGATATGCCTGCTAAAGCTGAGCTTATTGCTTCAGAGCGCAGTGTTGAAGAGATCCAAGAAATTATTGGTGCTGATCGCTTAGTTTTCCAAGAATTGGAAGATTTGAAAAATGCTGTACGTACTAGCAAAGTGCCTGATTTAACAGAGTTTGACTGCTCGGTATTTGATGGAATCTATGTAACTGGTGATATTGATGTTAACTATTTAAACAATTTGGAGCAGAAGCGTAATGATTCTGCAAAAAAGAAAAAAGATGGTTATATTGATGTGAATGTCGATGCTGCTTCTGTAGATTTAACTGGCATTAAAGAAGAATAGAAATAGCCGAAAAAAGCGGGTGTTTCCCGCTTTTTTCTTTTATGATGAAACCTAACAATGTAATTGGGAATATTTACATTGAAAGAAGTAAGCCACTATCTAATCGAAAATAAAAATATGGCATGGTCCATCACTATGTGTTTGGTTGCCGTGTTGCTGACTATTTTTATTTTAAATTTAATTTTAGGTTTACTCGTCCATTTTTTTGATTATAGCCAACCAATTTGGTGGCATACTTTAAGTCCTTATTTTGTCGCACTATTACTTTTTATTATGGTTTGGTCAGTAGTTACCGAACTTTATATTCTGCGTAAAGGTGGGCACTCATTAGCAAAACAACTTAAAGCACGTCGTTTGGTGAAAGAGGAAAGTACTCCCGAAGAACTCGCCGCATTAAAAATTACAGAACACTTGGCGCAAACTTTTTCCCTAAAAGTACCAACCGTCTATGTTTTACCTGATGAAGTAGGTGTAAATGCACTTACAGCAGGTTTTCATCCTAAAGATATTGTCATTATTTTGACCTGGGGCGCTTTACAAAATTTGGATAAGCTTGAGTTATATGGTTTATTAGGCCATGAGTTTAATCAGATTTTATCGGGTGAGGCTGTTGAAAATACGAAATTAAAGATTTTATATAGTGGTTTAACAACTTTTAGTCAGTGGGGCAGTAAATTAGCCAAACAAGGTTTTAAGCGCTATAGCCCAGGTTATAAACATAAGTTTGAAACAGTTTTTGTTGCTGTGGGTGGGGTAATTTGGTTAGCCGGAAGCTTAGGCGTGCTGATTACTCGTTTTATTAAATATTTGACTTTGAGTGGACGTACATTCCGTAATGATCAAAAAACAGTACGGTTATTAAAAAATAATGCGAACACCCAAACTTTGTTGCGTATTTATGTTCACCACTCTGGTTCGCAAATTCATAGTGCCTATTCAGAGTCAATCGCACACATGTGTTTTGCTAACTCACTGAGCCCACAAAGCTGGATGAATATTCATCCGAGTATTCGTGAACGTATTTATGAGTTAAATCCGACTTTACTACAAGATCTGCAATTAGAAAATTTAAAGAAACTTCGTAATCGTCCATTGTTTAGCTTATTTCATTTCTTGGAAGAATCTGAGAAAGAAATTTATGTTCCCTGGTCATCTCCGCAACCTCTACCTTTGTTAAGACTGTCACCGATTAGCTTTGCATTAAATGATGCTATTAAGCCTCTGAGTAGTGACGTACGTCGAAATAAGAAGCGTCCTGAATTAATTCAGCGAGCACTACAAACTGCGACGGGTTCACGCGAGGTGATGGTCGCGATTTTGATGATTCGTCAATATCGAGAATTCATTCCAAAAGATGCGCCAGTTAGTCATGCCATTATAGATGCATTATTGAATCTGGATGGACGTATTCATATTCAGATATTTCACGATGCTTGTAAAAATATCGGTCATATACCTGCAAGTATTGCGCGTCAATTTTTGACAAAACTGGCCCTGATTATTCAGGAAGATGGTGAGATTGGCCTATTAGATGCACTTTTGCTGGAGCGGGTTAAATATGAATTGAATTTGATGCCGTTACATTTGCCCACTGCATTTGAAGAAGTAAAACCTCAAATTGTTCGTTTGATTGATGCATTGCTTCATGTTCAGCAAATTAATAGTCCAAATCAGTTAGAAGTACGTGAGCGTATTTTGCGCTCACTACTTAACCCAGATGAAATGTACATCTATGATGAAATTTCAGATGAGCCATTAGATCTGGCTGAAATTTTAAATGATATTGCTGGTTTATTATTGCGTGACCGTCTAAGTATTCTAGCAATTGCAGAAATGTGTCTGTGGAGCGATCGTATTATCACGCAAGATGAGTTAGATGTCCTTGAATTGCTTTATTGGCGTTTTGGTTTTGAGACAGAAGAAATTGTCGATCAAATGCAAAAAAGAAATAGTGTGATGATTATTTAAAAGACATATACGATTATAAAAATAATTGAATGAAATAAAACACTGAAAAAAAAACTCAAGCCCGTTAGAATGTAGATAGAGTAGAGGTATTGATTTACAAATGATTGGGCAGCAAAGAAATATATTGGCGACTTTAGGGATTGACGTATGGGTTCCTAAGACACAGGCGTGCCAAAAAAATAATGCTCAAAGCCTCTGGCGAGATCACACTGCTCCAGAAGTTGAGCCGATTATACTGCCTTCTAAGAATAATCTAGCTCTTGAACAACCCATAAAACCACAAGTCAACGAAATTCCCAAAGTTGAACCTGAAATTGTGGCCCCAATTCCAGCAGAAGTTCCGCCTGTTGTGCCACCTCGTAATGAGGTACACGTTCCAACGATTACGGTTGCTTCATTTGAGTTGCAAGCATTTGCACTTGAAAAGTGTGTCATTTTTTTAGATGTTACCAATTTAGCTGATGAAGAAAAGCAGCTTTGGAGTAACATTCAAAAAGCAAAAATAGGGCAATATGCTGAATTGAAATGGCCATTCCCTTTGGCTAGCTATCAAGACCAACGTGGTGCAGGTTCATATATTCAAGGATTTTTAGATGCTGTTGCAGCAGATAAGAAAATTTTGTGTTTGGGTGAATGTTCTTATATTCAACATGCCAATATTATTCACTTGGTAAGTTTAAAAGAGATGTTGGATAAACCGCTCCTTAAAAAAAGATTATGGCAATTGATGCAAGATAACAACGAGTAGTAGGGATTTACATGAAAAAAGTTGTAGTTTTTAGCCAAATTGATGAAGAAATTTTGTCTCGATTACAACAGGATTATCAGGTTGTGCTTCTTAACCCAAAATTGGGTGATATTAATGAGCAAATACGCCAGCAAGTTGTAGATGCTGATGGAATGATTGGTGCTGGGAGACTTCTTAATGAAAGTAATCTTGCGCCGGCTCAAAAACTAAAAATTATCTCATCTGTAACGGTAGGTTATGACAATTATGATGTGGCTTACTTAAATCAAAGAAAAATCTGGTTATCAAACACCCCTCACGTTTTAACTGAAACAACTGCTGATCTTGCTTTTACATTATTACTAAGCGCTGCTAGAAAAGTTCCTTTTCTTGATCATTGGACTAAACAAGGTGAATGGAAAAGAACAGTAGGGCCTCAGCAGTTCGGTTTGGACGTTTTTGGAAAGACCCTAGGAATTATAGGACTTGGTAATATTGGTGCTGCAATTGCACGCCGGGGTTTTTACGGATTTAACATGAATATTGTTTACCATAATCGCCGTGAAAAGCCTGAATTGGCTGAGCCCTTAAAAGCACAATATCTTGGTTTGGATGAATTACTGCAACAGTCGGATTTTGTAGTAACCGCTGTTGACTTAAATAATGAATCAAAAGCCTTAATGGGCAAAGCTCAATTTGAGCTTATGCAAAAGCACGCTATTTTTATTAATATTGCGCGTGGTTCAGTGGTTGATGAGCAAGCTTTGATTGAGGCCTTACAAAGTGAGGAGATCTTTGCAGCCGGTTTGGATGTGTACGAAAAAGAACCTTTGCAAGATTCAGCGCTTTTTAAATTGCCTAATGTGGTTACTTTGCCTCACGTAGGATCAGCTACTGCAGAGACCCGTAAAAAAATGGCAAATCTTGCTTATAAAAATCTAGTTGAAGCCTTAGAAGATAAAACTCCTAGATATTTGGTAAATCCAAATTTTGCATAAATGATGAATAACACTTCATTGCAAAACTAAACTATCTCGAGTGATATAGTAAAAGTCTATTGATTGAATATAATTTTTTATGTTTTATATCAGTAGACTTTTTTGATGGTTTAATTTTAATAGAGAAAAACTTTTGAGATTTCTGCCAATTATTTTAAGTACGGCTTTTATAACAAATGCTTCGTACGCGCAGCCTTTTGACCCTCAACCATCTGCAAATCAGGTGGAAATTCCAAATATTGGAAGTGGGATCGGTTTGCTTGATCAACAAAAAGAAAAATTTATTGGTGAAAAAGTTTTTCGGGAAGTTCACAAACAAATGCCAGTCATTCAAGATGTCTGGTTAGAAGACCAATTTTTTCAGGTATTTTCGAGTATCTTAAGCGAAACTCAGCTTGGACAGCCAATTGGTCTAGTTGTTATCAAAGATCCCCAAATTAATGCTTTTGCTGTGCCGGGTGGATTATTTGCACTCAATACAGGGCTTATTGCTTCAGCTCGTAATATTGATGAAATTGCTGGAGTGATGGCGCATGAAATTGCCCATGTATCACAAAGACATTTTAGTCGCTCTGAAGAAGCCTTTAAGGGTCAAACTTTATTAAGTCTAGCGGGACTTTTGGCAGGTGTGGCTATAGCTGCACAGGGTGGTGGTGATGCGGGCGCAGCAGTGATGCTTGGAACGCAAGCTGCACTCATGGACAAGCAATTAACGTATAGTCGCAATCAAGAGCGTGAAGCAGACCGTATCGGCATGCAATATATGTATGCGGCAGGTTATAACCCACAAAGTATGGCAGATTACTTTGAAACAATGCATAGGGCTACAAGTCGAGTGAGTTTTTTACCAGACTTCTGGTTGACTCATCCATTGACGACTGAGCGTATGAGTGAAGCTCGCCTTCGTGCAAACCAGATGCCGAGAGTTAAAAACCGTATATATGATGCTGATTTTGAGATTCTAAAATGGTACACCATGGTGGTTGCAAATCAGGCAACTGAAAACCAACTACAAAGTTTGGCCGCTCAAAAGAATATTGCTGGTCTGATTGCTTTAGCAGCATTTTATGCAAGACAAGGTGATTATGCTCAAGCCCAGTCTACTTTAGATCAAGCGAAATCTAGTGGAAAGCCTCTAGTGGCATTATTGCAGACAGATATTTATTTGGGTCAAAACAAATTAGATCAAGCTTATACTACGATTGCTGCTACACAAATGACGATGCCTGAAAATAAAGCTTTTAGTTATAAGTTGGCTGAAGTGTTGCTACGTCAAGGTAAATTTGCGCAAGTCCAAACCTTGGTTCAAAGATTTATTAATAAGAATCCGAGAGATATACAAGGCTGGCAATTTTTACAGCAAGCCGCTAATTTGGATAAGAATGCACCTTTAAGAGCGGTTAATGTTTTACGCTATCGGGCTGAAGCAGAGTATTGGTCAGGTAGTGAAGAAAATGCAATTAAATCAATGTTGCATGCTCAACGATTAGCAAAAGACAATCAAGCAATGTCAGCTAGAATAGATAGTCGACTCAAACAAATGCAAGATGAACGACGAATGAAAATTTAGATCTGTAGTTTGACCTTATAATTTTCGTAGACGTAGATATATTTAAACTTACAAGTAAATGAAAGTTTAATCTAAGAAAGAATAAGAAAAGAGGGGGATTAAGCTAATTTAGCTTTAATTTTTGCTGAAACTTGAGCAGGATCGGCACGCCCGGCTATGATCGGACGTAGAGAATTCATCACCTTACCCATATCTTTCATGCTAGTTGCTTCTTGAGCAGAAATCGTTTGCTCAATGAGAGAATCAAGCTCTTCCTCAGTCATAGCTTCTGGTAGAAACTGAGAGATAATCTCAGCTTCGGCTTGTTCTTTACTAGCTAAATCATTACGACCAGCACCTTCAAAGGCTTTGATCGATTCTTTACGTTGTTTAATTTGCTTTTCAATGACCGCAAGAACCTGAGCGTCGTCAAGCTCTTTGCGCTCATCGACTTCGATTTGCTTAATTGCCGCTTGTAGACTACGCAAAACCGTCACTGTTGCCATATCTTTGGCACGCATAGAAGTTTTTAATGCATCAGTAATTTGGTTTTTTAAAGTAGTCATAATTCAGCAGTCAATCACAAATTAATTAGTAAAGGCGAGTAGTACGTACAGATTCGCGAGCCAATTTCTTTTGGTAGCGTTTAACTGCTGCAGCTTTTTTGCGCTTACGTTCTTGAGTTGGTTTTTCGTAGAATTCGCGTTTACGAACGTCAGCTAAAACACCAGCTTTTTCGCATGAACGTTTGAAACGACGGATAGCTACGTCAACTGGTTCGCCTTCTTTCAACTTAACTTGTGGCATGTAAAATCCTCTAGATTATGGATAAGATCAGGCACACCATTGCGCCGGATCACAAGTGAAGGTCAGTATTTTACTCATTTACAACTCATATCACAAGTCTATAATAGCGATTGCAATATTTTGACTCATATAAAAGGCAGTTTTGATGATTGTTTTAGGCTTGGAAACTTCTTGTGATGAAACAGGGTTGGCACTTTATGATAGCGAACTCGGCTTACGGGGACAGGTTCTTTATAGCCAGATTAAACTTCATGCCGAATATGGTGGGGTAGTACCTGAACTTGCTTCTCGCGACCATGTTCGTAAATTAATTCCTTTAATGAATCAATTGCTTGAGCAAAGTGGTGTAAAAAAACAAGAGATTGATGCAGTCGCGTATACGCGTGGTCCTGGCTTAATGGGAGCATTAATGACAGGCGCCTTATTTGGACGAACTTTAGCTTTTTCTTTAAATAAGCCTGCTATTGGTGTACACCATATGGAAGGGCATATGTTGGCACCATTACTTTCAAGTCAACCACCCGAATTTCCATTTGTGGCATTGTTGGTTTCAGGTGGGCATACACAATTGATGGCAGCCCATGCTATTGGTCAATATGAGTTATTGGGTGAGTCTATTGATGATGCTGCAGGTGAAGCTTTTGATAAAGTTGCAAAAATGATGAGCCTACCATATCCAGGTGGGCCAAATATCGCAAAACTTGCATTATCTGGTGATCCATTAGCGTTTGAATTTCCACGACCTATGCTTCATCAAGGTCTAGATTTTTCTTTTAGTGGTTTAAAAACAGCCGTTTCTGTTCAATTGAAAAAATTGAATGGTGAAAATAGAGACGCGGACATTGCTGCTTCCTTCCAAGAAGCAATTGTAGATACCTTGGTAAAAAAATCAGTAAAAGCTTTAAAGCAAACTGGACTTAAACGTTTAGTTATTGCCGGTGGAGTCAGTGCAAATTTAAGACTACGTGAGCAATTAGAAACTTCCTTGGCGAAAATTAAAGCACAAGTTTATTATGCCGAGCCTGCTTTATGTACTGATAATGGGGCAATGATTGCTTTTGCAGGTTATCAGCGTTTAAAAGCCGGCCAACACGATGGTTTAGCTGTCACGACTACACCACGTTGGCCAATGACCGAGTTATCTATTCCAGTAAATTCTTAATACTTAAAAAAACGGCTATTTTTATTGAAATAGCCGTTTTATTTTATTTGGAAGAACTGGTTAGCTCTTTTAACGCATTTAAACCAATCCAATGCTTAGAAAACTGATAAGCAGCTCGACCAGAACGCTGACCACGCATCTGGCACCAACGTAAACTTTCAGCACGAACTTCGTCATTAAAAGGCATGTTCGCTTTATCAAGATAATGTTCTACGATTTCTAAATATAAATTTTGGTCCATAGGATAAAAAGATAACCACAAACCAAACCGATCTGATAAAGAGATCTTTTCTTCAATCGCTTCTTGCGGATGTAACTCAGTATATTGTGGAACATCGACCTTGGTTACAGGTGTATTTTCATGCATGAATTCTGGTAACAAGTGGCGACGGTTACTAGTTGCATAAATAATAAAATTTGTTGAACCAGATTGTAATGAACCATCCAATACACTTTTTAAACTGCGATAATTTTCATCTTCAGCGTTAAAAGCTAAGTCATCACAATAGACGATGTATTTTTCAGGTCGATTTTGAATGAGTTTTTGAATTTTAGGTAAGTCTGCTAAATCATCACGTTCAATTTCGATTAAACGTAATCCTTGAGGGGCATACTCAGTTAATAAAGCGCGAACGATAGAAGATTTTCCTGTACCACGCGAACCCGTTAAAAGCACATCATTGGCCGGTAGGCCATTTAAAAATTGCAAAGTATTTTGGATGATTTTTTCTTTTTGACGCTCAATGCCTTTTAAGTCATCAAGATAAATATTTTTCGGTGTGTAGATGGCTTTAAGTTGCTGATTTTCCCATCTAAAAGCAGGTGCAGTAAAATCTGTCTCTTCTCGAGGTTCAGGTAAGACCTGCTGTAGCTGATTTAATACAAGTGATAATGTTTGAACTAAATTCTCTGGTAAATCAATGGTAGCCATGGTTAATCAATCATGTTAAACAGTAATTTACTAGGATACTAACACCGAAATTAACAGGCTGACAAAAAACTTATTGCCTATACACTTTATCGGTTTTGCAATTGATTGAAATGTTCAGACCGAGCATAGTGTTGTCATGTCTATTCAGTAAAATCATCTGAGAAGATGAGGACGAATTATGTTTGAAAAATTACGAAGTGATATGAATCCACATCAGGCTTACCGTATCAAAAAATTACAACGTCAATTAGACATGGCTGAATCTTATGAAGAATGGAAGTCTTTTGCCCTAAAGCTAGATGAAGAAACAGGGGTACAAGAGTGGAAATTTGATAATAGTTCACCTTACTTCGATGCCGAGCTCATTTCTTATCGGTATACCTTACTCAAAAGATATCGTCAGCAACATCGAACACTAGACCTCATCTATTTACTCAAAGAAGGTCTAACCTATGATATTGCAAATATTGGTCACCCCATGCTTTTTGCTGCAACGCATGTGGGAACAAAAAAGTTAATTGAAGACTATATTGATGAGGTAAGCCAAAGCTTGGCTTACATTGCTTCAAGTGAATGCCTCACCTTTCAAAGAAAAGAAAAAATTGAGTTTTTTGAAAACTGTGAAAAGGCATACGGACAGCCCGCACTTATGTTCTCGGGTGGGGCGACTTTAGGTCTGTTTCATACTGGGGTATGTAAAGCTCTAATTGAACAAGACTTGATGCCTAAAGTACTCTCTGGCTCAAGTGCTGGAGCAATTATGACAGGTATGCTGGGAACGTCTGCTAGTGAAGATGTTCAAAACTTATTAAATGGCGAACAATTCTTTAGTGACGCTTTTCATTTCAGAAAATTCCGTGAACTTATTAAAGGCAATGGTGGGATTGCCGATGTTCACTATTTGAAAAAATTCCTAATTGAAAATTTAGGCGATCTTACTTTTGAAGAGGCCTTTAAAAAATCAGGTTTGAATATTAATGTTGCTGTAGCGCCGTATGATGCAACAGAAAACCCGCGGATTATGAACGCCATTATGACACCGAACGTTTTGGTGTGGAGTGCGGTATTGGCTTCATGTGCTGTGCCAATTTTGTTCCCACCCGTACGTTTAACCAGTAAACGTTATGATGGTGAGCATACACCTTATATGGCAAATACAAAGTGGGTGGATGGAAGCGTAAGAAGTGATTTCCCTCAAGAAAGAATGGCACGGCTTTACAATTTAAACTACACAATTGCGAGTCAAGTTAACCCCCATATTGTTCCATTTATGCAAAATGATGCGGATCGCTTTCGTAAAGACGTACTAAGTTGGCCTGAAAGAATTCTAAGACGCCAAGGTAAAGTGCTATCAATGGGCGTTATGGATTTTACACGTCAGCGACTTGGTTCTATATCCCCAGTCAGAAGATTGTTAGATCATGGATATGGTGTAATGGGGCAACGTTATTATGGTGATGTAAATATCATTGCTAAATATAGCCTAAGTCACTATACCTATACTTTGCAAAATCCGCGTCCACATTTGTTTAAACGTTTGCAAAGGGAAGGAGAACGCGCGACTTGGCCAAAAATTTCTTCAATTGAGACGCATGCTCGTATTGGTAAAACAATTCAGCATTGTTTAGAGCTTTTGCGTTTTGAAGAAAAGAAACAACAGCCTGAGTCCTACTATGCTGAAGCATGATTTTGCTTCCCCCATAGAAAACTTAATATGTGTGACCAAGCCAGCAAGTGCAGTGTTAGGGCGGTGTTTATGGACATGTACCATAGACACTAAGAATTACTGGTTAAAATATCATTTGCCTGAAACCCATGCTCAAAGTGAGCAAGATTTTTTGCATGAGCAATTATTTTACAAAGAAATTAACCTTAAGAACTCAACATGGCTTTTACCTTACAAACTGATTGAAGTCAGTTTAATTCCTCAGTTAGGCCAGTCTTTAGGTAAAGTTCTGATTTTACCTGATAGTGATGTGTGGTTTGATTCATTGAATAACGAAACTGTTTTTAATGATGTATATCGAAAGATTTGGTTCGCAATAAATAAACTTGCTGAACTGCATGAATTTGGCTGGATTCATGGAGACGTTAAGACAGAACATTTTAGAAAGTTTCAGCAAAAGCCTTATTTGATTGATTTTGAGAAAACAAGGCCTATCTCAAGTCAAGAATCAATCATGGATGCAACACCTCGTTATATGGCTCCTGAACTATTTCGAGGAGGGTATAAGAGCATACAAAGCGATTTATATGCATTGGGTATCGTTTTATATGAATGGTTAACCCAAACTCGCTTAGAAGCAACCAGTTATCGTGATTGGGCAATATTACATTGCCAAAAATTAAGCATTCAATTGCCTCCGCAGTTTCTCAATTTTTATCCATTGCTCACAGGTTTATTACAAAAACAGCAGCAAAATCGGTTTTCAAATGCCAGTGAAGCAATAAATTGCTTAAAGCAGATTCAAATTGATAAAAATCATTGATCTAGTATCTGTATACAATTTACACGGTTAGTTTTTTTTAGAAAAAAAACACTTGTCACTGTTAGATCTTATCGCTAATATACACAGCCATCGGGGGCGTGGCGAAATTGGTAGACGCACTGGATTTAGGTTCCAGCGCCGCAAGGTGTAAGAGTTCGAGTCTCTTCGCCCCCACCACTTTAAGTTAGAAACTTAAGGTTGATGTAGATGTTAAGTCATCTAGATCTTGGAAGAGGATTGGTGTAATGGTAGCATGACGGTCTCCAAAACCGTTCGTCAAGGTTCGAGTCCTTGATCCTCTGCCACATTTATTTTAAATAAATGTCCCAGATGGGGGCGTGGCGAAATTGGTAGACGCACTGGATTTAGGTTCCAGCGCCGCAAGGTGTAAGAGTTCGAGTCTCTTCGCCCCCACCATTGAAAGAAGCAAGACAATGATCTTGCTTTTTTTATGATTAAATCTAATGGGTTTAGTCATGAATATAGAGGATTGATGTAATGGTAGCATGACGGTCTCCAAAACCGTTCGTCAAGGTTCGAGTCCTTGATCCTCTGCCATTGAATAAAAGATGAAGCTCCTATTTAGGAGTTTTTTTATTATCTATAATTTTTAGAGATAAATTTTTATTGGCGATTGAAATAATTTTATAAATAGATATTTCGATTTCTGTTTTTGCATGGTTGTATATTAAATAATAGATTATTCTTTACTTATACAATATGCTGAATTTCTTAATATTTTTTTAAGCTATTGTTTTCTATTTATTTAAGTTACGTTTTGGAAATTATTTAAATAAAAGCCTTGAATACAAATTTATTTCCTGTATGATTTAGTTAACTAGAAAAAAGTCTTGTTAGTAAATCTTCTTTTAAGTATCGTAGTTTTAGTCATAATCCTTCGTTTTTTAAGATATTAAGCTCAATTTGTTATTCTTTTTTCAAAGTTATGATAGGGTCATTATTTGTTTAATGATTCTAAAATATTAGAAATCAGTAGGATATATCATGTCTAATACAGTAAGTGGTACAGTTAAGTGGTTTAACGAAACTAAAGGTTTCGGTTTCATTCAACAAGATAATGGTCCAGATGTGTTTGCTCACTTCAAAGAAATTTCTGGTTCAGGTTTCAAAACTTTGCACGAAGGTCAGCGTGTAACGTTTACTGTTACTCAAGGGCAAAAAGGCCCAAATGCTGTAAATATTATTCCACAATAATATACAGCAAACAAAAAAAGCACTTTTTAGTGCTTTTTTTTATTTTGGTTTTAAAGAAATTGATATTTTTTTTAATCATTAAAGCCCTAAATAAGAGGGCTTTTTATTTTTATATAAAAATAAATATTTAATTATAAGTACATGTAATTACTCATTTAATTTCAATGTAAACTTTAAAATATATGTGAAATATAAATTATTAGTAACAGATGTATGTTAGATTAAAAAATCTTTAAATAAAGAAATTTTATATTTCACGGAATTGCTAATGAACGTTCGCCTGTGTTATGCCAGTCAACGAAACGAAAAAAATGAAGATTTGTTGCAAGATCTACGTGATATTTTGACAGAAGCTAGAGATTTCAATGATTTGAATCAAATTTGTGGCGTACTCTATTATGCTGATAATGCTTTCTTTCAATGTTTAGAAGGTGAACAAGAGATAGTTGAAACATTATTTGAAAAAATTGCAAATGATGAAAGACACCACAATGTTAAATGGTTGTGCACATATTCCATTGAACAAAACTCTTTTAAAAAATGGTCAATGAAATATGTGCAACGCAATACCAATATTGAATCTTTTTTTCTAAAAATGGGAGAAACTACTTTTAATCCGATTCGTCTTGATGAGCAAAATTTAAAAGCTTTCATCAAAGAATTAGTTACTGCTGAGCAAACCAAAATTAAGACAGTTAAGAGAGTAGGTATGGTGAATCGGGGTGTGAACCCGTTTTAGCTATTTGGCTATTACACCGATATGGATGGTCTTGAGTTTAGGTAGTATTCTAGTCATCACTAAATATACAATAACTGTAGTGGCAAGCATCCATATCACTTCTAGGCTTTGGCTAATGACAAACATTGCCCAATAAAAAAAGCCAAATAAAGCAAGGCACAGTCCACTACCTTTGAAATACCAAGTAATAAATATCCCAAAAAGCGTGGAAGAGAGAAGGAGATTAATCGTCTCGTTCATTCCTATATAGTTAAAAAGAATAATCAGTAAGCATAAAGCTAACATTGATAGTAAATATACAAATATATTTTTTGCAATAAACATTTTCTATACCCTATCTGATGATTAAAAAATTATCTTTCCTCTGTTTCCAGAGGAAAGATAGTACATATTAATTTTTTGAGATTCTTTTTCTATTATTAAGAGTTTTTCTATTAATAAAGATGACTTTATCATTTTCTCCAGATCTCTTTATTAATATTAAGCTTTCTATTTAATAGGAAAGAGTGCTTATATGTACTGAAATTAATTATAAGAAAAACAATGAGTTGTGTTGTAGGTTTTGGCTTACATAGTTGTAAGAGAATGCCTACATTTGTTTAAAAAATAATCAAAAATTACAAAGCTGATTTTATATTAAATATATATTTTTCAGTTGTTTATGTTGATTTAAGGAGTAAGCCAAACTTTACATAAATAACAAAAAGTAACATCGATCTTTTAAGTTCTTTATAATAAAAAAATATTGTTATTAAAAAAACAATTATGAGGAGTATATATTTTATGATGAATACTTGAATTTATAATTATGAAGTTTGTTTATTTGAATAATTACATTAATAATCGTAAATAATGAAAATATAGTGAGATTTCTTATTTTATCGGCTTCACTAAAGAGCAACTATAAGATGAGTTAATTTAAACTATTAATCTTAAAGATTTGTGCAGATTTTTCTATAGGCGGCGGGAGTTAAACCATAGCAACGCTTAAACCAGCGGCTCAAATGGCTTTGATCGGCAAAACATAAATCTGAAGCAACTTGTGCAGGTGAGATGCTTCTGGAAAGTAGCTCTCTTGCTCGTGTAAGTCTGAGTTGAATCAGATATTGGTGAGGAGCCAAGTGAAAGGCAGCTTTAAAAATACGGTGAATATGATATCGGTCTAGGCCGATCATATTTGAAATCTCTTCTAATCCAATATCATCAAATAAATGGTCATGCAGAATATCTCGGATTTGGTGGGCGACCCGAGGACCATGCATAGACGATGTTTGTTGAGCTCTTTTTAACCATTTCCCTTGGGCAATATATTGAATTAGCAAGTCCAGACTATTGTCTTTCACAATATTCATTTCTTTATAATGCAAATGCTGAAATGCTTGTGACGTAATAATTGCAAGTTGCTCATCGGATTTTAATGGTGCATCAATGACTAACTCGTAATGATCAGGACTGTTATGAAATAAGCCCTGAATACGTTGTTTCAACCATTCTGGGTGCAGATAAAGCATTTGATAGGTAAACCCATCAGAGGCAGGGGCATTTCCATCATGAATTTCTTCTGGTTCAAGCATAAAGACTTGTCCAGCATGACTATTAATTTGTTTTTTACGACAATGAAATTGCTGAACACCAGATTCGGTTACGCCAATTAAATAACTTGAATGCCAATGAGGGTCATAGGCATGACCCGTAAAATGGGCACGGATTGTTTCGATACCAGTATTGGTATCTTTTGAAATATCCACCCAGTTACCCATAATCTTTGACCCATAAATTTTTAACTTTTTCCTCTAGAACGTTACAAAAGAGATCAACGCAGTTCTAGAAGATTTGTGCAAAACTTTAAAAATTTAGTGAGAATTAAAGCCAATCTAAGTTGATTAGACTGGTTTTCGCTAATATTTTAATGGATTAATCTGAACGCTCAACTAACCATTGACTCATTTCTGGCCAGACTGTAGTCGGTGCTTGGCTACCCGAAACAACACCCATATGGCCACCCGGTAAGACTTTAAAGGTTTTGTCTTCGCTACTAATCAAATCCATAAGCGGCTTAACAGCCTCAGCGGTCACGATAATATCTGTGCTGCCACCTACTGCGAGTACTGAACATTCAATATCTTTTAGATAGGCTGTAAGCTCACCAAACTTAACGACGCCTTTAGACAGTTCATTATCAATCCAGAAGCGGAGAATAATATCGCGCATGACTCCACCTGGGTAAGCCAGCATATTATCGATAAATGAACTTGAAGTTGCATGGTCGACAATAAACTCTCGGTTATCAAGATTTTTAAAAAGTTCCCAATATGTTTTCAGATTTCCAATCGGGTCCGTTAATTTAAAACCAAGGGTATTTTGCCAGCCGTGGATATGAAATGCTTCACTTGGTACATGATGGCGAATACGAAACGGCGTATGCTTACGAACCCATTCGGCAGGTTTGGTAAGACTACCGTAGAGTTTCCCCATATAACCCGCTTTATGTGTGTCGATAGGGGAAGCAAGAATAATGAGGTTTTTAATATCTTTATCTTTGAACAATGCGGTATAGCAGAGTGAAAGTGCACCGCCTAAACTCCAACCATGTAAAGAAAGCTGTTGTTGACCGCTGTGCAAGCGAACTTGCTTTAACATCTCTGGTATGAAAACTTTAATATAAGTGCCGAAATTGTATTTTGCTTGGTGCCGAGTTGGGACACCCCAGTCGATTAAATAGACATCAAAACCTTGCGCTAAAAAATAGCGTACAAAACTACGCGTAGGAAACAAATCATAAATGAGCATGTTCACTGCTAGCGGTGGAACGATTACTAACGGTACGCGGTGTTTAGGTGTAGATGTGTCAGTCTCATTTCTATAATGGCGTAAGCTAATAATTTCATGCTTATAAATCACATCAAAAGGTGTTTTTCCTGACAAGGCAATTTGAGGGCCTCTGAAAAAGAGATCTGATGCATTGATCAGCATGTGAGGTATTTTTTGACCAGCACGTGTCTGCAGAGATTTTTTAATAGATTGTAGCTGTGGAACGTTCTGACGAACTTTAAGCAATAAACTCATTGAATATAAAACCTGTAAAGATGTTGCCCAGAGCAGTGACGAGCTGGTCTTTTACGGATATTAAATGGAATAAAAGATGAGTTCAGTGACCCAAAAGACAGGATTTTCTGTTTAAGATATCAAGAGAATATTATTTTTAATCAAGGGTTGTTTTACACAAGTTATTGAAAATAAATAATTAAATTGTTTTAAGATCAAAAAATAATTTAAAATATTAAAAATTTAAGCTATTTTTAAGAATAATAAAAAAATATTGGTAGCGTAGTTTTGTAAAGTTTATTTGTGTTTTTTTTACATATTAAAAATAAAAATATAATTATTTTACAATCCGTTAGGAATGTTATTAGAAAGTAGTATATATGGAATTTGTTTTTAATGGTTTTTATACACTAATTTCGGCGGTTATCGTCTTGTTGTTGGGCCGCTTTCTTGTTAATCGGATTGATTTTTTAAAACGCTACAATATTCCCGAACCTGTAGCCGGTGGTTTGGTGGCTGCTGTAGTTTCTTTACTCATCCACACTTTGTGGGGGTACAGCATTGTTTTTAGTAGTGAACTACAAACAAGCTTTATGCTCGTGTTCTTCGCTTCAATTGGTTTAAGTGCCAATTTTATGAAGCTGAAAGAAGGTGGTATGGCTTTAGTCATCTTCTTGGTTTGTGTAGCGTCATTTATTGTTGTGCAAAATGCTGTAGGTATGAGTCTTGCGACTTTACTCGGTCTTGATCCACTCATTGGTTTAATTGCAGGTTCAATTACCTTAACAGGTGGTCATGGTACAGCTGGTGCATGGGGTGAAATTTTAGAAACCCAACATGGTATTCAAGGTGCTTTAGCATTAGGGATGGCGAGTGCTACTTTTGGTTTGATTATTGGTGGTGTGATCGGTGGTCCTTTAGCAAAATTGCTTATCAACCGTTATGGCCTTGCTCAAGCAAAAACCAATGCTGAAATCCAAAATCGTGATACGCATCTTGAACAAAACTCAGATGATCTTGCACCGTTTGAAAACCCGCATCAAGTTCGTTTAATTACAGCAGACAATGCGATTACTACGCTGGGTATGTTTGCAGCCTGTTTAGCATTTGCTGAATTTATGACGGGCTTTAGTAAGGGAACGTGGTTTGAGTTACCAACTTTCGTTTGGGCACTCGGTGGCGGCGTTATCTTAAGAAATATTTTAGAGAGCGTGCTGAAAATTGATATTTTCGACCGTGCGATTGATGTATTTGGTAATGCGTCGTTGTCACTCTATCTAGCAATGGCATTGCTTTCATTAAAGCTTTGGCAACTTGCCGACTTAGCTGGCCCATTAGTTGTAATTTTGGGTGCTCAAACGATTACGATGGCGCTATATGCAGCATTTGTGACATTCCGTGTTATGGGCAAAAACTATGATGCAGCAGTGTTATCAGCAGGTCATTGTGGTTTCGGTATGGGGGCGACACCAACCGCCGTTGCAAATATGCAAGCCATTACCAACATGTATGGTCCATCGCATAAGGCCTTTTTGATTGTTCCACTTTGTGGGGCATTCTTTGTCGATTTAATTAATGCAACAGTTATTCAGCTCATGTTGAAATTTATTGCTTAATTAAAAAAAGCCCGTAAGGGCTTTTTTTATGAGTGCTTATTTATGAATATTTGATTTGTATCTCTAGGCTCAATTTTTATTTTCGGAGGATTTAAGCCATTTTATTTTTAGGATACTTTTTCTCAAAACTAATAATCGCCCTTACACCAAGTTTCACTTAGAATAATTTGCAGATAAATAAAATGAGAAATGTATGAGCTCAGAAGCGCATTCAATTAGCTTGGTTGCCCCAGTGGTTTTATTGGCAGCGGCTGTCATTGCAGTTCCTATTTTTAAACGTATTGGTTTGGGTTCAGTATTAGGTTACTTAATTGCAGGGCTGATTATTGGCCCATTCGGTTTTGCTTTTTTTCAAGATTCTGCCGCAATTTTGCATATTGCCGAGTTGGGCATTGTGATGTACCTATTTGTGATTGGTTTGGAAATGCAACCATCACATTTGTGGAGTCTTAGACGCGAAATTTTTGGTCTAGGTACACTACAGATCATTATTTGTGCACTGGCTTTGACTGGCGTAGGGCTATTATTTGGTTTTACGTGGCAAGTGGCGTTTATTGGTGCGGCAGGGTTCGTCTTAACGTCGACTGCGATTGTGATGCAATTATTAGGTGACCGTGGTGATTTGACTCAGCCACGTGGGCAAAAGATTGTAGCTATCTTACTATTTGAAGATTTACTCATTGTGCCATTGCTGGCTATTGTCGCTTTTATGGCACCGAATCATGTGGTCGAAAGCACATCGGTACGTTTGGAAAATATAGGAATTGGTTTAATCGCAATTGCAGGTCTTATTGCGGCAGGGTATTGGTTACTTAACCCATTATTTAGACTCTTAGCTGCTGCCAAAGCCCGAGAAGTCATGACTGCCGCCGCATTATTGGTGGTGTTGGGCGCCGCGTTACTCATGCAAGTCAGCGGTTTGTCCATGGCGATGGGTGCTTTTTTAGCGGGTGTACTTTTATCTGAATCAACATTTAGACATCAAATTGAAGCGGATATTGAACCATTCCGAGGAATCTTGTTAGGCCTGTTTTTCCTTGGCGTGGGTATGTCGTTGGATTTATCAGTTGTCGCTCAAAACTGGCAGCTTATTGTGAGTGGCGTAATTGCTCTAATGTTTGTCAAAGCGCTCATGATTTATATAGTGGCCCGTATAACTAAAAGTCCTCACACAGAAGCCTTGGATCGCGCTTTGCTCATGGCTCAAGGAGGTGAGTTTGCCTTTGTACTTTTCTCTGCCGCACTCAGTGCACAAGTCATCGATAGTACGGTTAAATCTAATCTCACCGCTATTGTTGTACTTTCAATGGTGTTGACGCCAATTGTAGGTATTATTTTTAAACGTTTTACTCAGACGAAAGCCAATGTTTCACTAGAAAACGTGAATGTTGCTGACGGGTTAAGCGGTAGTGTTTTAATGATTGGATTTGGACGCTTTGGGCAAGTAACCAGTCAACTCTTGTTAGCAAGAGGCGTAGATGTCACCATTATTGATAATAATACTGACATGATTCAAAACGCTGAAAAATTTGGTTTTAAAATTTATTATGGCGATGGCTGTCGCTTAGATATTCTGCATGCTTCTGGCGCTGCAACAGCGCAAGCGATTGTGGTGTGTGTAGACAGTAAGGAAACGACCAATCGAATTGTTGAACTCGTTAGCCATGAGTTTCCTTTAGCGAAATTATTAGTCCGTTCATATGACCGCGAGCATTCACTACATTTAGTCAAACAAAAAGTAGACTTTATGATTCGTGAAACGTTTGAGTCTGCAATTAAGTTTGGCGAAGTGATTTTACAAGAACTTGGCGTAGATGAAGACGAAGTCGTAAGAATTAGCGACGAAATTCGAGATCTTGATAATGAGCGATTTGAAACTGAAATTGCGGCAGACGACGTATATGCCGGAGTTGGTTTGCAATATACACATGCTCATCATCCACGACCAACTGCGCCGTTAATTCGACCGAAACAAGAAGGGCGGATTTTAAACAAAGAAGACGCCTCAGATAATGAGATTCTTAATTAGCATAAAAATATCTATAAAAGTTCTGTTTAGAAGCACTTCTACAAAATCACTATAAGTGATCTAAGAGGGAGTGCCTTTAAAATATGCATCCCTTTAAAGCGGGAGCGACTTCTGCAAAAATTACATTTTATGTATCAAGTTTATTTTTGGGAAAATTACGGTATTTTTTAATTGAATTGTCATAAAGAAAGGATAATTTAAACTCATAACAAAAATTGATGAAGATTGTTGCGAACAATAAAATCAAAAGCAATTTTCACAGACGTGGTCGTGAGGTAATTAGGGCTAATTCGAAAGAGTTGGCTTTTTTGTTTTAATCAATTTTTATCTGCAAAAAATTATATGGGTTGAAATGTTTAGCTTCTTTAAAGTTGAACTTGGTTATTATTAAGATGCAACATCTAATTGAATGAAAAACAATAATTATTTAACTATTTTCTATTCAACCTTACATTGACACTCTAAACCTTGCCGATTATCCTTTGCCTGCTGACCTACATTGTCAGCCGGCTTTGACAGGCTGATTTAGACCGCATCAGAATTATTCCTTCTGAGGAATAGTTTTGTGTGTAAGCTTCTCGTCTCCTCCCGTTGCGGTAGGACGGGAGAGGGACACCCTCGGGTGTGCTGGCGTCTAACCAGTCTGTCAACCTTCTCTCGTTCTGCCACCATAATTATTTGACAGTAATTCGGTAGAACTTCTTTAGACATGAGGAGTCCTCTATGCGTACTATTTCTTCTCTCTCGTTGGCAACCTTTGCCAAAATCTTTACATCTATACCCAACTGGTCTTTAAAACGTTTTAACCGACTCTAGGTTTCGACACCTTAAGAATCAGTACGACTAAAACATAGCAACAATAAACCAGAGATGGGCGAGCACACTATTATTGTGCGGCTTTTGCATGCCTGTATTTAGCACTCATTTTAAGAGTGACGGCATTTTTCTCTCTTTTATATACAACAAAAAATTATTTTAAGCGGTATACATGAAAAATTTAGAATCTTCGTTTAGAGCACTCAGAGTGCTTCACACAGCAAAAGACTTATTTAATTTATATGGATTTAATAAGGTGGGTATTGACCGCATTATTGCTGAGGCCAAAATTCCCAAAGCCACTTTCTATAACATCTTTCATTCAAAAGCACGACTCATCGAGATGAGCCTTACTTTTCAAACAGATGCACTCAAAGTAAAAGTACTTTCAATTTTCAATTCTTATCGTGAGCAAATGGTGCTCGATAAACTCAAGGAGATTTATTTTCTGCATGCCCATCTAGAGGGATTTTACCATTTGCCATTTAAAGCCATTTTTGAAATTGAAAAGCTCTATCCTAATGCCTATAAGGTGGTAATTGATTATCGTAACTGGTTAATTAATGAAATTCATAAGCTACTTTTAACGCTAAAATCGACTGCCTCAGTCCAAGATGCCTATATGTTTTTATTTTTGATTGATGGGGCAATGGTTCAGCTTGCAGGGAAGAATCAGATAGATGATCGAGATAAGCTTTGGGATTACTTTTTACTGATGATTTCTTTGGTTTAAATCAATTAAGGCCCCTTTTTAAGAAAGGGGTTTCTTATATACTTTTCTGTTATTTATATAATTTAATAAACTAGACCGTAGAGTCGTTATTCAATTTTCTCTTGAAGAAATGAGATTAGTTTGGCACATTGCTTAGACGTAGAATTTTATGCAAGCGTTGTAGCAAGCAGTTCTGACACAGTAAAAATTATAAATTTCAGAGTATAACTATGCGGCTTAAAGAATTAGCAGGTTGTGAGGAGTGCGATACAGTCTATCGTAGAACCCCGCTTGCTTATGGAAAAAGAGCTTATTGCGTATGTTGCGGCGCTGAACTCTATCGGCACACCAAGCCTTTTTCGACATTATTGGCTTTAATCTTAACGGCATTAATTGTATTTATTCTTGCCAATAGCTTTCCTATCGTAAAAATTGAATTACAGGGAAATATCTCTGAAACTACCTTACTTGGTGCGGTTTGGGTAATGTTTCATTATGATCGGGCTTTCGTTGGCATACTTATTTTAATTACTACTTTTATTGTGCCGCTTTCCTATCTTTTATTACTTTCCTATGTGTTAGGTACAGTGAGTATATTGAAGAGAAGACCCGTATTTTTGGTGATTGCCTTACGTACACTTTTTTTTATGAGAGTGTGGGGAATGGTTGAGGTATTTTTAATCGGGATTTTGGTCACGCTCGTAAAGTTAATAGGAATGGTGTTAGTCATTCCCGAGATTGCTTTATGGGCATTTGCGATCTTGAGTGTGTTGTTGGTTTATATTACTTCTATAAAGGTGAGTGATATATGGAATGAAATTGATAGGTCACTGCCATGAAAACGATAAAAAACGTGACCCCAACAAAAAGCTCGCAACAAGGTTCGATAATTAAGCAATATCCAAGAGCTAAAGACCTGTCATTAATTGTGTGTCACTGCTGTGGTGTCGTAAATTCTGCTCAAAATGAAAAAAGACGTCTAGGCCAAAGCCATCAGGAGTTACGTTGTATTCGCTGTAATAGCGTACTGCATTCACGTAAACCAGCGAGTTTAAATCGAACTTTTGCCTTAGTGGTGGCTGCAACTATTCTTTATATTCCAGCCAATGTACTCCCAATGACAGTAACTGACTCACTTTTAGGTAGTCAGCAAGATACCATCATGAGTGGTGTCATTTACTTCTGGAAAAGCGGAGACTATCTGGTATCTGTGGTCATTTTCATGGCCAGTATTTTTATTCCCATGTTGAAGCTACTAATTTTGTATTTTTTATTGGTAGCGGTATATCTTCAACAATCAGCAGCTTGGAAGTTTTTACCTGAGCAATGCGTTAAATTATATCGAATTGTCGAATTTATCGGTCGTTGGTCAATGATTGATGTGTTTGTGGTGGCACTATTAACAGCGCTTATTCAGATTCAATCGCTTGCTACTATTTTAGCAGGGCCAGGTTCGATTGCTTTTGGTGCGGTTGTGGTGTTAACGATGTTTGCATCTTTAAGTTTTGACCCACGACTTATTTGGGATAACTTCTACGCATCTCAAAATACAAACAAACCTTCTTCTTTTGCTTCAGAAAAACCAACGATTATTCAGGCAGAACACCCGCCGTTGAATAATGATTCCATTAATCCAAGTCAATAAAAGAACAATGAGTATGTCTGAAAATGAAATAACCCCTGGTAACTCAGATCGTCGTGATACCGATATTGAACTGGATAGCATGAATGATTTACCAGAACCTCAAGAAAAGAAAAGTCGGTGGAAGCCTCTTTTAATTTGGCTTATTCCATTGATTGCTCTTTTAATCGCGCTTTCATTAGCGATAAAAGCGCTCTTGTCTCACGGTCCTACAATTGACGTCTCTTTTAGGACGGCTGAGGGACTGGTTGCTGGTAAAACAACGGTCCGTTATAAACAGGTGGATATTGGTTTAGTACGACAGATTGATCTTTCAGAAGACCGCTCACACGTGATTGCCAGAATTGATTTGCGTAAAGACGCGAGTAACTTTGCAGCAAAAGATTCACGGTTTTGGGTCGTGCGACCACGCATTGGGACGAGTGGGGTTTCGGGCATCGATACTTTATTGTCAGGTTCATATATTGAAGTGGATGGAGGTAAGTCTGAGGAGAAAAAACTTGAATTTACTGGGTTAGAGATACCGCCAGTCATATCTTCAGATGTGCCCGGAAAAATATTTTTCTTAAATGCAGACGATTTGGGATCTTTAGATGTTGGTTCTCCAATTTATTATCGTCGAATTAATGTGGGACAAATTACGGCCTATAAATTATCTGATGATGGTAAAACTGTAGAGCTGCAAACGTTTATTCGCGCGCCGTATGACAAGTTTGTAACCACCGATGCACGTTTCTGGCAGGCAAGTGGGATTGATGTGACCTTAAATGCTTCTGGCTTTAATTTAGATACTCAGTCGCTTGCAAGTATTGTTGCGGGTGGTATTGCTTTTGGATACCCTGAAAACTCACATGCGACCACAGCAGCAAATCATAGCCGCTTTAATCTTTGGGATTCAAAATCTGATGCATTGAAAGATCCGGATGGGCAACCTCGTGGTGTGATTATGTATTTTGATCATTCATTGCGTGGATTGGCAGTCGGTGCGCCAATTGACTTCATGGGCATTGAAGTTGGTAATGTTAAAGCGATTAATGCCGAATTTACTAACGACTATAAACAGATGCGTATGCGTGTTGATGCCGTCTTTTATCCTTCACGTGTTGAAAAAGGTTTGGCACTTAATCCGAATAGTGAAATCTTCAAAGACTTTGTTGAACACGGATGGCGTGCTCAAATGAGAACAGGCAACTTACTCACGGGTCAAAACTATATTGCCCTAGATAAGTTCCCTAAAGCTAAACCAGCCAAATTACAAATTTTGAGTGATGATCGCGTAGTGATTCCAACTACACAGACCGAACTCAGTGGCTTACAAGCACAAGTTTCTCAGATTGCTGACAAGTTAACGAAGTTCCCGTTAGTTGAGATTGGGCAAGATGTACGTAAAACGCTCAACAATATGAACACAGCCATTGCCTCTACCGATAAACTGGTTAAACAGTTAGATGGAAAAGTTGCACCTGGTTTACAAGCAACGCTAGACGATGTCCGTAAAACGGTAAGATCATCTGAGTCTATTTTGTCGAGTGATGCGCCGTTACAACAAGATGTACGTAAAGCATTGCAGCAAATGACACGTGCAGCAGCTTCATTGCAGTTAATGGCAGATTATATTGAACAACACCCTGAATCAATTATTCGTGGTAAAACACCAGAGACCGATGATGAAAAATAAAAACACTCTATCTTTTCAGCATCCTAAAGCAGTCAAATGGCTGCTTGGGAGTGGCCTGTTTTTAACGGCAGTTACCATGACGGCCTGCTCGAGTTCGCCAACACCAAACTATTATACGATGTCTCCTAAAATCACTGCGGCTACAAAAACAACTGTGCAGGTGATTGAAGTATTACCCGTCGGGATTCCAGACCGATTGGACCGTGCGCCTTTAGTGCTACAAGACAGTAGTGGTAAGTCTACGGTGTTAAATAATGAACGCTGGACATCGACTATGGGTACGCAATTACGCGATACCTTGTCGGCGGGTTTACAGCAAAAATTAGGGGCAATTGATAGTTATAGCAGTGGTCTTGCTGGAAACAACCAACCTTTATATCGAGTTTCTACAGACTTTTCTCATTTTGATATTGTAGATAAAAGCTATATTAATATTGCGGTGTTTTGGGTGGTGAAGCGTCAAATACCGCCAACTCAATTAGAGTCAAATAATGCAAAAGTCATCACTAATGCAGGCTCGCAGTTGAATTGTCGAATTGCGTTTAAGCAGCCGATTGATCAAAAAGCTAAAAAAATGGATGCGATTGTGAGTGCTTCAAGTGAGGCCATGACTCAAATTATTAATACGGTTTCTTCTTCAATTGTGGCGCTGGATTCAAATAAAAAATCGGTCATTAGTGATGGTGTTTGTTCGTAAAATCAATCGCTTTTAATCAACCCCTTTATTTGTGCATAACAGATAAAGGGGTTTTCTATTTTAATTGCCTCGATAGGTTGAATAACCGTAAGGGCTAAGTAGTAACGGAATATGGTAGTGGTTTACGCTTCCATCCACTTTAAAAATTACAGGTACTTCAGCAAAAAAAGTTTGTTGTTTGTTCTTTTTAAACCAGTCTTCAGTTTTAAAGGTAACTTTATAAACTCCTTGCTCTAGTTTTTTGTTTTCTGGATAGAGCGCAGTAATACGACCATTTGAATCGGTCACTTGCTGGTTGAGTTTAACCCATTGGTTATTGGTATTTTTTTCTAAAACAACTTCAACTTGTGAAGAGGGCAAACCTGTTTCTAGATTTAACACATGCACACTTAGCGGATTAGTTTGAGCAAACGTAGCTGAAGCAATAAATAACGAAGATAAAGCAATAAATGATTTAGGCATGTTGAAGCTCCTTATGAATGAAAAATAGTTTCAATGGCTTTGCTTGCGCATTGATTGTCATTTTGTGCACCGCCAGCACCCGCAACGCCAATTGCGCCGATCACTTGATTCTCAAAACGGACAGGTACGCCGCCGCCTAACAAAAGTAAATTTGCTACGGTGGTTAAATTTTTTGCATCAGGGTTTTGGTTACTGTTTTGGCTTAAAACCAAGGTCGAGGTTTTGGTAGATAAAGCTGTATAGGCTTTTTTCTCGGCAGCCATTAAATTATGCGGGCCCACCAGTTCATGCCGTTCGGCAGTTAAAGGATTACCGCCACGATCTACAACAACGACCGCAATATTTTGATTTAGTTTTTTGCAGGCCTCTTTCGCACTGTCGGCTAGCAGATGCGCAGTTTTAAGATCTAACGAATAAACTTGATTCAAAGCAGGGGGCTGTGCAAAAGTACTATTACCGAATAGCAAGGCTGTTAACATCAGCCAGTTCAATTTTTTCATGATGATTGCCTCTATGTCGCTTTGAAAATCTTAAACAAATTGCTTAATTTCAAGCATGACAATCACATTACAAAGTTGTCATCTTTCTAATGAGTCTCTACAAAATGCGTATCCTTATTATTGAAGACGAGATCAAGATCGCCACATATTTGGTCAAAGGATTGAAAGAGTCTGGATATCAAGCGGAGTGTGTTCACTTAGGGCTGCAAGGTTTGGAAATGCTAAAGAGAGATCAATATGACTTACTTATTCTTGATGTCATGTTGCCGGACATAGATGGTTGGAGCGTATTACAGGTCTTACGCCAGTTTTCAAAAATTCCGGTGATTTTCTTAACAGCAAAAGATCAGGTAATAGATAGAGTTAAAGGTTTGGAGTTGGGTGCAGATGATTACTTGGCTAAACCATTTTCTTATATTGAACTGTTGGCACGTATTAAAAGCCTGTTAAGACGACAGCTATATCTACAAGAAAATGAGCTGTCTATTAGTGATTTAAAAATGGATGTGGTCAGCCATAAAGTATGGCGTAACGGAAATTTAATTGAGCTGAGTAAGACCGAATTTAATTTGTTGCGTTACCTGTTGCTCAACAAAGAGCAAATCGTGACGCGCAGACAAATTGGTTCCGAAGTTTGGAATATTAACTTTGACACAGATACCAACTTTATTGATGTCGCTGTACGCCGTTTACGAAGCAAAATTGATGAGGGATATGAATTAAAACTCATTCATACCATACGTGGTTTGGGCTATAAAATTTCGGTTAGCTTATGAAATTTAAATTTCTGCGTTCTCTGGAAGTCCGTATTACATTATTGGTCACGCTTTGTTCTGCCTTAATTTTATGTTCAGTCGGCTTTATGACCTATTTAGGTATTAATCAAATTTTGTTAAAGCAGCAAGATAAAGCTTTAGCAGACAGAATTAACCGTTTGGAAATTTTGCTGCAAGATAGCGAAAATGTAGAGCAAATCATTGCGCGTCCTAAGCTGTATCAAAACATGCTTGGCAATCAAGACAACTTGTTTTTACTCACTCATAAAGACAAAACTTTAATTAATATCAATCCACTGCATATTCAGTTACCTGAACTTGCACAGCGCAATAGCCTTCAATTTCAAGATTTAGTGAACAAACCATATCCAACGCGAATTGCGTGGAAAACCATAAAAATTAATGACGAACCTTATCTGCTCATTGCAGGTAAACAGTGGTCGGAACGCATCAATATTATTTTACCTTTTCAAGAAAGTCTCTTGCTGTATGTGGTCGGGGGCGTGTTTGCAATCTTTGTGCTTTGCATTTTAGCGTGTCATTTAGGTTTACGGTCGCTGCAACAGCTTCGCAAGCAAACTCATTCTATTAACGTAAATCAGCTCCAGAAAAGATTAAACCTATCAAATTCTCCTTTAGAAGTTGAGCTACTTTCAAAAGATATAAACCATATGCTTGAGCGTATCGAAAAGGGCTATACGCAGCTCAACCGTTTTTCTGAAGATATCGCTCATGAGTTCCGTACGCCTTTAAATAATCTGATTGGGCAAACCGAGATTGCTTTAACTGGCGAACGCTCGGTTGAGCAATATCAAGATTTACTGGTGTCTCATTTAGATGATTACCACAGATTAAAACGCATGATTGATAGCATGCTTTTCTTGGCAAGAGCCGATCAGAAAATGGTTCTTGTAAACAAACAAGAAATAAATATCCAAGATGTTATGGATAGGCTATGCCAGATTTTTGAATATCAAGCTGAAGAACAAGAGTGTCATTTTAGTTTTAACTTAGAGGCTAAAAATTTATTTGCAGATCCTGAGCTATTTCAAAGAGCAGTTTATAACCTGATTTTAAATGCGCTGGTTCACGGTGGTGACAAGCGGACTATTTATATCGCAACTAAACATAAGATGATTGAACATAAGGAATGGGTCAGCCTGACTGTGGTAACGGGTGGTGTTTCAATTGCTGATCATCAACTTGAGCATCTTTTTGAAAGATTCTACCAATGCCATTCAAGTCGAAGTGATGAGAATCAAACAGGTGGATTAGGTTTGTCGATTGTTGCTTCTATTATGGATCTACATCATGGTCTCTATCGAGTTTATAACACGGTCGAGGGTGTGTGTTTTGAGCTTGATTTTCCTATTTTAAACTCTACACCATAGTCCCCATTCATGAGCTAATTTTTTATCAGCAAATCCCATGTGTTCATAATTATCATTAAATATATCTATGTTCATGTGTTTTTTATCAAGTATAAATTAAATCCAAATATTTTAACTTCATTTAAAGTTTTTAGTATAAAAGCAGCAATTTTATTCTAGCTACACTTTACTCATAAAAGATATAGATAAGTTTTAAATAAATAGAAGGGTTAAATAATGAAAACAATCGGCTTATTAGGTGGAATGAGTTGGGAATCTACAGCGCTTTATTATCAGCAAATCAATAAAATGGTTCATCGTAAATTAGGAAAATTACACTCTGCTAAGGTCATTATTAATAGTGTTGATTTTGGAGAAATAGCAGCCTTGCAAGCGAAGGGTTTATGGCAAGAGGCTGGCACATATTTAGCCGAGCAAGCATTAAATTTGGAAAAAGCAGGAGCAGATTGTATTTTGGTGTGTACTAATACTATGCACAAAGTTGCAGCACAAATTGAAGAATCAATTACAGTTCCTTTCTTACACATTGCTGATGCAACGGCAAAAGAAATTTTAAATCAAAACATTACTAAGGTTGCACTGTTGGGGACAGCTTTTACAATGGAGCAAGCTTTTTATAAAGCTCGATTAAGAGATCATGGAATTGATGTGATTATTCCCAATGAAGCCGATAGAAAAGTCGTCCATCGCATCATTTATGAAGAGCTTTGTTTAGGTGTGATCAACCCAGATTCTCAGCAACAGTACATCGCTATTGTAGAGAGGCTTATAGCTGAAGGTGCCCAAGGCGTTATCTTGGGTTGTACCGAAATTTGTATGTTGATTGGTGAGCTTAAATTCTCGGTTCCTTTATTTGATACGACCACCATTCATGCAAAAGAGGCGGTGAGTTTTGCTTTAATTTAAGAATATAAATTAAATAAATTAGAATGAATAAATTGCTAAAAACTAGTTTAAAAATGGAGGATAAATTTTGAAATTTAGATCAAAAATTGATTGGTGGCTTTTGTTAATATTTATTGTTATCACTGCCAATATTGTTATAAAAATTTATGAAGCAAATCATCATTATTCTTTAGCTTCAAATTTTCCGCATCTCATCATTTATAGTTTAGTCATTTTTATTATTTGGCTTCCCATCTTTAATACTTACTATGTGGTAGAAAACGGTACTCTAGTGATTAAAAGCTTAGTATTTCGATGGAAAATTAATATTAATGATATTACCCAAATAGAACCTACTCATAATCCACTTTCATCTCCAGCGCTCTCATTAGATCGACTCAAAATTTATTATATGAAAAATGGAAAAATCGCAACGGTTATGATTTCACCGAAAAATAAAGAAGCTTTTTTGCAAGCGATAAACAAAAGACTCCATTAAAGTTGCTTGTTTAATTGCTGACATAAATTACGCTATTTCCATGACATCAAAAAAGAAATGGTGATAAATCATGACTAAACGTTTTTTACTGCCAGTTTTAGGCACTACGGTTTTAGTTACATTAGCTGGATGCGCTTCATCCTCACAATATCCGATTACTGAGAGTTATGGTCCAGATCCAAAATTACCTGAACCTAAATCAAGTTTATTTCCCACTGTTAATATTGCACCTGCAAAAGGTTGGCCGAGTGGGGTAATGCCAAAACCCGCGGAAGGTTTAAAGGTAAAAGCATTTGCAAAAGGACTTGAGCACCCGCGCTGGCTTTATGTATTGCCGAATGGTGATGTATTGGTTGCTGAAACGGATGCTCCGCCTAAACCTGAAGACAGCAAAGGCATTAAAGGTAAAATTATGTCTTTTGTGATGAAGCGAGCAGGCTCATCTCATCCAAGTGCAAACCGTATTAGCTTACTTCGTGATACTAATGGAGACGGAGTTGCCGATCAGAAAACAGCGTTTCTTCAAAATTTAAATTCTCCATTTGGTATGGCATTGGTCGGTAATAACTTATATATCGCCAATACAGATGCATTGGTGCGTTTTCCTTATCAGGAAGGTGAAACTCAAATTACAGCCAGTGGAACCAAAGTATTAGATTTACCGGGCGGTCCTTTAAATCACCATTGGACCAAGAATGTCATTGCTAACGCGGCGGGTACAAAGCTCTACATTACCGTTGGTTCTAACAGTAACGTTGCTGAAAATGGTTTAGATCAAGAAAAAGGTCGTGCACAAATTACAGAGTTTGATATTGCAAGCGGTCACTCACGTCCATTTGCAACAGGACTGCGTAATCCAAATGGTATGGCTTGGCAACCGCAAAGTGGAAAACTCTGGACTGTTGTTAATGAGCGCGATGAAATTGGTAGTGACTTAGTACCTGACTATATGACGTCAGTCCAAGACGGTGGTTTTTATGGATGGCCATATAGCTATTATGGTCAACATGTAGATGTGCGAGTAAAACCACAAAATCCGGAAATGGTTGCTCGTGCAATTAAACCCGACTATGCACTTGGTAACCATACCGCTTCTTTGGGCCTTGCATTTTACACAGCTGAACTCATGCCACAATTTAGAGGAGGCGCATTGATCGGTCAGCATGGTTCTTGGAACCGTAAGCCTCACAGTGGTTATAAAGTTGTTTTTGTACCATTTAGAAGTGGTCAACCCTCTGGTCCACCACAAGATATCTTGACCGGATTCCTGAGTGATAAAGGCAAAGCGTATGGTCGTCCTGTGGGTGTAGCAATTGATTTTTCAGGTGCCGTATTAGTTGCAGATGATGTAGGCAATACGATTTGGCGCGTTTCACCGGTTGCTGAGACGACTTATGAAGCTCCAATGAAACATGCTATCGGAACCCCGCCAGGCACACCATAAAGTCTATCAAAAATAATTGATTAGCATGGACGGCCTCTAAGCTTTATAGAGGCCGTCCAATTGGCTATTATTTAATTTTTAAATAATTGAACAAAAAAAATACTAATTGGACTTTATAAGCCAACTTCTCAAAAATGAATATGTGAAAACGATAATGATGTTTAAGGAACAAACACATGAATACACATATTCGAATTGCCGTGGTTGGTGGTGGTATTGCTGGTCTGGCTTTAGCAAGTAATTTAAGTAAACGCCCCCATTTAGACGTGCAAATGTTTGAATCTGCACCTCAGTTTTCTGAAATTGGGGCAGGAATTTCTTTTGGTGCTAACGCAGTCAAAGCCATTGAACTGTTAGGTTTAGCCAACGAATATCATGCAATTGCAGATAAAGTATCGCCCCCATTTCAAGATGTTTGGTTTCAATGGCGCAATGGTTATACCGATGAATATTTATCTGCATCTATCGCGACAGGTGTAGGGCAGTCATCTGTTCATCGTGCTGATTTTCTAGATGCCATTATTCCTCACATGCCTACGCAAAATGTTCATTTTTCAAAACGCCTAGAAGCAATTGAAGAACAAAATGATCAGGTGATTTTACACTTTAATGATGGTAGTCAGTATGAGTGCGATTATTTAATCGGGGCTGACGGTATCCGCTCTGTGGCTCGCCAATATGTTTTAGCTACTCACGATTTACCACCGGTTCATCCACGTTTCTCAGGAACTTGGGCTTATCGTGGCATTATTTCTCACGCTTCATTTAAAGAAGCTTTGCAGCAAATAAACAGCGATACAGGTTTAGCAGATATTCCCCAAATGTTATTGGGCAAAGACAAACATATTTTAACGTTCCCCATTCGTAAGGGGGAACAAATTAATATTGTTGCTTTCTGCTCAAACCGTGAAGATACGGTACTCCCGGTTGATACACCGTGGACCAAACCTGTTGATAAAGCTCAAATGCTTTCTGATTTTTCAGACTGGAGCGAAAGCTGCCAAACATTATTGGGTTTAATTGAACAACCTACCATTTGGGCTTTACATGAAATTGAAGAACTTTCAACTTATCAAAGTGCCTCTGGTCATGTGATTGTTATGGGTGACGCTGCACATGCGATGTTACCCCATCAAGGTGCAGGAGCAGGACAAGGTCTTGAAGATGCATTAATCCTTGCAGCATTATTGTCGACAAAAAACTTACACGCAGATCAGTTAACCGATGTGTCTTCAATATATGAAAAGCTCCGTTTAAAACGTGCTTGTCGTGTTCAGCAAACTTCTCGTGAATCTGGCGAAATTTATGAGTGTTATTCGACTCAGTACCCAACATTTGTCGAAATTGGTGAACATCTTGAACATCGGTTTGATTGGTTATGGCAACACGATCTAGAACAGGATGTTGCAGAAGCAAAGCGACAATTACATCAATTAAAAATAGCAACGATTTAAATAAATTTTTGTTTTACACGCAATTTGCTAAGGAAAGCAATTATGGAAAAACTAAATGCAAATCAATTGATTGATGACGCAAGATTAACACCATTACATTGGCGTGTGATCTTGCTGAGTGCGCTTATTATTATTTTTGATGGCTACGACTTAGTTATTTATGGTGTTGCATTGCCTAAGCTTATGCAACATTGGCAGTTAGATAGTATGACTGCTGGATTGCTGGGCAGTGTTGCATTATTTGGCATGATGTTTGGTGCCATGATTTTCGGTAGCTTAGCCGATAAATTAGAGTCTTATGGCTTTAGCCGTAAGCGTTTAATTATGTTGTGTGTCCTTATTTTTAGTGGTTTTACGGTGTTATGTGGTTTTGCCAACAGCCCCAAAGAGTTTGCCATTTACCGTTTTATTGCTGGTCTTGGTTTGGGCGGAGTAATGCCGAACGTTATTGCTTTAATGACCGAATTCGCCCCAAAGAAATTACGATCAACTTTGGTATCGCTCATGTTTAGCGGCTATGCGATTGGCGGGATGAGTTCAGCGCTTTTAGGCATGTGGTTGGTTCCTAAGTTTGGTTGGCAAATCATGTTTATTCTGGCGGGCATTCCACTCATTTCATTACCTATTATTTGGAAATTTTTACCCGAATCAATCGATTATCTGGTTCGCCAGAAAAAATGGAATGAGGTACGTGACTTACTTCAACAATTAGCACCACAACAAAGCATAACTGATCATACAAGCATTGTATTACACCAAGAAAACCAACGAACTGCCACTCGACCTTTGGTTGCTCTATTTACCGAGAACCGTGCTTTAGTCACTATATTTTTCTGGCTGAGTGTATTTATGGCTTTACTCATGGTGTACGCGCTCGGTAACTGGATACCCAAACTCATGGTCGAGGCCGGATATGATTTATCAACCAGTCTTGTTTTTTTACTGGCGCTAAACTTGGGTGGGATGCTGGGTGCAATCGGTGGAGGCTACTTTGCTGATCGTTTTCACCTAGGTAAGGTCATTTGTTCACTCTTCTTTGCAGGTGCAGTGTCGCTCTACTTGTTGAGCTATGCTTTACCTATGGTCATTTTATATTTCTGTGTTGCCATTGCTGGAGCGGCATCTATTGGCGGGCAAATTTTATTGTTAGCTTATATGGCTCAGTTTTATCCTTCACCAATCCGCAGTACGGGCATTGGTATGGCTTTAGGAGTAGGCCGTATCGGGGCGATTTTAGGTCCGATTTTATGCGGCTGGCTTTTAAGTTTGCATCTACCCATTGCATATAATTTTATCGCTCTAGCCATCCCTTGTGTGCTGGCAACCTTAAGTGTTATTGCCATAAGTATTTGCAATCGAACTAAACGCGTAATGCTAAATTCAAGTATATCTCCATAAGAGTTAAGCTTTTTTTCCTATAAAAGGAACTAAACTCTAAACAAAGAAGTTAAAGTCTTTGTTTAGAGTATTTAAAGGATCAGAACCATGGATTTAGGTTTGATTAAAGTTTTTGTCTGTATTTATGAGTCTCGGCATATTAGTAAAGCTGCTGATAAATTAAATTTGAGTCAGCCTTCTGTGACTTATAATTTGAATCGTTTACGCCGTCAGTTAAATGATGAGTTGTTTACCCGAAGCCGAGGCGGTGTCGAACCTACAAAAGTTGCACATGAGCTTTATCCAATTTTTCATCAAGCAATTTTTAATATTGAATCAGCAATCGCTCAAGCACAGGAATTTCGTCCTGAAAATTCAAATAAAACTTTCCGAATCGGACTCTCTGACGCAGGGGAAATTTGTCTTTTGCCTAGTCTTATGGCTTTTTTGCAGAAAACAGCACCTTATATTCAAATTGAGATTGAAGAGATTCAGTCGTCTAAGGTTGAGCAGTGGCTTATTGACGGCTTTTTAGATCTAGCCGTATTTAATAGTACGCAGACCATAATGCCTAAAATAGAAACGCGTACTTTATTTGAAGAAAGATATGTATGCATTGCTAGAGCTGACCACCCAAGGCTACAGCAGCAACTGACGTTAGAGCAATATTTGCAAGAAGATCATGTGGCTATAAAATCATCAACAGGGCATATCCAAGTTGAGCAATATTTAAAAACAATGGATTTAAAGCGACGAATTCGTTTAGAGGTCCCACATTTTAGTGTTTTACAAGGGGTTGTGCAGAGTTCAGATATGTTGGTGACTTTACCATCGCGAGCAGCTCGGCATTATTTAGCCCATGGTAATGTCCAAATGTTTGAATTACCTTTTGCTATGGATTCTTTTAAAGTGAGCTTGAACTGGTTTAATCGTAGTGATGATATTATTGCCAGAAAATGGCTGATTCAATCTGTCGGTCAAATATTTGAGGTTTTATAAAACTAGTTAACGCTATTTTAAATCTCATTTTCAGTGGAATGGAGAATATTTGAGAGTTTAAAGTTCTTTCCAATTTATTATTAAATTTTGATAGCATTCGCGTTATATACAATAAGAACTTTATATGAATTATGACCGATCAATTAAGAGCAAAATTTGAAAATTTAGAACTTAACGCAGGATTAGGGAAAATTAGCGCCTTTATTTCAATGTCGCTCAGCTTACTTTGTCTATTTGGTGCATTATGTTTTTTATTTCCCAGTGTATTAACTACCCCAGAACTCCGTCCTATTTATGCCAAACACTATAATCTTTTTTATTATGGGCTGATCACAGGCATTATTATTAGCGCTGGCTTTGGTGCATTTAGTGCAATTATTCGTCAAAACCGATATGGTTTTTATGGGTTATGTTTTTCACTTGTGGCAGCGGTTTTGGGCTGTGGTGTAATTGAAGCACCCGTTTTACCAAGTGTGCCGTTTTATGCAGGTATCGATTATTTTGTACTGACTTTATTTATTTTAGCGTTCATTTTTATTCCACTTGAAGGTTTTTTTGCTAAAAATCCCGAACAAAAAATATTAAGGGTGGGCTGGGTGACCGATATGAAATATTTCATGGTCAGCCATATTGGTATTCAATTATTTAGCTTTTTAACCGTCATGCCAATTCAATATTGGATTACGCATTTGTCTCATAATCCAATTGTGCCTTATGTACAAGCTCAACCAATTTGGCTGCAATTTATTGAGTTGCTCATTGTGGTCGATTTTACGGTGTACTGGTTACATCGAGCTATGCATGAGGTTAATTTCTTATGGCGCTTTCACGCAATTCATCATTCGACTGAATATATGGATTGGTTAGCATCTTCTCGTTTGCATGTCATTGAAGTGCTCATGACTCGCTTCATTGCTACTTTACCGATTTTCCTGCTGGGTTTTCATACTTCGGCTGTTTTTGCCTATTTAGTCTTTATTTCATTTCACGCTATCTTCATTCATTCCAATGTACGTTTTCGTTTTCCATATTTGCGCTGGATTATCGCAACGCCAGAATTCCATCATTGGCATCATTCTTCAGAAAAACCTGCTATTGATAAAAATTACGCCGCTTTTATTCCCCTATACGATGTTATTTTTAAAAGCGTATATATGCCTAGTCATTTGGCGAGTGTGTATGGCACAGTGGGTTATAAAATCCCAAATAGTTTTATAAAACAGTTTACTTGGCCTTTTAAAAAGTATGTAAAGTGTTTTTTGAAACCTTGGCGTGATCAGTAAAGTAAAAAAGCCTCGATGGAGGCTTTTTTTAATCATTATTTGCTTTTAATATTTTTAAAAATCATCACAAGTGCAATCAGAGCAAGACCAATAATTAAACTCATATAAATGTTGGCACTGTTCATAAGTCCGATTTTACCCACAAAGTAACCTGCTAAAATTGCTGGAATACTAAAAGCCAAATAACTCTCTACAAAAAAAGCAGCCATGAGTCCTGCGCGTTCTTCGGGTAAAGCTAGAGGCATGACTGTACGAATTGCACCCATAAAAGCTGTACCAAAACCTACCCCCGTAATAATAGAACCCAAGAGTAAAATTACGGCACTGGTAAAATTAATCGCTAGAAATAAAACGGTTGCACCAATAATGATGGATAAGGTACCCGTGAGCAAAATACGAAAGTTGGTAGATTTTCTAAGAGTCAGAATCCCTGCTGCACCTGAAAGGGCGAGTGCCATAAACATAACGCCATTTAGCCAAGCTGAAGATGTGTGAAAAATTTTTGCTAATAAAGAGGGCATAAGTGATAAGAAAAAACCACTGACCATCCAAAGCGCAATATTAATAGGACTAATACTGAATAGAGCACTCCTTGCTTGATGTGGAATAGCCATGTTGGGTTTTAAAGAAGCAAGAGCACCAGATCTTTTGCGTACTGTTTCAGGATTAAAAAAACTTAAAATGAGTTCAACTGCAAACAATATACATAAGAGTTCAAAAACTAGATGTAAAGGTTGAACCGAAAATTGCAGAATAAGGCATGTAATAAAAATTCCTACTGCCATGCCGACCATGGGAGCAATACTATTAATTAGGGAACCATGATGCTTACTGAAATCTAAAATTGCGGCTCCAATTGCAGAAACAGCAAGACCTGTTGCAATACCTTGTAAGCCACGCGCAATAAATAGCATCGAAACATCTGAGGCAAAAAGGAAAAAACTCATTGAAGCAATTTGCAAAAAAATTGCTGAAATAATGACAGGCCGACGTCCGGTATAATCAGATAAAGAACCAATAATGAGTAAAGACGCAAGTAAGGTAAACGCGTAGGTCGCAAAAATTAAAGTTAAGGTAACAGGCGAAAATTGCCATGTCTGCTGATACAGACGATATAGTGGCGTAGGGGCACTAGACGCCGCCATAAAGGTCATGAGCGTGATTGTGTTTAAGGTCAAAGCAACTTTTGAATCTAACTGAAAAACTGATCCAGACCGTTTTGAACTTGAATTGTTCATATAAGATGAATAACATTAAAGCGAATATTTAGCTTTTATACATTATTTTCACACTAAAGCAAATCATTAGCTTTAGTGTATTTTGTATATACAAATAATATTTTAATTGTTTTTTCTTGAAGTAGAGCTGATTAATGGCAAAAGTTGTTACTGGGTTACGTCCAGGTGGTCGTAGTGAAAGAATTCAAACTGCGGTACATCAAGCAGTAAAAGAGCTTCAAAAAAATTTGGAACAAAGCCAAATTACTATACCTATGATTGCTAATGAAGCAGGTGTAACCCCTTCAACAATTTACCGCCGTTGGGGCGATATCAATCAGCTATTTTCAGATGTGGCTCTAAATGAACTGAAGCCGGATATGGAGCCGAAAGATTTAGGTTCATTTCAGCTTGATATTACTGCATGGATTGAACAATATTTTGAAGAATACTCTTCTGAAGTAGGGCAAACATTGCTACGAGATTTGCTATATGCAACTGAATCTTCAAATGCTCGAAAATGTGAAACTTTAATCGTTCAACAACTTGATATTATTCAAGCCAGAGCAAAGGGGCGTAATGAACTCACTATAGACAATCAAGAGATTATCGAAGCTGTGATTGCACCTATGCTGTTCAGAATTTTATTCACTGATCGAGCATTAGGCTTAGACTATGTCCAAACTTTATTAGCACGTTTATTCAAAGCACATTCTGATGTAATTTAGTTGAAACGGCTGCAAATCTGGATATTTTATAAAAATAGGCAAAAATTTATCTTATTTATAAAATTTTATATCAATTTTTCTTATTATTTTTAAATTAAATTTTCATAATTTTTAATTTACATGTTTTTTATAAAATCATTTATTTAATAAATGTTTGGGTAGTATGGCTTAATTAAACTTATATAGGCAATATGAATATAGTTTTTATCAAAAATAATAAAAATAAATAAATACTTATGATTAATTTTAGTTGCATTTTTAATTTTTAAAACCTAGAAATAAAAATGATTTTATATAATTTATTGCATGACTATTAAATTTGACATTTTTTAAATTTATAACACAGGCCGTTTTTTATTCTTTACAATGGCTTTTCCTTGATAAAGCAGCTTGTGGTGTACGCTTTATATTTATTTTTTTTATCCCCATCGAAAAGGTATTTAGATAATGGATTTCAATACCCTTGACCAAGAAACAGTACAGAAAAAACAGAAGTTTCACCAAATTTTGTATGTACAGGTCATCTTTGCAATTATTTTGGGCATTTTAATAGGTCATTTTTACCCAGAACTTGGCGAAAGTTTAAAACCGCTTGGTGATGCATTCATCAAGATTGTTAAAATGATTATTGCTCCCGTCATCTTTTTAACTGTTGTGACAGGCATTGCCAGTATGACAAACATGAGCCGAGTTGGACGTGTAACTGGTAAAGCGATGCTTTATTTTCTTACCTTCTCAAGCTTGGCTCTTGTGGTGGGTATGATTGTGGCAAATATTATTCAACCGGGGAAAGGTCTTAATATTGATCCTGCTACCTTAGTCAACGATAAAGTAAATACTTACGTTGAAAAGGCGCACGCAACAAATATTACCGACTTTTTCATGAATATTATCCCGCAAACACTAGTCAGCCCTCTGGCAGGTGGCGAAATTTTGCAGGTTCTATTTGTAGCGGTGTTATTTGGTATTTCTTTGGCTGCATTGGGTGACCGCGCACGTCCAATTACCGATTTCTTAAATAACTTAACAGCTCCAGTTTTCTATCTGGTTGGTATGTTAATGAAGCTAGCTCCAATCGGTGCTTTTGGTGCAATGGCTTTTACCATCGGTGCTTATGGAATCGAATCAATTGGTAATTTATTACTATTAATTATGACGTTCTATATTACAGCGGTGTTGTTTGTCATCGTGATTTTAGGAGCTGTAGCTCGTTATAACGGCTTCTCAATTATCCATTTAATTCGCTATATCAAAGATGAACTTTGGCTGGTTTTAGGGACGAGTTCTTCTGAAGCAGCTTTACCATCTTTAATGGATAAAATGCAAAAAGCAGGTTGTGAAAAATCGGTAGTCGGTTTGGTGATTCCAACAGGTTACTCATTTAACCTTGATGGTACAAATATCTACATGACCATGGCTGCTCTGTTTATTGCACAAGCGTGTAACGTGGACTTATCCATTAGTGAACAAATTGCATTGCTTCTAGTTGCGATGGTAAGTTCTAAAGGTGCAGCAGGGGTGACTGGTGCAGGCTTTATTACTCTGGCTGCAACTCTATCGGTTGTACCAGCTGTTCCTGTTGCAGGTATGGCGTTAATTCTTGGTATTGACCGTTTTATGTCTGAGTGCCGTGCATTAACAAACTTAGTAGGGAATGCCTGCGCAACAATCGTTGTAGCACGTTGGGATAAAGCTTTAGATAAAGATCTTTTAGATAAAGCCTTAAAGAACCATAAAGCAGAATAACCTTATAAAAAAAATCTGTAGCTAAGGGCAATTTGGGAGAGTAGCCCGGCTACAGATTTTTTCAACATCTAAAAATATATTTTAATTAAACCATTCTAAAGTTCTGCAACATTGCTTATCTTTTAAAAAAGACAATCTTAAATAAAAAATGAGTTGTAAAAAATTATGCTTTTAAGTGATCTTCAAACTCTTCACCTAATTGCATCGCTAATGAATTTCCTGCCAAATCACAGGTCACTAAACCATATTCTTTTTTAAAACTAAAAGTAAAACCTTTTCCATCAGCAAGATTTTTAACTGAATACCCTAACTTTTCTAACCAAATACGAAACGCAATCAAATTTTTAGCTTTAACAACCTTTTTCACGTGAGAACTCCTTCTATCCGTGGCATTACATCTTATTTATTAATAGGGTTTTAAGTAGATTTTTTAAAGGGGGAAATCTTTGTTTTATTTTGCAACTTGTAAAAAAAGTAAGATAGAGAAAGAAAAGTTTTCTTTTTTATAAAATTATAGAGTGGTTATGTAACTAAAAAATAAAAACTTTTTATTTAAAAGATTGTCCCTTGGCAGATTTTTAAAAAATTATAAATTTGGCGAAATTTTAAAAAAAGCTGAATAAATAAGAATAAAGTAAATGTAAAAAATAATTACCATGAATCTGTACTATGCAAAAAGATACAGTTTTTAAAATGAAACTGTATCTTTTATTGAAAATTAATTTTAGAAATTATCTTTAAGGGCTCGTAAGTGAGCAAAGTCTTCGGCACTTTCTGCACGGAGAAAAGGATTTGTTGCTAATTCAAGTTCTATGGTACTGGGTAGGGTGATTGATCCTTGTTTACGTAGCTCACGGACTTCTTCAGCTCGTTCAGATAAAGCATGGTTGTGTGGTTCTACCGTTAATGCAAATTCGGCATTTGAAAGTGTGTACTCATGCGTGCAATATACTTTGGTTTGTGTGGGTAATGCTGCTAAACGACTAAGTGAGTGATACATTTGTTCTGCCGTACCTTCAAATAATCGACCACATCCCATCGCAAATAAAGTGTCGCCGCAGAAGACAGCTTCTAACTCTTCAATAAAATAGACAATATGACCTAAAGTATGGCCAGGGGTCGCAATAATCTCTACTTTTAAATCATTAAACTTTAGGTGGTCATTATGCTGTAAGGGATGGGTAATTCCCGGAATTTTTGAAAGCTCATCACGTGGACCATACACTGTAATATTTTGAGCAGCAGTTAAATCAGCAACTCCACCGATATGGTCTTTATGCCAATGTGTAAGCCAGATTTGTTTTAAATTTAACTGATGATTCTGACAAAAGTGGGTAACGAGTTCTGCCTCTGTTGGATCAACTGCAACAGCTTCTTGGGTTTCACTATCTTCTAAAATCCAGATATAGTTTTGGAGGGCATTCTGTACATCAATAAAATGAATTCTATAACGCATTGTTTTATCCTAAAACCAAATCCAAAAAGTAAATAATCACTAATTTTGATCATAACAGAAAATAGTATTAACCCATGCACTCAACTAGTTGATGAAAAGGATTTATATAAAACAAAAAAGCCCCCATGTAGGGAGCTTTTTATATGGATGATTTAACGTACCTTGGCGAGCCAGTTGCCTAGTGTCTGTACAATCTGTACTAAGAGCAATAAAACAATCACTGTTAAAATTACCACACTTGTATCAAAACGCTGATAGCCATAAGAAATAGCTAAATCGCCAATACCGCCTGCGCCAACGGCACCAGCCATTGCTGTTGCACCGATGAGACTGATGGTCGCTGTGGTTAAGTTTAAAATGAGTGAACTGCGTGCTTCTGGCAAAACAAAGCGGGAGATAATTTGCCAAGGTGTAGCACCCATTGCCTGAGCAGATTCAATAATTCCTTCATTTACTTCGAGCAGGGAAGTCTCAATCAGGCGTCCCATATATGGCCCAACATAAATTGTTAAAGGAACGATCGCGGCCCATGTACCAATTGAAGTACCTACCAATAACTTGGTAAGAGGAATCACTGCAATAAGTAAGATAATAAATGGCAGAGAGCGTAACGCATTTACAATCGGGTTAAGTAAATGATAAATGAATCTATTTGGCAAAATACCTTCTGGACGGGTTACAAGCAGGATAATTCCTTGAATGAAACCCCAAATACCACCAAATAAAAGCGCAAAAAACACCATGTGAAATGTTTCTTGCAACGCTGTTACAAACTGGTCAATTGAAAGAGAACTGTGCCAGAAAGGCTGAGTAAGTTCAGTCAACCATTGTACGATAAAATCTCTCATACTTGATCTCCTGATTGAACTACACCTACTTCATTTTGTTCCAAAAACTCGATAGCCTGTTTAATCAACTGAGGATCGCCTAGAAGCTGCACAAACATTTGACCAATCACAGTACCATTAATTTCAGTCATGTTAGCGAACAAAATATTTAAGCTAATATCAAATTGTTTAATCAGTGACTGAATTACTGGCTCTTGAGCCGAGCGCCCTAAGAACTGTAAACAGTAGATGCTATGATGATGCTGATTCTCGAGTTGATTTAAAATATTCACAGGCAACTGTTGATGTAAAACAGTTTGAATAAAGTTTTTAGTCGTCGGGTGTTGAGGTTTACTAAAGATATCAATCGTTGAACCTTGTTCAATGACTTTACCTGCTTCCATCACAGCCACATGATCACAAACAGTTTCAATGACATCCATTTCATGGGTCACCATAACAATTGTGATTTTTTGCTCTTGATTGATTTTCTTGAGTAGCTCTAACACAGACTTGGTTGTTTGTGGGTCGAGGGCAGAGGTTGCTTCATCACACAAAAGAATTTTTGGATGATTTGCCAAAGCACGAGCAATACCGACACGTTGCTTTTGGCCGCCAGAAAGCTCATCTGGATAAGCATCTTTTTTATGCTTAAGATCAATGAACTCCAATAACTCATTCAAGCGCTTTTCACGTTCTGCCTTATTGTAATTCAGCAGACGCATTGGCATTTCGATATTTTCAGCAACCGTCTTGGTTTGTAGCAAATTGAAGTGCTGAAAAATCATACCAATATTTGCACGTTCCTGACGTAATGAACGCGCATCCAAAGCAGTGAAGTCCTTTTGATTAATGATAACCTGACCTTCATTTGGTCGTTCAAGTAAGTTAATCAGGCGGATTAAAGTACTTTTACCTGCACCACTATAGCCAATAATCCCAAAAATACTTCCTTCTGGAATTTCCAAATTAATTTGGTCCAGAGCTCGTATGGTTTGGCCTTTAAGCTGATAGTGCTTTGAAATGTTTTTAAATTGAATCATGTCGTCAAAAACTATGCTAAAAAGAAAAAACAGGCAAAGAGACTTTGCCTGTTTCGCGTTGCCGGTATTATATTACTATTTAGCTTCCGTGAGGTAGCTGATTGGCTGATTCACGTCAACTTTTGTACCACCAAAGTGTTGTTCAACGTATTTTTTAACAGCTTCAGTGTGGTATAGCTGACCAACCTTCTGAAGAATTGGGTCATCTTTACGAGATTCTGCTGCCGCAAGAATATTTACATTGAGTTTAGTGCTTTGATCAACTGGCTCATAGTAGATAGAATCTTTAAGTACATTTAGACCACCTTCCAGCGCCAAAGTATTACCTAAAACGATTGCATCAACTTCATCTTTTACGCGTACAGCAGTTGCCATTTGGATTGGTTTAATATCAATTTTTTTGCTGTTATCGATAATATCGCTTGGCGTACCTTTCGCAGGATCGAAGTCAGCTTTAAGCTTGATTAAACCAGCACTTTGTAATAACAATAACGCGCGTGCTTCATTCGCCGCATCATTAGGAATTGCAATGCTTGCACCTTGAGGGAATTCTTCTACTTTTTTGTGTTTACTTGAGTAGATACCCATTGGTTCAAGATAAGTTGTAGCAACTGGTGCAATTTTATCTTTGTTTGATGCATTGAAAGCAACTAAATATGCATAAGATTGGAATGCGTTTAAGTCAACTTCTTTATTAGCTACAGCTGTATTCATTGCAACATAATCAGTGAAGTTTTTCACTTCAAGCTTAATACCAGCAGCTTTAGTTTCCGGTAAAGTTGAAATATAACGCCAGATGTCAGCGTCAGAACCCGTTGAGGCAATAACCACAGTTTGAAGTTGTGATGAATCACCGCTTTTTCCAGCTTGTGGTTCACTTTGTTGTTTACCGCAGGCTGCAAGTAATAGCACAGACACGCTTAAAAAAAGACTGATCAGCTTTTTCATGTAAAAAAAGTCCTGATTAAGTGAGAGATCAACTATTTAAGTTGCCTCTCGACTAGTAAAGAAATGAGTTTAGTTGCAACGTCACAAAGTTTTCAAGGCTAAAGGTTATAACTTATAGCTCTTTTCTAATTCTTCAGACACTTGATTTACCGCATTCATCTGAGCTAAATAAAACTATTTTCACAACAGTTTTATCTTATATTCTCAGCTTTTAAACGGTCTCTAAAAGTATGAGTGTTAAAAATAACGATTATCTTTAACAGAATTAGATGATGTGCCTTAATATTTAAAGGCCCATTAACTTTATGGAAAGTTCCAACGCTTTAACTAATCATATCAATAAAAACATATTCAATATAGTGGACATCTTTCGATCTTAATCATCACAATTGAATAAAAATTAAGATTAATATGAATATTTGTGATAAGTGAAGACGAAAAATAAAAAAGCCCTCAAAAGAGAGCTTTTTTATATTTAAACTTTTACTCAGCTTTTTCACGTGCAATTGCACGATAACCGATATCGCTACGATATTGCATACCTGTGAATGTAACTTGGCCACATACTTCAAGTGCATTGATTTGCGCTTCAAGAACGCTGTCACCCAAAGCAGTTACACAAAGAACTCGACCACCAGAAGTCACAATATGACCGTCTTCACGAGTTGCAGTGCCTGCATGGAAAATTTTAGTATCTTCAGGTGATTGTCCAATACCTGAAATTACATCACCTTTGCGCACACTATCAGGATAACCTTCTGCTGCAAGTACAATACCGATTGATTTACGCTCATCCCATTCAGCTTCATTTGGTAAGTTACCAGCAATACCTGCTTCTACCAATTCAACAAGAGATGATTTTAAGCGCATCATGATGGGTTGAGTTTCAGGGTCACCAAAACGACAGTTGAACTCGATTACACGTGGTTGACCTTGTTCATCGATCATTAAGCCAGCATATAAGAAACCAGTGTAGACATGTCCGTCAGCAGCCATACCTTCAACAGTCGGGCGCATGATTTCAGTCATAACGCGTTCGAAAATGTCTGAAGTAACAACTGGAGCAGGAGAGTAGGCACCCATACCACCAGTATTAGGACCTTGGTCGCCTTCAAAAATACGCTTGTGATCTTGTGAAGTTGCCATTGGTAAAATGTTTTTACCATCAATCATACAAATGAAAGAAGCTTCTTCGCCTGCAAGGAACTGTTCAATTACCACACGTGAACCAGCATCACCGAATTTGTTGCCAGCAAGCATGTCATCAATTGCTGCAAAAGCTTCTTCATTAGTCATTGCAACGATTACACCTTTACCAGCAGCAAGACCATCTGCCTTAATTACAATTGGTGCACCATTTTTTTCAACATAAGCTTTAGCTGCATCAACTTCCGTAAATACTTCGTAAAAAGCAGTTGGAATGTTATGACGCTTTAAAAAATGTTTAGCAAATGCTTTTGAGCCTTCAAGCTGAGCAGCGTATTGAGTCGGTCCCCAAATTTTTAGACCTGCTTCACGTGCAGCATCTACTACACCATTCACTAAAGGTGCTTCTGGGCCAACAATAACTAGTTCAACATTATTTTCTTTAGCAAAAGCAATAATTGCAGGGTTGTCTAAAATATCAAGTTGAACATTTATACATTTGTCTTCTGTTGCTGTACCAGCATTACCAGGTGCAACGAAAACTTGAGTAACTTTGGTATCTTGCGCGATTTTCCATGCTAAAGCATGTTCACGACCACCACTACCTAAAACTAAAATATTCATTTTTAATTTGTTCCTTAACTTTAATCCTTTTCATCCCCCTCTATCCCTCAAGGTGGAGTTTAGCTCCATTATTGTGGAAAACCCTCCTGAATAAAAGGAGGGTTAGGGAGGACTAAATTTAAATTAGTGGCGGAAATGGCGCATACCAGTGAAGACCATTGCAATACCAGCTTCATCTGCTGCTGCGATTACTTCTTCATCACGCATAGAACCACCTGGTTGAATGATGCATTTAATGCCAGCTTTAGCTGCATTATCAATACCATCACGGAACGGGAAGAATGCATCGGAAGCCATTACAGCACCTTCAACAACTAAACCAGCATGTTCAGCTTTAATGGCAGCAATACGAGCTGAGTTAACACGGCTCATTTGACCTGCACCTACACCAATAGTTTGGCGGTTTTTAGCATAAACAATTGCGTTTGATTTCACATATTTCGCAACTTTCCAAGCAAAGATGAGATCATCAATTTCTTGCTCAGTCGGTGCACGCTTAGTAACTACTTTAAGATCATCTTTAGTGATCATGCCCAAGTCTTGATCTTGAACAAGTAAGCCGCCATTAACACGTTTGTAGTCAAGTTGCGGTGCACGTGCATCAATTGCAGGTAATTCACCACATACTAAAACACGTACGTTTTTCTTTGCGCCAGTTACTTCAAGTACACCATCGGCAATGCTTGGAGCAATAATGACTTCAACGAATTGACGCTCTACAATTGCTTGAGCAGTTGCTACATCTAACTCACGGTTAAATGCAATGATACCGCCAAAAGCAGATTCTGGATCTGTTGCGTAAGCTAAATCATAAGCAGCTTTAATACCGTCTAAAGAAACAGCAACACCACAAGGGTTAGCATGTTTTACGATTACACAAGCAGGTTTTGCGAATGATTTAACACATTCAAGTGCTGCATCTGTATCTGCAATATTGTTATAAGACAATTCTTTGCCTTGTAACTGTTTTGCAGTAGAAACTGAAGCTTCCTTTGCATTTGCTTCAACATAAAATGCTGCAGATTGATGTGGGTTTTCACCGTAACGTAAATCTTGTGCTTTGTTCAATTGGGTATTGAATGTGCGAGGGAATAAATCAGCTTCGCCTTCGGTCTTACCAACGCGAGCGCCTAAGTAAGAAGCGATCATGCCGTCGTATTGAGCTGTATGTTCAAATGCTTTAACTGCTAAATCAAAACGCGTTTCATAAGAAAGTGAACCAGCGGTTTTTAATTCATTGATTACAGTGTCGTAATCTGAAGCATTTACAACGATACCCACTGAAGCATGGTTTTTAGCTGCTGCACGCACCATTGTAGGACCACCGATGTCGATATTTTCGATTGCATCAGGAAGAGTACAGTCTGGTTTTGCAACAGTTGCAGCAAATGGATAAAGGTTTACAACAACAAGATCAATCGGATCAATGTTGTGTTCTTCCATAACTGCTTCGTCTAAACCGCGACGAGCAAGAATACCACCATGAATTTTTGGATGTAATGTCTTAACACGACCATCCATCATTTCAGGGAAGCCCGTATGTTCAGATACTTCTACAACCGCGATATTATTATCTTTAAGCAACTTATATGTGCCGCCTGTAGATAATAGTTCTACCCCTAGAGCTGCAAGGTTTTGAGCAAATTCGACAATTCCTGTCTTATCAGATACAGAAATCAAAGCACGTTTAATAGTCATGATGTTTAATTCAACAATTTCAAGTCTACGGATTAAAACCAATAAGCATAAAAAAATGCCCACGACGTCGTGAGCATTTTATCATTTATTCACTCATTAAACCGTGAGCTTTTAACTTTTTACGTAAAGTGCCACGGTTGAGTCCAAGAATCTCTGCAGCACGTGTTTGATTACCACGTGTATATTCAAGAACTACAGATAAAAGAGGTTTCTCCATTTCTGCTAGCACCATGTCATATACCTGAGATGGTTGCTCACCTTGCAATTGTGCAAAATAATGGCGAACTGCGCGATCCACGTGGATGCGAAGAGCAACATCAGATTGTGCAGTAAAAATAGGAGATTTGCTATTCATGCGAGTTAATCCGAAAATCAAATACTAACTTGGGTAAAGTAGTATATAAATGTGGTCTAAAAATACGGAGTCCTGTTTTAGATCCTAAAACAGTGACTCTAAAACATAAGAACAATTAGCTTGCCATATTTCTTCGTATTGAATAAAAAATAAGCGTAACAATAATTAAATATTTGTTACAGCCCCCTCAAAAACAAAAAAAGTTAGGCTATGCGCTTAAAGTAGAAAAGCACACATGCTTAACAGTATTTTTTTTGGATTGAGAGCGAGGAGTATATGAGTCAAAGCTTTCGTGGCGCGTATCATAACATTGTCTAGGAAAAAGTGAGCAAATTAACTGCATTTTTTTTTATTTTTTTTTCACTTTTTTTACATTTTAGGGGTGGACAATTTCTAATCGATAATTTACTAGGCTTTTTTTGCTTTTGTTTAGCTCAAATTGGAATCGGTAAGGGGTGTTGGATGGAATGCGCTGAATACCCTGTAAGTTCTCTACTAAATATTGCTGAGGAGTTAGTATGATTTCTTCAGTTTTGCTTGGTTCTGTCGTAAAAATCAACTTTAAGTTAGGAAGCTCAATACTTTTATCATTCTGATTAAGTAATATGCCTGAAAATTGGGTATGGTTTGCATCAATTCTACGAACTTTTATCTTTTCTATATGGATAAGTTCATACAGTTCTGCTGTTTTATTGCAATGTAGTATTTGGCAAACATAATTAAATGCATGACTAACGGTAGGGCTTGTATGCATGAGTTTAGGGTTAAACCAGAGAATCTGGAAAGTAAAAACTAAAATCAGAATAAGGTTGGCAGAGCTCCAGAGCGTATAGTACAACCAACTATGTTTTTTATTATTGTCTTGTTCTTGTGGGGACACTTGCTCAGCCAAATTAAGGTTTGGTAAAGCATTAATAGGTTCATTATGAAAGTAATTTAAGTTGTTGAGATAGGTTAATAGATCAATATTAGAGTTCTCAACTTTTTGGTCAAAGATATCTAACACGTGTGAATGTGTCATATATCGTGTTTGCATTGAACCATTAACTAAAGTAGATGAATTAACCATGGCTGGCTGTTCAATATTAATCAGATTGGTTAATGCATTAAAATTCGAATTACATTTGGGGCAACAAACCATACCCTGAGCAACAGTCAATTGAGTAAGAGATACTTTATAAACTGTTAAACACTTAGGGCAGCGGGTTTGTTTTTCATTCATGAGTTAGAAGTCTCAATTTATTGTTTTACGTTTTCCTGAAATGCGACACCAATTTTCTTCGCGTTTTTCGACATCTAATATATCAAAAAATTCAGAATAAACACGTGAAACATCAGTAACTTGCTCTTCGATTACACCTGCAAGTGCGAACTCACCCTCAGATTTAATTAAATTTGCAAACTCAGATGCAAGTGCCATTAATGGACCCGCTAAAATGTTTGCAACTAAAACGTCTGCCTGCTGAGGTTTGAACTCTTGATCGAATTCTTCCGGAAGACCTACATAAAGGCGATCTAATACACCATTAAGTTCTGCATTTTGTTTTGTTGCTAAAACAGCTTGAGGGTCAATATCGGTAGCATATACTTTTTTAGCACCTAATAATAAAGCCGCTACGCCTAAAATGCCTGAACCACAGCCATAATCAATCACGATTTTATCTTTAACATCAGTTTTACCTAGCCATTGTAAGCACAGGAAAGTACTTGCGTGATTACCTGTACCAAACGCAAGACCTGGGTCTAACTTAATATTAGTAGCGTCCGCTTCTGGTGGCTCTAGCCATTCAGGTACGATCCAGAACTTTTCCCCAATCTGAATTGGTTCATAATAATCCATCCATGCGCGTTCCCACACTTGATCTTCAAGTTCTTCATGACGCATAGGAACATCTGGAAGTTGAGCTTTTAAGAAAGCTTCTAAAGTGTCGACATCAATCGGGTCTTGTTCGTCTTGTTGATAGATGCCTGTCACAATGACTTTATTCCATAAAGGTGTTTCACCTGGTAATGGTTCAAGTAAAGCCTGATCTTCAGCATCATCCAGAGTTACGCTTACCGCACCTAGAGACATTAAAAGTGTTTCTGTGAACTCAACTTGTTCTTGATCAACGGTAATGTGTATTTGTAACCACTTCACGAAAAGGACCTAAAAATTTTATTTAAAGGCGTATTGTAGCGGACTAGACCATTTTAAAAAAGAAAGCGGCCCATCTTTAATGGACCGTCTTTGAAAATACTGATGAGATATAGCAGTAAATGAATGACTTCTACTATATATACCTTATGTAAAACAGATTAAGGAGCAGGGGCCTTAAATTGTAACTTGCCATTTTCGTTTGGTTGGCAAGTACCGTTAAACGTTACACCGTTGTGATTGTAAGAGACCCATTCACCTTGCTGTTTTTTTGCACAGACTCGAATTTGTTTTTGCATTTCGGCTTTGCTCGTGTCAGCAGCATGGGTAAAAGTTACGCCTGAAAAACAAATTAGAGATGCAGTTAAGATTTTTAACATGGTCGTTTTCATTTTGTATTCCTTCTCGTTGCGTTAATTTTAAAGTCATAGAAGTGCTGTACATTTTTTATTCTAAGATGAATTAATTTTAAAAACATTCACTTTGTATTGAATTCATGAAACAAAATGTCAAATCATGTGGCGTACCGTAAATTATGTGAAGACAATTTTGTAATTATGTACATCAATAAGCAGATAATTTTGCTATAATGTTCCGTCTTTTTTTTCTGGTGTTTTTGTACTCATGCACTATCCTAAAGTTTACGATGTTATCGTTATCGGTGGCGGTCACGCAGGTACGGAAGCGGCCCTTGCTGCTGCGCGTATGGGACGACAGACTTTGCTTTTGACCCATAACATTGAGACTTTGGGCCAAATGAGTTGTAACCCAGCAATTGGCGGTATTGGTAAGTCTCACTTAGTACGCGAAATTGATGCACTTGGTGGGGCAATGGCTTTAGCTGCCGATAAAGGTGGTATTCAGTTCCGTATTTTAAATTCGCGTAAAGGTGCAGCTGTGCGTGCAACACGTGCTCAAGCTGACCGCGTGCGCTATAAAGCTGCTATCCGCGATACTTTGGAAAATCAAGCAAATCTTGATATTTTCCAGCAAGCAGCTGATGACCTGATTGTTGAAGGCGATACTGTTAAAGGTGTTGTTACCCAAATGGGTATTCGCTTTGATGCAAAAACTGTTGTGTTGACTACAGGTACATTTTTGGGTGGTGTAATCCACGTTGGTTTGGAAAAATCAAGTGGTGGTCGTGCGGGTGATCCTCCTTCTATTGCACTTGCTCAGCGTTTACGTGAATTAAAACTACCTGTTGGTCGTTTAAAAACTGGTACTCCACCACGTATTGATGCACGTTCAGTTGACTTTTCTGTGATGATTCCGCAGCCGGGTGATTTCCCGTCTCCAGTCATGTCTTTCATGGGTGATGCTTCTATGCACCCTGAACAAGTAAACTGTTATATCACGCATACAAACGAAAAAACCCACGATATTATTCGCGGTGGTTTAGATCGTTCACCAATGTATACGGGTGTTATTGAGGGGGTAGGTCCACGTTACTGTCCATCAATTGAAGATAAGATTCACCGTTTCGCTGATAAAGATTCACATCAAGTATTCTTGGAGCCAGAAGGTCTAGATACACATGAGCTTTATCCAAATGGTATTTCGACTTCTTTACCGTTCGATGTTCAGTTTGAGCTTGTACGCTCAATTCGTGGTATGGAAAACGCTCATATCTTACGTCCAGGCTATGCAATTGAATATGATTATTTCAACCCGCAAGCTTTGAAATTTACCCTCGAAACTAAAGCGATTAATGGCTTGTATTTCGCTGGTCAAATTAATGGTACAACAGGTTATGAAGAAGCGGGTGCTCAAGGTTTACTTGCAGGTTTAAATGCTGCACGCCGTGCGTGGGAGCAAGAAGAATGGACGCCTAAACGTGACCAAGCTTACATGGGTGTATTGGTTGATGACCTCATCACGTTAGGTACTAAAGAACCGTACCGTATGTTTACCTCACGTGCTGAATATCGTTTGATGTTGCGTGAAGATAACGCGGATCAACGGTTGACAACTATTGGTCGTGAACTTGGTTTAGTCGATGATGTACGTTGGGCTGCTTATTGTGAAAAAATGGAAGCAGTTGAGCGTGAAACCTCTCGTTTACAACATATATGGGCAGCACCAAATAACCCTATGGGTAAAAAATTCGTTGAAATGACGGGTGCAGATTTGAGTAAGGAATGCAGCGCAATTGATTTGCTTAAGCGTCCTAACATCAACTTTGGTCAAATTGCAGAACTTACGGGTTCTGAAGTTTCAGAGCAAGTGGGTGAGCAAATTGAAATTGCCGTGAAATATGAAGGTTACATCAACCGTCAACATGAAGATGTTGCTCAATTAAAGCGTCTTGAAGAAACTAAAATACCAGCCGATTTTGATTATGATAACGTGTCTGGTTTATCACGTGAAATTACACAGAAGTTAAAAACAGTGCTTCCAGAAACTTTAGCTCAAGCAAGCCGTATACCTGGTGTTACGCCAGCAGCTGTTCAGCTTGTCATGATCACAATTCGTAAGAACAATATGATTAAGAAAACAGCTTAATCATTTGAGTATATAAAAAGCCCAGTTAAGACTGGGCTTTTTTATTTTCTGTTCAAAAAATATATGGAAACTTCTTAAGGAAGAAAAGAGATTTCGCTTCCTTTTTTTCTTATTTCACATATTTTAAGCCGCCAGTTATATTGAATTCACGTTCAAACAAGAGGGCTTTAACCATGACAATGAAATCAATTCGCTACAATGGATATGAAATGGCATGCCAATGCTTATGTTCAAAATAGCGCAAAAGAAAGAGCGGATCAGTTTTGGTGGGGGAGAACATCTTGATCTGGAAACAAGTAAAAATATAAGAAGAATATAATATTAAGAAAATTATAATTCAAAATCTAAAGAGAACCGTATGGTTCTCTTTTTTATAACTACTTACTATCAGTTTCAATTTCACGTACAGCGTTGTGTACTTGAATTGGCTCAATATGCAGTAATTTTTTACCATAACTACGTAGCCACCACACCAGTTGAGATGTAAAAGGTACGGTAGCTGTAACTTCTACGATATTTTCTTCAAGTGGAGTAATTGTTTGGTCTTTACTTAACTGACTTTCATAAAAAGTTTTCGCAGTTTGCTCTGTCATGGTTAAGGTGAGCTGAATTGATTCAGTTGGCTGGTTGTAGTCCACTCTAAAGCCTAAAGCGCCTGAATCAATATAATGATCAATATCAAAATTGACCGGATGTAGGGCGCGACTATCTAATACTTTTGCTGATTTAAAACGGTGCAGAGCAAATGTTTGCACTTCAGTTTTGTCATGCCGTGTGCAAATCAAATAAATGACTGCACCTTTTTGTACCAAAGCTAAAGGGTTTAAAATATAAGTTTTATCTTCGCCTTGATTTACACGGGCCCGATAAACACACTCAATCTGTTTGTCTTGTAGTAGACCTTCATAAATTGCCTGCTGAGCGCCACGATCCACTACAGGTGGAATAAGCGGTTGACTTGCAGGAACAATGCGTACACGGTTAATCCATTGTCTCACATTATTTTGAGTAGAGAGGCTGCGTTTGGCTAAATCAAACCATGGACCCATCTCATCAAGCAGGCTTGGAGGAAGTAAGTGCTTTAAGTGTTCCTCAACCATCATAAAGGTCACTGCTTGAGAGCTCGTCATGTGAGGTAAACTCTGGATAGGAGCGTCTGACTGCCACCGCCAGCCTTGAGGTACGGCTTTATTACTCTCTATCGGAAAACGCTGAGCAATTTGATTTAAGTCACGCTGAATAGTCCTTAAACTGATTTCAATACCTTCGCGCTCAAGCATTTCTTGTAATTCTCGAGTTCCGATCCATTTACCGGTGGGTAGGCGAGACAAGATCTGCCATTGGCGATATAAACTATTCGAAGTTTCTTTTTCTATTACAGACATAAGCGTAATACATCTATATCCAATTGCTTTGGTGTCAACACAATAAAAAATCTTTACAGATTTAGCAAGTTTGTCAGATTCAGTTTATAGCCCGTTGGACAAAGGATGATAAGATTTAGAAGAAAGTTATAACAATGATGCCGTAAAAGTATTACAGATATATAAGTGGCACTGAAATTGCTTATTTAAAAATGAAATATAGATAAATGATAAGACGAGGTGGTTATGTCAGAACAAGAGCATGAATTACATCTAGATAACGATTTTTTTATACAAGAGCAGACAACAACGGCACTTATTAACCCAACCTCTTTTTTAGAACATATTTCTGTGCAAACCAATCTCTTTGAACAACTAAAATCACAGTTCTTTAACGAGATGCTTGATGATGTAACATCGAATGGTGCAGCTTCTAAAAAAATTGAACAATGGTTGAGTATCCGCACTTTAGATGAGTTAAAAGAGCTAAATGCTCAGGCGAAGCAGCATTTTCTTTATCAAGGGATTACCTTTAATGTTTATGGCGATAAAGAAGGAACAGAGCGCACCATACCTTTCGATTTAATTCCAAGAGTAATCGAGAAAAAGCAATGGGAAAAAATTGCCTCGGGCTGTGCGCAGCGTGTTAAAGCATTAAATTATTTCCTAGATGATATTTATCATGGACAACATATTTTAAAAGAACAAATCATTCCCGAAGAACAAATTATGGGAAATGATGCTTTCCAGCCTCATATGCTTAAGCATTCTTTAAAGGGAAAAATTTATTCACAAATTAGTGGTATTGATATTATCCGCGATGGTGAGGGAGAGTTTTTTGTATTGGAGGATAATTTAAGAACACCTTCTGGCGTATCTTACATGATTGAAAGCCGAAACATTAGCCAGAAATTAATGCCTGAGCTATGTACAGCCAATAATTTACAGGGGATTGAGCATTATCCAAAACTTTTAAAAGAGATATTGCAAGAAAATTCTTCCGCGGACCAACCTTTTGTCGTGGTACTAACACCAGGGCGTTTTAACAGTGCTTATTATGAGCACGCTTTTCTAGCGCGTGAAATGGATGTGCCATTGGTTACAAATCGAGATTTATTTGTAGAAAATGATCAAGTATTTGTCAAAACTATTCGTGGACGTCAAAAAGTAGACGTAATTTATCGCCGTTTAGATGACGATTTTCTAGATCCTTTAGCATTTCGACCCGACAGTGCTTTAGGAGTAGCTGGTCTTATGTCTGCTTATTTGCAGAAAAATGTGGTGATTGCAAATGCACCTGGAACAGGTGTGGCAGATGATAAATCTATTTACCCTTATGTAGACCAAATGATTCAATATTATTTGGATGAAACACCAATTCTAAAAAATGTACCTACTTATCAGTGCCGTAAAGAAGAACACTTAGACTATGTACTCTCTAATCTGGATCAATTAGTCGTTAAGGAAGCACAAGGTTCAGGTGGATATGGCATGTTGATCGGGCCTAAAGCAAGCTCATGCGAAATTGATGAATTTAGAAAAAAATTAATAGCTATGCCTCATATGTACATTGCACAACCTACTTTGGCTTTATCTGTTGCTCCAACTTTAACGACGGGAGGAGTAGCTGAGCGTCATATTGATTTGCGTCCGTTCGTGTTGAGTTCACCTTATCGTACAGAGATTGTACCTGGTGGTTTAACACGCGTGGCCATGCAAGCTGGCTCTTTGGTCGTAAATTCATCTCAAGGTGGCGGTATAAAAGATACATGGGTTGTCGAAACATTACATTCCTGATTGTGGGTTAAAGAGGAACTTTATGGTTTTACTCAATTCGAGTGCGCATCAAATATATTGGTTGGGTCGATATTTGATGCGAGTTAAATTTGCAGCCTCTCATTTACCCTTTATAGAAGATGAGAAAGCAACAAAATTTGCAGCAGCGTTTGGTTTAGCTATAGAAAATGCTGAATTACTAAATCACTATATGTTAGACAAGAAGCAAACATTTTCATTACTGAACCAGCTCATTATTGCTAAAGATAATATTCAGGAACTAAGAGGGATTTTGTCGGCACATGCTTATGCAGAATTAAATAATGTGATTAATACGCTTCAACCTCAACCTGATGCATTGAAAAAAGCTGTTGAACACTGCACTCAAATACTAGAAGCGGAACATGAAGATATTTATTTATTTTTGTATTTAGGCCAAAAAATAGAGCAATTTGATATAAAACTGCGTTTTGGACAAGATTTATTAGCTCTCGTATCAGAGCTAGATGTTGTGGTGCGACAGCTTGCTCATTTGAATTGGGAAAATATAGATGAAAATTGGCAAGTATTAAAGCAACAACTCACTTGGGACGCTTATTATACTTTTACACAGCAGTTGGAAAATATGTTTGAGGGCTGATTATGAAATTGATGGTTAATCATCAAACGCATTATAGCTATACTGAAACTGCTCGAAATAGCATTCAGTATATTAAAATGATGCCTCAAACATCGGCTCATCAGCATGTTATGAATTGGGCAATTAGTGTGCCGGGCGATAAAACCATCAAAAGAGATACATTTAATAATGTATGGATGACGGCTAGTCAGCGTTATTCATACCAACATCTAACCTTCATGGCTCAAGGAATTGTTGAGCTTCAAAACGTGGAAATGGGCTGTGCAAATCTCTCTACACCTGCTAATTTGTTTTTGCAAATGACAGGTACAACCCGATGTGATGCGGAAATGTTGGACTTTGCAAAAAATATTGTGGTGACTAAAGACCGACAACATATTGCATTATTAAGTGAATATATCTTACAGAAAATACTTTATCAGCCTGAAAGTACTTCGGTTCAGACAACTGCGATCGAAGCATTTCATGCTGGACAAGGTGTATGCCAAGATCATGCGCACATTTTAATTGCAATGTGCCGTGCGTTACAATTACCTGCACGTTACGTCTCGGGTTATCTATTTGATCAAAACTATCCGCACCTTGCCAGTCACGCTTGGGCGGAAGTATTTTTAGAAAATCAGTGGTATTGTTTTGATGTAAGCAATCAGTTGTTTACACCCAAACATCATATTTACCTTGCTGTAGGACGTGACTATCTCGATGTAGCACCTATTCGTGGTGTAAGAGAGCAAGGTGGAGTTGAGAACATGATGTCTGTGGTTCAAGTGTTGGCATGTTGAATGTAAAGAGAATGAAATGACCTATTGTTGTGCGCTAAGATTGGAACAGGGTTTAGTGTTTATCAGTGACACAAGAACTAATGCAGGGGTTGATCATATTTCTGTGTTCCGAAAATTGCATACTTTCGGCGTTACCGGAGAGCGCTTTATGGCGTTGCAAACAGCAGGCAACTTAGCAACAACGCAAGCTGTTATAGGTCATTTGCAAAATGCGCTTACTTTGCAACAAGAGCCTAATTTGTATAGTGTTAATACAATGTTTGAGGCAGCCGAACTGATAGGGAAAACTTTAAAAGCTGTTTTAGAGGATATTAGTTCAGACACTCAAGAACAAATGAATTACGCCTGTAGTATTTTGGTCGGTGGTCAGATTAAAGGTGGTGACATGCAGCTTTATAATGTCTATCCACAAGGCAATTTTATTTGTGCGACGACAGATACGCCTTATTTTCAAATTGGTGAAAGTAAATACGGCAAACCGATTCTAGACCGAGCTTTATATTATGCAATGCCATTAGATGATGCATTACGTTGTAGCCTGATTTCTTTTGACTCAACTTTACGCTCAAATGTTTCTGTTGGCTTACCACTTGATGCATTGATTTATAAGAAAGATAGTTTTGTTATTCCGATGGGAAAACGAATTACAGAAGATGATCCTTATTTTTCACAAATTAGTCGGCAATGGTCAGATACTCTACGTCGCGGCTTACAAGAAATGCCAAAACCAACAGATGATTACTGGCGATAAAATATTGAATATTTAAATAAAAAAATCCAAGCAAGCTTGGATTTTTTTATATTTTATTATTTAACTGCTTTTACGAGTAGGGCGATTACTTAGGCGGCAGAGTAATTCATATCCTATCGTTCCGTTTGCATCCGCAACATCATCAACGAGGCGGTGGGGACCCCAAAGTTCAACTGGAGTACCTAATTTCACTTGCAGACCTGTTACGTCAATTGCAAGCATATCCATACTCACTCGTCCTACAACTGCGCAGAGCTGTTTATCAATAGCGACATAGTTTTGTTTAACATAAGCGCGTGGATAACCATCACCATATCCTATAGAAACAATGGCGATATCCATGGCTTGCGTTGCGCAGAAAGTAGAACCATAACCGACATGTTCATCAGGTTGAATATGGTTTAGGGCAATGACTTCTGCTGAAAAAGTCATTACTGGTTTTAAGTCAAGATCATGGACTGTTTGATCTGCAAAAGGTGAGGCGCCGTAAAGCATGATACCCGGACGAACATAATCAAAATGTAATTCTGGCCATTTATAAATAGCAGCTGAGTTACAGCAAGATGCTAAAACAGGATCACAAGCTTGTTTAAGTTGTAAAAATTGTTGTTTTTGTTGCTCGTTCAGTGGATGGTCTACATCTGCATTTGCGAAATGCATTGCAAGCACACAAGTAAATCCTTCAGATTTTAAAGTTTTAATAACTTCAATGATTTCTGGATTTTTAAAACCTAGACGGTTCATGCCGCTGTTAAGCTTAACCCAAACTTTTAAACCTTGGGTAATGTAGGCTTGTTTGTGTTTAATTAACCATTCAAATTGTTGTTGATGGTGAATCACACATTCAAATTTTTGTTTAATTGCAATTGGCATTTCATCTTCAGAAAATACCCCTTCAATTAAAGTAACGGGTTGTTGGAATCCGTGTTGACGAATTTCCAAACCTTCTTGTAGGCAGGCTACACCAAAGGCATCTGAGGCATTTAAGGCTGCTAAACAGTCTTTGATTCCATGTCCATAAGCATTAGCTTTCACCATACTTACAATTTTTGAATGTGTTGCGAGTTGTTTGACACGGTTTAAATTATATTGAAGTGCATTGCGATCAATATAAACTGTTGCTTGGCGCACCCTCATTTACTCCTTTGGGCTAGAGATAGAGTTTATTCTTCATCATCATATTGGCTGTAATACTCAGGAGAGAGATTACTAAATCGAGTATATTGACCTTCAAAAGCAAGACGAACTGAACCAATTGGACCGTTACGCTGCTTACCAATAATAATTTCTGCAGTGCCGGCTTCTTTCGACTCTTTGTTATAAACCTCATCACGGTAAATAAACATAATTAAGTCGGCATCCTGCTCGATCGCACCGGATTCACGTAAGTCGGACATTACAGGGCGTTTATTTGGACGGTTTTCCAGACTTCGGTTAAGCTGGGAAAGTGCGATAACAGGACATTGCATTTCTTTCGCTAGTGCTTTTAAGCTGCGAGAAATTTCTGAAATCTCGCCTACACGGTTATCACCCATACCTGGAACTTTCATAAGCTGCAAGTAATCGACCATGATGCAACCAATTTTACCATCATGCATTTTTGCAACGCGGCGGGCACGGGCACGGAGTTCAGTTGGAGGCAGAGCAGATGAGTCATCAATATATAAATGCATTTGTTGAAGCTGCAAAATTGTACCAGTTACCTTGGTCCATTCATCTGCATCTAAATTCCCCGAACGTAAATGTCCTTGATGAACTTTACCCATTGCAGAAATAAGACGCATCGCAATCGAGTCTGCTGGCATCTCCATAGAGAATACCAGAGCGGGTAGCTTGTTATATTGCAAAACACTTTCAACCAAATTCATGGCAAAGGTAGTCTTACCCATCGATGGACGTGCAGCCACAATAATTAAATCACCAGGTTGCATACCCGATGTTTTATTATCAAGTTCTAAGAAACCTGTAGTTAAACCTGTAATGTTGCCGTCTAATTTTGAAAGCTCGTCTAGCTTACTAATAACGTCTGCCGTAACAGAACTAATAGATTTAGGGCCTGCATCTTTTTTATTATTATTGTGTTGTTCTGCTAAAGAGAAAATACTCGTTTCAGCTAAGTCTAAAATTTCACTAACACCACGACCTTTTGTGTCATAAGCATTTTGTAAGATTTCAGTACTAACTTTAATCATACTGCGTAGGGTAGAAAATTCTTTAATTTTAGTGGCATAGGTTTCTAAGTTGTAGAAACTTGATGGTGAATCAGCCATGAGCTGCATTAAATATTCTTCGCCACCAATAGCATCAAGTAAATTTTGTTTTAGAAGCCAGTCACTTACTAAGACAGCATCATAAGGTGAGTTTTCCTGTGCTAATTTCTCGATTGCACGAAAAATATATTTATGACGAGTCGCGTAAAAATCATTTTCTTTTAGTACATCGTTGACTTGCTCAAAAGATTCAGCAACTGTCATCAAAGCAGCCAGAACAGCTTGCTCAATGGCTAAATTGTGTGGGGGAGTGCGAAACTCTTTAAGTTGGCCTGATTCACTCGTTTTATTTTCTATTGGAGATGAAAGCGCTAAAGAAGTGGCATTCGCCTGAGACATAATTAGACCTGATGATAAAGAAGGGTGTACACAACGGGGCTGTAAAGCCGAGAACTATCTTAAAACAAAATTAAATAAACTACCTAATTAAAAAACCAATTAAACTGAAGAACTGATCAGGAATTAATATATCTTATTTTAAAATTTGAAACATAAAAAAAGAGCATGCAAAAGCATGCTCTTTTTTTTGATGAGAAATTACTCAGATACGATAGTAACGAGAACTTCTGCAACAACATCATGGTGCAATTGAATTGCGATGTTGAATTCACCAGTGTGACGAAGCGCGCCATTTGGTAAACGAACTTCTGCACGGTCAACTGTAAGACCAGCATTCGTTAATGCGTCAGCGATGTCACGAGTACCGATAGAACCGAACAGTTTACCTTCGTCACCAGCTTTAGCAGTGATAACGATGTTAACTTCGTTCAATTGTTCAGCACGTGCTTGAGCAGCAGCTAAAACTTCAGCTTCTTGCTTCTCAAGTTCAGCACGACGAGCTTCAAAAGCAGCAGTGTTAGCTTCAGTAGCTGCAACTGCTTTACCTTGAGGGATAAGGAAGTTACGGCCGTAACCAGCTTTAACTGATACTTTATCGCCTAATTTACCAAGGTTCTTAATGCGTTGTAATAAGATAACGTCCACAGATCACCTCACTTATGGTTGTCAGTGTACGGAATCAAAGACAAATAGCGAGCTTGTTTGATAGCAAGTGCTAATTGACGTTGATAACGAGCTTTAGTACCAGTGATACGGCTAGGAACAATCTTGCCGTTTTCAGTGATGTACTGTTTTAAAGTGTCGATATCTTTGTAGTCGATGTACGCAACATTCTCAGCTGTAAAGCGGCAGAACTTGCGACGACGGTAAAAACGTGCCATTGATGTTCTCCTTATTCAGCTTCTTGAGCAACTTGCTGTGCTTCTTCGCGTTGAGCTTTACGCGCACGCTTTTCTTCAGCACTCTTAGCAAGCAATGACTCTTCAGTGATTGCGTGTTCACGACGGATGATAAGGTTACGAATGATCGCGTCGTTATAACGGAATAATTCTTCTAACTCATCAAGCGTAGTTTGACCACATTCAACATTCATAAGAATGTAGTGCGCTTTATGAATTTTGTTAATTGGGTAAGCCAATTGACGACGGCCCCAATCTTCTAAACGGTGAATTTGACCTTCAGCTTCTTTGATCTGAGAGATATAGCGTTCAACCATACCTACAACTTGATCGCTTTGGTCTGGGTGTACCAAAAGTACGATTTCGTAATGACGCATTGTCAGCTCCTTACGGTTTAAACAGCCCCTAATAAAAAAATTAGAAGCAAGGAGTCATAACTTAATAAGTTATGTCGCAAAAATTGCGAAGGCTGAATTATAGGTAAAAGTTCGACTAAAAACAAATCTTTTGATCAGAAAAGTAAAACTTCTTTACTATAAAGAGGAAATCCTCTCTTGTTTAAAAGAGAGGAAGATTTGGAGCAGGGGATTGATAGGTAAAGCTAAAACTCAAACTTAACAGGGTAATTAATATGACCGAGTAGAGGAAAAAGCGTTTAGCCCAAAGTTGATCATTTTCGGCTTTAAATCCAATAACTGATAAATATAACCAATATGCTGTTAAAGCATTAAAGGTAATTAAAAAGAATACATTGGTATAGCCAAAACAATATAACCCATTCAAAACAGCTGCAAACAATAGGATATAAATGACACATTCAATTTTCGTACGATAAATAGAACGTGCTACAGGCAAAATTGGAATTCCCGCATTTTTGTAATCATCAAAACGATAAATTGCAATTGCCCAAGAGTGAGGCATTTGCCATAAAGCGTATGCTAAAAACAAAAGCAAGGCTGCCACATCAAATTGATGAGTTACTGCGGTATAACCAATAACAGGAGGGCTCGCTCCGGAGATGCTACCAATGACGGTTTGATGGATTGAGGTGCGTTTGGTCCACAAACTATAAAAACCGACATAGACAATGAAACCAATCATTGCAAACAAAAATGCATAACCATTTACGCCGAACCATAAAATGCTAAAACCAATTACTCCAAGCACTAACGCATATATCAGTGCAACAGTAGGAGAGATTGTTTTTTTAACAAGTGCGCGGTTTTGGGTACGCTGCATCTTTGTGTCAATATCTTGATCTATAACATTATTAACCACACAACCAGAGGCCACAACTAAAGTTGTTCCAATTAGGGTAAGAAGTAATAATGAGATGTCTATAGAGCCTTGGGCGGCTAAGAAAAAGCCGCCCAAGGTGGTAATGAAATTACCGAAGAGAATTCCTGGTTTAGTCAGGAATAGATATTTTTTCAACATGACAATCAGTTTAGATCATCATATTGTAGTGAAGGTAATTCATAATCCACACAGAACCGATTAAAAGTACAGCGATACATAGGATTGTGTAGATAAATGCAATCATATTCCAACGTTGTTCAGATGATGTATTCATGTGTAAGAAGTACACAAGTTGTACAAGAACCTGAGCAACCGCAGTGATCGCAATCACAGTAACTAAAAGACCACGACTGAAACCACCCATCATCACCATCCCGAACGGGATGATGGTGAGGATAACAGAAAGGATAAATCCAACAGTGTATTGCTTAAAGTTACCGTGTGACGCACCAGCAGCATTATGCTCATGACTACTCATTAGAGAACTCCCAGTAAGTAAACGACGCTGAATACACAGATCCAAACGATGTCAAGGAAGTGCCAGAACAAGCTTAAGCAAGCAAGACGACGTGTATTCGGTAAAGTCAAACCTTTAGTTTTGATTTGATACATTAATACAAGCATCCATACTAAACCAGAAGTTACGTGGATACCGTGTGTACCAACCAAAGTAAAGAACGATGATAAGAATGCACTGTGAGTTGGACCATGACCTTCTTCTACAAGGTGATGGAATTCATAGAGTTCCATACCGATGAAGGTCGCACCAAAAAGGAATGTAATAAATAACCAAGTGATCACTTGATTTACATTCTTTTTATAAGATGCAAGTACAGCAAAACCGAAAGTTACCGATGAAATCAATAAGGCAAATGTTTCAGTTAACACGTAGCCTAATGACTCATGGAATAGGTCATATGCACTTGGAGTCCCTGCTGGAACATGACTGCTTAATACAGCGAACGCAATGAAGAGTGATCCGAAAAGAATCAAGTCACTCATCAAGTATGTCCAGAAACCAAAAACCGTTAAATCAGTATCATCATGTTCATGATGACCGTCATGGCCGTGGTTGTCGTGATGAAGTACTTCAGCCATTTCCTTAGTCCTTCTTCAAGTGTTTTTCAAGTAAAGCATAGCGTTCGTTTTCAATACGCTCAACTTCAGCAGCTGGAACATAGTAATCAACATTCTTAGTGAATGAGCTTACGATCAAGCTAACAACAGCCGAAACGAATGAAACAACAACGAGCCACCAAATATGCCAGATGAGTGCAAAGCCAAGAAGCGTAATGAACATTGCAATGACAAAACCAGCAGCACGATCAGTCGGCATGTGGATGTCTTCATATTTAGTGTTACGTGCGTATGCTACACCGTTTTCTTTGTCAGTCCAGAAACGGTCGATACCGCTTGCATCTGGTTCATGCGCAAAGTTATAGAACGGAGCAGGAGAAGAGGTTGCCCACTCAAGCGTACGAGCATCCCATGGATCGCCTGTAAGGTCCATGTTCTCTTTACGTTGTAAGAAACCAACGATGATTTGCATTAGGAAACATGCAATACCAATTGCAACAAGAACAGCACCAAATAATGCAATTGCGAGGTACGGATCCCACTCAGGGTTGTCATATGTATTCAAACGACGAGTCATACCCATGAAACCAAGGATATAAAGTGGCATGAATGCAAAATAGAAACCGAAGAACCAGAACCAGAACGCAGCTTTACCCCATGCTTCATTGAGCTTCCAACCAAACATTTTTGGCCAGTAGTAAATGATGCCGGCAAACATACCAAACACCACACCACCGATAATTACGTTATGGAAGTGAGCAATCAAGAATAATGAGTTGTGTACCAAGAAGTCCGCAGGTGGAACAGCCATAAGTACACCAGTTAAACCACCGATACCGAATGTTACAAGGAAGCCAAGCGTCCATAACATTGGAGTAGTAAAGGTGATGCGACCTTTATACATGGTGAATAACCAAGAGAAGATTTTCACACCAGTAGGAATCGCAATAACCATGGTCATGATACCAAAGAACGCGTTAACGTTCGCACCAGCACCCATGGTGAAGAAGTGGTGAAGCCATACAACGAACGCAAGAACAGTAATCGCGATAGTTGCATACACCATAGACTTGTAACCGAACAACGCTTTACGAGAGAAGGTTGCAACGATTTCTGAGTATAGACCAAATGCTGGTAATACCAAGATATATACTTCAGGGTGACCCCATGTCCAGATCAAGTTCACATAAAGCATTGGGCTACCGCCAAGCTCATTTGTGAAGAAATGGAAGCCGAAGTAACGGTCAAGAGTAAGCATTGCAAGAGTACCTGTTAATACAGGGAACGATGCAATGATTAATACAGCCGTACAAAGTGAAGTCCACGTGAAAATAGGCATGTCCATTAATTTCATGCCAGGTGCACGCATTTTAATGATGGTAACGAAGAAGTTAACACCAGATAAAAGCGTACCTAGACCAGAAACCTGAAGTGCCCAGATATAGTAGTCAACACCTACACCAGGAGAATATTGAATGCCAGATAGAGGAGGGTAAGCCATCCAACCAGTCGCAGCAAATTCACCTAATACAAGTGAAAGCATCATTAAACCAGCAGCACCAGCGAATAACCAGAAGCTTAAAGAGTTTAATAATGGGAAAGCAACGTCGCGAGCACCAATCTGTAAAGGTACAGAGATGTTCATCATACCTACAACGAGACCCATTGCTACGAAGAAGATCATGATTACACCGTGTGCGGTGAAGATCTGGTCGTAATGGTCAGGATGTAGATAACCTTCGCCGCCACCTTTAGCGAGGAAAAGTTGTAAACGCATCATGATCGCATCAGCGAAACCACGCAGAAGCATGACAACAGATACGATGATATACATGATACCAATCTTTTTGTGGTCTACCGTAATAAACCACTCATTCCACAAATATCCCCATTTTTTAAAATAGGTGATACCGCCAAGCACTGCAATTGCACCAATTGCCATAAGGACCATGGTGACAAGTACGATTGGCTCTGTCGGGATAGAGTCCCAACCCAGTTTACCAAAAATCATATCCATGTCTTATTCCCCTTGAGCAGCGTGTTCAGCTGCAGCATGAGTGTCAGCTGTTGCGTGTTCAGCAGAGTGGTCAACACCATGATAGTTACTCATATAGTGGTTGATAATTGTTTCAAACAATTTTGGTTCAACTGAAGAGTAATAAGTCACAGGGTGTGGCTTAGTCGGGAACGGTTTCATAGCTTCAGCTTTAGCAAGCGCTTCTTGATCACCAGCAGCTTTAGCACGATTTACTAAATGCTCAATCTGATGCTTAGAACGGTCACCATCACGTAAGGTTGCCAATTCAGCTTGGTCAAGCGTAGTTTTTTGAACTGCTTCTGGGTTAATGGTTGAACCATTACCTGCTTTAACCGCTGCTACCCATTCATTGAATTGTTGCTCTGTAACGCTATGCGCCTTGAAACGCATTTGAGAGAAACCGTAACCTGAGTAGTTAGAAGAGAAACCACGATATACACCAGTTTCATTTGCTAACAAATGAAGGTGAGTTTGCATACCTGCCATTGCATAAATCTGGCCGCCTAACTGTGGAATGAAGAATGAGTTCATTGTAAAGTTAGAAGTGATTTTAAAGCTTAACGGAGTTTTTTCAGGGAAACGTACTTCGTTAACTGTTGCAATGTTTTGTTCAGGATAAATAAAGATCCACTTAAACTGTTCAGCAACAACTTGAATAGTCAAAGGTGCTTTATCTGATTCTAAAGGACGGTATGGGTCATACTTGTGGGAACCCCACCAAGTTAACCAAGCTAAAATACCAATAATAATGACAGGGATACCCCATACTACAACTTCAATTGCAGTTGAGTGTGCCCATGTAGGTTTATAGTCTGCATCTTTATTTGACGCGCGATATTTCCAACCAAACCATAATGCCATGATGATTGAAGGAATCACCACAAGTAACATTAAATAGATCGCAGTCATCATAAGGTCACTTTGACCTTGACCAACTGGACCTTTAGAGTTTAGAAGTACCATATCACCACCACACCCAGTCAAAAGTGCGGCAAGCGTTGATAAAGACAATACAGCTAAAATCGTTTGTCTCATTTTACAACCTCGGTGAAGAGTCCCATTCCCTAATTAAATATGGGATAGCGATTAAAGTGTCGCATGATTGAGAACGCTAATTCTAAAATTTAGACTTCTCAATTATATGACACCGCTACGTTGTAGGGCATTATGCCTCATATCGACAAACTAAGCTATACATAAAGTAGGCTGAAATAATTGTTTTAAAACCCGATTTTTTTTGTAGGGTATCTAATTTCAAAAGAGCTTTTATTTAAATATCAACTCTCTATAGAAAAAAGGAGGCGGGGTGCCTCCTCTTTTTTTAGACTTTAAATGAATGAGTCATTCACTATCATTTGATCACTTTTGTTCTTGCAATTTTGTCATGTAAAGCTTGTCGCTTTTGTCCTAATGCAAAAGCGTAGTCAATAATTGTACTGATCGGCATAAACAGTAAGTTTAATATAATAAAAACAATACTTCTTAATAAGAAGATACGAGTTAGATTAACCTTGCTATTGTCCTCAGCATCTACAATTTTAATTCCAACGATTTTCTTACCTATACTTTGCCCAAACTTTGTTAAAAGGATGGCTTGAATTGCAAGCATAATTACGACATAAACAAGCATTGAATGCCAAGCTTCTATCGGAATTAAAGTAAAAAGTTGCTGTTGCAATTCTGCAGCCTTAGTTGATGCAACTTCTGCAGATTGCATTTGTTTTTGCAATTCGAATAATTGCTTATATTGAGCTTCATTAAAGAAAAAAGAAGGAATTGCAGCGATTGGTAACCATAGCAATAAATCAATAATTTTCGCTAAAGCCCGAGCTGGGATAGACGCAAGTTCATGAACTTTAGGTTCTACACGAATTTGACGAATAGTTTCATTAGGTGAAGTATTCGTGTTTATTGGAGGTACAGAATAACCAATAGGTTGATATACAAGTTTACCTTGGGTTAATTCTCCTAAAGCTTTCCATTCTGTCATGCCTTCATGCCAAGCTAAATCAGTTAACAAAATTTGTTGGCTTGCCAACATTTGATTTACTTGTTCTAAAGTATAAGGCCCAGCTTGTTGATTATTACGTGCCAAGTAAATTTGCATAAATAAAAATTCTCTATTCTAAAGATGAAAAAAGACCCACGGATGGGCCTTTTTTTATAACTTATTAGATTTGCTTGATTTTTTCTTCAGCAAGGAAGAACCATGTATCTAAAACTGAGTCTGGGTTAAGAGACACAGATTCAATACCTTGTTCCATTAACCATTTTGCAAGATCTGGATGGTCTGAAGGACCCTGACCACAGATACCTACGTATTTACCTGCTTTACGGCAGGCATGGATTGCCATTGAAAGAAGTGCTTTAACCGCTGCGTCACGTTCATCAAATAAATGTGAAACAATACCTGAGTCACGGTCAAGACCTAATGTTAACTGAGTTAAGTCATTAGAACCGATAGAGAAGCCATCGAAGTGTTCAAGGAATTGTTCGGCCAACAAGGCATTAGTTGGTAATTCACACATCATGATTACTTTTAAGCCATTCTCGCCACGTTTCAAGCCATTTTGTGCAAGTAATTCAATAACGCGTTTTGCTTCAGATACTGTACGTACAAAAGGAATCATGATTTGAATGTTGGTAAGACCCATTTCATCACGAACTTTCTTAAGTGCACGGCATTCTAATTCGAAACAATCACGGAAGTTATCAGATACATAACGGCTAGCACCACGGAAACCGAGCATCGGGTTTTCTTCTTCAGGCTCGTATAACTTACCGCCAATTAAGTTTGCATATTCATTTGACTTGAAGTCAGACATACGAACGATCACTGGCTTGTCACCAAATGCAGCAGCAAGAGTTGCAATACCTTCAACCAATTTTTCAACATAGAAGTCTACAGGTGACGCATAACCTGCAGTACGCGTTAGAACCGCAGCGCGAGTTTCACGAGGTAGGCTGTCAATGTTGAGTAAGGCTTTAGGATGCACACCGATCATACGGTTAATAATGAACTCAAGACGAGCAAGACCAATACCTTCGTTTGGAATTTGAGCAAAGTCAAATGCACGGTCAGGGTTACCTACGTTCATCATAATTTTGAACGAAAGTTTAGGCATAGATTCAATTGAGTTGCGTTGAACTTCGAAATCTAATGCACCTTCGTAAATGAAACCTGTATCACCTTCAGCACAAGAAACAGTTACTTCTTGACCGTCAGTTAATACTTCTGTTGCGTTACCGCAACCAACAATAGCAGGTACACCAAGTTCACGTGCAATAATTGCTGCGTGACATGTACGACCACCACGGTTAGTGATAATTGCAGCAGCACGTTTCATTACCGGTTCCCAGTCAGGATCGGTCATGTCAGATACAAGAACGTCACCTTCTTGAACTTTGTCCATTTCTTTAATTGAGTTAACAATACGGACTTTACCAGAACCAATACGTTGACCAATTGAACGGCCTTCACAAAGAACAGTACCTCTTTGTTTGAGAAGGTAGCGTTCCATAGTGCCTACATTTTGGCGGCTTTTTACAGTTTCAGGACGAGCTTGAACAATATAAATTTGACCATCATCACCGTCTTTTGCCCATTCGATGTCCATTGGCGCACCGTAATGTTTTTCGATGATAAGTGCTTGTTTTGCAAGCTCTTGTAGTTCATGGTCATTTAAAGCGAATTGTTGGCGCTCTTGTTTTTCAACGTCAACAACAACAACAGATTTACCCGCAGAACCTTCTTCACCATAAATCATTTTTTGGTGTTTAGAGCCAAGATTACGGCGTAAAACAGAATGTTTACCAGCATTTAATAATGGCTTAGATAAGTAAAACTCATCAGGGTTAACCGCACCTTGTACAACCATTTCACCTAAACCGTAAGATGCTGTGATAAATACAACATCACGGAAACCAGATTCTGTATCAAGTGTAAACATTACACCCGCAGCGCCAGTTTCAGAACGAACCATGCGTTGTACACCAGCAGACAATGCCACAACGTCATGATCGAAGCCTTGGTGTACACGGTAAGAAATTGCACGGTCATTATATAAAGAAGCGAATACTTCTTTGATCGCAATAAGTACGTTATCAATACCGCGAATATTCAAGAAAGTTTCTTGTTGACCCGCGAAAGATGCATCTGGTAAATCTTCAGCAGTTGCAGATGAACGAACGGCAACCGCTATATCAGGATTGCCGTTAGAAAGTGCTGTAAAAGCGGCGCGAATTTCTTGTTCTAAGGTTGCAGTGAGTGGAGTCTCTACAATCCATTGACGAATTTTAGCGCCTGTTTCTGCAAGAGCATTTACGTCATCAACGTTGAGTTGAGCAAGTTCTGCTTGAATTCGAGCGTTAAGACCACTTTGGTCTAAGAACTCACGATAGGCAGCAGCAGTAGTTGCAAAGCCACCAGGTACCGATACACCAGCATTTGATAAATGGCTGATCATTTCACCCAAAGATGAGTTTTTCCCACCTACGAGTTCGACATCGTGTTTCCCTAATTTTTCTAGACCGATTACGCGCGCTTCCAAAGTTTTCACTCCACTTTTGCAGTATTAATGTCTATCTTGGCATGAAATTATAAAAATAAAGTGCTTAGTTGAGAATTATACTAAGCGACAGTCATGTAAGATCAGTTTACTATAAAGATTATATAGCACTAAGACAAATGTTTAAGGAGAATTTTAATGTCAGAAAGTAAACAGTTTAAGCGGAGTGTTTTTTTTATTTCTGATGGAACTGCAATTACTGCCGAGACCCTTGGACATTCGTTATTAGCTCAATTTCCCAATGTAGATTTTGATATCCATATCATGCCGTATATTACCACTGAAGAGGCGGCAATGGATGTGGTGGTTGAGATTAATCGATGTCAAACCAAAGACGGTTGTCTCCCTTTAGTATTTGATACTTTAGTCGATCCGCATGTACGAGAGATTATTAATACGGCTAAAGCGGTTAATCTGGATGTATTTGAAGGCTTAATTAGTAAACTTGAGCAAGAGCTTGGGACACCACCAACAACATTGGTCGGGCAGACCCATGCGGTAACCGATTCTGAATACTATAAAGCCCGTATTGATGCTGTTCATTTTGCGCTTGATAATGATGATGGGGCACGTACTCGTCATTATGATAAAGCGGATTTAATCTTAATTGGAGTTTCCCGCTCGGGTAAAACGCCGACTTCTATTTACTTATCTCTTCAATTCGGGATTCGTGTTGCAAACTACCCATTAACTGAAGAAGATTTGGACGACAACCGTTTACCAGCAGTATTAAGAGCTCATCGTAGTAAGCTATTTGGTTTAATGATCGATGCTGAACGTTTAGTTGCGATTCGTAGTGAGCGTAAAGCGAATAGCCGTTATGCGAGTTTTAGCCAATGCCAAATGGAGCTTAGAGCAATTGAAGGGATTTATATTTCAGAAGGTATTAAATATTTAAACGTGACCGAAATGTCAATTGAAGAGATTTCAACACGTATTTTACAAATGACGGGATTAAAACGTCGTATTGGTTAATTTAATCAAGTGCTTAGTTTAACCATTCAATTTTTTATATTAATTTATAGATAAGTTGAATGGTTTTTTAATATCTATCATAGTAAAAAATAAAAGTTTTATATATAAAACCAAATATTATTAAATGGTTTTTATTGGTTATAAGCCCGTAGTCGTTTTGAAACTCATTCGTAAATTTAAACAATATTATTGAAAAGAAATGTATGTTTTTTATAGCGCTACAAAATAGTAATTATTTATTTTTTCTAAATATTTTTAGAAAGCATCCATAAAAAATCCATAATTCAAAAAATGTTAAATAGATCACACTTTTTTAGTGTTATGTGATTGTGTTTTGATTTTAATTATACTTTCCCACCTCGATATGGGACTATCCGATTATCAAAATGCTAAGAAAATGTGTTTTTTCATTGGTATATATCTTGCCACTTAATTTATATGCCGCTCAAGTGGATGAATTGCGAGAGCAAGCTATTCATATTTACAAAACTGGACAAACTCAACAAGCAATATTGCAACTAGAACAATTGCTAAATAAGTACCCGCATGACCAAAAGTTGCTAGCCGATTATTTAGTTGTAATGGCAAGTGAGAAAAAAGATCTAATGACTTTTTCTCAACATTTAGCAAATATTAATTATGTGAATTTTCCAGAATATGGGCAATTCCCATTAATACGTAATTTCCGTGATTTTAAACACTTTAAAAATGCGATTGAATGGTCAAACAAATTTAATATTCAAAAAACGCCTGATGGGCAAATTTTGTTAGCAGTTTTATATGCCGAGGCTCAAGATACTGTAAATGCAAAACTACACTTAAAAAATATTAAAAGTAAAAAACTTACAGCAGATCAACTTGTTCAAGTTGCCTATGCGTATCGACTCATCAATTCACCTGTAGATGCTTTATCTGCAATTGAGCAAGCTTATCAGCAACAACCAAAGTCTTTTGCAGTTTTGCAAGAATATACTTACGACTTAGCCGCTGTAGGCGCTTATAAAAAAGCTCAGCAGTTATTGCTTGCCAGTGATAAAAATGTACAAACTGAATCGCTTCAGCATTGGTTAAAGGTCAGTGAGTTTTCTCAACGCGTAAATAATGCAATTACTCGCTATAAATATCTCAATCGAGAAGGTTTATCGGATAGTGAAGGTTTTGCAGAGTTAGATGAGGTATTGAAGCAAGGTGAACAAATACAGCCTTTGATTCAATCTTCAGACCCTAATTATTTAAGATTTCATTATGACTATTTGTATGCTTTGGACTTTCGTGGACGTAGCCGTACAGTATTAGATGAGTTCGCTAAATTAAATGTGCCTTTAGAAAAACTACCGGCTTATGTGCGTCATGCGATTGCTGATAGTTATTTAGCTGAAAGACAACCGCAGCAAGCTGAATTTGCTTTTAAAACCCTGCTTACCGAAAAAAACTACTCAGATATGACGGTATATACGGGGCTTTATTATTCTTATATTGAACAAGAAAAATATAAACAAGCTGAACAACTTTTGAGTGACGTTGATCGGTTGATTCCTACGTATAAATATAGTCAAGCGAAAGGCGTAGATAAATCAAGCCATCCTGATCGTGATGATTATATTGCTTTACAAGGTATGCATTTAGCTTATGCAAATCATTTGGATCAATCAGAAAAACACTTTCAGAAACAAGTAAATCTTGCACCTGCTAATGAAGGTTTAATTAATAACCTTGCTCGTATTGAGCGCTGGAGAGATAAGCCATTACAGGCGAAGCAAATAATTGATCGTTTAAATGGCTTAACACCAGTTGCTAAAGATACGCGTATTAACCAAATGCAAAATGCTCAGGCATTAGGGAATATTCCTGAGTGGCGCAAAAGCACAGAAAGTCTTTTGCAATATTATCCTGAAGATAGTGGGGTAGTTAAAAGTCGAAAAGAGTTGGATGATCGTGATAGAGCAACGATCTCGCACTCAACAACTTGGGGCCAAAGTAAAGCAGAGAACAGTGATTCTGTGAGTGGGCAAAATGGTTTGAAAGACCGCGAAATGGAAACTCGCATTAATAGCCCGTGGATTAAAGATAATTATCGTCTATTTGCTTGGCATCAAGATCGTTACGGAGAATACCGTTTTGGGGATGTGCATGACCAACGTTATGGGGTCGGCGCTGAGTGGCAAGCAAACCGTAAGGCATTGTCAGCAATCTTGTCGCAAAGTACAGATGGTGGACAAGCCGGTGTTCGTCTTGATTGGTCGCAATGGTTAAACGACCATTGGCAATATCAATTGCAATATGACAGCCAAGCTAATATTCCATTACAGGCAATTGATGCTGGTGAGGATGGACAAGCTTACCGTGCTGCTCTGACATGGCAAAAAGATGAGTCACGTCAAATTGGGGCAAGTTATGGCTTAACCGATATAAGTGACGGTAATAAACAACAAGAGTTTTCTACTTTTTGGCGCGAGCGATTATTTGATGCACCTCATCATATTACCTATGGAACGGTGCGTGGGTTTTATGGCAGCAATAGCCAAGATCAGACCGCTTACTTTAGCCCAAGCAATCATTACAGCGCTGAGTTGAATTTAAGCCATGACTGGGTTACTTGGCGAGAATATGAACGCTCATTTAAACAGCATTTTGAAGCTGGAGTCGGGCTTTATAAACAAGCAGATTACTCAGCTCGACCAACATACTCTTTGCAATATCAACATCAATGGCAGCTCTCACGGACTTGGCAACTTAATTATGGAATTGGTTGGCAATATCATCCATACGATGGTCATGATGAACAACATACCTACGGTATTTTCGGATTTGAAGGGCGTTTTTAATGAATAATATGATGTCAAAAATGTTGAGTTGCGTGTTTGCTTCAACATTATTACCCGTACAATTTTCCTATGCCCATGTTGAAACTGAACTACCAAAAAATCATACGGTTTCTTTAACTTTTCATGATGTCCGAGATGACGTACTTAAGGAAGGTGACCGTGATGTTTATGCAATTCAGACCAATAATCTGGCGCAGTTTCTTGATTGGCTCAGTCAGTCTGACTGGAAACCAATTCGCTTAAAAGACATTGAAGAGGCGCGTAAACAAGGTAAAGAATTACCTCATAACTCTATTCTACTCACCTTCGATGATGGTGCTTTGAGTAGTTACAGCCGAGTATTTCCTTTACTTAAGCAATATCAGATTCCAGCAGTTTTTGCTCTTCCAACCAGTTGGTTAAATGGCAATACTCAAGCAGGTTATGAAGCTTATGGCCAAGGTAATTTGGTGAACTGGGCTCAAGTTCGTGAAATGCAAGCCTCTGGTTTAGCAGAGTTTGCAAGCCATAGCGATGATTTACATCATGGTGTATTAGCCAATCCTCAAGGCAATGAGCAACCTGCTGCGACTTCTTATGCCTATTTAAAATCGCAATCACGTTATGAAACCGATGCAGAATATCAACAACGTATTTTGCAGGATTTAAAAAAATCTTATGCAGTTTTAAAAAAAGAAATAGGTGTTAATCCTAAAGCAATTATTTGGCCATATGGCGCGGTAAATGAGCAATTAGAAAAACTAGCACAACAGGCAGGTTTTCAATTTTCGTTCAGTCTGGGACGTGATGGCATGAATCGCGTAAGTGACTCAACTTTTAACCGCAGCTTGGTCATTAATAATCCTACGGACGAACAACTGACAGAAGGCATGATAAATATTCTGAATTTTGAAGAGTCAGATTTATTTAAGCAACCTCGTCACTTTGTAAGTATGGATTTAAAGGAGTTAGCAGCTCAACAAAATGCTCAGACCGATGAAAAATTAGGGCAGTTATTATCAAAATTATATAGCTTAAGAAACAATGCTTTAATCTTAAAGCCTTTAGATGATAAAGATGGGGATGGGCAATATGATGTTGCTTATTTCCCTACAAATAAAATGTCTGTCCAACAAGATATTTTAAACCGTAGTTTATGGCAGGCTCAAACTCGTGCGGGTCAATCGGTAATATTAGAATTACCAGCTTATCCGCAAAAAGATAAACCATTTTTAACTGTAGATTTGGCTAAGGATATAGCACGCTTTAACAGTAATTTAAGTGGTGTTCAACTTAATGCGGGAACATCTTTAAATTGCGCAATGCAAAAAATCACAGTTCAGGAAAATAGTTGCATTGAACAATCTAAACAGCTCGCACAACTTGCCCAGCTGACTAAAAAAGCAGTTAAACCTTATTTAAATATGAGTAATCAGGCACAGTTTAGTTTATTGCTTACACCTGATTTAGATCATATCGAAAATCTACCTGAGCTTATAAAAACGCTTTTATTGCAACATGATTTAGTCAATTTAAAGTTCGATGTGATTGGCAAGAAAAAGCAATTTAATCAGTTATTAATGCTTTTAAATACACTTGATGAAAATGATAAGCAAAGATTAATGCTGACTTTAGCGTTACCAGAAAAATCGCAAAAAACTGCTTGGACTGAAGTGCAGCAAGCCCTCTTTGCTATTCAGCGGATAGGCATTCAGAAATTTGGTATTGATGGCTATGATTTTGAAAAATCAAAAGATGTTCATCAATATTTATATAATCCGATTAGTTTGAATGCTAGCCCTGTGATGTATCAGCCTTTTGCTGGATTGGTAGAGGGGAAAAAGTAATGAGAGTATTGCTCGATATTCTGTTTGCTTTTGCCTTTTTATATCCCTTACTGATGGCATGGACATGGATGGTAGGCGGACTCTGGTTCTTCTTTAAAAGAGAATACCGTGAACAAGCGCTTCCTGAACCTACAGGCGAAGGATGCAGTATCATCATTCCGTGTTTTAACGAAGAAGCGCAAGTACGCCAAACAATTCGTTATGTGCTACAAACCCAATATCCTAATTTTGAAGTGATCGCCGTCAATGATGGAAGTAGTGACAGAACAGCTGAAATTCTCGATGAATTGTCAGCGCAAGATTCACGACTTCGGGTTGTGCATTTGGCAGAAAATCAGGGTAAGGCCGTAGCTTTAAGATCGGGAGTATTGGTGAGTAAATACGAATATCTGGTTTGTATTGATGGCGATGCATTACTACATCCGCATGCCGTACTTTGGTTAATGCAACCCTTTATTAATTTCCCGCGAATTGGTGCCGTAACGGGGAATCCAAGAATTTTAAACCGATCTAGTATTTTAGGTAAATTACAGGTAGGTGAATTTTCTTCGATTATTGGTTTGATCAAACGTGCACAGCGTACATATGGTCGTATTTTTACAGTATCAGGTGTGATTGCAGCATTTCGTAAAACAGCACTTGTTCGAGTGGGATTTTGGTCAGACGATAAAATTACCGAAGATATTGATATTTCATGGAAGCTACAGCTCGACCATTGGGATATTCAGTATATTCCGCAAGCGCTTTGCTATATCTATATGCCTGAGACATTTAAAGGGTTATGGAAACAACGTCTTCGCTGGGCACAAGGTGGGGTAGAGGTTCTTATAGAATATATTCCACAAATGTTCAAACTGCGTGTTCGCAGAATGTGGCCTGTCATGATTGAGGCGCTAGTCAGTATTATCTGGTCTTATGTCATGATTATGATCTTCACGCTATTTTTTGTGGGATTATTTATTGAACTGCCTCAACAATGGCAAATCAAAACGCTTATGCCACAGTGGTACGGTGTAATACTCGGCGGAACATGTTTAATTCAGTTTTTAGTGAGTTTGTGGATTGACCAGCGCTATGACCGAGGGCGTTTCTTTAGAAATTACTTTTGGGTCATTTGGTATCCGTTATTTTTCTGGTTACTGACTTTGTTTACAAGTGTTGTGGCGGTACCAAAAACTTTATTTAACACTAAAAAACGTGCTCGCTGGGTAAGTCCAGACCGAGGCTTCCGTGGAGATAACCCATGAAACCTGAGGAAAATAAGAATATCGAAGCGCTAGATATTCCTGAATATATTGACCAGCCAGAATATGTCAAAAATAAAACGGCAAACTATACATTACAAACAGTTGGTTGGTTCTGTTTAATGTGGTTGCTATTTCCGTTGGTTTCATTGTTTTTATGGGTGTTTGAAGGGCATTTAATTTATGACTACGTCTGGGTTGACCATATATCAGAAGTTAAGACCTTACTACATTTAGCATTGCTCATCGGAATTAGTGCGCTCATTTTAATTTTGTGGGCGAGCTATAACTGGATTAGATTTAGTGGCGAGGATCGACGAGTTAAGGCACCTAATAGTTCAGTTGAATTACTAGCCGCCCAATTTTTGGTTACGCCTGAGATGTTAACTGACTTGCAAAAAAAACAACGCATCATTTTGCATTACGATGATCATGGTAATTTGCAAAAATATGAGTAAATAAAAAAAAAGCATGGTTTTTAAACCATGCTTTTTTTATTTTTATACGGTGGTTCTAATAATGATATCAATGGGGTGTTCTATACCGTCCATACTATGAATAGAAGTAGGGGTAATCTTAACAATGGGCCAAGTTTGTAATTTACAGTTAGGTTTTTGAAGTGCCGCATAATAGCTATCAGATTTAAAAAACACTTTTTTGCTGGTTGCAATATTGGGGGTTAAAAGGTGTTTAAGCCACGTTTCACTCACTTGCGTGTCAAGAAAACGTAAGGCCAAAAGACTTTTTACTCGATTGTTAAATAATCTCCGGTTTTTGATAATGAGTGGATGGGTAATTAACTTATTTGTACCCATTTGACTGTGGGGCAAAATAAAGTGTGGTGTGATTTGAAATACAGTCACAAATTTTGCTTGCTGACAGATTTTTTCAAGATGCGTCACGCTATCTTGATTAGTACCAATAATTGCGACAGTTGAATGTGAAAAGTCAAATTCTTTAATTGAACTTGATGAAATCACTTGTCCAGTAAAACCTTCAAAATCTTGAGAAGTATTCTGAAAAGTTACTGATTTTGAAGTGTTATTTTTAATATTAATACTCATTTTCCAAAAGTCCTTTTGGTTTTTAAATCATGATGTTTTTATCGTTTTAATATAAATAACCAAGCAGGAAGTTGGGGTAAAGTCTTTTCAGATAGATGGTCGTCCCATACTCAAAATCAATTCAAGTATGGGAATGTGAAACGGAGTTTTAATGTTCTGTTTTTACATTCATGAGCTGGGTAAAGCTTTCTAAACGTTTAGCTGTATCGTATACATCACATGTAAAAATAAACTCATCAACATCGTATGTTGCTAAAAGCTTTTGTAAACCAGTGCGAACTGTATCTACAGAACCAATTTGCGCCATTGCATAGAAGTTTTCGACAGACAGTTGTTCTGCTGTATTCCATAATCCCTGCATTGATTCAACCGGTGGTTTAAGCTTTAAACTTTCTCCGCGGATTAAACCTAGTACGCGTTGGTATGCGCTGGTTGCTAAATATTGTGCTTCTTCATCCGTGTCTGCCACAACAACAGGCACACCCATTGAAACATATGGTTTATCTAGATATTCAGAGGGCTCAAAGTTCTCTCGATAGAGTTGAATCGCTTGGCCTAACATACGTGGTGCGAAATGCGAGGCAAATGAGTACGGAAGTCCAAGTTTTGCCGCAAGTTGTGCACTAAAAAGGCTAGATCCCAGTAACCAAACAGGAACATGTGTGCTTTGCCCAGGTGTTGCAATAATTTTTTGACCTGCCTGAGGTACATCGAAATATTTTAAAATTTCGACAACATCTCTTGGAAATTGATCTTCTGTTTCTTGATGACCACGACGTAGAGCTCGCATTGTGAGTTGGTCTGTACCAGGAGCACGACCTAAACCAAGTTCAATACGATTTGGATAAAGTGTAGCAAGTGTCCCAAATTGTTCTGCAACAACGAGAGGGGCATGATTAGGGAGCATAATTCCGCCCGAGCCTAAACGAATATGCTGTGTATGTGCTGCAATGAAACCGAGCAAGACGGCTGTAGCTGAACTTGCGATACCATCCATGTTGTGATGCTCTGCAAGCCAGAAACGTTCATAACCCAGCTTTTCTGCATGTTGTGCTAATTCTAGTGCGTGGCGTAATGAAAATTCGATAGTTTTATCATTACGAATGGGAGCAAGTTCCAAAATTGAAAACTTGGTATCTTGAAGTGATCGCATGCGATATTCTCGAATAAGGATATATCGAAATACTACGATATATGAAGTTCGATGTATATCGTTTTTTTTCGATATTAATTTTTATCATGCAATAAAAAAGCACCCGAAGGTGCTATTTTGACTCATATATAAATTAACGGTTTTTATACCAGCCACGGTGTAAGCCATTGTCATGGCGACGGCTACCACCTTTATAATAACGACGGTCACCATCGTAATATCTACGGTCATCACGATCATAACGACCACGGTCGTAACGGTCATCGTAATTACGGTCTTCAGCTACTTTACGACCGAGTGCCGAACCACCAGCTGCACCTACTGCTGCACCGATGTAACCACCATTTGTACCGCCCATATTTTTTCCAACGGTATAACCAGCACCACCACCTAATGCACCGCCAATCGCAGCTTCTGTACGATTGCGACGATCACTCGCTGCGGCTGCACCACCAGCTCCACCTAAAGCAGCACCAATTGTCGCTCCAGATGTACCACCAATGCTTTTACCAATCGCTGTACCAACTACACTACCTAAAGCAGATGTTGCAGCAACACGCGTACCATTATCTGCATGTGCAACTGTTACCATAGAAGACGTTGCAAGTACTGCACTAGCTAACCAAATATTCATTTTCATCTTGGAACTCCATGTCCTTTTTACTGAAAGGACAGTATTTTTATCTTGAGGTAAATGTAATAAAAAATTTCGTGATAATTATGGAGAAGCCAAACGGAGATACGAGTGTTTTGTGTCGGTTTGTATGGTTTGTATTAATATGTGGATAAATCATGTGCATACAAAAGGGTAGCGTGAAAATCTATCAAAAAGAAAAAAGCACCCGAAGGTGCTTAAATGTCTATTCATCAACTTTGATTAGTGATGACGACGGTGTTTTTTCTTCCAGTGCTTAGACGATCTGTCAGCATCACGGTCTTTAGAGATTTTATTACCTAAAGCAGAACCACCTGCCGCGCCTAAAGCAGCACCGATGTAACCACCGTTTGTACCGCCCATGCTTTTACCAACGGTATAACCAGCACCACCGCCTAAACCACCGCCAATTGCAGATTCTGTACGGTGACGACGATCACTTGCAACAGCTGCACCACCAGCACCACCTAAAGCAGCACCAATTGTTGCGCCAGAAGTACCGCCCATACTTTTACCAATTGCAGTACCAGCGACACTACCTAGAGCAGAAGCAGCTGCTACATGTGTTGTATTGTCAGCATGCGCTACAGTAACCATAGAAGTTGCTAAAACAGCGCTACATAACCAAGCATTTAATTTCATTTTCTACTCCGTGTCCTTAACTGCAGGACCCCTAATCTTTTGTTACGGCAAATGTAACAAAACACTTCTCCTAAAATATGGAGAACCATCTTTTGAGTATTGCAGTTTAGTGTCTGGTTTGTATGTTTTCTATTAAAATAGAATATTTAATACTCATGTAGAAAAAGTAATTCTCATTTAACATTCTTAAGTTTATTTACGGTCAGTTGAACACAAGAAGTCAATGAAAGCTCGTGTGGCGGAAGACATATGCTTATGTTGTGCATATAGTAAAGAGAAAGGGCGGGTGTGACCTGCATATGGCTCAAGTAAAGGCTGTAGCGTTCCTTGTTGAATTTTTTCATTAACGATAAAGTCGTAACTCTGGCATATCCCTAGTCCATTTTCAGCAAGAGAAACGACTCCTAAAATATCTTCTTTTACTAAAATCCGATTTGTTGGTATCCACTGAATTTCCTGATCTATATCTTTAAGAAACCATGGAGTGACCTTGCCATTACTTGGTAACTCAAAGGCTATACATTGATGATGATTTAATTCTTCTAGCGTTTTTGGAATACCCATACGCTTTAAATAAGTGGGTGAGGCAACAAGTTTTAAAGGGGCCTGCTCTAAAGGTCGAGCTACAAAAGAGCTATTTGGAAGATGTCCTTGACGAATAGCTAAATCAAATCCTTCAGCAATTAAATCAACGTTTCGATTAGAAATACTGATTTCAATTTGAATGTCCGGATATTGCAAAAGAAATTTTTCTAATAAGGGAGGTAACCGATAATGCCCATAAGTTGTAGGAACACTTAATTTAATCTTTCCAGAAATTTGTAGTTGTTCACCTTGAATCACACGCTCTGCATGGTCAATTAACTGAAAAGCATGTTGCATTTTTTCATAATAAAGTTGACCAGCTTCAGTCAGGCTTAAATGGCGAGTCGTTCGTCTAAAAAACTGTATCCCTAATTTTTTCTCTAGCCGTGTAATTGTTCTACTAATAACGGAGGGTGTGGTGGACAAATAAATTGCCGCTGCGCTAATAGAAAGCTTCTCAGCTACAATTAAAAACACTTCAACATCGGCAAGGTAGTCAAATTGACGAGACATTTTGTCCTCAAACGCAAAAAAGATTTGTAAATGGAGTTGTTTTTCTACCTCTGGGGTAAAAATAGAATATATCCATCCCAGTTATAAATCCAGCAAATGCTTGGAATGAAGGTCGAATAATGAAGATGTTAAATAAAATAATGTTTGCAATGATTACCGCTTCAGCAGCGTTAAGTGCAAATGCAGCTCATGTATTGGTTGTGTTGTCTGATGAAGCCCAATTAGAGCTAAAGAATAATCAGGTTTTTAAAACAGGTTTTTACCTTAATGAATTGATGCAGCCTACAAAAATGCTTTTAGATGCAGGCCACACAGTAACTTTTGCGACCCCTCATGGTAAAGCTCCGACTTTAGATGAGTCATCAAATAGTGCAATGTATTTTAACCAAGATGAAAAAGCGTTAAAGCAATATGCAGGTTTATTGCATAATCTAAAGTTAACCTCTCCTCAAGATTCTCCAGTTTTGAGTTTGTCTCGTATCGAGCAAATTGGGTTTGATAAGTTTGATGCGATTTATATTCCGGGTGGACATGCGCCCATGCAAGACTTATTAAAAGATAAACAACTTGGCAAAGTTCTCACGGCTTTTCATAAAGCTGGAAAACCTACCGCATTGGTTTGCCATGGTCCTATCGCTTTAATGTCAACTTTACCTAATGCTTCGGAAGTAGTTAGCCAACTAGAACAAGGTAAAACAGTCAAAACTGGTGAATGGATTTATAAAAATTATCGAATGACGGTGATTAGCAATCAAGAAGAAGAGCAAGCAAAAGCTTTGTTAAAAGGTGGTGAAATGAAGTTCTATCCGCAAACGGCTCTACAGTCTATAGGAGGTAAATATCAAAGTAATACAACTGCCTGGACTCCAAACGTGGTAGTAGATCGTGAGCTTATTACTGGACAAAATCCAGCCTCGGCTGTTCTTGTCGGTAAAACTTTGTTAGGGAAATTAAAATAAGATAACCGTGATAGAGAGGCTTTAGAAATAAAGTCTCTCTTGTCATAGACGCTTTAAAAAGCTGATTTATTATTCTTAATAAAAAGCAAAATTCTAGATTACTCGATAAATCTCATCTGAAATCATTGTATTGATATATCGCTACTGACTATGAAAGTTGATGAATTGGCTGATTATATATGTCATTTAAGCGCCATAATCTGTAAACTATGCGCTATTTTTACGATTTTGCTTATCTTCTATACTTACATAGCGTTCGATAAGCTTTTTGGACTTTTGAGATATTTCCTCTTATGAAAGCGTCACTCCGTTTACGACTTGATCAACTCTGTGATCGACATGAAGAACTTACTGCATTGCTTGCAGATGCTGAAGTGATCTCCGATAACAAACGTTTCCGTAAATTGTCTCGTGAACATAGTGATTTATCTGAAATTACCGAAGTTTGGGGTAAATACCGTCAAGCAGAAGAAGATATTGAAACTGCTGAGATGATGAAGTCTGACCCAGACTTCAAAGATATGGCAGAAGAAGAGATTCAGGCGAATAAAACATTGCTTGAAGAATTAGAAAGCCAGCTCAATATTTTAATGATTCCAAAAGATCCAAATGACTCTAACGCGGCTTATTTAGAAATTCGCGCTGGAACAGGTGGTGATGAGGCCGCAATTTTCTCTGGTGATTTATTCCGCATGTACAGTAAATATGCCGAGACACAAGGTTGGCGTATTGAAGTTCTTTCTGAAAATGAAGGCGAGCATGGTGGTTTTAAAGAAGTCATTTGCCGCGTAGATGGTGATGGCGTTTACGGTCGCTTAAAATTTGAAAGTGGTGCTCACCGAGTGCAACGTGTTCCTGCAACTGAATCACAAGGGCGCGTTCATACTTCAGCATGTACAGTTGCGATCTTGCCTGAAATTGATGTCGATACCAACGTTGAAATTAATCCGGCAGATTTACGTATTGATACTTACCGTGCATCTGGTGCAGGTGGTCAGCACATTAACAAAACTGACTCGGCAGTGCGTATTACCCACATCCCAACGGGTACAGTGGTTGAGTGCCAAGAAGAACGTTCACAGCATAAAAACAAAGCTAAAGCGATGGCTCTTTTGGTATCGCGTTTAGAAAATGCCAAACGTGCAGCGGCTGATGCAGCAACGTCTGAAATGCGTCGTGATTTAGTAGGTTCTGGTGACCGTTCGGAACGTATCCGTACTTATAACTACCCACAAGGGCGTATGACTGACCATCGTATTAACTTAACTTTATATAAGTTAGACGCGATTATGGAAGGCGATTTAACTGAGTTGCTTGATAGCTTACACCGTGAATATCAGGCAGATCAGTTAGCGATGCTTGCACAGGAAAATGGCGGCTAATGAATATTGCTCAAGCGCTTACAATTCGTGGTGAGCCTGACAGTTATGAACGACAAGAAAATGCTTGGTTACTTGAGCATTTTCTAAAAATAAATTCGCTTGAATTAAAGTTTAGACTTGAGCAAGAGTTAACAGCCCAACAAGAGCAAGACTACTTGGCTGGTATTGAACGTATTCAAAATGGTGAGCCTTTAGCTTACGTGACTGGTTCGCAACCTTTTTGGACGCTCGATTTAAAAGTAACGTCAGATACTTTAGTACCACGACCAGATACTGAAGTTTTAGTTGAAACCGTTTTAAATCTGAATTTGCCAAAGAATGCAAATATTGTGGATTTGGGAACAGGGACAGGTGCAATTGCACTTGCGTTAGCGAGTGAACGTCCAGATTGGCAAGTCACGGCAACGGATATTTATGCACCTACTTTAGAAGTCGCAAAAGAAAACGCACAAGCACATGATTTGCAACATGTGAAATTTGCTCTTGGAGCTTGGTTTGAAGCGCTGGAACCACAAAAGTTTGATTTAATTGTTTCTAATCCGCCGTACATTGATCCCGAAGATGAACACATGCAAGCTTTGGCTACAGAACCACGCCGTGCATTAGTTGCAGATCGTCAGGGGTTGGCTGATATTGAAATTATTATTTCTCAAGGTAAGAGCTGGTTAAACCCAAAAGGCTGGATTGCTCTGGAACATGGTTATGATCAAGGGCAAGCTGTTCGAGGCATTTTCGCAGAGCATGGTTTTAGTGAGATAAAAACTATTCAAGACTATGGCCAAAATGATCGGGTCACTTTGGCTTCATTATTAATAGAATAAGAACGATTTAATCTATAGAGTTAAAGGTTGCTTCCCGATAAGCACCTGGACTAACACCTGTCCATTTTTTAAAGGCACGGTGAAATGCACTTGGGTCATGAAAGTTTAGATCTTCACTAATATCTTGAATTGAGTCATTCGTTTTACTTAAGCGTTCAACCGCAATATCACAGCGGATTTCATTTTTAATTTGTTGATAACTAACTCCTTCATGTTTCAGTCTGCGTTGAACGGTAGCCTCAGAAATATTAAGTTGTTGTGCAACATCTTTGAGTTCTGGCCAGTGCGCAGGGTGGAGTTTTAATAAATGGCGACGAATAAGAACACTCAATGCATTCTCATTTTTAAAACGAACTAAAAGATTTTGCGGCGTTTGCTTTAAAAAATCATAAATCGCTTTTTTATCTTTTTTAATTTTAATATCTAAATAATGAGCATCGAATTCAACTCGATTTACCTCAGTATTAAATTGAATATCTTCACCAAAACGTACGAGATAATCCTGAATATCTTGAGGTTTAGGGCAGCGCACCATAATATTATTTAAGCCTATTCGTTGATCAACTAACCAACATATAAGTCCATGTACCAGTATTAAAAAGGTTGCATAGGTAAACATGCGTTTAGGCTGTTCACGATCATAAATAACCAAATAAGCTTTTTCTTGCTCTCGAATGAGTTCTGCACGTATGTCATCAAGCACAAAGTTAAAAAACTTCAAAATATCGTAGAGTGCCTTTTCTAAAGTTTCGGCCGTACTGACAAGTTTAGTCAGTAACTTATAGCTGCCACGACGCATAGAATGGCTATCCATGCCAAAAAACTCATCATTCATGGCATTGGCAAGCTCTATCCACAATTGGGCATAGGTTGTAACAGGCACACGCGCCTTTGGAGACATCAGTAATTCAGCGGGGATGCCTGCTTTATTTAGAATTATTTGTGTATTTAGACCTTTGGCATAAGCCGCACTCAGTGCTTCATGTACTAGTGCAATCGAAATTGTGCCTTTACTTAAAGAAGACTGAACAACCATGTCAAAGACTCATATTTTCTTCATATATTTCAAGTGAAATATTTCATATTTAAAATTTGGATTGATCAAAAGCTGCAAACATTTTGAGGCTTTTTGAAATTGTATCGGAAAACAACAACTTTTACTCTCACAACTAAAGTTAAAGAATATTTTTATAGGACGTTCCATAATGAAAATTCAAGGAAAACATTTCGTGATTACTGGTGGTGGCTCTGGTCTAGGTGCTGCTACAGCTGAGCATTTAGTAAAGCAAGGTGCTTCAGTCACATTGGTTGATATGAATGTAGAAGCAGGCGAGCAACAGGCGAAACAACTAGGGTCAAAAGCTGACTTTGTAAAACTTGATGTAACCGATGAAGCTGCTGCTGAACAGTTCTTTAAGGATGTTTTGGTAAAACATGGCAGTTTGCATGGTTTAGTTAACTGTGCAGGTATTGGTCCTTCTGCAAAAGTGGTTGGTCGTGAAAGTGTGCATGATTTGACGTTATTTTCAAAGACTTTAAATATTAATGTCACAGGTACATTTAACATGCTGCGTTTTGCAGCAGATGCAATGAGTAAAAACACGGTTGAAGAAGGTGAAGAAGACCGTGGGGTAATTATTAACACTGCTTCTGTTGCGGCATTTGACGGCCAAATTGGACAAGCAGCCTATTCAGCCTCTAAAGGTGCTATTGTGGCGATGACATTGCCAATTGCTCGTGAGCTTGCGCGACATGCTATTCGCATTATGACCATTGCACCGGGAATTATGGAAACACCAATGCTTAAGGGGATGCCACAAAATGTACAAGATGCTTTGGGGCAAATGGTACCGTACCCATCTCGTTTAGGAAAACCAGAAGAATTTGCTCGTTTAGTTGCTCATATTGCTGAAAATTCCTATTTAAATGGAGAAGTTATTCGTTTAGATGGTGCAATTCGTATGGCAGCAAAATAATAAAAATAAGGATGTTGAAATGATTTTAAATGCTGAACAAAGTATGGTTCAGGAGATGGTGCGTAACTACTCGCAAAATCAGTTAAAACCAACAGCCGCACATCGCGATAAAACCCATGCATTTCCTGCGCAGGAATTAAAAGATTTAGGCGCACTAGGCGCTATGGGGATGACCGTACCCGCTGAATGGGGCGGTGCCGGAATGGACTATGTATCTTTGGTGCTTGCAATTGAAGAAATTGCCGCAGGTGATGGTGCTATTTCGACTATCGTAAGTGTTCAAAATTCTTTGATTTGCGGTATTACGCTCGCGTACGGTTCGGAGCAGCAAAAACAAACATATTTGCCAAAATTTGCATCTGGTGAATGGTTAGGATGCTTTTGTTTAACTGAGCCACATGTCGGTTCTGATGCAAGCGCGATTTTATGTAAAGCTGAGCGAGATGGTGACTATTGGGTACTCAATGGCGTAAAGCAATTTATTACCAGTGGTAAAAATGCCCAAGTGGCTTTGGTCTTTGCGGTTACAGATAAACAAGCTGGTAAAAAAGGGATTTCATGTTTTCTTGTGCCGACCAATACACAAGGTTACTTGGTCACTCGAATTGAAGACAAAATGGGCCAACATGCTTCCGACACAGCGACCATTACTTTTGAGGACTGTCGAATTCCCTTAGAAAATTTGGTAGGGCAACAAGGTGAAGGTTATAAAATTGCACTTTCTAATTTAGCAGCTGGACGTATTGGGATTGCTGCTCAATCTGTTGGAATGGCAAGAGCTGCTTTTGATGCAGCGGTGCAATATGCAAATGAACGCAAAGCTTTTGGTGTAGAGTTAGTCCAACATCAGGCAGTGAGTTTTCGTTTAGCCGATATGGCAACCCAGATTGAAGCTGCACATCAGTTGGTTTTACATGCTGCAACTTTAAAAGATGCGGGATTGCCTTGTTTAAAAGAAGCTTCAATGGCAAAGCTATTTGCGTCTACTATGGCTGAGCGAGTGTGTTCGGATGCGATTCAGATTCATGGAGGGTATGGCTATGTCAGTGATTTCCCTGTTGAGAGAATTTATCGGGATGTTCGTGTAAGTCAGATTTATGAAGGTGCTTCTGATATTCAACGTTTAGTGATTGCTCGCGAAGTAACCCAAGTTTAAATATGAGATTTAAAAAAATAGTGAGTGAATGCAAAAGACCGCAATTGTTATGCGGTCTTTTGCAATTAAAACTGTCTAGTTTTAACTTATTTCAATGAAATTATAAAGTTAAAGCTAGCTTTTTGATGATTAAAGTTGAGCTTTGACTTCTTCACCAATTAAATAAAACGTTCCTCCTGCAATATAATGCAGACTTCGAAGTTCTTTCGGTGCATCTTGAAAATACCAGTGCCCATCTCTAAAAACGCGACTATCTGCCCAGGCACCTACAACAGAACCAATAAATAAATCATGTGCTGACTGATTATGCGGTTCTGGAATAAGTTTACATACGAGCCATGCAATACATCCTGATACAAGCGGACTGGTAAGACCTTCTTGGTAAAATAATTCAGTACCACAATGTTCAAGCTTTTCAGCGTCATCCAACTTACTAATGGTTCCAAGTTGCTTGGTCATATCAAGCTGTGCATAGCAGGGAACTTGTAGGGTGAAATAACCACTTTGCTCAACGAGCTGTCGGGTTTTAGTACTTTTGTCGAGAACCACAGACACTTTGGCTGGTTTAAACTCTAAGGCACATGCCCAAGCAGCAGCCATCACGTTGCGGTCATCGCCATGTTGCGCAGAAACAAGGACAGTTGGACCATGATTTAACAAACGATAAGCTTTTTCTAACTCTACTGGTGCAATATATGATTGCGTCATATTTAGCCTAAGTAATAAAGAAAATAGATATTTCTATTGTTGCAGAAAGCTTTATAGATGCAATGTTATTAAACAAGCTTTATAAGAATAAAAACTTGTTTCTATTTTATAGCTTTCATAATGATTGACTTAATCATAAAATCATTTCGCTTCTAAGTGAAAGGATTAACAAGTGACCGAGCTTCAAGATATCGATTTTGTAGAGTTAAGTGATGAAGAAATGCATCTCTATAGCCGTCAGATTTTACTCGATGGATGGGATATTGAAGCTCAGGAAAAACTCAAACTTGCTAATGTGTTGATTGTCGGTGCGGGTGGAATAGGCTGTAGTAGTGCAGAGCTACTTGCACGAGCAGGGGTTGGGAAAATTACACTGATTGATGCAGATACGATCGAGATAAGTAATTTACAGCGCCAAATCGCATTTGGTCATGAAGATATCGGACGTTATAAAGCAGAAATTTTGGCTAAACGTTTACAGAAAATTAACCCTTATATCTGTGTTGAATACTATAACGAACGCTTAGACGAACATAACATTGATAGACTTGTTGAACACCAAGATGTGGTTTTAGATGGATGTGATAATTTTACAACCCGCTATTTGGTAAATGCAGCTTGTAAGAAACATCAGGTGGTATTAATTAGTGCTTCAGCAATTGGTTTTCAGGCACAAATGTTTATGGTTGAAGGAGATTCGGCTTGCTATGAATGTCTTTTTCCGAAAGAACAACATAGTAATGAAGGCCTTCGCTGTGCAGAGTCAGGCGTACTTGCGACTACTCCTGTAATGATAGCGTCATTACAAGCACATCACACATTACTATATTTAGGGTTAAATCGTACCCCTTTAAGGCAGAAACTATTATTGTGGGATGGTTTAAATATGACACAACGTATTGTTAGTTTTGATAAAGATGTAAATTGCCCACTTTGTCAGGCAAGCTAATCAGTAAATGAAACAAAATTTGCTACACTCAACCTGAATGATTTGGTTTTGAAGAAATATGAAAAAAAATATTTTGTTTGATGGGCTGCGTTCAGTCGCCCGCATTGGTGAAACAGCAGTGGTTGCGGCCAAAGCTGGAATTAAATACGCAACTGAAAAACCAAGTAATGCCAAACTCATGCGAGAGACTTTTGAGTCGCTTGGCTCAACTTATATTAAGCTTGGTCAGTTTATTGCCAGTACACCATCGCTTTTCCCTCGTGAATATGTAGAAGAATTTCAAGGTTGTTTAGACCAGACTCCAACACTCCCATTTAGTTATATTCAAGGTGTGCTTGCATCTGAGTTTGAAGGACGTGATTTAAGCCAGATTTTTAGCTACATCGATGAAAAGCCATTAGCTTCTGCGTCAATTGCTCAGGTTCATGCCGCTAAGCTGACTACAGGTGAAGATGTGGTTATTAAAGTACAAAAGCCTGGTGTTGAAACCATTTTATATACTGACTTAAGTGTAGTGCATTGGGCTGCCAAGCTGCTTGAGCGTGCAGTACCAAAGATTAAATTTGCTGCTCTTTCTGAAATTGTTGATGAAATTAAAAGCCGTATGGTTCGTGAAGTCGATTTCATTGAAGAAGCACAAAACTTAGATGATTTTGTGGAATATCTAAACATTTCACAAAATAAAGCTGCAACAGCACCTAAAGTTTATCATCAGTTTTCTACGCGCCGTGTCTTGACCATGCAGCGTTTATACGGCGTGTCTTTGACTGACTTTAGTGTTGTAAAACAATATGCTAAAGATCCATCGCAAGTATTGATTACTGCCATGAATACATGGTTTGGTAGTCTCATGTTGTGTAAGAGTTTCCATGCTGACTTACATGCTGGGAACCTAATGTTGCTTGAAGATGGACGTATTGGTTTTATCGATTTTGGTATCGTGGGGCAGTTAAAGCCTGAAGTTTGGACAGCATGTATTGCGTTTATGGACGCCTTACAAAAGACCGATTATCAGGCAATGGCTGAAAATATGCTGAAAATGGGGATGACCCATAACAAAATTGATGTTCAGGTTTTGGCTCATGATCTAGAGCGTTTGTTTAATGGCGTATTAATGGCCGACCCACAGCAGATATTGTCTTCAAATCCAGCTGATTTAAATGACATCATGATGGATATGGTAGGTGTAGGCGAGCGTCACGGTATTAAATTTCCACGTGATTTTGCTTTATTATTTAAGCAAATGCTTTATTTTGATCGTTTTATGCGCGTACTCGCACCATATACTGATATTTATGCAGACCAACGTTTGAAAATGGTTCAAAATATGGAACCTGCTTCGTTGTTAAAGCATTAAGGTCAGTTTAAATTTATGGATGCCATTATTATTGAAGGCTTGAAGGTTGAGACAGTGATCGGCTGTTTCAACTGGGAAAGACAAATTATTCAACCTTTAATGTTGGATTTAACCATCCATAATGATTTGAGCCGTGCTGCAGAGTCTGACAAACTTGAGGACACACTCAACTATGCGCAGATTTGTGAGTTATCGGCTCAAACTATTCAAAACGCCGAACCTGAATTAATCGAACATGCAGCTCATCTGGTTTTGCAATGCTTATTTGAAACCTTTCCAACAATTGAAAAAATTATCATAACCATCCGTAAGCCAGCCATCATTGCAGAAGCTAATGCTGTAGGAATTCGTCTTGAACGCACCAGAAATAATTTTTGCGCTCGCTCTGGCGAGTAATTTAGATGCAGATCAGCACTTTAATTTTGCTTACACACAATTAGCAACATTGGGGAAAGTGGAGTTTTCATCTGTTTATCAAATTCCATGCCGAGATGGGATTGGAGATGATTATTGGAATTCGGCATGTCTATTAAAAAGCACTTTATCATGTGAACAAATTGAATCTTTTTTAAAGCAACTTGAGTCAGATTCTGGGCGTGTTCGTCCATCGCACCATATTTCTTTAGATGTAGATTTGATTGCGTGGGGAAGTGATCTGGAACATATGCAATTTAATTCTAAAAAATTGCCCTTAGCACTTGATGTAAAAATTCCTTTATATGAGCTTTGGCATTGTGAAACTTTAAAGGCTGACAATACGCTTTATCCAGTGGTTAATTTTAAAGTTTAATACTAATTATGAAATGGAACTTGTTTTGCATACGGTTACAGCCTTTATCATGATTTGAGCTAAGTCCAGTTATCTTATTTGTCGCTGATGATAAATATTGCAGGCTTGGCTATGAATTATAGTTCTTAAATTTGGTGAGATGATCAAACTACTTTAAACTTAAACGCTTATCCAGTTAAACATTGATATATAAATCTTGAATAGAGCAAGACTTATATAGTCCCTGTACTGGAATTTTATTTTTTGCGTTTTTTTAAATTTTATTTTTGAGTTCTCTTAATATGAAAAATATCGGTTTAGCCATTCTGGCCATCAGCCTCTCAGGTTGTGCTGCAATGAGCGTAGAAGAATGTAAGACTGCAAATTGGTCATTAGTGGGTGAGAAAGATGGTTCAAAAGGCTTGTCACCACGATTAGATCAATATTATAAAGCATGTGGAAAGGCTAATATTGTGCCAGATCAAAAGTCATATGATCGCGGGTATAAAGAAGGTCTAGGGTACTATTGTCAGCCAGCGAACATTTTTTATAATGCTTTAGAGGGGAATGGAAATATTAATGTATGCCCAGTTGAACAGCGTAGTCGTTTAAGACCTTATTATCGTGCAGCTTCCGATTACTACAATGCAAAAGCTGAATATGATCGTTATGACGAAAAGTTTAAGCAATATTCGGATAGTGCATACAACGAAAAATTAAAGCCAGAAGAGCGCGAACGTTATCGTAAACTTTTAAGAGAATTACAAATTGATCGTGACCGTATTAATCGCAACTATTGGAACTCAATTCGAGATATCGAACGTTTCAAATATGATCACGGTTTAAAATAATATTTGAAAAAGGATTGATCTGGTTAAGATCAATCCTTTGTTTTTAAAGGTAATAACTTGTTTTTGTCATTAACTTTGAAATAGCAGTCATACTGATTTTTACTGCATAAGGTAATTCAACACCACCTGCTTCAAGCGCAGTATGACGGTGGTGCAATTCATCCTCATTCATTTGCTCTAAAATTTTACGAGAGCGCTCATCTTGAGCTGGTAATTGATTTAAATGGTCTTGCAAATGCATGCTTACCTGACGCTCAGTTTCAGCAACAAATCCTAAGCTATATTTATCACCAGCAATACCTGCAAGAGCGCCCATACCATATGAGAGGCCATACCAGATAGGATTTAATAAGCTTGTATGGCTATTTAACTCTTTTAAACGATCTTCACACCAAGCTAAATGGTCTTGTTCTTCAATTGCTGCTTGCTGCATTTCACGGCGTACATTGGGTAATTTCGCTGTTAATGCTTGTCCATGATAAAGCGCTTGGGCACATACTTCACCACTATGATTAACACGCATTAGGCCTGCAACATGGCGAGCATCTTCTACACCAAGTTTTGTTTCTACTGTTTCAGCTGGGTTTTGACGCTGTGCTGCTGTTGCACCCGGAACAAGACTACGTAATGCTTGATCAAATGAGTTAATAAGCTGATCAATTCCAGTATAGTGGCGCATAAATTAGTCCTCCAAAGAAAGATGTGCTGTGGCAAGCATTGGCTTTAGTCGGGCAAGAAGCCAGATACTAAAGATTGCACTAAGTACAGCTGTAATAATAAATAGTATTTTAATATCAATTTTTAAAACACTTAAGATTAAGATTGAGAAAACTGCAGAAGAAACCATGAATACAGCATTTAAAATGTTGTTTGCTGCTACAACACGAGCACGATGTGAACGTGGTGAGTAAGCCTGCATCATGGCATATAAAGGAACAATGTAAAAACCACCGCTAATTCCCAATAAAGTCACCGCTAACATGACGTGGTAGTAAACCCAGCCTTGAGTGAAAATATCTTTTAAAGTCAGTAATGCTCCAGTTCGTTCAGGTACAAAAGCTAAACTGGCGGCAAGGTAAAGCGCAAAAACAGTAAGACCAATTGCACCGATCGGTACCATTTTAATATTAATTTCTGAACCGCCAATCTTTCGGCAAAGCAGTGAACCGATACCAATTCCTACTGAGAAGAAAGTCAGTAAGAGGCTAACGACATTTTCTGATGCATGCAGATTTTGTTGGGTCAGCTGTGGAATTTGAGTTAAATAAGTCGCTCCATAAAACCAGTACCATGAGTTGCCTAGCAAAATAGTAAATACTAACGGTAAACTTTTGGCATATTTAATCGTTTGGAAACTGGTACGAATGAAATTCCAATCAATATCTAAGCCAGGCGCGGCAACTTTTTGTGGCAAAATGAAGCGACTAAATAAATAGCCTATGCAAGCAATAGCCACTACGGTGATACTAATCCACAATAAATTTCCATCTGATGAGGCAATTACGGCACCACCCAAGATCATACCGAACAAGATTGCCATGGATGTGCCAGATTGAAATAGCGCATTACCTGACATTAACTCATTCGGTTTTAAGATTTCAGGCAAAATTGCGTATTTAATGGGACCGAAGAATGTCGAATGTGTACCCATTAAAAATAAAGCGAAAAGAAGTAGCCATAAGTGACCCCACATGAAACCAGCAGTACCGATGAGCATAATGATGATTTCTAAAATTTTAATGCCACGGACGAGTTGAGAACGCTCATATTTATCTGCAATTTGCCCAGCAGTTGCCGAAAAAAAGAAATACGGCAAAATAAATAAGAGGGCTGCCAAATTATTAAGTGTGCTTACAGGAGCAGATTGTTGCTGAATCCATCCATAAGTAATCACCAATAATAAAGCTTGCTTAAAAACGTTATCATTTAATGCGCCAAAAAACTGGGTAAAAAACATCGGTACAAACCGACGTGAGGTCATCAGGTGCTCATCTTGTTTCATCATGTGCAAACTTCATTGTGTTTTATAAAAAAATGTGACCGAGTGTTAATTTGCATCGAAAACCATGTATGATATTTTTAACGCTTGATTAAATGAAAAATCAATGGTTTTGAGTGAGTTTTACACTTACCTTGGTGCGTTTTATTAAAAAATAAGTCTAGAGTTTTCTATGCCTTCTAAAATTAAGTTTAAACAGTCAACTCTCTCACATTCTATGCATTTAATTTTAAAAATGCAGGGCATTCCTAAACTTATTTGTAGCAGCTTGTTGTTAAGTGTTTGTGTAACGCCAAGTTTTGCTCAAACTTCTGTTGAGAATAGTTCATCCACTTTAAACCAGACTGTATCTGATGAGTCAACTGAACAATTAGCTCAGACTAATCAACAATACTCTGCTCCAGTTACGGATATTGCTACGCTTGTAACCCAAGCTCAGCAGCAACAAGATAGCTTGGCCATATTGCAACAACAAGAACAATTTCCAAATCAAATTGACGAATTTAAGCCAATTACTCTTGATAATCTTGAAGATTTACCCGACATGCCTGTTGACCAAAACATGGCAAATGAAATTTATAGGGTAGCGGAAGAAGCTAAAAGTGAAGCACAGAACTTTCAAAATGGGGCACAAAAACAGCCTGAAGTTATTGTAAGCGATGCAACTCAATCTGAATTAAATCAAATTAATCAGGCACCTGTAAATATTGATCAGCTCATGCAGGAGATTAAATCTGATAGTAAGATTGTTGTCGAAGCCAATGAGACTGGGAAAACACTACCTGAATTAACGCCAGAAGTTGAAGAACCGCCTGAACAAGCTGGCTTCTTTAAGCGTATTTTAAATAAAGTGCGTCCGCCGCGTGCAATTCCAATGGAGCAAGTACCGCGTATTAATGCAGAAGTGGAAGGCGCTTCAGATGTGCTGGCTAAAAATATTAAAGGTAAATTATCAACCTTTACGCAAGAGTCTTTTGAAGACTTTAATGCTGCTTTACCTCAGCTTAGAACATTGAGTAATCAAGCTGCTCAAGCTGTTGGTTATTATAATGCTGAGTTTAAATTTGAAAAATTAAGTCCGACTCGGGTACGTGTCCGAGTTACACCAAATGAACCAGTACGGATTAATGAGCAAAATATTGAATTTACAGGCCCAGGTGAAAAGCAGCCACAATTTCAGGTTATTCGTTTAGTTCCTGATCAAGATGTCGGTGATATCTTTAACCATGGTTTATATGAAACCACAAAAAGCCGTATTGTCGATGCAGCATCTGATAATGGTTATTTTGATGCCTATTGGCGACTGCACGACGTGAAAGTGAGTCAGCCAGAAAATAAGGCTGATATTAATTTACGCTACGAGACAGGCGAGCGTTATAAATTAGATAAGGTCGAGTTTCGTATGAGTGATCCATCGAAACCTCTACCTTTAAATCAAAATATATTAGAAAGCATGGCACCTTGGAAAGAGGGGGATGACTATGCCTTCTGGCGTGTGAATGTGTTAGCAAACAATCTAACCAACTCACGTTATTTTAATTACACCTTGGTTGATAGTATCAAACCAGATCCGATTGAAAAGCCACTTGAGCTACCGCCAGATTTACAAGCTTTAGTCGATGAACAAAACATCGATGTTGATGAGTCTAATTTACTATCACCAGAACAACGACAACTTGCTAAAGCGCGTCAATTAGCGACGTCGAATAAAGAAGTTACCCAAAGCGTAGTAGATGAAAAACAGTTTGCTGGAACGCAAAATGCAAAAGAGGCAGAGCCTCAAACAGCGATGTTGCAAAGTGCAGCAGTTCCACCAGACGAACAAGAAACAGAACAAGACCGTTTACAAGCCCAAGCCAGAGAAACAAAAAGAATTCCGGTTATTGTGACTTTAAATGCGGATAAGCTAAATAGTTTGGAAACTGGTATTGGTTACGGCACCGATACGGGTGCGCGTCTACGTAGTCAGTATCGCCGTTCTATTGTAAATAAGTATGGTCATTCTTTTGATGCCAACTTGGAAGTCTCACAAATTCGTCAATCTATTGATGGTCGATATAGTATTCCTTATAAACACCCGTTAAATGACTATTTTAATATTGTGGGCGGATATGAGCGTGAAACACGTGATGATATTGGTCCAGATGTAAGTCTGTTAACTGAATCTGCTGTTGTGGGTGGTGAGCGCGTAATCAAACGTCCATTAGGAAATTGGCAACATACTATTGGGGTCCGTTATCGTTTAGACCGTTTGACCCAACAAGGGGATGTTGATATTTCTGAGTTACCGGATGCATTTAAAACGGCTGCATCTGAGCAAGAAGCATTATTATTTAGTTATGAAACATCTAAAACTTCGAGTAATACACGTTTAAACCCAACCAAAGCTTTTAAACAAACCTATAAATTAGAACTAGGTAGCGAGAGTTTACTGTCTGATGCCAATATGGCAATTGCGAGTGCAGGTTGGAGATTTATTTATTCTCTAGGTGAAAATGATGATCACCAATTCGTTGGAAGATCTGATCTTAGCTACATCTTTACGGATGACTTTGATAAAGTTCCGTACAATCTTAGATTCTTTACGGGTGGTGACCAAACAATTCGTGGATTTGACTATAAGAGTCTTTCTCCAGAAGTAGATGGATATAAAATTGGGGGCCAAGCTTTAGCTGTAGGTTCTTTAGAATATAATTATCAGTTCAAAGATGGATGGCGAGCAGCTGTTTTCTCTGACTTTGGTAATGCTTACGATAAAGACTTTAATAATCCGGCAGCTTATAGCGTTGGGGTGGGAATTCGCTGGAAGTCTCCAATCGGGCCAATCCGTTTAGATGTCGCGTCGGGTATTTCAGATGAAAATCATCCGATTCGTCTACATTTCTTTATAGGCCCACAACTTTAAAAATAAAATTTTATTAGGTTTATTTTATGGCGGAAGTAGAACAGCAGCCCACTTCGGCACCTAGCTCTCCTAAGAAGAAGCGTCGCATTTTGCGTAGCTTCTTGCTGACGATATTGATCATATTGTTATTATTGGCTTCTTCGTTGATCATTATGATGTCAACAGATCGTGGCAGTCGTTTTTTATTAGATCGGGTTTTAGAAGCTCAGAAAATAATTAAATATGAATATGAAGGCGGCAACTTACTGCGGGGCATCATCCTCAAAAATGTGTTAGTGCAATTAAAGGAAGTCGATGTCTCATTAGATCGAGCTGATGTAGGCTTAGGATGGCGCTCTTTATTATTAGAAAAAGAAGTGCATTTAAGCCATGCGGATGTACGTAATCTACGCATCATTGATAAAATGCCATCCTCAGATGAGCCATTCCAATTTAAACCAATTAAATTACCTTTTGTCTTGCGGGTAGATGAAGGGGATGTTGATCATTTAGAGATTAAACTAGCAACCTCAGATATAAGTTTTCATGACGTTCATTTGCAAGATGCACTTTGGTCAGAGACCAAATTAGAGTTTGAAAAATCCAGTATGGATATGGGTTATCTCTCAGTTCATAACGCGACAGGGAAAATGGATTTTAGTGGTAAATATCCATTAAATGCCACGGCAGATTTAAGAATCCCATCTTTAAACAGTTTAAATATTCAAAATATTAAAGTTGCAGCTCGCGGAAGTTTAGATACTTTAAAAGCTGGTGTAGCAACAACTACTCCTGATCTATTGACGGGTTGGGTTGTACTGCATCCTGTTCGCGATGAAGTTCCAATGCGGGGAGAATTACTGCTAAAAAACTATCACTTACCTTTGCTAGAAGAGCAGAAACTCTTTGCAAAAAATGGTGTGATCAAGTTTCAAGGTGATATTAAACAACTTAATTTGGCACTTGATACAGATTTAAAAGGTGAAAATTTACCTGAAGGTCAGTACAACGCTTTAATGAATACTGATTTGGTTGATCAGCTTAATATTACTAATTTTAACGGCCAAGTTATGAAAGGTGCCGTTAACCTTAAAGGTCTGGTGAATTGGAAAGATCATGTTACTTGGGATATTAAAGGCCGTTTAGATCACATTAATCCTAAAGACAAAGCGATTCCTCAGGTGGTTCAAGACTTTTTACCGCCAAGTTTAGATGCGGCTGTTGCCTCAACTGGGTCTTTGGAAAAAGGTACAGAAGTATTTGCTCACATTGACTTTGACCGTTATGAGTCGTGGAAACTCAAACTTAATCAGGCTCCAGAAAAGAATAATAAACCTCAGCCGATGCTCATGAATGTAGCTTGGACGAAAATAGACCGTGCAATGCCTTATATTGGATGGTTAAGCAGTGATAAGGGGCAAGTCGATTTAACATTACGTGACGGTCAGCAAGATATTAAAGTTGCAACAAAAGTATATCAGCATGAAAAAACTTTATTGCCAGCAGGACAATATCTAGCCAATTTGAATGTTAAAGATAATATCTTAAATGTTCCTAATTTTAGTTTCACTGCTGAAAAAGGTAGCTTAACGGGGCAGGCTAAAGTTTTATTACCTACTGAAAAACGTCAGCTCGCTTGGAATGCTTTGTTAAATGCAAAAGATTTTAATCCGCAAAGTATTCAGGCAGCAGCGCCAGTTAATTTGTTAAATGGTTCAATTAAGGCAAATGGTTTTGCTAAACCAAACCAGCAAATTATCCAATTTGAGAAAATTGATTTAACGGGTCGATTGGCTCAAGCAGGTCAAGAAACTGTAAGTTTAGGTGGAAAAAGTACTGCTGCATTATTATTTCATGATGTGAAAGCTGGTGGCGGGTTTAAAGGCTTTGCAGTTAATTATGACGGGTCTTTAAAAGCCTTAAAACAGGCAAATGGTTTGTTGAAGTTTTCTATAGCGGGCACGCCTGATTTTATTCGAATTAGCCAATTACAACACGATGGTGTGGCTGGGAAAATCTATGCTACTGGTTCTGTAAATTTAAAAGACCGTATCGCATGGGATATTAATAGTTCATTGGTACGCTTTAAACCTCAATATTTTGCCTCAACTGTTAAAGGTGAAATTTCAGGGAATCTAAAAACTCAAGGGGTTTGGTCTGATCACTTGAAGCGAATTAATATTCAGCAATTGAATCTTGCAGGCTTTTTAAATAATAAACCTGTTCGAGGTAAAGGTAATCTATCTCTATTGATGGATTCCAATCAAAATGGCTTTTTACCTCAGCAGTTTGAAGCAAATAACTTATTTTTAGTGTATGGGCAGAACCAGTTACAAGCTACGGGCAATGCACAAAATCTAAAAATTAAGCTGAATGCACCAGCACTCTACGAGTTATATCCAGGGCTACGTGGTCGAGCTTATGGTGATCTGAATGTTCAATCTCAACCACGTTTAAAAGCAACAGCAAATATTGCAGTAGATAATTTTGCTTTTAATACACTAGTCAGCGTAAAGAGATTGAGTATTCAAGGTGAGCTTCCAACTTCGGAAACAACACCGACTCAATTAACCGCAAAATTAGATAATTTGCGTAGTGGAAATAGACAAATTCAGTCTGCTGAAGTGAATTTAACAGGAACAAGAAAAGCGCATTTATTGAAAGTACTCGGCAATAATAGTATTTCTAAGTTCTATGTTCAGTTAGCTGGCGGTTTTAACCAAAATAATGATTGGTTAGGGCAAATCCAAAAAGGAAGTTTTGATTCAAGACGTATCCGTCTGGCACAAAATCAAAATGCTCCAGTAATTTTTTCTTCTGCTAAGTCTGAGCTATATGTGGGTCAACATTGCTGGCAAAGTACTAACAGTCAACTCTGTTTCGATCAGCCGGTACGAGTGAGTAAAGCACGAGGTAATGTTTCCTTTGTAACTCAGAACATGGATTTAAGCGACTTCGCAGCATTTATGCCAGAAGGTTTGGCAATGACTGGACAATTAAATGGCTATGCCAAGGCATCATGGGTAAATGGTGGTAATCCAAAACTTGATGCACGTTTAATTACGCGTAAAGGTGAAATTGGTTTAGCCGCTGAAGATCCGCAAGATCCTGCAACTACTCTGGCTTATGATGAGTTGGGGGTGATTGCAAAAAGTGTATCAGAAGGGCTGTTATTCCGAGTTGATGTTAAAACACCTGATATTGGTACGGGTTATGCGAACGTTATTGTTAATCCATTCCAGTCATCAATGCCAATGCATGGTGAGATAGCTTTTAATGATGTCCAATTAAAAGTCTTAAAACCATTTATCCAAGATGTCCGTTCAATGAGTGGTACCTTAGCCTTGGCAGGTAAAATCAACGGTACGTTAACTCAACCTCAGTTTACTGGTGAAATGCGTCTGAAAAATGGTGCAATCAGTATGATTTCTTTGCCAGTTAATTTAACCAATGTTCAGGTTTACTCATCAATTCGTCAAGATATGGCAACAATTGATGGAGCATTTAACAGTGGACAAGGTGTGGGTTTACTTAAAGGTAGTTTTGAATGGAAAGATGCACCACGCCTTCAATTAAATCTGAAAGGTGATAATTTATTGGTGCGTCAAGCTCCATTAATTACCGCGATTGCTAACCCGAACCTGACACTTGATATGTATCCTTTTGATAAGCGATTAAGTTTAAAAGGATCCGTAGATGTTCCTCGCGCACGTATTTCAATGCCAGAAACAACTGCACCAATTATTAATACCTCATCAGATGTTCGTATCGTACGCCAAGGTCAAGACCCACTTGCAATTTTACGGGCTGCTAAACCTTGGGATATTCGAGCTGATATTTCTGTTAATATTGGAAAACAAGTGATATTCCAAGGCTTTAACAGTAATATTCCATTGGTTGGCCGTCTAAACTTAAGCCAACGTGGCTTTGAGACGGCAATGAGGGCTAACGGCGCGATTGGTGTTAGCCAAAAAGTGAAAATTGAAGCTTATGGACAAAGTCTAGACTTGAACCGAGCAATTGCCCGTTTTAATGGACCATTGGCAAACCCGACTTTAGATATCGATGCGAATAAAAATGTTCAAGGTAGTATGGTTGGTGTTCGTGTGACAGGTACGGCGACATCACCAAACATTCAGGTTTATAACGATGCAGGTCTATCTGAACAAGAAGCATTAAATGCGCTTGTTACTGGACGTATTAATGAAGGTTCGAGTGGCTTGAGTAATGCAGAGGGCTTTAAATCTGATGTAAACAACACCATTGCGGCTGCAGGTATTAGTATGGGCTTAGGTGGTACACGTGCTTTAACGAATCAGATTGGACGTACGTTTGGTTTGAGCGGCCTTGCTTTAGATGCACAGGGTACAGGTGATGATACGCAAGTGAGTTTAACGGGTTATATCACACCAGATCTGTTTATTCGTTATGGTGTCGGAGTGTTTACGCCAGTAAATAAACTCACTTTACGTTATCAAATGAATCGACGTTTATATCTAGAAGCGAGTCAGTCTTTAGAAAGAGCAATCGACCTTTTCTATAACTGGCGTTTTTAGTGGGTGGAAATCAAGCATTAAAAGTACGTTAGTATCGGAAATGCCTTAATGGGTTTCAATACGACTCATAAATAAAAAGCTCACCTCAAGTGGGCTTTTTATTTGATAACATCTTCATAAGACTTAAAAAATTGAATATTTATCTTATACACGATCCATTCTCTTTTACGTCCGTAAACCTTGATCAGGCTTATGATTAAAGAAAATTCACTTGAAAATTGCTGTTTTATAAATTAGTTTTCAGAATTATCAAACGAAATTAAATTAATAATACCTTGTTGATAAGTGCAAATAAGGTAATTTTTCAAGGATATACTAGTGAAAATAGATACTTGTGTTGAAATTAAACATAGCAAGGAAAGCGATACAAATATTAAATATCGTGAGCTAATTCAAAAGTTAACAGCAACATTGTCATTGACGCTTTTATCATTGGGATGGGGCTCCGCCGTAAATGCCGCACAACAACAAATTGCTTTAGTCGGAACATGGACATCAATTCCTGATGCGCCACTTGTGCAAAAACCAAAACAAGCCAGTGAAGGTTTGTATCAGCTTCAAGTAAATAGCGATGGAACTTTAACTCCAGTTAATGTGTTGAAAATGAAAAGTCCTTCTTGGATTGTGAAGTCGAAAGATGGACGTTTTGCATATACCACTAATGAAGAAAATGAAGGAGCGGTGACTGCATTATCAATTCAAAATGGAAAGGTAGAAGTATTGAACACTGTGGATAGCCATGGTGGGCACCCAACACATGCATCAATCAGTTTAGACGGTAAATTCCTGTTTGTATCGAACTATTCGGCATTTGACAAAGGTCGTGGTGGTGTGGCTGTTTTACCAATTTTACCAAATGGCCATTTAGGTGAAAAAGTACAAAATATCGTTTTTAACGAAGGTTCTGGTCACGTCAAAGGTCGTCAGGACAGTGGTCATGCACATTCAACAACCTTCAGTCCAGACGGTAAGTATCTATATGCTAGCGATCTTGGAAATGATAAAATCTACACCTTCCGTTACAACCCTAACAAGCCTCAACCACTCGAAGCAGATAGCACTCGAGATGTGACTTTTACCCATGGTTCTGGCCCACGCCATATGGTCTTTTCACCAAATGGCAAACAAGCGTACGTTACCGCAGAAATGCGAAGTGAAATTGTGACATTTAACGTGCAAGATGGTCATTTGAAAAAAGTGGCTGAGCTGAAACTGATCCATGAGGACAAAACACCTGAATTTAAGAGCGCGAGTGGTATTATTCTTAGTCCAAATGGTAAATATGTGATTGCTGCCAATCGGGGGGCGGACAATAAACTCTTGGTATTTAAAATCCAACAGAATGGATTGCTTGGTAAACCAGTAGTTTATGAAGCCAATGGTATTGAACCACGCGCGTTCTCATTCGATGCATCTGGTAAATATCTATATGTGACCAATGTTTTTAGTAATAACATTAGTTTATTCCGTTTTGACACAAAAAATGGCACCTTAAAACCAGCTGGTGATGCAACAAAAATATCAACACCTACGGATATTAAGTTCTTTAATTAATCCGAATCATGAAACTGGCATTTCTAGTGCCTGAAATAAAAGACCGAGGTTGTGCTATCTCGGTTTTTTTATAGCAGTTTTTGCAAAAATGATGATTTTCCGTATGATATGAACAGCAATAATTAGTGTAGTGAAGTGATGAAAAAGATTTTATTGATCGCAGTGAGTTTGTTCTTTGTCGGTTGTTCAGAAAAGAAGCCGTTAACGCCAGAAGAGCAGTGGCACGGCTTTTGTACTAGCGTAGGAAATGCAGCTAGAAGTATTGTTTTTGATCGTCAACAAGCTATTGAAAAAACTCAGGCTGTCGAGCATGCAAATAAGATTGAAGATGAGATAACTAAAAAATTCATACTTAATATTATTGAAAAAGTTTACGCAATTCCAAAAGAAGAACTGACAAAAGATTCTCAAGCAATTCAAGAAAAAGTTAGAAAGCAAATGATGGATGAATGTTTGGCAACACCGCATGACAAAATGCCAAAATATAAATCGTTCTAATTGAAGATCAGATTATTGAATTTCTATCCAACTAAAGCTCTTTTTGCTTAAAAATAGTTCAAGTTAGTCCAGTATGCTCATTATTTATACACTGGTATTTAGATACAAAATAATGGGCATCACGGAGAAACACCCCGCGCTCATTAACTTTTACCTTGAACTCTAGTAAACTTTTGTAGTCCATATTACTTGTGAAGCTTTTAAGAAAGCTGGAATTTGCAAGTAATTTTTCAAAAAAAGAGGAATGAACACCGTGCTAGAAGCTTACCGCCAACACGTTGAAGAACGTGCCGCACTCGGAGTCCCACCGAAGCCACTTGATGACGCTCAAACAGCTCAGCTTGTTGAATTACTAAAAAATCCACCAGCAGGCGAAGAAGCGTTCTTGGTTGATTTGCTTGAAAACCGTATTCCTGCAGGTGTTGACCAAGCAGCTTACGTAAAGGCAGCGTTCTTGGCAGCGATTGCAAAAGGCGAAGCAACTTCACCACTCGTTTCTAAAGAACGTGCAGTTTACTTACTCGGTACTATGTTAGGTGGTTATAACGTAGCACCACTTGTTGAGCTTCTTGACAATGCTGAACTCGCAGGCTTAGCCGCTGAAGCATTAAAGAAAACTCTTCTTGTATTTGATGCATTCCATGACGTAGCAGATAAAGCGAAAGCTGGTAATGAAGCTGCTAAAGCTGTTTTACAATCTTGGGCTGAAGCAGAATGGTTCACTAGCCGTCCTGATGTTCCAGAAGAAATCAAAATCACTGTGTTCAAAGTAACTGGTGAAACAAATACTGATGACTTGTCTCCAGCTCAAGATGCTTGGAGCCGTCCAGACATTCCATTACACGCAAATGCGATGTTGAAAAACGAGCGTGATGGTATCAACCCTGAAAAACCAGGTGAAGTTGGTCCATTAAGCCAAATTAAAGAACTTATCGCGAAAGGCAATCAAGTTGCTTACGTAGGTGACGTTGTTGGTACGGGTTCAAGCCGTAAGTCTGCAACTAACTCTGTTCTTTGGTTCTTTGGTGATGAACTTCCACACATTCCAAACAAAAAAGATGGTGGTGTGTGCTTAGGTTCTAAGATCGCTCCAATTTTCTTTAACACTATGGAAGATGCAGGTGCATTACCTGTAGAAATCGACGTTGCTAACATGAACATGGGCGACGAAGTAGTATTGAAGATTGACCATGATGCTGCAAAAGTAACTGCTTTTAAAGATGGCGTACAAATCTCTGAAGCAGAACTTAAAACTCCTGTACTTTTAGACGAAGTACGTGCTGGTGGTCGTATTAACTTGATCATTGGTCGTGGTTTAACTGCTAAAGCACGTGAAGAATTAGGTCTTGCACCGTCTACATTGTTCCGTACCCCAGTACAACCTGCTGACACTGGCAAAGGCTTCACACAAGCTCAAAAAATGGTTGGCCGCGCATGTGGTTTACCAGAAGGCCAAGGTATCCGTCCAGGAACTTACTGTGAACCTAAAATGACAACTGTTGGTTCTCAAGATACAACAGGTCCTATGACTCGTGATGAGTTAAAAGACTTAGCGTGCTTGGGCTTCTCAGCTGACTTAGTGATGCAGTCTTTCTGTCACACTGCTGCGTATCCAAAACCAGTTGACGTAACAACTCACCATACATTACCTGACTTCATCATGAACCGTGGTGGTGTATCCCTACGTCCAGGTGACGGTATTATCCACTCTTGGTTAAACCGTATGTTACTTCCAGATACAGTAGGTACTGGTGGTGACTCACATACTCGTTTCCCAATCGGTATTTCATTCCCAGCGGGTTCAGGTCTTGTTGCGTTCGCAGCAGCAACTGGTGTTATGCCACTTGATATGCCTGAGTCTGTACTTGTTAAGTTTAAAGGTAAAATGCAACCTGGTATCACTTTACGTGACCTTGTACATGCAATTCCTTACTATGCAATTCAAGCGGGTGATTTAACTGTAGAGAAGAAAGGTAAGAAAAACATCTTCTCTGGTCGTATCCTTGAGATCGATTTATCAGAAATGGAAAATGACTTGACTGTTGAACAAGCATTCGAACTTTCTGATGCGTCAGCTGAACGTTCTGCTGCAGGCTGTTCAATCACACTTTCTGAAGAGAAAGTTGCTGAATACCTACGTTCTAACATCACTATGTTGAAGTGGATGATTGCAGAAGGTTATGGCGATGCACGTACACTTGCTCGTCGTGCTGAAAACATGCAGAAGTGGTTAGATAACCCAAGCTTGTTAAAAGCGGATGCGGATGCTGAATACTTAAAAGTTTACGAAATCGATCTAGCTGACATCAAAGAACCAATTCTTTGCTGCCCGAACGATCCAGATGACGCGAAACTTCTTTCTGATGTTCAAGGCGACAAGATTGATGAAGTATTCATCGGTTCTTGTATGACGAATATCGGTCACTTCCGTGCAGCTGGTCAGTTACTTGACAAAGTACCTGGTGGTTCATTGTCTACTCGTTTGTGGTTGGCTCCACCAACTCGTATGGACGAGCACCAATTAATGGAAGAAGGCTTGTACAACATCTATGGTCGTGCTGGTGCACGTACAGAGATGCCTGGTTGTTCATTATGTATGGGTAACCAAGCACGTGTAGCACCGAACACAACTTGTGTATCGACTTCTACTCGTAACTTCCCGAACCGTTTAGGTCAAGGTGCAAATGTTTACTTAGCGTCTGCTGAGCTTGCATCTGTAGCTGCGGTTCTTGGTAAATTACCAAGTCCAGAAGAATATCAACAGTATGCGTCACAAATTGACAGCGCATCTGCTGACATTTACAAATACTTAAACTTCGACAAGATGAGCGAATATACTAAAGAAGCTGATCAAGTTGATACTAAGAAAATCCAGGCTGCTCAATTGACTTAATATGTCGATTTAGTACAAAAAAGGAGCTGATTATTCAGCTCCTTTTTTATTTAAATGAGACTTTATACATAATTAGTTTTAAAAATAATAAATAGATCAAATTTTATTTAATGAAAATGTAAAAATAAATATTACTCTAGATATTAAAACGTTTTTTGCTTTAAAATAATTGAATGAACTTAATAATAATTAAAAAAAATATGAGTATTTTATATAGGGAACTTAAGAATGTTAAAGACAATTGTTGAATTTAAATTTGATGATTATCAATTATATGATCAAAAATCTTATGCTAATGAAGGAGGTATTTTAGTTCAAAAAACTGAAGATATTGCGCAATATATTTTTAGTATATTAAAGAATAGATATCATTTAAATATAGAACTATATAGTGAGAAATGGGGGTGGCAAATTGAGATTCCACTACCTGAAATAACAATGTATCTTGGCATCAGCGTTTATGAAGAATATAGCAATGGATTCGCAATTTTTATTTCTCCAAATACTCCAATTTTAAGAAAATTTCTATTTAGAAAGCTTGATATTACACATCATATTATGGTGCTGCAAAACTATATAAATATCATTTTAAAATCACATCCTGGCATCTACGATGTGATGTGGTGGGAAGAAAATGAATTCCGGTGTGTAGCCGCGGATTGATGCACGAAGTAAAGTTTAAGCCTTAAATATGGATGTAAGTAAAAGCAAAAATTGTTAGAGACTATATTGGTGAATACAGACTAAGCGCTTACTATAACTACAATATCAAGTGGTCAGAGCCATATGCAAAATTTAGCTTTGAAGGGATTGCGTAAGTTTTTCTATAATAATCTTCATAACCATGACTATGAAACTACGGTAAGTAAATGCATTAACTATTTTTTAGTTGTTTTAATTATTGGTAATGTCGCTGCGGTCTTATTGGAAACAGTAAATGATCTGTACACAAGTTATCGTATTTGGTTTGACTACTTTGAGAATATTTCAATCGCAATTTTTAGTAACGAATATTTATTAAGATTGTGGAGTATTGCTGATCGGGATACGACACAGCCCTCATGGAAAACCCGCTTGAACTGGATGAAAAGCGGTGAAGCTATAATTGATTTGATGGCAATTTTACCGGCTTACCTAAATTTCTTTGTACGAATCGACCTTCGTATGCTTAGAATCTTACGTTTACTCCGCTTATTAAAATTAACACGCTATTTCATCTCGCTACAGATACTGTTATGCGTGATTAAACGTGAGAAAGGATCTTTTCAAGCCGTTATCTTTATTTTAATTATCATGATTATTATGACTGCTTCTGGAATTTACGTAGTTGAAAATAAAGCTCAGCCAGAAGCTTTTAGTTCAATACCTAAATCTATGTGGTGGGCAGTGGTTACTTTAACTACAGTGGGTTATGGTGATGTCACTCCGGTAACTAGCCTAGGAAAGTTATTAGGGGCGCTTATTACTATTTTGGGTGTGGGTATTGCGGCTTTACCAGCCGGTATTTTGGCATCTGGGCTCGCAAATGAGCTTAATCAACGTAATCAAAGATTAGAGCAAGAGTTTCGTGAGTTACTTCAAGCACGAGGCATAGATATTTTACATGATGAACTTGAAATAGAGCGGGTCCGTCAAAAAGTAGGATTGCCAAAAGAGCAGGCGCATAACCTGATTATTCAAATTATGCGTGAAAAAGTATTAGAGGAAGAAGAGTCGGTCCGAGAGAAAAAATGTTATTGTCCACACTGTGGTGGAAAGCTAACTGATTAGAAAAATAAGTTAGCTTCACTCTTAATTAAGCTTTTTTGCTAGCTTTTTCTACTGCAAATGCAATAAGTAAAATGATAAGACCACCGAGACTTAAAACAAAACCCACCCAGATTGGTGCGATCCAACCCATTTGATGACTGAGCACCCAACCTCCTAAAAATGCACCTAAGGCATTGGCCATATTAAAGGCAGAGTGGTTGAGTGATGCTGCTAAAGTTTGAGCATCGCCCGCTACATCCATTAGACGAGTCTGTAATGCTCCACCTAATCCCATTACCGTGAGACCAATTAAGAATAAAGAGGCAATAGCAGTATAGATATTACTCATTAAGAAGCTAGCAACCACAAAAGCGATAGCTGAGCTAATTAATACGCCTACTATAGTTTTGTTGAGGTTCTTATCTGCAAGCCATCCTGCCGTTAGACCTCCAATAACCATACCAACACCCCAAATAGCCAAGGCGATAGGAACGATTTGGATATTAACTTGTGTATATTCAGTCAAAATAGGGGAAACGTAGCTATAAACAGAAAACATGCCTCCAAAACCGATGGCACCTACTGCTAGTGTTAACCACATATTAATATTTTTAAGGCCAGCTAATTCTGTTTTTATACTGGCAGTAGCTTGGACTGGAATATTAGGTACAAAGAAGCCAACAGTAATTAAAGTAACAAAAGCAATGGTGGCCGAAAATTCAAAACCTGCTCTCCAACCAAAGTTTTGGCCTAGCCACGTTGCGAGAGGAACACCAATTACAGTTGCGACAGTAAGTCCCATCATCATTTGAGCAACTGCAGAAGCTCTTCTTGATGGACCCGCTAGTTCAGCTGCAACTAACGCACCAACTCCAAAATATGCTCCGTGTGGTAAACCAGCGATAAAACGTGAGATTAAGACAGTTTCAGGAGTATGAGCCAAAGCGGTACAAGCATTAGCAATTCCATAAAAAAGCATTAAGCCAAGTAATAAAGTTTTTCTAGGTACTTTGGCTCCAAGAATAGCGATAATAGGAGCACCAATAACTACCCCTAATGCGTAGGCACTAATAAAGTGGCCAGCTTCAGGTACTGTAATATGTAAATTATTTGCAATTTCCTGAATGAGTCCCATTGCGACAAATTCAGTGGTTCCAATACAAAAACCACCCACAGCGAGTGAGAAAATTGCTAAAAAGAGAGAATAATGTTGATGTGTAGAAAGAGGGGATTGCGGGGACGCCATAATAAGTTAAGGGAAGACACAAAAAAGAGAAGTATAAGGGAAAAGTGAACAGAATAATAAAAAACTAAAATATTGAGAGAATGATTACATATTCTAATAAAGTAAATTTAAATTTTATATGGAATAATTCATCGAAAAACTTTTAAAAATTATATATGATTAGCGCGTAATACTTTAGGCATTACAACAAGTTGTATAAATATCCAAAAAATAGAGATGCTAAAACGTGAGAAAATTATTTATTACCTGCCTTATAGGTATGGCTATGTTATCTATGTCTGGTTGCGCAGTTTTTATGGCAGGTAATCAACCAAGTAAAAAAAATTTAAATGTTCTAAATCCAGGCAGCTCTCGTAATTATGTGATTGCTGAGTTTGGTGCGCCTGTACTTTCAGAATACCGTGATGGAACACGTGTTGAGATCTATACTTTTCAGCAAGGGTATTCAAAGTGGGTGAAAGTTGGCAGAGCGTTTGGTCATGGTGTAGCAGATGTGGCTTCAATCGGCCTTTGGGAGGTTTTTGGGACTCCAACAGAAGCATATTTTAATGGTAAAGAAACCTCATACGAAGTATCTTACGGACCAGATGATTTAGTGAAAAGCTATAAGCTAATTGATTTCGAGCAGACATTTCCAAAAGTGAAGCAGCAATAAAATCAAATTAAATAAGAAAAGACCTACGGGTCTTTTTTTGTATAAAATTAAACCCATTAATGATAATAAGAATTATTTTTATTTGTGTATACTGTATGTGCTTATACTTTGTCTGAAATTATTTAACTTTGTGTACAACAGGATTTTGTAATAATGAATAGATTTCTAATAACGTCACTTGCATTGATATGTACAACAGGCTTCGCTCACGAACCTTATGTAGCACCTATAGCTTATAAAACCGAACAAACCCAAGTGCCCGTAATTGCTGGTTATGCTGAAGAAGCATTAAATAGTGAATATGCTTTAAAGGACGCGAAACTTACCGTAATCACACCTAAAAATGAGCTTAAAACTGTCAACTCAGAAGCTTTGCATAAGTCTGTAAGTGTGTTTGATGTAGAGCTACCCGAAGAAGGTACATATATTGTTCAAACTCAGGCGAGTTATCCTTTAAAATATGTATATAACCAAAAAGCTTGGCATCTATTTTTTGATTTGCCAGCTGACAAAGCTCCCCCTAAAGCAGAGCGTGAATATTTGATTCCGACTGATCTTAAAACAAAGACAATTAAAACAGAGCAAGTAACACGTGAGTGGATATTGCAGAGTTATCTTTCTAAAGGAAAAGTTTCAGATATTCAGCTTCCAAATACACCGATTAAAGTTAGTTTCTCTGTACACCCAAATCAAATTAAAGCTGCTCAACCTGTTAAATTGGCTATCACTGAAAAAGGACAACCTTTAGCTTATGCGGAAGTTAATTTAAGAGAAAAGGGTGCAACTGACAAACAGGTTCAGCAGTTTAAGGCAGAGAACAACGGTCAGGTTGAGCTTGTATTTCCAAAAGCTGGAGAATATCTAGTAGAAGTAACCGCTCCTTTAAATTTGAAATTAAAACCTAAAGATCAGAGCTATACAATTATTAGTTTAAATGTATTACCACAGTAGCTTTTAATGTTTTAAAAAATAGACCTTTATAAGGTCTATTTTAGTTTTTCATACTTTTTTAACTACTTAAAAAAAATTCATAAAATCGTGTTAATTTTCCTACTTTTTTGAAGATACCAAAATTCATCGTAAATAAAAATAGTGAAATAAAATTCATGTTGAGACAAACTAACTAATTTTGTGTTAAAGTGAATAAAATTCATTAATAAAGATTTGTCGAAAGTTTTATGGAAAAGTAAAGATGAGCTTTATCCATTTGTAGATAAATCTCTTTTTTAGGCTTGGCCCATGTTAGAAATTCGTCACCTTAAAACTTTAGTTGCTTTACGTGAGCATGGTTCATTAGTTTCGGCAGCTAACGATCTTTGTTTAACACCATCTGCAATTTCCCATCAATTAAAAGAATTAGATCATTGGTATGGGGTAGAAGTGGTTAATCGTCGAAGCAGGCCTGTTAGCTTTTCTAATGTTGGACAGCGGTTACTCAAGTTAGCTGATGATGTTTTGCCACAAATTCAGATTACTCACAGTGATATCACACGTATTATTCATGGGCAGACAGGTAGAATTATTTTTTCATCGGAATGTCATAGTTGTTTTGACTGGTTAATGCCTTTGTTAAATCAGTACCGCCAGCAATATCCAGATGTTGATTTAGACTTTGCCTCAGGTTTTGAGGCTAATCCGCATGAACTTTTACAAAATGCAGAATTTGATTTATTGATTACAGCTGACCCAATTGCTTTAAAAGGAATTGAGTATTTTCCAATTTTTGAATATGAATCACGTTTAGTCCTATCAAATACTCATCCTCTGGTGCGGGCTGAAAATATTACAGTTCAAGACCTGGCCGAAGAAGTTTTAATTACTTATCCAGTTGATAAACATCGTTTAGATATTATGTCTAAACTTTTTATTCCTGCGAATATTCAGCCTAAGCAAATACGAACAACAGATTTAACTCAAATGCTTATTCAACTTGTTGCAAGTGGACGAGGTATTGCTGCTTTACCTGATTGGGTCGTAAATGAATATGAACAAAAGGGATGGGTCACAAGTCGTCGTTTAGATTGTGTTTCTCCTACAGGTTTAAGACGAACTTTATATGCAGGTTATCGAACTGAAGAAAAAGAGAAAAGTTATTTTGAAGGCTTTTTAAAGCAGTTGGAAAAGTTCTCTTTAAAACGAAACGCCTATTATTCTGGCTAAAATAGTTAATTTAGCCTAAGTATTTAAAAAGGTGCTTAATTGCACCTTTTTATTTCGACTTCTTATTTACCAATGAATAAAGAGAGTAAACCTGCTGCAATCAGAGGACCGACTGGTACGCCGCGGAGTAAAGCAACACCAGCGACCGTACCAATGAGTAAACCTGCAACCACATCGGGTTGGCTCGACATTAGTTTTACGCCACGACCACCTAACCAAGCGACTAATAAGCCAATTGCGATAGCCACCAGTGATTTAACACTAATAAATGATTTTAAAATACTCTCGCCGCTGAGCTTGCCACTGGCAATTGGAGTAAGTACACCAATTGTTAAAATAAGAATTCCTAAATTAAGACCGTGAGCTTGAATATAGGGAAAAAACTCATTTAATGGCGTAATTTTAACGACAATGAGCACACCTGCTGCTATCGTTACAGCTGCATTTTGACTTAATAAGCCGCAAATCAGCAGGACGAGTAAAACAACTAAATTCACATCAAATTGGGCAAGCATAGGGAGTGCAGAGGAAGTAAATAAGTGGAATTGTATAATATTTAAGAGTGTTGACGTAAACGCTTTAAAAGATATAGCTGATTTTAAATCTTATTTTTGATAAAAAAATCATTGTATATCTATAAATGATAAAGATTTTTAATTTCTGGTTACGCTTGGAAACAATGTTATATAAATTAACAAGTTAAAAAAAATAGTTTCTTAAAGTTGTGATATAAAAATAGTCATTACTCATGAGTACAGGATAATTTTATGGATATTATAGATATTAAGATTAAAGACCAGTTTGACCAGATTCATGATGCAAAAGCGCAACTAAAGAAAAATTTAGTGGAACATGAAAATGAGCCTTTAAAGCTGAGCCAACGTATTGAGCATATTATTGTTGATAATGAAATTATTTTGCCTACCACTGAATTATTGTTTGAAAGTGAACAAAACGAAAATATTTATCGAGTAGTGGAAGAGTAAGAGAGCGCCTTAAATCAAATAGATGAAAACAGTAGAGAGTAGTGTTTAGTAAAAAATAGAAACTACGTTAAAATAACAGCTTAGTTCTAATGAGAAAACTTCATGCTGCTGGAAAAAATTTTACAAACACAAGGGTTTGGTTCACGTAAATATTGTCAGCAGTTAATAAAAAATGGATCTGTAAGTATTGATGGAGAGGTTGTAAGTGAACTTAAAAAACAATTCTCTCCTGAAAATTTAGAATTTTCTCTTTTTGGAGAAACTTATCAATATCGAGAAAAAGTTTATCTCGCTTTAAAAAAACCAAAAGGTTTTGAATGTTCACATCAGCCTCACCATCATCAAAGCGTATTTAGCCTTTTACCGGAAATCATGATTCAACGTGGTGTCCAAGCCATTGGTCGTCTAGATCAAGATACTACAGGCTTACTTTTACTTACCGATGATGGTAAATATCTTCAAGCTTTAACCCATCCTCGTAAACATGTCCCAAAGGTTTATCATGTTACGACTATAGATCCAGTCACACCTGAGCAAATTGAAATGTTGAGTCAAGGCGTAAGTTTGCATCAAGAAAAAGGTGTGTTTGCTGCAACGGATGTAGAGATATTAGCAACTCATCAATTAACTATGACAATTCATCAAGGTGTTTATCATCAAGTAAAAAGAATGATTGCAGCTGTAGGGAATAAAGTAGAAGCATTGCATCGCCATCAAGTAGGGCAATTGGTTTTACCTGAACTTGAAGATGGAGAATGGGTGTATTTATCTGAACAACAAAAACAGCTCGCTCAAAATATTATTTGAGGAAACAATGAAAAGTTTGGAACTCACTATCTCGAATGAATCCCATTTGTTCATATAAACGATGAGATTCATGGTTGTTACTTTGAGTTTCTAAACTAATTCGCAAAGCATTTTCTTGTTTTGCAAATAAGATTGCTGTATCGATGAGCTGTTTAGCTGAACCTTGACGACGGAAAACGGGTGTAACATAGACATCATCTAAGATATAGTAAGTTGAACAAGCAACTGAAGAAAAACCTAAATAGAGTAAAATAAAACCCGTAATTTTCTCGTCTTTAATATGAATGAAGAACACACTTTCTCTGTTCTCAAAACGTTGTTTAAGGAAGTGAAGAGATTCATTAAAATTAGAAGAAGCCCCATAAAATTGGCGGTATTCATCAAATAAAACGGCGAGTTGCTCTAAATCTTCAAAAGTCGCTCGTCTAACGATCATTTGGCACTCCTTGTAACTTATCATTATGTTTTTACAAAGAGAGCATAACGAAAAAAAGAGCTTTTTGACGTTAAAACTTGTTTATAAATGCAACAGTGTTAAGTTTTGTCGCTTTCGCCAAGAAGAGCATTCAGTTCTTCAAATAAATCTTCATGGTCGTCATCTTCAGCTAAAGTCAAAGGGTTTCGGTTCAATGAAGATGCTTTTGCTTTTCTCAGCTTTAATAATTGTTCCATATTAATATTCTGATTTTCGATCGCAAAAGGAATAGATTTAGTGAGTACGACCTGTTTGAAAAAAAGTCGTACCGCTTGGGCAGGGGTAATTCCAAGTTGTTTAAAAACAGCAAAAGCCTGCTTTTTTTCTTGGGAGTCAAGTCGAACCTGATAAACTTCTGTTTTTCGCATGAATAACAAAACCAAATGATTTTTAATTTTTAGGAATTCATTTTAAACCATCGCAATGTAATTTCAATGTTTTTTGGCATAAAAAATAATCTTTTTGTCATTACGGTTGCATTACAATGTCAATTCAAACTCAGAATTAAAAGACATTCCCTCTTTTGTTAGAGGATCTATAAATGAAATATGCTTAGCTAAAAGTTGTAAGGGTTCCGAGAAATCATCTTCAGCTTTGTGCTGAACTATTGGATAAAATGGATCATTTTTAATCGGGATGCCTAAGTAATTAAGATGCACGCGAAGCTGATGCTGTTTCCCAGTTGTTGGGGTTAAACGATATTTTGCCCAAATCTGATTGTGCTCGATCAGCTCGATATAAGTCTGAGTATTGGCTTTAGCATTTTCTATAACCTGCATGGTGTAAAAAGGATGACCTTTATCTAAATGCAAATGTAAGGTTTGAGGAAAATTTAAATCTTTTTTATAAGGTGCAGTAGCGTGATAAATTTTATTAACTTGGCGCTCTGCGAATAATTGTTGGTAAAGACCGCGCGACTCAACTCGCTTGCAAAATAAAACCACACCAGCAGTTTCACGGTCTAAACGATGAATAGGGGTTAAAAATTCATTACCTGTTTGTTTTTTTAGACGAACTAAAAGCGTTTCTTGAACATATTGTCCAGTCGGACTAATCGTTAAAAAATGGGGTTTATCGACCACTAATAAATCATCATTCTCAAATAAAATCCGATGTTCAAATGGAACATGTGGTTCATAGGCAAGAAAGCGATAATAAAAAATATGGGTGTTACCTACATAGGGACTAGTTAAAGTTAATTTGTCCCCATTTGCTGCATATACAAGCCCGTCTTGAAATCGTTGTTGCCACTCTTGCACTTTAATATGTTGGAAATGTTGACATAGATACTCATAAATCGTTTGAGTGTTTGTTTGTGCAGGAAGATAGACTTGGCTTGCACTTACACCATCAACCATAGGCGGCAAAAAATCGTTCGGACTAGACATAAGAAAGTATGAATATTTAAGAAAATTGATATAAAAAAAGCCAACTTCTAGGGCTTAAGTAGGCTTTTAAGGCAGGGCAATGTTATCATATCGATTATTTCGAATCATGTTATGTGTGCTATGTCGTATTCATTGAAATTGGTCTTAAATCATGAAGAAGATACTGAGCGTTTAGCTCAAGCTTTGGCGCAGCATGTTCAGTCGGGTGTAATTTATTTAATTGGGGACTTGGGTGCAGGTAAAACCACACTTACGCGCTATTTCTTACAGGCTTTAGGTCACAAAGGCTCTGTTAAAAGCCCAACTTATACACTCGTTGAGCCATATAAAATTAATGATAAAGAAATTTTTCATTTTGACTTGTATCGCTTGAATGATCCGTACGAACTTGAATTAATGGGAATCCGTGACTATTTAGATATCACTGATGCTTTATTTCTGTTTGAATGGCCCTCTAAAGGTGGTGATGAAATTCCGCAAGCGGATATCATCATTGACATTCAAAAGTCAGATGATGAGTTGAGCCGGTTCGTAACGTTAACTTTACCAACAGAAAATTTATACCAGACTTTGCAGGAACAGCTTCATGACTGATGAAAAGCTAACAAAACGTCGTATCCATACATTAGACGCAGCGTTAGCGAACCAGATTGCAGCGGGTGAGGTAATTGAGCGTCCTTCTTCTGTGGTCAAAGAATTATTAGAAAACTCTATCGATGCCGGCGCGACTGAACTGATTGTACGAATTGCACAAGGTGGTTCGACTTTAATCGAAATAATTGATAATGGGCACGGTATTCATCCGGATGATTTGGCGCTTGCTGTCATGCGTCATGCCACAAGTAAGATTAAAACCGCTGAAGATTTACATGCGATTGTGAGTTTGGGATTCCGTGGAGAAGCCCTAGCTTCGATTGCTGCTGTCTCAAGATTGACTTTAACCAGTAGCCAAGATGAAAGTGGTATTGGTCACCAGGTTGAAGTAAACGGTACAGCATTTGATCATCAAGAGGTACAAGCTGTTGCAGCACAAAAAGGTACCCATATTCGAGTTCAGGACTTATTTTTTAATGTTCCTGCGCGTCGTAAATTCTTAAAAAAACCAACCACTGAATTTGGTCATATTGAAGAAATCGTTCGTCGTCTAGCCCTAACACATTTCGATATACGCTTTGTGCTTGAACATAATGATAATATTAGAATTAATTTACCTATAGCAGATAGCGGAGAACTGCGTTTTCAGCGAGTTCAGCAATTATTAGGTTCGCAATTCGTACAAAATGCATATTGGATGGATGCCGAAAGTATTAGCATGCGTTTATCAGGTTGGCTTGGTCATCCTTCAGATGCACGTGCACAGGCCGACATGCAATATGTCTATGTGAATGGCCGTATTGTCAAAGATAAAACAATTTCACATGCACTACGCATGGCCTATGATGGTATTTTGCATGGTCATCAACATTCATCTTATTTACTTTTCTTAGAAGTTGATCCTGAAAATATCGATGTCAATGTCCATCCGACTAAACATGAAATTCGCTTTTTAAATCAAAGAGAAGTACATGAGTTTGTAAGGCATTATGCAAAAGAAACTCTAGCGCAATTTCAGACAGCGAGTGCTGATCTAGCTCAAGCGATGAAAACGGATGAAAGCTCAGATTACTCGGTACAACCGCAGCCTAAATATCAAGAACAATTTTCATTGCATCGAGCAAATGAAACTTTAAATCCAGATCATAAAGAACGAATCCAGCCTACACCAACAGAGTTGTTAACCGATTTTAACGCTAGCCGTCCGCAAGCAGTTCAGTATGCAGATCAAACACCCAAATATAATGGTTCTGCTCAATTAAATAATGCTTTAAAAACTTATTTAGCGCCTCTGCGTGATCAACCTGCGAGTTTCTCGGTAAATGAAGATATAGAGCCAGTTGCTAAAGTAGATGAGTTTCCATTAGGGATCGCAATTGCTCAACTACATGGAATTTATATTTTAGCCCAAAATACCGAAGGGCTTGTTATTGTTGATATGCATGCGGCCCATGAGCGTATTTTATTACAGCAAATGAAAAATGCTTGGGATAAACCGGAATTTTGGACATCTCAGCAATTGCTTATACCTAAAGTGATTTCCATTAGTCGTATGCGAGCTGTTAGGGTCGAGGAATTAAAACCTCAGCTTGAGCGCCTAGGTTTGGAAATTGATTTATACGGTGATGAGCAGGTTATTGTTCGTGGTGTGCCAGCCATTTTGCAAAAAGCTGATTTTGAAAATCTTATTCCAGAACTTTTAAACGATTTAGATCCGAATGATGAAGCACAAGGATTACTTCAAAAAAGAGATGAGTTACTCGCTGGAATGGCATGTCATGGGGCAGTGCGTGCACATCGACAACTCAGTCTTTCAGAAATGAATGCTTTACTTCGTCAAATGGAACAAACCGAATTTGCGAGCCAATGTAACCATGGGCGGCCAACTTGGCGTGCATTTCCATTATCTCAACTAGATAAATTATTTGCTCGAGGAGAGTAGTTTTACATGTCAAATCAATTGCCCGTCATCAATTTAATGGGACCAACTGCGAGCGGGAAAACCGCTTTGGCATGTGAATTATATGAGCGTGGAAATTTTGAACTAATTTCTGTTGATTCCGCTCTCGTCTATAAAGATATGGATATCGGTACTGCTAAGCCAACGCGTGAAGAACAAGCGCTCTATCCTCATCACCTCATTGATATTATTACTCCTTTAGAAGTCTATTCAGCTGCTCAATTTGTCGAAGATGCCTGTAAATTAATTGATAACATGCATTCGCGTGGGAAAACTCCTATTTTAGTAGGAGGGACAATGCTGTATTTCAAGGCATTATTAGAGGGCTTGTCTGGTAATTTGCCAAGCGCAGATGCAGAAGTTCGAGCCGCAATTGAAGAGAAAGCTCTAAATGAAGGATGGCAGGCAGTTTATGATGAGTTGGTTTCTGTAGACCCAGCCGCGGCTATAAAGTTTAATGTGACTGATAAGCAACGGATTATTCGGGCTTTAGAGGTTTATAAAATAACGGGCGAACCAATTACTAAATTACAGGCAGAACAACCAAAAAACGTACCATATCGATACATATTTCATAACTATGCTTTGCTTCCAGATCGGGTAGAATTACATCAACGCATTGAGCAAAGATTAAGCAAAATGTGGGATATCGGTTTTTTGAGTGAAGTTGAATCTCTAATTGAAAAATACGATTTAGATGAAAATTTACCCTCAATGCGTTCAGTGGGTTATCGACAAGCACTAGAATTTTTATTAAAAAGTGACTTAAGTCTCAAAAGTAAACGTGAAATGGAGGATAAAGCTTTATTTGCAACACGACAACTTGCCAAACGTCAATATACGTGGTTACGTTCTTTGCAAGAAATACACGATTTTAAAACTTACTTGACGATAAAGCAGGCGAAAGAAGACTTGCGAAACTCTTATGGATAAAGCAAAATTTGCACACTGTCTTTTTATAATTTTTAGTTGAAAAATAAAGATAGTTTTTTTGCGCTGATTTAAAAATTTTTTTTTGGAGTTAAAAATGTCTAAAGGTCAAACTTTACAAGATCCGTTCTTAAATTCTCTCCGTAAAGAACGTATCCCTGTTTCTATTTTCCTTGTGAACGGTATTAAATTACAGGGTCATATTGAATCTTTTGACCAATATGTTGTTTTATTAAAAAATACTGTAAGTCAAATGGTTTACAAACACGCGATCTCAACTGTTGTTCCAGCACGTAACCCACGTCCAGCAGGCGCTCAAGGTACAGGCTTCCCAGCACAAGGTGGCACTCAAGGCGGTTTTGGTGGTCAAGGTAGCGGCTTCGGCGGTGCTCAAGGCGGCGGCTTCGGCGGCGCTCAAGGTGGCTTCGGCGGCGCTCAAGGCGGCTTCGGTGGTCAAGGCGGCTTCGGTGGTCAAGGTGGCGGCTTCGGTGGTCAAGGTGGCTTCGGTGGTCAAGGCGGCTTCGGTGGTCAAGGCGGTTTCGGCGGTCATCAAGGTGGTTTTGACAACGATACTAAATTTGAAGATGGTCAAGACGACGAAAATAATCGTTAATTGAAATCTAAAAAAGAAACCAGTCAGATAATGACTGGTTTTTTTATGTGTATTTAAAAGTTGCTTCCAAATATTTAACTGGTCATGGGTAAAGATTTGAACATGATAGCTAATATATTTAAATAAATAGGACTTAACAAATGATATTAATATTAGCTGCTGCTTTAAGCAGTGTCTTGGTGTCTATCCTATTAAAAAATTTAAAGAGAAAAGGTTATCAACCCTTACAAATGATTGCATGGAATTATGCAAGCGCAAGTCTGCTTTGTTTTTTGTGGTTTCAGCCTGATATTCAACATGTTTCAATACAACATACGCCTTGGTGGCTAATTATTGCCTTAGGGATAATTTTACCTAGTATTTTTTTATGTCTTGCTAAATCATTAGAATATGCCGGAATTGTTAAGACGGAACTTGCCCAAAGACTTTCGGTTGTTCTCTCTTTACTTGCAGCATATTTCCTTTTTCATGAGCAATTTAATGCATTAAAACTGTGGGGAATAGGTCTAGGAATTTTTGCAGTCTTACTTGTCTTATTTGGACAAATGAATTCTTTCTCAAATCATCAGTCTCGAAAAGCGATATTTGCTCTATTAAGTGTATGGTGTGGTTATGCAGCGGTAGACATTCTCTTAAAATATACAAGTAGTCTAGGACTTCAGTTTACCCTCACTTTAAATCTTATTTTTATTACTGCTTTTATATTATCGATTTCATATTTACTCGTACAGAAAAATCAAAAGTGGCAATTTAAAAGTACGCTAGCAGGATTAGTATTAGGCATACTTAATTTTTTGAATATTGCTTTATATGTAAAGGCTCATATTCTTTTAAAAGATTCACCTGCAATTGTTTTTGCAAGCATGAATATTCTTGTGGTGTTATTGGGGATTGTCAGTGGAGTGATCTTATATAAAGAAAAATTAAAATGGCCTACTATTTTGGGGATTCTTTTAGGAATAAGTGGGGTAATTTGTTTGGCAAGTGCGATGGCTTCATAGTTCAAGAGAGTCGAATCTCTTGAACTATTGAGATCTTTATAAGTATGTGAAAATCACTTCATCTGGCAAACGTGATTTAGGAAGTTTGGCATTAAAGTCATTTTCACTACGATAGCCTAGTGAAACAATCACAGAGCTTCTTAAGCCTCCTTTTTCAGTTAATCCGAGCTCAGTATTTAAAACTTCTTCATCAAAGCCACCCATTGGAGTTGCGTCAATGCCTTCTAAGCCGGCAGCAAACAGTAACTGTCCTAAAGCAATGAATGTTTGGTTTTCCATCCATCCATATAAATTTTTCTGTTCATTTCGATAGAATTCAACATAGCCATGGCGAGTATCTTTTTGACCAAGCTTTGCTTTTTCATCTTTAAAACGACCACTTAAATCATCTTGTTCAAGTAATTGATTTAAATATTCAGATGAAATATTTGTTTTTGTGCAGAAAACAATTGTATGTGATGACTCAAGCACTTTGGGTGCATTGTAAGCATATTTGCCTGTTAAGGCTTTCGCGATACGTTCTTTAGCAGCGAGATTATCTGCAACTACGAAATGCCAAGGCTGAATATTTACTGAAGAGGGAGTGAAACGTAATATTTCTAATAACTTATTAAGTTTTTCTTGGGGAATTTTTTTCTCAGGATCGTACGCTTTGGTAGTGTAGCGACTTTTTACCGTATTTAATAAATCCATACTTTACTCCATATCAATCTTATTACAATGGAAGGGTTCTAATCTTTGGCATCATACGCGTTTTTAGAGAAAAACCTCTGCATTTTAATGTGCTAAGGAAATATAATACTTATATAAAATTTTTACTAATTTTCTGAAAATGTTTGATTTAATGCCCAAAGATGCAAAGAGTAAGTTGCGAGAAATTAGAATTGTTAAAGCCTTTCTAATTTTTGCATTTGTATTGTGTCTTTTAATTTTATACATCGAATATCAGAAGTATGCACATATAAACTGGAAATTTGTATTCCTTACCTGTCTATGTATGATCTGGGATTTTGATTTAAATAAACAAGCTAAACATTTGAAAAATAACTGATTGTTAGTTAATAACGCCAATCAGTTAGTTTGATTTGCTGCAGATGTGAAGAGGGATCAATTTCTAAAATTTGTGCATGATCTTCTTTCCAGTCACCTAGTACAATCCGTTGTTTGTGCTGTACTTCATGAATAGCTGGACGGTGAGTATGGCCGTGAATCAGTATATCTGCATCTCCTAAAGCAGAAATAATAGCTTGTTCATTCACATCCATAATTTCATAGCTTTTTTGCTCTTTATCAGCAGAGCTTCTTTTACGAAAACCATTCACCAGTTTGGTACGAAAACTGAGAGGTGTCCGGCGTAAAAGAGCAACTAAGAGCGGATTTCGAATAATCTTCTTAAATCTTTGATAAGAAATATCATCTGTACATAGGGCATCACCGTGTTCTAAACGGTACTGATGTCCAGCAATATTGAGATAATAAATGTCAGGTAGTAATACACCTTTAAATTTATTAAGGAAAACCTGATTTAAGGCAAAATCACGGTTGCCAACTTGAAAGTAAACCCGATTTCCTTTTTTGCTAAATTCTTTTAATGCTTCAACAATTTCATCGAGCCATGGTGCTGAATAGTCATCGCCAATCCAAGCGTTAAACCAGTCACCTAAAATGTAAAGCTGTGTTTGTTTATTTTGATAATGCACCAATAAATCTAAAAACCCTCGAACAAGTCGAGGGTGTTCAGGTGACAAGTGTAGATCTGAAATAAACAGATAAGTCACAGCTTATTCCTAAAATTATTCAGAAATAATTTTAGCAGATTCGATTACAACGTTTTCTAAAGGAACGTCAGCGTGGTAACCACGGTTGCCTGTACGAACACCTTTGATCGCTTCAACAACATCCATACCTTCAACAACTTTACCAAATACAGCATAACCCCAACCTTGAGCAGTTTTAGAGGTATGGTTTAAGAAAGAGTTATTTTTTACGTTAATAAAGAATTGTGCAGAAGCAGAGTGAGGTGCTTGAGTACGTGCCATAGCGATCGTACCAACATCATTGCTTAAACCGTTGTCCGCTTCGTTTTCGATAGAATCACGAGTTGCTTTTTCTTTGAAGTTTTCGTCCATCCCGCCACCTTGGATCATGAAACCATCAATGACACGGTGGAAAATAACGCCGTCATAAAAACCGTCACGTACATATTCTAAAAAGTTTGCTACTGTTTTTGGTGCTTTTTCAGTATTTAGTTCAAGAACAATACGACCTTTATTGGTGTTTAATTCGACTTGAGGAAAACTCATTACATTAATCTCCTAAACATGGGCTTATGACCATGGGTTTTTGGTTGAGAGAAGCATAAGCAAACTGTAAACTACAAGGCAAGTAAAAAACGTTAAAATCTTTGTGAAAAATGAAGATAGCGTTTAAATTTTTCGAAATTTATCTACAAAGAAGTGATTGATACACTATGAAGCCTAATGATGTTGTCTCGAACCTGCCAAATAACCCGACATCGAATACTCATGCCTCTGTCGATTCTGCGCAGCAAGAACAACAGGCTGGCTTAGATTTTGTTCGCCAAGTCATTACTGATGATTTAGCAACGGGTCGTGCAAAACAGATCGTAACGCGTTTTCCACCAGAACCAAATGGCTATTTACATATTGGCCATGTAAAAGCAATTTGCTTGAACTTTGGTGTGGCTGAAGAGTTTGATGGTTTGTGTAATTTGCGTTTTGACGATACAAATCCTGACGCTGAAGAACAAGAATATGTTGATGGTATTGCGAATGATGTGAAATGGCTTGGTTTTAACTGGAATGGTGAACCACGCTATGCATCAGGTTACTTTGATCAATTATATGCATGGGCAGTTCAATTGATTGAACAGGGCGATGCCTATGTAGATTTACAATCTCCAGAAGAAATTAAGTTAAACCGCGGTAGCTTTGTTGAACCGGGTAAAAACTCTCCATACCGTGATGCCTCTATTGAAGAAAACCTTGCTCGCTTTGAAAAAATGCGTAATGGTGAGTTTAAAGAGGGTGAAGCAGTTTTACGTGCCAAGATTGATATGGCAAGTTCAAATGTACACATGCGTGATCCGATTTTATATCGTGTATTGCATTCAGAGCATCACCAAACTGGCGATAAATGGAAAATCTATCCAATGTATGACTACGCTCATCCATTGTCTGATGCCATTGAAGGGATTACTCATTCACTTTGCACATTGGAATTCCAAGACCACCGTCCGTTTTATGACTGGGTTGTAGAAAAAGTAAAATCTAAAGCAGTTCCACATCAATATGAATCTTCACGTTTAAACGTTGATTACACTATCACCTCAAAACGTAAACTACGTAAATTGGTGGAAGGTGCCTATGTAAATGGTTGGGATGATCCTCGTATGCCAACCGTAGTAGGTATGCGCCGTCGTGGTTTTACTCCTGAAGGTTTACGCGATTTCTGTAAGCGTGTAGGCGTGTCAAAAACTGATGGTATTGTAGATGTTGCAATGCTTGAGTTCTGTATTCGTCAATCTTTAGAAAACACTGCTGCGCGTGGTATGGCTGTTTTAAGTCCACTTAAAGTGACTTTAACTAACTTACCTGAAGATTTAGATCTTACTCACGCTCGCCATCCTAATGTGGATATGGGTGATCGTGTGATTCCTTTAACTAAGGAAATCTATATTGACCGTAAAGATTTTGAAGAAGTACCACCAAAAGGCTTTAAACGATTAATTCCTGATGGTGAAGTGCGTTTACGCCATGCTTATGTCATTAAATGTGATGAAGTAATTAAAGATGCAAACGGTGAGGTGATTGAGCTGAAGTGTTCAATCGATCCTGAAACTTTAGGTAAAAACCCTGAAGGTCGTAAAGTAAAAGGCGTGATTCACTGGGTGTCTGCAACTAAAGGTATTCCTGCTGAAGTACGTATTTATGATCGATTATTTACAGAAGCTGACCCAGAAACTGGTGATGATTTCTTAGCAAACTTAAATCCAGATTCTTTGAAAGTAGTTCAGGCAGTCATTGAACCTGCTTTAGCTCAAGCGAAGCCAGAAGATCGTTTCCAATTTGAGCGTGAAGGTTATTTCGTTGCTGATCAATACGATCATACTCCTGAAAAGCCTGTGTTTAACCGTGTTCTTGATTTAAAAGACAGCTTTAAGCCTGAGAAAAAGTAAGACACAACATATTTGGATTAAATTTTAGCTAACAAAAAAGCCCAACTGTAAAGTTGGGCTTTTTTGTTAGAAGTCTTCTCATATTTTCTTTTTCTTTATGATTAACGTCCTTGGCAAAGTAGCTTAGGTTGGGTTAATCACATAAAAATAAAGAACTAATACGGTAAGAAGAATACATGCAAGCAATAAATAGGTATTTACCGTATTAAAGCTTTTAATAAATTTCCAGATGTCCATAGTAAATCAGCGTATATTTTATGTTACAAAATTAATAAATTTATAATACACGTAATTTAAAAGTAAATGTTCCCAAAGATAGATTAATAATCTATCTTTGGGTAAAAAATAAACATTCAGTTTATAAATATAATTTGATTAATATGTTAATTTGTAGATTAATTAATATTATTAACCACTATATCCAATGCGTTTTAGAAATTTTTGAATTACTTCAAATGCTGCATGTTCGAGTGCTTGAGCATGTTGTAAGTTTTCTTCTCGAAGTTTTGGAATTGAAATATTGGCATTGCGAAGTTCGCATGTATGGCCAACCAACCATTTCTCAAAATTTTCTTCTGTCGTTTCAATATGGAATTGCAATGCAAGAATATTATTCCCAACTTCGAATGCCTGATTGGTATAAATCTCTGAGCTAGCTAATAGCACAGCATTTTCAGGAAGATCGAAAGTATCGCTATGCCAATGTAGAACATGTACATTATTAAGCAAAGGAGATAACACCTGATTGGCACGTAGGCTTAAACTCAGCGGTCCCCAACCAATTTCTTTTTGATGTCCTGCATATACTTTTGCGCCAAGTGCATGAGCAATAAGCTGCGCACCTAAACAAATACCAAGTGTAGGTTTATCTGCTGCCAAGCGTTGTTTGAGTAAAGCGATTTCATCTTTTAAAAACGGATAATCTTCGGTTTCATAAACCCCGATTGGTCCACCTAAAATAATAGTTAATCCATCGTGTGCAAAAGCAGCAGTTAAATCATCAACACCAGCTTCAAAATAACGGACGCGAAATCCAAGTTGATAAAAGACATCTTCTAATGAACCTAGGTCTTCGAAAGCAAGATGCTGGATGGCATAAATAGTTTTAGGGAAGGCGTTTGTTGTGTTCATACAAATGATTCATAGAAGATCAATAGGTGGAGTATAGCGATAAATATAAAGAAGAAAATATCTGTATAAATCGTCAATACCTGAAAATTGATATTTTTCGTTAAGAGAATATTGTTATGCAAAGGATTATCTATTTTTCAATAAATCTCTTTGTATATTCCATTGCTTAAAATAATAGCTTTTGAGTTTGTTCGAAGCCTATATCTGGAAGTTGATGTTCATCTTTTAAATTAACTCCTGAAAAGCCGAGCTGTTTTGATTTTTGCATTAATGCCATTAAACGTTGTACTGCAACTGGAATACTTAAACCTGCTGAGCGAACATTAGAAATACAGTTACGTTTGGCATCGAAGCATCCCGAATATGCATTCCATGTGTAGTAAATTCCCATACTTTCAATGGAGCTTAAATCAGGGCGTTCACCAATAAGTATTACTAACATGGATTCTTTAAAGATTTCAGTGGTTGGCGAAATAACTGAAGGTGTTTCTGGTTGATTCATACAATACTCCTGCGAGTGGGTTTGTATGAATTAATGCAAAAGGAATGCCTAAATGAACAGTTTAAAAGAATTGATGATGGTTTTTTATGCCAAATGATAAAACGTCAGCTTAACAATCGTAAGTAAAGAAGCCAGCAATCTAAATTACTGGCTTCTCATATAATTAATGACCGTACTTCTTTCTAATGTTGATAATTTGGTATCAACTTGGTGCGAGACTTAGAAGAAGCCCATTGGTTTAGTTGAATAACTCACTAATAAGTTTTTAGTTTGTTGATAATGATCTAGCATCATCTTATGGTTTTCACGGCCAATACCTGACTTCTTATAACCACCAAATGCAGCATGTGCAGGGTAGATGTTATAACAGTTTGTCCAAACACGACCCGCTTCAATAGCACGACCCGCACGATAAGAAATATGAGCTGAACGTGACCATACACCTGCACCTAAACCATACATAGTGTCATTGGCAATTTTGATTGCATCGTCAAAGTCTTTAAACGTTGTCACAGCAAGTACAGGTCCAAAAATTTCTTCTTGGAAAACTTGCATGCTGTTGTGACCTTTAAAAATAGTCGGATCAACATAGAAACCATCGCCTACTTCTTTACGGCCATTACCACCAAGTAAGAGCTCTGCGCCTTCTTCACGACCCGTGTTAATACAACGTAAAATTTTCTCTTGTTGTTGTAGCGATGCTTGAGCACCAATCATGGTTTCAGTATCAAGTGGATGACCAGTCTTAATACGTTTTACACGTTCGATAGCCATTTCCAAGAACTGATCGGCAATACTTTCTTGTACTAAAGCACGAGAAGGGCAAGTACATACTTCACCTTGGTTTAAGGCGAACATGGCAAAACCTTCAAGCGTTTTTTCCAAGAAGTCATCTTCTTTATCCAAGATATCTTCAAAGAAAAGGTTTGGTGACTTACCGCCCAGTTCTAACGTTACTGGAATAATATTTTCGGTCGCATATTGCATCACCATTTGTCCAGTTTGAGTTGACCCTGTAAATGCAATTTTGGCAATACGTGGATTTGTCGCTAACGGGCGGCCGACTTCTGCACCGAAACCATTGACAATATTAAGGACACCCGGCGGTAAAATGTCTTGGATGAGTTCAGCGACCAGCAAAATACCCACTGGAGTTTGTTCAGCTGGTTTAATTACCACACAGTTACCCGCTGCTAATGCAGGTGCAAGTTTCCATGCTGCCATTAAAATTGGGAAGTTCCATGGAATAATTTGGCCAACAACACCGAGTGGTTCATGGAAATGATAAGCAATGGTATCTTCATCAATTTCAGAGATACCGCCTTCTTGGGCACGAATACATCCAGCGAAATAACGGAAATGGTCAATCGCAAGTGGAAGGTCAGCTGCCAAAGTTTCACGGACTGCTTTACCGTTATCCCAAGTTTCTGCAACAGCAAGCATTTCAAGATTTGCTTCTAAACGATCAGCAATTTTTAAAAGTATATTTGAGCGTACCGTTGGTGAAGCTTTATTCCATGTTGCTTTCGCTTTGTGTGCTGCATCTAGAGCGAGCTCAATATCTTCGGCACTAGAGCGTGGAATACGTGTAAAAGCTTTTCCGTCAACAGGAGATACATTATCAAAATATGCACCCTTTATAGGTGCTACCCATTCACCGCCAATAAAATTTTCATATTGTGATTTGAATTGAACTTTTGAGCCTGGTTGATTTGGATCGATATAGCGCATATAAATATTCCTTTGCTTTTTAGGACTAAAGACTAACAAGAACCCTGTCAGTAGGTACTTTCGTACTTTGTATAATTAGGATATAAAGAAGAAGGTTGGAGAAAGGTTGGAATAGAAATGTGGATATATAAGGAATTTACAAATGTTCACAAAAAAGGATTTATTGCAGCAACGGACGTTGATTGATCAACTGCGCACGCAAAATAGTCTCTCTCCTCAAAACGCTGCCAAACTCGGCCAAAGTATTGCAAGCTCTTGGGAACGATCAGCTTCTGCTGCGATTCCTAAAGAACGTTTTGCTGCTCCACTCGTCGAGAAAAAAACTGCTTCACAGAATGCTTTAGATCTGGCTTTAAGCCAATGTGCCGACGACTTGCGTCATATTGCAGAGCAATCTTCAATGGTGATTGCTGTCGGTGATATCGGTAGTACCATTATTTGGACGGCGCCAAGTGCTCAAATGCAAAGTGCTGCTGAGCGTGTGCATTTTGTACAAGGTGGACAGTGGCGTGAAGAATTTGTAGGCACTAATGCTTTGGCTTTATCTTTAAAAACTCAACAATCAAGCTGTGTTTTTTCAAATGAACATTATATGGAATCAATTCATGATTGGGTGTGTTATGCGGCACCAATTATCGATCCATACTCGAAACAAACTCTTGGTGTCGTTGATTTATCGACGACTTGGAAGAATCATAATAGTTTAGGAATATTGGCTGCTGAACGTTGTGCATCCATTATTCAATCCGCTTTGCTAGAGCAGCAGCGCCAGCAATTACATATTCGTGCTTTTTCGACACCGCAAGTTAAATTTAACGGCAAAAGCTTGTTATTAACGCCGCGTCAAATTGAGATTTTAACCATATTGGCGTTATGTCCACATGGTTTAACATTAGAGCATCTTTATCAGGCACTCTATGGCGAACGTAAAGTCAGCATGGGTACACTTAAAGCTGAAATGTCTCAACTACGAGATATTTTGGGGGGCTTACTTGGTTCTCGTCCATATCGCCTACTTGTGCATGTTGAAGCCGATTTTTTACAAGCTGAACAGGCACTGGATGCAGGATATGCGGCTTCTGCTTTGCAGCTTTACACAGGCGTATTTCTGGCAAAAACTGAAAGTCCATTTTTATGTGCATGGCGTGACTGCCTTGAGTCACGCTTGAGCGATGCAATTTTTAAAACCCAAGAAACAGATTTATTACTTAAGCATCTCGCCCATTTCCCTGAAGCAATCGATGCGGTAGAACGCCTTATGGAGCTATTACCGAGTGAGCATCCTGCGCATCAATTGCTGGTGAAATACCTTGATTCACCTAAACTCAGTTAAGTGATTTTTTGATCCAGCCACTGGAACAATTGTTGATAGACTTGTTCTCGTACTGGCTGGGCCGAAAGGACTAAATCGTGCAATCCATTTTGAATAGGGACAATAGAGACGTCGCCTTTGATTTTTTTACCAAATTTCGCAATGTCTTTAACGTCTAAAATCACATCGCTTTGAGTCGCATCTGTTCCCCATTTTTTAGGATTTTTAGTTTGATGTGAATGCATAATGAGTGCGGGAATATTCAGTTTAACGCCGCGGTGGATTTCTTTTTGTGCCGTATGAATTGCATATAGAAAGCTGAGTTGAACCGTAGGGGCAGAGGTAGGTTTCCAGTCCAGATTAAAGTCCCATTCGCCCTTAAGCTGTTTGTGAAGGCTGGTGGTGTACCATTTGTTAAGTTTGCTTGGAAATTTAACTTTAGGCAGATATTTTCCTACTCGACTGAGCACTGGTATACCGAATTTTTTTTCGACTAAGCTTAAATTAAAATCGTAAAACGGACTATTCGCCCAGAGCGCTTTAATAAGAGGATGAGCTGGATGATGGGCAGCATAAAGCGTCGCAGTTAAACCGCCAGTAGAATGTCCTGCAAGTAAAACTTGAGTGTGCTGTTCTTTGCCAATAATTTCTAATGCTTGAGTAATTTCGGCATCATATTCATTTAAATCAAGTACATTATAGAAAATTTGATGAGGCAGCTTTGAACGCCCGTATTTTCTTAGATCGAGTGCATAGAAGTCGTAACCATGGGCATTGAATTGCTCAGCCATTTCAGTTTGAAAGAAATAATCTAAAAAACCATGAATATAAAGTACGGCTTTTTGAGACGGTTGAGAGGCCTTTTTACGCACTAAAGTTGCTACAACTTTACCTTCATAATCACTAGGAAAGTTGAGTGTGAGCTGTTCGTAGCCAGTACCTAAAATATCTGGAACATAAGTTTGATTAGCTAAAGATGTATTCATTTTTATCGAGCTATTGTCATTAAGTCATGCAGAGTATCCTTCAATGAAATGGGCGAATTGTCAATCAGGTTTAGAGAAGGTTGGAATAAAGGTACTAAAAAAAGGGAATACCGCTGGAGCTAAGTATTCCCAAAAAAGTAAGTCAACGGTCGGAGGGATTTGACTTACTAGAGGGATATGCCATTACATCAGTATTAAAGTGCTGCTTTGAAAATCTCCACAACTTGTGCATGGTTTGCTTTACGAGGGTTGGTGAGCATACATGCGTCTTTTTGAGCGTTATCTGCCATCACTGCAAGGTCTTCAGTTTTCACCCCAAGCTCTGTTAAACCAGATGGAATACCAATCGATGAAGACAGTTTGCGAATGGCATCAATTGCAGCATATGCAGCTTCTGTTAGAGTTAGCCCTTGAGTATTCACACCCATTAACTCAGCGATTTTTGCATAACGATCTGGACAAGCAATTAAGTTAAATTCACATACGTGTGGTAACAAAATTGCGTTACACACGCCGTGAGGTAAGTTGTAAAAACCACCTAACTGGTGCGCCATTGCATGAACATAACCTAAAGATGCATTGTTAAATGCCATACCAGCCAAGTATTGTGCATAGCTCATTGCATCACGCGCTTCGATGTTTTCACCATTGGCAACTGCAGGTTGTAACCATTGACTAATCATCGTGATGGCTTTTTCTGCACAGGCATCGGTAATAGGATTTGCCGCCGTAGAAACATATGCTTCAACTGCATGGGTTAGCGCATCCATACCTGTTGCAGCGGTTAAACCTGCCGGTTTTGCAATCATAAGTTTCGGGTCATCAATCGCTATAAGTGGGGTACAGCGCCAGTCAACGATTGCCATTTTCACGTGAGTGTCTGTATTGGTAATAATACAGAAACGAGTCATTTCAGATGCAGTACCAGCCGTTGTATTCACTGCAATCAATGGCGTCATCGGGACTTTACTTTTATCGATGCCTTCGTAGTCACGAATATGACCACCACCTGCAGTAACTAAGCCAATCCCTTTTGCACAGTCATGAGATGAACCGCCACCAAGAGAGACAATAAAGTCACAGCCATTTTCGTTATAGGCATTCACACCGTTGTGAACATTAATATCGGTTGGGTTAGGTTCTGCACCCGGGAAAATATGGCTCGCGACGCCTGCTTCAGTTAAATAGTTCGCGATAAGATCTGCAACACCAAATTTAAATAAGCCTTCATCGGTCACAATTAATGCTTTTTTTGCGCCGAGGTTTTGTGCCTTTATACCTATTTCTTTGGCACATCCTGGTCCAAAGAGTGATACACATGGGATATAAAAACCGTTTGTTTGATCTGCAATATTTTTAAAAGCCATGGAGTGATTCCTTTTCCATAAATCCATTGTTTGTTATTACAGGTGAGCCTCACCATGGCCTTAGTATTGTGATGTGAAGATTATTTTCCTACCTACCAAAAACCTACCAAATATTATTTGTTTGTTAATTATTGATTTATAAATGCTTTTTAGAAAGTTTGGCACATTCATTTAATTTTTTCGGGAAAATCGTTAAGCTATGGGCTGTTGAAGATGTACATATGAGATTATGAAACAGGAAACTGCGCTTAAACTGCTTAAAGCAGGTGAAAATGTCTTTTTAACCGGTTCGGCTGGTGCAGGGAAAACCTATACACTTAATCAGTACATCCAATACCTAAAAGCACGTAAAGTGCCTGTGGCGATTACGGCATCTACAGGTATTGCTGCAACGCATATGAACGGTATGACTATTCATACATGGGCTGGTATCGGTATTAAAGATCAGTTAACCGATGATGATCTAAAACGCATGAAAGAGCGTAAATACCTCAAGGAACACCTTGAAAATGCGCAAGTTCTTGTGATTGATGAAATCTCGATGCTCCATGCGAAGCAGCTTAATTTGGTCAACCAAGTTCTAAAATATTTTAAAGAAAGCGATGAAGCTTTTGGTGGCATTCAAGTTATTGTGGCTGGAGATTTCTTCCAGTTGCCACCTGTTGGCCGTAATGGTGAAGCCAATCGCGACAAGTTCTGTTTTATGTCAGATGCATGGGTCGAAGCTAAATTTCGCGTATGTTATTTAACAGAACAGCACCGTCAAGACGATGAAATTCTGAACCAGATTTTAAATGCTATTCGCGCGCAAAATATTCAAGCAGATCATTTACAAGCACTACGTCAATCACGCTCACACGATATTGGTGAGACCTTTACGCGTCTTTACACGCACAATATGGATGTCGACAATATCAATTATCAGCACCTAAATGAAATTGATAATGAAGGGCACCAATTCAATGCTGTTTTAGATGGTAATGAAAAACTATTAGAAACTTTAAAATCTTCTGTTCGTGCGCCAGAAGAGTTAACGCTTAAAAAGCATGCCAAAGTCATGTTTGTAAAAAACAACTTTGATATGGGTTATATCAACGGAAGTTTAGGCGAAGTCATCGGCTTTGAAGAAGATGACGAAAATGGCTTACTGCCGAAAGTAAAATTGACCGATGGCACAACATTATTGGTTGCTCCTGAAACATGGTCAGTTGAAAATGAAGCAGGTAAGGTTATTGCAAGTTTTCAGCAGATTCCACTTCGCTTAGCATGGGCGATTACCATTCATAAAAGCCAAGGTATGACTTTAGAAGCTGCCGAAATTAACCTCATGAACACTTTTGAAAAAGGTCAGGGTTATGTTGCACTTTCGCGCTTAAAATCTTTAACGGGGTTAAAGCTATTAGGTATTAATGAGCAAGCTTTAGAATTAGACAGTTTAGCTGTCAAAGCCGATCGCCGTTTTCAAGAGCTGTCTAAAGAAGCCGAAGATAACTTTGCAGATGTAGATTTAACTGCTCAGCATAAAGCATTTATACGTCACTGTGGGGGTACCTTAAATGAAACTGAGATTTCTCGTAATGAGAAAAAACTCGCAAAAGGTGGCAAGCAAAATTACGCTACGGCAACGCTAGACGAGACACGTGTCTTGTTTGAAGAAGGCTATGAAATTGAAGATATCGCGCATGAACGTGGTCTAACCCCAGCGACGATTATTAACCATTTGGCTCGACTTCATAAAGAGCAAAAGCTAGATATTTCGGTTGCCCATCCGGGTGAAGAAGTGGTCGAAGAAATTCGTAAAATTTATAAGAAGCTTAAAAAACGCCAAAATCCAGATCATTTTTCTGATGATGGTTCGATCAAACTAAGACCAATTGTTGAGGCAACCAGCCCTCGGATGGGATATGATCAAGTTCGATTAGCTTTATTATTTATTGAGTAAAGTTTAATTCGCTTAATGACTTATTTATTATATAAATTGAGGTGGCTATGCCGCACGTTGTAGTTGATTATTCAGAAAATTTAACTGGATTAAACGCAAAACAATTACTTGAAGAAATTAATACCACGCTTATTGAGACAGAGCTATTTAGTCCAGAAGACATTAAAAGCCGTGCGCGTAAAGATGACGTTTTCCTCATTGGCTTAGGAGCTGATCAAGCCTATATTCATGTAAAAGCCTACATTTTGTCAGGAAGAACAGCCGAACAAAAACAACTTATGGGTGAGCAGTTATTAGAGGCACTCAGCAACAAAAAATATCTACAACCAGATTTTAATAAAGAAATTCAATTGTGCGTTGAGCTTATCGATATGCCAAGAGAAGATTATTTTAAGCAAGTTGTATAACACTAAAAAAGCGCAATTTCGATCAAGAATAGAGATGAGCACTATGTAAAAGTAGTGCTATCGAATGAACAGACATAAATGTATGGCTGTATATATACAAAAGTTGCAACGGGTTTGCGATTATATTCAAAGACATTTAGATGAAGATTTAGATGTTGATCGACTGAGCCAGATTGCGGCCTTATCCAAGTTTCATTTTCATCGAATTTTTGCCATTCATATTGGCCTAAATGTGATGAAGTTTATTCAATTTTCTCGTTTAAAGCGGGCCTCTTTTCAACTGGCATTTGAACCTGATCTCAAAATTATTGAGATTGCATTGCAAGCAGGGTTTGATAGTCCAGAGGCTTTTACTCGTGCATTTAAGCGTTCATTTGATCAAACTCCTCGGGCTTTTAGAGAGAAACCAGACTGGGAATCTTGGCACCAGAAGTTTGTTTTTACGATTCCAAAAAGTGAGTTAAAAATGAATGTAAATATTGTTGAGCGGCCTGCTGAAAAGATTGCCTATCTGTCGCATTTAGGCAGTCCAGATAAAGTCTTTGAAACGGCTGCACGTTTTATTGCTTGGCGTAAAGAAACGGGTTTATCACCTGTGACCAAATCTAGAACTTATGGTATTCCGTTTGCTGACCCTGAACAGACGCCATCTGACGAGTTTAGATTTGATATTGCGGGTTCAATTGAAAAGGCTGTACTCAAAATACTTACGGCGTACAAACAGGAGAAATTCCTGCGGGTCGTTATGCAACCGTAAGGCATGTTGGTAGTCATGACCAGATTAAAGATAGTGTGTATTACATCTTTAGAAACTGGTTATCCGAGCAATCAGAAGAAGCTGGGGATTATCCTGTTTTCTTTCACTATCACAATTTTGTACATGAGGTGAAAGAGTCCGAGCTTATTACAGATATCTACTTACTTTTAAAGTAAGTGTAAGTGATACAGGTCTAACTTAGGTTATGTCTGTAGGTTTAAAAGCTTGATATCAGCATATTGCTCAATTAAGTTGGCATCTAACATATGGATATAATCCATAAAGAGGGTACTAAAACTTCCCATAGTTTGTGCCTGATTTGCTGCCAGTTTACCTGCAATTGCGAAGTGAACATGAGCTGAAAGTGCGGCAATGCTTGGGGTAGTCACAGCGCTATATGCTGCGATTAAAGCTCCTAATGCACAGCCCGTTGCCGTAATTTTAGGTTGCAACGGACTTCCGCCGTTTACTTGGATAACGATGTCTAATTCTTTAGATAAAATGTAATCTGACTCGCCCGAAATAGCGATACAGTCTGCATGCGTTAAGAGGGAGAAAGCCTGTTGATAGGCTTGATCACTACTTAAGGTACTATCGACACCTTTAGATTGAACTTGGTTGCCTGCAAGCGTACTGATTTCTGAGGCATTACCACGTATAACGCTTGGCTTAAATTGTAAAAGCTCGTCTGTCATTTGACTGCGCCAAGCTAAAATTGGTCCATAGCCGACTGGGTCGAGTACCCAAGGAATATTATGAAGCTGTGCAGTCTTTGCAGAGATTTGCATAGCTTGCATTTGCTCTGAAGTTGGCGTGCCCAAATTAATGCTTAAAGCTGATGAAATCTTGGTAAAACTTTCGGCTTCATAAGGATTATCAATCATGGCAGGTGAAGCACCAGAAGCAAGCAACACATTGGCTGTATAGTTCGCTGCAACACTATTGGTAATACATTGCACAAGAGGCGTTTTTGCCTGCATGTTTTGCCAAGCTTCAATTACTTGCTCAATTAAAGTCGATGCTGATGTCATATTATTATCCTTATCAAGCCAAAGTGATTAAAGATTTAGTGGGTGAAATAGTGATCTTGATGCTTACATCTTTGGCAAATCAAAGAAACATAATCAGCCGCATCGTAATCAACAGTTAAATCATTTGAACCACAATGCATACAACGTTTAACCGAATAAAAGTTTAAACGCGGTTCAATTTTACGCCATGCTTTCCAGACAGGTTGTACGAATATCTGTTCGTCGTAGCCTAAGAAGCGGTTAAGCAAAATATAGCTCATTTTACTGTAAGGAATATTGTGAGGACGAGGCAGCATTGAGGTTTCCCACTTTTCGGCTAAGGCTCTCTCACGATATTGTTCTAAGGTTTTCTTTAATAAATTGGTATTAATAAATTTTTCATTGCGCGGCTGTAGAGCCTTTTGTTTATAAAGATATTCGAGCGCCGTCTGAATCAAATAGTAAATTTGTCCAATCGCTAATGAATCCATTAAACGGTAGCAAAAAGATTGGAAATGAGTACTTCCTGCAATTTGAACGCCCCATGTTCTACAATAGAACTGCATAAACTGGATAATTTCTTGATAGAGCACCTGAAATAGCACATCTTTCACTTCATCGGCGCTACGAAATGGTATACCGAGACTTAAGTTTTCATAAAACCAATGGCGTAGTTGCTGGGCAACACTAAATAAACTTGGGTCGCTATAACCATCTAGTCGAATATTTAGATAAAAGCATTGAGGTTCATCCGCTTGGTCTTGAGCGTTTAAAATTCCATCTTTATGAAGTTGTTTAATTAGATAGTTTTGAAACATCCAGTTCGGAGTAATGTGATGGGATTTAATCCGGTCCCAGTGAATGTATTCATCATGTGCAATATCATCACGGGCATAGTCATCAAGTACACTAAGTAAAAATAATTTATGTAAAAAACTCAGTTGTTCCAGACTTCGCTGTGGTTGATCTTTTGACTTAAATTGGCGTTGTTCTTGTAAGCGTGTTTGCTGTAAAAGCTTTTTACGTTGTTTAGTACAAGTTTCACAGTGGCACGTCATTTTTTCATCTTTAAATATGCGGTGCTGACAATGACTACATTCATGAAATTGAATGTCTTGTTCAAATTGCTCGGCATCTACCCAGTACATCGAAGCTTGGCAGAGAGGACAATGGCTACTTTCATCTAGCTGTTTCTGTAGAATTTGTAAGGCCATTTTGCTCCGAACATAAAATAAAAAATGAAAGGGCTATTATACACAGCAACGCTGTCGATGGCTGAGATTGTCTTTTTGTTTGCTGCTAAAATAGAAAGACCTAAAATCTATGTTTAGAGTTTAGGTCTTCATCATAATTCGAAGTTTAATTAAACAGGGCACGGCAAACTCTCATCATGTTGACCAAGTTTTTTAGCGTTGATAAGTGCCTGTACTTTTTTACTTGGTAATTTGACTTTACCTAAAGCATCGTAAGTGTTGATGATTGTGGTTACCTCTTGAGCAGTCATTGAAACGCCCTCGGCAGATAGAAAAACTGCAATCACGTGGTGATCAAGTCCTGCTGCGTCTAAATCATGAATCGCTTTAATATTTTCTAAGCGATGAAAATGTGCTTTTAATTCCATGTTAATACCTCTTGTCTCATTGAAATATTCATATTGGTCTATGAGATAAGGCAAGAACCATGCCCAAAATGTAAGCTGACTCTAAAAAATGTTAAAAGCTGAAGTTGTTTTATTTTTATTGTATAGATTGATTATATAAGCAGCGATTATCGTAAATTTGGTCTAATCTGTGCTAATAAAAGACGATTCTAATTTGAAATGTATAAATGAAGTCCCATTAATTTTATAAAGGTAAGTAAACACAGTATGTATGATTGAATATGGTCAACTCATAACAACTCGTACTACGGTTTCCGAAAAGTATATAAGGAATAAAGATGAATATTGCGGCACAGCCTCCAGTTCAGGCAGATCAAACAGTTTATTTAAAAGATTATCAAAAACCTTCATTCTTGGTTGAATCTATTAATCTTGATATTCAAGTTTATGACGATAAAACAATTGTTGATTCAACATTGGTGATGAAGCGCCAAACTGCTGGAGATCTGGTGTTATTGGGCCGTGATCTTGAGTTGCAATCTATTCAGCTCAATGGTCAAGTTCTCACTCCTGCACAATATTCACTCGATAGTGAGCAACTGGTGATCACTGATGCACCAGATGAAGTCATTTTACAGACTCAAGTCATTATTCACCCTGAAACCAATACTCAGCTTGAAGGTTTATATAAAGCAGATGAGTTATTTGTTACGCAAAATGAGCCTGAAGGTTTCCGCAAAATTACATTCTATCCAGACCGTCCGGACGTACTTTCTGTCTTTACAACACGTGTAGAAGCAGACAAAAAATATCCGGTATTACTTGCCAATGGTAACTTGCTTGAAACTGGTGAAGTGGGTGAAAACCGTCATTTTGCAATCTGGCAAGACCCGACTAAAAAGCCAAGCTATTTATTTGCTTGTGTCATTGGGGATTTAGCTGTACTTAAAGATCGTTATACGACTTCTGAAGGGCGTGATGTTGCTTTAGAAATCTATGCAATCGAGAAAGACATTCCAAAATGCCATATCGCGATGGAAGCATTAAAGCATTCTATGCGTTGGGATGAAGAACACTATGGCCGCGCATATGACCTCGACAACTATATGATTGTTGCGGTGAGCCAGTTCAACATGGGTGCAATGGAAAATAAAGGTTTAAATATCTTTAATACTTCATGCGTGCTGGCCGATGAAGAATACACCACGGACGCTGCAATTATGCGTGTGCAGTCTGTGATTGCCCATGAATATTTCCATAACTGGACAGGAAACCGTATTACTTGCCGTGACTGGTTCCAGCTATGCTTAAAAGAAGGTTTAACGGTATTCCGTGATCAATCTTTTTCTGAAGATTTACAATCTGCTGCGGTACAACGTATTGATGATGTTGCGGTACTTAAATCGCACCAATTTCCTGAAGATGCAGGTCCATTGTCGCATCCACCGCGTCCGGACCATTTTGTCGAAATTAATAACTTCTATACAGCGACAGTCTATGAAAAAGGTGCGGAAATTAACCGCATGATGTCGACTTTGTTGGGTAAAGAAAAATACCGTAAGGGTACGGATGAATATTTCCGCCGTCATGATGGCCAAGCCGTGACAGTAGAAGATTGGGTTGCTGCATTATCAGCGGGTTCAGGTGTCGATTTATCTGCATTCTTAACTTGGTACAACCAACCGGGTACACCAAAGCTTGAAGCAAAAGGCGAATATGATGCCGCAGCACAAACTTACCGTTTAAGCTTTAAACAAAGCCTAAAAGCACACCCTAAATATCCAAATTTAAAAGCTGTTCCGATTCCTGTAGCTTTAGCCCTATTTAATGCGAAAACAGGTGAGCAATATACATTGCACAGTGACAGCCTGTTCGTAAATGATGTTAAAGATGGCGTGTACTTGTTTGACCAAGATGAGACAACCATTGAATTTACAGGGGTGACTGAGCAACCCGTAGTGTCGTTACTGCGTAATTTCTCTGCTCCGGTAAATCTTGTATTTGATTATAGTGATGAAGAATTAGCATTCTTAATTCAGCATGAAACAAATGGTTTTAACCAGTGGCAAGCAACACAAACTTTGCTTGAACGTATTTTGTTAGAAGACCATTCTGCAGATGCGTACATCCAAGCGATTCAAAGCACTTTACCTGAGCTAGTTAGCCGTGACCCGCTTTTAGCTTCGCGCTTATTTGATGTACCAAGCGAAGGTTATTTAGGTAGCCGTATTGATCAAGACTATGCACCAGCCGATATTCATGTAAAACGTGAAGCCTTACTTAATCGTTTGGCACAAGAATTAGGTTCATTCTGGAAAGATACTTACCTAACGCTTGACCCAGACCTGCAAAAAGAATTTTCTTTGGCGATGGGTGTACGTGCGTTAAAGAATATTATGCTCATGATGATGGCTCGTCAGGGTGACCAACGCGCATTTGAATTGGCGCATGTGCAATATCAAAACACAGGTAATATGTCTGAACGTTTAGGTGCTCTACGTGTATTGGTTTGGCAAAATGCGCCTCAAGCTCAAGAAGTGCTTGCTGATTTCTATGACCGCTTTAAAGATGAGGCTTTGTCTTTAGATCAGTGGTTTATGATTCAAGCTGCGAATCCAAATGCGACCGCAGAAACAATTGAGTACTTAACTCAACATCCTGACTATGATTTAACAACGCCAAACCGTATTCGTGCTGTAAGCGGTGGCCTATCAAATAACCCTGAAAATACATGGGGTTTTGGTGTAGCTCACTTTATTAACCTTGCACAATATCTAGACGAGAAAAATCCAATTTTAGGTTCGCGTCTATTACAGGTATTGTCACGCTGGTATACGCTTGCAGAGCCTCAGCGCACTCAAGTTCAGCAGGCTTTACAAGCATTACAGCCTAAAGTGAAATCTAAAAACGTTTCTGAAACTTTAAATAGTATGCTGAGTGTTTAATTAGTTTGAAATAAAATAAATAAAGGTCTCATATGAGGCCTTTATTTTATATCTCTACAGAAAGATAGTATTCAGAAATTCTTTCTATAGTGATTTTGCTGTAGATAGATTGTTTAATATTTTGCTGATGGCTTTAATCATGATTGTTAATGATCTATTTAAAATATACCTTTAAATAAATCTAAAAAGAAAAGTAAACATAAATAAATGTGCTAAATAATCTTTTCTTATGGATTAATTTAATAAAATCGATTGACATATTTATTTAAATTTTTTCTAATAAATTTTATTGTAATTTAATTAATGCATTTAAAATCAATAGCTTAATTTTTATAATGTTAATGGATTGTTATTGGTGGTTAATTTAGGTAAGTATATTTTATTATTTGAAATTTCCAATAAAAATGCTGTCAAACATTTTAATTTTTTTTATGTATTATGCCAAAAATAGGGTAAAAAATATAAGCTCTAAAAGAGCAGTCAAATTAAAATGATTGTAATGTTAAGGGTTAATTTTTTTACATCTATTAATTTCAACAATTTAATGTAAAAAGGTTTAGACCATGAAAAAGACTTTTTATTATTTATCAGCAATTGCTGTAGGATTATTTTCTCTCAATACAGCAAATGCCGCTACAGCAACAGGTACATTGACTGTTAGAGCGACAGTAACAAATAGCTGTGTTCTAAATACCTCAGCCACAGGCACAACTTCAAATGCAGTCTTAGACTTTGGAACATTAAGTTCACTTGCGAGCAATGTAGACGCAGATACCACAACCACAGGTGGTACTCCAATCAGAGTACTTTGTAACAACACCGTGCCGTGGACTTTATCATTTGATGGTGGTCAGAATGTTTTATCAACCCAACGTCGCATGATTGGTGGAGCAACCACTACAGAATATATTCCTTATAACCTTTTCTCGGACACGGGACGTGCAACAGCAATTGGTATTGCTACAACTGCCTACAGCGGAACCGGTACGGGTAATGTGCAAACTGTAAATGTGTATGGTCGTATTCCTGCCGGGACGACTTTACCAAGTGCCGGTAGTTATTTAGATACAGTAACAGTGACCGTAACTTATTAATTTTTATAAATAAGAAATACTGTTAGCCCTTTTAAAGGGCTAATGCTTTAAAAGATTTATTTGGGCAAGTCATGAAAAAAAATATCTTTATTATTACGAGTTTATTCTTATCTCTATCTAGCGCTTTGAGTGCGGCTACAATCCGAATTTCACCTGTGAATGTAGAAATATTGAGTAATCAGAGTGCTTCTTCGATTAGTTTATTTAACCAGTCGAATGAAAGTACTGATTTGCAGATTCGTGTGTTTGAATGGAAGCAGAAGGATGGACAAGATCAACTTATCCCGACAGATGAGATCGCGATTAGCCCGCCGTTTTTAAAATTAAAACCGAATGATTCTTATAATTTGCGTGTTGTCAGAATTAATCCGGCAGCGATTACTGGTGAAAAAACCTATCGTATTATTATTGATGAGTTGCCAAAACCCGCGGATAGCCGTAAAGCAGCTCAAGGAATAAATGTATTACTACGTTCGTCATTGCCTGTATTTGTAGTAGATAAAGACGCGATTACTAAACTAAATTGGAAAATTGATCCTAATCAGAAATCACCTTCTTTAAATATTAGCAATATTGGAAATCGACACGCGCTTTTAAATAATTTAACGCTTGTTGATATGACAGCGAAAAAAAGTTATCCGATTAAAGTAAACACCGTAAATGGCTATATTCTTGCGGAGCAGAACCGAAGTTACACTATTAATAATTTTACATATCAGCCAACTCATAAATACAGTGTGTCTCTGACAGTTAATGGTAAGAAAACAACACTTTAAGAGGCTTATATGAAATACATTATAGGTGTCTTATGTGTTGCATATCTTCCTGCATATTCTTTTGCTGAGCAACTTCAAGATCATACGAACACCGTAACTCCTCGTGTTCCGGATGCTGTAAATAGCAACAATGAATATGCGCAAGCGAAGGGTGATAAACAGGAACAAGATCTTAACTTTACTCAGCTTTTTTTAAATATTTCTATTAATGCAAATGCTTCTGAAGACTTGGTTGCTGTCAAACAATCTAAAGATGGTAAGTTATATATCCGTGCCCGTGACTTAAAAGCTTTAAGGCTAAAAATGGATGAGCAGACTGCTGACAGTCAATTGGTATGTATTAATGATCTAAAAGGAATCCAGTTTAAATATCTAGAGAATGAGCAGTCTCTAAATTTGCAAGTTCCGTCAAACATGTTGACGGGTTATGCAGTGGACCTCAATGGTGAGCAGATTACTAGCCCGCATTTACTTAAGATGAAACCGTTAAACGCGGCTATTCTTAACTATAGCCTGTATAACAGTATAACCAATGACGAAAATACATTTTCAGGTTCGGCTGAGGGAATTTTTAACAGCGCGATTGGTAACTTTTCGTCAGGGGTTTTATATAACGGAAGTAATGAAGATAGTTATAGCCATGAAAAATGGGTACGCCTAGAAAGTAAGTGGCAATATGTTGACCCTGAAAAGATCAGGATTTATACCCTAGGGGATTTTATTTCTAACAGTTCCGACTGGGGTAGTAGTGTACGCCTTGCAGGCGTCCAGTGGTCGAGTGCTTACACCCAGCGCGGTGATATTGTCACCTCGGCACTCCCGCAATTCTCCGGTTCGGCTGCACTGCCTTCAACTTTGGATTTATACGTTAACCAGCAAAAGATTTATTCAGGACTGGTACCTTCAGGCCCATTTGACATTAAACAGCTCCCGTTTATTTCAGGCAACGAAGTCACGCTAGTGACCACGGATGCAACAGGACAGCAGAGCATTACCAAAAAGCCTTACTATTTTTCATCCAAGATTCTGGCAAAAGGTATTAATGAGTTCTCTGTAGATGTTGGTGTTCCTCGTTATAACTATGGTCTCTATTCAAACGATTACGACGATGCCACCTTTGCATCAGGTGCAATCCGTTACGGTTATAGCAATTCACTGACTTTAAGCGGAGGAGTGGAAGCTTCAACAGATGGCCTGTCGAATCTCGGTACAGGTTTTGCCAAGAACCTATTTGGTTTTGGAGTGATTAATGCCGACATTGCAGCGAGCCAGTATAAAGATGAAAACGGCTATTCTGCCTTGTTGGGTTTAGAAGGGCGCATCAGTAAAAATATTTCATTTAACACCAGTTACCGCAAAGTATTTGATAACTATTTTGACCTTGCCCGTGTGTCTCAAGTCAGATATTTAAAAGATAACCAGATTAATGCCGAGTCACAAAACTATCTGAGCTACAGTGCACTGGCCGATGAGATTTTTAGGGCAGGGATTAACTACAACTTTTACGCAGGCTATGGGGCTTATCTGGGATATAACCAGATCAAATATAGCGACAATTCCTATAAATTACTGTCTGCCAACTTAAGCGGAAGTCTTAATAAAAACTGGGGATTTTATACTTCTGCCTATAAAGATTATGAAAATAATAAGGACTATGGCGTTTACTTTGCGCTGCGGTATACACCGTCTAACAAACTCAATGCGATCACAAGTGTATCTAATGAGAGTGGCAGACTGAGCTATCGCCAAGAAATATTTGGTTTATCGGAACCGAAAATCGGTTCATTTGGATGGGGTGGTTATGTTGAGCGAGATCAGGATGCACATGACAATAATGCCTCGATTTATGCCTCTTACCGTGCGCGTGCTGCTTACCTGACAGGTCGTTATAACCGATTTGGAGATAACGATCAGGTTGCACTTTCAGCAACAGGTTCACTGGTTGCGGCAGCGGGACGTATATTTGCGGCCAATGAAATTGGAGACGGTTATGCAGTTGTCACCAATGCTGGACCGCGAAGCCAGATTTTAAATGGTGGGGTTAATTTAGGTTTTACTGATAAGTCTGGAAGATTTTTGATTCCTAGCCTTATGCCGTATCAAGAGAACCATATTTATTTAGATCCGTCTTATCTTCCTTTAAATTGGAGCGTTAAGGCAACAGATCAAAAAACAGTGGTCGGCTATCGCCAAGGAACCCTAGTTGACTTTGGTGCTCATCAGGTTATTTCAGGATTAGTAAAACTTGTTGATCAAAACAATTCACCATTATTGCCAGGTTATACGGTTCAAATTAATGGGCAGCAGGATGGGGTTGTTGGCTATGACGGTGAAGTATTTATTCAAAACTTATTAAAGCAAAACAAACTTGAAGTCGATCTTATGGATCATGGTTCGTGCCAAGTTGACTTCACCTATAACAGTAATCAGTACTCAACTAAGAAATTGGGACCTTATGTATGTCGATAAGTATTTTTGATAAGGCTCAAATAGAGAGCTGCAAGAGAATTCCATTGTTTTTGAAATACCTCATCGGTATTTGCTTATTTTATCTCGGTTATGCATTTTTTAGTCCAGCACATGCTGCTTGTACGGTAAGTGGAACCACCAATAATACTTTTATCTATACGGCAGCAAATATTAATAGTGAGGCAACTGTAAACCTTTCAGGAACAATTACTTGTACAAATTTGGGACTTCCCCAGATTTCTGCTTATATGTGTATGAAAACCGTCTTTACTGGAACAACGAATAGCCATAATAATGTTTCACTACCTTATACAGTAGCGGGTACAGTAGGTGGAGCAGGTTCTACCACCACAAACCAAACCTCCAATGTTTGGTATGGTCCAGTAAGAACGGTTGCTTCAAATAATATTGTTAACTACTCGGTAAATGTAAAAGTGCCTGCCCGCACAGGTTCACTTATTGCATATCCTCAAGGAACATATACGGCTACGGTGCGGCTATATTGGGATATGGATGCTCTGGGCTTAATATGCGGTGATTTAATTGGTGGCTGGGATTCTGGCGATACATTACTAACAGCGAACTTTGTGGTTCCAAGTCTGTGCCAATTAAACTCAACTTCAAATGTTGATTTTGGCAATATTAATGATATCGGTATTACTAAGAAAGATTACACAGCTCAAGGAGCTGTAAATACAACTTGTAATTTTGGAACGCCATACAGTATTTATTTAGGAGACGGCAATAACCGTATCACTGGTGGGTTCAGGCGTATGGTTAATAGTAATAATGAATTTATTCCCTATCAGCTCTATAAAGATTCTAACTATAGTACGGTCTGGGACGCTACAGGTGGCGTAACCAGTGTTGGGGGAACGGGAGGAGTCTCAAAAACGGGTACAGGCAGTGCTCAAAGTACACCTGTTTATGGAAAGATTCCGCAAGGTACTTCCATTGCAAGTAGACCGGGCACTTATTCTGATAGTGTTGTTGTGACAGTGACTTATTAATTTTTTTAATCTACGCGCGGATCTTTTCACTGAAGGGATCTGCGTAATTTCAATATATTTTCAGTCTTTGAAAATTACCTGTCATCAAAAACAGTTTGACTTGAAAATACATACTGTATATTTATTGATTAGTTCTAAAAAAGAACTAGAAGAGAGTACAGGCAATTAAATAAAGGTGAATAAATATCGGTTCATCCTTTGATTGGATTAGGGTATAAAAAACAAACAGGGTGAAATGTCTATGACATCAGCAACACTAAATAAAAAACAAGATTGTGTGGTTGTCATTGGCGTCGGGGCATCACAGGGGATTGGTGCAGCGGTGAGTCGTCTTTTCGCCAAAGAAGGTTTAAAAGTTTATGTTGCTGGGCGTACTTTCCAGAAAATTGAAGCAGTGGCTGCAGAAATCCATTCCAATGGTGGAGATGCTGTAGCGTTCCGTCTGGATGCAGAAGATATAAAACAAGTACAGGCCTTGTTTGACACCATCACTAGTCAGAATGAGCGTATTACTGCTGTCATTCATAATGTGGGAGGAAATATTCCTTCTATCTTTTTACGCAGTCCATTGTCGTTTTTTACTCAAATGTGGCAATCCACTTTTTTATCGGCCTATTTAGTTTCTCAAAGCTGTCTAAAAATATTTAAAGATCAAAATCACGGTACGCTTATTTTTACTGGAGCGAGTGCTTCATTGCGCGGCAAACCTTTTTTTGCTGCCTTTACCATGGGTAAATCTGCTTTGCGAGCTTATGCTTTAAATCTCGCTCAAATTTATAAATCACAAGGCATCCATATTGCTCATGTGATTGTTGATGGAATGGTCGATGGCGATAGAGTCAATAAAGCCTTATTAGGGCTGGGGCGTTTAGTCCGCCTTACGCGTGGCACGGGTGGCCTCAATATCGATGCGATTGCAGAAAACTATTGGATGCTTTACCAACAAACTCCGAAGCTTTGGACACATGAACTAGATTTACGCCCTTATCAAGAAAAGTTTTGAGAGACTAAAATGCTAAAAAAAATATTTCAAAGATTTCAAAAAAAGCAGGGCTGTGTAGTGGTCGCGGGCCATGACCTACAACTGATTGAGCGTGATTTTGTAATTTTAGATAAAAATGCGCACTTCCCATTACACCTTTATCAGGTTGTGCATGATTCAGCCGTGCAGAATATGAAAATTCATTCTATAAATGATGGCGTGACCGCAGTTCACTTAAACTTGGTGAATGCAGATCATTTAAAAAGCTTGGTGCGTTATATTTCTAGTCATGGGCATACTATTGAGCTCTGTGTATTTCAGCCAAGTTTCTCATCTTCATCAAACATCGAAGCGTTATCTTTAGAAGAAATTGAATATAGCTGGCAGACCACAGGTTTAAGTGCTGTGAGTGTAGCTCAGGCTGTGATTAAGCCGATGCTCAAACAACAGCGAGGGACCCTTATTTTTCTTGGCGCACCCTCTAGTCAGTCGACTCAATACGATGTGTTAGGCCAAAGTATGTTTGCGGGTATTCGCGCTTTATCGCAGTCATTGGCAAGAGAGTTTCAGCCTAAAGGTATTCATGTTGCTTATTGCATGATTGAAAAATGGGAGGGGCAAAATCAGCACTTTACCTCATCTCTTAAGCAAGTCTGTCAGCACATCTATCAGCAGCCTGATTCGGCATGGAGCCAAGAACTTAGCTTGTCTTGAAATTGACTTGTTCAATATTCTCAACTTAAAGCAACTGATAAAAACTTTAGTAAGATGTTGAATAAAATTAAGTTAAGAGAATAAAAAACAATAATTATTTAACTGTTTTCTAGCCAATATCACATTGACACCCAAAACCGCTCCGATTATCCTTTGCCTGCTGGCCACATTGCCAGTCGGTTTTAGCAGACCGTTTTCATCTAGGACATCAAAGAAGCAATTTTTTGGTGTCGAACTCGTTCGTCTCCCTTCGTAGCGGTAGGACGGAGGAGGGACGCCCTCGGGCGTGCCGGTTCCTAGATGACTGGTCTGCTAACCCTTCTTCGTTCTGCCACCATAATCATTTAGCAGTGATTTGGCAGAACTTCTATTTCATCTAGGAGTTCGTTTATGCGTACTAATTCTTTTTCTTTATTGGCCTTTGCCAAAGTCCCTTTAGTCATACCATCCAACAGAACTTTAAAAAGGTTTAATCGACTATAGGTTTTAATCTCTAGATCAATTACGACTAAAAATCATAGCGACAATAAACTTGAGATAGGCGAGCACACCTTTTTTGTGTCGTTTTTGCATGCCTGTTTTTAGCGCTCAATTTAAGAGTGACGGCACTTCTATCTCTTTTACATACAACAAAAAAATATTTTAAACGGTATAAAAATGCCAAATTTAGAAGCATCATTTAGAGCATTACGCGTGCTCCACGCGGCAAAAGATTTATTTAATCAACATGGGTTTTACATCGGGGTCGATCGAATTGTTGAGGAAGCCAAAATTCCTAAAGCCACTTTTTATAACTATTTTCATTCCAAACAAAGGCTCATTCAGATGAGCTTAACTTTTCAAACAGATGCATTAAAACATGAGGTGTTTTCTATCATTCACTCGTACCGTGAACTTATGACATTCGATCAGCTCAAGAAAATTTACTTTTTACATGCAAACTTAGAGGGCTTTTATCGTTTGCCATTTAAAGCCATTTTTGAAATTGAAAAGCTTTATCCCGTAGCCTACAAAGTCGTTAGCGACTATCGGACTTGGTTTGTTCAAGAAATTTATAAGTTACTTTTAACTGTAAAAGTTACCGCTACAGTTGAAGATGCCTACATGTTTTTGTTTGTGATTGATGGGGCAATGGTGCAGCTTTTAAGTACAAATAAGATCGATGAAAGAGATAAATTATTAGAATATTTTATGTCGACACTTACTTAGGTTGATTAATACTCTAGCATTTAACTTATAGAAAAGCCCTCGGAAGAGGGCTTTTTCAACTTAATTGAGCTTTAAAAGTCAAAAGATGTTTGGAGATAGAACGTACGTGGCTGGCCTACATACTTACCGCCCGTAGAGTCTGTTGAGCGAGTAAAATATTGCTTATCAAAAACGTTCTTAATTCCACCAGCGATTTTTAAACCTTTAACTTGTGAACTTAAGTCATAAGAGGTACGTAACGCAAAAGTGGTGTAACCCGGAATATCTCCGTATTTGCCATCTGCAGTTTCTTCTGTTTGATAGACATCACTATCAGGTACATCTGGTGAATGCTGCTTAGACTGAGCAAACATATCGGCATTTAAAGACCATTTATCCACGGTATAACCTAACCCAACATTACCGACATGGCGTGAGTAAAACGGTAGATCTTTATCTTTAAATTGACCCGCTTCAGCAACTGCTTTGGTAAAAGTATAGTTTCCATATACTTTTAAGCCTTCTAACGCATCTGTTAAATGACCGAAATCATAACTAATACCCGTTTCGACACCTTTATGGCTAGTTGCACCTAAATCTGTCCAGATTCCGTTATTTCCAGCATCACGTACTAGTGAAAGCTCTTTATCAAAGTCTAGGTAGAACACCGTAAATTCGGCGTTTAACCCATTACCTAGATATTTAGTTCCAATTTCATAGTTATTAGACTTTTCAGGATGTAAGCCATCGGTTGTAGCAGTCGCAGTTGTTCCTTCAAGACGTGCTAATTGGCTGTATTGCTGTGGCCCGAAAGATACACCTGCGTTTGCAAATATATTCCAGTTTTCATTTGCCGAGTACATCACAGATAAACTTGGTAAAAATTCGTCTGAATCAATTTTTGGATGAACCGTATTCGCTAGCCCATTTTTATCATAACCAGTGAAGCTATTATGAGTTTCGATTGATTCGAAACGTACGCCCGGTGTGATGGTCCAGCGGCCGAGTTCCATACGGTTATCAACATATACCGCATGCGCTTTGGTGCCGCCTTCGCTGCTACTACGTGGAGCAAAATTTGGGGCTGATGAACCAGCAGCATAAGAAGCAGTACGCCCAGCAAATTCAGAGCTTTCTTCTTTTAAGTAACGATAGCCTACCGTTACTTCATTTTGAGTATTACCTAGTTGATAAATACGAGAGTAACGCGGTTCAATCGCATAGACTTTATAATCACGTGGAGCAGAGTCGAGACGCTTGTCACCACTCGCTAAAGTAGTTTCAAGATTACTTGTACGGAAAGAGTCGATGTAGTAACTCAGAACTTCGAAGTTATTTTTTTCATCTTTATGGTTATAACGTAAAGAGACATCTGTACGACGACCTGCAAAATAGTTTTTTTCACCAGAAGACTGGTATGGGTTTTCAGCATATTGCGCTTGGGTTAAACCCTCTGGCATTTCGCCGCGACCTTCATAATGATGCAGATTTAAAGCAACCGAGTCTTTATCATTAAATTGATAAGCAGACTTTAGCATTACATCATCGATATCAATCTTGTTATTTGCTTCTCGATAACCGTTACCTTTAGTCCCTGAATATAACAGGGCAAGGCCTAATCCATTATCTAAAGTTCCACCCACAAATAGATTAGGACTAAGTTTTACTTGGTCAGTGCCAGAGGCATATTCTGAAGTTAAGCTAACAGTTCCACTAAAATCTTGAGGAATTGATCGAGTGGCAAAGTTAATAATTCCGCCTACGTTTTGAGGTCCAAAACGAACTGATCCCGCACCACGGACGACGTCAACTGATTCAATATTACCAATTGAAACAGGAGCTAAAGATAATTGTGGCTGACCATAAGGCGCAAATGAAAGCGGAACGCCGTCTACTAAAACTGTTGAACGAGGTGATAAGCGAGATGCTAGACCACGGACACCAATATTGAGTGAAACATCACTACCACCTGTTCCGCTGCTATCTTGAGCTTGAACTCCAGGAATTTGTTTTAATGCTTCTCGAATTGAAGTTGCAGCTGTTTCATCCAAACGTTTGCGGTCAACAATAGTTCGAGCGCCAGCATGTTTGTGAACGGTTTCAGCATTAGCTTCTTCTAGCCAGTTACCTTGCGCCTTAATGGTGATGGTCGGTAATGCACTGGTAGTTGTATCTTCAGCATGAGTAGGAAGTGCTAAATAAGTACACGCAATTCCGATTGCATAGCTAAGTGTAGAAACTTTGAACTTAAAATTTGGGAGTGAAAGAGCAGATGAGCGGTCCATGTTGATGTATCGAAATCCTAAACGATAATTATAATCATTATAGCGAAAAAGTAACAAAATTTTATAAATGTAATTTAATTTTTTTTAGAAAAACTAAACATAGATTTTATCTAATCATTTTCACAGAACAGCCCTCCGAAGAGGGCTTCAAATTTATTTAAAGTTAGGTTGATTTAAGATTTTGTAGACCTTTTCTTTATATACATCATTAGAAATAACACCTTTATCTCGCTGTTGTCTTAGCGATTTAAACTGTTGGCCACGAATTTCTCTTTGAATACCCACATTATCATGATGTCTAATGTAATAAAGACTACGCTCATGATCACTCATATTCACTGTTTCATCAGTAAAGGAGGAAGGCCTCGTTTCATTTTCTTGATATTGTTTTGCAATTTCAAAAAAATCTACATTTTGTTGTTCACTCAGCTTTTGATCTTGAGAGTTTGCGTTCACTTCAAGCATGCTTTTATGCTGACTAAATTTAGGGCGGTTATATTCTTGTTTCGTTTGAAATATGTTTGTTTCAGCAAATGCGGAAGAAGAAAAAAGCCCAATATTTAAAAATAAAAAAGTTAATAAAAATCTATTCATTTCTTTGGAAGTCCAATTGAAATTGAGTAAATCACTGTATTGTAACATTAAAATTTGGAATTTTGGGGCCGTTTTTTAGACCAGATGATCAATTGGTAAATAACCAAGGGATATATAGTGCTGTATATGAAGCTCTATTGATGACTTCAGATAAATATTAAGATTTAAATTAAAAAAATGTTCAATTCAAAGCAACTGTCTATTATCTGATTTAATATTTATCTATCAATAATTTACTTTTTTAAAAGATTGTAAGTGCTTAATTATTAAGTAAATCTAAACTATGCTGATGTGACAATCGTTATTTAATTTGCTAGATTGTTTGGTTTTTATAAAAGTGGGCGGAATTTATGAAGACATTTTTAATTATTTCTTTATTGGGTTTTGGGCTAGTTGGTTGTGCCTCATCTACATATAACTCTCAAGAAAATTATTTAAATAAACCTCCAGTTGTCCCAGTCAATAAAGCATTTAATAGTTTTAAAACACCAGATCATGGACTTTTTACTGATCAAGATATCTATAATATGCCGGAAAATTCCAATATGAATTTCCGTTATGAAATTGCTTTTTAAAGCAAACCAATTAGTAAATTAACAAAAGGATGAGCAAAGGTGGCTTAACACCTTTGCTGACTCAAGATAATGAATAATCGATATCACCTTTAGGTAGTTTTTTAAATTTTAAACTGTTAAATTTTAATGATTGAAAAAAGGTACTTTATATGAAAAATTTTACTATTATTGCTTCTTTATTTTTGTTAGTTGGGTGTACTATAGGTCATAAACAAACTACTCCTGTTCAAGTGACTGATACTAAAATTACCTCAGAAGCTGAGAAATATAAAAAACAATATCAAAAGAAAATTTATAAAATATGGGATATTCCAAAGTCTTCTACAGGCATGAGTGCAAGTGTAAAAGTCTTTTTAACGGATAGTGGTGAAATTGAGCAAATTATCTTTTTAGATAAAGAAGAGCAAAAATTTAAAACAAGTATTGAAAAAGCAATATGGCGTGCAAGTCCATTTGTTTTACCCTCTAATCCTGAGTCAAGAAAGCAGGCAAGAAAATTCAATATGAAATTTCAAGCAAAATAAGTTAGTTATGTATAAACACTGAGAGCAGATTATAATTTTTAAGGGAAATTAAATTTGCTCTTTGGTTATTTATAGCCTTGATATATTAGGTTTTAGCTGCGTTGAAGTGATCTTTAAGAGCTAAATTCAACTTCAAAAGTAGCAAGATAACATTTCAGTGTAGTTAGAAAATAAGACATATTATTTATAAATTAAAAAAATATAAAAATTAATTACATTACTATCAAAAGGTAACATAAACAAAACTTTAAAAGAGTAAAAATCATTATAAAAAATAAGTGAATTTATAAAAATGTCTAGAAAATATATGAGTGAAGTAATGAAATCTCATAGCGAGAGTAAAGCTACTAAAGTTGTAGCGTGGTGCATAATTTTATTCGGAATTGTTTTAGGAATTTCCTTTATTTTGTCATATGGGCAAGTTGAAACAAGAAATGATAATTTAGACATTATTCAGGTATGGTCCACAGAAATGATTACCATAGGTCTTTTTATTATATTTAATGGACTGTTGTTTGGTTATTTACTTCTAAAAATTAGTAGTATTTTGAATCATCTAGAAAATAATAAAAATTAAAAATTTTATTTAGCAAAAATTATTAATAATTTTTAGCAAAGATTGAAAGTAAATTTTTCAAAAAAAACTTTTTATATAAGAATTTATGTGATTTATTTGGCATTTTATTATTGAATGTGTGATTGGTTTTAATGTTAACTTGCAAAGTACCTATACTTTTTACATTCGGTTTATGAGTTTTACCCTATATTACATAAAAAAATAATAGATTAAAAAAGTATATGAATATACTCATAAGAAGATAGGAGGTTATGATGCCAAAATATCTAGCTATAGCGGATAAGGTTTATAAAAAAATTAAAAATGACAACTTGTTTTCTGATGACATGATAGAGAACTTAAATTGTTTAGTCGGTCTTATTCGTAATACCATAAAAGGGACTGAATTTAAATTAAAGTATAACTTTATTAATTTTGAAGACTGTTTAACCAAACCTACTGAGCAATGCTCAGTAAAAATTGATTTTAGTCTTATACCTAAATTTGAAAATGAAGGGGAATTTATTTTATGGTTAGCGGGATTTATTGAAAGGATCACTGAGGGTGGAAAACCTAAATTTCCCCCAATTTCACAGTTAGTGCCTCAAGGTTTTAGTTTGGGAAGTGAAAGTATTCCCGTAACCACTTTACCTGAAAAAGAAGAAAATGCAGAAATGATTGTTAATTATTTTAAATCAGATGATTATCTTAAAAATAATAAATTGCCCTCTTAAAATGTATAAAATTTATAAACCGCCTTTTATGGCGGTTTTTTTGCAAATGTATCTTAAAGTGTCTGTTACACAAATGGTGAATGTTTAGGGTTGAATATATCTTTCAATTATTTAAGCATGGAATAACACAAGTTAAGTAAAGGATAAATCTCATGATTGATGAAGAAAAACCCTTAAATTTTGACGATGATGAAGAACCTCTTGATTTTGCAGATGAAGAATTTATCGATGATAAAAAAGAGGATGAGTTATATAACACCATTACCAAAGATGGCTCTAGTGTAGATCCGGCCGATGATGGTGAGCGGCATATTCGCCCTGAAGATGGTGATCCGATAGAAGTTGAAGAGTAATCCATAGCCCAATTCAATATTGGGCATTTTAATTTTTAGCGTATTTTAAAGAGTAATCAATACTAGATATTGTTCTACCATTAATGACTTAAAAAATTGAGAGTTAAGTCATAAGAGTAGAGATGTTTGGCTATATCTTTCTAGAAAAAGGTAAGATGATTGGGAATTAAATGCAAAAAATATTGGATTATCTTCGCAAACTTTTTACTGCTATGTCTCGGTCAAGTGATGCTAATAATAGTCTCATTGCTACAGCAACTGATAATGGCACTGAAGAAGTTGGTTTCGCCGTTGATGAGATGTCTCTTAGTCAAGTCGGTATAAACCACATTTGTAATTTTGAAGGACTAAGACTCAACGCTTATGACGACGGAGTAGGCGTGTGGAGTATCGGTTATGGAACAACACGATATCCCAATGGTGTGAGCGTTCAAAAAGGTGACACATGTACCCTTGAGCAGGCCAAGGCTTATATGCAACATGATTTAAAAATATTTGAACATGCCGTAAATAACGCTGTAAAAGTTCCTTTAAAACAAAATCAATTCGATGCATTAGTATCTCTAACCTACAACATTGGGACAGGTGCTTTTAAAAACTCAACCTTACTAAAAAAATTAAATTCAGGTGATTACAAAGAGGCTGCAAATCAGTTTGATGTATGGGTAAACGCAGGAGGTAAGCGTTTACCGGGATTGGTGAGACGGCGTGCCATGGAAAAGAAATTATTTTCATCTCCATAGCTTTAATGAATTAAGCTTTATCCCCTAAGGTAATTCTAAGCCTGTTTAATGCTCCCATGAGTGAAATACTAGCTGTTAACTCTACAATCTCTCTTTCACTGAAATATTCTGCTAAGTGAGCTTTTACAGTTTCAATATTTTCAGATAGAAAAGTGACTGCTTCTGCAAGTTCAAGTGCAAGAAGTTGTTTCTTAGAAAAGACATTCGAATGTTTATAGCCCGGAATTTTATCAATAACTTCTTGGCTCATACCCATGTCTCTTAATTCCTGTGCATGAAAAGCACAGCAGTAAGCACAGCCGTTAATTTGTGACACATACAACTCAGCTAAAGCTATTAATTGTGGATCAATTCCAGAGCTTCGAATTGAGGCATGTGCAGAGTACAAATGATTAATCGTTTTTTTAGCAACTTCTTTATATTCCATAATATAGGCCAGCATTTGCGTGATAAAAATCTATTATTTATCACTAGGTATAGATTGTAAATTAGGCACTATTTTGTTATATAGGTATATTTTTTATACCTACATCATCAATGAAAGATAATATTTCTGGCTGTTCTGTAGAAGAGGCAATGACTGTATTGGGTGGTCGTTGGAGAATGTTAATTATTTCATTTCTCATCGAACGACCTATGCGTTTCAATGAGTTAAGACGTGCCATTCCTAATATTTCTCAAAGAATGTTAACTTTGGAATTGCGTTTTCTCGAAGAGGAAGGATTTATTAATAGGGAAGTTTTTGCGGAAGTTCCTGTTAAAGTTGAGTACTCTTTAACTGAAGATGGCAAGAAATTAAACGGCTTGGTTGAGGTGCTAAAAGAAGTAGGCACTTGGTTAAAAGCAAGATAGTTCAGCTATTTTTAGATTATGACGCCAGAAGATGAAATTAAGTTAAAGAACAGTATCTATAAAATTTTAGGCATAAAAAAAGCCTGATGCTACGAATCAGGCTTCAGTATTCATCGACAATAGGAGTTGATGAACAAGACCAATCTAACAGACCTGCTCTGTAAAGGCAAACTGAGGCTTGAATTGCTGAGTCAGCTAAAATTAAATTTTTCAGAATATACGCATTAAAAAAGCCCTTGCTCGAAAGCGAAGGGCTTAGTCATTCATTGATCTACCAATGAACTATATAAGGCTCATCTCATACTAAGAACAGTATAACTGAATTTAGGGGAGTAGAGAAGAAAACCTTTAAATAGCTTACTTATTCTATTTGTACTTAATTTATTGAGGCATATAGCAAGTTACATCAATAGTAAACCAAGACACAAAACTTGCACTTTGTATTCTGGAGTGTGTGGTATTTGTGTGTAAGCCCCGATTAGATTGGCTTTGGGAACGAAGCAATAGCGGTTAAATGATTCAAATAACGTTTGGAGTGAACATTTTGAAGAATCAGGGCGGATGTAAGCAAGGAAGTAAATAAATATGAATTTGATTAGATTAGAAGAACTCTCATTGATGAGTAATGCGGTTTTGACACCTCAATTAAACAATTGGCCATATATACAATCAGCAAATTTAGAAGATACTGATTGTCAAAAGCATAGAGACAGTTTTTCCGAACAATCTGATAAAAAATTTCATAAGGAATGGCGAAAACAACAAAAGAAAATACTTAAAAATATTCCGAGTAATGCTGTGTTACTCAGTATGAATGACTCTATTTAGTCTAGACGTCAGACAATTTTATAAAGACATAAATTACAAGGATGAGCTGTTAGCTAAATAACTTTACGTAGCTACACTTGTTAGTCATAACTTCTTCTAGAGATACTGAAAATATTAATAAATAACGAATATGTAAGGTAAGACGGGCAAATAGAAAATAACAAAAAAGGCACTTCTGTAGAGGTAATTTTTATGGTTAATCTTCACCAGAAATCACTTTTTGATGTTCTGACTCAACATCAGGCTTATCTATATCGAGCATCCTCAAGATCGGTCAATGAGCTTCTTAATTTATTTAATTCCGAAACGGTTAGCATGCTTACCAAGTTAAGTAATTTGTTAGAGGGACTAAATGAAAAGGAAAAAACAGCGCTAGCAGGTGGGCTTTACTCAACAGCTCCATTAAAAGAGATACGTACACTAATTTCTCAATGGTTTAATGTAACGAATGATGCACTGATTGATACGTTTACCGTCTCTGCTGTGGCATTGGCTGTCTATGAAGCCAGATATATGTCAAAAATTTTTGGTGGTAAACATAAAGAGTTAAAAGGTGAACAGCTCTATAAAGCTGCTAAACGTATTCCTTTAGCAGGTGGCGCATTGGTAGATGAGTTGCTCTTGAAAATTGTAGAGGTGGCGCGTCAACGTGTCGAATATGCAATTCGGGATGGTCTTAATACTGGAGCCACAAATCAACAAATTATTCAAAGAATTCACGGCACTAAACGCCTTAAATATGAAGATGGACTATTAAATAGCACAAAGGCGGATATTGAACGAACTGTACGTACAATTCGAAGCCATATATCCAATCAGGCCTATTTAAATAGCTATAAACAGTTAAAGTTTGAATATGTCAGATTTGTAAGTGTCCTTGATGGAAGAACCTCTAAAGTATGTGCTGCGCTTGATAGTAGTGTCTGGACCATCAATGATCCTACAAAGAAAGTTCCTCCTCTACATCCTCATTGCCGTAGTATTTTAATTCCAACACATGAAGATGGTCAGCTCGTAGGCAGCCGAGCTTTCATTATGGATGAAAGAAAATTTAAGGATATTCCTAAAAGTGAACGTGAACAATTAACTGGTCAATTAGATGCAAATACTTCTTTTAAAGAATTTTTTAAATTGACAGATGATTTTTTTCAAAAAGAGTGGTTAGGACCTAAAAGGTATCAACTATATAAAGAAGGGGAATTCGATTTTGATAAGTTTTTTGATCCAGAAGGGCGATTATATACACTTGAGGAGCTTAAAGAACTGGATGAGCGGGCTTTTAAAGCTTTGGGATTGTGATTGAGGATAGCAGCATTTGGATAGGATTTTTATCTTAAATAACTTTTTTGGTTTTAACTAAATATACACACTTAAACAATTAGTTGAAAAAAGTTTCCATTATTTAGTCAGGTAGCATGTTAAGTTTTTCTCAATCATAAAAAGTTAAAAAGGATGAGAATATGAAATTTTCCTACCAAGATCTTGACGGAAATAATGTTGAAGTGGAATGTGAAAGTTATATCCATATCCCATCAGGAGCGGCTGTAAAATCTACAGAAGCCGGCAATTATCATATAACTGAAAATTTTAGCTTCTATAAAAAAATAGAAGCTGATTCTGTACCCATCTATCGGTTTGCTATTGATCGTAATTCTAATGTGTTTAACAGTGATGAACTTCCCGCACTGGCTCAAATCGGCAAAGATTGGAAAAATTTAGACTAGTTTTCAATCCTTCTAAAGCCCTCACCCGAGGTTTTTAGACTAAATTTTAAATGATTTATTTCTTTTTAAATACAAGCATTAAGCCTATTAAAATTGTCATCATTCCAATTAAACCTGCCAGTGGCAACTTATTTTTCAAAATTAGAAAATCTAAAATTGCAGTAACCACAGGGACTAAATAAAACAAGCTTGTAACATTTACAATATTACCCTGACTTAGAAGTCGGTAAAGTAAAAGTTGAGCAACTACAGAAATTAAAATTCCAAGAAATAACACAGAAATAATGAGTTGTGAATTCCACGTTATTTCAAAATGTTCAAACGGAACTATAAATAAGCAAACGACAAGACTAACTACATATTGGAGCGGTAAGATATCAGTTGGAGCTTGTTGAATATTCTTTTGCATGATGGCGCCAAACGTTATACAGATCAGTGCAGCCAAGGCAAAGAATATGCCGATTGGAGCGATAAAAGACATAGTTAGACTTTTCCACACTAAAAGGATGAGTCCAGCTAAAGCAATAAATAGCCCTAATAATCTTTCTTTTTGTAAATTCTTTTCTAGAAGACAAAGCGTCAAGATTGGCTGTATTCCCATGATTGTTGCCATTAAACCAGGAGTAACCCCGTGAGCCATCGCTTTGAAATAACAGATTGAATAACCTGCAATCATAAGCAATCCAGTCAGTAAAACTTGCTTTCGAGTTCCGTGCTTGGGTAAGAACCTTTTTCTGAAAATCGCAAGTAACAACAGAACAATCAAAGCGATAGAAAATCTTAGAATTAATAATGCTATGGGTGAGGCATTATCGAGTCCCCATCGAGTAAAAATCGCGGCACTTCCCCAAAGTAAAACAAAAATAGATGTCGCACTTTGTGATGCGAGCAGCTGTTTATTTAGGCGCATAAAACCTCCTCCTAGTGCGTAATATCTAAGAAATACGAAGTGATAAAATGATTTGTAAGTACAGTGATTAAAGGTTTATTTAGTCATTAAGCAATTCATGGATAACTTCTTTAAGAAAAATGAATTGGTTTAACTTCTTCTAATTTCAGTATGAGAGAGACAACAAATAAAGAAAAGCGCATAATTCTTTTATATACTATTTGAAAATCGAATAGATAAATCCTAATGAATTTAAAAAACCTACAGATCGATTGGTTAAAGTGTTTTGTCACCGTAGTAGATACAGGTTCACTATCGAATGCAGCCCCTGAGTTATACCGCTCACAGTCTGCTGTTAGCATGCAATTGAAAAAACTAGAAGAAGCGCTACATTGCCAACTTTTAATACGAACACATCGACAAATTGAATTAACGTCGCAAGGGCAGCTACTTTTAGGTTATGCACGTCGTATTCTTGACTTGCATGCTGAAGCTCAAATGGCATTTCACGGAGATGAACTGAAAGGGCGTATACGTCTTGGGGTACCCGATGATTATGCAGCGAAATATTTAACGCCCGTACTGAAGCGTTTTGCACCACGTTATGGAGGAGTTGAAATCGAGTTGATCTGTGAGCAATCTACTTCGTTAATACCGCGGGTAGAAAGTGGGGATATAGATTTGGCATTAATTTCAAGAGATAACGCTCGTCAAGGCACACTTTTATTTCATGAACCGATGGTGTGGGTAGGCTCCCCACAGTTTGAGCTTTGGCGAGAAGACCCACTTCCAATTGCAGTTTATGAAAGTACCAGCCAAGCAAAAAAGAGTGCGATTAATTCCTTAGCATTACAAGGACGCCGTTATCGTGTGGTATATAACAGTTCAAGCTTAGCAGGCCAAATTGCAGCAGTTGAAAGTGGTTTAGCAATTGCTGTGTTCACACAGTGTAGTGCACCCGAGCATTTAACGATATTGGGGGCTGATCATGGCCTTGGACCTTTAGAACCGATGGAGGCTGCTGTCTATCGAAGTAGGGCATCTTTAGAGTCAAAAGCTGTAGATCACTTATATGACTTACTCATCAAAACACTTCGGCATTCGGTTAATGTTTGATTTTAACATTTTGGGGAACTACTTATATTTGTTTGCACATTTTGTTTTGAAATTTAAGATATATCTAAATAGCTTTACATTTTTGCGTTAAATCTACAAAAAAGCCTAGAAACCTATGCTGATCGTAAAACTAATAAAAAGTATTTATTAACTCATTAATTTAAACAATTCATGAGGTGAAACATGACAAAAATTATAGTGTCTTTAGGTTTAGCTGCTTTTATTGCTTTAAGTGTGAGCGCTTGCCAAGGTGAAAACGACACAAACCAGCAAGATAAAACCACGACTCCACATTCAATGGATAAGGATTCATAACCTAGTTAAATCCCTAAAGCCCGTCGTAAGATGGGTTTTTTTTATATCTTTTATTTTTATGCCAAAGTGTGATTTGTAACTCAAAATATTTATTTTTAATGGCACTGTTCAAAATATGTTGACTAGTACACTAGGTTTTAAATATATTTAAATTCGAAACTCATTATTTTAAATAGAACTCTATATTTAAAATAACTTGTTTAAATATCATCAGTTCAGAAATTTAACCTTTAAATTTGATTATAAAAATATAAATGAATCAAGGAGGTGGGTATGGATGCTAAATTTCACTCTGAAAATGAATATGGTTTTATATTAAATATATTGAACCATTATGTCGTGATAAAAAAGTCATTAAAAGATGACCATTATCCTTATGATTCATTTGGTTATCTTCTTGCTCTTTATCAGCCGCTAAAAGTCTATATTCCCCAACTTCCACAGCCGAAAATTTATATTGAGATTGGTGGAATTTCTTATGACAGAATAATTGTTATGCAAACAGAAGAAGAGACAGAAGCCATGAATGTTTTAATGGATTTAGGACAGCTTGTTGTTTAAAAATTAGTTTTTTTTAAATGAGTTCAATTTACTTACGGACAATTTTTCTTAAGTAAATTGAACAAAAAACTTTAAGTGAAAATTAGATTTAACCAGAAGAACTCATAAAATTATTCCTTGTTTTAATTTATCTTTTTTAAACAAAGCCTCTAATAAGATACAAAAAACCACAAAAGCTAAATCTATAACTTTAAAAGAATTTGTTTATATAACTAAGACTATTATAAAACAGGTAATTGTAATGAAAAAAATACTTTTAACAGCATTGGCTGGATGTGCTTTATTAGGTAGTAATGCTGTGATGGCTAAACCAGATGCTGCTTTATTAAAAGAAGCGACAAAAAATGTAGTCACAGTATCTAAAGTAAAAACTTTGGCTGATGAAGCTGGAGTAACTTTAACAGGAACCATTGTAAAGCATATTGCTGGTGATCATTTTGAGCATCAAAGATGCAACAGGTTCCATCATTATTGATATCGACGATGACTTATGGAAGCCTTTACAGTTAAAAGCAGGGGATAAAGTCCGTGTGGTTGGAGAGGTAGATAAGCATAGAGTTAAACCTACCGATATTGAAGTTTTTCAAATTGAACGAGTTAAATAAAACAGTTTAATTTGCATAAATTGTGTTCAGGTTAGTAAAAGAAAAATCCTAATTTTAGGAGTTTTCTTTTAAAGGCAATAACTTTCTATTATTGGGTCGCATTAAATGCCTCATGGTATGCAACATTCGCTTTTGGAATATTGCCGGAGAAAGTTAGAGCTTGAAAATACTCACTCGGTACATCAGGCAGAATTAGCTCAGGATAATGTTTAAAACCAAATCGGTTGTAATAGCTTGGATCACCTAATAAAACACATCCTTGTGCTCCGAGTTGTTTTAATTTTTCCAATGACTTATTCATGAGGAGTGAGCCAATACCACGACCTTGTCTAGCGGGGTGAACAGAAATAGGACCTAAACCATACCAACCTATTTCACCTGAACTCATTTGAACGGGTGAAATAGCAACATGGCCAATAATAGAGCCATCTTCAATTGCCACTAGAGAAATAGTGAGTTGACCGTGAGTTCTTAAACTATTAACAATAAAATGTTCGGTATGACTTGTGTGCTCAGCATTTTCAAAAGCTGCTTTTGTTAGTTTTTCTATTGCTTCAATATCTTTATCTTGCTCATCACGAATAATAATATTCATTAAAAATTCTTCCAGATTTATTGTTTAGCTATACGGTTTAACAAAGATATGCAAGAGTGCAGATCAGGAAACGAACGTGGTTGCTTATAATTCTATTCTTTAAAAATATTAAAGGGATAGGAGTCGCCTAATAAAAAGCCAGCTAAATAGCTGGCTTTCTTGTGATTTGAAATATTCTTAGCTACGGCTTTCAAGAATATTTAATGTATTGTTCCATTGATCCTTTTGACTACTATAATTATCACGTGAACCTTGTGGTGGATTGTTTCTAATAAAATTCATTAACTCAGTGCGTTGTTGAGTGCTTGGTACTGAAATAACATCTGGATTTTCTGCAATACTAGTTCCAATACTATTTATAACACTGTCTTTCACTGCAGAATCTTTTTTATCTAATACTGACAATGTACCCGAAAATTCTTTCCCATTTAGGACAGAGGAGGCAACAAAACTGGATTCATTTGGAGAAATTTCATCTTGCTTAAGTATTTCCTGATTCATTGCGTGAGTATCTTTTGATGATGGATTTGTTGACGCGTAAGTTGAAATTAAGGCTTGTTTTACTTCATCACTAGTAGTTGAAGCTGCTTTAAGTTCATTAACGGATTCGGCTATTCGCTTACGTACAGCTTCATTCTCAGGTAGCGACTTTTTAAGTTCATGTTCCTTTTCAGTAAGTAGTGAAGCATTATTAAGAGCACCCAAAGCCGCACTTTGTACTTTCGGATTAGTATTTTTTAAATATGGAATGATATCGTTTACTGCTTCAAGTGGATTTAATGCAGTCAAAGAAATTAGAAGTGCACTTAAAGCATCAGAATTTGATTCATTTTGTTTTAATAGATCAGCTAATTTATGAATTTTATCTTCACGTGTATATGAAGAATTATCATTTATAGCCATCATGCTTTGTGCCCATTTAGGGGGAGAACCATAAGGAAGATTTTGTGTATTCTCGGAAGATTCATTATTAACTAGAGCACTATTAGCGTTGATATTAGTCTTTTCTTTAATTTGGTTCTCGTCATTTTGAATTCCCATATCATTTTGCTGGGAGAAAACAAAGAATCCAATAAGTGCTAACACTACTACCGTAAAAACAAAATAAATTAACTTTCTATTATTTTTCATACTACTCACATTTTTCAAATAAGAATGCCCTTAAAAGATAATGTAAGGGCATCAAAGCAATTTTAAATTAAGTTCGAGTAATTGTTAGCAACGAACTACCAAATGTCGTATTTGGGAAGCTACCGCCTAAATTACCATTACCTGTTTTAGTATATAACCACTTAACAAAAGCATCGCAACGGAATGAACCTTTCTTCCATGTGTATGCAGTACATGCACCACTTGAGCTATATGATGCACAAACTTGAGTGGTGGGGTTTGGTGTTGACGACCATAAATTATATGCAACATGCGGCTTCTGCTGATTAGAAAGGTTATTAATCTGACTGGTAGCGGAAGTAAAAGAGGATGACCACGTAAACCTAGATCGCGCTTTTGCACCCCAATATGTATCCACTTTAAATCCAGCTACAGTGACATTTTGCACAATATTTACATAAGGTGTCGCATTCATTACTTGCACAACATTATTAGATGAGGCAAGAAGCCCCAAATGGCCTAATGAGCCAAAACCAGTAACTGATAAATCACGGCCTAGTTTTATATATTAGAAAACCAGCTAATTAGCTGGCCTTTTACCTACCTAACAAAATTACGAGCAACTTTAGACAGATTTTTAATAATCACATCTCTTTCATAGCGAAAATCGAATGTTTTAGGATTTTGAACATTTAAAACTTTCTGTTGAGCCAGTGTTAGTGGAATTTTTTCATTTTTATTACTAACAAGAGAGTTATCAATATCAATCAAAATGTTCAGCTCATCAGTACGTTGAACATCTAGCCATTGGATTTGAACATTCATTTGGGGAAAATTGGCATTCAGGAAAGGACTAAATTTTTTAGTATTTACTATAATTTCTTTACCTTCTAATTCAATAAAAAGCGTTTTATCTGTATTTGATAGCAACACATCTTGATAAATGTGACCATTTGGATGTGAAAAAATTTTATCCCTATCAAGTCTTATCTGTTGACCTTCATAATCAAAAAACATTTTTAGATTCCATCTTATCATTGAAGTTTCGGCCATTCTGTGTGGCCTATGATTTACTTGTATCATTTATTTAGATGAAATGTGTAGTTTAACCTACATATGTACATTCATTTCTCAACAAAGAATATGTTCTATTACTAGAAAAGACCACAATCCGACATTAGGTCGGATTTTTTATTGTGTTATCTTAATTTATATAGGTTGTAACAATCTCGAAATATATGTCAAAAATCTCACATTAACTGTCATCCAGCGTACAATTATGACAGCTAACTCATATAAGCCTTATTTTTGTTATTTTACCAAACGTTAAATTATTTTTAACTTTATTTGTGCCATTCGTCAGAAAAATTAGATAACTATTTCATATAATTAATGCTATAAATTGATAGAGTTATCTAAATTAATTTTGTTTAATAAATATACTGATTGATAAAAAAGGCAACTTGGCTATATTCCATACATATATTGCAAAATCAGCAATATATTTCTAGGATGGAATAAAAATGAAAAAAAGAGTAATAAAAATAGCAATAGTGAGCTCATTATCTGTAATAACAAGCATGAGTTATGCGGAAGGATTTAAAAGATTCTCTGTATCTGCTGGATGGTTACATGTAATGCCACAAGGTAAAGCTAATCCGTTTAATATTAATACCGCTGTTAAAAATGGAACTGCTGCTAAAGTTGGCACTATTTCAACAACAAGCTTTTTAAACTCTGTTGATCCAAATGCCACAGAGGTAGATTTGGGCGGCGGAGTCTTTAATCAAAAAGAATTTCTAGACCTGGTTCTCAAAGAGGAGTCTATGCGAGAAATTATTCTTGATGCAGATGGCAATATTAAACCTGAAGTTTCAGGTATTGCGACGGTTCGAGGAATCGAAAACTGGCAACAAAGTGATGCAGGCCTTGAAGTTGATGATGTAGATACGTTGGGATTAACCTTTAACTATTATCTGAATGATAATGTGTCTTTACAATTTATTGGCGGAATTCCACCTAAAGTGGACGTTAAAGGTAAAGGAGAAATCTTAGCGCCATTAAGTGGAGTCGCCATGTCTCCGTTTGACTTGGTAAAATACCTTTTCCCGAATGGGATTGCCTTGGGCCAAGCGATTCCAATTACTAACTTAGGAAATAAATCTAAAGCTGCATCTATTCGAGCATGGACACCAACGATAGAAGCGCAATATCAATTTGGTAGAAGCGGAGTAAATAAGTTTAGACCTTATATTGGTGCGGGCTTAATGTATGCTCATTTTAATGATATTAAACTTAATGATGGGATTCACTCTGATTTAGTCTCCGCAGGTCATATGATTCAAAATGTCTTAGATGGTAAAGCGGGAGCGGCTCTAGATCGAAAAGAGTCGAGCGGAAAAATGGTGGTTAATGTCGATACAGATGACGCAATAGCCCCTATTTTTACTGCTGGTTTTACCTATGATTTTAATGACTCATGGTATACGGTTGCTTCAGTATCTTATGCAAAACTAAACAACAAAGCACAAATTGATGTAGTTAATCAAAATACGGGCACTCGCTTAATACATGCAACAACAAAAGTTGATATTGATCCGCTGATTACCTATTTAGGGGTAGGGTATCGATTCTAAGTTTTAAAAAAAGGTATCTCAGAATTAATAATATTAAATTTTTGAGATACCTTATTTGTTACTATTTATAAAAAACAACTATTACTTATTAAACTTATACATAACGTAAAATTCTATAAAACTATTTTTAATATAATAATTTAAAAATATTTTGAGGGTTGGAAATTGAAAAAAATCATTAAAACTTTATTTTTAACATCATTAATCTCAATGACTTCATTTACTATTTATGCAAAAAATATTGAACAAAAAGTTAATTTTTTACAAGGTTCACCGCATACTAATTTAACTGGAAAATTTCAGGGCTATGATGATGTGCGGTATAGAATTTATGCAAAAAAAGGTCAAATATTAAAATTTGATATTAATAGCCTTGGTAATTTAGCCTACGTTAATATTTTTGCACCCGGAACAAAGCCTGGTAAAGATACAGCATTATTGATTGGCTCAACAGTAGGTTTTAAAGGAGAGCTAATTTTACCAGCCGATGGTGATTATATTATTCAAGTTTATCAAATGCGTAATAGTGCCCGTAAAAATAAAACTGTGAAATATAATTTAGACCTTGAACTTTTAAATAAAGTAAAAAAATAAGAATTGATAAAATTTACTAGCTCTCAAATGAGAACTAGTAAATTTGCACAATAGTCTGAAAAAAACTATTCGGCTAATGTAAATGACTCACTTATACCGCAATTTTCTACAAACAATGGGTCGTGTGAAATGAGTAATACGGCACCTTCATAACTCTGAATTGCATGAGCGAGTAATTCTCTAGATTCAATATCTAAGTGATTTTCGGGTTCATCTAATAACAGAAGTTCAGGTGTAGGTTTTATCTGACTAAGGGCCAATAAAGCTACTTTTAGTTTTTCACCACCACTTAGCTGAGACAGTAGTTGTGTACCTTTATCACCGCGGATTCGGAGTTGACCTAATAAATTCCGCCACTCCACTTCTGAAAGTTCACTATTCATGTGGCTTAGATTTTCAATCACCGTCATTTCATCACATAAAAAGCTAAAGTTCTGGTCGAGATAAAAACACCCTACAGATAAGTGGATGCTGTCACATGGCTGCTTGTTCTGTTCATAAATTGCTTTAAGCAAAGTTGACTTTCCAATGCCATTTTGTCCAGTTATGTGAATTTTTTGAGCAGCTTGTACAGCGAGATCAATGGGTCTTTGAGTTCCATGTTTCAGTTTAAGTTTTTTAATACGAAGTATTTCACCTGATTTCTTCTGAAAAGTTGGGAATACAAACTGTTGAGGTTTGACGGTTTCAAGAAGCATTTTCTTGTCTTTTAATTCATTTTGACTGTTCGAAATTTGTCGTAGATGTTGAGTCTGTAGAGCGCCAATACTTTGGCCTGCTTGTTCCTTTTTAAAGTCGAGCAAAATTTTGGCTTGAGAATTTGATTCTCTTAATTTATTACCAGCACGCTCACGTTTTTGAGCTTTCATTAATACATCATGCTGCTTTTGCTTCATGTGTTTAACTTCACGTTGGTTTTGTTGAATAGATTGCTCTAGAGCAGCAATATTTAACTGATATTGCTCATAAAATTTTTCATAGTTTCCTGTGGTGTGATGTAGTCCATGTTCATTTAAATGATAAATATGGTCTACTTCATTTAATAAAGTCCGATCATGGCTAATAATCAGTCCACCTGCTGGGTGTTTTTTCAAATGACTAATTAACCATTGCCTAGATTCCTGATCTAGATGATTGCTAGGCTCATCAAGTAATAGATAGTGATCTGTTTTTAGAAATAAACAGCTTAAAGCTAACTTGGTTTTTTGACCTTCACTTAAATTTTTAACTGGAAAATCTAAATCTGTTGGTAAACCAGCATTTTCTAATAGGGTATTCCATAAGGTGGGTAAGTCCCATTTACCTTCTAATAAATCATAATCTTCAAAACTAGCATCACCTTGTTCGACTCTTTTAAAAGCCTGATAAATATTTAAGATATCTAATGCTTCGGCAATGGTCAGCGCCGTCAAACGATGTAATTGAGGTAAATATGCATGCTTCACATGCCAAGATATTTGGCCAGAAATAAAAATTGAATCTGCTGCAAGCGTCTCATTTAACATTTGCATAAGCAAAGATTTACCTTGGCCATTACGACCAATTAGTGCAGATACCTGATTTGATTCAAGACTAAAATTTAGATGCTTAAACATTACCTTTGAAGGGAATTCTAAGGTAAGTTGCGATATTACACATGCCTGTTGAGTCATAAAAAACCTCATAAATACAGGATGTACAAAATAGGATAATAATAATTTTTAGGAGAGATGGTAAATCACAAAAATAGTCTATTTTGCACATCAAAGAAAGAAAAAATTGATGAGAAAAAAGACTTACTTCATTGGCGTGACTCACAAATTTGGGGGAATAATGAACTATTCTATAGAGGTTTTAGGTAAGTGTAAAATTTCTCGAAGTTATTCTGTTAAAAAGCCCAATCATTAGATTGGGCTTTTGTCTTTCTAGGGTTTTACTCTTTTACGACTAAAACTTGAATTTTAGTGCTATTTAAAACATCTTGAGCAAAACTACCTAATATTAGTTTTTGGAAGCCTTTACGACCATGTGAACCAATCACAATCAAATCAGAACCTAAGTCTTCTACAGCTTTCAAAATACCATCTGAAGAAATTTCACCTTGGATAATTTGAGTCTCTGCATCAATACCTTCTTCTGCACATAAAGCTTTTACTTTAGCGAGAGTCTTTTCTGCATTGGCACGTGCTTCAACAAAATAATCTTTTACAACAGGTGAGATGTAATAAAAATCTACGCCACTAAAAGGGTCTACCGCAACCAAACTAATGGCGGTCAATTTACTACCAAATGCCTTTGCAATATGGGCTGCCTGTCTAGCTGCTGCTAAAGAAATTTCAGAACCATCTACTGGTACAATAATATGTTGATAATTCATGATGTTATTCCTCTTATTTACAGTTGTTATATGTATGAAGCTTTTATTAATTAAAGATTAACATATTTCATTCTTTGGAGACATCTATTCAATTGAAAGTAATTGAAATTAAACAAAAACAATATAAATCATTATTTTGAATTAATTTTCTGCTTCGCTGTAAATGGGTGACCACACTACAGAAGTAAATCTTTAATATCTGCATGAAAATTACAAAAAATTACTATTCATATTTCTGTCACATAGAACCCGTATAACAAAATAGTAAATTTAGGGGGAGAAAGGAAGATGGCAAATTTAACAGCAAAGAAAGTAAATAAGCTCATTGAAGAGTTTCGTCAAACAGGTAAAGAACCCCAAAAATTAATCATTGGCTACAAAACTTATGCCCGACTCATGACGGAAGATAAATTTGCAGAAAAAGTTGTTCCTTCACTCGAAGATTCAAAAGAACGTTTATATAAAAATTTAAAAATTAAACTTGTAACTGAAAAACATTACTTTGAAATTCGTTAAAAATTATGTGAACTGCATCACTGGTTATTAAAACAAAGTAACACTAATTAAGTTTAATAACATGATTATTGTATGATGATACAAATTAATAGTGTAACCAACATTTGAAAACAGCAATCGTTTATAAACTCGATAAAATAAATTGCTTTTATTTTAAGTAGTGGAATAAATTGAAATGCCAACATTCAGCGTAATTATATTCTATATATTAGCTATATTAGGTGCTATAGCTATTATTTGTGGACTATTCAGTTTAAGTGTTTTTTTAATTGTCATTGGGTTAGGTGTATTATTTGCAGCATTACTATTAAAAAATGAGTTTAAAATAGATATTTTATTTTGGGAATAAATATAATATTTATCTTTAATTTAATTTTCATCGACTAGAAAAAGTATTTCAATATAACTGACATAAAAAGTGTCAGTTTTAAAAATATTAAATTAAGATTTATTTTGATCAAAATAATTACAATAAAATATTAAAGTTATTTAAGTATTTAAAACTAAAAAAGTTTCCTTTAGGATAAAAGTAAAATTGTAAGAACGTTTTAGCTATTAAACAATAACAAAGTGAGGTGAGCATGTCTTATAAGTATGAGTATGCAGGGTTTTGGTTAAGATTTGGTGCAATGATTATTGATAGTCTGATTCTTTTTTTAGCAATTATTCCAGCGGCATGGATTTTTTATCGGGGAGATTATGACTTGGTTTTTGCTACTGGCTTAAGTAGTCAGCCACAAAATTATTTGTTCGATCTTATTGTGAACTATGCATTTCCTTTCTTGTATTCAGTTTTATGTTGGTTGTATTTTGCGGGAACACCTGGTAAACGTTTAATGCGATTAAAAGTTTTAGATGAAAAAACAGGCAATAAGCTCACTGTTATGCAAAGTATTATCCGCTACATTGGCTATATTCCATCAATTTTAGTGTTTGGCATTGGCCTTTTCTGGGTTGCATTTGATTCTAAAAAACAAGGGTGGCATGACAAAATGGCAAAAACAGTCGTAGTCAGAGAGCTATAAGAATTATGGCAAAGGCGTTCATAGCATTGAAAATAGCAGGCTATGAACGCTTTTTATTAGTTTCTTTTGGTTTTAAATTTAAGTATTACAAATACAAGGATACCGACAATTAATCCCCAAAATGCTGAACCAATACCGAAAAATTGAATACCCGAAGCACTACATAAAAAGGTAAATAATGCGGCTTCACGTTCTTCAACTTGAGCAAAGGCAATTGCAACGTTGTGGCTAATCGTACCAAGTAAAGCAATGCCTGCCAAAGCTACAATAAAAATGTGAGGAAATGACATCAATAAACTTGTGAGTGTTGCAGCAAACAAGCCCATTAAGATGTAGAAAAATCCGCAGCTCATGCCCGCAATATAGCGTTTGTTAGGGTCAGGATGAACTTGATCATCTAAGCTTACCGCAGCACTAATGGCAGCAATATTTACGGTGTAACAACCAAAAGGGGCAAGTAAAGCTTGAGTTAAACCTGTCCAGCCAATGAGTTGATTAACGTGTGGTTTATAGCCATAACTTTTGATCATGGCAATTCCTGGTAAATATTGCGAGGCCATATTAATCACAAACAGTGGTAAAGCTAAGCCCAACAGTGCCGACCAACTAAAGTCTGGACTAATCCAAACAGGTTTTGCTAAAGACCACTGAAGTGTAGGCATATGAAATTCTAAAAAAATGGGGCAGAGGGCAATCCCTGCAATTGCGGTAAATACAATGCTGTAACGCGGCCACAATCTTTTTGTAATGACATAAATGCTAAGTAAGGACAAAATAAATGCCCAATCATTTTGTAAACTTGCGAAAAGTGAGATACCAAATTTGAGTAAGACCCCAGCAAGCATGGCACTGGTTAAGCTTTGAGGAATATATGACAAAGCTTTTTGAAAAATACCTGAAAAGCCCAAAATAGCAGTGAGTAAACCACCCACTAAAAAAGCACCAATCGCTTCATTTAAACTATATCCACTGCCTGTCGCCATAATTAAAGCAAGACCAGCGGTTGACCATGAAGTCGCTACGGGATATTTAAATTTCCAAGAAAGAATGAGTCCCGATAAGCCAATTCCTAGACCTAATGCCCAAAACCAAGAGGTAATCTGTTCAGGTGAAGCACCTAAAATTTGAGCCGCTTGAATGACTAAAACGGCCGAAACACTAATACCGATTAAAAAAGTAATAAAGCCAGCAAATACTGCCGGAATTGAAAAATCTTGAAGAATCTTTTGCATAATACGTGTTCTAAATCCAAGAAAAGTTTATAGGCTTCTGCCATTGCTTCCAGTTGGGGTGAATTTAACAATTTTTTTTAAGAAGGTGCTTTCTATTTTGAGCATAAAAAAGAAATAATATTTTTAAAATATTGAATAATGCTATTATTTATTTCGGAACTAATAATTAATTTGGGATATTATTTTATGGAAGAGCAAGCTGAAAATTTAACACCCCTTGAACTGAAAATTATGCGTGCTTTACAAGAAAATGGACGTTTAAGTAATGCTGAGTTGGCAAAACTTGTAGGCATTAGTACATCATCTTGTTGGAATCATACTCAGCGCCTTTTTAAGATTGGGGCCATCTTGGATGTTCGTGCTCGGATCAATCCCAATACCGTTCAACGTGGTACTGTGGTGTTAGTCGGTGTAGTTTTGGATCGTTCAACTCCTGATAGCTTTCAGGCTTTTGAACAAGCATCGGGTGATTTGGAAAATGTTTTAGAATGTTATCTGGTAGCTGGGGAAGTCGATTATTTTCTCAAAATCCGTGTTAAAGATTTAGCTGCGTTTAATCGATTTCATAGCGAAAAGATTATTGCTTTACCCGGAGTAAGACAAGTCAGAACATTTTTTGTGCTAAATGAAGTTAAAACTGATGGCATGCTGGCATTTTAATGGCTCATCATGCTTTAACTTTCTAATACAAAAACTGATAGAGTAAAATGATTAAATCGTTGAAGTTGCTAGCTTCAAACCAAAGCCAAAAAATAGAATTCCTACGAGAAAGATTCCGCTCGCTGCAATTTTATGGTTCTCTTTAAAAAATGCCGAGAGTTTTATGCCAGAGAAGATTAATGCAGTTAAATAACTAAAACTAATGATCTGTAAAATAATCGCTAAAATTAAAAAGCTCAGAGCAGGATAAGCGTAGTCTGGTTCAACAAATTGAACAAAGAAAGAGAGGAAAAATAAAATTGCTTTAGGATTGAGTAAACTGATACTAAGTGCTGTTTTATAAGGATGAATTTTATCTAAAGCGGGTAAATCGGCCATTTCTGGTTGACGTTGATTACGTTGTTTCCAGCGTTGAATACTGCCTTGTAATAGTTTAAAGCCTAAGTAAGAAAGATAAAGTGCACCTGTTAATTTAAGAATAACAAATACCCATGGAAAGGCTTTAAGTAAAGAAGCAGCACCAAGCACTGTACACAGCATTAAAATAAGGTCGCCGGTGAAAATACCGAATGCACCCATATATCCGGTTTTAATACCATAGCGTGAAGCAATTGACATCACATAAAGAGAATTGGGTCCGGGCAATAACACAATTAGGAATGTACCAATAATATATGTTGTTAAGTCTGTTATGCCGAACACGAGAAACCCAATAAAAAACCGATTTTTGTCATGATAACAAAAATCGGTGATTTTGTATGAAAAGTGCAGTTTTTTAAGATTTTATTTCCGCATCAATTCCAAAAGACTGACGTAACAAAAGGCTTAATTGGTCACGTGCTTTGATAAAGCCATCAACACCACCTTGTAAAAGCTGAAATGCCATTAAGTCATGGTTAAGTTCATCTTTAAAGCTTTGTTCATCTTGCGCTGGTCGAACAATCGCTTCTGCTTGTTTTGCTTGAGAGGCATCAAGTGCCGCATCAACTGTACGTGTATCTTGCTCAAGTTGGGTAAGTAAACTTGGTGAGATCGTAAGTAAATCACATCCAGCAAGACCAAGTACTTGGTCGATGCTACGGAAGCTTGCACCCATCACTTGAGTTGGAATGTTTTGCTGTTTGTAATAGGTATAGATTTTCTTCACTGATACAACACCTGGGTCTTTTTCGATTGGGTAAGCATCTACACCTTCAGCTTTTTTGTACCAATCTAAGATACGACCTACAAATGGCGAAATTAAAGTTACTTTTGCATCTGCACATGCTTGAGCTTGATGTAAACCGAAAAGGAGGGTGAGGTTACAAGCAATACCTTCAGCTTCTAATACTTTAGCAGCTTGAATACCTTCCCAAGTCGAAGCAATTTTAATCAGAATACGTGACTGATCAATCCCATAACCTTTGTAAAGTTCACATAATTCATGTGCTTTTTGAATAGTTGCTTCAGTGTCATATGAAAGTGCAGCATCCACTTCTGTTGAAACTCGGCCTTCGATCAGTTTTAAAATTTCTACACCAAATTTTACGGTTAGAATATCAATGGTTCTTTCGATTAATTCATCATTGGTATAGCCTTCTTCTTTGGCTTGATAATAAGCATCTTCAATGAGCTCTTTACTTTCTGGTTGTTCTGCTGCTGCCGTAATCAATGAAGGATTAGTCGTCGCGTCTAATGGACGGAATTTACGAATTGCATCAAGGTCACTACTGTCGGCAACAACGGTCGTTAATGTTTTTAATTGGTCAAGTGCTGTATGAGTCATTGATATTCAACATCTTCAGTAATAAATCTTATGTTTTCTTTATAGCACAAAGTCTATTCATGCTGTCGATATATCAATTGTTATCTTTCAAAGAAAAACGTTTAGGTTCTGCATCTAAATTGAAATAATTTTAAGGCACCTGTTGCATTCTTTGCGTACGGATATACTCAATGAGATATCTAGCAGCGGCACCAAGTTCACTTTCCCGGCTCCAAACCAAGTCGACATAATATTCAAAGCGTGGAGTGAAATCCAATAAATCCAATACTTTAAGTTTATTTTTTAATTCAGGGTTTTCTTTAAACATTTCTTGAGGAAGAACACCCCAACCTAGATTACGTAAAATCATTAAACAAGCAGAGTGGTGGTTGTCTGTACGCCAATAATGTTTTGAAAAAAGTAATTCAGGCTTTAAAGTCTCATCACGACTTGCGACTACAATTTGTCGTGTAGTGAGGATCTGCTCATAAGAAACCTGATTTTGGCTGGCTAGAGGATGGTTATTTGAAATGACTGGAATTAGAGCCTCACGTTTTAGTTCTACAAATTGTTCTCTATTATCTAAGTTCTCGCGTTCAAACATCAGTGCAAGTTGGGCAGACCCGTCCAATAGCATTTGGAGCGCATCTTCTTGAGGGGCAGACACAATATTAATTTGTAAGTCTGGAAAGCGGTTCTCTAAAAGACAAATATAGTCAGTCCAATTGGTATGTAAGAGTTCAGAGACAATCACTATAGTTAAATTAGCTTCTAACCCTGTACTTAATGCATGAGCATGTTGTTTCCATTGATTCATCTCAATCAAAAGCTGAGATGTCTTTTCATATAAAACTCGTGCTTCGTCAGTAGGAATAGGTTCACGGCCTTTACGGTCAAATAATGTTAAGTTCAGATCAATTTCTAAGTTGGCAATAGACATGCTTACAGCCGAAGGAACTTTGCCAAGTTTACGGGCTGCTGCAGAAAAAGAGCCAGTTTCAATCACAGCTTGAAACATGAGTAGTTGTTCTTGATTAATATTCATCTGTCAAAAAAACTGAAAGAACCTGATTGGATTAATCAATATTATAAAAATAAAATGCACATTATCCAAGTAATTATTGAGTATTTAAAAATGTTGATTTCCAAGAGAAGACTCATTCATGCAATCAGTTATGAAGGAATTTTATTGGTCATCATTGCGATTGCATTAAGTTTTATTTTTGATATGCCGATGGAAGTGACCGGAACACTCGGTGTGTTTATGGCAGTGGTTTCAGTTTTCTGGAATATGATTTTTAACCATTATTTCGAAAAAGTAGAGCATAAATATAATTGGGAAAGAACGATCCCTGTACGGATTTTACATGCGATTGGTTTTGAAGGCGGTTTGCTGATTGCGACTGTACCGATGATCGCCTATATGATGCAGATGAGTGTTATTGATGCATTTATTTTAGATATTGGCTTAACCTTATGTATTTTGGTTTATACCTTTATTTTTCAGTGGTGTTATGACTATATCGAAGATAAATTTTTCCCCGATGCTAAAGCTGCATCACTTCATTAAGCTAATCTATTGAAATGAAATAAGCACCCAAAAGGGTGCTTATTTTGTTAGTTCATTATAGAAATTATTTTTCTACAATCGCAACCACACCTTCACCACCTGCTGTACAGATCGAGATTAATGCGCGGCCTGAACCTTTTTGATTAATCAATTTAGCAGCAGTAGCTAAGATACGACCACCAGTTGCAGCAAATGGATGGCCTGCACCTAAAGATGAACCATTTACGTTCAGTTTAGAGCGATCGATTGAACCCAAAGGTGCATCTAAACCAAGACGTTCTTTACAGAATTTTTCATCTTCCCAAGCTTTCAAAGTAGATAACACTTGAGATGCGAATGCTTCATGGATTTCGTAGAAATCAAAATCTTGAAGTTTAAGATTCGCACGTTTAAGCATACGAGGTACTGCATAAGCAGGAGCCATCAATAAGCCTTCTTTAGGACCGTTCTTGCCAATGAAGTCAACAGCTGCTGTTTCAGAGAAAGAAAGGTAAGCTAAAACTTCATGACCGTTTTCTTTTGCCCATTCTTCAGAAGCAAGCAAGACAACAGAAGCACCGTCAGTTAACGGAGTTGAGTTACCAGCTGTCATTGTTGCAGTTTCGCCTTTACCGAAAACTGGTTTTAATTTAGCTAGCTTTTCAACTGTGCTGTCTGCACGTAAGTTGTTGTCACGGTTAAGATCTAAGAATGGAGTCATTAAGTCATCAAAGAAACCACGCTCATAAGCAGCAGCAAGTTTTTGATGGCTGCTAGCAGCTAACTCATCTTGTGCTTCGCGAGTGATACCCCATTCTAAAGCAGTGATTGCTTGGTGCTCACCCATTGAAAGGCCAGTACGTGGTTCACCGTTACTTGGTGCATCAAGAAGCTTTTTAAAATCAATTTTTGTTAAAGCTTTAAGACGGTCTTTACCAGTTTTAGCAACATTGAGTTCAAGTAAAACTTTACGTAAACCATCACCTACAGCAATCGGTGCATCAGACGTGGTGTCTACACCACCGGCAATACCTACGTCAATTTGACCAAGTGCAATTTTGTTTGCAACAACAAAAGCTGCTTGTAAACCTGTACCACAAGCAATTTGAATGTCATAAGCAGGAGTTTCAGGAGCAAGATCTGTGCTCAATACAACTTCACGAGTCATATTGAAGTCACGACTATGTTTTAAAACAGCACCCGCAACGACTTCACCAATACGCTTACCTTGTAAATTAAAGCGCTCAACCAAACCGTTTAATGCTGCTGTCAGCATGTCAGAATTAGACGCTTTAAAATAAGCAGTATTTGAACGTGCAAATGGAATACGGTTGCCACCAATAATTGCAACGCGGCGAACAGTGTTTTGGCTCATGGTTTTATCCTGTTGAACAGAAGTTTTGGTTTTTGTTGCTTTTGGTTCTGCAGCTACATTTGAAGATGTAGAAGTAGTTGCTGTAGCGGCACTCTTAGTACGGGAGCTACGTGCAGGTGCAGTCGTTGAACGAGTACGTGTCGTTTTTGGAGTATTAGTTGCTGCTTTAGGAGTAGTACTGTTACGCTTAGCCGTGTTAGAAGCCGGCTTTGATGTATTTGACACTTTTTCCTGAGCAGAATTTTCGACTGCTGGATTTTCTTGAGTTGGTTTGCTCATAAGGCTTTTCCAAGCATATTAACGATATTCTTATAAGCTACCTTAACACAATTCAAATAGACCTGTATTGACTAGAATGACATTGTAGATAGCATTCAGGTCAAGACATCAAAAGATGAACTCAAGTATGATTTGGGATGACTCTAATGAACGGCCGCTTTCATATTGTTCCTCTCCATTTCATAACATAATGAAGCCTGTCGTAGAAAATCATTTTTTTGAGAGATAATAATCATGACTGATCAATACCAAGCATTTACACAATCTCCTATTGGTAAATTCGTTGTCAAAAATCTGGGTTTACCATCACCTGTTGTATTAGAGCGTTTTGAAAGTGCTCAGCCAGTAGTGAATGGTGCAGTATTGGTTGGCGCAGCGCCGTCAAGTGTATTGTCTGGTGCGATTGCACAAGTACTTAGCAATATTCATGCAGATAGCTATGTAGGTAATCATGTTGCATTACAGCAAGAAGCTGCAAAAGTTGGTTTAAATTTACGCCCATTTAATGCAGGCGATAAAGAATCAAAATTCAAAGCAGTAGTATTTGATGCGTCTGGTATCCAAAACTCAGAACAGTTAAATGAACTTTATAAATTCTTTAACCCGATTGCACGTCAAGTTGCGACTTCTGGTCGTGTGATTGTTATTGGTACAACACCTGAAACTGCAAAAACTGTAAAACAGGCGATTGCTCAGCGTGCACTTGAAGGCTTTATCAAATCTGTAGGTAAAGAATTTAAAAAGGGTATTACTGCCCAAGTTGTATATGTAGATGAAGGTGCTGCTGCAAACCTTGAATCAACTTTACGTTTCTTACTTTCTCCACGTTCAGCTTATGTGTCTGGTCAAGTAATTCGTGTTTCTAAAGCAGATGTAGTTGATGTTGATTGGGCAAAACCGCTTGCTGGTAAAACTGCGTTGGTAACAGGTGCGAGCCGTGGTATCGGTGAAGCAATTGCACATGTATTGGCACGTGACGGCGCGCATGTTATTTGTTTAGATGTACCTCAACAACAAGCTGATCTTGACCGTGTAGCTGCTGATATTGGTGGCTCTACATTGGCAATTGACATTACAGCTGCTGATGCGGGCGAAAAAATTAAAGCTGCTGCTGCAAAACAAGGTGGTTTAGATATTATCGTTCATAACGCGGGTATTACTCGTGACAAAACTTTGGCAAACATGAAGCCAGAGCTTTGGGACTTGGTAATTAACATTAACTTGTCTGCTGCTGAACGCGTAAATGACTATTTATTAGAAAATGGTGGTCTAAATGCAAATGGCCGCATTGTTTGTGTATCATCAATTAGCGGTATTGCGGGTAACCTTGGTCAAACCAACTATGCTGCATCGAAAGCTGGTGTAATTGGCCTAGTGAAATTTACTGCACCAATTCTAAAAAATGGTATTACCATCAACGCAGTAGCTCCTGGCTTTATTGAGACACAAATGACAGCTGCAATTCCATTTGCAATTCGTGAAGCTGGTCGCCGTATGAACTCGATGCAACAAGGTGGTTTACCTGTTGATGTAGCAGAAACGATTGCATGGTTTGCATCAACTGCTTCTACAGGCGTAAATGGCAACGTTGTACGTGTGTGTGGTCAAAGCTTGTTGGGCGCTTAAGCACTTTTAGCGAAATAGGGGTGCTTGTGCATCCCTTTTTTATTCAAGAATCTATAAATTATAAAAGGTTAGGTATGAATACTCGTCATTTTAGCCAGCTACCAAAAGCGGCATTGGCTTACCCAAAAGTAGTACAAGGTTTAATTTTTAAAAAGCCTAAAGGCCCAAAAATCTTACCGCAAGTTGAATATGTGGTTGATGTTCTAGAAATTGATCAGAACCATCTCAAAGCATATAACGAAGTATGTGGCTTTCAAAATAATGGCTTTGTGCCAGCAATTTATTTGGCTGTGCTTTCTCAAAGTTTGCAAATGCATATGATGACGGCAGAAGCCTTTCCATTTCCAATTTTAGGTTTAGTGCATATCCGCAACCAGATTAAACAGACTAGACCAATTGGTGTAACTGAAAAACTAACTTTGTCATGCAAATTTGGGGAACTAAAACCGCATGATAAAGGTGTTCAGTTTGACTTTATTACCACAGCAAAAGTTGGTAATGAAGTGGTGATGGAGGGCTTAACCACTTATTTATCTCGCCAAAAAGTCGAGAAAAGAGTGGGTGAGAAAGCTAAAGAAGAACAAGCACCTTCTTATGTTCCAAAAGCCCAGTGGGATATTTTAGAAAACACTGGCCGCCGTTACGCAAAAGTGTCTGGTGATTTTAACTTAATCCATATCCATGCCATCACAGCAAAAGCATTTGGTTTTAAACAAGCAATTGCTCATGGTATGTGGAGCAAAGCAAAAGCTTTAGCTAATCTTGAGCTGCCAAATGCTTATGAAGCAGATGTGTGGTTTAAGCTGCCGATGTTCTTGCCATCAAAAGTTGAGTTTTTAACTGCCAATGCAGACAAAAAGACTGATTTCTTGATTCGTAATGCGAAATCACAAAAACCGCATGTTGCAGGAACAGTAAAAGCATTATAAAAATATCAGCAGCCTAAGCAAATGTTTAGGCTGCTTTTGAGCAAAATAACAAAAAATGCAAGGAACTTCATGTGATTAAAGAAATTTTACTGGCCGATACCCATAACTATCACGGTATTTTAGATGAACGTTTTATTGATTTAGCTCACCAGTTCAGCCGTCTTCAAGATGCTAGAACAGGACAAGGTGGAGCTGCTTTAGCGGTTTATTTTAGAGGCCAAAAAGTTGTAGATATTTACACCGGTCTTCAATCACAAAATGAAGCTTGGCAACCCGATACCTTGGCAGTTTGCTACTCTACGGGTAAAGGTGTACTTGCAACTTTAGCGCATATTTTAGTAAGTGAAGGTTTTTTAGAATACGACAAACCGATTACGACCTATTGGCCTGAGTTTGCTCAAAATGGAAAAGAGCAAATGACATTACGTCATGTGCTAAGCCATCAAAGCGGCATGTTTGATGTTCGTAATATCATCGAAAGTGCGAGAGAAATGCTTGACTGGTCACATATGTTAGATGTGGTTGCGGCAACTAAGCCTAGATTCCTTGCGGGAGAGGGAAATGCCTACCAAGCCTTAACATTTGGTTGGTTGGTGGGTGGTATACTTGAAAAAGCAACTGGTCAATCTTTACATCAGCTCATGCAAAAATATCTGGTTGAACCTTTGCAGTTAGATGGTGCTTACTTTGGAACGCCTGTAAGCGAGTTAGATCGTGTAGCACGTTTAATAATTCAACCGAAACCAGAAAAACCAGCGTCTACTCAAGCTGAAAAACCTAAAAAGCCTCAGCCCCGTAAAAGTTCACTTTCTGAAAAAATGATTACGTGGACTGGACAAGACCCGCAAGATTTTCAGGATGCCATGATTCCAAAAGGAATGAAAAATTTTAGTTTCTTTAGTGATGAGGGACTTCAAGCAGTCATTCCGGCAGCGAACGGCACGTTTACTGCAAATAGCCTTGCTAAAATTTATGCGATGCTGGCAAATCAAGGCGAATGGGATGGGCAGCAATTGATTCGTCCAGAAGTATTTAGAGAGCTTAGTACCATTCAAAGTTATGCACGTGATCGTGTCATGCCAATTCCGATGAATTGGCGTTTAGGCTATCACCGTATTATTACCATGGGTAAACGCGCTAAGAATGGCTTTGGACATATTGGCTACAACGGTTCAGGGGCGTGGTGCGATCCTGAGCGTGATCTTAGCTTTGCCTATACGCATAACTTCCAGATTGGTTCAATAACGGGCGATTACCGTTTATGGGGACTGACTCAAGAAGCCTTACGGTGTACCGACCAAATTTTAAAAGGCCGTAAAGGCTGGTTCTAATTTTAATATTTTAAAGCTGGTATTTTTAAGCAATGCCAGCTCAATATTTATAATAATTCTAGTCGAATAATCGCTTCGGTATGGCGCTTGAAGTCTTCTTCAGCTAAACCTTGTAATCCAAGTTGATAAATACCTTCTAATCCGCACACAAAGGCAATGAGTCGCCACGCAATGTCTGTTGAGTTGGATATGTTTTTAAATTCACCTTGTTGTTTGCCACATTCAATGGCCTGCACAATTGTTTCATGCCAACTCTGCATAGCAAGGTTATAAGCCTTTCGTATTTCAATATCTTGTTCAATTAAGAGTTCAGCTTCATTCCATAGGCGTAGGTAGGGCTGAAGTCTATCGATGTTTTCTGCACCCAATAAAATGAAGACTCTTTGAAATTGGCTAGTTGTTTTTAAGGTTTGTTCAATTTCATCAAGCTGTTCCATCAGCTTTAAAAAAGCTTCAGCTTTTAAATGAGATGCCGAAGAAAAATGATGATGAACTTGTCCTGTGGAGGTTTGTGCTTCTGTTGCGATTCGACGTACCGTCATAGCTGCAAAACCTTCAGCCAAAGCAACTTGCATGGCGGCTTGCAGAATCATTTCTCTGCGTTGATCGCGATTAAGATAGGCCATGTTTATTTCACCTGACTGAATTCGACACAAACTACATTAAAATTAAAAGTTGGACAAGTGTCCAGTTGTGTATATAATAACCACAATTTGAACACATGTCCAAGTTCTGGATATCGAAGAGCGTTATGCAAAAGAAATGGTTAATCCTGACAATTATCGTCCTTATATATTTACCAGTTACGATTGACGCAACAGTGATGCATGTTGCAACACCATCTTTAAGTGCAGCATTGAATTTAACTGCCAATCAGCTTTTATGGATCATTGATATTTATTCACTGATTATGGCGGGTTTGATTTTACCGATGGGTGCACTCGGTGATCGTATTGGCTTTAAAAAATTATTATTTATTGGAACCGCAGTTTTTGGTGTTGGTTCGCTAGCTGCTGCTTTTTCTCCAACTGCCTACGCCCTAATTGCTTCCCGTGCTGTTTTGGGGTTAGGGGCAGCTATGCTTATTCCTGCCACTTTATCTGGCATTCGTAATGCTTTTACCGAAGAAAAGCAGAGAAATTTTGCACTCGGGCTTTGGTCTACAGTAGGTGGTGGAGGGGCAGCTTTCGGTCCATTGGTAGGTGGTTTTGTACTAGAACATTTTCATTGGGGAGCCGTGTTCCTCATTAACTTACCGATTATTTTAGTGGTTTTAGTCATGATCGTGATGATCATTCCTAAACAACAAGAGAAAACCGATCAGCCTATTAACTTAGGGCAAGCTTTAATCTTGGTTGTAGCAATTTTAAGTCTTATCTATTCAATCAAATCGGCTATGTATAACTTCTCGGTACTTACGGTTGTGATGTTCGTAGTGGGTATAAGCACATTAATTCACTTCATTCGAAGCCAAAAAAGAAGTACGACGCCAATGATTGATTTGGAGTTATTTAAACATCCGGTGATTTCTACCAGCATTGTCATGGCTGTTGTTTCGATGATTGCTTTGGTTGGGTTCGAATTACTTTTGTCTCAAGAGTTGCAGTTTGTACATGGGTTTTCGCCGTTACAGGCAGGGATGTTTATTATTCCATTTATGATTGCAATTAGTTTAGGTGGTCCACTCGCAGGAATCTGTTTAAATAAATGGGGACTTAGACTTGTATCTACTGTTGGTATTTTAATAAGTGGATTTAGTTTATGGGGGCTCGCTCAGCTTAATTTCTCGACCGATCACTTTTTAGCATGGACGTGTATGGTCTTTTTAGGCTTTAGCATTGAAATTGCCTTATTGGCTTCCACCGCTGCCATTATGTCATCTGTACCACCTCAAAAAGCGAGTGCAGCAGGTGCTATTGAAGGGATGGCCTATGAGCTTGGCGCTGGTTTGGGGGTTGCTATTTTTGGATTAATGTTGTCTTGGTTTTACAGTCGTTCAATTATTTTGCCAGAACAGCTTCCGACAAGCTTAATTGAAAAAGCGAGTATTTCTATTGGTGAAACCATGCAATTAGCATCTAATCTTGAAAACCCTGTGGGTGGACAATTAATTGCAGTTGCCCAGCAAGCTTTTAGCTATGCACATAGTTGGGTGCTTACCATCTCAGCCATTTGTTTCTTCCTTTTAACTGTATTTGTCTGGTTTAGTTTTCCAAAGAAAGTAAATTAGAATATTTCATAGTATTTAAAGTTTCGGTAGACAGTTTTTCCGAAACTTTAAAATTCATTGATAGTTCAGACAAATGGTGTAGTTCGCAGTTTATCTGTACGGATATGAGCTTTATGCGTTCACTCTCTTTTAAAAACAAAGTATGCTTATGCCTGTAACAAGGAGCATACATGTATCAAGTACTTGCTAGAAAATACCGTCCACGTAATTTCAATGAGTTAGTGGGGCAAAACCACGTTTCTCGTGCATTAAGCAGTGCATTGGAACGCGGTCGACTTCACCATGCTTATTTATTTACAGGAACGCGTGGTGTAGGTAAAACTACAATTGCACGTATTTTAGCCAAGTGTTTGAACTGTGAAACGGGTGTGACTTCTACGCCATGTGAAGTCTGTGCCACTTGTAAGGCGGTAAATGAAGGCCGCTTTATTGACCTAATCGAAATCGATGCTGCTTCAAGAACAAAAGTAGAAGATACGCGTGAACTTTTAGACAACGTTCCTTATGCGCCAACGCAAGGTCGTTTTAAAGTTTACTTGATTGACGAAGTACATATGCTATCGACGCATTCTTTTAATGCGTTATTAAAAACACTCGAAGAGCCACCAGAACACGTTAAATTTTTGTTTGCAACCACAGACCCGCAAAAGCTGCCAATTACGGTCATTTCACGTTGTTTGCAATTTACTCTGCGTCCTTTAGCTGTAGATGAAATTACCAAGCATCTTGGCGCTATTCTTGAAAAAGAACAGATTACTGCTGACCAAGATGCAATTTGGCAAATTGCCGAATCTGCTCAAGGTTCATTACGTGATGCATTATCTTTAACTGACCAAGCCATTGCTTATGGACAGGGTGCGGTACATCACCAAGATGTTAAAGAAATGCTTGGCTTGATTGATCGCACCATTATTTATGATTTGATTTTAGCGATTCATCAGAACCAACGTGAGAAAGTTAGTCAGCTTTTATTGCAATTTAGACATCAAGCGCTAGATGTTTCACTGGTGCTGGATCAGTTGATTTCGACATTGCATGAATTGGCAATTTTGCAATATTTGCCTGATTTGAGTTTGAAATATAGCGATGAAATCAATCGCAAAATCATGCAGCTGTCTAAGCTGATTTCTGCTCAAGATTTGCAGCTTTACTATCAGATTGCATGTAAAGGACGTTCAGACTTACAACTTGCCGTGACGCAAGAGCAAGGTTTTGAAATGTGCGTTTTACGCTTATTGGCATTCCGTCCTTTAGCACCAAATGAAATTGTAGTGTCAGAGCCAGTTCAGCAAAATGGGCAAGCAGTGGTAGCTTTGAGTCAACAGACTCAGCCCACAGCTCAGGAGATTACTCCAGTAAATACTGTTCAGCCTGTTGAAGTTATTAGCCAACCCGCTATGGTTGAACCTGAACCTGAACCTGAACCTGAACCTGAACCTGAACCTGAACCTGAACCTGAACCTGAACCTGAACCTGAACCTGAACCTGAACC
>NZ_KB976987.1:625195-872204 GCF_000399685.1 Acinetobacter pittii ANC 4050
TGAACCTGAACCTGAACCTGAACCTGAACCTGAACCTGAACCTGAACCTGAACCTGAACCTGAACCTGAACCTGAACCTGAACCTGAACCACAGTCTAATCAGGATTTAATGGTATTCGACCCAAATCATCATGAGTTGATTGGGCTTGAGTCAGCAGCTGTTCAAGAAACAGTTAGTGTTCTGGAAGAAGATTTTATTCCAGTACCAGAGCAAAAGTTAGTACAAGTTCAGGCAGAAACCCAAGCCAAACAAATTGAATCTGAACCAGCTTTCTCTGCTGAACCTCAAGGTTTGTTTGAATCATCAAGCGCTGAATTTTCTCTTGGTCAAGATGCGCCTATAACTCATGATTTGCCTTCTGAACCTGTTGTTGAACAACAGTCATTGGTGCAGTCTGAAGTTATTGAAACAGTTGCCGTTGTAAAAGACTCTAGCACAACTGATAATGAGCAGCTTATGCCTCAAGATATCTTGAAGCTTTCTCCTCAAGTTTTAGAAGGTGAATGGACGCTTGAAAAATGGGAATATTGGTTTAGAAATAGCCAGCTTTCTCCAGCGGTTCAAGAACTTGCTCAGCATGGTGTGATGACCGGTGAAATTGGCGGCAATACTATTTTCCATATTCCTCAAGAATATGAAAATATGCTGACTCAATTACAGCAAGGGCTTATTGATGCATTAAATGGACAATGGCCGAATACTCAATTTACAGTTGAATATGGTGCTTTAAATACATCTACCCCATATACCATTCAAAGTGCACGTAAAGAAAAGGCCTTTCACAGAGCAGCTGAGCTATTACAGCAACAGCCAGTCATTAAGAGTCTCATAGAAACTTTTGATGGCGAACTGCAAAATATTCAATTAAAGCCTTAAATTCATCTAAGTTTTGATCTGGTGAAGAATATAAAAATCTTAGAATTTTCATATTCTTCATTGGATTGAAATATTCAGGTCATGTCACCGTCATTGTACTTTTCTATGTTAGCCATTTTAGATTTTAAATGGATTGTACATAGCAATGAAAAGGCAATGCACTGGAATAAATTGTTTTAAGTATTCATATCTTTTATTAATCGGCGCGATTCTGCTGAGTGGTTGTAACGACTCATCAAATGATAATTCAAATACGCCAGATACAGGTAAAAAGCCTGTAATGCGCTGTGCCCCATAAACTTAAATAATAAAAAGAACCTGATCATGATTACACGCCGTAAATTTTTAAATTACTCTTTAAATATGGGTTTTGGTGCTGCGGCATTAGCGGCTTTCCCATCGAGTATTCAAAAAGCTTTAGCAATTCCTGCAAACAATAAAACTGGCACCATTCAGGATGTCGAACACGTTATTATCTTAATGCAGGAAAACCGATCTTTTGACCATTACTTTGGAACATTAAAAGGTGTTCGAGGTTTTGCCGATCGTTTTACGATTCCTTTGCCTAGTGGCCGTCGTGTCTGGGAGCAGCTTAGAAGTAATGGACAAGTTTTAACGCCTTTTCATTTGGATGGGACGGCCAATAATGCACAACGTGCAGATGGGACGCCACATACATGGAATGACAGTCAGTTAGCTTGGGACAATGGGCGTATGGCGAACTGGCCAACCCACAAAACTGATATCTCCATGGGCTATTTTAAAGAAAAAGAAATTCCATATCAGTTTGCACTTGCGAATGCCTTTACGATTTGTGATGCCTACCATTGCTCTATGCATACAGGAACAGATGCAAATCGGTCTTATCATTTGACGGGTACCAATGGTGCAACACCGACCAAGCGTTCATTTGTAAATAATGAGTGGGACTGGATTGATGGTAACCCAGCGACGGCAGATCGTGGTTATACATGGAAGACCTATGCCGAGCGTTTAGAAGAAGCAGGCATAAGCTGGATTTGTTATCAAAATATGCCAGATGAATGGGGCGATAATATGCTTGGTGCATTTCGTACGTTTAGAAAGGCGAACATTGCATCTGGTTATCCAGTTTCAAGTGGTGGTGAGCCGAATAAACCGTATGCCGATACGGGTCAAAAGCTACCGTATAAAGCGTATGATGCTGCGACCGATAATGCCAAAAACCCATTGTACAAAGGCATTGCAAATACGTTGCCGGGTAATAAACCAGAAGAATATCTTGACGCTTTTAAACGCGACATTCGTGAAGGTACGTTACCGCAAGTCTCGTGGATTAATGCGCCATCAATTTATTGCGAACATCCGGATCCTTCAAGCCCAGTTCAAGGGGCATGGTTTATTCAAGAAATTATTGACGCGTTAACTGCGGTGCCTGAAGTCTGGAGTAAAACTGCACTCATTATCAATTTCGATGAAAATGATGGTTACTTTGACCATGTGCCATCACCATCAGCGCCATCTCGTCTTAAAAATGGTCAGTACGCTGGAAAATCAACATTAAGCAGTGCTGATATGCAGGACGAATATTTTGACCATGCTGCACCTGAGGGAAGCCATTCTCAGCCTACACCTGATGGACGAGTTTATGGTCCGGGTCCTCGCGTCCCGTTATATGTAATTTCTCCATGGAGCCGTGGTGGTTGGGTCAACTCACAAGTTTTTGATCATACGTCTGTGCTCATGTTTTTAGAAAAACGTTTTGGAGTAAAAGAGCCGAATATCAGTCCATATCGCCGTGCAGTGTGTGGTGATTTAACCAGTGCATTTAACTTTAAAACACCAAATGCAGATATTTTACCGCAGCTTAATGGTAAACAAACCCGTGTGCAGGCAGATGAGTTAAGAGAAAACCAAGAAGCTTTGCCAGCTGTTCCCGTACCGACAGATATTAAGTTGCCGATTCAACAGAGTGGCATACGTCTGTCACGTGCGCTACCTTATGAACTGCACACCAGCGCGCGCTGTAAAGCGGTCGGTAAGGTGCAATTGATATTCTCTAATACGGGTACGCAAGCAGCGGTTTTCCACGTATATGACAAGCTCAACTTAGACCGTATTCCAAAGCGTTATATTGTAGAGCCGAATAAAACTCTAGATGATGAATGGGACGCTTTAAAAGATAATTTAGGTCGTTACGACTTATGGGTGCTCGGTCCAAATGGCTACCATCGTCATTTTAAAGGAGATACTCAACGTATTGTCGATAGTGGTGTTAAACCTGAAATTCGAGTGTGTTATGACATTGCCAACGGTGATGTGTATGTAGAACTCATGAATGAAGGAACTAAGGATGCAATATTGACGGTAAAACCTTGTGCATACCGCCAAGATGCACCGTTACAACTGACCGTAAAAGCGGGTCAGGTCGTTAAACAACATTGGGCTTTGGCTGACGTAGGACATTGGTATGATTTTGAAATCACCAGTCAAAGTGATCCGTATTATTACCGACGTTTTGCTGGTCGAGTTGAGACGGGTGAAGACTCCTTTAGTGATCCTGCAATGATATAAGTAGAGAGGGGGCAAAAAGAGTAGTTTATTTTCTTTTTGCCCCATTTTTTATAATAAATAACTCTTTAAAACCTCGCGAACTGTCTCAGAAATAGGTACAGTTTTACGCGTTTCGCGATCAACAAACACATGAACAAAATGTCCTTGAGCTGAGGCTTGGTCTTGACCTTGTTTAAAGATTGCCAATTCATAGCGTAAAGATGTCGTGCCGATTTTCCCAATCGCAACACCCACTTGAATAATTTCTGGAAATGACAATTCCTGATTAAAGCTACAAGCTGAATCGACGACTAACCCAATTGATTTTGCTTCATGAATATCAAAACCTATTTTTTGAATCAGTAACGCATTGGCTGCAGTATCAAAATAGCTATAGTAAGTCACATTATTCACATGACCATAAATATCGTTATCTGCCCAACGCGTTTGAATATCTAAAAAGAACTTAAATTGATCACGGGTTTTTAAAACGGGTTTAGTCATCAATGAATCGCCTGATAAATTGCCAAAGCAGCAGCTTCTGTCATGTCACGTGGGTTATTTTGTAGTAAGCGGGTTTGCAACATGGCATCTTGAGCAAGTCTAGGTAAGCTAGACTCATCAATACCCAGATCTCTAAGTTTTAAAGTCAAACCACTACGGTCTAAATGATTCTGCATATGGTCAATAAAAAGATCACACAAACCATCGGTGCTGCCATTACTATATGGATCTAACCATTGCATAAGCTCTGCATAATATTGTTTAGCATGTGGTGCATTAAATTTTAATACTTCAACCAATACTAAGGCATTGGTGTGACCATGCGAAAGATGAAAATGTCCACCCAGTGGATAAGCTAAAGCATGTACCGCAGCAACGGGCGAGTTTGCAAATGCCTGACCTGCAAGCATTGAGCCGAACAGCATATTTTGCCTTGCTTCCAAATCATTGCCGTTCTTAAGAACTTTCGGTAAGTTATGATTTAGTAGCTTGAGTGCATGTTTGGCTAAAATATCGGTATATATATTTTTTTTGTGCTTAGAAGTATATGCCTCAATGGCATGCACCATCGCATCAATACCTGTTGCAGCAGTAATATGGACTGGAAGGTTTTGAGTAAAGGTTGCATCAAGAATTGCTGTGTCGGCATACAGTACTGGAGAGACAATCCCCATTTTTGTCGTTTCACCAGTAGTCACAATTGAGATTGGCGTTACTTCTGAACCAGTACCAGCCGTAGTCGGAATCAAAATAAGCGGAAGGCGAGCTGTAGTGACTTGGTTTACGCCATACATTTCTTGCAAATGTTGAGTTTGGTTGGGGTGGGCAAGCAAAGCAATAACTTTTGCAACGTCCAAAGAACTACCACCACCAAAACCAAGAATGACATCGACATTTTGCTGTTTTGCATAATTGGCTGCATCTAAAACCACTTGTTCTGGTGGGTCAGCCTGCACATCCGCATAAATGACATATTCAATATTGAGGGTATCTAAAATTTGAAGGATGGGACGGTGTAATTGATTTTTAACCATACCCGCATCAGTGACCAGCAATAACTTACGGTAAGTTTTTGAGGACAATATATTCTGTAATTCTTGTATAGAGCCTAAGCCAGAGATGATATTTGGAACAGTTTGAAATTGAAAATGGCTCATATACATTATTTCCTTATTTTTGAACATTATTGTTGAATGGTTCTATAAGATTCAATCTCCAGATAAGTTAGCATAAGACACTTTAAAATAAAGCATTCTCGTAAGGTGATTTTATAGCTCAGGATTTAAACCAGCAAAAGCAAATTTAGATTGCAAAAAACTCAGCTAACTATCGACTAATGGCGGGGTTTTTTATTATTAAGTATTTCTGTAATATCAATTTGATAGTATAAGCAAGGAAAAATGCCAAATAATCAGGATCAATAATCAAAAAGAGGGAGCTGACTTTATAAACTTATGCTTACAAAGTTTTGGTTATAAGTTTTTGAATTAATTTTTTTTTATTGATAGTGGGTGTGTGGGAATTATCCAGTTGTAAAGTTGGAAATATAACCAAATACGTATTTCCTGTTTTTAGAGGTTAGATGTCTTTTTCGTTAGGACCATTTCTGATTGAGACGGGGAAAACAAGGTCTTTTTATTATTAAGAAAAAACATAATTTTTTGAGGTGGAATTTAAATAGTGATGTACACAATTAGATATGTTCATCGGAACAATACTTACTATATCGCTTCGAATAACGAAGGAAATTTTATTATTCTTGAGTCACTTGACTCAGAGTTCCGTATGGGTCATCAAATTTCATATGATGGTGAAAAAGTATTTAACCTGACACTAAATGATGAAACGGATGCAGTCATTAAACTGGAGAGTAACGAAAAAGGCGCATATGAGTACTTACATTCAGTTAAGTAAATAAGCTTTTTTATTCTTAAGTATTTCTGTAAGATCCCCGAGTTGCTTTAAACAACAATAAACCTTAATGATCAGCGCAAAAGTCATAAGGGGAAAGCCTACTTGAAAGAGTAGGCTTTTTTTATATCGTGTCTCGAGTTCTTCGAAATGGCTGAGTCATAAGAAAGGATAAAAGATCAGATAGTTTATCGACCGATTTATCAACTTTTAATCTATTGATAAACATTATTTTCCTTTTCAACCCATGTGAGTTTTGACAAAATGCAACAAGTCACATGGTCAATGCGGTTGTCACAAATTTATAGTTTGTTAAGATTTTGCGTGCACCCAATTTATTTTTATTTAATTCAAAAGTTTGGATGTAATTTCTAATGGAAACACAATATAAGGTGTTATGTGTCTGTTTAGGAAATATCTGCCGTTCTCCCACGGCTGAGGTGGTTTTTAGACATTATTGTGATGCTCATCAACTCAGTGTCATTGTCGATTCAGCTGGAACAAGTAATTATCATCCAAATAAAGCGCCTGATCAGCGCAGTCAGTTGCATGCTAAAAAAAGAGGCTATGACTTATCGACTTTACGAGCAAGACAACTTTCAACTCAAGACTTTTTAGAGTTTGATTTGATTTTGGCAATGGATCATCAAAATTTTGAAGATATTCATGAAGTACTGCAAAGAGCCGTCTCACAATTTGGTGCTCATCAAATTCGTGCAAAAGTAGCTTTAATGAGTGAGCATGATCCTGAATATCCACAACAAGCGTTGCCAGATCCTTATTATGGCGGTGCGGATGGCTTTGAGCGTGTACTCAATCAATGTGAGTCTAGTAGTTTGGCATGGGTTAATATTTTAAAAAAACAATTGAATGTTTAAGAATAGGTTTTTCAACACAATGCAAATTCAGAATCAAGTACAGCTTAAGCCATTCAATACCTTAAGTTTAGATGCAACCGTTTCCCACTATACTAAAGTTGCCAATATTCACGATATTGAAGAAGCTTTAGATTTTGCAGAGCAGCATCAGTTAAATGTACTTGTATTATCGGGCGGTAGTAATATGTTGTTGCCGCAGCAGATCAATGCTTTAGTTATTCATCTTGATATTCAGGGAATTGAAGTTTTATCGAACGATCATGATTTTGTTCGGGTTAAGGTTGGTGCAGGCCAAGTCTGGCATGATTTTGTTTTATACAGCACTGAGCAAAACTGGTTTGGTTTGCAAAATCTTGCACTTATTCCAGGCTTAGTCGGCGCTTCTCCCGTACAAAACATTGGGGCTTATGGAGTAGAGGTGGGTGAGTTTATTGAGTCAGTACAAGTGTATGACCGCAATTTAAAGCAAACTCAAACAATTTTAGCGGCTGACTGCCATTTCGCCTACCGCCATAGTATTTTTAAAGATGATCCGAACCGTTACATTATTACACATGTCACTTTTAAATTACTTAAACAGCCACACTTAAAACTTAATTATGGCGATTTAAAACAAGCAGTTGGAGATAATCAGACTGCTGAAAATTTACAGAATCAGGTCATCCATATTCGCCAAAGTAAGCTTCCTGATCCAAAAGAATATCCAAATGTAGGTAGTTTCTTTAAAAATCCGATTGTTAGTCCTCAAGAGTTTGAGCGTTTAGTCACACAATTCTCAACAATTCCTCATTATCCTCAAGCGAATGGAAACGTTAAAATTGCAGCAGGATGGTTAATTGATCAGGCGGGTTGGAAAGGGAAGCAACTCGATATGGTGGGGATGTTCCATAAACAGGCATTAGTTTTGGTGAATTATGCCAATGCATCTCTTACTGATGTAAAGAAAACTTATCAGGCTGTACAACATGATGTTGATCAGCGTTTCCATATTATGTTAGAACCAGAGCCTGTGCTTTATAACAGTTTAGGTTTAATTGAAAATCATACGGAATAGTTTTATGCCAAAAGTACACTTAATGGTACGTTTAGTCCAAGTAGTCACCGTACTATTTGTGCTATTAGGCTGTTTCGTGGTTTTTTTATATTCGCCGTTTTATTCAAAACTTATTGTAGCTGGGCTTAATTATTTTGTTCCTGTTGACGTTAATCAGGTTGCCGCTGAGAGCCAAAGACAGGCTTCGTTAAGTGAACATGATAATTTAGAACCCGGTTCAAATTTATGGATTGCTCGTCAGGCGTATTTAAAATTGACAGAGCAAGCTTTACGTGAAAAAAAGACATCTGATTTGACCTATATTCAAGAAAATTATAAAGCCTTACAGCAAATTATTCTTTTAGAAGAAAAGGAACAGGATACACAAGAACAGGAAACCACGGTAACCGTTCCTCTAGTCGCTAAAAATTCAGAAATTGATGCTGCAGATGAGGCGAGTAGTCCTGTTAATGAAACACTTTTTATTAATAGTTCTGAAAATAAGGCACTTACCGAGCAATATACAGAGTTTTTAGCAAGAAAACCTGTGGTACCAGAGCATCAAGAAGCTGTCAGTGAACCTGAACAGAAAATCGAATATGTACGTAAAAATCCAATACCTGTACAACCTAAAAAGTTATCAGAGCCTTATGCAATTGTTGTGTTGGGCGGAGGATTAACTTTAGACAAAAATGGTAAAGATATTGTAGTGAATGGCTATACGCGTTTGCGATTAGAAAAAACTTTAGAAGTTGAAAAACAAAATCATCTACCTATTGTACTGAGCGGTGTAGAAGCGCCTTATATGCAAGCTTGGTTAAAAGAGCGCGGTGTTGATGCCAAGCTATTAGAAAAGCGTAGTATGAACACATGTGAAAATACTCGTTTTAGTTCTTTATTGCTTCAGAAAAAAGGTGGAGCACCGACGGTGATGCTGGTTACAGATGAATATCATATGCCGCGTACACGCCGACTCTTTGCCTTAAATGGTATTGAAACTATTCCTGTTGTGGCTCCAATGCCAACTCCACTGACGCGCTGGCAACCAAGTGTGCAAAATTACGATCATAGCCGCCGTGCAAATTATGAATTACTTGCGACAATTCGCGACATGTTGTTTGGCTCAAGTGATTGTCGAGAGGTTCCTTAATGTCAGATATTCCATTTCTCAATCCTGCCGTATTAAAACAATTAGATTTACCGGTTCCTAACCGTGATCTTACGCCGCAGGTTTTGAGTCCACTCAATTTAAATACATTAGAAGAACCTTCTCGTGATTTGTTAGCTTACCGCAAATTATATGGTTTACATTTACTTGAATGTGACCATTGGCAGGGCTATGTTCAAATGCCTTTATTCCGTTTGCATGTACAAGTTTTCAAACCCAAAGTAGAAAAAATACAAGGTACAGTTTGCCTATTGCATGGCTATCTTGAACATAGCGGTATTTATCAGCCAATTATCCGTGAAATTCTTGAGCAGGGTTTTAGCATCATTACTTATGATTTGCCTGGCCATGGATTAAGTGATGGTTCACCGGCCAGTATTAAAAATTTTGATCATTACCAGCAAGTTTTGATGGCTGTTTATCAATATGTAAAACATGCAGATCAATTGCCAAAGCCGTGGGTTGGTATCGGTCAGAGTACGGGTGGCGCAATCTGGATGCATCACCTATTGGAATATGCTGAAAAACGCCAAGATCCGATTGTAGATCGAGTACTTTTACTTTCTCCTTTGATTCGACCGGCAAAAACTGCATGGTGGCATAACCCTGTTGGATTGGGCATTATTCGCCGTATTAAACGTCAAGTACCAAGACACTTTAGACGTAATAATCATAATCCTGAATTTTTACGTTTCATTCGCTTAAAAGATCCGTTGCAACCCCGAATGATGGGAATGGACTGGATTTTGGCCATGTCAAAATGGATGCAGGAAATGGAAGCGCGACCTGCTTGCCGTATCCCAGTCTGGCTTGCACAAGGTGCTCTCGATCAGACAGTTGATTGGCGTTACAACATTGAATTTATTCGTCGTAAATTTAGACTGCAAACGTTGTTAATGCTTGAAGAAGGTTCTCATCAATTAATTAATGAACGTGCGGATATACGTGCTGCATTAACAGGATTGATTCCGGCCTTTTTACATGCAAAGCCAAAACATTTTTATTATTAAAAAATAATGCATCTATCCAAAAAATTTAGATAGATGCATGAATCTGGGGCTTTATTTTTTAATTTTGATAAAGCTATATGAAGCATTTATAGGGAGAGGCGTCCCACTATAAATGCTTAACTGATAAAATTAATATCAATTAAAAATGATTAGCATCCGCCATATTCCACATTCGATAATAAAAATTATCATCGTCATTAATAAGTTCAGACTGTAAAAGTTCACCTTCTTTTAAGAAAAAATGCAGTTGAGCATAGTTCTTAATTTCACGGTCATTTACTCGCTGAGCTAAATGATGAGCTTTAATATCAGAAGGATGACGTAAACCAGCAGCAGCAATCATTTCTGATAATGCATGCAATGTGTTTTTATGGAAATTAAATACTCGTTCTGATTTAGTTGGTACATCAATTGCCTTTTGACGATCTTTATCTTGGGTTGCAACGCCTACTGGGCATTGGTTGGTATGACAGCTTTGTGCCTGAATACACCCGACAGCAAACATGAAACCACGTGCCGAGTTAACCCAATCTGCACCAAGCGCAAAAGTACTCGCAATATCAAATGCACTAATAATTTTACCACTCGCGCCAATTTTAACTTGATCTCTTAGCCCTGCACCGACAAGTGTGTTATGGACAAAGCGTAAGCCTTCACGTAATGGAGTACCGATATTGTCGCTAAACTCAATTGGCGCTGCTCCCGTACCACCTTCAGAACCATCAACAACAATAAAATCAGGAACAATTTTTGTTTCAAGCATTGCTTTAACAATACTCATAAATTGCCAAGGTTGGCCAATACACAATTTAAAACCAACTGGCTTACCACCAGATAATGTGCGTAACTTTTGTAAGAAATGCATCATTTCAATTGGGGTAGAAAAACTAGAATGCTTGGCAGGAGAAATACAATCGTGATCGCGCGAAACACCACGTATTTGAGCAATTTCTTCGGTAATTTTATGTTTAGGTAAAATACCGCCGTGACCAGGTTTGGCACCCTGTGAAAGCTTCAGCTCGATCATTTTGATCTGTGGTAATTGAGATTGCTTGGCAAATTTTTGCTCGTCAAATTTTCCATCAAGCGTACGACAACCAAAATAACCACTGGCAATTTGCCAAACAATATCACCGCCATTTTCCAGATGATAAGGGCTTAAACTTCCTTCGCCAGTATCATGATAAAAACCGCCTAATTGTGCTCCTTTATTTAGGGCACGAATTGCATTGGCACTTAAACTACCAAAGCTCATGGCAGAAATATTCATAATAGATGCGCTATACGGTTGTAGGCATTGTGCATTACCCACCTGAATACGGAAGCTTTTTGGATCTGCGGGCGGGCAAGGGCTTATTGAGTGAACAATAAAACGATAATTTTCTTGATAAACATCGATGATTGAACCAAAAGGTTTATCTGCATTTTCATTTTTAGCACGTTGATAAACTAAGCTTCTTTGCATGCGTGAAAAAGGTAGAGCATCTTGATCCGCTTCAATAAAGTATTGGCGAATTTCAGGACGTATATCTTCAAACAAAAAACGAAAATGCCCCATAATTGGGTAATTTCTTAATATTGAATGTTTATTCTGCAAAATATCATAGAGACCTAATAAGCTTAAGGCGCCTGTAACCACCCATAAACCGTTAAGGAGAGTGTCAGAAACAAAATAGTAGATACTATGAGGGGTATATACAGTACGAAACCACGTAATACTGAGCGCAGTAAAAATACATAAAAACCAGATAGAATGGCGTGAGAAAAATGTATTGAGAAATTTATGTCGAATGATTTGTGCTGGACTCGCCATATTGGAACAAATTCCTAATGTTTTACTGGCACATACCTTGCCAAGAAGCAAGTCAAACTACAAGTATGGAATTGTTAGCTCAAACCTAAAATAAAGTAGAAGATATAAAATCCACACAAATAATAAAAATTAAGAGGGTTATTTATTTTGGATAAATTCTATTTTTAAATGTGAAGTTACTCGGAGCTGAGAATTAAATTTTTTGCTTTTTATTGTCTTTTCTAGATCTCTTAATTAATTTAAAGAAATCTAGTATATTTTTAATTTTACACAGCGAATTGGAGTGGGGGAAATAGGATGACTTAATTTAGATTGAAAGCGAAATTTTGAATATATCGGAATTTATAGAGGGGTTTATCGATAATGTTGTTTTAGGATGAGTAAAAACAGAAAAAGACAAATTAAAAAAATAAGAAAAAACATCTGATGATTAAATACCTTATGAATATTAAATGTATTTTTACACAAGTTAACAGATTGTACAAATTAAATTACAGTTCTCTTTTCCCTTATTTTTTCTTTCTTATCCATAAAAAATGCTTTTAGAGACAATTGAATTAACAATAATTTAGTTATTTGTATTACAAAACAAAGTGTTAAAATTAAAGGGTTGGGATGTTTTGATATATAACTATCTCTAATTTTAACCTATTGAAAATGCAAAGGTTTATAGCTTGTTCCAACCACTTACCATCCAAACTAGACTTGGCGGATTCTACTTTTTCTACTATTCCATTGTTGGTACATTCATGCCTTATTGGAATTTGTATCTTCAAGATCAAGGATTTAATTATCAAGAAATTGGTGTTTTATCATCAATTGCGATTGTAACGCGTTTTTTTGCACCGTTAGTTTGGGGCTGGATTGCTGATAAATCTGGTAAACGAATGCTACTTGTCCGGCTGGCAACTTGGATGGAGTCCTGTATATGGTTAGCTATTTTTATAGTGCCAAATACTTTTCAGTCAATTGCTTTGCTTATGCTTATTTTTAGTTTCTTTCAAAATGCTATTTTAGCTCAATTTGAAGGTGTTACTTTATTTTGGTTGGGTGACCAAAAAGCGAAGCTTTACGGCAAAATTCGTAAATGGGGGTCTGTTGGGTTTATTGTTGGGGTATTCACTATTGGAGCAATTTTAGAAATAGTGCCTATTTCAATGCTCCCAATTTTATTATTAATTATTGCTTCACTGGCCTTCGTCTGGTCTTTCACAATCCGCGAACCTGATAGTGCACCTATCTCACAAAAACATTTAGAACCTTTACTTCCTGTTCTTAAACGTCCAACTGTGGCTGCATTTTTTGCAATTGAATTTATTCTGCTTTTTTCACATGCGCCTTTTTATAGTTTCTATAGTAATTTTTTGAAATCTTTAAGTTTTAGTACCACGCAAATTGGTTTCTTATGGGCTATGGGTGTTTTTGCTGAAATTTTTATGTTTTCAATTGCTGCAAAAGTTTTTCAACATTTCTCATGGCGTATTTTGGTAATTGTTTGCTTAATATTGACGAGCATACGTTGGATGATGGTTGCAATATTTTCACATTATTTTGTTGGTCAAATTTTTGCACAGTGTTTGCACGCTTTTAGTTTTGGTTTATTTCATTTAATTGCGATGCGAGTAATTTTTCAAAACTTCTCAGCGGGACAACAGGGACGCGGACAAGCACTTTACAGCACGATGTGGGGATTAGGGGTAGCCTTTGGTAGTGTTTTAGCTGGGCATTTCTGGAAAATTCTTTCTGGTGAAGTCATCTTTATGTGTGCAAGTGCGGTGGTACTATTAGGCCTAGGTTTTGTGATGTGGCTTCCTAAACAAATCGACTCTTCCACATAAGTTTGAGGTGAGATAAAACTTTAATAACTTTGTATTGAAAAAAGCAAATAAATATAAAATTGTTTGTTGACTTGTTGTGGCACGTTACAGTTGAAAAATATTGTTTTTATATGGTTATGGAGCAATGATTTTCTAAAAAAATATGCTAACTTAAGTTCATGCGTTTAATGATTAATAAATCTATGAAAAATATTTATATTATTGGATTATTGTGGGCTTGTTCTGGTTTAGCTGTGGCAGAAACAGCTACTCAACAGCCAGCCGAACAACCTGTTCGGACTGCAAGTAATCCTAACGCTATACGTATTGTTACGCGTCCTGAAATTATGGGATTATGGGGAATGGAGATTCCAAATAATAAGAAATGTGTGGAATATTATAACTTTCGCAGTAGTAACGATGTAGTGATTAAAAGCGGTCAGGAATGGTCTTATGGTATTTATGAATATCAACCATCTGATGATCCTAAAGAGCAGCTAGCCGCTTTAGTGATGCAAATTAAATTTGATAATAATAAAGTAGATTGTTCTGGTCAGAAGCAAGACCAAACAGGTGATGTCTCACAATATTTTGTACAATGGAAAAACGATCATACCATCAATTTCTGTTCGACTGCGAAGGGTGAGCAATGCTTTGCGACTCTGCGTAGAGTGTTACCATAAAATGATAGATATAAAAAAAGCCTCTTAAAAATAAGAGGCTTTTTTTATTATGCAGTTTCAGCTTTCTTTTCTTCCACTTGCTTTAACAAGTGTTTTTCAAGGTAATGGATGTCCATTGCTTGAGAGCAGAAGCTCTTATCTTGCAAAATAAGATCTTTATGCAAAGGAATATTTGTTTTAATTCCTGTAAGGATCATTTCATCTAATGCTTGACGCATACGTGCAATTGAAGTTTCACGATCTTTACCATGAGAAATCAATTTAGCAATCATAGAGTCATAGTAAGGAGGAATGCTATATTCTGGGTAGATATGAGAATCTAAACGAATACCTGCACCACCTGGTGCATAGAAACTTTCGATTTTACCTGGTGAAGGTAAGAAAGTTGTTGGGTCTTCTGCATTGATACGGCATTCAATTGCATGTCCCTGAACTTTAATGTCTTCTTGTTGAAGCTCTAGTCCTAGGCCACCTGCAATACGTAACTGCTGTTCAATAATATCAACACCAGTAACCATTTCAGTTACAGGGTGCTCTACCTGAACACGAGTATTCATTTCAATAAAGAAGAATTCACCGTCTTCAAATAAGAATTCAAATGTACCAGCACCACGATATTGCATTAACTGACAAGCATGAACACAAGCTTCTAAAATATCAGCTCGAGCTTGCTCTGGTAAATTCGGTGCAGGTGCTTCTTCTAGTACTTTTTGATGACGACGTTGTAATGAACAGTCGCGGTCATATAAATGGATTGCATGACCATTACCATCACCAAGAACTTGAACTTCGACATGGCGAGGTTTTTGTAAGAAGCGTTCCATGTAAACGGTATCATCACCGAACCACATTTCTGCATCACGTTGCGCTGCTTGAACTGATTCAAGTAGTGTATCTACACGCTCAACAATACGCATACCACGTCCACCACCACCAGAAGCGGCTTTAACAATGAGCGGGAAGCCAATTTCTTTTGCTTCTGCCAATGCATTGTGGATAGTCACTGCATGGTCACAACCTGGTACAGTAGGTACGCCAGCTTTTTTCATGGCAACAATCGCAGAAACTTTATTCCCCATAAGGCGAATATGTTCTGGACGAGGGCCAATAAAAGTAAAGCCTGAACTTTCTACAATTTCAGCAAACTCAGCATTTTCTGAAAGGAAACCATAACCCGGGTGAATAGCATCAGCACCGGTAATTTCTGCAGCAGTAATAATTGCCGGGATATTTAAATAGCTATCACTACTTGCACCCGGACCAATACATACTGCTTCATCAACAAAACGTAAATGCATCAAATCCTTATCGGCATCTGAATAGATACCAACAGTCTTGATTCCTAATGTTTTACAAGCCCGGGTAATACGTAAAGCGATTTCACCACGGTTTGCAATTAAAACTTTTTGCAACATAGACGTCCCCGGGGTAATTACGCGCGATAACGGAATAAAGGTTGACCGAATTGGATAACTTCACCATTTTTCACTAAAATTTCTTCAATCACGCCACTTTGAGTTGCTTCAATTGGGTTCATGATTTTCATTGCTTCAATAATACCCAAAGTTTCACCAGCAGATACAGTTTGACCTACTTTAACAAATGGTGCTTCGCCTGGGCTTGGAGCAGCGTAGAACACGCCAACCATTGGAGAAGTTTCAACTGCTCCACGCGGTGTTTTTGCAACTGGTGCTTCTGCAACAGGAGCAGCCGGAAGTGCTACACCAGCCGCAGCAACGACAGGATTGCGACGAGTTAAAGCGATTGATTGATCACCTTCTTTAACTTCGATCGCTTGCAAGTCAGACTCAATCATTAAATCGATGAGTTTCTTAATTTTGCGGATATCCATGGGCGACTATTCCTAAACTAGTTTGGGTTAGATGGTTGAATTTTTTCAATAGCGTAATCGAGCGCAAAACGATAGCCTTTTGCACCTAGACCACAAATCACGCCAATTGCTTTATCAGATAAATAAGAATGGTGTCTGAATGCCTCTCTTGCATGGACATTCGACAAATGTACTTCAATGAATGGAATCGCAACGCCAAGTAGGGCATCACGTAGAGCAACTGAAGTGTGGGTGAGGGCAGCAGGATTAATAATAATAAGTTTTACGCCTTCAGTTTGTGCCTGATGAATACGATCAACAATGGCACCTTCCCAGTTGCTTTGAAAAGTATCTAATGTAATTGAAGCTTGTTGAGCTTGATTAATAAGTTGTTGGTTAATATCACCTAAGGTAAGATGACCATATACTTCTGGTTCGCGTTTTCCCAGCAAATTCAAATTCGGTCCATGAATCACCAAAATGGTCGAACTCATTCAGATTGCTCCAGCTCTAAAGTTGCAAATATTCTTTGCAAGATGTCTGCAAAGTTTGCTTATTATGGCATATGTTTCTACAATTTTTTTATAATTTGTTTTCATCGTCGCAGAAAGGGTATACCAAATTCGGCTTATATATTGTAAATTTTGCGATGATTTAGCAATGTTAAAAAATGACAAAATTTCAAGTAATTTAATAGAGCTTATTTTAAACTGAATTGACAAAAACAGTTCATGTATTTTGTGTAACGGCTATAGAGTTCTCTCCAATCACTAAGAGTTCATTCCACCGAGTCAGATAGTTTTTTGAACGGTGGCATTGTTTCATATGCCAAGATGAACTTCGAGAATGATAACCGACTTGTAAATAGTGACTACCGAATCGGTTACGAACTGTGCTGAGCGTTTGCATCAATTGTTGTCTTTGATGAATTAACTCCAGAGGTTGCCATAAATCATCAATGTGATGTTGACGGGGATGCAAACCACAAAATAAAACTCCAATCTTAATGTATTTCTTATTTTCTTTATATAAAACATCAATTTGTTGCATTGCTGCTTTTGTTAATATACATAGATCATCTGTTGCATAATTTAAGCCTATCGCTTGAGATGATGCTTTTTTATAAGGTGGTTTATCTATTTTTTCATAAAGCATGACTTGAATGCAGGCACATAGTTGCTCTTGTTTCATTAAACGGCGATGAGCACGGTTGAGATGGAAAATAAGTGCTTGTTTAATAATTTCAATGCTGGATAAAGCTTGAGCAAAACTACGTGAAGCTAAAATTCGTTTTGTGACGATGGCAGGATCGTCGAGTTGAATACAGGATTGGCCTTTTAGCTCACGAATGGTACGTGCCATCACCACAGAAAAAGCTTTTGCTAGATGATGCTCATTGGCAAAAGTTAAGTCTAAGCATGAATAAATCTCATAGCTTCGTAATTGTTTGACCAATTGATAGCCAATTCCCCACACTTCTTTGACCGAAGTATTTTGCATGAGGTCTTCAAGAAGCAAAGGATCTAAAGTGATGAAATTACAAATTTTATTAAAGCTTGGAATCTTTTTAGCATAGTGATTGGCTAATTTTGCTTGAGTTTTTGAATATCCGATACCAATACAGCAAGGTAAGCTTAACCAACTTTCTAGAGTTTCTACGACTTTGGCACAGTAAGAGTGAATATCTATAGACTGTAGGTAAGGGGTAAGGCGAATAAAGCATTCGTCAATAGAATAAGCTTCTAAATCATCGGGTGAGAAAAACTCCCCAAGTACTGAAAAAAAGCGACGCGACATCTCGGCATATAAAGTGTAGTTACTTGAATAGACGTGTACACCTGCTTGAAGAGCGTATTGCTCGATTTGATACCATGGAATACCCATTTTGATACCCATGTTTTTTGCTTCTTCACTACGTGATACAACACATCCATCATTATTAGAAAGTACTACAACAGGCAGACCAATAAGTTTGGGGTTAAATAAGCGCTCACAACTAACATAACAATTATTGATGTCGACAAGCGCGTAAATTTCGCGGTGTGAGATTTCCATTGTGACTTACCCCATTAAAAATATTGGTAAAACGACATATTGATATTATTTTCATAAACACGTTGATGTGGAGTGTTTAGGTGAAAAAAGTTGCATTTTGAATATGTAACAAAATCAAGTTAACAAAAATTTTGTCAGAATGCTAGGTAAATTCTGTGGGTTTCTCTCAAGTTAACAATTGAAAAAATAAATAAGGCTTTAATATTTTTAATAAAAAAAGGAGATCCCATGGATCTCCTTTTTGTGAAACAGTCTAAGTTAGTTTTGATTACCACTTATGGCTATAAGAAACCTTCAGCGTTGCACCATTTGCCACTAAATGGCTAGTGTTATTACCCGATCTTAATAATTGGCTATAAAGAGGATAATACTTGCGGTTAAACATGTTCTCTAAACCAATCGTCACAGTGTCTTTTTTGTTAAGCGCAAAGCTACTGATTAAATCTGCTGTTGTATAAGTTTTTACATCGTAGCGTCCAAAACTATTTACACCGTTCAAGCGATAATCTTCTGAACCGAAGTAAGTAGCTTGCAGACGGTTCGTCCAAGTTTCAGTTGGGCTATAAGACACGTAAGCTGTGAGTTTTAATGGTGGAATACGGAAGCCTGTCATGTCTTGTTCAGTGCCGTTTTGCGGTTTTTCACGACCTTTCATCCACGTAACGCTACCACCCGTTCCCCAAACATTAGCATCGTCAAGATAGTCAAAAGTTGCTTCCACACCAGTAACTTTTTCTTTGGTTCTAGTCATATCCAAACTATTACTTACTGGTTGCACTGCACCAAGGTCAGAAGTAGAGTGGAATACAGCTAAACTTGAAGAGAAGTTATTAAAGTTTCCTTTCCAACCCAACTCATAGTTATCAACTTTTACGGGTTCTAAAAATGATGAGCCAAGATTAAAACCTGTGCTGGCATTACGAATGACTACACCAACATCAGGTAATTGAAAACCTTGATTAAACGATGCATAAATCGAGTGTTGGTCATTTGGAGAGAAAGTCACGTTAGCATTGTACAACCATGCATCGGCTTTCACTTTTCCACCCTGAACTGTGTAAGGGTCGGGTTTACCTAATTGTGATAATGGAACAAAACTATCAATTTGGGCGTAGCTATCTTCATAGCGTGTACCAGCTTCTGCTGACCATTGATCATTAAAGCGGTGCTTTAACTGTACAAAGCCACCCACACTTTGTGTGGTAAGTTCAGGTAAATAAATAAGCTTGCCAGTTTTTACAAACTCTAAGCCACCAGATTGATCATAAATATCAGGATCGAAAATATCTAGAGGCATTTCGCTTTTTTCACGGCTGAAGTCACCACCCCAAACCAATGATGTGTCGCCTAAAAACTCAAGTGGTGTAGTAACAGTTAAACGGCTACCGAGTACGTTATTTTCTTGATAGATTTGATCCACTTGTCCACCGCGTGGGCTGACTTTATCTGGGGCAACACGTGCGTCAAATGGTGAAAAACGAGTAAAGAAGTCGCGGTAATAAATTTGGGCATCAACCTTATTACCAAAAAAGTCTTTATGGTTATAAGTCAAATTGTAGATTTGGTTTTCGTTTTTAGTCTGATCTTTGAGCTTTAAGCCTTTAATTGCTTTTGCCGGTACGGTTCCGGCAGGGGTATTCTTAACGCTTGTGTCAGATGCATAATCTGAGTCTTGCTCGGCATTGTAGTAGTTTGCAGCAAACTGTAGGTATTGGTTGTCATCAATATGGTAACCCAGTTTACCACCTACGCTGTAAGCATCAGCATCATATAAATCGCCCTGACTTGGTTCAGGTGCAACACGGTCACCGCTTGCATCGTACGGACTACCAATACGCTGGTAACCAAAGTCGAGCGCATAATCAAAAGCGTTAAAGCTGCCTGTGAAATATTGATGAATATCGCCACTTAAAGCATTAGAACGGAAATTTGTTAAAGGTGTTTGAAGTCCAACCACGGTTTTAGCTGTAGGTTCACCACCCGCAGCTTTTGTGGTAATTGAAATAATACCGCCAGCAGCACCACCACCATAAATTGCGTTACTGCCTCGAATCACTTCAATGTTGGCAATACTTTCAGGGTCAATTGCTGAAAGTCCGCGTGATGTGTCACGTGTAAGGTTCATTGGTACGCCATCGACCAAGATGAGGGCATTACGGCCACGTAAAGTTTGGCCGTAATCGGTAATGGTTCGGCTTGAATCTGACAGGCCCGGTACGGCTTTCGCTAAAACGGTTGCAATACTGCCAGATGAACCATTTCTTAAAAGTTCAATTTGCTTTTCATCTAGCTTGGTTACTTGCTTGGCAGAAGTAGAAAGTTCATCTGCACGTGAAGCGGTAATTGTGATTGTAGGTAATGCTTCAGGCTTTTTTTCAGCATCGGTTGTCTCAGAAGACGAGGCTGCAAAGGCTGAGTTTGAGAGAAAGATGGCCCCACCAAGTGAAAGGAGTGGAATAATATTTTTTACTTCAGACTTCCTCGTAAAAAGTTTGTGACTTTTTATCTTATTTCCCATTGTCTCGCCCTGAGAGTGATTTTAAATTTGTCGAATTATAAGTGAGAATGATTGTAATTCATAATATCGTTGTTGAAAAAAATAAAGTCATAGCCTGCAAATGTCATTTGCTATTCGTTTCTTAAGAGCAATCGAATGTTTATTCATATTCGATTTCCTTAATTTAATAAGGCTGGGCGGGCTTGGTGTGGTTTGTACTCTGAATAATTCCACACACTAACAAGAATTTTCACTAGGCTCTATAGAGTAGGTTTACATATGATATTCCAAGTAGCCCATTTTTTACTCGGATTTTATCATTTTTTTCAACTGATCCTAGCTAATTGCTTTTTTGTTTTTAGTAATTTGTTTCTTGCTCTATTGGGGAACGAAAAGAAAATATTTTGGGGTACTTTATTGAAAATTATAAAATAATTGTGATTTATGTCACATTTAATTGGCGTAAATTTATCTAATCTAGTTTTGCATTGATCAATATCTTGGAATATTTAAGGCTTAACTTTTTATTATTGTTGATTTTACTTTGTGAATAAAATTGAAATTTGCTGGTAAAATGTAATTATTTATTATTGAATGTTAATAATAATTATTATCATTTGTATTTGCACTTAAATGTGGATATTCTCTGTAGGTATTTATCCCTCCACAGAGTAATCCTGATGAGATCAATCACAAATAAAATTGCCTTGCAGCATTTAGTGAACTCATATTTACAAGAAACAGGTCATGGTCGTTTTCTCTCTTTAACAGAACAATCTCCTCATTTAACAGAAAGAGGTAAGGGTAAAGTTTTACTGAGTATCCCTTTACACGCAATCAATGGGGTTCTTTATGCACCGATTGAATATTTCAGTCAGGTGGGGCGACACCGTTTTGCTGACTTGCCATGGGTCGAGCGGGAAGGTCAAAATCTGGCACTCAGCCCTGTAAATATTGCGGCAAATTTACTGGAAAATTTAATTGAACAATCTAAAGCCCAGCAAATTGATGCATCTTCATTGCTGGAATGTTGGATTCAGAGTCACAGGGCGCTGCATCAATTTCTTGGTCATCGTGAGCCAGACTTTGATCAGATTGTAGCAAAACAGCAAAATTTTATTCAGAGTGAACAGGCATTGGTACTTGGCCATAGCATGCATCCTTCACCAAAAAGTCGTCAGGGTTTTGTACAGGATGACTGGAAGATTTTTTCACCTGAAACACAGAATACCTTCAAAATGCAATTTGTATATGTGCACCCCGAACATATTGCTTCGGACAATGCACATAAAATTAATATTCCCACACAGTTCAAACATGATTTGGAACCATATTTCAATTCGTTTCACCGCGCAAAAATAGCCCAATTCCCTGATTATGCCTTGTTGCCTTTACATCCATGGCAGGCACGTTATCTAAAGGATAAGGACTGGTATCAACAGCTTTTACATGAAGAGAAATTGATTGATTTTGGCGCATTAGGCTGGGATGTCAAGGCAACAACTTCAGTACGTACATTATACAGTGAGCAATCACCTTGGATGTTCAAGGCATCTATGACTGTGGCTGTGACTAATTCAGTTCGGGTCAATCTGTATAAGGAATGCCACCGTGGTTTGTTGAGTTATCAGCTGTGGCATGATGATTGTCTAAGTGAATTTAGGCAGAGAAATCCGAACCTTCAGGCTTTGAGTGATCCTGCTTGGATCGCATTGAAATTTGATGGTCAAGTACTAGATGAAACCATCTGTATTTTGCGTGAAAATCCATTTAAGGTCAGTGATGATGTGACTTGTATTGCTTCATTGTGTCAGGATCATCCTGTATTGGCAAAAAATCGTTTCAGTGAAATTTTTGCAGATATTTCAAAACAAACAGGTCAGTCTCAGTCGCAAGTTGCCTTGCTATGGTTTGATCGCTTCTTGGAAATGACCATTCTGCCATTGATGGAGTTGTATCATGAATATGGAATGGCTTTTGAGGCCCACCAACAGAATACCTTAATTGAACTGGAACAGGGTATGCCTAAAACAGTATGGTTTAGGGATAATCAAGGATTTTATTATATCCGTGAGCTTGCCACAGAAATTTTGAAACACTATCCGACATTGGCAACAGATGGTCAGGCAGTGTGCTCATTGTCACTGGTGGATGAACGTTTCCGTTATTATTTTATTGGTAATACCTTATTCGGTCTGATTAATGCCATAGGTATGACGGGCGCCGTTCAGGAGCAACAATTAATTGAAATGCTGCAATCCTACCTGTTGCAGGCCTATCAGAAATATCCTGAAAGCAATTTATTAAAGACTGTTTTACATCATGAAACTTTTCCTTATAAAGGCAATATGATGACACGTCTGTATGAGTTGGATGAGTTACAAGCTGATATTTCTCAGCAATCAATCTATGTTGATTTAAAAAATCCACTCTATGTTAGACAAGTTATTGAGGAGGCCGACTATGCTTGATTTCATCGGTGTTGGTCTGGGGCCCTTTAATCTAAGTCTTGCTGCGTTGGTGAATCAGCATGCTTCATTGAAGTATTGTTTCTTTGAAAAACGTGAAAATTTTGACTGGCATGCAGGATTACAGTTGCCAGGTGCGATGTTGCAGGTCCCTTTTATGGCCGATTTGGTCAGTCTGGTTGAGCCGACAAGCCCTTATAGCTTTCTGAACTATTTAAAGGCACAGCAACGCCTCTATAAGTTTTACTTTCGTGAGAATCTGTATATTCCACGCAAAGAATATAATCATTATTGCCAGTGGGTTGTACAGCAGTTGCATGATCTACATTTTGGTCATCGAGTGGTAGACGTTGCTCCAATCTCTGGAGGTTTTCAGGTAATTGCTGAACAGCGTGGGCGATTGTCCATTCATCAGACCCGCAAACTGGTATTAGGGGTGGGAACAGTACCGCGACTACCCAAACCATTACAAGCAATTTCAGAACAAACCGTATCTTGTTTGCACTCTTCTAGCTATCTACAGCAGTGTACCGATAATCTTTCTGGCAATGTGGTACTGATTGGCTCTGGTCAATCTGCAGCAGAAATTTTTATTGATTTATTTGATCAGCAGATTTCATCAGAAACAGGTAAACCCAAATTTCATTTATATTGGTTGACTCGCTCCGCAGGTTTTTCACCCATGGAAAATACACCATTGGGTCTGGAAAGTTTCAGTCCAGATTACATGCGTTATTTCTACCATTTACCAGAAGCTCTCAAGGATACTCTGCCAACCGCACAAGCCCACTTGTACAAGGGAATCAGTAGCAGAACTATTCAGGAAATCTATGAGCGCCTTTATCATCGTAGTATTGGACAAGCGGATACCTGTGTGACTATTGCCGGCAACTATCAGTTGGAGAATGCACAGTTACATGGGCCGAATAATATTCAACTTGAATTTTTACAGACTCAGCAACAGCAGGTGTTGAAACTACGGGCAAGTACCGTGATTGCAGCAACGGGTTATCAATATCCTGCACAGACGTTCCTGAATAAGCTAAATGACGGGATTGTATTAGATACCCAGCAACGCTGGAAAATTAGTGAGCATCATCAACTGCAGTATCAAGGGGATGGTGAGATCTATATACAAAATACCAGTCTCCAACACCATGGCGTTGGGACTCCAGATCTGGGCTTGGGTGCATTTCGTTCCGCACGGATTGCCAATCAGATTCTGAAAGAAAACTATTTTGATGTAGATGGGAAACAAGGCTTTCAGGATTTTCAGCTGGATAGTCAAGCCTTGACGACTGAATTCAAGATAAATAATTCCCGAACAAATACAGTCATGCCGCGTCCCTCTGGGAAAACCGATGATCAGTATTTAAAAGTCATGAGCAAATAACACAGGGGACAGGAGATGGCTGAACAGCCACAACCACTGTTGCAGACAGAAAATCCTGAATCTTCAGGGTTACAACGTTGGGTGATGATCTGTGTGATGTTGGGAACTGGCACGGTCAGTATAAACAACAGTAGTTTTAACCCCGCTATTCCTCAGTTGATGCATGATTTTCAGATCAATGAAACAGCAGTTAGCTGGGTGATGGTTATTTTTCTGCTGAGTATGAGCCTGAGTCTATTACTCACAGGTTATATGAGTCAGCGATTCGGTAAACGTCAGGTATATCTGACTGCACTGATAGTCTTTGGTTTGAGCTCGCTGTATGGTGCTTTTGCAGGGCATTTTGGAACTGTATTGCTGGTTCGTGCTTTACAAGGCTTTTCAAGTGGCTTGATGATCCCATTGTCTCTGGGAATTATATTTATGGTAACTCCGCCTGCGCAGCGGGGTGCTGCTACAGGGCTATGGGGTGCCATGATCATGCTGACTTTGGCATGTGGACCCATGTTGGGTGCACTGGTTTTGGTGTGGTGGAACTGGCAGGTGTTATTTTTATTGAATGTTCCGCTGGCGATCTGTGCATTGGTGATGGGGGTACGGTGGTTGCCGTCACAGCAGACTAATGTGAGATTGTTACGTTTTGACTGGAGTGGTTTTGTACTGCTTGCTGTGGGTATTGTAGCGTTGCTGCTCAGCTTGAGCAAAATTCAGCAGTTGAGTGACATCCAAACGTCTGAGTTTATGTTGTTGTTCAGTACAGGCATTGCGGCATGTTGTGGCTTTTTCTGGTTCAGTCGTAATAAGCCCAATGCTTTAATTGACTGGCAACTATTTACCAGTAGTGGTTTTAACTACAGTGTCATTATTTCAGTTGTACATACTATCGGACTGTTCATTACCTTACTCCTGATTCCACTGCTGTTACAAAATACTTTAAAGCTCAGTCCAGTGTGGACAGGGTTGATCCTGATGAGTAGTGCGCTGACCACCAGTCTATGTAGTCAATGGGCGGGTAAATATCTCGATCAACATGGCGCCCGGCTATTAATTTGTTTTGGTCTTCTGTTGACTGTTGCTGCATTCGCTGGTTTGGCATTGATTCCTGGGACACATGTTATCTCCCTAATGTTTTGTATGATCTTGCATGGGCTGGGATTTGGTTTGTCCTATATGCCAGCGACAACAGCTGGGTTAAATAGTCTGGAAGATCAAGAACTGGTGACTCAGGGAGCAGCTGTTAATAACTTACTGCGCCGGATTTGCGCTGCAATTGCTGTCGTGGTTGCTGCACTCTATCTGCAAATTCGTACACACAATATTCCATATTCACCAGAACTCGCAATTGCTCAAATTCATGCGATACGGGAACTGTTTTTGATCTGTGCAGGCGTGATGCTGTTGGCATTACCCGCTGCATGGAAGTTTCCTAGTCAGAAGCAAGCGGACGTTTTGGTTCAAAATCAATAAAGGTAAAAAATAATGGGCAATTTACATCCAGCACTTTCCACGACCACACATTCTGTGAATACAAGCACTTTGGCTTGGCAACAGCCTGATCAAGCCACAATGAAAAAAGTTGAGCAGCGTGTGATTAAACAATTGCTACAGGCATTGATTTATGAAGAGGTGATTCCAGCCCAGTTTGAGGATGGGGTTTTTCATATTGATGTGATCAATCTACAAGGGCAGTTGGTACGTTATTTGGCTGCAGGGCAGCGATATCTTAGTTTTGGACTAGTACGCATGAATGCTACGGATGTCATCCGTGAAGATCATCAGGGGCAGAAAACGGTCGCACAGCTGAATTTAGTGATTGATGAGGTCATCCGAAGTATTCCACAAGCAGCCCAGATTGATGGTTTTATCAGTGAGTTGAAGCGAACTTTTATTCATGATGTGCAGTCTCAGCATTGCCAGAATGAATATGCACTACCAGCAGCACAATATAGTTATGATGTGCTGGAAACCTATCTGATGGATGGCCATCCCTATCATCCTTGTTATAAATCTCGAGTGGGTTTTAATCTGCAGGATAATCTGAAATATGGGGTTGAATATGCACAACCTATTCATCTGGTATGGATTGCAGTACATCAGTCCATATTTTCCCATAACGCATCCAGTCATTTAAATGCGGATGATTTCCTGCAGCAGCAGTTGACTGAACAGGATCAGCAAGAGTTTACAAAGGTTTTGGGTCAGCAAAAAAATGCGGATGATTATATTTGGTTACCCGTTCATCCATGGCAATGGGAAAATACTATTGTGCATGTGTTCTTTAAGGAAATTGCTGAACAGAAGATTGTTTATTTAGGACGAGGGGAATATGCCTATATTGCTCAGCAGTCACTGAGAACACTGACCAATTTACAACATCCTGAAAAGCCTTATATCAAATTGTCCATGAGTCTGACAAATACCTCAAGTTCACGGATATTGGCGACACATACAGCAATGAATGGGCCGTTAATTACAGATTGGCTACAGGGTTTAAAAAAGAACAGTAAAATTGCCCAAAAATTGGATTTTGATATTCTTGGTGAAGTACATGCCTCAGCAGTGGATTTCACTCGTCTGCCTGAATCACATGCGAAACAGGCATATGGAACTATTGCCAGTTTGTGGCGTGAAAGTGTTCAGCAGTATCTAAAATCTGGTGAAGACGCTATTCCTCTGAATGGAATTGGTCATGTCCAGAAGGATGGGAAGTTACTGATCGCACCTTGGCTGGATCAGTATGGTGTGGATGCATGGGTTGGGCAATTGCTGTCTGTGGTCATTCAGCCAATTCTATATTTACTCTTTGCTGAAGGAATTGGAACTGAGTCGCATGGGCAAAATATTATTTTGGTTCATCGTAATGGCTGGCCAGTACGAATCATTTTAAAGGATTTTCATGATGGGGTACGCTTCAGTCCTGATCATCTAACTCATCCAGAAGCTTTTCCAGCCTTGCATGCATTACCCGCAGAACATGCGAAAGCTAATCGTATGTCATTTATTCTCACGGATGACCTAAATGCGGTGCGGGATTTTAGTTGCGCTTGTCTATTCTTTGTTGCATTGAGTGATATCGCCATAACACTAAAACAGCACCTTGACTTTAGTGAACAGGTCTTCTGGCAAAAAGCAGCAGATATTATTCATCATTTTCAGCAGCAATATCCTGAACACCAGTCACGCTATGCTGTGTTTGATGTCTTTGCAGAGCAATATTGTATTGAATCGCTAACCCGCCGCCGCTTATTCGGTGATGGTGAGGTACAGATGCGTTATGTCAATAACCCTCTGTTCCATTTCCGTCAGCCTGTTTAGGGGAATAAATAAATGAATACCATGGTGTTTTCACCTGCCGTTTCAGGGCAGGAGATATTGATGGATCTGGTTAATAGTCTACTTGCAGAGCAATATATTTCAGAATCGAAGATCCTAACAAAGGATGAGGCTCAACGACTATGTAGACAAAGGTTTCAGCGTGGACTTGAAACACTTTTTGACAGTTATACAGCTGGAGAGCATTTTGCAGTTTTATTTAATTCTGCACAGACTGAGTGTTTGATTCTACCGCTGAAACAGAGTTTGAAACAGCGTTGGCAGATGTATGTTGGAGCATCAATCTGTAAGCTTAGCTTGGACGAAGCACAGGATTATCATGTTCAGAATCTAAGTGCATTGCAGCTATTTGACTTCATGCAGCAATTACACTGCTTCAACTCTGCTGATACATCAAAACTGGCAGATTTTCGTGCAGATTTAAAACAGGCAATGTTGCATGCAGAATTGTCTCAGCAACATCAATTGTCCTTCTCAGAATGGTTAACGCAGCATCCCGCAGACTTATTTATACAGCTGGAGCAGTATGCTGCTTTGCGGGATCGTCCCTATCATCCGCTGGCCAAATTAAAGGATGGTTTTAGTCCTGATGAATATCAGTATTTCAGTCCTGAATTTGCTCAGGATATGAATGTTCACTGGGTTGCAGTAAATAAAGAAAAGTTGGTCTATGGGAAGGATGTTACTGAGATCAGCAGGCAGCAACCTGCGCGTATTTTTCTGAATGCGGAACAGTTCCTGATGTTGAAACAGGAGTGCGATGAAAAAGCGCTGGGGGATAGCTATTTAGCAATTCCCCTACATGCGTGGCAGTTCAAGAATGTGCTGTCCGACAAATTTTCTGAAGAGTTGCATCATAAGGACATTATCCCCTTAGCGTTCCAGTCTAGCGGCTGGTACGCCAGTTCGTCACTAAGAAGTCTTCTTTCAGCGATACAGCCACAGGATAGTCTGAAATTACCACTTGCAGTTAAGTCCCTGGGTTCATTGCGTTTTTTGCCGATTGTAAAAATGATCAATGGACAAAAGAATCAGCAATTGTTGCAGCTTGCTAAGCAAAAAGATGAGGTACTGAAGAGACGTCTATGGTTATGCGATGAAAATCAATGGTGGGCTTATCTTCCAGAGCAACAGGATAATTTAACGCCAGATAATTTAATGCTGTTCAATGAACGGCCGATGCATCTCGCTGCACAGCGCCGTAGAATTCCTGCTGAGTTGTTACAAGCACCTTATCAGATTATTCCTATGGCTAGCTTAGGGCAACTGATGGATGGGCAGGGATGTGTATTTGATTTGATTCTAAAATGGCAGAATTTAACGATCACACCACAGCATATCTGCAATACTTTTGCTGCATTATGCCGTGATTTCTTTGAGGTGAATTTGCGCCTGTTCCGTCTTGGTCTGATGGGGGAAATTCATGGCCAAAATATTTGTATTGTACTGGAACAGGGGCAATTCGCTGGTTTCATGCTCCGCGACCATGATTCTGTCCGTATTTATCAGCCGTGGATGCAGCAGCAGGGCCTGCCTGATCCTGAGTACCTGAGTCCACATGATTTTCGTATTACGCTGTATCACGACAGTGTGAAAAGTTTGATTCTCTATCTGCAAACACTCGGTATACAGGTCAATTTGGCGAGTATCTTGGAAACTGTTGCAGAGTTTTATCAGATTGACTCGGCGGATTTATGGCGCGTATTGGCTCAGCAGTTACAGCAAGCGCTGGATGATGTGCCATTTACGGATACAGCCCGCGCTGAATTAAAGCATATCCTGTTTGATAGTGAGTTGTGGCCATATAAGCAACTGATCCGTCCGCTACTTGAGCAAGATAATCGGGTGGGAAGTATGCCAAGCAGTATGGGAACTGTGCCGAATGTATTCAGGAGTGTTGTTTAACTTCATGAATAGAGAAAACTCAGGTGTGCAGTCACAGATTGCAGTATTGAATATTGAGTCTGATTTTAAAATGACAGAATCTAATATACCAGTACTTAGGCAGTTGCTGGCTGAACGCTTGAATATTCAATTTGATGTGCTACCTGTAGAGGATCAGCAGATACTGAGTTTTACAGATCTGCTAAATCCCTCTGCATGTCTGACAGCATTAAATGATTTTGGTTCCCGCGTGGGTGCAGTGAGTTTAACCTGCACTACATCCATGTTCATTAAATATTGGGCTGTTCCTCTGTTATTTCCATATTTTTATGCCTTGACTTCTGAGGAAATTGATTTGCCATGGGAAATATCCTGTATTTCCACAGTATTGCCTCCTGACTGGTATTGGGATAGAACACTGCATCTGATTAATCTGCCTCAATTACAGCATGGAATCAGTAGAAAACAGCAATCTTTTGAAGGATATGTGCGATTAATACTGGATGACCTGCAAAAGTTGTTTGATGTCCTCGCCCGTATAGGGAAAGTACAGAAATTTTTGTTGTGGGAAAATACCGCATTACGGATTCTGCAATTTTACGACATGATGAACAGAAAAGGAGGGAACCAAGCCTTACTCAGCCGTATCCAGTTTCAACGGCAGTTTTTGATAGATTTACCTGCAGCTGATCTGGGTCTAAAACAGAACCCATTTTATTTACTGGATCAGAGCCGGCAGCAATCGTCCACCACCTACCAACGTAAAAAATGCTGTTTTTATTTTCAGTTACCTGAAGCACAGAAAGAATATTGTGCAAGCTGTCCATTACTGAGAAAGGATAAACACAGAGGTAAATACTCATGCAAGACCAGTTAAATAATTTAATCCAGAGCTATGCAGGTATTGCCAGTTCAACCATTGGTCATGTATTGGACCAAGGGCATTTACCACAGATTCATGCGATTAACCAAATTGGGCATGCGGTAGGCCGAGTGCGTACGGCTACATTGCATTCAGTCAATGGTATGGCACTGCGTCAGGCTTTGCTGAACAGCCAACCGGGTGATGTACTGGTCATTGATGCACGTCAGTTGGAACATCGTGCCTGTTGGGGAGAACAGAGACATCGCGCTGCCATATATCATCAGCTTGCCGCTGTAGTGATATTGGGTGCTGTAACGGATGTAACTGCTTTAAGAAACATGAAAGTCCCCGTTTTTGCTTCATCGGTCAGTTGTCTGACTACACGTCAGCAGGGAGAGTGTGTAGTGGAGTTTGACCAGCAAATACAGGTGGGAGATACCTGTATTTCCCCTGGCGACTTAATGGTTGGAGATGCTGATGGTGTGTTTATTTTGAGTCCAGATATTGCCCATCATCATCTTGAGCAGTTTCAGCAAATGGAAATCCAAGAACGGCAGAAACGGGATCAGTTTTTTAGCGAACATTCAGCACAGGATTATTACCACTTTACTGCATCTGCATAAAATTGAATTGAGGAAATATTTATGATGACATTATCTTCACAGCTGTTGGATGAGTTTCATTACGAGGAAAGAGGAATAGCCTATGGATTAAGGGCTGTGCAACTCCCGCAGGATTTTCCATTATTGTATAAATGGATGCATGAACCTCATGTGATTCCCCAGTGGCAGCTAAATAAACCGGAGCTTGAACTGGCAGTTTATTTTGAAAAGATGATTTGTGATGATCATCAGCGGTTATTTATTATTACGATTGAACATACTGATGTTGGTTATCTTGAGATATATGAAGCCAAGCGTGATCGGCTGGCGCTTTATTATGATGCTGATGACTCTGATCTGGGCTGGCATATTTTATTTGGTGAAAAACATGTGCTTGGGCAAGGGCATTTCAGAGCTGTTATGCGCATGATGAGTTATTTTATTTTTGAAAATTCAACTGCCAGTAGAATAGTGGGTGAGCCGGATGAAAATGTAAAATCTTATGCCTATATTGCAGAAGATATTGCTTATCAAGCGCAGAAAAAAATAAAGATGTTAGAAAAAACAGCAGTTTTATATCATTGTTATCGAAATGAATTTTACTCACGCTGTGGAAGTTATCGGCAACGTGATGGACTAAATGAATCAGAAATGAAAGTACAGTAAAATATAATAAATCAACAACTTAATTTTTTATCTCAAATAGTCAGAACCAGTTTGATATATTGCATGATTTTTCATAATCATATGCTCTTACATACCATCTTAATCCATGATCGATTAAAGAAAGAGGGGTAAGTTTTTTTTGGGAAAACCTAAATCAGACTGTTAAAAAAAGTCGAATTTTAATATCTGTATTTCTCTCTAATAGAACAAGAGAGGCTACATGAAATTGTGAAAAATTGATTGATAATTAACCGTTAAACGTGACAAATCATTAAAAAAGTCCAGACACTAGGGTTGGACTTTTTATTAAATAATAAGGCATATTACGTTAATTTTAGAAAATTTAGAACAGTCTCTCCCAGTTCTAAATTTAATAATTTATAGTATAACTTAGTACAAAAGTACGACCTTCGGCTGGGATTGCTAACAATGAGTTAGCATTGGTTACTGCTGCTTGTTGAGCGAATACAGTTTTATATTGATTTCCCCATAGATTATAGACACCTAAGTCCACACGACCTTTCGCCACAGGGAAATGTGCTAATACATCCATGGTTGTATAACCTTTAATCTCTGCTGCGCTATTACTATCACTCAGTCCAGCTGATTTTAACTCTAGATCGTCTTTATAAGCTTTATCAGTTCCTTTGATCGCAAGCATTTGAGCACGTACACCATAGCCTGCCGTATTATTCCATTCGGCAAACAACGTACCTTTCATTGGTGAAACTGCAAAAGCATTTAACTCATGCCAATTATTGGCTCCATCCTTGTACTGGCCTCTTGTATAACCTAAAGTTCCACCTACCTTATAATTTTCCATGAATGGGTAACTTACTGTTGCTTCAGCCCCATAAATTCGCTGGTCGGTATCAACAACATTTACAGAACGATCCGAGTTAAATTGAACGACTTTATCAGAAGTATTATAAAAACCTGTTAGGCCCAAATTTAAACCTTTATCTTGGTTCAAGCGCCAGCCTAGTTCATAGCTATTCACAGTGATCGGAGCAATACCAGACGTAGTTAAGGTATATGCTGCAACATCACGTAATACACGTTGCACATCTGGATAACTGTAGCCTTGTGAAAAGTTAGCATAGACTTGCTGAGCATCGTTAAGTTTATAGACAGCACCTAGGTTAAACAGGAATTTATCTGAATCTGTAGAGTCTGCAGCCATTAATGTATACGGCTTACGTGCAGTTAAATAGCTGTCTGTGTCAGCTTGAACATATTGGTAACGCACTCCAGCTTGAATATTAAGCTGATCTGTTACTGCATAGTCCCCTTGTATAAAGGTACCAATATTCTGAATTTCAGTATCTGGTCCTGAACCTTGTTTTTCTCCAGTTGGAGTATAAACTAAACCATTATTGCTTGGTATATAGTAGTCCGCCCACTGATGATCTTTTTCCCAGTCATAGTCTAAGCCATAAGTTAGTTTTAAATCACGGTCAGCAACAACAAGATCAGACTGTAAAGTTGAACGAATACCTGCATAATCCACATTTGATTGACTTTGCTTTACACTAACACCGTCAGCTGAATAACCATAAGGTACAAAGCGTGACTTCTCCTTTCGATAGTACGCTTCCACATTCAGAACTTGACCTAAGAAATCCTGATTTTGGTACTGTGTATTAAAAGCATAACGTTCAGTAAACGGCTGATTATCTAAGCTCCAACCTTTGACAGCTTTGTAAGATGGATCTGTTTTTGTGAGCAAATAAGAATAATCAGGCCCATATTCTGTATCCTGTTCATCTTTATAGTACTGAGCACCAAAACTAAGAGTCTGATTATCTGTTAAATTAAAGTTTACACGACCATTCACATCAACGGTGTCAGTATCCATAGTGTTACCCTGCCAAGGGCTTAATGAAATACGATTCCCATTACCATCAAATTGAGAGCCTCGATTGGTATAGTCTATGCCAAGAAAACCGTCGACTTTATCATTTGCAAATGAAGCCGTTTGGCCAACTTGATAAGCCAGGCTGTCACCGCGGAAATTATCGGCTGATGTCACACCTAATTTTGTTTGAAAGCTAACAGGCTTAGACTTGTCAGCACGTTTGGTAATAATATTAATAATTCCGCCAGTCGCACCTGAACCATAAATACTGGTCGCACCTGAAACGATCTCAATATGATCAATCATATTTGGGCTAATACTATTCAACTGACGGGCTACATCACGTGAACCCGTTTGTGATACGCCATCAATCATCACCAGTACATTACGTCCACGCATAGTTTGACCATAATTACTGCTCGTTCCACTGCTTGGTGCTAAAGATGGAACTAGTTGTGCCAAAACATCTGCAACTTTACGACCTGGACCAGCCTGTTGCGCAATTTCATCAGCAGAAATGGTTTGAACTGTTCCTGCAATTTCAGCAATACTTTTGGGTGTACGTGTCGCTGTTATCACAATTGTCGGAAGTTTAGCTTCAGCATTTTGTAATTCGGTAGTTGTTTTAATTGAACCATCGGCATAAAGATGGGTACAAATTGCTGTTGTAAGTACGCAAAGACTGAAGGGTAACAAGCGCATTTTTATTTCCAATTAGTAAATATTAATATTGGTGCAAATAGTAGTCATTATCATTATTAATGTAAATAGTAGTCATTACCATTATGGGTATAGAATCTTTATTGGTTATTTAACATAATAATCTCCCTAAAAATAAAGGGTTATGCGATTATGGATGCCCTAGTGAATTTTCCAGCTTAAGGGGCGAGTGGATTTTGGAATTTATAACGTGTGGAATAAAGACTATCTAGCAGTCAGAAATTACCTTTTCACCAGTGTCTAGTATGCGGACACAAGGGCATACCTTTGGTTTGAGTTATACTTTTAATTATTAATTGATTTTAGCTAAAAGCTGGTGTTAAGTTTTTAATTTTCACTTATCACCAGCTTTTTTTATACTGATTTGAGACTCAATAGCTTATTACGAATATCGCTGTTTGGCTTGTTTATAAGCCTCAAGATTAATGCATTGAGCTCCCAAACTTGTGATTTGTGCTTGTTCGATTTGAAGTTCATCCCATTTTTGCATTTGTTCGAGCAGCCAATAAAAGTCTTCTACTTTTGGAAGTGCACTTTCTTTTACTAAATGACGGACAATATCCTGAATCATGAAGTATTTATCTACATGTACTTCTTCTGAGCAATGAAAACGAACAATTCCAGACTCAACCAATAATTTTAAAATTGGAGCAAAGTCTTGTAACTCGCTCAACTCTTGTTGGGCTTTCATGATTGCGGCAGTGAGCGCGACGAGCGTTTGTGGATGCTGCTCCGCCCATTCTTGCGTTACGGCTAAAACCTTGTCAGCGACAGAAGGAATAACGTTTTGGCTTGAGCAAATCATTTTACTTAAACCAAGAAGCTCACCTTGGGTATTCCAAGGTTCACCTACACAGAAACCATCAATCACATGTTTATCCAGTGCTTCGACCATGTATGGTGGCGGTAATGTTTTGAGCTGAATAGACTGCGCAAGTTTTGGGCTTGCTAAAGCCAACCATTCTCTTAAACAGTAATGGTGAATAGAATGCTTAAACACATGCGCTAAAGAAAGAGGGTGACCTTGTTCAAGATAGCTCGCCACTTTTTGTGCCGTTACTTGTGCGGTGTCATTTTCTTGAATTGCAAGTTGATGAGTAAGCTTTTGACTTAAGCTTATAAAAGCACGATTTTCACTTAAAACCAGCGATGTTTGTAGAGGTGTACCAATTTGATCTGCGCCTACAGCCGCCGCAGGTAACATTGCAGATAAGCAGTGGGCTGCATCTAATAACCCAAAAGCAAGACGGTCGCGCAGACTCGCCCATGATGCTTCTTTAACTAAAGTAACTTCTAAACCTTCTTCTTCAAAGAAACCTCTTTGTTTTGCCCAAAGCAACGCAAGACAATCAAGCAAAGGAATATAGCCGAGTTGTAATTGAATCTTTTCTAATCTGCTCATTTATTCATCCTTTAGTTGATTGCCAAGTAATTTTTGAGCGTCAAGTAAACGCCGTGCCATTTCTCCAATTGTAATGCGGTGGCTCATCGCATTTTTTCTAAGAAGCTGAAATGCAGTTTCTTCAGGTAAGCCATGCAGTTGCATGAGTAACACTTTGGCTTTTTCGACATCCTTGCGGTCAGCAAGTTTGGTTTGAGCTTCTTTTAAATCACCTTCGAGTTTTTTGTGCTTTTTATATTGCTCAATTGAGATTTCTAAAATGGTATGTAAGCGAGAAGGGTCGATGCCATCGACAATATACGCAGTTACTCCCGCATCGATGGCTTGTTTAATGGTGTCTTTATCGGAATTTTTGGTGAATAGAACTGTAGGTAGGTCATAACTACTGACACAACTTTCAATAATGTCACGATGGGGATGATCCATATCAAGCAAGATAACATCAGCTTGCAAATGTTCCAGACGAAAGATATTCAAATGATCCAAAGTAAGGCATGCGACTACTTCAAAATCATTTTCAAGCAAACTTTTTCTTATATAGTCGGCTCGCGCATGATCATCATCAATAAGGGCTATTTTGAGTTTTGGCATAAGTTCAGAAAATCAGGCTAAGAAAATGCGCCAATTCGACGCGTTTTTGTTATCAATTATTTAAGCAAGATTAATGCCATAGCAAACTAAAGAAAAAATCGAGCTTTATCGCTAAATTAGCATGCTTAATGGCGCTACTGATCAATCTTGGTGCAAAAATGCGATTCATTTTGTAGCAGAGCATATTTTTACCTGAACCCTATAAGGGTGCAAGGTTAGAGCAGTCCAAGATATGAGAATGTTCATTTCGATATTTTAAAAAATTTTATCTATATGAAAAATAATAATAAAAAAAGATTAATTTAGTTTTTTCAAAAGCTGGCATGCAAAATGCTTATTCAATAACAGGTCGAAGACGACCATGAGTTTTAAAGACGGCCAATGAAGTCCGTTCTGATCGAGTTTGTGAATACCTTGGTGTGCACAAAGAAGTTACGTTCAGTCGGAGTGAAGGCAATGTCTTTGAATTTGTCAGCCACAAAAGCAACATCTATTAAGCTGTTTAATTTTACAGTTCCAGCGATGCGGGCCTTCCACATGAGTTGGCTCGCTTTTTTTGCTTGCTTTTTTGCGTGGTTTGCCTGTGCGCCTCTCATGCCTGTCATTGCAGGTGAGTTCCATTTAACAAAAGATCAAATTGCTAACATTAGTATTGCAGCCGTTGCTGTCACGATTGTAGTACGTTTGGTTGTCGGGCCTTTGTGTGACAAATATGGCCCACGTAAAGCATACATCACGCTTTTACTTGTTGGCAGTATCCCGGTCATTGGAATCACTGCTGTTAGAAGTTACGAATCCTTTCTCTTTTTTCGCTTTTTGATTGGTGCGATTGGCGCAAGCTTTGTCATTACTCAATATCACACCAGTGTCATGTTTGCTCCAAATGTAGTGGGCACAGCCAATGCAACTGCCGTAGGTTGGGGTAATGCCGGCGGTGGTACCACACAAGCAGTCATGCCTTTGATTCTCTCTGCAATTGTGATGTTTGGCGTTGAGCAATCTATGGGCTGGCGTATTGCACTTTTAATGCCCGGCATAATGATGCTTGTGGTGGCATTCATGTACTGGAAATTTACCCAAGACTGTCCACAAGGCAACTTCGATGAGCTGCGCGCTCAAGGCATTGCAACCGATAGCGGTAAAAAAGGCGGCTGGGCTGTAATGAAACAAGCAGCTGGCAATTACCGTGTCTGGATTTTATTTGGTACATACGGCGCATGTTTTGGTGTTGAGATTTTTATGCACAACATCTTGGCCATGTACTACGTCGAAAAATTTCACTTTGGCTTAAAAGAGGCAGGCTTAACTGCCGGAATTTTAGGACTACTTGCCATCTTTGCTCGCTCTTTGGGAGGTTTTCTCTCTGACAAAGTAGCAATCAAAAAAGGCTTGGATGGCCGTACAAAACTACTCTTTGTCATGATTTTGGGCGAAGGGTTATTCCTGATTTTATTTTCACAAATGAATGTCGCACATTTGGCCATTATGAGCATGGTGGTCTTTGCACTTTTCATCAACATGGCATGTGGTGCGACCTATGCCATGGTTCCATTTATCGACCGTGAAGCACTGGGTGGTGTGTCGGGCATTATCGGTGCCGGAGGCAATGCAGGGGCGGTCGTTGCAGGTTTTTTATTAAAAGGTATGACAGATATTCAATCTTGCCTGATGGCATTAGGTGGATTTGTCATTGTCGCTGGATGCTTCGTGATGTTGATTCGCTTCTCGGTAGAGCACAAGGCAAAAGAACAACGTCTATTTGAGCAAGCTATTTTAGATCGCAATAACGCAGCTTAAAAGCAACGTGATTTGAGGAGAAACACTATGAAATTGGTAATGATTGGTCATGGTATGGTGGGCCACAAATTCATCGAAGCCATTTTAGAAAAAGCAGATGATGAACTGGAAATCACGATTCTCGCGGAAGAGCCTCGTATCGCGTATGACCGCGTACATTTGACAGAATATTTTTCGGGGAAATCGGCAAAAGATTTATCTTTAGCTCGTTTTGACTTTGCCGATGCACATGGCATTGACTTGCGTTTAAACACTAAAGCAACGGCAATTGATACAGCAGCGCAAACAGTTACAACCAACCATGGCGATGTGATTAGCTATGACAAATTGGTGTTGGCAACGGGTTCTTATGCATTTGTTCCACCAATTCCGGGTAATGACCGTGAAAACTGTTTTGTTTATCGTACGATTGAAGACTTAGATGCGATTCGTGCAGCAAGTCTTAATGCAAAAACAGGTGTAGTCATTGGTGGTGGTTTACTGGGTCTTGAGGCAGCTAAAGCGTTGCGTGATTTAGATCTAGAAACCCATGTTGTTGAGTTTGCGCCACGTTTAATGGCAGTTCAAATTGATGACTTGGGCGGTAAAGTTTTACGCCGCAAAATCGAAGATCTTGGTGTAAAAGTTCATACACAAAAAGCGACTCAATCTATTGAATCGGGCAACAGCACTACGCATGTAATGAAATTTGCAGATGGTAGTGAGCTTGAAGCAGATGTCATTTTATTCTCTGCGGGGATCCGTCCACGTGATGAGCTTGCACGCAACAGTGGACTCGCGATTGGTGAGCGTGGCGGTATCGTCATTAATGATTACTGCCAAACCTCAGATACCAATGTTTATGCCATTGGTGAATGTGCACTTTGGCAAAACAAAATTTATGGTTTGGTTGCTCCGGGCTATGACATGGCACGTATTGCAGCAAAACACATTTTAGATGAAGAGTGTCATTGCTTCGCTGGCGCAGACATGAGCACTAAGTTGAAGTTGATGGGTGTGGACGTTGCCTCTGTAGGTGATGCGCATGCTATGACGCCGGGTGCATTAAGCTATTTCTATGCAGATGAGCATGCACTGGTTTATAAAAAGATTGTTGTAAATGCAGATAAAACCAAATTGCTTGGTGCAGTTTTGGTGGGTGATGCCAAAGAATACAACGACCTTTTACAAATGATGTTAAACGGTCTGGCTTTACCGGAAGTTCCTGAAAGCTTGATTATGCCGGGCTTTGAGCAATCAGCAGGTAAGTCGGGTGGCAGCGGTGTAGATTTGCTACCTGACAGCGCAACGATTTGTTCATGTAATAACGTCTCAAAAGCGGATATCTGCCAAGCAATTAGCGATGGTTCGACCTCTTTAGGTGCATTAAAGAAATGCACCAAGGCAGCAACAGCATGTGGTGGTTGTGCGCCATTAGTGACTCAAGTATTGAAATCTGAGTTACAACGTCAAGGTGTGACTGTAAATAACCATATTTGCGAACACTTCCCGTACTCGCGCCAAGAGTTGTATCACTTGGTTCGTGTTAATGAAATCAAAACTTTCGATGATTTGATTCATCAACATGGTCATGGCTTAGGGTGTGACATTTGTAAACCAGCTGCGGCAAACATTTTGGCCTCTTGCTGGAATGATTTCGTACTTGAGCCAAGTCATGCAGGCTTACAAGACAGTAACGACTATTACTTGGGTAACATCCAAAAAGATGGTTCTTACTCGGTTGTGCCGCGTATGGCAGGCGGTGAAGTGACTCCAGATGGTTTAATTGCCATTGGTCAAATCGCGAAAAAATATAACCTGTACACCAAAATTACTGGCGGTCAACGTGTTGACATGTTCGGTGCGCAAGTTCACGAGCTTCCATTCATTTGGGAAGAGCTAAATGCTGCTGGTTTCGAGTCTGGTCATGCTTACGGTAAATCATTGCGTACCGTGAAATCATGTGTGGGAAGTACTTGGTGCCGTTATGGTGTAGACAACTCGGTTGGTTTAGCAATCGAACTTGAAAACCGCTACAAAGGTTTACGTTCACCACATAAATTAAAAATGGCTGTGTCTGGATGTACACGTGAATGTGCGGAAGCACAAGGTAAAGACGTCGGTATTATCGCGACCGAAAAAGGTTGGAACCTTTATGTATGTGGTAACGGTGGTATGAAACCACGTCATGCAGAACTACTTGCCTCTGACCTCGATAAAGCAACGCTCATCCGTTACATCGACCGTTTCTATATGTTCTATATCCAAACTGCAGACCGTTTACAACGTACCAGCGTATGGCGCGACAACATGGAAGGTGGCTTAGATTACCTTAAATCTGTGGTTGTTGATGATTCTCTTGGTTTAGCTGCTGAGCTTGAGCGTCGTATGGAACACATTATCGGCACATATCAAGACGAATGGCGTACTGCGGTAGAAAATCCTGAAGTACGTAAACGCTTCCAGACCTATATTAATGCAGATGTAAGTGAACAGGCCGATCCACACATTCAATTTACGACTGAACGTGGTCAGATCCGTCCATTAACTGATGCTGAACGTTCAGAAGACCGCATTCCAATGGTTGAAGCATAACAAGGAGAATCTCTATGAATATTGTACAAGACAAAAATATGCTTCCTGATGATCAATGGATTGATGTATGTGCGCTCGATGATGTAACTCCCAATACTGGTGCAGGTGCGCTAGTGGGTGGTCAAGCAGTTGCAATCTTCCGTGTGGGGCATGAAAAACGTGTTTACGTGTTAAGCAATAAAGATCCATTTAGCCAAGCCAACGTCATGAGCCGCGGCATTATTGGCGATTTACAAGGTGAGCGGGTCATTGCATCGCCAATCTATAAACAACACTTTAGTTTGGCAACGGGGCGCTGTTTAGAAGATAAAGACCAAAAACTCTCAGTTTATCCGAGCAAAATTGTTGATGGTCGTGTTTTGATCAACCCTGTACCGCAAAAAACTTATATTACTAATACCGGTGTGTCTCAAGACAAACTTAAACTGGTATTGATTGGTAATGGTTTAGCAGGAATGCGTTGCCTAGAAGATTTACTGGATATGGCACCAGACCGTTATGAAGTCACGGTGATTGGTGAAGAACCATGGGGAAACTATAACCGCATTATGCTGTCTCCGGTTTTATCAGGCGAAAAAACCATTGAAGACATCATGCTGCACCCACCAAAGTGGTATGACGATAAAGGCATCAAATTTATTGCAGGTGATAAGGCTGTAAAAATTGATCGTCCACGTAAAGTGGTTTACACCGAAAAAGGACAAACTGTTGATTATGACCGTTTGATCTTGGCGACAGGTTCGGCTCCGTTTATTCCGCCAGTTCAAGGTGTCGACTTAAAGGGCGTGTTAACTTTCCGCGATATTTATGACGTTAACACCATGATTGAATACTGCGATTCAAAAACCAATGCAGTCGTGATTGGCGGTGGTTTACTGGGTTTAGAAGCAGCGTACGGTTTAAAACAACGCGGTATGAATGTGACTGTGCTGCATTTAATGGACCGCATTATGGAGCGTCAACTTGACAGCCGCGCGAGTCAGTTACTGCGTCATAGTATTGATCAAAAAGGTATTAACATTATTACCGAAGCGAATACTGAAGCGTTAATTGGTGATGAAGACGGTCATGTGAAGCAAATCCGTTTGAAAGATGGTACGGTTTTAGAAGCCGATCTTGTGGTATTTGCGGTGGGTATTCGACCAAATATTAGCTTGGCGCAAAGTGCCGGTTTACGTTGTAACCGCGGTGTGTTGGTCAATGACACCATGCAAACGTTTGACCCAAGTATTTATGCAGTGGGTGAGTGTATTGAACACCGTGGACAAACTTTTGGTTTGGTTGAACCATTATGGGGCCAAGCATTTATCTGCGCGACACATTTAGCAGAGCACGGCAGCTTAACTTTTAAAGCACCGACCGTACCGACTCAGTTAAAAGTAAGTGGGGTCGATGTATTCTCGGCGGGTAACTTTGAGCCAAAAGATGATTATGAAGACATTATTTTGAATGATGAAAAACGTCACATCTACAAACGCATTATTATTCAAGGTGATAGAGTGATTGGCGCAGTTTTATTTGGCGATACTGAAGATGGCATGTGGTATGCAGAGTTAATTGCAGATCAAACCCCAGTCTCATCATTTAGAAATAAACTGCTATTTGGTCGAGATTTTGCATTAAAAAATGCAGGCTAAATAGGGAAAGGAGCAGTTATGAATAGTATTCCAAGCGTTGAAATCGATAGCTCCGACCATGTTGCAACAACTATAACCAAAACAACATGTCCATATTGTGGGGTGGGTTGCGGTGTCAGTGTACACGTCCAGCAAAAACCTCAAGGACCTCTGGTACAAGTTGAGGGGGATGCTGAGCATCCTTCCAACTTTGGACGCTTATGTATTAAAGGTAGCCGCTTGGCGGATACTTTGGGGTTAGAAACACGTGTTTTACAACCGATGATGGGACGAAAAGCCGATCGGGTAGTAACGACATGGGATGCGGCAATCAATAAGATTGCCGATAAATTCCAATCTTGTATCGACCAATATGGCCGCGACAGTATTGCATTTTATGTTTCAGGTCAGCTTTTGACTGAAGATTATTATGTAGTAAATAAGTTTGTAAAAGGCTATTTGGGCACGGCAAATATCGATACCAACTCGCGCCTTTGCATGTCATCTGCGGTTGCTGGGCATAAACGCAGCTTTGGTGAAGATATTGTCCCTGCAAGCTATGAAGATTTTGAACATACCGACATGGTGGTTTTAGTCGGTTCTAATACCGCATGGTGTCATCCTGTACTTTATCAGCGGATCATGCAGGCTAAGAGCCAAAATCCGGATATGTTTGTGGTCGTGATTGACCCACGTTTTACCAGTACTTGTGAACAAGCGGATTTACATTTACCGATTTTGCCCGGTCAAGATGTCGCATTGTTTAATGGCTTATTTCAATATTTATATGGAAGTGGTCATGCTGATCAGGACTTTGTAGATGCTTATACCGAAGGTCTGCAAGATGTTTTGGCAAGTAGTCAGCCAGAAACTGATATCGAATATGTGGCAAAACGTAGTGGTATTTCTTTAGACAAATTGCAGTATTTCTTTGAGAAATTCGCTCAAACTGAAAAAGTCATTACCTTATTTTCAATGGGTGTGAATCAATCAAGTCAGGGTGTAAATAAAGCCAACAGTATTATTAACTGTCATTTATTGACTGGAAAAATTGGTAAGCTCGGTGCTGCGCCATTTTCAATGACAGGTCAGCCCAATGCGATGGGTGGCCGTGAAGTCGGTGGCTTAGCCAATATGTTGGCTGCGCACATGGACTTAGATAATCCACTACATCAAAAAGTTGTTCAAACTTTCTGGGACAGTCCATTCATTGCAAATCAAGCTGGCTTAAAAGCAGTTGATTTATTCCGTGCTGTTGAAGCTGGAAAAATTAAAGCGATTTGGATTATGGCAACCAATCCAGTCGTGAGTCTGCCAGATGCCGATCAAGTCAAACGTGCATTAGAGAAATGTGAGTTAGTTATCGTGTCAGATATCTGTGCAGATACCGATACTACGGCTTATGCCGATGTTTTGCTTCCAGCTTTAGGTTGGGGTGAGAAAGATGGAACTGTGACGAACTCTGAGCGTCGTATTTCACGTCAACGTGCTTTTTTACCTGCGCCAGGTGAAGCAAATGCGGATTGGTGGTCTGTTAGCCAAGTCGCGAAAAAATTAGGCTTTAAAGGTTTTGATTTCGCGAGTGCAAGTGACATCTTTAATGAGCATGCAGCGTTATCTGCACAAGATAATGCAGACATAGATACTCGTGAACAAAGTAATAATTTTCGTTATTTCAACTTAAAAGGGTTAATGAATCTGAGTGCTGCTGAGTACGATGCGCTGCAACCCATTCAATGGCCAGTCTGGAGTAAAAACCAAGATGCTAATGCTGTTCAACAACTATTTGGCAAGGGTCAGTTTAGTCATAAAAATGCCAAGGCGAAATTGATTCCGACCGTTGCAATTGACCCAGTTCATGCGGTTTCAGAAGACTATCCACTTATTTTAAACACTGGACGTATTCGAGACCAATGGCACACCATGACGCGTACAGGTTTGTCAGCAAATTTGACCAGTCACCGTGCCGAACCATTTTGTGAGATTCATCCGAGTGATGCCTTGAAGTTTGGTGTACGTGATCAAGGCTTGGTCGAAGTCCGTTCAAAATGGGGCAGTTGTGTACTACGTGTAACATTCTGGTCGGGAGTACGTCGTGGCCAAATTTTTGCCCCAATTCACTGGACTGAACAAGTTGCTTCCGATGCCCGTATTGGTAAAGTCGTTAACCCCGAAGTCGATGCTATTTCAGGCGAGCCTGAGTTCAAACATACACCTGTCACGATTCAACCGTTTTATACCACATGGCAAGGTGTACTTTATGTGCGTGAAGGATACGATTCACATATTCAAGAATCGCTACATCACTGTGCATGGTGGACCAAGGTCAAAATGGTTAAAACTAATCGTTACGAACTTGCAGACCGTCAAACTTTTCATGACACTCAAAAGAACCTAAAAAGCTTTTTGCCCTTTGCGGATGAAACTTTTGAATGGTTGAGTATCGAAGATATTTCTTCACAACTCAGTCATAGTATCATTTTGAAAGACGGTGTGGTGATCGCAAGCTTATATATCGCCCCACCAGATTTATTGCCGGATCGTGATTGGGTCGCAAGTCTGTTTAAACGTGAACGTTTAAGTGCGTTACACCGAAAAGCGTTATTAGCTGGCATGCCAATGTCTGCTATAAATAATGATGGGCCTTTAGTCTGTAGTTGTTTTAAAGTAGGTAAGAACAAAATTATAGATGCAATCAAAACTCAAAATATTACTCATGAAAAACAAGTGACAGCTTGTTTAAAAGCAGGTGGTAACTGTGGTTCATGTTTACCTGAAATCCGTGGCTTGATTAAAGCTTGCCAACAGGAGGTGGAAGTGTGAATAAGGGGTATCCCGTAACTGATTTGGTCATTCTGGCGGGTGGACAAGCCCGCCGTATGAATGGTTTAAATAAATTGTTGCAGCAATTTGATGGTGAAACTCAACTGATTAAAATTCATCAGAAATTAAGGTCATCAGTGTCTGAAATTTGGGTCAATAGTCATCGTGATTATTCAATTTATCAAAGTATTGTGCCGGACATTCAATGTTATCAAGACGATGCAGCAGGTTTTTTCGGGCCACTCATGGGAATGAAAAGTGCATGGTCAAATGTAAGGGCAGACTATGTTTTATTTATCCCTTGTGATGTGACCTATATACCTACGCAAGTCGTTGCCAAATTACACGGTGCACTTCGGAAAAATAAGCAGGCTCAGGCAGCTTATGTTTCAATTAATGGAGATGCCTTATACCCATTTTGCTTATTAAAACGTGAAAGTCTAAATACCATAACAGAGCAAATTGAAAAGCAGCGGTTAAGTTTGAAAGAGTGCTTTAAGCTTTTACATGCTCAAGTGGCTATATTTCAAAAACAGAATCTTTTTTTTCATAGCATCAACTCATTGGATGAGCTTCAGCAATATAAACAAATCAAAGCATTTAAAGAAATTTTTACAGCAAATTAACTTCGTATATGAGTGATTTAAAACTTACATTGGTCGAGTGAAACACGTTTTTAATCTTTGTACTGTTGACTATTTATTGTTTAGGTTCTATTTTGGAACTCAATATTTGTTCCTATCAAATGTATAAAAATAAAGGGAGTCGAAGCATGATTGAAGCGCTGAAGCAAAATAAAACAGATGTGACCGCATGTATTTTGTGTTCTAGAAACTGCGGTTTAAGCGTAGAAATTAAAGATAATCAGTTTGTTAAAATTAAAGGTGATCCCGAACATCCATTTTCTCAAGGCTACATTTGCCAAAAAGCTGCTAGGTTACAGCACTACCAGCAACACGCAGATCGTTTGACCGCACCTTTAAAATGCCAGCCAGATGGCTCATTTCAAGAAGTGAGTTGGGATGTTGCTATACAAGAAATTGCTGATCGATTAGTGCAGATTAGAGATGATTTTGGTGGAACTGCTTTTGCTTCGGTTGGGGGCGGCGGTCAAGGCAACCATCTGGGTGCCGCGTATGGTCGCCAACTTTTGCTGGCCATGAAAAGTTATTATGCTTATAACTCTCTTGCTCAAGAAAAAACAGGTGATTTCTGGCTCAATGGGCGGTTATTCGGTAGTCAGGCTTGCCATACCACAGAAGATGTTGAGTATGCCGACTATGTTCTTTTTATTGGGACAAATCCTTTTCAGGCACACGGTATTCCTAACGCACGCGACACGCTAAAACATATTAAAAAAGATCCAAACCGAACCATGGTGGTATTTGATCCACGTGTTACCGAAACGGCAAAACAAGCAGATATCCACGTGCAGCTAAAACCGGGAACAGATGCTTTTTTAATGTCGGCTATGATTGCGATTATTATTAAAGAAAAACTTTATGATGCAGCGTTTATTGAGCAGCATACTTTAGGCTTTCAAGAGGTGAAAGCAGCCTTTAGCAGAGTGCCGATTGAAGACTATATTGCCAAAGCTGATGTACCAGTCGATTTGATTTATCAAGTGGTTCGAGATTTTGCTAAGGCAAAAAGAGGGTGTGTACGGATTGATTTAGGTATTCAACATACTTTAAATACGACATTAAATGGCTATTTAGAAAAGCTTTTATATTTATTAACAGGGAATTTTGGAAAACAAGGTACTAATAATTTGCATACCATGTTTATTCCAATCTTAAGCGATACGGATGAAAGAAAGCCAAAATATCGACGTAGCGTTTACCATAAAATGTTCCCAATATCAGGGTTTTTTCCACCTAACATTTTACCCGATGAAATCTTGAAAGCAGGGGAAAAGCGAATTCGCGCAGTTTTTGTAGATAGCTGTAACCCGTTATTAACTTATCCCGATACACCTGCTTTTGAGGAAGCATTTAAAGCATTAGATTTGTTGGTTGTGGTCGATGTGGCCATGACAGAAACTGCTAGACTCGCTGACTATATTTTGCCTGCACACACTCAGTTTGAGAAATGGGAATTTACGGGCTTTAATCTTGAGTTTCCTAAGAATGGCTTTCACCTAAGACATCCAGTATTGACCGCTCAAGCGAATACTTTGCCAGAGGCAGAAATTTATACACGATTACTTGAAGCCATGCAGGTGATTCCAAAACGCTTTCCGATTTTAGAAAAAATTGCTGCGGTTGACTCGAAAAAAACAGCCTATTTACCTTATCTATCTGCTTTAGGTTTAACTTTTGCCCGACATAAAAAATATATCCCTTTTGCCGCTTCAATTCTCTATCGCACTTTAGGAAAACAGTTAGAAAAATCAGCTGGTTCAGTTGCTTTTTTACTGCCACTGTCAATTCAATATGCTGTGTTACACACCAAAGCGGTACGCCGTGCAGGTTACAACGGTAATCCTTTAACTTTAGGGGTCCGTTTATTCGAGCAAATTTTAAAGCAACGTTCAGGTGTGGTGTTGTCACAACATGAATATGATGAAGTCTGGAAACTAGTGGCTTATAAAGATAAGAAAATACGTCTTGCTATCCCAGAGATGTTAAACGAGCTTGCAAATTTAAAAAATCATCAGGTTAATGTAGAAGAATTTCCCTTCATACTTTTATCGGGTGAGCGACGTAGCTATAACGCCAATCAAATTTACCGTGATCCAGCTTGGCGAAAAGTAGATGCTGAAGGGGCTTTACGCATTCATCCTGAAGATGCAAAACAACTAAATGTAGATGCAGGCGGTCAGCTTAAATGTATTTCTCAACATGGAGAAATTCAAGTTACTGTAGATTTTGATGAAGGAATGCGAAAAGGAGTTGTTTCGCTTCCGCATGGTTACGGTATGCGCTTTCAAGGTGGAGAGCCAATTGGACCACAATTAAACAGACTAATTTCCGCTGAACATTGTGATCCATTATCTAAAACGCCGTACCATAAATATGTACCCATCCGTTTAGAAAAGTGCTAGAAATAAAGTAGGGCAATATAACAAGTTGAGGCCGCGCTGATTGTGTAAGACTTTTTAAATCTGAGCTAAAACAGTAGGCCAATATTTTAATTAAAACCCGAAGAGTTATGGATGATAAATAGAATTGGAACAAATTTTGCATAAATACCAGAGCACTATAGAGGCGCAATTTTCTACTTTAATTGCCCAGAAAAGGTGCCAGCAATATTTGAACTGTTCTCGACATGAGTGCAAAAGATGAAACAATATCACTCTGAAAATACGCCATCTGTTCTGCAAGACCAATATGGCCGTATCAAGCGAAAGTTACGAATTTCAGTAACCGATCGCTGTAATTTTAAGTGTGTATATTGCATGCCGGAACATCCTGAATGGCTGAATAAACAAGATTTGCTTAGTTTTGAGGCGCTTTTTCAGTTTTGCAGTTTTATGGTGCAACATGGTGTTGAAAGCATCCGTATTACGGGTGGAGAGCCATTAATGCGTCAAGGCATTGTGCATTTCGTTCGCGATTTACAAGCTTTAAAAGTATTAGGCTTAAAACGCATTTCAATGACCACCAACGGACATTATCTGGCTAAATACGCTCAGCAGTTAAAAGATGCTGGTTTAGATGACTTAAATATTAGTTTAGATAGTCTTGATTCGATTCAATTTAAAGAACTCACCAAGAAAAAATTAGAACCAGTTCTTGAAGGTATTCAAGCTGCAAAAGATGCAGGTCTACCTTTTAAAATTAACTGTGTATTAATGAAAAATAAAAATGACGATCAAATCTTACCTATGGTGAGATGGTCGATTGCCAATCATATTCCACTACGTTTTATTGAATTCATGCCTCTTGATGGTGATGCACTCTGGTCAAATAAAGATGTGGTGAGTGAAGCTGAAATTTTACAGGCGTTGCAACCGCATTATTCAGTACAAGTCATCGAGCAGCAGCACGAACCAGCGCGCCAATATTTGCTTAACAATAGCTACGCTCTAGGCATCATTTCTACCATTACTCATTCATTTTGCCACCAATGTGACCGCATACGACTAACCGCACAAGGCGAGTTGTACAACTGTCTCTTTGCTCAACAGGGTTTAAATATTAAGCCACAGCTTCAAGCGCTATTACGCGCACAGAACTCAACCGATCATCTGCTGCATAGCCAGCAGTTAAAAGAGAAAGTTCTGCCGTATATCTGGCATAAAGCCAAAGGCTTTCATGCCTTACAACATCAACAAACCCGTAAAATCAGCATGCATATGCTTGGGGGATAAATGCAGCAATCTATCCAAATTAAAATCGAATCATTCGGTGCAATTGAAAAATTGCTTCCCCAAAATCTTTCGATCGTTTGTCCTACCAATATTTTAGTGAAAGATGTCTTAGATCAAATTGTGACTTTACATCCGGAATGCACACAGGCCATGGAAAAATGTGCATGTGCGGTAGAGGATAACGTTATAACCAGACAATCTGCCTTAAGTGAGCCGTGTACTTTGGTTTTATTATCACCAGTTGCAGGAGGGTAAGTCATGCGAGATTTTGCACGTATACAAGAGCAGGCTTTAAGCCTAGATACTTTTGATCCGATTCAGTCTTTTCCTGAATGTGGTGGTATCGATATTTTTATGGGTACGGTTCGTAATCATCATGAAGGTAAAGCTGTTAAAGCACTGAAATATACCTCGTATAAACCGCTTTCTGAAAAAATGATACGTGAAATTGAACTGGAAATTGAGAAAAAGTATCAGGTATCTTATGTGCGAGTGATTCATCGGATTGGATATTTAGATGTTGGCGAAACAGCCATTATTGCAATTGCTTATGCAGCCCATCGCCGTGAAGCTTTTCAAGCATGTGAGGAAGCAGTTGAGCGAGTAAAGCATGAAGTACCTGTATTTAAAGAAGAGTTCTTTACAGATGGTACAAGTCACTATGTAGAAGGCTGCTGTATTCGTAAGGATGCACCGCAAGAACATAAACATCACCATCATGCCGGCCATGAACACTCACACTGAAATAAGCAAGACTAGGATAAATAATGAAAAACGTAGGAATGAAGCCGGAAAGTTATCGTGTTGCTGAAGCACAAGCAATTTTATATGCACCACCGCACTGTATTGAATTATTAAGACAAGGAAATACTGAAAAAGGGGATGCATTAAAAACTGCTCGTGTTGCAGGAATCTTGGCAGCAAAACGAACTGATGAGCTAATTCCTTTGTGTCATCCACTGCCGATTTATCGTGCAGATGTTGAATATGAATTAGAACATGATTTTGTAAAGATTATTGCTGTGGTCGAAACCATTGGTCCAACTGGTGTAGAAATGGAAGCCTTAACGGCTGCAAGTCTTGCAGGCTTAACCATTTACGACATGTTAAAACCACATTGTGAACCAGAAGAACTCTGGATGGACCAATGTAAATTGCTTAAGAAAAAAGGTGGCAAATCACACTTTAAGCGAGTTCTTCGTCAGCCTGTTTCGGCTGCGGTTATTGTGTTGTCAGACACCGTAGCAGCAGGTAGAAAGCCCGATACTGCCGGGAAATCTGTGGTTGAAACTTTAACCGAGGCAGGATTCGATCCAATTCATTACCAAATTTTGCCAGATGAAGCAGATACTTTAAAAAATTTAGTGCTTAAGTTGAGCAAGTCATATGCTTGCATTATGACCGTTGGTGGTACGGGAATTGGTAAGCGTGATATTACGGTTGATACGCTAGAGCCACTTTTAGAGCGTAAGCTAGATGGTTTAATGGAAGCTGCACGATCTTTTGGGCAAAAACGCACGCCATATGCTGCAATGTCACGTGGAGTAGCCGGTTTTATTGATCGTTCATTGGTGGTGACTTTACCGGGAAGCCGTGGTGGAGCAAGCGAATCAATGGCTGCTATCCTGCCCGCATTAGTTCATATTTTTGATGTTTGCCGTGATTTACCCCATCCGGGAGGCTACGAATAATGTCAGGTTGTGGTACAGAGCGTGGGTTGATTAGCGTAGATGAGGCAATTGAGCTGATGAGTAATCGTCCTAAAAAATTAGGCTCAATTCAGCAAGCACTTCAAAATAGCCTAAGTAGGTATCTTGCTAAAGAAATCTACTCAGAAATTAATTTGCCAAGCTTTTCTCAAAGTGCTGTAGATGGTTACGCGCTTTGTAGCCATGTAGAAGATTTAAATAATCAAAAGTTTCAGGTTACGGGTGAGATTCGTGCTGGAAGCGAAAGTCATGACATTCTGAGTGAAGGTCAAGCAATTCGTATATTTACAGGTGGTAAAATTCCTGAAGGCACAACATATGTTGCGAGGCAAGAAATAGTAGAGGTCGTATCAGCACAAGAAATTTCGTTAACTGAACATATTCGACCTCAAGCTGACATTCGTTTTACAGGCGAAGAAATCCAGAACGGACAGTTACTTGCACAAGTTGGACAGTTTCTAAATATTGGAAGCTTGGCTGCCTTAAGTATGGCTGGTGTACAAACGGTTGAGATTTACCGTGCACCGAAAGTTGCTGTTTTAGTCACTGGTGATGAAGTTGCCGAAAAAGCGGAAGATCTTGCCGAAGGCAAAATCTTTGATGCAAATGGTCCATTGTTAAAAGCTTGGTTTAAAGATTATGGCTTAGATGTTGAAATTATTCATGTGGCAGATGAGGCAGCACAGGTCACACAATATTTCGACCGTTTAAAAGATAGTCATGATGTCATCATAACCACAGGCGGAGTGTCAGTAGGTGATTATGATTTTGTTCGGCCATGCGCTTTTGAAGCGGGTTTTGAACAGATCTTTTGGAAAGTAAAACAAAAGCCGGGTAAGCCACTTTTTTTTGCTGAATATTCTCAACCTGAAAAAGATCACTATTGTTATTTGCTGGGATTGCCTGGTAATCCTGCTGCGGTCTATGTCTCTATGCAGGTTTACGGTAAAGTATTGCTCGACACTTTGCAGGGAAATCAAAATGGGCCAGAGTGGTTTAGTGCAATTTTAGATCATGATTTAAAAGAAGATGCGCGTGAACGTTTTCTACGGATGCATGCTTATTTTGACAATGGACAGCTCAAAGTTAAAAGTTTGGCAAAACAGCAATCGCACATGCTCAGTAATTTAATGCAAGCCAATTGTCTAGTTCGAATTCCGGCAAATGTAAAGTTGGAAGCGGGTTATATATTGAAAGGCGTATTTATTTCAAACTAAGTATAACTAATGATAAATATAACTCACTATACAATTGTGTGAGTTATATTTGTTAAGTAAATTTATATAATAACTTCCTATTTTTTTATAATAAGAATTCTTTTACATAATTGATAAGAAGTTATTTTTATAATGAATCTTGCATAAATCGTGGTAAGTGGTTTAGGGTATAAATAATAGGGCCATTAGGCTAGGAAATATCGAGGAACGCATAAAGATGAAATGGGACGACATCGGTGATCAACCTTGTTCGGTTGCTCGTATGCTATCAGTGATTGGCGATCGATGGACGATGCTAATATTACGTAATGCTTTTATGGGAATACGTCGTTTTGACGATTTTCAAAAGTCATTAGGCGTAACTCGTCATGTCCTTTCGGATCGTTTAAAGCGTTTGGTTGAATATGAAATTTTAGTTAAAGCTCCTTATTTTGACCGTCAGGAACGCTTTGAATATAAATTGACTGATAAAGGTTTTGAGCTTTATCCAATTATCTTATCTATGGCAAATTGGGCAGATAAATGGATGGATCAAGGTTTAGGTAAACCTTTAGAATATCGTCATAAAACTTGTGGTCATAAGTTTGAACCAGTCATGGTATGTTCGGTTTGCCGTGAACCTTTACATGCAAAACAAGTTCAGGTTTCAGCTGGGCCGGGTTATTTTGCATATATGCAGCAAAAACAGAAACAAGCTTAATTTTTCTTATTACCAATCATGAAGACTCTTGTTGAATCGCATCAGCCAGAGTCTTATAGATGTGGTCATGATTTGACTGGGTTACATTAAAGCGGATGAATTGACCAGCATTGGAAGCTTGGCTAAACGCATTTCCTGGTGCAAGAATAACTTGATGGTTAATACAATATTTGGCAATTTCTGAAGCTTCAACTCCCTCTGGCAAATGACACCAAACAAAAATTCCAGCTTGAGGCTTAATCCATGGCTTTATGCCCAAAGGTTCTAGTTTGGTAATTGTCTCGTGCATCGCTTTTGCTAAACGAACCTTTAGTAGTTCTATATGTTTACGGTAAGACCCATCTGTTAATGCACTTAATAAAACTTCAGCCGATACTCCATTGTGAGAAAAACTGGTGGCAATTTTCAGGTCGGTGAGCTGATCAATCCATTCTGGTTTTGCAAGAATATAACCACAGCGAATAGATGCTGATAACGTTTTAGAAAAACTTCCAATAAAGATTACACGTGAAAGATTATCCAAAGCAGCAAGCCGAGGAGCAGGGCTATATTCAAAATCTGAAAAAATATCATCCTCAACAACAATCAAATTTGATTGTTCAATCAACTTTAATAATTGATGCGCCGTAGAAAGAGAAAGTACTGCTCCGGTTGGATTATGAATTCCTGAGTTGGTGATATAAAGACGTGGATTATAAGTTTCAATTGCTTCTTTAAATGCCTCTAAGTCAGGACCTGTTGGTGTGTAGGGAATACCAATCACTTTGACTTGATGAACTTTAAGTAAAGCATGAAAATTGAAATAACAAGGGTCATCAATCAAAACGACATCATCGGGCTTTAGTAAAAATCGGCAAACCAAATCAATCGCTTGGGTGCCTGAGTCTGTTAAAAGTACCTGATTAAGATTTGCGTTTATTCCTTTTGCTTGAGCGCGCCTTGCCAGTAAGTCACGTAGAGCGGGTAATCCTAACGGTGTTGAATAACTCATCAAGCAATCATCTGGGCTTCTTGCAGCTGACCTTAATGCTTTACGAATACTGTCTAATGGCATCCAGTCATCAGGTAGCCAACCGCAGCCGGGCTTAAAAACATCTGCTTTTGCTTCCAAAGATTGACGTGAAATCCATAATGGATCGACTGAGCGATCTAATTTGGGACCTAATTCACTTAAAGCTAAAGGTGCGAGTGGACCAACAATATAAAAACCAGATCCAGTTCTTGATTCGATTTTGCCTAAAGCAATTAATCGTTCATATGCTTCTACAACCGTTGATACAGAAAAGCCAAGATCATTCGCTAATTTACGAACAGAAGGCAAACGCGCTCCAGGCATTAAAGACCGATTTTTTATTTGTTGCTCAATCTCTGAAATAACAATTTCAATTTTTGTTTTGCTCTGATTCACTGACTTAAAATCCCAACTGTACTGGTTAGTCGTACATAACAGTTCTTTTAAATTGTACTGCTTTGTATCTGGTTTAATCACCTTAGCACAGCTTAAATTCTTCGTATAGTGACGGAGAAAATTATGAATAGGTTTATGAATGGCTGGGTAAATGGTTTTATTGGCGTAGCTATTTTTGCGGGTTCATTGCCAGCAACACGTGTAGCTGTAATGGGTTTCGATCCGGGTTTTTTAACCGCAGCACGTGCGGCAATTGCCGGTATTTTAGGCCTTATTCTCATATTAGTTTTAAAACAAAAGAAACCAGCTAAGCAAGATTGGTGGCCTCTTGCCATCGTTGCTTTAGGTGTAGTGATAGGTTTTCCACTATTTACAGCACTTGCCCTACAATACATGAATGCAGCTCATTCAATCGTTTTTGTTAGCCTTTTACCGCTTGCAACAGCAATATTTGCTGTGTTGAGAGGTGGCGAAAAACCGAATCAATTTTTCTGGATATTTGCAGTCTTGGGGAGTGCGGTTGTCTTCGCTTATATGTTTTTCATTTCTGGTGATACATCACTTGGGATGGGTGACTTTTATATGTTGATGGCAATTATTTTTTGTGGCTTTGGCTATGCTGAGGGTGGCGTACTTTCGCGCAAAATAGGTGGGTGGCAGGTCATTTGTTGGGCGCTTATTTTGTCACTACCTTTTATGCTGTTTCTGACTGTTTTTTATATGCCAGCTTCATTTCAGAGCGTGTCTACGTCAGCTTTGGCTGGGCTTATTTATGTGTCTTTGTTTAGTATGCTCATTGGCTTTTTCTTTTGGTACAAAGGGCTTGCTCAAGGAGGAATTGCTGCGATTAGCCAACTACAACTGTTACAGCCTCTAATGGGACTAGGTATTGCCGCTGTCTTGTTACACGAACAGGTAAGTTGGTCAATGTTAGTGGTTACAGCAGCAACTGTTTTATGTGTGGCTGCTGCTAAAAAATTTACCTAACTTTATAAACAATTTGCTGGTTTAGGGATCCCCGCCAAACGACTTAAATGACGGGCAACTAAACCAGTATTAAATTGTTGCTGTAAAACTGCATTATTAATCTCTGGACTGACCGTTTTCATTAAAAATTTAATCAGTGGGCGAGTTGCTGGAGAATGTCCAAACTGTTGATAAAACTGACGTACAGCTGCTAAAACTTCAAAATGCCAATCGGTGAGTTCAAGATCAAGCGATTTGGCAAGTTCTTGTGCAACTTCGGGATTCCAAATTGTGTAATCAACCAAATGACCATCTTGGTCTAATTCTAAATTCATGAAACCAGCCTAAATATATTATTTAAGAGAAATACAACGATTAAACGTCAAAATCAGATCTGTAAATTGATCATAATCTAATACATTAATCTGAGCTAAAGTATCTGTATCAAGTAAGTCTTTTTCGATGCTTAAACATGAAACAGATTCAAATGACCGAATCATTTCAGCAGAAAGCTGTGCAACAGAATCACCCATAAAAACAATTTGGTCACCTGCCTGAAAAAGATGACTTAACTCATCAATAATTTTAGGCGTAGCGTGGTAAGAAGATTGCACAAGATAAAGAGTTGATGGATTCATTAAACTTACACCTTCATCTACCAATATAGAACATGATCAAAAGATTGAATAAATTCAGCATTCAACTGAACAAATTCAATCTCTTGCGCGGTTTTTTGTACAAGAGGATGTTGCTGATTTCTACTTTCAATCAGAATGGGGCTCAAGTCGTAGAACTCAAAACTTTCGACCATATTTGAAGCCACTTTAAAAGCCTGAGTAAACTGATCAAAGCTCAAATCATTTTGCAAAAGACTAAGAGCAGCATCTTTCAATAATACTTTGACTGGTGAGCCAAAGGTTGCTAAAACCATAGTAGCGGAAAGGCTTTCATTGATTTGAAGACTGGTTAAATTGGCTTGGCTTAAAATGACGAGTACAGATTTCACACAATATACCTTTTAAAAGCAACAATCTAAGCAAACAAAGTAACTTAAAATTGAATAAGACGAGATGCTGACTGTACTGCATCAGCAAGTTCACCTAACCCGACAAGTTCAAAGTCTTTGGCAAGGTTGTGATGAGTAAGGTGATGGCGACTGGCATTTTCTGCATCCGTAATACCACGAGCGAGGGCAGCACTCACACAAACAGGAAGACGAATCGCAAGCTTTTGCCATTCATGCGTTAAATTACGCTGGTCGTCAGGAACCCATTGAAAATCATTAGCAACCTGCACGCCATCTTGGTAAAAGAATACACGGAAGTCTTCATTTTTACTTTTGAGTGCCTGAGCAAGTCCTAACGCATGCCAAGCATGAATGGAAGTAGGAGCAGAGGTAATTAGTAGTAATGTACTCATTGAGAATTCACTATGGTCATACGTCTAAATGGGCGTAGATACATTAAGAGAAAGGTAAGTATACAATGATTTTAGTGACAGGTGGTTTAGGCTTTATCGGTTCACACATTGCATTGAGTCTTATGGCTCAAGGGCAAGAAGTGGTAATCGTCGATAATTTGGCTAATTCGACCTTGCAAACGCTTGAACGGCTAGAGTTTATTTCTGGTATGTACGTTCCATTTGTCAAACTTGATGTACGTAATACACCAGCATTGAATAAGGTTTTCGAACAATACTCAATTGATGCGGTTATTCATACTGCCGGGTTTAAATCAATTGAAGAATCTAACCTTAAACCTCTTGAATATTATAATGATAATGTCAGTTGCATCATGAGTTTACTACGTGCCATGCAACGTACAGGTGTTCGTCATTTTATTCACCTGTCTAGCCTTGCAGCTTATGGTAAATCTGGATTGCAATTAAGTGAAACAGAAGAATTTAATTACGCTTATCCTAATCCCTACATCAAGTCTCAACAGATGATTGAAGAAATTATCCGTGATACTTATAAAATTGATCATGAGTGGAAAATTGCAATCTTGCGCTTATCTAATATTGTAGGTGCATTTGAACATGGTGTACTCGGAGAGTATGTTGCTCAGCTCCCTAAAAATATCGTACCGCTTGCAATGCAAGTAGCAGCGATGCAGCGTGATTTGATTGAATTACAAGATCAAGCTGGAACATCAGATCATACGACTGAACGCAGTTTTTTACATGTTTTAGATTTGTGCGAGGCGGTGAGTGCGAGTTTACATTGGCTGCGTGATCAAACACATTGTTGTGAAGCATTTAATATTGCCCATGATCAAGTTCATTCAATTCGTCAATTACTCGATGAAATTTCACAAGTCACTCAAGCTGAGATTCCAACACAAACAGCAATTTATAAGCATGTTGAGTTGGATCAAGTTGGAGCTAATATTGACAAAGCCAAAACATTACTGCAATGGGCACCAAAACGTCCATTAAAACAAATGATTGAAGATGAATGGCGCTTTTATCAAAATACATTAAATGGAAGATAGGATAATGATTCTTATTTACAATAATGGAATGCTTGAGTACGATATTCAAAATTAACTAGCCAGAGCAAACACTTGCTTCAGCCCGTGAGTTCTTTATTGAGATAACCGAGGTTTCTATGCAAACACGAATTGAACATGACACGATGGGTGAGATTGAAGTTCCAAATGAAGCATTGTGGGGAGCACAGACTCAACGCAGCTTACAGAACTTTAAAATTGGGCAAGAACGATTACCTCGTGCCATGATTCGAGCAATGGGTTTGGTCAAAAAGGCTGCTGCAATAACCAATGCTGAACTTGAACAATTACCGCAAGACTTGAGCCAATATATTGTGGGTGCAGCTGAAGAAGTAATTGATGGCAAGTGGGATTCACAGTTTCCTTTAGTTGTCTGGCAAACGGGTTCTGGTACGCAAAGTAATATGAACTGTAATGAAGTGATTGCCAATATTGCGAACCAGAAATTAGGGCAAGCTTTAGGCGCACAAAAACCAGTACATCCAAATGATCATGTTAATCGTGCTCAATCAACAAACGACTCATTTCCAACGGCTATTCATGTAGCAGCAAGTTTGCAAATTAATGAATTACTCATCCCTGCGGTTGAGCAACTTAAAGCGACTTTGCAAAAAAAATCTGATGAGTTCCAAGATATTGTCAAAATTGGCCGTACTCATTTGCAAGATGCCACGCCATTAACTTTAGGCCAAGAGTTTAGTGGCTATGTTTCTCAGCTTGAGCATGGATTGGTTCGATTACAACAGGCTTTAACTGGTTTATATGAATTGCCATTGGGTGGAACTGCTGTAGGGACTGGGTTAAATGCACATCCTGACTATGCAGTAAAAGCAGCAGCACAGCTTGCTCTACTTACAGGTTTGCCATTTGTAACTGCACCTAATAAATTTGAAGCACTAGCAGGGCGTGATGCGGCTGTTTTTGCATCAGGTGCATTAAAAACGTTGGCTGTAAGCTTAAATAAAATTGCGAATGATATTCGATGGTTGGCAAGTGGTCCACGTTGTGGTTTCGGCGAAATCCGTATTCCAGAAAATGAACCTGGTTCAAGCATTATGCCGGGCAAAGTAAATCCGACCCAAAGTGAAGCAATGACCATGGTGGTTGCACAAGTGCTTGGCAATGACACAACCATTAATGTGGCTGGTGCTTCAGGTAACTTTGAGTTAAACGTATTTATGCCTGTAATTGCTTATAACTTATTGCAATCTATTCAATTGCTTGGAGACGCGTGCAATAGCTTTAACGACCACTGTGCAGTAGGAATTGAGCCTAATCGCGATAAGATTGACCACTTCTTACATAACTCTCTCATGTTGGTCACAGCGTTAAATCCAGTAATTGGCTATGAAAATTCTGCAAAAGTTGCAAAGACTGCTTATAAAGAAAATAAAACTTTGAAGCAGGTTGCTGTTGAGCTTGGCTTGGTCACAGCAGAGCAATTTGATGAAGTGGTAAAACCTGAAAAAATGGTTTCGCCAAATAGTAAGTAATCACTAAAAACAAAGTAAGCGTTAATGTTTATATAAAAGCCCTCATCTGAGGGCTTTTATATATAGAGACTAACTTATAGTTCAAGATAGGAAAATATCAAAGTAAGCCTTCTATATATTCCCAACCATGAGATTTCATAGCTTCAAACTTCTTTTTTAGCTCTTCTTTTTCGTAGTTATGAGGATCGCCTGCTAAAAGAACATGATACGAGTTAGTTTCTGGTTCTATAGTCACTTCAATAATTTCTACTGGTTGGATCACTCCACTCTCAGTTAGACCAGAGTCTATAAAACATATTCCTTTTACAGGAATAACAGTACAGTCATATTCTTTGGAAATAAAATAATTATTTGCTGAAGCGGAATACGTACGTGATGCTCTAACTTTCATGTGTACCTCCTTCAAGCATAGAAAGGGAATGTTTTAGTCTGGCGTGCTTGTAGAGTTAATACTGTTTAATTTATATAGTGATTTTATTTTTTACTTCAATATTCTAATTATAGATTTTTTATTAGCATAAAATGCTGTTAGCTATAATTTACAAGTAAGGTATTAAAAAACTTATGAATCAAAAGCCACTTTCAGTTGTTTTAATTCCGGGTTATATGCTTGACGAATTTCTCTGGAATGAAGTCATAAATGAGGTACCTAAAGAGTGGAATATATATCGAGCTACTTTAAAAGAAGGGCAAACAATAAAAGAGATTGCTCAGAATATTGCTAAAAATGCGCCTGAGAGCTTTGTACTAATGGGATTCTCACTTGGAGGATACATTGCGAGATCTATAGTGGAGCAATTTCCTGAAAAAGTTAAGGCGCTTGTTTTAATAGCGTCTTCACTACGCTCAGATACAGAAGAGCAGAAAAATCAAAAGTTAACAGCGATTAAGCTTAACTCTGGGAAAACTTTCAATGGGCTAAGTTCAATATCAATTGAAAAAACACTTCATCCATCGAATGTTCAGAATCGCGCTCTTGTAAAAAGAATCCAAGAGATGGGTAGGGCTTTAGGTTATGAAGAGTTCGTTAAACAATCTATGTTAGATAGAAGTTCTTATGATATGAGTAAGATCACATGCCCAACTTTAATTATTTCTGGTGCAGAGGACCAGCTGCGTTCTAAGGAAGAAGCGATAGAAATATTAGATCAGTTGCCACATGCAAAGCTTGAGATAATTAAAAATACGGGCCATATGATTCCGATCGAGCAGCCGAAAAAATTGATTTCAGTGATTTCAACTTGGTTAAGTACTTATCTTTTATGAAGGCCTAACTTTTGTTTTCTTCGTTAAGATCTTAATAATTTTGAAAACTTGATTACCGAGTTTAATTTTTTGATGAATGGTTGCATGATCAAGCTGATCCCATAATTCAAATGGGAAAAACTCTGAACTATGATCAAATATCCATAACCATTGGTAGCTATTATTAAGCGTACTTTTATCAAAACGAACATCTTGTACTTTAACAATCTTAAATTGTTTATGATGTTCGTCTTGAAGAATAATTTCATGGTTCTCCATTAGACATCCATCCATTAAATACAATTTTTAATTTTACTCAAATTAATCCTATTTGATTAACTTGTTAGGTTGGCATTCATTTACAAAAGATTTCGAGTTGTTAAAGTTTGTCATTTTCAAAATGAAAATAATCTTTACTTTTGAAATACAAGGTTTTAAATAGCTTACATTGTAAGAGGAGTAGGTAGATGTCAGAATGGACACTGAAATTTATCTTCGAGTATCGCTATGAGTTTAATAGGCTTTATGTATGCAAGTAAAACCAATAGTGAACATAGTCAAATAAAACAAGATTTAATTGATATTCTCACAGAAGCAGTCAAATTCAATTCTTATAATGATATTACAGGAGTACTTTACTATGGTAATGGATACTTCTTGCAGTATTTGGAAGGTGAGAAAGAACAGGTTGAATCACTTTTTTATAACTTAATTTTAAAAGATTCGAGACACCAAAACTGCGAAATCATCTTTTCTGAATCTTCCGAACAACGTTTATTTAAACATTGGAGCATGAAATTTGCTCCTATCAATACGAAAATAAAAGATTTCTTTCGTCATCATCATGTTGATGAGTTTAATCCATATTTGCTTAACACTACATCCATTCCAACTTTTATTGAATTGCTTGTAGATCAACCTAATCATAAAGTTGATCAATACCAAGTTTAATCAAAACTAGGAATGACATTGCGTTTTAAGTATTCTATTTAAATTTAAGCTCTCTTCGGAGGGCCTTTTATCACAAAGGTTTAAAGTTTCACTAATTAATGGTGAATTGGCGTTGAATAAGCCGTCATAATTGTTAAAATGCCCACCTTATCCTGTTTTTATATTGTTTTTTGTTTTGCATTTATTTTGCGAAGTTAGAGATAAAATTAATAAAAACAGTTGTTTAGCTAAGGATTTTTTGAATGCTCTCTATTTATTTGACAGATACTCAACAACACGTGCAATTTAATGATTACCCTAGTGATCAGCCGGTTAAGTTTCTGTTAAATCTTAAAAAGATTTTCCCAAGTACAGCGGACTTATTATTGCCAGTTTTACCTGAAGATAATGCCCTAGAAAATGTAACTTGGGAATCAACCTCAAAAGATTTTGAAATCTTTAAAAAGCTATTAGCGGGATGGGGAGTTATTGAGCTTCGTTTAAACGCAATTACTGCTTACAAAGATAAAAACTTTGCAAATGAGTTAGTGAAACAAGCACAGGTAAAACGTAAGAAAACAGCCCAAAAGAACCATCAGCTTTCTTTAGTTGCACTTGATTATATTTTTATGCACGAAGTTCACGCATTGATTGATGCTGAACTGGTCACTATTGGTGAAAAATTCTATTTACCTACTTTGCGTGACCAATGGAAGGGTACAGTTTCAGACCAAGTGCTCAACGGAAAACTCTAATTTAAATAAAAAAGGTGAATTTATATTAATTCACCTTTTTTATTTTGTATATAAATCAATTTTTTATAACTAAAAAAATGCTTATACAAAAGTTTACAAGAAAAGAATGCGTTTTTTTCAATGTGGCAGATACATTGCTTATATAAATACAAAATTATTGCGGGAGAGAGGTTCATTAAGAACCCGCCGAAGGAGCAACAAGCCCGGAAACTCTCAGGCAAAAGGACTGTAATAATTAAAAAATCTGGAGAGAAGCTTAGATTTATAAGAATGGAAAATAATAACTTATAAATTATAAACTCACCGAAGGGGAAGATCTAAACGTTAAAAGGTAACGTTGGGGTCGAAACTCTCAGGTACCAATGACAGATGGGCTGTACTGATGAAATGTTTTGCATTTCTGAGGAGTCTGTTATGCCACATGTTATTGTGATAGGTGCGGGAATCACAGGGGTTACCTCTGCTTATGAATTATCGCAACTGGGTTATCAAGTCACAGTGATCGATCGACATTTATATCCTGCAATGGAAACGTCATTTGCCAATGGAGGGCAACTATCGGCTTGTAATGCTGAAGTATGGAACCAAAAAGCCACCGTGATTAAAGGCTTTAAATGGATGAGACAAAAAGATGCACCTCTATTGCTGAATCCTTCATTTAGTTTGCATAAGTATAGTTGGCTAGTTGAGTTTCTATCACATATTAAAAACTATGAAGCGAATACGATTGAAACAGTTCGTTTGGCATTACTTGCTCGTAAGCGTTTGTTTGAAGTTGCTGAAAAAGAGCAACTTGAGTTTGATTTGGAGAAACGTGGAATTCTCCATATGTATCATAGTAAGGCTGACTACGAGATTGCTAAACAAGTGAATAATGTATTGAACAAAGGTACATTAGAGCGCTATTCGGTTTCACCTGATGAAATGAAAACAATAGAGCCATCGTTAACGGGAGATTACTTCGGAGGTTATTACACACCAAGTGATGCAACGGGCGATATTCATAAGTATTCGACCTCTTTGGCCGAGAAGACTAAGCAATATGGCGTTCAATATAAGTTCGGCCTAGAAGTTATGGATATTAAGTGCAGCGCAGATAAAGTAGTCGTGACTTGTCAGCCAAGTGCGGAGCATCCTTATCTGGTTGAATCTGATAACATCCAGCTTGAAGGCGATGTGCTTGTTGTTTGCGGGGGTGTAGGGAGTTATCAACTTGCCGATATGATTGGTGAGCGAGTAAATGTGTACCCAGTAAAAGGTTATTCAATTACTGTGCAATTAAAAGATGAGCACAGTGTAAAGAATGCTCCTTGGGTGAGCTTACTAGATGAAAGTGCAAAAATTGTGACCTCTCGTTTAGGTAAAGATCGATTGCGTGTAGCGGGGACCGCTGAGTTTAATGGCTATAACCGTGATATACGGGCTGATCGTATTCAACCATTAGTCAATTGGGTAAATCGTAATTTTGATATCTCAACTGAGCATGTGGTGCCTTGGGCAGGTTTAAGACCTATGATGCCGAATATGTTGCCAGTAGTGAAACAATCTAAACAACCTCGTGTTTTTTATAATACAGGGCATGGGCATTTAGGTTGGACTTTGTCTGCGGCAACCGCAGTTTTAGTCGGTCAAGATATTGCTCAAAAATATCCAGCGTAGAAAGTAAAAAGCCAGTGTTCAAACACTGGCTTTTATTTAAAGTGCTAGTCATATAGTCGATATATTCCGCTAAAACGTTCACAGCCTTTTTGTTGGGTTTTCACATTCAATAAAGCTTTTTGAAAATTAAACTGATATTTACAGTTGTGCTCATTGTCTAAAATTTCACTTTTTTGTTCAGGTGAACTATAGGCCATCAATGAAATCGTTTGAGTTTCCTTGCGGTTATTTGGATTGCGGTAGGCTATCCCTTCAATTTTGATTTTATCTTTCGCGAGTTGATGGACTTGAATGTGTACAGGTTGAGCTGCTATATGTCCATTTTCGAACTTAAGATAATGTTGGGTGAGGGTTTGCTTAAGCGACGCATAAAAATTTAGGTCATCGGTACGTAAATCAAACTGTTGTTGAATGCACGTATTACTCTTGCATTGCTGAGTATGCTTAGACCATAACTTTTGTGTATCCTGTAAAAGCTGTAAAGGGGCATCAGTAACTAAATATGCAGAAAGATATTTATTATTGAGTTGCTTTCTCGATTCACTAAATGTTTTTGAACAGATTTTAAGCTCAGCTCCAGTATTGGAACAGTCTATGGATTCTGCAAAGACAAGAGGTGAACATAAACAACTCAGTGTCACGACAAAACTTAATCTTTTCAATTGATTCATATCAGTATTAGACAGCATGATCGCTTATACTTTCAGTCTACTTTGCTAGGTGTACTATAGCGAAACAGAAAGGCTGAATACAAGATTTCTTAAGTTTTTATGGAAGGTAATAATTTATATGGTTGCTCAGATTCGTATTGGACAAGGAATAGACGTACATGCCTTTGAAGCGGGGGACTTTGTTACATTGGCTGGTATTCAAATTCCACACACACATGGTTTGAAAGCACATTCTGATGGTGATGTGGTGCTTCATGCATTATGTGATGCTTTATTAGGTGCTTTAGCGCTTGGAGATATTGGACAACATTTTCCTGATACTGATCCGGAATACAAGGGTGCAGATAGCCGCGTATTGTTAAAGCATGTCTACCAATTAATCTTAGACCGTGGTTATCAGTTAAATAATGCCGATATTACGGTGGCTTGTGAGCGTCCAAAATTAGCTAAGCATAATTTGGAAATGCGTCAAAGCATTGCTGATGTTTTAAATGTCGATATTAATCAAATTAGTATTAAAGCAACGACAACCGAAAAACTAGGGTTTACCGGTCGTCAAGAGGGTATTTTGGCTACGGCGACTGTTTTAGTCTCTCATCACACTAAGTGATCGGCCTGTTGCAAAGACTGTTGAAGTTCGAGAGTTGCCTTACGGCCTTGTAGCTGTAAGGTAATACTATGAATGAGACCAGTCCAAGTCTCATTAGGTTCCCAAATTTCGTGTAGTAAATCTTGTGAAGTCGGCATGTCCATATTCATATAAAACTGTCTATAGACATACATAAGACAACTTACGCGTTTATTTTTGGCACAATGTATCCAAACAATCTCATTTTGCACTAAATGATTAACCAAATCTAAAACTAATAAACACTGCTCAGCAGAAGGCATCTCCCAATCAATTGGAATATGAATATAATTTAAACCAAGGTCTAAACAAATACGATCTTCATTCTCAATGTGATTTGGGGCATTAGTTAAAGCAAGATTAATGACTGTGCTACAGCCATACTCTTTAATCAATTTTAGTTGTTCAATGGAAGGCTGCGCCGAACTAAATAAATGTTCATGAATAATCGAAAATGCGGGAATTTGAGATAATGATTGTTCAAGGGTTGTCATGATCGCACTCTACAAGAGTAGGCTTAGCTTATTGTATAGAATGTTATACACGATTCTAGAGAATAGTTGAAATACAGCCTGCTTATATATTCGACAACGTTATCAAAATTTTAAAAATAATTAACTGGAAAAGTACAAGCCTTATAAAATAAAAAAAACAGCATCATAAAGATGCTGTTTCCTGTCTAAATACTTAAGCTTTTAGATTTTCATTCAATAAAAATTCGACTAAAGCTTTTTGAGCATGAAGACGATTCTCTGCTTCATCCCATACTACTGCATTTTTATGATCGAGCATGGTTTCAGAAATTTCTTCACCACGATGAGCAGGTAAGCAATGCATGAATAAACAGTCAGGGTGAGCAAGACTCATTAATTTTTCGTTAACCTGAAAATCAGCAAAGGCTTTTTCACGAAGTTTTTGTTCTTCTTCTTGTCCCATGCTTGCCCATACATCTGTCACAATGAGATCAGCATTTACTGCTGCATCTTCTGCATTATCAAAAAGCTCAACACAATGACCAAACTCTGCTAAAAATTCAGGTTTAGGTTCATATCCTTTTGGTGATGCAATCTTAAGTTTGAAACCCATCATATGTGCAGCTTCAATATATGAGTTACACATATTATTGCCGTCACCGATCCACGCAACCGTTTTGCCTTCAATACTACCGCGATGTTCAATATACGTTTGTAAGTCAGCAAGTAACTGGCATGGATGATGGTCATCAGTTAAGCCGTTAATCACAGGAACTTTTGAATAAGATGCAAAACGTTCAACAATGTCATGACCAAAGGTACGAATCATCACAATATCAAGCATGCTTGAAATTACACGTGCTGAGTCCTCGATTGGTTCGCCACGTCCCAACTGTGTGTCACGAGGCGATAAGAAAATCGCGCTGCCGCCAAATTGGTTAATACCTGCTTCAAAAGAGATACGTGTACGCGTACTAGATTTCTCAAAAATCATTCCCAATACTTTACCGACAAAAGGCTGATAGACCTTATTGTCATGTTGCATTTTTTTTAGTTCGCTTGCGCGTTCTAAAATGCGATTAAGTTCTAGAGTGGATAGATCACGTAAAGTCAGGAAATGTCTTAGAGCCATGTAGCTACTCCATAATAATTGTTTTGAAATACAACAATTATCTGTTGTTGGCTGGGTGGATGTGGGAAAAAAGAAGTCTACTATACTATAAGCATTTTAAAATGCAAAAGAATTAGACTTTATGATGGCCCTTTAAGAAAATATCTACACAATAATTAATATAATCAATGACTTCTTTCTCATTGGGAGGGAGTGGCATTCCCATAATCATACGCCATTCAATATCGCGTAAAATTCCAAAATACATTAGTGAAGAATAATCTGGAGATGCACAAAAAATTTCTTCAGCTTGATGAGAAAGTAGAAGTGCCTGAGCAATTGTGTTTTGTACATCTTGAGCACACTTTTCATATAAGTATTGGCTCAAAGTTGCATTGCATTGGGTTTGCTCAATAACTAGACGCAAAAAAGCGATATGTTCAGGTTGAATAATATGAGTATAAAAACGAATAAGCGTTTGAACTAAATAATCGCGTAGAGAGGTTTGTGAGGGCTGAAAAGGGATGCAAATATCTTTAAAGAACATTTCACGGCGATAGTCGCAAATTGCTGTGAATAAACCATCTTTATTGCCAAAATACTTATATATTGAAGCTTTTGAACCACCCGCATGATTCACTATGTCATCGAGTGAAACAGCATCATATCCTTTATCCAAAAACAGCTCGGTTGCGCTTAACAATAGTGCTAAACGACGTTCAATACCGCGACGTGTTTGTGGTTTATCACATACTGAGTGATGTGACTCAAGGACTGGATCATGCATATAATTTCATAACAACGGTTAACTTTGCCTATCTAGTATAGCAAAACTATCTTTAAGGATGCTTGTTGCTATTTTTTTAGGTTAACTGCTGAACAATACATGGCTAATTCAAGAAATAAACTAATAGAAAATATAAGCTTAGAGTGGGTTGTGGGTGGGTAATATGATGTAACCTTATGTTTATTTAGAATTTAATGGAAAATTGCTAATAAAAACAAAGCGGCTAAGAATGACTTAACCGCTCTGAACCTAACTCATAAGCTTTCTAGGCTTCAGTTTGAGTAATTTTATGCTCATCTTCTTCATCATCATCTGCAGAGTCCATTCCGAGTTCTTTTAACTTGCGAGTTAAGGTATTACGACCCCAACCTAATAGTTCTGCTGCGTGACGTTTGCGTCCGCGTGTTTGTTGTAATGCCGCGTTAATCAACGTGCGTTCAAACATTGGCGTAGCAATATCCAAAATTTTCATTTCACCATTCTTAAGCTTTTGAATGGCCCATTGATTGAGTAGTTCATCCCAATGGTGTAGGGAGATACGTTCAAAGGAAGGTGCCGGTTGTCCAGAGTCACTATTCTTTTGTAAGGGAACCTGTTTGAGTTCTGATGGTAAATCTTCTGGATAAACTTCACGACCAGTGATCATTACAGTTAACCAACGGCACGTATTCTCAAGTTGTCGAACGTTGCCGGGCCATGGTAACTGTTGCATATAGTCTGTGGTCTCGGTACGTAAGATTTTTGGACTTACGCCAAGTTCTTTACCTGCACGCGCAAGGAAGTGCTGAGCAAGCATTGGGATATCTTCGCTACGGTGAGCAAGTTTAGGAATATGAATACGGATCACATTTAGGCGATGATATAAGTCTTCACGGAAGCGACCTTCATTTACCAGTTTTTCTAAATCCTGATGTGTTGCCGCTACGATTCGAACATCAACTTTAACTGGAATATGTCCACCTACACGATAAAACTCACCATCAGCGAGTACGCGCAGTAGTCGAGTTTGTGTTTCAAATGGCATGTCACCAATTTCATCAAGGAATAGTGTTCCACCATTTGCTTGTTCAAAGCGACCTTGATGTTGAGTGTTTGCACCTGTGAAAGCACCTTTTTCATGTCCAAATAACTCAGTTTCAATCAAGTCTTTTGGTATTGCTGCCATATTTAAAGCAATAAAAGGTTTGGCGCGGCGTGGCGAATGCTTGTGTAAAGCATGAGCAACTAACTCTTTACCTGTACCCGATTCACCATTAATTAAAACGGTAATATGGGATTGAGACAAACGACCGATAGCACGGAAAACTTCCTGCATTGCAGGAGATTCACCAATAATTTCTGTTGATTGAAGAGGTGAAGCTGTTTTTGTAGCTTCTTGTTGTTGTAGTTTGTTGATATGCAGAATTGCACGATTGACTAAAGCTAAAGCCTCATCAATATCAAAAGGTTTTGGTAAATACTCAAATGCACCTGTTTGATAGCTTGATACAGCTGATTCTAAGTCAGAATGTGCTGTCATAATAATGACAGGTAAATCTGGATGAGAATTTTTGACTTTAGATAAAAAAGTTAACCCATCAATTCCAGGCATTCGGATGTCAGTTAAAATGACATCGGGAGCATCATGATGCAAACGTTCCAGCGCAGTTTGAGCTTCTTCAAAATTGGTAACGTCAAATCCTTCTTCTTTAAAGGTCTTTTCCAATACCCATCGCATGGCGCGATCATCATCAATAACCCATATTTTATTTCGCGACACGGTCTGACTCCCAAGGTAAATATAAGCTAAAAATTGTTTTTCCAGGAACAGATTGGCATTCAATCATTCCGTTATGTTGATGCATAATATTCTGTGCAATACTCAGGCCAAGCCCAGTACCTTTTGCTCGTCCAGTAACCAAAGGATAAAACACAGACTCCAAAATGCTTTCTGGGATGCCTGGTCCATTGTCCTCTATATCGACTCTTACAGTAGAGCGATTGAGTACACCATTAATTGTGACAAGACGTTGTATGCGTGTGCGTAGAATTAGCTCCGGTTCATGATCTATAAAGAATGCTTTGTTTTCTGTTATAGCTTGAATTGCATTTACACTAATGTTGAGCATAACTTGAATTAATTGATCACGATCAGCATTAACATCGGGTAAAGACAAATCATAATCCCGTATGATTTTAATTTTCTTCTTTGTCTGATTAGCAATCAGTGAACGTACCCGCTCTAAAGGTTCATGTACATTAACATTTTCATAACTTGGAAGTTGTCTAGAACCCAACATAGTATCTGCCAAGTTTGTTAAGCGATCTACTTCATTAATAATGACATCTGTAAATTCCGAATAACTCTTATCGTTTAAACTGCGAGCCAGTAATTGAGTGGCACCACGAATACCTGCAAGTGGGTTTTTAATTTCATGGGCAACGCCACGTACAAGCTGCCTAGCCACTTGATGTTGTTGTACCAGATTTTCTTCTTTAGAAATCTTTAACATGCGATCAATCGGGTTGAGCTCAATCAAAAGTAATGGATGATAACTTTTACCGGTATTTAATTGAGATACTGTGTAATCAACATGAAGATCTTTAAAGTTGACATTAATAACAGCTTCTCGACGAGTATAGGGTTGACCGGTTTTTATGGTGTTTAATAACGCTTCATGTGTATTAAAAGTATCATCAGGTGCATGAAGTAGGTTTAGAACGGGCTGTCCTGAAGCTCGAAGCAAACTAATATCAAATAGTGCTTCGCAGGCAGAATTTAAATAAAAAATATTTAAGTTACTATCGATTAATAAAATCGCAGTAGTTAGGTTGTCTACCAATAGGCGATAGTCGATAGGGTTGTGTTGATCCATTAGCGAATCGTTCCTGTCTTAAAATAGCGCAATGGCATCTTCTTGGTTATCGGATTTTCACCGTTATAGAACATGAACGATGCAAAATATACGCCAACTTTGTTTATGGGTTATTTTAAAGTTTTAAGGTGTTTAAAAATGCGCTGAAATCGGTCTTTATATCTATTGATCAAAACTAACGGCTTAAAAATAGATAATAACATGAACCAACTTGGTGCAAAGGTGAGTTTTGGTGCAAATGTTGGTCGTATTTTGGTGCATTACACAAAGAGTAGGCTTTCCACCTATGCTTGAGGCAAGAAAAGACATACAATACGCGCATTCAAGTGGAGCGCAGATTCATGAAGACCCCCAAAGTCGGTTTTGTTTCTTTAGGTTGTCCTAAGGCATTGGTAGATTCTGAACGAATTTTAACTCAGTTAAAGACTGAAGGTTATCAAGTTGCATCAGATTATGATGGTGCTGATTTAGTAGTTGTTAATACCTGTGGTTTTATTGAATCTGCGGTACAAGAGTCGCTAGATGCAATTGGCGAGGCCATGAGTGAAAATGGTCGAGTAATCGTTACTGGATGCTTAGGTAAAGACGAAGATAAAATTCGTCAAATGCATCCAAATGTTTTAAAGGTTACTGGTGCAGCAGCTTATCAAGATGTAATGGAAGCTGTGCATGAATATGTGCCAGCACCGCCTAAACATAACCCGTTTGTTGATTTGGTTCCTGAACAGGGAATTCGTTTAACACCTAAACATTATGCTTACTTAAAAATATCTGAAGGCTGCAACCATCGTTGTACCTTCTGTATTATTCCAAGTATGCGTGGAGATCTTGTTTCTCGTCCAGTCGGAAGTGTACTGGAGGAAGCTGCTGCGCTTAAAAGAGCGGGTGTTAAAGAAATTTTAGTTATTTCTCAAGATACATCAGCTTATGGTGTAGATACCAAATATAAGCTTGATTTCTGGAATGGCCAACCTGTTAAAACAAAATTCTTTGATATGTGTGAAGCACTAGGCCAACTTGGCATCTGGGTGCGCTTACATTATGTTTATCCATATCCACATGTCGATGCAGTTATTGACTTAATGGCACAAGGTAAAATCCTACCTTATCTTGATATTCCATTCCAACATGCAAGCCCGCGTATTCTTAAATTAATGAAGCGTCCGGCACATAGTGAAAATACACTAGAAAAAATTAAATTGTGGCGTGAAAAATGCTCTGAGCTTGTGATTCGCTCTACATTTGTGGTGGGTTTCCCTGGCGAAACTGAAGAAGATTTTCAAATATTACTCGATTGGTTAGTTGAAGCTGAACTTGATCGTGTAGGCTGCTTTACCTACTCACCAGTAGAAGGCGCTACGGCAAATGATTTACCTGATCATGTGCCTGAAGAAATTAAGCAAGAGCGTTACGAGCGCTTTATGCAAGTGCAGCAACAAATTTCTGCTGCCAAGTTGCAAAAACGTATTGGTCAAACGATGACTGTATTAGTCGATAGTTTGGAAGATGAATATCCTGTTGCTGTTGCACGTTCTTATGCGGATGCTCCGGAAATTGACGGTAATGTCTTTGTAGAAGATATCGATAAGAGCACTATTCAACCAGGCGATATGTTGGAAGTCGAAATCACCGATGCGGATGAATACGATTTATTTGCAAAGTTAATTAAAATTAAGTCGGTCTAATCGATAACGATTCAAAAAGCATTCAGTTTAAGAGGTTTTGGAGCAAACTCATGGCGGAAACAATTAGCCCCCGTTATTCACGCATTTTATTAAAACTATCTGGTGAGGCATTGTCAGGTAATAAAGATATGGGTATTGATGCCCAAGTTCTTGATCAAATGTCCCTTTCAATTGCTCATTTAGTTGGTTTGGGCGTGCAAGTGGGTATCGTTGTTGGTGGCGGTAACTTGTATCGTGGCAGTCAGTTGCAAAAAGATGGCTTAGTTGGTCGTGTTACTGGCGATCAAATGGGGATGCTTGCAACTGTAATGAACGGTTTGGCTATGCGTGATGCATTGGTTCGCCGTAATATCAGAACTCGTCTTATGTCTGCATTACCAATTGGTACGGTTGTAGAATCTTATTCAAGTCGTGATGCGATCCGTCATTTGAGTCAGGGCGAAGTTTGTGTTTTTGTTGCTGGTACAGGAAATCCATTCTTTACAACTGATACAGCAGCATGCTTACGCGGAATTGAAATTGAGGCGAATTTAATTCTAAAAGCAACCAAAGTAGATGGCGTATATAATAAAGATCCAAGTAAATACGAAGACGCAGTTAAATACGATCATTTAACTTTTGATCAGGTATTAGATGAAAAGCTTGGTGTTATGGATTTGACAGCTATTTGTTTGTGTCGTGACCATAATGTGCCGTTACAAGTTTTTGATATGAATAAATCAGGTGCGCTATTGTCAGTAGTAATGGGTGAAAAAGAGGGTACACGCGTTACTAAATAATGTACGTGTTGTTGAAAGCTCTTTATACTAGCGCTAAATTAAATTTGTTAAATACATTCTTGAATAAATAAGTAAGGTAGATCATATGATTAACGATCTGAAAAAAGACAGCGAACAGCGTATGTTAAAAACTCTTGATTCTTTGGAACAAGGGTTTGCTAAAGTTCGTACCGGCCGTGCACACCCATCAATTTTAAATGGTGTGATGGTTCCTTACTACGGTTCTGATGTGCCATTAAATCAAGTAGCAAACGTAGGTATTGAAGATTCTCGTACACTTGTTGTTCAACCATTTGAACGTACTATGGTATCTGCTATTGATAAGGCAATCCGTGAAAGCGATCTTGGCTTAAACCCGATTACGGCAGATTCAATTCGTGTCCCTTTACCTGCATTAACTGAAGAAACACGTCGTGACATGCAAAAAGTTGCACGTAGTGAAGCTGAAAATGCAAAAGTTGCGATTCGTAATATTCGCCGTGATGTGTTAGGTGATATTAAAGCGCTATTGAAAGAAAAAGAAATTTCTGAAGATGATGAGCGCCGTGCAGGTGAGGATATTCAGAAAATTACAGATAAATATGTTGCAGAAGTAGACAAACGTCTTGCAGCGAAAGAAGCAGAATTGATGAAGGTCTAAATTTTATGACCGATTCAGAAGAGTATCATCTTCCTAAGCATGTTGCCATCATCATGGATGGCAACAACCGCTTTGCAAAAAAAAATCAAATGCAAAAAGGCGATGGACATCGAGAGGGTAAAAATGTTCTTGATCCTATCGTTGAACATTGTAAAAAAACGGGTATTCGTGCTTTAACGGTTTTTGCATTTTCAAGCGAAAATTGGAATCGACCACAATTTGAAGTCGATCTGCTTATGAAGCTTCTTGAAGAAACTATTCATGAGCAAATACCTCGCATGAAGAAATTCAATATTGCTTTGCGTTTTATCGGTGATCGTTCTCGATTACCTTCACACTTAGTTGCCTTAATGGAAGATGCAGAGCAACAAACAGCACATCATGACACTATGACCTTAACTATTGCCGTGAGCTATGGTGGGATGTGGGATATTGCAAATGCAGCAAAACAAGTTGCTGAAGCAGTTTCTCGTGGTGAATTTGGTGCTGATCAAATAAATGTTGATTTGTTCGAAAAATATGTCAGTCTAAATGATCTGCCAGCTGTGGACTTATTGATCCGTACAGGCGGAGATTATCGCATATCTAACTTTTTGTTATGGCAAGCAGCATATGCGGAGCTGTATTTTACTGATACTTTATGGCCAGAATTTACAGTACAAGAATTCGATCATGCATTGAATGTTTTTTCAGGGCGTGAGCGTCGTTTTGGCAAAACATCTGAACAAATTCAGCAAGAGAAAATAGAGAACTTATAATGTTAGAGCGGATTGTTACCGCATTGGTACTTGTCGCAGTTGTTTTAGGCTGTATGTTTGCTACGCAATCACATTATCCAATGTTGGTTCTCATGATTGTAGCAGCAGGGGTTGCGGGGTATGAATGGTATAAATTAATGCCTCGTGAAACTGTAAATGCTGTAAAGCCTAAAGCTTGGTGCTACGGTCTGCTTGTTGCATTCGTTTCAGGTGTTGCCTTATTTTTCCATGATATTGCCTTATTGTTGTGGTCTGCCTCAATTTTGACTTGGCTTGTAAGCGTTTATTGGGTTAAGTCTTTTCCTGAATTTGATGGTTGGTATAACGCGACTTTGTATGTAATTGGCATAATTTTAGTCTGTGCTGCAGTAACTTCAATTTTTGTCGTGTGGCAAAGTTCACCATGGTGGTTAATGTATCTGTTCTTGCTCGTGTGGGGTGCAGATAGTGGTGCTTATTTTGTTGGACGTAAATTTGGTAAAAGAAAGTTAGCTCCAACCGTAAGTCCTAACAAATCAGTAGAAGGGTTATATGGTGGTATTATCACCACTATATTGGTTATGTTGGTTGTGCAATATAATTATTTAAATTTAACTTTAATCCAGCAAATTCTATTTCTTATATTGTCACTCATTACAGTATTTGGTTCAGTTTTGGGTGATTTATTTGAGTCAATGATTAAACGACGTGCTGGTATTAAAGATTCTGGACGTGTGCTACCCGGTCATGGTGGTGTCTTAGATCGTATTGATTCTTTACTTGCTGCAGCCCCGATTTTTGCAACGGGAATGTATATATTAAAACTTATTGGTGTAGATTTATAAATGACACAATCTGTTTGCATATTGGGGGTAACCGGTTCCATTGGGCAAAGTACCTTAAAAATTTTAAATCAACATCCTGATAAGTATTCAGTATTTGCAGTTTCCGCTCATAGTCGAATTTCTGAATTGGTTGATATATGTAAACAATTCCAACCAAAAGTTGTAGTTGTTCCAAAGCAAAAAGTTGATGAATTAGCAGCTTTATTTGTAGAAAATGAATTACGAAATATTGAGATTTTGACTGATCAGGAAGGGTTGGTAAGTATCGCATCTCACCCTGATGTGGATGTGGTTATGGCTGCGATTGTTGGTGCAGCAGGTTTATTGCCAACATTAGCGGCTGTAAAAGCTGGTAAACGCGTTTTGCTAGCTAATAAAGAAGCTTTGGTCATGTCCGGTGAAATCATGATGCAAGCAGCACGTGATCATCAGGCATTATTATTACCTGTAGATTCAGAACATAACGCTATTTTCCAATCATTACCTCATAATTATTTAGAGGCTGAAAGAAATGGACAACCGCAACAGGGCGTATCAAGAATCTTATTGACCGCTTCAGGTGGTCCATTTCTAAATCATTCGTTAGAACAATTAGAAAAAGTTACCCCACAGCAAGCCTGTAAGCATCCGAACTGGTCTATGGGGCAGAAAATCTCAGTTGACTCAGCTACTCTTATGAATAAAGGGTTGGAGTTAATTGAGGCATGTCATTTGTTTTCAATATCTGAACATTTTGTTACAGTTGTTGTTCATCCACAAAGTATTATTCATTCTATGGTGCAATATGTTGATGGTTCAACATTAGCGCAAATGGGTAATCCAGATATGTGTACTCCGATTGCTCATGCATTAGCATGGCCAGAGCGTTTACAGACTAATGTTCCTGCTTTAGATTTATTTGAGTATTCTCAACTTAATTTTCAAGCACCGGATATCCAGAAATTTCCTGCGCTTGACTTGGCACGTCAGGCAATGCGTGCAGGAGGGTTGGCACCCACTATTTTAAATGCTGCTAATGAGATTGCTGTTGCTGCATTTTTAAAGGAACAGATTGGATTTACAAATATCCCACAAGTGGTAGAGCATACTTTGCAAAAATTGGAAAACTCAGTTGCTGATAATATCGAGTCTATTTTAAATAAAGATGAAGTAGCACGACATGTAGCACAGCAGTATATATCAAGTATAGGAGGCTGAAATGAGCGCATTATTTATGATTGCAGCAGCAGCTCTCTTGCTCGGTCCATTAATTGCAATTCATGAGTTCGGCCATTATTGGGTGGCGCGAAAACTTGGCGTTAAGGTTTTAGTATATTCGATTGGTTTTGGTCCAACATTACTCAAATGGACATCAAAAAAATCTGGAATTAAATATCAACTTTCAGCTTTACCTTTAGGCGGTTACGTAAAAATGCTCGATGAGCGAGAAGGTAATGTTGCAGAGCAAGATTTACCTTATGCTTTTAACTGTCAAAAACCATGGAAACGTATAGCAATTGTTGCGGCCGGACCTTTAATTAATTTGATTTTTGCTGTTTTACTTTTCTGGATTCTATTTTTACCAGCACAAGAACAACTAAATACAAGAGTAGGTAAAGTTATACCAAACTCGCCAGCAGCAACTGCCCAACTGCAAGTAGGTGACAAGATTATTGCTGTTGACGGAAAGGAAACGCAAACTTGGGAAAAACTTAACTTTGCTTTGATTGACCGTGTAGGTGAAACTGGTAGCCTAAATCTTGATGTAGATCGTGCAGGCACTGAAAAAAATATTGTTTTGCCGATTAAAGACTTTTTAAAAAATCAGAATGAATCAGCTTTAGATGTATTAGGCTTTTTACCATATCGTCCTGTTATTCCAGCTGTTGTAACTGAGTTGACTGCAGATGGAGCAGCAATTCGACAAGGAATGAAAGTCGGTGATCGTATTGTATCTATTAATGGTCAAGCGATGAAAGACTGGTTTGATGTGGTAGAAGTTGTACAACACTCACCAGAAAAATTGCTCAGTATTGATGTGTTGCGTAATGGTCAACTCGTTCATTTGCAAGTCATGCCTCAAGGAAAGCGTGACAACATGGGGCAAGTGAGCGGGGTTTTAGGCGTAAAAAGTGATGCAGGAAAAATTACAATTCCTGACGAATATAAGCAAACAATTCAATATACTCCAATACAAGCTTTCGAGATGTCGTTAGATAAGACTGGCCAAATCTCTAGCATGATATTGAGTTCGATAGTAAAAATGGTTAAGGGTTTAATTGGTTTAGAGAATCTTTCTGGACCAATTACAATCGCGAAAGTAGCGGGACAAAGTGCAGAAATGGGATGGCAGACTTTCATCTCATTTATGGCTTTAATGAGTGTAAGTCTTGGAATTTTAAATTTATTGCCAATTCCAATGCTAGATGGTGGTCATCTTGTTTATTACATTATTGAGGCTATTCGTGGTAAGCCTGTTTCTGAACAAATACAAATGTTTGGTCTAAAAATTGGTATGGTACTGCTCGGTAGTATGATGCTTTTAGCTTTATTTAACGATTTTATGCGTTTGTAAACGTATATGGATTTATAACTTACTGGAAAAAACTGGCATGCGGCACACACATTTTTTAATGCCTTTGGCACTTGTTAGCGCTATGGCAGCGGTACAACAAGCATATGCAGCTGATGATTTCGTTGTTCGAGATATTCGTATAGATGGATTGGTTCGTCTTACTCCTGCAAATGTTTCTACCATGTTGCCAATCAACAGTGGCGATCGCGTTAATGAACCGATGATCGCAGAAGCAATTCGAACATTGTATGCCACTGGACTTTTTGACGATATTAAAGCCTCAAGAGACAACGACACTTTAGTTTTTAATGTCGTAGAGCGCCCAATTATTTCAAAACTCGAATTTAAGGGTAACAAACTTATTCCTAAAGAGGCTTTAGAGCAAGGCCTCAAAAAAATGGGCATTGCTGAAGGCGAAGTTTTTAAGAAGTCAGCTTTACAAACAATTGAAACTGAATTAGAGCAACAATATACACAGCAAGGCCGTTATGATGCTGATGTAACTATTGATACTATTGCTCGTCCAAATAACCGTGTTGAACTTAAATTAAATTTTAATGAAGGTACGGCTGCTAAAGTTTTTAATATTAATATCATTGGTAATACTGTTTTTAAAGACAGCGAAATTAAACAAGCTTTCGCAGTTAAAGAAAGTGGTTGGGCTTCTGTTGTAACCCGTAATGACCGTTATGCTAGAGAGAAAATGGCAGCAAGCCTTGAAGCTTTGCGTGCGATGTATCTGAATAAAGGTTATATCAATTTTCATATCAATAACTCACAGCTTAATATTAGTGAAGATAAAAAGAATATCTTTATTGAAGTTGCTGTAGAGGAAGGTAGTCAGTTCAAATTTGGTCAAACCAAGTTTTTAGGTGACGCACTTTATAAACCTGAAGAACTGCAAGCTTTAAAAATTTATAAAGATGGCGATACTTATTCACAAGAAAAAGTAAATGCTGTTAAGCAATTGTTATTGCGTAAATATGGTAATGCTGGTTATTACTTTGCTGATGTGAACGTTGTTCCGCAAATTAATAATGAAACGGGTGTTGTTGACTTAAATTACTATGTAAACCCAGGTCAGCAAGTTACTGTACGTCGTATTAATTTTACAGGTAACAGTAAAACTGCCGATGAAGTATTGCGTCGTGAAATGCGTCAAATGGAAGGCGCTTTAGCGAGTAATGAAAAAATTGATTTATCTAAAGTACGTTTAGAGCGTACAGGATTCTTCAAAACAGTTGATATTAAACCAGCTCGTATCCCGAATTCACCGGATCAGGTGGACTTAAACGTAAATGTTGAAGAACAACACTCGGGAACTACAACCTTAGCTGTAGGTTACTCACAAAGTGGTGGTATCACGTTCCAAGCCGGTTTAAGTCAAACTAACTTTATGGGAACAGGTAACCGCGTTTCGATCGATTTATCTCGTTCTGAAACTCAAGATTACTATAACTTAAGTGTAACTGATCCTTACTTTACGATTGATGGGGTAAGCCGCGGCTATAATGTTTATTACCGTAAAACAAAGTTAAATGATGACTATAACGTTAATAACTATGTTACCGATAGTTTCGGTGGTAGTTTAAGTTTTGGTTATCCAATTGATGAAAATCAAAGTTTAAGTGCTTCGGTTGGTATTGATAACACCAAAGTAACTACGGGTGCGTTTGTATCAACTTATGTGCGTGATTACTTATTAAAAAATGGTGGAAAGTCAACTGGTAAGGGGGAGTTCTGTTCAGGAAATTATAAGTCTCAAGCTGATATTGATAAGGCAAATGGAGTCGCACCTCCAACTACTAAGCCAGAAGGTTATGATCTTGCTACTAAATGTGTAGATTCGAAGAATAATGAGTTAGGACTTACCAGTTATGACAATGCTTTTGAGGGTGAGTTCTTTACTTATAACTTGAATTTAGGTTGGTCATATAACACCTTAAATAGACCAATTTTCCCAACTTCTGGGATGTCACATCGAGTTGGCCTTGAAATTGGTTTGCCTGGTAGTGATGTTGAATACCAAAAAGTAACGTATGATGCTCAGGCATTCTGGCCAATTAGTAATTCAGGCTTTGTATTACGTGGTTATGGTAAGCTTGGCTATGGTAATGATTTGCCGTTCTATAAAAACTTCTATGCGGGTGGTTACGGTTCTGTTCGTGGTTATGATAACAGTACCTTGGGGCCTAAGTATGCCAGTGTAAATTTACAAGAAGAAGGTAAAAATGATTCTTCTCCAGAAGAAGTCGGTGGTAATGCTTTAGTTCAATTTGGTACAGAGCTTGCTTTACCGTTACCTTTCAAAGGAGATTGGACTCGTCAAGTGCGTCCAGTTCTTTTTGCTGAAGGTGGTCAGGTATTCGATACTAAGTGTGACGTTGGTTCCTATTCTATGCGTATGAATGGCCAAGAAATTCCGAATGCTAAAAAATACTGTGAAGATAATTACGGTTTTGATTTAGGCAATATGCGTTATAGCGTAGGTGTAGGCTTCACATGGATTACCATGATTGGGCCATTATCTCTTAGCTATGCATTCCCGTTAAATGATAAGCCTGGTGACGAAACTAAAGAGATTCAGTTTGAAATCGGTCGTACTTTCTAAGTACGACTTGACTAAACAATCAAATAAGGACACAAATTAAGATGAAAAAATTAAATATATTAATGTTAGGGTTAGGCCTTACTGTTTCTGCTATGACGAATGCTGCTGGTTATGGCGTGATTGATCTTGCTAAAGTTGTTGAAAGCAGTACTTATTTAAAACAACAAAATGCAAGTTTAAATCAATCTGTTAAACCAACGACTACTCGCCTTGAGCAGTTGGGTAAAGAGTTAGAAGGTCTTCAGCGTCAAGCCCAAACACAAGGCCAAAAAATGAAAGAAGATGATATTAAAAAGCTTCAAACTCAATATCAGTCAAAATTAAATGAATTTAATTCAACTCAACAAGGGTTGCAGTCTAAAGTTCAAACTAGTTTGCAAGGAATGAACTCAACTTTTGAGAGCCGTGTGAAGCAAGCTGCTGAACAATTACGAAAAGAAAATAATCTTGACTTCATTTTGAATAAAAATTCAACCGTTGCCTATGACGCTAAATATGATTTAACTGATAAAATGATACAAAAGGTTAATTCAATGAAATAAATTAATGAAAGTGCAACATTATCGTTTAGATGAACTAGCTCACCTAGTTAATGGTGAGTTAGTTGGTGCGGGTAGTCTTCAATTTATAAACTTAGCAAGTTTAGAGAATGCTGAACCTTCTCATATTACTTTCGTGAATGGCGAAAAGTATATCGATCAAGCAAAAGCTAGCCGTGCGGGTGCGTACATTGTTACAAACTCAATTAAAGAACAGCTTACTGATAAACAAAATTTTATTATTGTTGATAATCCTTATTTAGCTTTTGCCATCCTTACCCATGCTTTTGATAAAAAGATCACATCAGTAGGTATTGAAAGTACTGCTCAAATTCATCCTTCTGCAATTATTTCTGAAAATGCATATATTGGCCATTACGTTGTAATTGGTGAAAATTGTGTAGTAGGAGATAACACGATTATTCAGTCTCATACTCGTCTGGATGATAATGTTGAAATTGGAAAGGATTGTTTTATTGATTCTCATGTCACTATTACCGGTGGGGCTAAATTACTTGATCGTGTTCGAGTCCATGCAAGTACCGTAATTGGTAGTGAAGGATTTGGCTTTGCGCCATATCAAGGTAAATGGCATCGTATTGCACAATTAGGTTCAGTTATCATTGGTAATGATGTCCGCATTGGTTCAAATTGTAGTATTGATCGGGGTGCTTTAGATAATACAATTTTGGAAGATGGGGTAATTATTGATAACCTTGTGCAAATTGCACATAACGTTCATATTGGCTCAAATACTGCTATTGCTGCTAAATGCGGAATTGCAGGAAGTACTAAAATTGGCAAAAACTGTATTCTCGCAGGCGCCTGTGGTGTGTCTGGTCACCTTTCAATCACTGATAATGTGACTTTAACAGGAATGTCAATGGTCACAAAAAATATTTCTGAAGCTGGTACCTATTCTTCAGGAATTGGATTATTTGAAAATAGTCATTGGAAAAAGACGATTGTACGCTTGCGACAATTAGCAGATGTGCCATTGACCCAAATCACTAAACGACTTGATCATATACAAGCTCAAATAGAGTCTCTTGAATCAACTTTTAATTTGCGTAAATAGAATATTATGACCGAGTCAACTACACCTAAATTTGCCATCCCTGAATTACCAATGCAGATTCAAACGATTCGTCAATATTTGCCGCATCGTTACCCATTCTTATTGGTTGATCGTGTGACTGAAGTAACTGACAACAGTATTGTTGGTTATAAAAATGTTTCTATCAATGAAGAGTTCTTACAAGGACATTTCCCTGAATATCCAATTATGCCGGGTGTATTAATTGTAGAAGCATTAGCTCAAGTTTCAGGCGTTCTAGGTTTCATTATGAACAATGAGACGCCAAAACCAGGTTCTTTATTCCTCTTTGCTGGTGCAGAAAAGGTTAGATTTAAAAAACAAGTAGTTGCGGGCGACCAACTTGTATTAAAATCTGAATTAGTAATGCAAAAACGCGGTATCTACAAATATAACTGTACGGCTACCGTTGACGGTATTGTAGCAACAACCGCTGAAATTATGATTTCACACCAAAAAACAGAGCAGGCATGAGCAATCACGATTTAATTCATTCTACGGCCATTATTGATCCATCTGCAGTGATTGCCCCAGATGTCCAAATAGGACCTTATTGTATTATTGGTCCAAATGTGACAATTGGTGCTGGCACTAAATTACATTCACATGTTGTAGTGGGTGGTTTTACCAAAATTGGTCAAAATAATGAGATTTTTCAATTCGCAAGTGTTGGTGAAGTTTGCCAAGACTTGAAATACCAAGGGGAAGAAACTTGGTTGGAGATTGGAGATCATAATTTAATTCGTGAGCATTGCAGTTTACATAGAGGAACTGTACAAGATAATGCTTTAACTAAAATAGGTAGTCATAACTTATTGATGGTTAATACGCATATTGCACATGATTGTGTTGTTGGTGATCATAATATTTTCGCAAATAATGTCGGTGTTGCTGGACACGTACATATCGGTGATCATGTCATTATTGGTGGTAATTCTGGGATTCATCAATTCTGTAAAATTGATTCTTACAGTATGGTTGGTGGAGCATCTTTAATCTTAAAAGATGTGCCGGCTTATGTTATGGCGTCTGGTAATCCAGCACATGCATTTGGTATCAATATTGAGGGTATGCGCCGAAAGGGTTGGTCTAAAAATACAATTCAAGGTCTTAGAGAGGCTTATAAATTGATTTTTAAATCTGGCCTGACATCTGTTCAAGCGGTTGAGCAGATTAAAAATGATATCCTTCCGAATGTTCCAGAAGCTCAATTGTTAATTGACTCTGTTGAACAGTCAGAACGTGGTATTGTGCGTTAAGCAAAGATATTATAAAAAAGACACCGCAATAAGCGGTGTCTTTTTTTCTTAAAAACTTTTATTTATTAAAAAATTTGGCTTCTTCAGATTTTGGATACTGGCTTAAGATTTTAGCTTTATATTGATTTGCTGAAGCAGTGTTTTTATCGACATCTTTGGCAATACTGTAGAGTTGGTAAAGGGCACGAGGAGCTTTACTAGAATTTGGGTATTGCGTAGCGACTACATTATAGTTCTTTTTAGCTTCATTATAATTTACAGGATCAGTAGCTAAATTAAACTCGGCTAACCAAAAGTAGGCATTCCCTGTATAGACGCTATTAGGATGATTTTTGATAAAGTTTTGCATTGGAGCAATTGCTTTTTTTGCTCCACCTTGTTTATAGGCATCTAAAGCGACTGTATAAGCTGCTTTTTCAAGTTCTACAGGGTTTGATTGATTTTGTACAGGCGATGGAGCAGGTTGCGTTACTTGAGTTGGTGAGGAAGGGGTAACTTGATTTGTAGAAGCTGTACTATTTACTGCTTTATTGTCAGTAGGTGGGGTTTCTGTGTTTCCCGCAGTTGTAGCATCACTATTTGCGGTATTGTCTGGCGTTGCACTTTCCGGATCTACTTTTTGATTAAGTAACTCTAGACGTTGATCTAAATCAGTGTAGCGATTAGCTAAATCTTTTTTCAATTGTTCAATATCGTTGGATTGTTCTTCTAATTGTCCACGTAGAGTGCGTATATCACTTTCTAATTGTTGATTTTTTTGCATCAATTCCCAATTTAAATTACTAGGAGCTGAAGAATTACTAGATGCAGTAGTGGTTGAGCTGCCGCCACTTTGGCTTAAACCGCGCGATTCAATTGGAATATTGGCATAGAGAGAAGTAGTGCTCATTAAGGCAATAAATAATAAAGAATGCTTCATCAATCGCATGAGTATAGGTCCATAATTTTATGTAAAAGCCAACTTGAGAAGGGAATATATAAACTATTCACGCTAGCTATCTAAGGTTTTAATTGATCATTGCAATTAAAACAGCTAACGGTATAAATGCAAGAATAGTTTACAATCTTCAAGCATATTTTATTAAAAATAAGTATCAAGAAAGAATATAAGATTAGAAATTCTAGAAATTTATGTATTTTTGCTGATGAATTAATCAATTGAAACATAAACTTGCTTAAAAATGAGAAGAAGGCTTGCAACTCTTTTAAAAATCTCTATACTCTGTTTTGCAATGGTAGCCCCGCTGGTGGCTTCGCAATTGTACTCTGTGAACCCCGCCAGGACCGGAAGGTAGCAACGGTAGCAGATCTATGATGTGCCGAAGTTTTGCTAGTGGGGCTGCCACCATTTCCTAATCCACTTTCCGTTGGATTGCTTTAATAATTACATCTAAATCAAATCCTCTATATTGTAAAAATCTCATTTGTTTTGCTTTAAGTTTAGGATCTTTTTCTACTTCTACACCAAACTTCTTTACTTTAAGCTGATAAGCCTGTTCTACCCAATCAATGTTATGAATTTCATCTGCAATTAAATCATTTTCGATTTGTTTTGTTTTTAACGCTTGTTTAATACGTTTTGGGCCTTTACCTTTTCGAATTTGGCTAGCCAATGTCAGTTCTGCAACGCGTTGGTCACTTTGATAGTTTTGTTCAGATAACTCTTCAACAAGTTGCTTAACCTCTTCTGGGTTTTGTGCATAACGATTTAATTTTTCGGTAAGTTCTGCTTTTGAATAATCTCGACGAGTCAATAGCGCGAAAGCATAGGAGCGCAAACGCTGACCTGTAAGCAAAGCACGTTGTTGAGACTGTTCTTCTGATCTTTTGAACATATTAAGGTTTCCTTATAAAAAACGCCCCGAAGGGCGTTTTTAAGACTAATGAGCGATAATGATTAAGACTCTAATAGAAGATCTTCTTCTTCCTCTTCGACCTGTACAGCGCCATTAGTACCCGTAGTTAATAGTTGTTCACGGATAACTTTTTCAATCTCTCCGGCCATTTGAGGGTTTTCTTCAAAGTGGCGGATAACGTTGTTTTTACCTTGACCAATTTTGTTGCCTTGATACGAATACCAAGCACCTGCTTTTTGCACGATATCTTGTTGTACAGCTAAATCTACAAGTTCGCCAAGCTGGTTTGTACCTTTACCGTATAAGATTTGGAAAATAGCTTCTTTGAAAGGAGGAGCCATTTTGTTTTTAACAACTTTAACTCGAGTTTCAGAGCCGATGATTTCATCACCCTCTTTAACTTGACCAATACGGCGGATATCTAAACGTACAGAAGCATAGAACTTCAATGCGTTACCACCAGTCGTAGTCTCAGGGCTACCAAACATTACACCAATTTTCATACGGATCTGGTTAATGAAAATAACCATACAGTTTGAGCGTTTAGCATTACCCGTAATTTTACGTAGTGCCTGACTCATTAAACGAGCTTGTAAACCCATGTGAGAGTCACCCATTTCGCCTTCAATTTCTGCTTTAGGAGTAAGTGCAGCAACTGAGTCGACAACAATTAAATCAATTGCACCAGAGCGAACTAGCATATCTGCAATTTCAAGAGCTTGTTCACCGTTGTCAGGCTGTGATACAAGTAGATTATCAATGTCCACACCGAGTTTACGTGCATATTGTGGATCTAATGCGTGCTCTGCATCAATAAATGCACAAGTACCACCAGCTTTTTGACATTGCGCAATCGCTTGTAGAGTCATTGTGGTTTTACCAGAAGATTCTGGACCATAAATCTCAACGATACGACCTTTTGGTAAACCGCCAATCCCCAATGCAATATCTAAAGTCAAAGAACCTGTAGATACAGCTTCAACAGCTTGAACAGTGTTGTCACCGAGACGCATCACCGTATTTTTGCCAAATTGTTTTTCAATTTGACTTAGCGCGGCTTGTAATGCTTTGCTTTTATTCTCATCCATCTCAAAAACCTCAATACTCTAAGTTCATCACGTTTAACCCAAGTGGATGCATTGAATCTCAACTTGTTTCACAGGGCTAATAGTGACAGATTTTTTCTATAGCTTCTATGTGTTGTCTGTGTGTGTGCGACACAACTCGACGTTTTTATTCATCACTATATGACCAGTGTTGATCATTCTCCTGTTTAAAGCGATTAATCTGACGACGATCCTTTTTACTCGGTCTATTTTCAGGTCGAGCAAGATTATGCAATTTTCGTTGGGATGCAATCAACTCCCGTCTAGCAATACTTACTTCTGTTTCTTCATAAAGTTGCTGGGCAACTGGCGCTGGACCACGTGTATTCGAAAGCGCTTTTACGACAACGGTTTTTTTATCAAAACCTTGTTGAATAATAAGTTCCATTCCGACACGAATTTCTTTTGAAACTTTTACACGCTCATTATTGTGATGTACTTTACCTCCTTCGATCGCTGCTTTAGCAATTGAACGAGTTTTAAAAAAACGAGCAGCCCATAACCATTTGTCGACACGCATGGTCTCTACAGCATCGTTTTCAAGCAATTTTGACATCATTATCCTTTCTATCAATTTGATTCAATATAGACAGCAATTCTGTAAGTCGATCTAGCGCTTTATACTCTAAATCCTCATGCTTTCTTACATCCTTTAGACTTGAGGGCTGTAAGATAGTAAACAAGTGCTTGATACCAAATTTTTCAGCTGTTTTTAGTACAGGAGCTGTATCATCAATAAAAATTGTTGAATCTGGATCAAAAGAGTGCAATTTTTGGAGCTCTTGCCAAAAATAAATGTCTTCTTTTGCATAACCAATTTGTTCACTCGATACGATTACGTCAAAGAAGTGTTCAATTGCAATATTATCGAGCTTTAACCGTAAGCTTGCACGGTCAGCATTTGTAACTAACCAACAACTATATCCTTGAGCTTTCAGTTGCTGTAGAAGCTCCATACAACCAGAACGAGTTTGAATTTTGCTCTGAAACTCTTGCTGTAATTTGAGTACATCAACGCCTACGGTTTTAGTCCAATAAGCTGATGAATACCAAACAAGGGTATGTTTATGTGATTGATAGAACTGATAGAGTGTTTTTTGGCTCTCACCAAGTGAAAGTTGATGTATCTCTGCATGTCGCTTAGGAAGACATTCATTCCAAATGAAATCATCAAAAGCGAGATCTAATAAAGTTCCATCCATGTCAAACATTACGATTTTAGACATATTTTAAATATCTCCAAAACCATTCAAAGCAAAATTTTTAAGACACATCTACCATATATCCTTTTTAAAATCATAAATTAAAGAAGCTTGGGATATAAAAAATTAATTTAAAACTCCACTCATTAATTTTTTCAAAAGTTGTTTAGATTAAATTAATGTGATGGGTAGGGAGGATAAATGATTTGAAAATTATAGCCTGTAATTTTGCAAAACAAAAAAATAATAAATACTTTTAGTAGAAAATTTTCGTGTGTGGAATAAAACTAATTGTACAAAGTTTCAGAATTTAGAAGTTTTATGTGTCATTTATATTTATGGTTAATTTTACTTACATAGGATACGTATTGACATACATTTTATAAATTGAAGCATACTTGTTTAAAGTTATATTTAAAATTACCCCTAATAAGAATTTAGAGAAAGCAATGAAAATTGGATTTATTGGCGGAGCCAATGACGGTATTGTAATTAATGCCGCTGATGGCCTTGATACTTATAAGCTTGAATGGCACTACAAAGCAGAGAGACACTGTGAATCACAGCCAACATTAGGACTTAATGGTCCTGAGTATGATTATTACAACTTATTAATATTAAGAAAAAATAAAGAGGCTAAACTCTTTTATGTACTCACAACAATGGAGAAAGAAGATATCGCGACTAAAATCCATGAATATTGGGAATGCTCTACCTGTGTTGGCTATGATTTTGATGAGTAAGAAATATTTCTTAATAACTTAAAATTTTGAATTTAAAAATCAAAAATTAAATGAAGAGCTCGTAATTTCACATAAGACTTATACTTTTAATTAGTGATGGAGAGGAGCCTTGGAATGAGCAAAGTTTTTAATATTTGCCTTCCTCTCCGCTCCATTACAGCTTGAGAAGGGGCATTAAAAGATTGGGGAAAATTGCATAACAACTTTATCTAAGCCCATTTTATAAAAGGTTCAGAATCTCCTTTCACTATCTTAGAATTAAACGCTGATTTTCGATCATGAGAGGGTTTTTTAATAAAAAAATCAGGAAAATCAAAGTGGTTTTTGCACAATCTTCTGTAAAATTATCTTAGAATTGATACTGACTACACCTTTAATTTTATTTAAGGTGTTAATAACAAAATGAGAAAAAGAACTTAAATCTTTGGTCGCAACGTGTAAAACATAATTAGACTCACCCGTAATAATATATGCATTAATGACTTCATCAAAATTTTTGATCTGACTTAAAAAGAAGTTGTGATCATTTTCAGTTAGCTGTGCAAGTTTTATTTCGACAATTGCCTCAATTTTTATTCCTAATTTTTCATAGTTAACTTTGGCTTGATATTTTTCAATTACACCATTGCTTTCTAAAATTTTAACTCGTCGATGACATGCCGAAGCCGAAAGGTTAACCAGATCGGCCAGTTCTTGGTTACTTAACCGAGCGTTATCTTGCAAATATTTTAAAATTTTAAGATCAATCGCATCTACATTCATTTTCGAATTTCATCCATCATTTTTAATTTTAATTCGAATTTTATACGAAAATAGCAAATTTTAATCAAATATTATCGAATAAATCGTAAAAATTGGCGTGATAAAATTCAAAAACAAAGGAAATGTTGAAAATAGGTGAAATAACAAATGATTACTCACGAGCAATGCCTCTATTGGGATCAGGAAGATGAACTTAAAAAGTTTAAAGATGAATTTGCACTGCCAAAAAACGTCATTTATTTAGATGGGAATTCTTTGGGAGCAAGACCAAAGAAATCATTAGAGGTTGCTCAGCATATTATTGCCAAAGAGTGGGGCGAAGACCTCATTAATAGTTGGAATAAAGCAGATTGGTGGGGACTACCGACTAGACTCGGAGATAAAGTCGCGCAGCTTATCGGTGCCGAAAAAGGGGAAGTGGTTATTTCAGATTCAACGACCTTAAATTTATTTAAAGTTTTATCGGCAGCGGTAAAAATTCAAGCCGAAAAATTTCCAGAGCGTAAAATTATTGTTGCAGAAAAAGATGCCTTCCCAACCGATATTTATATTATTGAAGGCTTTATAGACTTGATTAATCAAGGTTATCAAGTTGAGTTGATTGATGGCGCAGATGATCTATCTCGTGTTTTGGCAAAAGATGTGGCTGTAGTTGTTCTTTCTCATGTGAATTATCGGACCGGATATTTCTATGATATGGAGTCTATTAATCAACAAATTCACGCTAAAGATGCTTTGATTATTTGGGATTTATGTCACTCCGTTGGTGCGGTGCCTATGGATCTTAATCAAAGCAACAGTGATTTTGCGATTGGTTGTACTTACAAATACTTAAACGGTGGTCCAGGTTCACCTGCGTTGTTATGGGTAAATCGAAAGCATCCTGATCAGTTCTGGCAACCTCTCTCAGGCTGGTGGGGGCACAAAAAACCATTTGATATGGCTCAGCACTATGAACCAGCCAATAGCATTCGTCGATATTTGTGTGGAACTCAACCCATCATTTCGATGAGTCTAATTGAATGTGGTATCGATATTTTCTTACAAGTTGATATGCAACAAATACGCGAGAAATCACTCAAATTAACTGATTTGTTTATTCAACTTGTTCAACAAGAATGTGCTCAGTTTGGCTTTGAACTCATTACTCCTTTAAACCATAAATATCGCGGCAGCCATGTCAGTTATAGACATGAGTTTGGTTATGAAATTATTCAGGCACTTATTGCTCGTGGTGTGATTGGGGATTACCGAGAGCCAGAAGTATTACGTTTCGGAATTACACCTTTATATTTGGGATTTGAAGATATCTGGAATGCTGTACAACAACTTAAGCAAATTATGCTGAATAGTGAATGGAAAAATGAGCGTTATCTAGTGCGCAGCGAAGTGACCTGATCATTAAAGGTTAATAGCAGAAGAATGGCTAGGAGGGCCTATGAGCAGTTTTGATGAGATACAAAATCGAGAAGCGGGTTTACATAAGAAATTATCTGCAAAACAGATGGGAATGATTGCAATTGGTGGAGCGATTGGTACAGGGCTGTTCATGGGAAGCAAGTTTGCAATCAGCTTTGCTGGTCCCGCTGTCATTGTGAGTTATGCCATTGGCGGCTTAATCGCATTTGCTATTATGGCTTGTTTGGCTGAGATGACGGTTCAGCACCCTACATCAGGCTCATTTGGAGCATATGCTGAGCATTATGTAAGTCCACTTGCGGGATTTTTAGTCCGTTATTGTTATTGGGCATGTATTGTCTTAGCGGTTGGTACAGAAATTACAGCAGTTGCTGACTATATGAAATTGTGGTTTCCAGAGGTAGGTTCTTGGGTCTGGATTGCGTTTTTTTCGCTGACGTTACTTGTGGTTAATGCATATAGCGTTAAAGCTTTTGGATTAGTTGAATATTGGTTTTCGACCATAAAAGTCTTTGCAATTATTGTATTTATTCTTTTAGCAATTGGTATTTTGACTCAAAGTCATGGAGGAGCAGTTCAGGTCGTTTCTAATTTAACCGAGCATGGGGGCTTTTTCCCTCATGGTTTGAGTGGAGTCTGGATTGGGGTAATCATTTCAATATTTAGCTATTTAAGTATTGAAATGATCGCTGTAGCAGCGGGTGAGGCTAAAGATCCGGAAAGAGCGGTTAAAAAAGCTTTTAAAAGTACTGCAATTCGCTTAATCCTATTTTATTTACTGTCTTTATTTCTCATAGTGGCACTTGTTCCTTGGACAACTTTAATTGGAGCAGACGCGACTAGTCCTTTTGTGATGGTGATGAAAATTGTAGGTATTCCATATGCAGATAGTATTTTAAACTTTATTGTAATTGTTGCGGCCTTATCAGCCATGAACAGTATGCTGTATATCTCGACACGTATGCTATTTAGCTTGTCACGAGCAGGTGATGCACCAAAACTATTCGGCCGTATTAGTCACAATGGCGTACCAATTAACGCATTGTTATTGTCAGCTGTTGGTATTGGTATCGCGAGTATTGTTTATACCATTAATCCGAGCTCTGCTTTCCCGATCATGATTGCTTTATCTATGTTTGGTGCGTTGTTCACTTGGGGCAGTATTTTTGTTACCCATATGTTTTTTAGAAGAAATATGGCGCGGAAAGGGCAGAAATTAAAATTTAAGGTTCCAGCGAGCCAGTTAATTTCACTGTTGGGATTAATTGCAATTTTAAGTATCACCGTCACGACATGGTTTACCAATGAGTTCAAGTCAACTTTACAATTTGGGATTCCATTAGTTGTTGTGCTTACGTTTTTCTATTATTTAAAACGATCATCAGCCAAGCTTGCTTTAAATGCTCATGAAGAATCATTAAAGTGAGACACCTATGAGACTATATGACAATGCTAGAACTGTAGTAAATGAACATGAAATATTGGCAGGATTTCAACAGACAAGTTTACTTAGCTATCAAAAGTTCACCCATATCTCAGATATTCAGTATGGTCCGAACCCAAGATCAACTTTAGATTTCTTTCCTTTAGAGCAAGCGAAAAAGACTGTTATTTTTATTCATGGGGGCTATTGGCAATGGTGTGATAAGTCAGATTTTGCATTTATCGTACCGTATGTTCTAGCCAAGGGCGTACAGTGTGTGCTTTTAGAATATGATCTGGCACCACAAAGTAAAATCTCAGATATTACTTCTCAAGTTAATCAAGCTCTCGATTTTATTCGAGAGTAAAACTGGCGAACCGACGAGGTGATTTTGGTTGGGCATTCGGCAGGGGCACATCTAGCTGCTTTGTCATTAGGCCATCCCATTATCTCTGAGATGGTGTTGTTAAGTGGAATTTATGATTTTGAACCTATTCAAAGCACCCATTTAAATCATGCTCTCAATCTTTCAAGTGAAGATATTTTAAAATATAGTCCTATTCATTACAGTGATCGAATTACTATTCCATGTTCAATTTTATGTGGTGAACTGGAACTTGTTGAGTTGAAATGGCAAAGCCAAAATTATTTTGAAATTAAAAAAGGAGGAGATCAGGAGCTAGTATCTTTTAAGCTTATACCTCATATCAATCATTATACGATTTTAGAGCATTATTTTAGATATATATTAAGCTAGGTATCGGAAAATAATATATAAGATATCATTTTATAAAATGATAAACTTAAGCGATCAGGATCTAAATGTGAGTTAGTTCACAACTTGCTGTATTTTTTATAGAAAGGGTGTGTTCTTATTGACCTGAATAAAGAATTTAATTAGATTAAAAAGATAGTGCTTTCTCACTAAGCGGCAAAATGTTTAGCTGTTGTTTAGTTGAGTTTCAAGTCCGTAGCTTCCCAAGATACGGACTTTTTTATTGATTTTTAAAAACAATAAGGTAGACAAAGTTTTGTACTTAGATATGAATTAATATCTATTTAATAATTAATATAAATTAATAAGATAAAACTGAATTAAATAATAGATAACTTTGTATTGGGTTTCTATTATTTAAATTGAATTGTCATTTAATAAGTTAAGTAAAATAAAAATATAATTTGTTAAATCTTCATGAATTTGTCATATAGTTTTGATAAATTAAATATAAAAAATAAGCTATAGTAGGTAATTAAATAATATATATAATTTTAAATTAAATGATTTGGTCGGCTTTTATGAGTTGGTTTTTCTATTTATAAAGGAGCCTTTATGAAAATACAATATTTTGAAGGAGGTATGTATAAACATATGTGTCCTGGTTGCGGATACCTTCATTATATTCCTGTACATTATCCTTTCTCCAATGGAAGCCAATGGGATTTTAATAATAACTTGGAAAAACCTACATTTGATTCAATCATAACTATAAATGACTGTTGTAATTACTTTATTAAAGATGGTTTTATTGAATATAGCCTTAATTGTAGACATCCTTTAGCTGGATGTAGGGTTGAGTTACCAGAACTAGAATTAAATAATTATAGATTATAATAATTTTTGTATTTATTTTAAATGCAATGTTTTAAAGACTGTATGCTACTTTAAGTAAGCATTATTTATGCAATATAACTTTACATTTTTGGCATTGAACATCTATAGTTTAAAAAAATGTAAATCTCTTTTAGTTGAAGGCTATATTGAAATTTGCAAGAATTTCTATAACTTACTGTTTTATATTTTATTTATGGATATCTGGAAATTTTTAAAGAGTTTTAATACGACTGGCACATATCTCATTATTTCTACATTTATATTATTTTTAATGATTATATATTTTTACATTATACATCCTACCTAATATAAATGATAAAAGAGTAAAATAACCAACTAATCTAAAATTTTTGCTTTATTAATTTATTTGAATTGGTTCTCACTTTTAATTGAAAAAAGATAAGAGCATTGCATGTACCTAAGTTTTATGAAAATATGACTTGGTCATAATACATGGAGAATATAATAAAAATTCCTTTCTAAAAAATTTACCCCCTCAATATAAAAACTGTACTGATCATAACAACGATATCTGAAGTAAAAGATATGGAGATTTTTTATGAAGTTTTGCCAAGTTTCGAGTTTTCTTTTAACAATAGCTGTGAGTCATTTAATTTATGCTGCACCAGCTACAACAAATTCTGTATTAAGTTCTTCTCAAGCAAAAGGAATCATTAAAAACCAATACATTGTTATTCTCAATAAAGATGCTGGTCCTTCTAACGATTTTGCACAAAATATTGCTAAACAACATGGTGGGAAAGTATTGCAGACTTATGACACTGTACTTAAGGGGTTTGCTGTTTACCTACCTGAGGCTGCTGGTACTGCTTTTGTTGAAGCCATGAAAAAAAATCCAAATGTCCTTTCAGTAGAAAATGACACAATCATGAAAATTGATGCGACTACCCAAAGCAATCCAGATTGGGGACTAGATCGTATTGATCAGAAAACCTTACCTTTAAATTCAGCCTATTCATACTTACAGACTGGTTCAGGTACAACAGCTTATATTGTTGACACAGGAATATTGTCTACACATCAACAGTTCTCTGGACGAGTATTAAGTGGTTATACCGCGATATCTGATGGAAATGGCACAACGGATTGTAATGGTCATGGTACTCATGTTGCAGGAACAGTGGGAGGCAGTACTTATGGTGTTGCTAAGAATGTAAGTTTGGTACCGATACGAATTTTAGGATGTGATGGATCTGGTGCTTCGAGTAACGTAATTGCGGGTTTAGATTGGATATTGAAAAATGGTAAAAAGCCTGCTGTCGTGAATATGTCTTTAGGTGGTGGAGCGAGTACATCTTTAGATAGTGCGGTAGAAAACTTATTTAATAATGGTTATGTAATGGTTGTGGCAGCAGGAAATTCTAATACAGATGCGTGTAGTTCTTCTCCTGCCAGAGTAAGTAAGGCGATAACTGTTGCTGCTACAGATAATACAGATACTCGAGCCAGTTATTCTAATTATGGAAGCTGTGTTGATATTTTCGCACCTGGAAGCCAGATTAACTCTTCTTGGATTGGGAGTAATACAGCAACTAAAGTTTTAAACGGAACCTCAATGGCTACGCCACATGTGGCTGGCGTAGTTGCTGAAATGTTGCAAAGTACACCTACCGCAACACCTCAGACCATTTCGACCAATCTTTTAAATCAAGCAAGTACTAATGTGGTAAAAAGTCCTTCAGGAAGTCCAAACCGGCTGCTATATAAATCTCCTTAATAAGAAGCATGGCGTAAAATTAGAAAAGGTCCCGAAGGACCTTTCTTAAATTTTTGCATGAGTACCATATTTATCAATCATGATTGAGCTGGCTTCATTTAAACCGCGAACTGTTACCCTAATACCATTCTTTTGAAATTTATTCACTACTGAATCTAGCATGGCAACTGAAGTCACATCCCAAATATGAGAATGCGTGAGATCAATAATGACTTCTTTAACTTCTTCTTTAAAGTTAAAACTTTGCATAAATCTTTCAGATGAGCTGAAAAATATTTGACCCCTTAATTCATATAGACGAGCTCGATCTTCGAATGAAGTTTCTATACGAATATCATTTTCAAGTTTATTTGCTAAGAAAAGAGCCGAAAGTAATACGCCAGTTAATACACCTAACGCTAAGTTATGGGTAGCAACTACCACAATAACTGTTGCGATCATAACGACATTACTACTTTTAGGATTATTCTTAAATTGAGTCAGTGAGCTCCACTCAAAAGTACTAATCGATACCATAATCATGACAGCAACCAGAGCGGCCATGGGAATAACCTTTAACCAATCACTTAAAAATACAACGAGAATAAGTAAGAATATACCTGCACAAAAAGTGGATAAACGTGTGCGGCCACCCGATTTTACATTAATCATTGATTGACCAATCATGGCACAACCCGCCATACCCCCCATAAAACCTGAGGCAATATTGGCAATGCCTTGACCTTTACACTCTTGAAACTTATCACTAGATGTATCTGTCATTTCATCAACAATTGTTGCCGTCATCATTGATTCAAGTAGACCAACGGCAGCAAGAGCTAAAGAATATGGAAGAATAATCAGAAGTGTTTCTAAATTAAAAGGAATATCGGGAATTAGAAATATCGGTAAAGTGTCGGGTAGTGAACCCATATCACCAACCGTTCGAACATCAAAGCCTAAGAAAATAGCGAGTAGTGTGACTGCCACAATACAGATAAGGGGAGATGGAAAGAATTTTCCAATTTTGGGAATATAGGGGAATAGATAAATAATTCCTAAACCAATAGCTACTAGTAAGTAGACATGCCATGTCACGCTTATTAATTCTGGTAATTGAGCCATAAAGATGAGTATGGCTAGGGCATTAACGAATCCAATAACAACTGACTTGGAAACAAAACGCATGAGTTTGGCAAGTTTAAAATATCCAGCCAAAATTTGTATGACACCGGTTAATACCGTTGCAGCAAATAAATATTGAAGTCCATGTTCCTTTACGAGCGTTGTCATAACTAAAGCCATGGCACCCGTAGCAGCCGAAATCATAGCCGGGCGACCGCCGACAAAAGAAATAATGACGGCAATACAAAAAGAGGCGTATAGGCCAACTTTTGGATCTACACCTGCAATAATTGAAAATGCAATTGCTTCTGGAATTAAAGCAAGACCCACAACAAGACCGGAAAGAATATCTGCGCGGACATTAGAGAACCATTGTTCTCGGACATTCGTTAACATGAGAAATAGCCTAAGTTCTAAATTTTGAAAAGGCTAGTGATGTGATATACCAACACAAGCGACTACACCACATCACTAAACAGTGATGAGTTATTTACAGGAGATAAGCGTAAATAAACTTAAGGTGGCGTAAGCGTCATAGGTATAGAAAATTTGAGGCATTTAAAAGTGCCCGAAGAATAACATAAGTTTTTAAGGTTGACTAACCTAAGCTTGCTAAACCGAGTTAATCATAATTTTTCATTTCGGCTTTTGGCATCGAAGTAAACTCATTCGAAGGCATATCTAGGAAAAAATCTTTTGCTTCAGTGTGAGAGCAATTAAGCCAATCATTCCTCAGATCATCAGGTATCACAATGATGGATCGTTTTTCATCATTAGGTTTATGAAATTGTTTCATAAAAGGGTGGTGATCAGCATTAATTGTTAATAGCGACATTGACCTAACTTTCTGTTCATCAATAAGTGTTTCCTCGTAGATCGCTGCAAGTGTAAAAGGTTGCCCATCTTGCCGGAAAATTCCATACCAATGAGCTTTTCCATTGATGTATTTAGGTTCATAGATGGCTTCAACAGGAATAAGTGCAAATTGGTTATTTAACCAAGCATGTTTAAAAGAGCGTTTCTGTTGTACTGTCTCTGTTCTGGCATTATAAGTTGCATATTTAAATGCGATTTCTTTGGCATAAGGAGGAAGCATTCCAAATTTAGCTTTTCGCCACTTAAGCTCATTTTGATTCAATAAAATGAGTGGGCAATCATCACTTGGGAAAATATCCATCTTATATTCAAAAGTTGGTTCAAATAAATTTAATTGATCGGCATGATTTTTCTTAATAGGTTTAAAATTTGCACACATAAGGCCGCCTTGCTTATAAAACTTTTCTTTAATTACAGCTTCTAACTTTTATCTTTTTATGATGTATATTTTTCTCATTAGAATTGTCTCTTTAAGTATTAATTTTTAACAATCAATTACTTCGTTAATAAGTGTTTATTTAAATTGCGCCGCTTTCAAGGCAATTTAGATATAAAAGGAGTAGCACGGTGAATAAATAGAAAAATCGTAAAGTTAAGGGGCTCATCTTAAAAAGAGTTTATTTATTTTTAATAACTACTTTTATGCAACAGAGCCTTTCAGGAAATTGGATTTTAATAAATTTGCTATTCATCATAATACGAAATATAGAGAGAAGACGTACAAAGCCTTTAATAAAGGTTTAAAAATTCTCGGAAAATTCTGACAATTTATAAGGTGGACACATGAATAAACATTTATTGGCTAAAATTGCCTTACTGGGCGCTGCTCAGTTAGTTACTCTCAATGCAGCATTAGCTGATGTTCCTCTTACTCCTTCTCAATTTGCTCAAGCTAAAACAGACAAGTTTGATAAGAAAGTTATTCTATCTAACTTAAATAAGCCACATGCTTTGTTATGGGGACCTGATAATCAAATTTGGTTAACTGAACGAGCAACAGGCAAGATTCTAAGAGTGAATCCTGAGTCGGGCAGTGTAAAAACAATTTTTCAGGTGCCTGAGATTGTAAGTGATGCCGATGGGCAAAATGGCTTGTTAGGCTTTGCTTTTCATCCTGACTTTAAAAATAATCCTTATATTTATATTTCAGGTACATTTAAAAATCCGAAATCTCTAGATAAAGAATTACCGAATCAAACGATTATTCGTCGCTATACTTATAACAAGTCAACAGATACGCTTGAGAAGCCAGTCGATTTGTTAGCAGGATTACCTTCATCGAAAGACCATCAGTCAGGTCGTCTTGTCATTGGTCCAGATCAAAAGATTTATTATACGATTGGTGACCAAGGGCGTAACCAACTTGCTTATTTGTTCTTGCCAAATCAAGCACAACACACGCCGACTCAACAAGAGCTGAATGGCAAAGACTATCACACCTACATGGGTAAAGTACTCCGCTTGAATCTTGATGGAAATATTCCAAAAGATAATCCAAGTTTTAACGGGGTGGTTAGCCATATTTATACACTCGGGCACCGTAACCCACAGGGCTTAGCATTCACTCCAAATGGTAAATTGTTGCAATCTGAACAAGGTCCAAACTCTGATGACGAAATTAACATCATAGTTAAAGGCGGAAACTATGGCTGGCCAAATGTAGCAGGTTATAAAGACGATAGTGGTTATGCTTATGCAAATTATTCGGCAGCCGCCAATAAATCAATTAAGGATTTGGCTCAGAACGGAGTAAAAGTAGCCGCAGGTGTACCAGTAACGAAAGAATCTGAATGGACTGGTAAAAACTTTGTACCGCCATTAAAAACTTTATATACCGTTCAAGATACCTATAACTATAATGACCCAACTTGTGGGGATATGGTCTATATTTGCTGGCCAACAGTTGCGCCGTCATCTGCTTACGTCTATAAGGGCGGTAAAAAAGCTATTTCTGGTTGGAAAAATACATTATTGGTTCCATCTTTAAAACGTGGCGTTATTTTCCGTATCAAGCTAGATCCAACCTACAGTACGACTTATGATGATGCTGTGCCAATGTTTAAAAGCAACAACCGTTATCGTGATGTAATTGCCAGCCCAGATGGGAATGTTTTATATGTATTAACTGACACTGCTGGGAATGTTCAAAAGGATGATGGCTCTGTAACCAACACATTAGAAAATCCAGGATCTCTCATTAAGTTTACATATAAGACTCAATAACACTACCCATTAAAAAACCGATCTTTATAGATCGGTTTTTTGCTTTAGAAAAACTATTCGGTTACGACGAGTACCGGTAAATGAATTTCTCCTAAAAGAGCTTGAGTCACGCTTCCTAAGAAGAATTTTTTAAACCCTTTTCGACCATGAGAACCAATCACTAATAAGTCTGCTTTTAGCTCGGTAGCAGCTTTAATAATTTCTGTGTGAATTGTGTGACCTTCAACAATTTTTGTTTCAACAGAAATTCCATGCTGGCTAAATTGTTCTTTAGCTTGATCTAAAATAGTCTGAATAGATGCTCTAGCTTTATTAAAGTAATCCTGTGCTAATTCTGTACTATCAATAAATTCTACAGAAATGAAAGGATCTATGGTCAGCGCATATACTAGAGTCACTTTACTACCAAAAGCCTTAGCAACTGCCGCTGCATGATTGACAGCAATAAGTGAAGTAGGAGAACCATCGACTGGAACCAAAATATGGTGATAACTCATATATTGCTCCTTATTGTCCTGTGACAATGTGGGGTGGCAAAACACCAAATTATTATCTTTATGCCTATATTATGAACAATTTTTTAAAAGTTATTGTTTATTTTTAGTATGAATAGATCCAAAAAGCTTATTAGCTATTTTTAGCTTTAAGCATTGTAATGACTTTCTAAGTAAGGTTGATTTTGTCTAAGTATTGAAATAACTTGATTGGCATCTATAGCAGATTCAAATAAGAATCCTTGACCTATACTATAACCAAACTGCCGAAGTAGCTCTTCTTGTTCAGGCGTCTCAATCCCCTCAGCGATAAGCCCAAGTGATAAATTTGGAGCGAGTAACCCAATTGCTTGCACAATTGCATAAATTGATGGGTCATGCTGCATCTTTTGTATAAAACTACAATCTACTTTTAAACTGTCAATCGGGTAATCTCGAATATGTGTGAGCGATGAAAAACCAGTACCAAAGTCGTCTAGTGCAATACGGACCCCATGCTGTTTTAATTTATTCAGTGCTCGGATTACATACTCTGAACCTCGATCACCCAACATGTGCTCAGTGACTTCAATTTCAATATAATGTGTCGGTATTTGAAATTGATTAATCTTTTTCAAAAGTCGCTCAGCGTAGTTATCTCTTAAGAACTCTACAGGTGCGGCATTTAAGGAAACAGGAAGGGGTGTAATACCAAGATTTATCCATTTTGCGATATCACGTAAAACTTGATGTTGCATTGTTTCACCGATTTTACTCGCTAAATTATAATCTTTAAAAGCTTCTGCAATTTGTGCAGGGTAGCCTCTTTGAGCTGATGTGGTATGCCATCTTAATAAAGCTTCAAAACCCACTACATGATGGGTTCTTAAATCTACTTTAGGTTGATAGTAGGGCTGAATTGTATGATGGCGAATTAACTGGCGTGCTAAATTAAGCTGAGAAGCGACTGTTTCAGTCATTTGCATCATGCATGGATCATACATGCGGATTCCGCCACGACCACGTGCTTTTAAGTCATGTAATGCCATATCAGCACAACTAAGTAAACCTGACTGATCTATGGCATCTTGTGGGTAAATTGCGCAACCAATACTCATGCCACCATTTAGAACATTACCTAAATAGGTGATAGGTTGATTTAGCTGTTGAAGTAAAATGGCTGCTAGGTCGCGCACATCATTTTCGGATTTGAGGTTATTAATAATAACCGCAAATTCATCTCCACCTAATCGCGCAACAAAACATCGTTCTTCATCGACACAATGGCTAAAGCGTTTGGATAAAACTTTTAAAAGATGATCGCCTGCGCTATGCCCTAAAGTGTCATTAATATGTTTAAAATGATCAAGGTCAATTAAAAGCAACCCCACACTTGTTTGGGTGTCTTTTGAGTAGGTGAGGGTACGTTTAAGTTGAAATTTAAATGAGCGCCGATTACATAAACCAGTCAGCTCATCTCTCTCACTCATATTCCTGAGCTGGTTTTCTGCCAAATGTTGTTGGGTAACATTACGTGAGACACAAAGTATTTGTCCAATTTCACCATTTTCCCGATGAATCGGGGTAAGCATATTATCCCAATACTCAGGGTTTTGATTGGGTAAACAGCTCATCCCTGCAAATCGGGCAACCTTTCCTTGAAGAGCCTTTTTTAAAGCAACACGTCCACGCTTACGGATATGAGGTGGTAATAACTCAAGCCATTTCATTCCAAATTCTGTTTCGTCAACAGGGATACCTAAAGCGAGGCATCCTGATTTATTCATATGAGAAACTGTGCCATCTACATTAAGTACTTTAATGCAATCCTCACTGATGTCTAACATTTGATTTTGTATTTCAATATTCTTCTGCAAGTTTTGTTGTTCTTGGATATCATGATCAATATCTAAAAAGCTTACATACCATTCGTTAACTTGAGATGGGCCGTGATACTTAGATGCTTGAATAGAGAGTTTGCACCATCTATATTGATTTCCAACTTGGAGAAGTCGACATTTTAATTCTATTCTTTTTTGAAGGCGAATTGCTTCGAGCCATCTATTTTTGACTTCATCTAAATCAGCAGGATATATAAAATCTAACCATTGCTCTGGCAATGGAGAAAAAGTATCCAACCAATATTCTGTACACTCTACATTGCAATATAATATCAAGCCATTTTCATCACTTACCCAAGTTGGTAGTGGAATTTGCTCAACAATAAAATGCTTTTGGGTAGTGTTCGACATTGAAGTCATAACATGCCTAGAAAGATTGAGAGTTGATTAATTTATTTATTAGTGGGTATTGTAATCTTTCTGTAGTATCCAAAATAGTATAAATAAATTTTATGTGTATTTTTTTTGAACTAAAACTGGGTTGTTAAAATTATTATATACTCAATATTTAATTTATGTTTTTGTTATTTATTGGTTTTTAGCATTCTTGACTTTAAAAAAATATTTATGATGATTTTTGTAAAAAACTTATTAAAACAGAAACTTATAACTAGCTTGATATAATTAGCTTAATACAAATAAACTTAATGATGAGAAGAAGAAAACGAGAAAAATAAAAAATCTAGTAAATCAAATTTCCTTTAGATTATATAAATAAAGAAATCCTAAAGACAGTTTAAATAAATACAATAATCACTATTAAGTTTACAAAAGTAACATAAAATAAAGGCTTCTATTATCGTAAAATTCTTTTTGTCAAAAAGGATATATATTTCCTTTTTGTGCATTTTATAGCCTACATTTTCCCCAAGATGTAGGTTTTTTTTATGAATAATTTTTAGAAATTCTAACTACTAAAAATAAAAAAAGCCAAAATGGCTTTTTACACAGTTTCTGGTTTTTTCAACTGTTCTTGAATGTACAGGTTCATATAGTATTGTTCGATATAATCATCAGCATAGTTGTTTGCTAATGTTTTTGTCGCCACTTGCTCATGTTTTAAATAGCAATTTGATTCAAGATCTTTTTCGAGTACCCACCATTCACGGTTAATACGACGTACTTGAAACTTATCACTTTTGTATTTTCTTTTAGCCATTTTTCCGGGGTTTGCTATTCAGTTATTGAAAGAGAATTTCTACTTGAGTTGCAAGCTCAAGTCAACAGATAGAAGGTTAATTGATTATTTTATGTAGGCTGCTATATCTCTCAATGGCTCAGACAAAATATTAAAATAATTAAGCTCTCGTAAGGAGAGCTTAAACTGTTATCTATAAGAGAGTTTTTATTTGGTTTTAACGAGAAAGGTTCTTTAAAAGTAATTTTAAACTTTCCATCATTTTTTCGAGTTGTAAAGGAGTAATACCTTCAAAAGACTGCTCAAGTACTACACTGGTTAGATCATTGATCTTGTTGATCATTTCAGTGCCTTTTTCTGTAAGTACTACGCGGGTAATTCGGCCGTCAGACTGGCAGGAATATGTTTCAACCAGTCCTTCATCTTTTAATCGATAAACGATTTTTGTAGTAGTCGACATTTTTGAAATAATCATATCTGAAAGTTCAGAAACACTCGCATGGGGCTTGCTGCTTAAAGCCAACATAATACGTCGACGTGAGTTATCTAAACCATATTTTTTTAAAGCATTATCAATGTTTTGTACATATTGAGCATGTACTTGAGTAATCCAATAATATGGAAAATCTTCAAGAGTAAAAGATTCTGTTGTAGGTAAAAAACGCGCATACTTCTTTGTCATTGACTTTTCCCCATACCTTGGTGGATCGCATTCCTGGTGAACTATCTTTAATAGTTGAAAAATATAGTTTCATCAAGCAAGTTATAGCAGGACTTTACTTGATGAGCAAAAGTTATATAGCTTTAGTTGATAATGGCCTTGAATAGTCCTTATCTTTATAGAGCATTACTATATCTTTGCACGAACTTAAAAATATTCTTCCTCTATAATCAAAGAGTATTGAAAATTAATACTGCTTAACAAAGCAGTCCCAAAAGCTCTTTGAATCGATATATAAGTTTGCATCTAAGCTTGCTTGATCGTTAAATGAACGATATTGCTTGCAACCGCATCGTAGAAAAAAAATTATGATTTGACCGTGGCATTGAACGAGAAAGTTTTTGTCTCTAAAGTCATAATTATGAAAAATCAATATATTTAAATAATAAATATTTTTATATATCAATGTCTTGCTTTATTTTTATATTGATAAAATTTACCATACATTTAACATGAAACATCTATTATTTAGTAAATTAAAATTATTTTTATTATAAGTTATTGATTTTTATTAGCAATTTATATATTAACTTTTAAATCATAAATTATGATAGAGAGTGGATTTTTTCTATAAATTATATTTTTTATAAATTTTATTGTACTAAATGTTTAATTGTTAATCTGATGAATTGTATTTTAATTGTTATTTTTTGTTTCGTTTATTATAGTGCGTATTCCAATAAATATTGATAAATCTTTTGGCTTAATGATGAAAAAAATCCTACTTACCTCGTTTATTGCTTTAACTTTGGGAATTAATGGTTGTGCAACTATTGTTTCTGGTTCTTCCCAAACACTTACTTTCACTAGTGTTCCAGAATCTGCAACAATTGAAATTAAAAATCGTAAAGGAATAAAAATCCATACAGGACAAACCCCAGCAACAGTAAGTTTGAAAAAAGGAGCAGGTTATTTCAAACCAGAAAGCTATCAGGTCACTTTTAGTAAAGCAGGTTATCAAAGCAAGACTGTAGAAGTTACTGGAACATTGAGTGGGTGGTATTTTGGTAATATTCTTTTTGGCGGGTTAATTGGTATTTTAATTGTAGATCCTGCGACAGGTGCAATGTTTAAATTAGCTCCTAAGGATGTGAATGCGGTTTTAGAATCTCAGAATTTATCTACTAAATCGCAAAACCAACCAACTTTAACTATAATGTTGGCAGAGGAAGTGCCAGCACAAATTATGGCAAGAGCTATTCAGATTAAATGAGTTAAGTCTTAGACAATTAACTATTAAGTAATTTTTAATTTAAATTTTTATGAGATCTGACATATATAATTTATAAAAAAGGGAGAATATAAATTCTCCCTTTTTTATTATGAAATAGCCACGGGCTTTTCTTCTAACTTTTTCTTAACAATGGCATAACTTATTCCTGTAACGATACTACCCGCAGCAATTGCAGCAAGATATAACCAAGCATGATTAATTGCATTCGGAATTAAAAGAACAAATACACCGCCGTGAGGAGTAACCAATTCGCAATGGAAAAGGGCAACAAGTGCTCCAGTTACTGCTCCACCTAAAATACACGTCGGGATTACACGCATTGGGTCTTTTGCTGCAAATGGAATAGCACCTTCAGAAATAAAACATAAACCTAATACGAAAGCGGCTTTTCCAGCATCTCGCTCTCCTGTACTAAATTTACTTTTAGCAATGAAAGTTGCAATTGCCATACCAATAGCAGGAACCATACCGCCAGCCATCGTAGCTGCCATGGGCATATACGTGTTTGTTGTCAGTAAGCCGACAGTAAAAGCGTAGGCTGCTTTATTGATTGGACCACCCAAATCAATACACATCATGCTTGCTAATATAATTCCCATTAACACGGCATTTGTTGTACCCATATTGTTTAGGAAGTCTTTCATTAGCTCAAAAATATGTGCTACTGGCTGACCCACCACGTAAAACATGATAAGGCCAACGAATAATGTACCTAATAGGGGAATAATTAAAATAGGTTTAAGTGCTTCTAAACTTGTAGGAAGTTTGAGTTTTTTTGCAATAAAAAGCGCGATATAGCCAGCAAGAAAACCTGAGACAATGCCACCTAAAAAGCCTGCTTGCAGCTGAGAAGCGAGTAAGCCCCCAATTAAACCAGGTGCAAGACCAGGACGATCAGCAATCGAGTAAGCGATATAACCAGATAGCATTGGAACCATAAGCATAAATGCAGCGGCCCCAATTTGTTTTAATATAGCTGGTAAGCTGCCTGCTTGTTCAGCTGCATTAAGGCCAAAGCATAAAGAGAGAGCAATTAAAAGGCCTCCAGCTACCACCATAGGTAACATATAAGAAACACCTGTTAAGAGATGTTTATATACGCCAACTTTTTCGGTTTTATCTTTGGTTTCTGCAGATGTTTGTTGCTTACCTTGTTCTAAAACTTGTGCATTGCTAATAGCTTCAGCAAAGGCTTTATCTGTTTGCTTTAGAGCAAAGCCTGTTCCGCATCGATAAACGCGCTTACCTACAAAACGATCTGTATTAACTTCAATGTCAGTTGCAAGAATGACAATGTCTGCTTCAGCAATAGCTTGAGGTGACAAGATATTTTTTGCACCGACAGAACCTTGAGTTTCTACTTCAATGTCATAACCCAGTTTTTCTGCACCTTGTTGTAAAGCTTCAGCAGCCATAAAAGTGTGTGCAACCCCCGTAGGGCAGGCAGTGATTGCAACAAATTTTTTAGCGGTAGTTAACGCTAGGCTATTATCATTTTGCCAGTCTTGGGCAAATTTAAAATTGTCTAATGCTGTTTGCAACGCTGTGTGAGCATCATTTTTGATCTCTTCAATGCTAATGAAAGATAGAGAATGAGTGCCAAAAATATGAAGATCTTTTGGCCGTTGACCAATCACGATGACTTGGTCAAAGCTTTCATTCGGATCGAATTCGTTGATCGTAGTAATGCTATTCTCATAACCTTGTTGGGATGCAACTTGTGCAAGTTTACGAGCTAAAATCAAAGCATTGACTTGCTGTTGCGGACTATTAATGACAAATAATAAATGTTTAGCAGTTGGCATCAGATTCACTCAATGAATTGATTGTAGTTTGGGCTTTTAATTGGTTTAGCTTTTCAGTATTGGGAATGCGAAAGCCTATTTGTGTTACAGCATGGCTCGCAATTGCTGTGGCTGTTTTTAATGTTTCTTCGGCAGAGAAACCATTGATTAAACCATGGATCATTCCTGCTAAAAGAGAGTCACCTGCACCAACGGTACTTTTAACGATCACTTTAGGGGCTGTAGCATGAAGTGGGTGACTGTCATGTAACCAGTTTACACCGTCTTCACCCATCGAAATGACGACATGCTCAATTTTAGCTAAGTTTTCAAAAAGCTTTTTTTGTTCAGAATACGTCGCGGCAGGAAGCAGATAACTTTCAACTAACTCATCTGTATTTGGTTTAATCATCCATGGTTGGCATTCGATTGCAGCGACCAATGCTTTACCGCTTGTATCAAGCGCAACTTTTTTGCCTTGCCCTTGAATGAATTTAATAAGTTGTTGTAGCTCATCAACATTAAAGCCTTGCGGAAGACTCCCTGCAATAGCAACCACATCGATCTGGGGTAAAATCATTTCGATTTTTTGAAAGAGATTCTTTTTATCTAGTTCGGATACTAAGAAACCTTTTCCATTTAAATCAGTCATCCTTCCGGAATGTTCAGCAATTTTTATATTTTGGCGAGTTTCACCTTCAATATAAATAAACTCTGGTTGGAATTGAGCTTTTTTAAAATGCTCATCGAAAATCTGTTTGTTCATTGTCCCTAAAAAACCAGAAACAACAACCTCATGCCCCAAATCTTTTAAAACTTGTGCAATATTTAACCCTTTGCCTGCTGCATGTATTTCTACAGATTCTTGACGATTCACTTGACCTATCTGTAACTCATTGAGTTGTATAGTCACATCAATTGCAGGATTTAAAGTAATTGTTAAAACTTTAGCCATTACCATTCCTAATCTTTACATTTCTTGTTCGGATAACTGACGTACAGCAGGGGCGCTATCACATTCTAGTGCACGCTTTGCAAGCAACTGAGCTTTGCTGTAGTTGAGTGTACGAATTTGAGCTTTAACCAAAGGAATACTATTCGGTGACATACTAAGCTCATCTACACCTAAACCCATAAGGATCGGTACAGCTTTTGGATCAGCAGCGAGTTCACCGCATATGCCCACCCATTTGCCATGTTTGTGGGCAGCTTTTACAGTTTGATCAATCAATTGCAAAATACTTGGGTGTAGGCCATCTGCTTCAGCCGAGAGGATAGGGTGTCCACGGTCAATGGCTAAAGTATATTGAGTTAAGTCATTTGTTCCTATGCTAAAGAAGTCCACTTCTTTAGCAAGGATAGGTGCAAGTAAAGCAGCTGAAGGAACTTCTATCATGATACCAACTTGTAAGTCGGTACACGGATATATTGCTTTTACTTCGTCAAGAATGGCTTTCGCTGCACGCCATTCTTCTACACGGCCAATCATTGGAAACATGATTCTTAAAGGGCGATCATCGGCAGCCTTAAGCAAAGCAATAAGTTGTTGACGCAACAGTTCTGGCTGTCTCAGAGTTAAACGGATGCCTCTTAATCCTAAAAATGGATTTTCTTCTTCAGCAATTGGAAGGTAAGGGAGTGGTTTGTCACCACCTACATCTAGAGTACGTACTACGAGTGGTCGGCCTGCAAGAGCATCTAAAACAATACGATAATCTGCTTCTTGGGTAGCTTCACTAGGGGCGCTACTATGCGCCATAAAAACAAGCTCTGTTCTCAGTAGGCCAATTGCTTCAGCACCACACTCGACTGCATGGGCTGTCGCTTGAACTTTTCCTAAATTGGCAGCAATCTCGATTTGATGCTGATCTAGAGTAATTGCAGGTTCTTGACTGTGACGTTCAGCTTCTTCACGAATTTTTTTCTGATGCTCGCGTTCTTGTTTTGCTTGTTCGATTTGCTGAGTATTAGGATTTAAAATAAAGGTTCCTGTATCTCCATTAATTAAAAGAGAACTTTTTTGCTCAATATCTAGTACTTGCTCACCAGCACCGACAATGGCAGGAATACCTAAAGCACGAGCAACAATAGCACTATGTGCACTTGCACCACCTACGGCTGTCAAAATACCTGCAACTCGATCTTTATTAAGGCGGGCCACATCACTTGGTCCCACATCATACATAATTAAAATATAAGGCTCTTTAGGCTCTTCAATGATAACTTCACCACAAAGTTGAGCCAAAACCCGATCGCCAATATCTCGTAAGTCTGCAGCCCGCTCAGCCAATAAACGATCTGGTAAAGCTGCTTGCTCTTTGGCTGCTGCTTCAATATGTTCATGCCAAGCAGCAGGAGCAGAAAGGTTTAAGTTAATTTTTTGATAAACACCATTAATAAGATCTGGATCGTCAAGCATTTCTAAATGTGCTTGGAAGATCTGCTTAATTTCAGCCACTTCAGATTTTGCAATAACCTGATGAATGTTGTTTTTAACTGCATGAAGGGCAATATCAAGATTTTCTTTTTCTACTTTGACGCTCAAACCCATACGTTCATATTGATAAACCTTAGGTTTAATGACATGAACAGGACCAAAAGCTAAACCACTTGAAGCAGCAATGCCCGTATTTGAACTAAGTAGTTTTGATGGAGCTTTAATTTTATTTGATGGCTCTATTTTTATATCGGAAGATTGTATAGGTTCGACTTCTTCACCTAAACCTTGTTGCACTGCTTGAATAACTTTATCTAAACCTTCGACTGCATCTGTTTCTGGTTCGGCAATGAAACGTAGAGTTTGTCCACGTTTACATCCTAAAGCCAAGAGGCGCGTCAAACTTTTAGCAGAAACAAAATTTCCTTCATCTACTGCGACCTGAATATCACCTTGAAAACTTTTTGTTAAGTTCACCAAATGAGTTGCTGGTCGAGCATGTAATCCATGTGCATTAGCGAGTACAACAGAACGATGAGGCCAATCTGGAATAACATCTGCCCCAATGATTTTGGCAATTTCATTTGGCGTTTGTGTTTGATCTAATTGTGCAACTTGCTCTGGATTAAACAGAATATCAATTAGCCGATTAAATCTCTGGCTATCTAATTGCTCATTGGCAGCGATACATACGAGTGTATTTAACTTTTTTCCACCTAGCTCTAATGCATGGCGAGGCTTTACGATACTGATTGCTGGTTGTTGAACGAATTTGGTACTTGAAATAGACCAGATCTGATCTTGTAGTTGAATAACTTGATCTGGATCAAGCGAACTTAGAAAACCACATTTTACAAAATTGTGTTTTTTTAGAATTTGAGATGCTGACCAAAACAAATCTTCAATATCTTGGGATTCAATTTCAGTTTGAATTAAATTTTCATGTAAATTTAAAGATAACGGTTGAGCTTGTAATATTTCAATAATTTGCTCAGGTTGTTTTGCATTTTTTACCTGTTCACTTACATCATGCATTAAAGCTCGGGTTAATATTTGTAGGACTTGTAAGTGTTCATCTGATTTTGCTGCAATAACAACAGCTAAATAAACTCTGTTTTCACCATCCCATATTATTCCTTCGGGGAAGTGAGCTAAACGGATACCCGTTTCTAAAATACATTCACGAGATTGGGGAGTACCGTGGGGAATAGCAATGCCTTGACCCAAATAGGTTGCGCTTTGCTCTTCACGATTAATGAGTCCTGTAATATAGTCAGGTGTGACTAACCCATCTTTCTCCAATATATCTACTAGACACTGTAATGCATGTGTTTTATCAACAGCATGTTGATTCATATGAATATGTCGAGGCTCTAGTGCTAGCATATTTATCCTTGAACAATATCTTTAGGTTTAGCTAAAACAGAAAAAAAGAAGCCGTTTGTATTAAAAATAGGTTAATTTAACCGTTTTTAAACAACAGCTTCGTATAAATTACCATAGCAGAACTTTAAAGGTATATCGACGTATTTACGTAAAAAATGCTTGTTTTTAATACAAAGGATAATCATTAATAGTATTTTAAATTTTTATATTAACCATAAAGATAATAAAGTAATTTTATAAAAGGAGTTAAATCCTCCAGATAAAAAAACCTCTATACCGGATTACGGGCATAGAGGCAAAAAAAGTGAAAGATTAATTAACATTAGTGTCGAATTTCTTGTTCCAAGAGCGACCACAACTTTTGATGTGATTTTTTAAACATTAACATGTGCCCAATTGATTTATATCCGAGTTTAATAGGGTTTAGCTCTAGCATTTTTGTAGGTGCATTCGGATACAGCTTTAATAAAGCTTCAACATTACGCTTGGTTGCAATTTCATCATCACTTGCCCAAATAGAAGTAATAGGGCAGCTAATTTCAGTATGAAAATCCTGAAAAATAGTTTTACCAATGGCGTTTTTCACATAACCGGGATGACTACAAAATTCACGCCACTGTTGAGCGACTTTTTTAGGTAAGTTTTCTCCCATTCCAATAAATTGGGTAGCAGCATAACCTTTTAAGGCACTAGAGATCGGGAAGATAACATTAAACATCACTGGTGCTAAAAACTTGGTTTTACCTTTAAGACCTTTTACGTGACCAGTAGAACCTGCGACTGCAACAACTTTTGCTACTTTATGGAAGTTAGGCACAATTCCTAGCAATTGCCCACCAGCACTATGGCCAAGAAGAGTAACTTGTTGTGCTTGCGTTTTTCCTAATAAAGTATCAATTGCACAAGGGATATCGAGAGTTCCCCAATCATTAATACTTGCACCACTTTGCTTTAACGGCCCATGCAATGAATCTCCAATTCCACGGAAATCAAAGCTTAATACATCATAGCCTTGCTCACTTAACCAACTAGCAAAAGAATCATAAAAGTTTTTGGTAATACCTGTGGCTGGACAAATCAACACGGGATTGGCCAGTTGTTTTGATTGAGCTGGATAAAAATGTGCAGCAAGTTGATAACCATCTTTGCAGGTCATCCAAAATGTTTCAAAAGTATTATCCATAATATTTCATAGTGATAAGTATGTAGATATCTTTAATTTACATGAGTTCTAAAATGAAACTTGATTAAAATGTGACTATAAAGTCAATAATTATGTTATACAGCTCATTAAATTTGAATAAAACGAATAATTGGAAAAAAGATGGGTTTACCACAGGCTGTACAGTTAGCTATTGTGTTTAGTGGCATATTTTTATGGATAGGGATGTTAACCGGGGTATGGAAATATTGGCAAATACGCCGTTCAGAATTAAATCGTGCTCATTATTATGTAGATATCGCTCATCGAAGTAGTTTGTTATATGCAGCCGCTAGCCTAATTCTAGCTGTCTTAAGCTACTTTACTGTTTTAAATGAAAATATTACTTTGTGGTGCGTGTTTGCAAATATTCTGTTTTTTAGTTTTTCAATTTTAGTTTATATCCTACATGGCTATTTACAGGACACGACAAATCAATTTAAACGACCGCACAAGTTAGGCTGTTTTAGTTTGCCTTCATGGTTAATGTCTTTAATGATGGTAGGATTAATTGTGACTGAATTACTTGCTACGGCTATTTTAGTTATCGGAACAATTTTTTTATTTTTAGGTATATAAAAATGGATGATCACTCATCCATTTTTTAAGTATTCGAGTTCTGTTGACTAAGACGTCTTTTAGCTAATTTTCGCATCTTATGGTCGACAAAGGCCCACACACAAAATATGAAAGAAACAACCATCGCATACATAAAGTATTCGGGTTTCAGATTTCCCTTAATCATACCTTGAAACAGTAAAGTCAGCATAAGAGCAAGCGGCGTTACTCCATAAACAACTGAATCTTTGCTGTTCAGAGTGTTAATGAAGACTTGTTTGTTGAAATGTAATGATAACATCTCCATCCCTCCTTGTGGTTGTGCTAAAACTGAATGTTTTAGTCAAGAATAAGTTTAATGTTGTACTTCTATTTTTAATTCAATTCAATAGTGAATAGAAAATTTTTTGAGCAGTTTTATAAAAAACTCTATGTTTATAAAAGGTTAAGGTATTAAAAAAGTAAATATTAAATATTTTTGTATAAAATACTTACTTTTTTAGAAAAGAGAAATATTTAAGTGAAAAGTGTAATAATTTCTCTTCTCTATAAGTTCAGATTAACTATTTTGTTTTTTTAAAAAGAGGTCAATGGCATGTTGGGCAATTTCTGCATCTTCAAAAGATTGAACACCAGAAACACCAATTGCACCTAAAATTTGGCCGTCATAAAGAATTGGTTTACCACCTTCTAGCATGCCTTGAGCACTCGGCATACTTAAAAAACCTAAACGACCATTTTGTAGAAGTTCTTCATAGAATTTTGAAGGTCTACCTGATATTGAAGAACATTTTGCTTTTTCTAAACATAAATGGGAACTTAAAGGCGAGGCACCATCTAAACGTTTCATGAGTAGTAAAGAACTTGTTTCGTCAACGATAGCAATACTAACTTTAAAGTTGTGTTCAATTGCATATTTTTGAGCTTCTTCCATTAAAAACTCTGCATCTGCTAATGTTAGGTAATATTTACTTTTCATTGTTGCTCTTCTTTCCTAGTAAGCTAAAAATTATTTTAGTGTAATTTTACAGTAAAAATTGATTATATCTATAATTGTTTTGTCATTCAAATTAGTGTGGAAACAAAATGCTGGTTGGGTAAACTCAGCATTTTATTCAATATATAAAATCATGTTTGGGTAAAACTCGATTTCAAAATAGACACTAGATTAAATGTTTTTAAATTTAACTTTGTCGATCATTACGGTAATGATGAGAACAACTAAAGATGGGATCAACCAAGCTAAGTTTTGTTCGTTTAAAGGTAAGTGTTGAAGAAAATCGGGTAAATAATCACCAAAACCTGCAACCTTAAGGCCGTCAATAATCCCGAAGATAAAAGCAATACTTGTTACTGAACCAACAATAAAAGAAGGCTTGTGCCAGAATTTCCAAAAGAAGCTCAGCATAATTACCACAATTGCAGGTGGGTAAATTGCGCTTAAAACAGGCACTGATACAGCAATAAGTTTGGTTAATCCAAGATTAGAAATAATGAAAGAGAAACCAACTAAAATGAATACTAAAAGTTTGTACGGTAATTTAGTTAACTGAGCAAAATACTCACCGCAAGCGCAAGTTAAGCCAATCGCTGTTACCATACATGCTAGAAAAATGAGGCCAGTTAAGAATAGCGAACCCATATTGCCGAAAGCATGTTGAACATACGCATGTAAAATTACTGCACCATTTGCTGCATTTGGTGCAACTTCATGGCTACCTAAACCTAATTTAAACAAGCTTAAATAAACTAATGTAAGTCCAGCACCTGAAATGAGACTGGCAATAATTGCATATTTAGTCACTAGCTTTTTATCGGTAACACCACGCGAGTAAATCGCTTGAATAATTACAATACCAAATACTAATGCGCCTAAAGTGTCCATGGTGAGATAACCATTTACGAAACCTTCTGAAACTGGAGAAGCAACGTAATGGTTGATTGGAGCAGGAACATAACCAGACGGAATCATGACTGCTGCAATGCCTAAAATTGCTAATGCAATAATTTTTAGCGGAGCAAGTACATGTCCAACTGTATCCAATAACTTGTTTGGATAAAGAGAAACTAGAGTTACAAATGAAAAATAAATTGCACTATAGATTAAAAGGCTACTACTCGATGTTCCAAAATAAGAAGAAAAACCAATCTCATAAGAAACAGTAGCTGTACGTGGAGTTGCAAATAAAGGGCCTACTGATAAATAACAAACTACAGTTAAAATCAGACTTGCAACTCGACCTAGAGGAGAGCTAATAATTTCAATGGAACCCTGCATACGAGAGAGTGCCATAATGGTAATTACAGGGAGACCAACTGCAGTAATCAAAAAGCCTATAGCAGCTAGCCATACATGATCACCGGCTTGTTGAGCGACAATGGGAGGAAAGATAATATTGCCAGCCCCAATAAAGAGGGCAAAGGTCATAAAACCTAAGGCAATAATATCTCCAGTACGAAGATGTTGCATAAATTAAATTTAATAAAAAAGAAGGAATTTTAGAGCAAAAGAGAGCATGATCAAGCGGTATTTTATGTGAAAAAGATTTTTTTCGGAGTATAAAAACCTTTAATAGATATCAAAAATATCAACTGGTTAAGGTATGTAGTTGAAAAACCATTGAAAGAAATGCGTAAATCATTTTTTATGTCTGACTTTTTAAAGAAATTATGCAAAAATAAAAGTATAAATTTCTATTATGAATGTTGAATATTTGGGCACTTAACGCTTCCAGCCTATCCTATATCCGTTCTAAAATATTCTAAATTAACTTACATTTTTGTAGGCATTGTAAAAATAGTGTCTACGAGGATAAAACTGAATGAGAGCTTCTACTGTTACAATAAAAACTGAACAAGATCTAGAAAAGTTGAGAGTTTCTGGACGCTTGGCTGCGCAAGTTTTAGAAATGATAGAGGCACATGTTAAACCAGGTGTATCTACTGAATATTTAGATAACCTGTGTAACGACTATATTGTAAATACTTTAAAAGTTATTCCTGCCAATGTTGGATATCATGGTTTTACTAAAACAATATGTACCTCAGTAAATGAAGTGGTTTGCCATGGAATTCCATCGCCGAATAAAATTTTAAAAGATGGCGATATTATCAATATTGATGTCGCAATTATTAAAGACGGCTACTTTGGTGACACGAGCCGTATGTATTTTGTGGGTAATGTAAATCCACAAGCAAAAAAACTTGTCGAAACAACTTATGAGGCGATGGTTGCTGGTATTCATACCGTTAAACCGGGAGCTACATTAGGTGATATCGGTTACGCTATTCAGACAGTTGCCCACCGAGAAGGGTATAGCATTGTTCGAGAATATTGTGGGCATGGGATTGGTAAGGTTTATCATGAACAACCCAATGTTCTACATTATGGACAGCGTGGCCAAGGTTTGGTTTTAAAGAAAGGGATGGTCTTTACCATTGAGCCGATGATTAATGCGGGCAGACCGCAAGTGAAAGAGTTGAATGATGGATGGACTGTCATTACCCAAGATCTTTCGTTATCTGCTCAATGGGAACATATGGTGGCTGTAACTGATACAGGCTTTGAGCTATTAACACCTTGGCCTGAAGGTGTAGGAAATTATCCTGCAATTTGAAAATAAAAAAAGTTCGATAATTATCGAACTTTTTTTATTTTAATTTATTTTAATGCTCAGAAAGATGTTCTACCAAATAATCGATAAATACTCGTACAGCAGGTAGCAACCCTCGGCGTGATGGATATACGGCATGTAATATACCGTGAGGCGCTTTCCATTCTGGTAATATTTGTACAAGTTGTCCAGATTTTAGAAAATCTTCTGCTGCGCTTTCTGGGAGTAAAGCGATACCACAGTTTTGACTCGCCAATTGCGCCAACATGTGTATGTTTGTACCCATTATGGTAGGGCTGACTTTGATTTTCTTTTGCTGATTGTCTGGTCCATGCAAAAGAAATTGCTGATCAAGGTGCTCTTCAGAAAGACTTAAAATACGATGTTCGCTTAGCTGCTCAGGGGTTTTTATATCACCAAACTCATTTAAATAGGCCTGACTTGCAAATAGACTCTGTTCTATCAGAGCAAATTGTCTAAGAACTAAACTTGGGTCATCATCTAGTTTTGAGCGAACTCGTAGAGCAATATCAATTCCTTCATTAATCACATCTACTCGACGATTGCTGACCATAAGTTGCAAACGAATTTCTGGATATTTTTTTAGGAAAGCAGGCAAAATTTTAGGAAGTTGATTTTGAGCAACATCAACTGGAACACTAACTTTAACAACGCCTCTGGGTTGAATACTTAGGTGATCAACCAGATCATGTGCGGCTTGTGCAGCATTCATCATGACTTGAGCATGTCTATAAATATCCATCCCAATATCTGTAACAGCAAAATGACGTGAACTACGTTGAATGAGGCGAACCCCTAAGTTTTCTTCTAAACTATACACGCGACGACTTAGTTTTGATTTTGGTATATCCGTTACACGTTCAGCAGCACTAAAGCCACCATGCTCAACAACGAGAGCAAAACAATAAAAATCATCAAGATCAGTGAGCATTAAAATATCCTATTTCTGCAACACCAACGATTTTACATTATTATTTTTGCAACAATAATTCTTAAACTAAATTATTTGTAATTAATTAGCCCTCTAAATAAAAATAGAATTTTGAAATTATATTGTAATTACGTTGTAATTTTAACGTGTATTGTTTTAACTAATGTTCTAGCCTCTTATAGAAGTTTTAATTAATTTCTTTTAAACTATAATTTTTCTCTACTCTCAAATTTCATGCCTTATCAACTGATCGAACTTAACGATGCCTCTGCAAATATTGAATGTCCATTTTGTAAACAAGCGATAATTGACTGGGCGCAAGAACAATATATTCAGCCGTGTGAACATACTTTATTTATTGCTATGGATTTAGGATTTGAATTTGTTGCTGATCGATTTGAAGAAGGTATGAATCAGAATGTAGATGAGTTGCACGAAGATCCGAATATGAATGTATTTGAAGCTTTAACGACAACTAGTTATGAAAATCTAATTATTTTGAAGTCTGATTTAGGCGTAGAAAATTTATTTCGCTATGTTGGGGTGAGTGATCGTTAAATTCGAGAGTAATAAAAAAGCCAATCTTTTGATTGGCTTTTTTATTATTTACGCTTCTGGCGCTGCGCTGTATTGTTCAACTAATGGTTTTAATTCGCCATTTTGGAACATTTCAAGCATGATATCGCTACCGCCAATAAGTTCACCATTTACCCAAAGTTGCGGGAATGTAGGCCAGTTCGCAATTTTTGGTAATGTTGCACGAATATCAGGGTTTTCCAAAATATTTACATATGCAAATGGACGACCAATTTGACTGAGCGCCTCTACAGCACGTGCAGAGAAACCACATTGTGGAAACTGTGGAGTGCCTTTCATGTAAAGTAAAACGGGATGCTTCGCAATTTGATCGCGGATTAACGCTTCAGTATCACGTGCTTGTTCAGTCATAAATAGATCCTCAACTAATCTAGCAGCATTATAGGGGGTGTTTACATCGCTTTGCAAACCACCTGATTACTTAAAGTTGCATTGAATATTCAATATTTTATTGTATAAACCGAAGTGATAGCAAAAAGCGGACGAAATTTTAGATAAATGAATGATGAGACTTTTCATCAGAGCCAGTTTTTGCTTATATAAACCCTTCTAACAATCTCATACAGACAGAGTTCGTCATGACTGATATTACCCTAGCCCCAATACAACCTGATCAACCATCACATTTAATGGCTACTTATGGCCGCCAAGCGATCAGTTTTGTACGAGGCCGAGGGGCATATTTATATACCGAAGATGGCACAGAGTATCTAGATGCTTTAACGGGTATTGCTGTATGTGGTTTAGGTCATGCACATCCAGTCATTGCAGAAGCGATTGCAGAACAAGCTGCAACACTTGTCCATACGAGTAACTTATTTGAGATCCCTTGGCAAACTGCTGCTGCTCAGAAGCTTGCTGAAGTTTCAGGAATGGAAGAGATCTTCTTTTCAAACAGTGGTGCTGAGTCAAATGAAGGAGCGATTAAAATTGCTCGTAAATTTGGTACTCAACAAGGCATAAGTTCACCAAAGATTATTGTGGCAGAGCAATCATTTCATGGCCGTACTTTAGCAACACTTTCAGCCACTGGTAATAAGAAAGTACAAGATGGTTTTGCTCCCTTAACTCATGATTTTATTCGTGTGCCATTTGGTGATGTAGAAGCAATTCAAGAAGCTGCTTTACAGCATCCAGATATTGTTGCGATTTTGATTGAGCCAATTCAAGGTGAAGGTGGTATTAATACAGCACCTCAAGGTTTTAGCTATCTTGAAGAAGTCCGTATCCTATGTAATCAGCATAACTGGCTCATGATGCTAGATGAAATCCAAACTGGTAATGGCCGTACAGGTAAGTATTTTGCGTATCAACACACAAATATTGTGCCCGATGTTCTTACGACTGCGAAAGGTCTTGGTAATGGCTTTCCAGTAGGAGCGGTCATGACACAAGGTAAAGCTGTAGGTTTATTAGGACCTGGTAGTCACGGTTCTACTTACGGTGGAACTGTGTTGGGTTCTCGTGTGGTTTATACGGTAATTGATACAATCCAAAAAGAGAATGCTGTAGAAAATGCAGCTATAGTCGGTGGTTATATTGTTGATCAATTACGTGCTCAATTGGCAGATAAAAATGTACAAGTACGTGGCTTTGGGATGATGATTGGTATTCAATTACCTAAAGACTGTGCTGAGCTCGTTGCAATTGCTCGTGATCAACATAAGCTGATTATTAACGTTACAGCAGGTTCTGTAGTGCGTTTATTACCCCCAATTAATATGACTCAAACACAGGCTGATGACTTGCTAGAGCGCTTAGTCTCTTTAATTAATAACTACCTTTAAGTTTTGGTATTAATAAAAAATGGGCATATAAATGCCCATTTTTTTATGTGAAGTAATTATCCAGAAATGTACTGTTTTAACTGCTCAATGAGGTTTTTCTGGTCTTCCATTGCAGCTTTTACTAAGTCACCAATAGAGATAAATCCAACTAATTTTTCATTGTCTAGTACAGGTAAGTGACGTAAGTGGCGGTCTGTCATGAGTTGTAAACACTCTTCAACCGTATTGTTTAGGCTTACCGTAATGACTTTTGATGTCATAATTTCAGCAACTGTGGTGCTATATGAAGAACGTTCCATCAGTGTCACTTTTCGCGTGTAGTCACGTTCAGATAAAATTCCGACAACTTTTCCGCCGTCTGCTACGACAAGTGCACCAATCCCTTTATCTGCCATGATCTTAATTGCTTCAAGGACAGTGGCTTCTGGAGAAATTGTAAAAATATCTTGCTCTGATTTGTTTTTGATTACTTGTGCAACGATTGTCATTTCTTCTGTCCTGTGTTTTATCATTTTGTTTTAAATTAGCTTGATTTTATAAAAATGCAAAGACTTGATAGTCATTCAAATATAAGTTTTGCATTCAAGCGTTCAAAAAGCATTCTATATTGATTGCTAAAAAGCTAAAGAAAAAGTTTAAGCTCCTTGCCAATGGGGATGTTTAAAAAAGAAATGATGCATTTGCTGAGTAGATAGCTTTAATTTTCTATGAGATGAATTAAACAAAGCAGGAGTGACGTTAAGTCGAGTTAAGGTGGGTAATAAAGACTCATGGAAATCTTTAGGGGTAATTCTTCTAGGTTTGTAATGTGGCCAATGCTCTTTTGCATAGCGATGTGCCTGCAATCCGTTAAGCCAAAAAGGGAAAATAAAATCTTCCTGATCTGATTTAATTGCCCATCCTTGATGAAATAAACCCCAAAGAACCCCGCAGTACATCATGGTTCTTAAAATATAAATCTTAATCATCAAGTCTCTTGAAACCGGTTGTAGATTACTTAAACTATTCATTGTGAATTTAATGGTTCTTAACTTGTCTTGCTTATTATAAAAAAATCAGATGACATTTCAGTTTAAACAGGTATCAAATCGTAAACAAATATTCCAGCTATGAAATTCTGTTCATTTACTTATAGTGTCTGAAGTTTTAAATCAATTGATAACTTTGGTTTTTTATAGGTATAAAAATGCCACCTGAGTAAGACAAAGCGATTAAAGCTTTGGTGAAGCGCAAGAAGAGATAAGTTGATAAATTTGGATTTTACAGGCATAAAAAAACGCCACCTAAGTGACGTCTCTTTATGCTTGCATTGTGGCTAACTTTTGCCAATATTGTGCTTTAAGTGAGTCACGTTCAACCCGGAAACCTTGATAATACAATTCTGCTAAAAACAGAGCGGCTTTACCGTGCCCAGCGCGAGCAACTTCTTCTAACTGTGCAACTGCATCCTGAAAATTCATTTGAGAGTGAATTGTGTTTACTGCAGTTGCGTATACATGTTCTAAATCATGATGAGAGATACGTTGAATCATATAAAACTCCTTATTGTAATTATGATTACTTTTTCTAAAGGCCTGTGCCTTTAAATTAATTTAACTTAGTATTGTTAAACTAATATTACAAATTAATGGATTTGTCAACTATTGGTGCAAACCACTTTATTCACTATTAGGATACATGATTAAACATTATTCACAAATAATTTTGAGTAAAATCAATATGAGAATAAAAGACAAGGAGAATAAAATATGACAAATACTATCGACGGCTTTGTTTTTGATACTCCACCTAGAGAGGAACAAATCATAGAACTAGCCCATTATCATCGTAAACTATTAGATGAAGCGATCTTTCATCAAGAGATCCATTTAGGGGATTATTGTCTTGCTCAGCGCAAAAGAGTATTTGATTTTGCTCGGCATTTGGAACCAGCACAAAAAAACTGGTTTTATCAAGTGTATGATGGCGAATTGAGAAAAATTGCTGATGAAGACGAGTTGCATCCAGCAGATGCAGAAGAAGGATTAAGTGTCTTTGCCATGTTTTTAGTCTTGGTGATTATTGCGGCAATTTTATACTTTTCTGTCATTCGTTCACTAATAAGCTAAGTATTATTATCCAGTAAGGTACGATTCTTGGCCTTACTGGATGTTTGATCTTGTGCTTATGAGTATTGAACCCTACACTACACTAATTCGAGGTAGGTCATGCTCATATTCAAACAAAATTTCCTTAAATTAAAGTCTGAGTTAAAAATTGATCAATGTTTTAACCTATTTGTGGTTATTGTCATTGGCTGTATTTTTGTGCTGTCATATTTAGCATTACTTCGGCCTATTAGTCCGAATCAATATCAACGAATTGTACAACTCTCTCATCAGGCAACTTATCCAAGAACTCAAGATATGGCTGAGTTACTTATGACTCAATCTGAAATTCATAGAGCAGAGTATTTAAAGTTAATGCATGCATACCAATTTGAAGGTGCTCATATTAAGCAATACCCAGCACTAGCCCAGGAAGATATGCAATAAATTGGTTATCGAGATAAATCTTGGTTTCCAAAGCTTTTTGAGCACTATTGTGGCAGGCAAAAGTTTGAATTTATGCTAAACTTTATCTTTTTTAACACGCTGCTTTTCAAGGAATCCGCATGGAGCAACAATCGAATATGCAAAATAAATTCTTGATAGATGCTGAGATCGGTGATGACGATGTCACATTACCTAATTTACCTGCTATCGATGTTCCCATCGTTGAATCTCCTGTTAAATCACAAGAAAATATTGAAGTAGCCAAAGTTGAATTAGCTCCTTCAGAAACAGCGGTCGAACAACCAAAAACTGGTTTCTTTGGCCGAATGAAAGAGGGTTTAACCAAAACTCGTCGTAATTTCGCTGATGGTATGGTCAATATCTTGATTGGCGGAAAGGAAATTGACGATGAATTACTTGAAGAAGTTGAAGAGCAATTACTGGTTGCAGACATTGGTGTCGAAGCAACTAAAACGATCATTACCAATTTAACAGAGCGTACAGCTCGTGGCGATTTGATCTATTCTCATTCTTTATATAAAGCCTTACAAGAAGAGCTGGTTGCTTTGTTGGCTCCCCGTGTGAAACCTTTGCATATTGACCCTAATAAATCACCGTATGTAATTTTGATGGTTGGGGTAAATGGTGTTGGTAAAACTACTACTATTGGTAAGTTAGCTAAACGTTTGCAAGGGGAAGGTAAAAAAGTGATGTTGGCTGCTGGGGATACGTTCCGTGCCGCAGCGACTGAACAATTACAGATATGGGGTGAACGTAATGATATCTCAGTAGTGGCGCAAGGCCACGGGGCTGATAGTGCTTCTGTTATTTTTGATGCTTTTGAAAGTGCTCGTGCTAAAGGAATTGACGTATTAATTGCAGATACGGCAGGTCGTTTACATAATAAGAGCAATTTAATGGAAGAGCTCAAAAAAGTTAAACGTGTTATGAAAAAAATTGATGCCACTGCACCTCATGAAATTATGTTGGTGGTAGATGCGGGTACAGGGCAAAATGCGATTAACCAAGTACAAGAGTTTGATCAAGCTGTAGGTTTAACGGGTATTACCATTACTAAGTTAGATGGAACTGCGAAAGGTGGTGTGCTCTTTAATATTGCCAGTCGTACCCATGTGCCAATTCGTTTTATTGGTGTAGGTGAAAAAATTGATGATTTAAGACCATTCTCGGCTAAATCTTTTGTTGCAGCACTATTTGAAACTGATAAGTAAATTGTTTATTAATCTTAAAAAGCTTCACTAAATCGTGAAGCTTTTTTTATATCTATATCTTTTTTTATTGTTGCGAAAATAAAACGAACTGTCATATTTTTAATGCTGATTATAAAAAATGACTTTAATACACTATATTCATTCCCAAACAACGACTCTTGGTCAACCAATAGATAGGAAATAACAAAATGTCTACTTTCTTAGATAAAATTAAAAACCGTCGTACTATTTATGCAATTGGTAAAAATGTTGCATTAGACCGCACAAAAATTGAAGAAACAATTCGTGAAGCGGTTAAACATAGTCCTTCATCATTCAACTCACAATCTTCACGTGTCGTGACTCTATATGGTGAGTCACATGCTAAATTTTGGAATTTAGTTCGTGAAGCATTACGTAAAATTGTTCCTGCAGATTCTTTTGCGGGCACAAATGCAAAAATTGATAGCTTTGTTGCTGGTGTTGGTACGGTTTTATTTTACGAAGACCAAGCTGTTATTAAAAGCTTACAAGAGCAATTTGAATTATATGCAGACAACTTCCCAGTTTGGTCTGAGCATTCAACGGCAATTGCACAGTTTGCGACTTGGACAGCACTTTCAGAGCTAGGCCTAGGGGCATCTTTACAGCACTATAACCCGATTGTTGATGCAGACGCAGCTGAAGCATTTGATATTCCTGCAACTTGGAAATTACGTGCTCAATTAGTATTTGGTTCAGTTGAAGCACCAGCAGGCGAAAAAGCATTTATTAATGATGCTGATCGTTTCAAAACTTTTAATTAATTAAAAGTTAAAAAGAGCACCTATTTAGGTGCTTTTTTATTTTTTAGAATGAGTAGATAGGTTAACCAAATTAAAAGCTAATAAAATGCAGGTAGATATTTCAAAATAAAAAAACAAGAAATTAGCCTATCACTGTACTGTCATAAAATAGTCACAATCATATTGCATATTGCTCATGATTTAATAGCTTATCAAACACAGAGAAAGAGACAGATGACTTTAAGATTAGGTGTTGCTGCAATTGGTTTATTACTCAGCGGTTCGGTATTTTCAGCAGTTACAATTACAGCACCAGAGGAAATTGTAATCCTTGCGGTGAATGGTCAGGAAGTCAACTCTGGATTATTTCGTTCATCTAAAAATAATTATAAAGTTGATGCAGGGGAAACGAGCTTAAGTGTGCGCTATCAAGAATACTTTGAGCATTTAAATGGTGAACATGACATTATTAAATCTGGAGTAGTTACGATTCAAACTCCAGCACTCCAAGATGGGCAAACTTATAAGCTTGCAATGGTAGATGCACCAAAACAATTTGAACAAGCTAAGAAATATGCGGAGCAGCCAACAGTGGCTTTGTATAGTGCAAATAATGAATTAATCGTAAAACAAACTGGTGCAAACAATGAGGCAAAACCTTGGTTTGCAACGGGTTTATTAGGTAAAGTTACTGACTTTACGACTAAATCATCAAAATCACAGCCTGAGGCAGTGTATGTATCTGCTAAGCCTACTTCCGCTCAAGTTGTTGTGCCAACTGCAACGTCTATGCCAGTAATGGGTGTAGCGCAAACGAATGATCAACGTTTAGTTGAAACTTGGCAGAAAGCTTCTAAAGCTGAGCGTCAAAAATTTATGGCGTGGTTAGCTGAACAATCGCATTAATTTAATATTAGTACCCATTACATTAGTTGAAATGAAAAAGGACCTCAGATGAGGTCCTTTTGGATTTAGGTTAGAAACCAGATGTAATAACCTAGAAGCATGAGAGGCCAAGCCACCCATGGGCTAAATAGCCATTTCCATAACCAGAAGTTGGGTACGAAACCCACTCCATAAATAAAGCCACCAGAAATACCAATCATCACCAGCATAAGCTGGCTATGATTGTAGTGTCCATTAGCATCTAGCATGAGTGAAGGATAAACCAACAAAATTGCAGCAAGAGGCAATGCCAACAGAAAAGAAAGGGCTATTGCAAATGCTTGAGCTTTTCGATGATTTGATGCTGTCATTGCTTTTGCCATCAATTATTCCTCATCTAAATTTTGATGGTGTTCGATATACAGCGCGCTGAGTACACCCGCAAAACATGCCATCAAAATGCCTAGGATCCATGCGAAATACCACATAGTTTTCTCCTTAATACAAGCTATGCGAGTTTGACTCGATATGTTTGTTAGTGATGACTCCCCACATTTTGTAATAAGACCAACTGGTATAGATCAAAATGAGAGGAACAAAAAGGCAGGCAGCGACAGTCATAACGCCTAAAGTCAGATGACTTGAGACAGCATCCCACATCGTCAAACTGGAGTTAGGGTTGATACTAGAGGGAAGCAGAAATGGAAATAGAGCAAAGCCAGCAGTTAAAATTGCTCCTACAATCATTAAACTTGTGCCAGTAAAACCTAAACCTGCTTTTGCTTTTGAAGATGCAAAAATTGCAATAATTGCACCTAATATGGCAATAACTGGAGCAACTTTAGTCATTGGATAGGTGCTGTAATTGTTCATCCAACCCGGGTTACCATTGGTAATTACTTCTTTAGCTAAGGGGTTAAGCGCAGCATTTGGATCTATGGCAACAGCATAGCTATAACCGGGCACTTGTCCAAAATAGAGCCATGCTCCAATCACAAGGAAGCAAATTAAAAATACAATTGCCATAATTTGAGTGGCTTTGGCAGAGCGTTGTTTTAAAGCTTCATCTGTACGCAACATGAGCCATGCACCACCATGTGCACAAAGCATAGATAGACTCACAACTCCGCAAACTAAGGCAAATGGGTTGAGAAGCGCAAAAAAGCTACCTGAATATTCAGAGCGTAATGTGCTATCTAAACTAAAAGGAATGCCTAAGAACAAATTACCAAATGCCACACCAAATACAAGCGCTGGAACGGCACCGCCAATGCAAAGCCCCCAATCCCAAGAATTACGCCACTTGGTATTGTCTAGTTTAGAACGATAATCGAAGCCGACTGGTCTTAGGAAGAGTGCGAATAAAACCAACAACAGTGCCCAGTACATACCAGAGAAGGCAACGGAATAGACCATTGGCCACGCAGCAAATAGTGCACCACCTGCGGTGATAAACCAGACCTGATTACCATCCCAATGCGGGGCAATGGTATTGATTGCAGCACGGCGCTCGCTATCAGTTTTTCCAACGAAAGGCATAAGAGCCATAGAACCCATATCGAAGCCATCAGTTAGAGCAAAGCCGATCAGTAGTACGCCAACTAATACCCACCAAATGATTTTTAATAATTCATATTCAATCATGATAAGGCCTCCCCATTAACAGCTGCTTTCGATTCTTGCTTTTCAAAATGATATTTGCCAGTGTGCAGGGAACTTGGCCCTAAACGAGCAAATTTGATCATTAAATACATTTCAATAATTAAAAGAGCGGTATAGAACGCTGCTAAAGCAAGGATTGAACCCCATACATCTCCAGTACTTAAACTAGAAGTAGAGAGATGAGTTGGTAAAATCTCACCAATGGACCATGGTTGACGGCCACCTTCAGCTACATACCAACCAGTTTGTGCAGCAATCCAAGGAAGCGGCAGCGCAAACAATGCGTATTTAAGTAACCAAGGTTTGTTTTCAGCATTTCTTTTGGCTACCGCCCAAGTTGCTAAAATGAAAAGTAATAGCATTAAAAAGCCAGAGGCAACCATTGCGCGGAAAGAGAAAAATAGTGCTGTAACATTTGGAACTGTATCTTTTACAGCGGCTTTAATATTTTGCTCACTTGCATCAACTACATTGGGTGCATATTTCTTAAGAAGTAGGCCATAACCTAAATCTTTTTGATTTTTTTCAAAAGAAGCCAATAACTCTGGTGAGCGATCACCTGCACGCAACTTTTCAAGGTCGGCATAGGCAAGCATACCGTTGCGAATACGAACTTCATGTTGTTGCATGAGATCTTTAAGGCCAGTAACTTCTTTAGTTGTTGAACGAGTTGCAATTAAACCTAACGCATATGGAATTTTAACTGCGTAATCTGTCCGCATTTCTTCATGGTTTGGGACACCAAATAAAGTAAATGGAGCAGGAGCAGGGTGAGTATCCCATTCGGCTTCAATCGCAGCGAGTTTAGTTTTTTGAACATCTCCTAACTCGTAGCCAGATTCATCGCCTAACAAAATTACTGAAAGTGTAGATGCAAGACCGAAAATTGCAGCAATTGCAAATGAACGACGCGCGAATGGTAGATCGCGTTTCTTAAGTAAGTAATAACTTGAGATAGCCAGTACAAAAATTGCACCAGTTACATAACCCGCAGATACAGTGTGGACAAATTTCACTTGAGCTACTGGGTTAAAGATAAGCGCGCCGAAATCAACTAATTCCATACGCATCGTTTCAAAGTTAAATGCAGCACCTACCGGGTTTTGCATCCATCCATTAGCCACTAAAATCCAAAGCGCTGACATATTAGAACCTAGAGCGACTAACCATGTTACGCCTAGATGCTGAACCTTACTTAAACGATCCCATCCAAAAAAGAATAACCCAATAAATGTAGACTCAAGGAAGAATGCCATAAGGCCTTCAATTGCTAATGGTGCACCAAAAATATCACCTACATAATGTGAGTAATAAGCCCAGTTTGTTCCAAACTGAAACTCCATTGTTAAACCAGTGGTTACCCCTAAAGCAAAGTTAATACCAAATAATTTTCCCCAAAATTTAGTCATATCCTTGTAAATTTCTTTACCCGAAATGACATAGGTGGTTTCCATAATGGCAAGGATAAATGCCAAACCTAAAGTTAAAGGGACGAAAAGAAAGTGATACATTGCGGTCATCGCAAATTGAAACCGCGAAAGATCAACCACGCTTTCAGAAATCATCAACGTGTCTCCTTAATGTGGGAAATGTTATCGCCAGCAATATGCTCGGCGACCTGATTGTCAAAATTTTTGGGGATGGTGGGAGCATCAAACCAAATATGTTTAATCGTTAAAAGAAGCACTATTTTTATTATTAGAATAATAGTGATTTCTTTAATTAAACGGCTGTTAAGTTTTTTAAAATTAAGGCTCATAAATTAAACCTCATTTGATATTAATTTTATTATTAAACAAAATATAATAAAAATAAACATTAAATATATTTTAAATAAATATTTAAATAATTAAATTAAATAAAACAATGGCTTAATATTTGAAAATAAATACTTTACTAAAATAGTTTGAATTAATTATTAATTCCTACTAAAACACTTATAAATAAATTTTTTAAGTTGATTAAAATAGTTTGTTTTAAATTAATACCAACTAAAATGGTCTTGTATAATATTTGTAAATTTTATTTCAAACTAAATTAGTCAGGATAGTAAATAATTAATTAAAAAGGAAAATAATAAAATGCAGGCGTAATAAACCCTGCAAAAAATAATAAGGAAATAGAAAGTTGATTAGGGATTAATCGGGTGCAAAAAGATCGTTTGATACAGAAATTTTCTTAGCCACATAATGACTTTTATGGACTCTAACAAGAATCACCTGAGAGTATAGTTCGAGTTCGCCATACTCTGGTTCGACTTGAACGTAATGGAGCTGTCCAAATTCATCACGGACACGGGCTTGGGCAGAGAATCCAGGTCTGGCATTGCCGCTGGAAATCGTCGCTAATCGCCCTAAAAGATTATAGTTGGTATGGGTGAGCTTTGGTTTAATCACTTGGTCCAGACAGTGAATCATGAACACGGTAAAAAAGATGGCGATGACAAGCGCTGGGACGATTAAATAAAATGGTGTAATAAAATAATGCTGTATAGCAAAGAAAGAAAGCTGTAAAAAATAACCAGCAAAACTAAAATTGATGAGTAGAAAAACGAAAATTAAAGCTTTAGAAAATTTAACGTTAAGTAGTGGTGAGTTAGAAAGCCAAACAGGCGCAATTTTTTTGAGTAATTGACTTGGACGAAGTCCAATATACATACCAATGGTTTCTACCACGCTGAGTAATATCAAAGCCACTACACTTAGGTGAAATGGCATAAGATAATAATTGAAAAAGAAATCAGCCATGGCAGAAACTCTAATGTTGATCGCTTCAGTCTACGATGTAGATACCGCCATCTGAATGTACTTTAATCTCAACTTTATTTAAAAAATCACCTAAACATGGACCTGAGATACATTCACCTGTTTCCACAGTAAATAAAGCACCATGGGTAGAACATTGGATGTATTCTTGGTCTTGATCAAGAAATTGATTTTCTAAATATTCAAGCTCTGTTTGCAAGTGAGGGCATAAGTTTTGATAAGCATAGAATGCGCCGTCACGTTGCGTAATGAAAATAGTCGTTCCTTGTAGAGTGTCAAAAGCTCTAGCTTCACGCTCAGGAACTTCTTCCGTCATACAGATCCTTTCCATTTCAAGCACATTCCTTCTGAAAATTTTCAAGAAGTTTAGCATAATCATTAATCGCTAAACGTGGACCAAATTGAGAAACAACTTCACTCGAAATTAACACGGCTAACTGTGCAGCAGCATTCAAATCTTGATGATGATTTAGGGCATAAAGGAATGCGCCTGCAAATGCATCGCCAGCACCATTGGTATCAACTGCTTCTACGTGGCGACCTGCAACATGGAAATGTTGCGTAGGGCTAGAAACTAAAGCACCTTTAGCACTTTGTGTAATCACTACTGTATGATTTTTAAAACGTAATTGAGCAAGAGCATCTTCTACAGAAGTAGTATTTGTATACATTAAGGCTTCTTGTTCATTACAAAACAGTAAATCTACACCATCATCCATGAGTTCTTCTAAGCCCTCGCGAGCGTATTGAACCATTGCAGGATCTGAAAGAGATAAAGCAATTTTAACACCATTTGCTTTTGCAATTTCTCTCGCTTGTTTTACAGCTTTACGCGCTGTTTCACTTGTAGAGAGATAACCTTCAATATAAAGCCATTTTGATGTTTTTAATGGTTCAAAGTCGATTTGATCTTGAGAGAGTTCAGCAGTGATACCTAAATAGGTGTGCATGGTACGTTCAGAGTCAGGACTAATGAGTACCATGCAAGTACCTGTCACGCCTTCACTGATCGATTTTGGAGTAGTCTGGATCCCAGCTTCATTTAGACCTTGTAGATAAATTGAACCTAAATCATCATTACCAACACGGCAACCATAAAAAGCGCTTCCGCCTAATGCACTAAAGGCCACAGTTGTGTTTGCCGCTGAGCCGCCACTCGCTTGACCTTTGTAGTCTTGATGCTGTTTCAACTCTGCATAAAGAGCAGATTGAGTGTCACCATCGGACAACTGCATTGTGCCTTTTTGCAAGCCTTGCTGATTAAGAAAATCATCAGACACTTTAAATTCTTGGTCGATTAATGCATTACCAATTGCAAAAAGATCTACAGTTGCCATATGTGTTGTCACAAATAAAAAAATCAGGTAGGTAAGTTTACACCATTGCTTGGATTTGCTGTAGTTTGTTGAATAAAATTCAGTTAAATCAAAAATTAGTGGAAAGATATTGTTGTTAGAAGATTCTTTATATTAGAGAAATAAAATTAATAAGCTTTTTTATTCAATATCTATCTCATTCATAGAATTAAAAGCTTTTGTTCTGTTAGGATAAAACATCGATAGCTATGTGCTTGATATCAAAGCCGTGCTAACGAAAACTAATACTCAACAAAAACATAGTATTTTACTTGGCTTTTGTTCGCCAATCTCAAGCTGACTCAGGCTATAATGAGATTTATTGACTTATCCGATATGTTAGGAGATCACATGACTGTAGATGTCACTGAAACCATTTCTCAAACTGTTCACCCTGCGTTTCAGTTGCTACGTCAGCACCATGTTGAAGCATTAGATATTTTAGTGTCTGAATATAAGCATAAAGTCACAGGTGCGGTGCATTATCACTTGGCAACTGATTATGATGAAAATGTATTTCTTGTTGCTTTTAGAACACAACCTATGGACTCTAAAGGTACGGCACATATTTTAGAACATACGGCTTTGTGTGGATCTGAAAAGTTTCCGGTACGTGATCCATTCTTTTTAATGATTCGTCGTTCTTTAAATACATTCATGAACGCATTTACAGCGGCAGATTGGACTGCATATCCATTTGCTACTCAAAACAAAAAAGATTTCCAAAATTTACTTTCTGTTTATCTTGATGCGGCATTTGCTGCAAACTTGAATCCACTTGATTTTGCTCAAGAAGGTATTCGTATTGAACTTGAAAATGGACAACCTGTTTATAAAGGTGTTGTTTTTAATGAAATGAAAGGTGCGATGAGTGCGCCGTCTGACCAACTTTATCATCAGTTGGCTCATCATTTATTCCCTGAAACAACCTATCATTACAACTCAGGTGGTGATCCTAAAGATATTCCTGACCTAACTTATGAACAGTTAGTCGATTTTTATAAAGTACATTACCACCCAAGTAATGCTGTGTTTATGACCTTTGGTAATCAAACGGCATATGAGCTGCAAGAGCAATTTGAAAAACTAGCTCTACATAAGTTTTCTGCGGGTACAACTTTATATTCTAAGCCTGAAAAACGTTTAGCAGCGCCAATTGAAGTAATAGAGAACTATGGTGTTGATAGCGATGATTTAAAAGATAAGACTTATCATGTTTTATCTTGGTTATTACCCGAAGCAAATGACATTAAATTGCGTTTAGGAATGCGTTTAGTAGAAGGGATTTTATTAGAAAATTCAGCTTCACCTCTACGTCATTACTTAGAAACTTGTGGTTACGCTCAATCAACAGGTCCATTAATGGGCGTAGACGATAGTAATTTTGAAATGACTTTCTACTGTGGCGTTCAAGGCTCAAATCCTGAACATGCACAAAGCTTTAGAGAGGGCGTTTTAAATATTCTACGTGATGTTGCTGCAAAACCAATTGACAGTAATTTAGTCGATGCAATTTTGCATCAGATTGAGTTGCATCAACGTGAAATTAATGGTGATGGTACACCATATGGTTTAAGTCTAATTTTAAATGGTTTAAGTGGTGCGATTCACCATAGTGATCCAATCCAAATTTGGGATGTCGACAGCGCAATTGCACAGGTTAAAGAAGAGTTGAAGGACCCAATGTGGTTATCAAATCTGATTCAAACGCACTTACTTGACAATCCTCATCGTGTACAGATGACTTTAGTTCCAGACCCAACCAAGTCTGTAAAAGAGCAAGAAGCGGAAAAAGCACGCTTGGCAGCTATTGGTGAAAAACTAACAGACGCTGATAAGGCTGAAATTATTGCTAAGACCAAGGCTCTAGAAGAACGTCAGGATACGCCTGATAACCTTGAGTTATTACCGAAAGTAGGTTTGGAAGACGTACCGGCTGACTTGCATATTGTGCAGGGCCAGTTACGCGAAATTATTTGTAATCGTATGGATACACCGCTGAACTTATACCATGCGGGTACGAACGGTATTTATTATCAACAAGTACTTATTCAGATTCCTGAAGATATTGTGAAGTCACCTTACTTCAATTTGCTTTCTATTTTAATGGGTGAAGTAGGTGCAGGTGAGTATGACTATCTTGAACTGCAAAACTTACAAACAGCTGTAAGTGGTGGTTTAGGAATGGGTGCTTCATTACGTAGTAAAGTTGATGATAAAGATAAAATTAGTGCTTGGTTAACGTTAACGACCAAATCTTTGACTCAGAAATTTGATGCAATTCATTTATTAAAATTAGCATTTGAACAGCTTCGATTTGATGAAAAAGAACGAATTATTGAGTTATTACAACAACGTAAGACACGTTGGCAATCTCGTTTATCTGGAGCGGGCCATAGTTATGCAATGCAAATCGCATCGCGCAATATGAGTGCTTTGGCTCAACGTGACTATCAAAATACTGGTTTAGGCGCTTTGAACTGGTTAGGCGAACTTGTCGCTAAGATTACTCAAGATGATGCCGCTTATGACGAATTAATTGCGGAATTAAAACGTATTCATAGTAAGTTGTTGCAAGCCCCTAAACAGTTCTTACTTGTCTGTGAAGAACATCAATCTGAACGTTTGGTTGAAGAAATCCAGAATGTTTGGGATAAATTGAACGTTGATACAGCTACAGCTGAGTTAACTCAAGTAGAACAAGCTAATGATAATAATCATGAAGCATGGTTAATTCAGGCAAACGTTCAATTCTGTGCGTCTGCATATCAAGCCGTAGAAGTGTCGCATCCGGATGCAGCTCCATTAATGGTCTTGGCAGCTTATTTACGTAACGGATTCTTGCACAGTGCTATTCGTGAAAAAGGTGGTGCTTATGGTGGCGGCGCTAGTTATGATGGAAATGCGTGTTCATTCCGTTTCTTTAGCTACCGTGACCCACGTTTAGCAGAGACTTTTAAAGACTTTGAAGCAAGCGTGCAATGGTTATTAAATACAGAGCAACAACCTCATCAGCTTGAAGAAGCGATTCTTGGTTTAGTGGCAAGTATGGATAAACCAGGTTCTCCGGCAGGTGAAGCGATTACGGCATGTTATGCATTGTTGCATGCAAGAACACCAGCTTTCCGCCGTACTTTGCGTGAAAGATTGTTGCATGTGACATTAGACGATTTACAACGCGTTGCTCGTCAATATTTAGTTGAGCAAACTCCTGTAAAAGCTGTAGTTGCACCATTTGCAAAACGCGATGAATTGCAACAATTAGGTTTTACCATTCAACAAGTGAATTAAAATAAAAATTGGAGATGAACATGGCGTTCAGACAATTTGAACGCACATCTTTACAGCTAAGCATAGTAACTGTGCTTAGCTGTTTATGTGCGTCTGTGACATATGCTGACACCTTAACACCCGTAAACCCTGCGACAGTGAATGCATGTGTTGCACTTACTTCGAACGCCGACCGTCTGGCTTGTTACGATTCTTTATTTAACACATCAGCTCTACCTGCTGTGCAAGCCGCAGCAGCACCAGAGCCTGTTAAAAAAATCGATCAGCCTGCTGTTCAACCAGAAACATTTAAAGAAAAAGTTACTGATACAGTAAGTAATATCAAACTTATTGGAAAAGCACCTAAGCTTGAACCTACTACTTCTTTACTTGATCAACGTTGGGAATTGTCTGAAGAAAGTAAATTGGGTGTATGGAACATTCGTGCTTATCAACCCGTCTATTTACTACCTGTATTTTGGACCAGTGACAAAAATGAGTTGCCACATAGTCCCAACCTAAATAATACGGTGACAAAAGATCAAAATCTGAAATCAACAGAAAGTAAATTTCAGATTTCTTTGAAAACCAAAGCTTGGGAAAATATTTTTGGCAATAATGGCGATTTGTGGCTAGGGTATACGCAATCTTCACGTTGGCAGACCTTCAATGCTGACGAGTCTCGTCCATTCCGTGAAACAAACTATGAACCAGAAGCAAGTTTAATGTTTAGAACAAACTATGAGTTGCTTGGTTTAGATGGGCGTTTGCTGGGGGTTACCTTAAACCATCAATCAAATGGTCGCTCAGACCCATTATCTCGTAGCTGGAACCGTGTAATCTTTAACGTTGGATTAGAGCGCGGTAACTTTGCTTTAATGCTTCGTCCATGGATTCGTCTCGAAGAAGATAGTAAAGATGATAATAACCCTGATATTGAAGACTACATCGGTCGTGGTGATTTAACAGCTTTTTATAAGTGGAAGCAGAATGACTTCTCTTTAATGCTCCGTCATTCATTGAAAGGTGGTGATGACTCTCATGGCGCTGTTCAATTTGATTGGGCTTTCCCAATCAGTGGAAAGTTACGCGGCCATTTCCAATTATTTAATGGTTATGGTGAAAGCTTGATTGATTATAACCATCGAGCGACTTATGCCGGTTTGGGTGTGTCACTCTTAAATTGGTACTAAGATTCTATAAAAAGCCGCTTTTAAAGCGGCTTTTTTATTATCCAATTTGAATGTTGGCTTGAGGGTGTTTGAGCCGGCTCTTTTTAGGAGTAGCGATTAAATAGGCGAGTGTTAAAGGTCCGAGACGTCCAGCAAACATAAGTAGGCTTAAAATAAATAAACTACCATTATGTAAATCTGGTGTGATACCACGAGAGAGACCCACAGTACATGCTGCTGAAACAACTTCGAAAAGTAAATTCATAAAATCTGCTTTAGGCTCTAAAAGTAAAAGAATAAAGAATCCCATGAAGATGAGTATGCTTGTAATAGCAGTCACTGCTAATGCTTTGTAAGTCGTTTCGTGAGATACCGAATGATTGAATATTCTAATTTCATCCGTACGGCGTAAAAATGAAATTACACTCAGCACTAAGATGACAAAGGTTCCAACTTTGATTCCACCTGCTGTACTCAGTGAGCCACCACCAATAAACATCAATAACATCATTAGTAAGGAGCTACTGTTGGTCATTGCGCCAGTATCAATGGTATTAAAGCCGGAAGATCGAGGAACTGTTGCCTGAAACCATGCATTTAAAGCTTGATCACCTACATTTAACATGCCTAGAGTATGAGGATTTTGAGCTTCTAAGGCCCATATTAAAATAAAGGCAACAAGGTTGATAATTGCAATTGTTGTTAGAATAAGCTTGCTATTGGGCGTTAGTTTTTTCCATTTTTTGTTTTGTTTAATATCCATGAGTACTAAAAAACCAAGGCCACCTAAAGTGTAAAGTATGCTAATGGTTATACAAATAATATAGTTGCTTTGAAAGTTCATTAAACTGTTGGAAAATAATGAAAAACCCGCATTATTAAATGAAGAAATGCTGTAAAAAGCCGCATAGTACAAACCACGTGCAAACCCATATATTGGTGTAAAAGCAGTGGTGAGAATAATTGTACCAACCAGCTCAAAAATAAGAGTGTAAGTAACAACGCCCTTAGCAACAAAGGTAACCTTCGATAAGCTCGTTTGTCCGAGGCTATCCTGAGCCATCATTTGCTGTTTAAGACCAACTTTGGGAGACAAACTTAATGCGGCCAATATTGCAAAAGTCATAAAACCCAAACCGCCAGACTGAATCAGCAATAAAATAATAGTTTGCCCAAAGAGGGTAAAAGACTCATGAATATTCAAAACAGATAGGCCGGTAATTGTAACTGCTGAGGTGGCTGTAAAGAGCGCATCCATCCAGCTAACATTGCCTGTATTCGCAAATGGCAATTTAAGCAATAAAGTGCCAAAGGCAATAAAGCCTAAAAACCCTAGCGCTAAAAGTGAAGGAGGGCTTAAATTTAACGTTTTATGAGGCTTGGGATATATAGACATATTCTAGATTTCGTTTTCTTATAAGAAGCAATTAGAAAGTTTCTTTAACTGTGGTAAATGACCTTCTAGAATAAGAATATCATGTGTTTGCAAAGTGAAATTTTCTTCAGTTTCAAACAAAATCTGCTGTTGTCTTTTAACGAGCAAGGTTTTGACCTGTGGCGCTTGCTGCATAATGCCATATAGGTTAATACCATGCAGTTTTTCAGGGATTTCAATTTTTATAATGTAGTGATCATCTTCTAAAGACATATAGCGACTTACCATCGGATAGTTGAGGGCTTGAGCTACTCTTACTCCCATATCTTCTTCAGGATGAATAATTTTATTGATATTAAGGTGTGACAAAATGGTGTGATGAGCTTTGGTTTTTGCTTTTACCCAAATTTTATCAATTCCCAAATTTTTTAAGTTCAGCACACACAAAATACTGGCTTCAATATCTTCACCAATTGCGACCACAACTGCGTCACAATTTTGAATATTTAGTTCGTCAAGCACATGTTCATCGGTAGCATCAGCAATGACGGCATGCGTTAAAACGTCGGCAAGATTTTCGACATTCTTTTTTACCGTATCGATGCCAATAACATCATGATTTAATTTTGTGAGTTCTTGAGCTACCGTTGCTCCAAAACTACCTAAGCCAATGACTGCGAACTGTGCCATGTTGGTCCTTTTTTCCGATTTAGATCATTATTTTTAAGGATATTTTCTTTAAGATAAAGAGATGCAATGTAAAGATGGTAGAAATATAAAAAGATTGTATAAAAAAGCCGACAACTTTGTCGGCTTCTTCATCAAAATTAAAGATTATTTCAAGAAGCGTTTATAGCCGACGTTATCAGTAATTTCTGCATACGGATAATTAATCTGCTCAAGCGTTTCAATCAATCCATCAGGGTTTTGTTTCGCATCGGTTGCTTGTAAGCCAACTAAAACACGTCCTTCTGCTGCACCATGGTTACGATAATGGAAGAGGGTAATGTTGTGAGTTGGACCTAAACGAGTTAAGAATGTTAAGAGGGCACCTGGACGTTCAGGGAACTCAACGCGGAACAATCTTTCATCATCTAGATTTGCGTGGCCACCAATTAAATAACGAATATGTAGTTTGGCAACTTCATCGTCAGAAAGGTCATCTACAATATAATCTTGCTGTTTTAATTGTTCCAAAATTTCATGGCGCTCTGCATCTCCACCTTTCAAACTAATACCGACAAATACTTGCGCTTCCTCTGTATTGTTTGCTCGGTAGTTAAACTCAGTGATATTGCGACCTTGTAATGCACGGCAGAAGCCTAAGAATGCACCTTTTTCTTCAGATAGGGTAACCGCATAAATCGCTTCGCGTTGCTCACCTAACTCGGTACGTTCAGCAATATAACGTAGGCGGTCAAAATTCATATTGGCGCCGCAAACAATCGACACCATATTTTTATTGCTGATTTTGTGTTCGTGAATATATTTTTTAATACCCGCTAAAGCCATCGCACCAGAAGGTTCGACAATACTGCGGTTTTCATCAAAAGTATCTTTAATTGCTGCACAGATTTCATCTGTATTCACCGTGACAATATCAGGATCAACAATCGGGCCTGAATTATCAGATTTGCGCAAACGAATAATATCAAAAGGTAAAGCACCAATTTGGGCAACAGCCGTACCGTCTGCAAATAACCCTACATGTGGCAAAATTACACGTTCATTTGCTTCTAAGGCTGCTTTTAAACAAGCAGACTCTTCATATTCAACGCCAATAACTTTTACGTGCGGTGCAACTTCTCCAAGGTAAGCTGCTACGCCTGAAATAAGGCCACCACCACCTACAGCAACAAACACATATTCTACATCACGCCATTGACGTAAAATTTCATTTGCAATTGTGCCTTGACCTGCAATGACAAGTTCATCGTCATAAGGTGGAATAAATACAAGACCTTCAACTTCAGCACGTTGTTGAGCATATTTATTTGCGATATCAAAGCTATCACCATGTAACACAACTTGGCCGCCTAAGCGTTTAACTGCCTGAACTTTAATGTCAGGTGTTGTGCTTGGCATAACAATAATAGCGGGAATTCCTAGTCTTTGACCTGACAATGCTACGCCTTGAGCATGGTTGCCCGCAGAAGCACAAATCACCCCACGTTCAAGTTGATCTTTAGGTAATTGACTAATACGGTTATAGGCACCGCGTAATTTAAAAGAAAAAACGGGTTGTAAATCTTCACGCTTAAAACGAATTGTATTATTTAATTTTTGACTAATTCGTGGAGCTGCTTCGAGAGGTGTTTCAATTGCAACATCATAAACCGTTGCTTGTAAAATTTGTCGTACCACACGAGACAGCATGTTCATCTTCCCTATAACAGTTTAAAATAGGAAATTATTGTAGCAAACCCTTGTGCATTTGCGCCGTTTATTGGTGCATAAATGTCAAAAAATAGTTGAGTGATGTCATGAGTCTATATGCAACCCAAGATGAAAAGAAACAAGCTGCTGCGAAAGCTGCTTTAAAACACTTACCCAAAGGTGGCATTTTGGGGGTTGGGACTGGAAGTACCGTAAATTTTCTAATTGATTTATTACCTGAATTACAATTAGAAGCAGCTGTGGCAAGTTCTCAAGCAACTGCTGATCGTCTTAAAAAGCTTGGTATTGAAGTTGTAGACATGAATCATGTGGGTAGCCTAGATGCCTATGTTGATGGTGCAGATGAGATCGACCGTCATATGCATATGATTAAAGGTGGTGGTGCTGCATTAACACGTGAAAAAATTGTGGCATCAATTGCTAAGAAATTTGTGTGTATTGTTGATGATTCAAAATGGGTTGATCAACTTGGACGTGATTTCCCACTTCCTGTAGAAGTTATTCCAATGGCGCGTTCGGCTGTAGCTCGTAAATTGGTAAGTTTAGGTGGTGACCCAGTTTATCGTGAAGGTGTAGTTACAGATAACGGTAATGTAATTTTGGATGTTTTCAATCTTAATATTTTAAATGCTATTGAGCTCGAAAAAACAATTAATAATATTCCAGGTGTGGTAACTAACGGGATCTTTGCCTTAAATCCCGCAACGATTGCAATTGTTGCAACAAATAATGGTATTGAAGAGCGTACCGCACAGTAATGTCTGCAAAAATGCCAGAGATTAAAATCGTTCGACATGTAAGGGCAAGAAAATTGCGCTTACGTGTTGAGCCTGCTTCAATCCGCCTTACAGTTCCTTTATTTTGTAGTAAGAAGCAAATTCAGCATTTTTTAGCACAATCTGAACAATGGTTGACCGAGACGTGGAATAAACAACAAAACGTCCAATCGGCATCGATTGATATTCCTTCCGAAATTTATTTCTTTAATAAAGAACATCCGTTTCAAGTCATTGTTCAAAAACAGCACCGTATTTTTCAATTTGATTGGGAAACTAGTTGTTTATTTATTAAAGAAACGCAGCCATATTTGGCATTACAAAGTGCAGTTATTGCCTATGCGAAGCAAGAATTACCCGAGCTTTTAAAAGAGTTAAGTGAGCAGACTCATTTAGCCTATAGGGAGTGCACAATTCGCCGTCCGAAAACTCGGTGGGGAAGTTGTAGTAGTCAGCATAATATTATGCTACACGCGGGGTTGGTGCTCATGTCACATGAAATTGCTCGGTATGTGGCTATTCATGAGTTGGCGCATACCAAACATTTTGACCATAGTCCTGCATTTTGGGCAGAAGTTGAAAAATATGATCCATATTTTCAAAAACACCGCAGACAACTTAAATCAAATCCATTGCCTGCATGGTGGTATGTTTCAGCTTAACTAAAACTACATTCTAGTTGAGGTGTTTGTAAGTTATCGGGTGCTTTTCGGCTATCTAATCCTGCTTTGGCGCTGATAATTTTATTTGCTTTAATAGATAACTGTATAAAGTTGTATTGTTGCGTCGAGTTATTTGGTTCAGCTGAACTTGAATTGAGTAAATAACTTGAGCTCGCAGCATCTGTTTGCAATAAATTATCGGTACTATCAGCACTTAGAGCCACACGATAAATTTGTGAGCCTTTACTCATATCGATTTGACCATTCGCACGAAAATTAAGCTGACATCCAGTCGAGGTGTCTTCATAGTGACCAATTAAATAGTCTGTAGCTGGTAGGTTTGGATCTGATAGGTTAATGCTAGTTAAGCCTTGTTTGCATGGATAGGTTGATCCATTACAAGTCGCTGTGGTGGTAAACCCTACAGCTCTACGGTAATCTCCAGCACCGTCAATGCGAATAAATGTTGTTGAATTTACAGTAGGAACAATACCTGTATATTGTTTCTTTTGTAGAAGTTCATAGCCCGTTTGATCTAAAGACTGTTGTGAATTAGCCTGAGCCAATTGCAAAGTAGATGCTTTTAGGTTGGTTCCAAAGTAATCGCGCGTTACCTTTTGGTTGGCTGCAATATCTAACAGCGTATTTTTGATTGGATCAATATTATCTGGAGCAGGAGTGAAAATAGGGGTAAAGGATGTTTGATCCCCATGAAGTTTTTTCCCATCCAAAAAGCCATCTTTTAAATCGGTTGCTAAACTTTTAACGAGTTCTTGGTAGGTGCTTGCTCCACCGTGAATTGCTGACCAATATTGTAAATAGCCAAAGCTAAGGTAGCTATCCACATATGTGGTAGGTTGTTTGGTTGAATACTGCTGTAAATTTAAAATTGTTAATGGATTCGCTGGACTTAAACTAGGAATAGCGGGATCTTTAAATGCATTCATTAACGATTTGTAAACATCTTGAGAAGCTAAATCCACATGTAATTGTTCAATACGGGTTGGATCAACAGTCTCTTGGGGGAGTTGGCCTGAGCGTATGACCGCTCGTTGGTAAACCGCTTCACTACTTGGGCTAATGAATTGGGTTCTGCTACTTGCCGTATTCGGCGTAATAAATGCATGATAAATACCTGACAGATTTTGATACTGTGAAGTAAGTGGGTCAAACACTTGAGATGAGCTTTGAGTTGTAATTTCTACGCGATATAAACGATTCAATTTTGCAGTAGGAATTTTGACATTAAAACTATTTAAACTTGCAATTGAAGTATCCACTAAAACAGCGTTGTTGGTGTTGTCATATACCTTCAGTTGGATATTACGCATCTCTACAGGGGTTTTTAAAGTCACATCAGTTGTTGCTTCAGGTGTAGGGTCAACAGGCGTTGGAGTAGTTGGTGAGCTGCCTCCACTACTACCTCCACCTCCGCAACCAGTAAGGGCTACACTTAAAATTAATGTGCTCAAGCCAAGGTACGTGCGTAATTTTGTTTCTTTTGATTGTTGAAGCATCCTAGCTCTCCAAAAATTAATCTGGTATTTATTTGCTGATATTTATGTGGGTATGACAGTCCAGTAAGTGCTATCTGATTGTCACTAAAATTAAAAAATTAAAATTACCAAGCATGAAATGGTTTTGTAAGCTTGGACATCCTGTCATACTACTGCCCAAGTATAGATTCAAAAATTGAGGTAATGCACGTGATTTCTGTCGGAATTGTTGGTGGAACGGGTTATACAGGCGTTGAACTATTACGTATTTTATTACGACATCCTAAAGCGCAGGTTCGAGTTCTTACTTCACGTACAGAAGCGGGCAAACCAGTTGCAGATATGTTCCCTAATTTACGTGGACATACTGATCTTCAATTTTCAGATTTAAACATTGATGCATTAAAAGAATGTGATGTTGTATTTTTTGCAACTCCACATGGCGTTGCGATGCAGCATGCCAAAGAGTTGATTGCAGCTGGAACTAAAGTTATTGATTTAGCAGCCGACTTTCGCTTACAAAATCTTGAACAGTTTGAAAAATGGTATGGCATGGAGCATGCTTGCCCAGATGTATTAAAAGATTCTGTATATGGTCTAACTGAGTTAAACCGTGAAAAAATTAAACAAGCTCAAGTTATTGGTAACCCGGGTTGCTATCCGACGACTGTTCAATTAGGTTTAGCGCCACTGTTAAAATCAGCACAAACACTGATTGAAACTAAAAATATTATCATTGATGCGAAATCTGGTGTTTCTGGTGCTGGCCGTAAAGCAAGCTTAGGCATGATTTATAGTGAAAATGCAGATAACTTTAAAGCATATGGTGTTGCAGGCCATCGCCATCATCCGGAAATCGTAGAAGCTTTAGAAAATATTGCAGGACAAAAAGGTGGATTTGAAGGACTCTTGTTTGTTCCGCATTTAGTACCGATGATTCGCGGTATGTTGAGTACAATTTATGTAGATTTAACGGAAGCGGGTAAACAGACAGACTTACAATCTTTATATGAAAACTTCTATGCTAATGAAAAATTCGTAGATGTCATGCCTGCGAATAGTTCACCTGAAACACGTAGTGTACGCGGTGCAAATGAGCTTCGTATTGCTTTGTATAAACCACAACCAAATAAACTGATTATTTTGGCTGCTCAAGATAACCTTGTAAAAGGCGCATCTGGTCAGGCTGTACAAAATATGAACCTTATGTTTGGCTTTAGTGAAGATGAAGGCTTACAAGGGATTGGTTTATTACCATAAAAAACTCTTTTTTGCTTCACACACATTTAAATTTCGATTTAAATGTGTGTCTTGACTCTGATCTTGAACACTGAGATGACGATGCAAAACTCTGGACAGACGACTTCGGCAGAAAGTTCGTTGCAAAAGAAAAATTTTTTAAACACCAATAAGCCTTTATTTATTGGTGCTGCCATTTTAATGAGTGGTTGTTTTGCGCTCGGCTATACAATTGGGCACCGTCAAGGTTTAACTGTTGTTGGTTACGATGCAGATGCAGAGCAATTGGTTGAAGTAGTGCAAAAGCAAAAAACAGCTTTAGATGCAGTTAACAAAAGCTTAAACGCGGCAGTACAAGAGCGTGATGTGGCTGTGACCAATGCAAATGATCTGTTTGAAGCGCTTAATCAAGCGAATGCCGATAAAACTCAGCAAGAAGGTATGAGTAATATCTACCGTGAGATTTTGAGACAGCGTGGTGGTTTAAGCTTAACGATTCAAAATCTGGCCATTAAGCCTTTACCTGAAAATGCTTATGAATATCAGCTAGATTTAGTGCAAGTAAGTCCAAGTAAGCGCCGTGCTTTAGGATCGGTTGAAATAAGATTGATCAAAGATACTGAAGTTTTAGTGGTACCACTTGAAGCGAAGAACTTTAACTTTACTGACTTTGAACGTTTAACAGGTCGTTGGACGATGCCTAAAGGTTTTACGCCTCAATTTATTGAAGTGCGTTTAACAGGCGGCTCTGAAACACCAGTTATTAAACGTTTTAGTTGGCAGCGTGGTAAACCTGTCGAAACATCTTCTGCTTTTGTAGCAGAAATTCCTCAAGCTGAAGCAAATTCACAATAGTAACATCCTATGCGAACAAATAAGCGTCAAACAAACTTAAAAGATATCAAGGCTTCTTTTCAGCAGTCTGGCTATGTCGATTGGCACTTCCATCCACGCTTAAGTGATTCGCAAAACGAAGATCATGACGGAGAGGTTGTTGTACAAACAGCCCCTCCAGAACTCAAGCGTCCCCCATTATATGCAGTCGTATTAATGAATGACGATTACACCCCAATGGACTTTGTAATTGAAATTTTACAACAATACTTTGCAATGAATCTTGACCAAGCAACTCAAGTAATGCTAACAGTACACTATGAAGGTAAAGGTATTGCCGGAGTATATCCAAGAGACATCGCGGAAACTAAGGCAAACCTTGTTAATAATTACGCTCGATCGCAAGGTCATCCATTACTTTGCCAGATTGAGCCTAAAGCATAAGGGGGTTACATGCTCAGTCGTCAATTAGAAGTATCATTACGTTTGGCTGTTAGCATGGCTCGTCAAAAGAGACATGAGTTTCTTACAGTCGAACACTTATTATTAGCATTACTCGACAACGATTCAGCCGTGAATGCACTCAAAGCATGTGGGGCTGATATAGTTTCTTTGCGTAAAGAATTAGAAGAATATGTAGAACAACATACTCCTAAGCTTGGCGAAAATAGCGAGCAAGCTCCACATCCAACAGAAAGTTTCGACCGCATTTTGCAACGTGCTATTTTCCACGTGCAATCAAGTGGCGGCGATCGTACTGTTGAAGGTGCGGATGTTTTGGTCGCAATGTACTCAGAGCGTGATTCTTTTGCTGTGTATTTACTTAAACGTCATCAGATCAATCGCTTGACATTAACTCAATACTTGTCTCATGGGACACGTAAAGACGAAGTGCAGGTTGAAGAAGAAGTTGAAGATATTGAAGGTGAAACCAGCGCAGGCAATGCAGGGCCATTAGAGCTTTATACGCTGAACTTAAATGTTGAAGCGCAAAAAGGCAAAACTGACCCACTGATTGGTCGTGAAAAAGAAATTGAGCGTACAGCACAAATTTTGTGCCGCCGTCGCAAAAATAACCCATTACTTGTAGGTGATCCAGGTGTTGGTAAAACCTCGATTGCTGAAGGTCTGGCATGGTTAATTGTGAATGGTAAAGCACCTAAACCTTTAAGTCAGGCTGAAATCTATAGTCTGGACATTGGTGCATTGGTTGCTGGAACGAAATATCGTGGCGACTTTGAAAAACGTTTAAAACAACTGCTTAATGCATTGAAGAAAAATCCAAATGCGATTTTATTCATTGATGAGATTCATATGATCATTGGTGCAGGCTCAAGTATGGGCAGCACAATGGATGCTTCAAATCTCATTAAGCCAGCTTTAGCTAATGGTACTTTACGTTGTATTGGTTCAACGACTTTCCAAGAATATCGTCAGGTTTTTGAAAAAGACCATGCGTTATCACGTCGTTTCCAAAAAATTGACGTTAATGAGCCAAGTATTTCGGAAACGATTGATATTTTGCGTGGATTGAAAACTAAGTTTGAAGATTTCCACCACGTACAATATGACGATAAAGCCTTGGTATCAGCTGTAGAACTTTCTGCTAAATTTATTAATGATCGTTTCTTGCCTGATAAAGCGATTGATGTCATTGATGAAGCAGGTGCTCAGCGTCGTCTGAAAGCTGAAAGTGATGATAGCTTGATTACGGTAGAGAATATCGAGGATATCGTTTCTAAGATCGCTCGTATTCCGCCAAAAACTGTATCTAAAGATGATAAGTCAGTGCTTGAAAATCTTGAGCGTGATTTGAAACGTGTGGTGTTTGGTCAAGATGAAGCAATCACTGCATTAGGTTCAGCGATCAAATTATCTCGCGCTGGATTGAAATCACCAGATAAACCAGTGGGTAGTTTTGTTTTTGCTGGCCCAACTGGGGTGGGTAAAACCGAGGTTACTAAACAGCTGGCGAAATTGTTAGGTGTGGAGCTTGTACGTTTCGATATGTCTGAATATATGGAACGTCATGCAGTTTCACGTTTAATTGGTGCACCTCCGGGGTATGTGGGTTATGACCAAGGTGGTTTGCTCACTGATGCGATTCATAAAAATCCGCATTGCGTCTTGTTGCTTGATGAAATTGAGAAAGCACATCCAGATGTGTTTAATCTCTTGCTACAAATCATGGACCATGGTGCGTTGACGGATAACAATGGACGCAAGTCAGACTTTAGAAATGTGATTATTGTTTTGACTACGAATATTGGTGCGGAAAGTATTTCACGTGCGAGCATTGGTTTTACAGAACAAGATCATAGTTCTGATAACCAAGAGGCGATGAAACGTGCTTTCTCACCAGAGTTCCGTAACCGTCTAGATGGCGTTATTCAATTCAAAGCATTACCAACTACTGTGATTGAGTCTGTAGTCGACAAATTCTTAACTGAACTGCAAGCACAATTGGATGAAAAACAAGTTGTTCTTGATGTCGATCAAAGTGCACGAGATTGGTTAGCAACAAACGGTTATGATCGTTTAATGGGTGCTCGTCCAATGCAACGTCTCATTCAGGAACATTTGAAGAAACCACTCGCTGAAATGATTCTGTTTGGTGAACTTGCAGATCATGGTGGTAATGTGGCTGTATCAGTGAAAAAAGAAGATGGCAAAGCTGTCGGCTTGAAACTTGAAGTGTTTGAAGATCATCATACGGCAGAACCAGCGTAACTTATGTTAATTGATAGTCTTGCTATAACCCGAATACTTAGTGTATTCGGGTTATTTATTATCACAGCAATTGCTGAAATTCTGGGTTGTTATTTTCCTTATCTGATTTTAAAAGAAGGTAAGTCAGCTTGGTTGTGGATACCTACAGCCTTAAGTCTAGCTATCTTCGTATGGTTGTTGACCCTACATCCAGCAGCTTCTGGACGCATTTATGCTGCATATGGCGGTATCTATATTTTTACTGCGCTCATGTGGTTACGCTTTGTTGATCAGGTTGGATTAACCAGATGGGATCTATTAGGTGGTCTAATTGTGCTTTGTGGAGCGAGCTTAATTATTTTGCAGCCTCAAGGATTGATTCGCTAATAGGTAATTGAATCAAATCTTAAGCGAAAAAATAAGAAGTTTTTTCAAAAAAAAGACTTGTCAAACTCATCAACAATGCGTATTTTAGATTCAAGGAACATTTTTTAATATTTGAGATAAAGATGTTAAATCTATCTGTGAACACTAACGCTTACTATTATTTTTGGCAATTTAGATAGTTGCCTGAGCGTATTCGGGCATGAGAAAGTTGCCCATCATAGTTAATACCTGATCGGCAACCCCGATCAGGTTTTTTTATGCTTTATCTTTTTTGAATCGAGGAACTTAAAATGAACAACATGACTTATTCGTACTTTAGCAACTTTTATTGGTTTTACTTTTGCTTACCTTTACCAACGAATAGATCCAAAACGCTCAAATAAATGATCGGACTGAGTAGATTGCAGTCCCAAGGAAAAACCAATGAATGCCCTAAATACTTTACTGACTCAAACCAATACAAAAGAAACACCAGTTAGTTTACCTATCCAGTTAAAAGCGAAATATCCGCTTGCACACACTTTCGCACGTCAAATTGCCGAACACCGTCAAATTATTCAAAATATTCTTAACGGCAAAGATCATCGTCTAATGGTAATTACAGGGCCTTGTTCAATTCATGATCCAGTCGCGGTACTTGAATACGCTGAAAAACTGCAAAAACTACAAGAAAAAATAAAAGATCAAATTTTTATCATAATGCGCACATACATTGAAAAGCCACGCACAACTGTGGGCTGGAAGGGCTTCATGTATGATCCAAATTTAGATGGTTCATCAAATTTACAACTTGGTTTAGAAAAGTCTCGTGAACTGTACCTACAAATTATTGAAAAAGGTTTGCCAATTGCCAGTGAAATTTTAAGCCCAATGGCAACTGGGTATTTTGATGATTTATTAGCATGGGGGGCAATTGGTGCTCGTACCAGTGAGTCTCAGATTCATCGTGAGATCTCAAGTCATATGCCATACAGTATTGGTTTTAAGAATGGTACTGATGGTTCTATTCAGATTGCATTAGATGCGATACAGTCAGCACAAAATGAACATCAATTTTTAGGTATGAACCAACAAGGCTTGCCTTCGGTGATTCAGAGTGCTGGCAACCCATTACCGCACTTGATCTTGCGTGGAGCAAATCATGGTCCAAACTATGATTTAGCTTCAATTCAGGCGATACGCGAAAAGTACAAACAAAATCTACCTGCACTGGTGATAGATTGTAGTCATGGTAATAGTGGCAAAGATCCGTTGCGTCAGCCGGAAGTATTACAGCAAATCGTTGCTGAACGTTTAAAAACACAAGTTAGAGGGGTCATGATTGAAAGTCATTTGGTTGATGGTAATCAAAAGATTTCTTGTGATATGACTTATGGCCAGTCAGTAACCGATGGTTGCTTAGGGTGGGAAAAAACAGAGCAACTTTTGTTAAGTGTATCTGAGCAATTAAAAGCGAAAGTGTTAGCCCATTCCGCTTAATTATTTATTGATGTAAAAAAGGGATCTGTAAGTAGATCCCTTTATTTTTTAAGAAGCATGCTTGAGTTCGGATAAGAATGTAGTGATTTCATGTCCAAACTTTTTAGGCTCGGTTAATAGAGGTGTATGGCCTGAGCGTTCAAAATATATTGCTTTTGCATGTTCAACACTATGGGCAATCAGTGTTTGCCCAGTTTCTGGATAAAGTGTCGAATTGCGACCAATAAAGAAGGTGGTTGGACATGCTAATTGCTGAATCGCTTCGCGATAATCTTCATTGTGATAAAGATAATTTTCCACATACCAAAACAAGTAATCCAAACGTTGAATGGGTAATAAATATTTTTGTAGAAAAGGCTGTTTCAAAGCTGTTTTAAAAACTAAAGGACTAAATGGGTTACTACTTTGTAGTTCAATAAAATCTACCCAAAGACGGACCAGTTCTTGCCGATCTGGAAGCGATAGCTCATAAAGATATTTGGCATTTTTATGCTTTGCTAATAATTGATAGATATCATTTAATAATTGTTTGAACTGAGTGTGAAGAGGGCCAAATAAACCATATTCCCAAGTTGAATCTACTGATATCTTTGGTGTCTGGTCAATATGTAAATAAGCTTTTAACTGCTGAGCTAGTTGAGCGTGTTTCATGCCGTGCATGGCAGTTGTCGCGCCCATTGAATAACCCATCAAGATAAAGTTATTAAGTTTTAATTGATCTATTAAATGAGCAACGTCTTGCCAATGGCTAGAAATGGCATCTTGCTGGGGAATCGCACAATTTTTTGAACCACCGAATCCGCGCCAGTCTGGAATAATAAATTCATATTCTTTGCGGTTTGCATAAATAAAAGGTAGCCACTGCCAACTTTGCATGCCAAGGCCAGATAAAACCAAAACAGGCTCACCACGACCAACACGGCGTACAAATAAATTTTCCCGATCGGGCATGGTGTAATACGGCATGGCTATTCTCCAGATGCGTTATCTTGGGCAAAGCGTTTTAATTGAGGGATGACTTGTTCCAACCATTTGATCCATTCACTTTCCATCGTAATCCCAAGTTCTAAGATCATTTTGTGGATATATAACACACGGTCATTTAGATCATCGCTGTCTTTAAAATCTTTATCATAAATACTTTGATAAAGTTTAAGCTTCTCTTGATGTAAACCAAGATGTCTTAACAGTTCAGGTAATATCTGATTATTGCTCAATTGTGCTTCAGCACGCAATCTAACCATTAAATCATCACGAAGCTGGGCAGGTTCACTTTGTTGAGTCATCCATGAAGCCAGTTCGATGCGTCCCAGTTGTTCAACCTGATAGGTTTTTTTTCGACCATTATCCATTTCATTTTCTAAAGTGGAAACCCAACCTTTTTTTAGCATGTTATTGAGTTCACGATAAATTTGCTGGTGAGTGGCATTCCAGAAAAAGCCCATTGAGCGGTCAAAGCGGCGGGCGAGTTCAAACCCTGTACTTGGACGTTCAAGCAAGCTGGTCAATAAAACATGAGGAAGTGGCATGGCAATCCAGTTTGTAAGCAAAAGTAAAGTGTGACTCATGAGATTATGCAACATGTTGCATAAAAGTCAAAATTTGATTATAAATTTATGCAACAAGTTGCATTAGCAAGCTTATTGCTAGCCAGAGGAGAAAATATGTCAGCTTATCCACATTTATTAAAGCCACTTGATTTAGGCTTTACGACTTTAAAAAACCGTGTGCTTATGGGGTCTATGCATATTGGGTTAGAGGAAGCACCGCAAGGATATGAGCGCATGGCTGCGTTTTATGCTGAGCGTGCAAAAGGTGATGTGGGTTTAATTGTAACTGGCGGTGTTTCTCCAAATGATGATGGTGTTGTATTTAGCCACGGGACCAAACTAGATACAGTTGAAGAAGCTGAAAAACATAAAGTGATTACCCAAGCTGTCCACGAGGCTGGGGGCAAAATTGCTATGCAGATTTTACATACGGGTCGTTATTCTTATCAGCCAAACAATGTTGCTCCTTCAGCAATTCAAGCACCGATTAACCCGATTAAGCCTAAAGCTTTAAGTTCTGCCGAAGTACAACAAACAATTGATGACTTTGCCAACTGTGCCAAACTTGCTCAGTATGCGGGCTATGATGGCGTAGAAATCATGGGCTCTGAAGGTTATTTAATTAATGAGTTTATTGCAGCTCGTACGAATCATCGTGATGATGAATGGGGCGGTAGTTACGAAAATCGTATTCGCTTTCCTATCGAAATTGTAAAGCGTACCCGTGAATTAGTAGGTGAAAACTTTATCATCATTTATCGTCTATCTATGCTTGATTTAGTTGAAGGCGGCTCAAGTTTTGATGAAGTGATTCAGCTGGCAAAAGAAATTGAAAAAGCTGGTGCAACAATTATCAATACTGGTATTGGTTGGCATGAGGCGCGTATCCCAACTATTGCAACTAAAGTTCCTCGTGCTGCATTTACTTGGGTGACTGAAAAGCTTAAAGGTGAAGTTTCTATTCCTTTAATTACTTCTAACCGAATCAATACGCCTGAAATGGCTGAGCATGTATTGGCATCGGGTCATGCTGATATGGTGTCTATGGCACGACCAATGCTAGCTGATGCTGAGTTTGTTTTGAAAGCAAGTGAAGGCCGTAGTGATGAAATTAATACTTGTATTGGGTGCAACCAAGCTTGTTTAGATCATATTTTCTCAATGAAAATTGCAACCTGTTTAGTCAACCCTCGTGCGTGTTATGAAACTGAACTGATTTTTAAAGAAGCTCAGGTTAAAAAGAATATCGCTGTGATTGGTGCGGGGCCTGCGGGCTTAAGTTTTGCAGTATATGCAGCCGATCGCGGGCATCAAGTTAAAGTTTTTGAAGCAAGTCATCAAATTGGTGGTCAATTTAATATCGCAAAAACAGTTCCTGGAAAAGAAGAATTCTACGAAACTTTACGCTACTTTAGCCGTCAAATTGAATTGCGACCAAACATTGAACTTGTATTAAATCATCAAGCGACTTATGACGAATTAAGCCAAGCAAGTTTTGATGAAATTGTAGTTGCAACAGGCGTGACGCCTCGTCAATTACAATTTGAGGGAATTGATCATCCTAAAGTGCTGAGCTATTTACAAGTTTTAAAAGAGCGTGTGCCAGTAGGACAACGTGTTGCCATTATTGGCGCAGGTGGTATTGGTTTCGACACAGCTGAATACCTTACTCACGAAGGTGAAAGTGGCAGTTTAAATCCAGAAAAGTTCTATGAAGAGTGGGGAATCGATACTCAATATGAACATGTGGGTGGTTTAAAGCAGCCAAAAGTTGAGGCATCTGAACGAGAAATTTATTTACTGCAACGTAAAACTGCTGCTGTAGGTGCTGGTTTAGGTAAAACAACAGGTTGGATTCATCGCACAGGACTTAAAAACCGTCAGGTCAAAATGTTTGCTGGTGTGCAATATGACAAAGTAGATGACCAAGGTTTACATATAACGATAGACGGACAACCAAGTGTACTTGAGGTCGATCATGTTGTGATTTGTGCGGGGCAAGAGTCATTTACTGCAATGTATGATCAATTAAAAACAGATGGAAAAAATGTTCATTTAATTGGTGGTGCTAAAGAGGCAGGAGAGCTAGATGCAAAACGTGCAATACGCCAAGGCGCTGAATTAGCAGCAGTACTCTAAATTTTAAATGGGCATTTCTTTTAAAGAGAAATGTCCATTAATTCACTCGTCAAATTATAGGATAGAAATACAATGACACTTGAACCTACAAAACAGTCTTTAGAAAAATGGCATCAAATGGTTCAAGCCGGTAATTTGTCAGATCTAAATGATTTGCTGGCAGATGAGGTAGTTTTTCGCTCACCAGTTGCTTACAAACCTTATGAAGGAAAACAGGTTGTTTTCTTCATTCTTACCAATGTCATCCAAGTGTTCGAAAACTTTACCTATCATCGGGAGTTCTATACAGAAGATGGTGAAAATGTAGTACTTGAGTTTAGTGCCAATGTCAGTGGTAAATCATTAAAAGGTATTGATATGATCCGTTTTAATAACGAGGGCAAGATTATTGATTTTGAAGTAATGATCCGTCCAATGAGTGGCTTAGCAGCATTGGCTGAACAAATGGGTATAAGAATTGCCAAGTTTCAACCCCAATAATTTTAGTAAATAGCCTAAGTAATATAGAGATCAATAAAATGTGGTTAAAGCTTTCAACTGTTGCATTGTTGCCTGTCCTTTTTGTGCAGGGAACAAAGGTTCGTAAGAATACACCACGCTTGCTAGAAGCCAGTGGCGAAAGAGAAGGCATAGTGGGTAAGGGTAAACCCTTATCATTACTTATTTTGGGAGATTCTGCTGCTGCAGGTGTTGGAGTTGAAACCCAAAAAGATGCTTTATCTGGTGCGATTATTTCTGAATTGCAAAATCAATATTCAATACGCTGGAAACTGCATGCAAAAACAGGTAATACAACCAAGCAAGTTTTCCAAGCGGTACAGCATTTAGAGCAACAAAGTTACGATGTGGTTATTACGTCGATAGGGGTTAATGATGTCACAAAACTAACTTCAGCAAGTTCATGGATAAAACAACAAAAACAATTATTTCAATATATACAGGCACGTTTTCAGCCTAAACTCATTATTGTGTCTGGTGTTCCGCCAATGCAACATTTTCCAGTTTTACCCAATCCATTGGCTTGGTTGTTTGGAAAATATGCGGAAAAAATGAATCAGACACTAGATAAATGGTTAGAATCACAAAACCAATTTAGATTCATTCAATATGATATTGAGAGTTTTCAAGCGATGAATTTGCCTATGGCAAGCGATGGCTTTCATCCGAGTAAAGAAATTTATGCAATTTGGGGACAGCAGGTTGCAGCATTAGTGCGGCAATCATTTAACTCATAATCAGAGGTCGTGATTGGAAATGGGCATATCTACTTTAAATAAAATTAAAGCTTTCGGTTCGGAATTGTTTGATTCAGTATTAGGTGCTGAACAACCAAAAATCTATTATGACCCAAATGGGAAAATAAAAGATATTCTAGATAAATTGCCCCAGCTCAAGCAAAAATATCGTCCTACACCGTGGTTAAGCAATAACCATGTTCATCTTTTGTACTTTGATATTATTAGAAAAAAAACCATTAAACTTAAATATGATCGAATTGATCAGCTCACCATGAAAGATGGTGGCGTAACTGCCATCGCATGGTATGGGTATGATCTCCCTGCAGATACTCCAACAGTTGTTATTATGCATACCATTACAGGAACACCTGAAAGTATGCGTGAACTTGTGAAAGATATACATCATTATACGGGATGGAGAATAGCACTATGTTTACGCCGTGGGCATGCTGGTTTACCTATGCCTGTACCACAGATTTCTCTTTTTGGGTCAACGAGCGATCTTAAAGAGCAACTTGCACATATCCAAAACCTGTTTCCAAAATCAGATTTATACGCCGTAGGTTCCTCTGCGGGAACAGGATTATTGGTTCGTTATTTGGGTGAGCAAGGCGCAGATACACCATTTAAAGCTGCTTTTGCAATGTGTCCAGGCTACAACACGGAGATTGGCTTTAAGAATGTTCATCCGTTTTATAGCAAAATGATGACTAAAAAGTTATTTAAATATTTTATTCATCCTTATCAAAATACATGGAACCAACTATCTTCTATAGAAAAAGTTCTAGCGACCACAAGTCTAGAAGAGTTTGAAAAAGAATATTTTGAAATGGCTGGCTTTGAGGATTATCAAAGTTATTGCCAAGCTATTAATCCAATTTATGTATTTGAGAATGTCAAAATTCCATTGATGATTCTTAATGCTGAGGATGATCCTGTCTGTTCTATTAAAAATTTGGAACCTTATAAAGAAACGATTCAGCAAATGAGTAATATTGCGGTAATCACTACAAAAAAAGGAAGTCATTGTGGCTTCTATGAAGGTTGGAAAAGCACCTCCTGGGCTGCCAAATTAATATCAAATTATTTTATGGTCGAACATAAGCAATAACGGTAAATTTGCAATAAATTAAATAAAGCCCATTCAATAGATGGGCTTTATGATTTTATTTGGTCAAGATAAAAGTAAATTGGGATCTTTTAGTCCAATTTTGATTTTCGTGCTAGCAACGAGGTCTTTTTCGTCTGTCTGATTAGGATGAAAATCAAAGCGATAATAATCAAAAAATTTAGGGGTCAATGCTCTATATTGTTTACTAGCAAAACTAAAGAACTTACGCCAAGATTTAAAATTGAGAAGCTGATGATCTCGCTTCATTAAAATAAATTGATAAATTGTTGAAAAGCCCGTAATTAAAAATAGACTTAAAGTAAAAACTGTAATGCGCGGAAGGTAGGCGCTTAAGCCGCTTCCATATAAATGTTGATAGAGATCAAAGGCAACAGCTTTATGTTCTGTTTCTTCAATACTGTGCCATAGCCACAAATTACGTATAGTTGAGTCGGTCATTAACTCATTAACAGATTCCATCATGCTAACCACGAGTACTGCTGTGTAGTGTTCTAGACCTACGGTTACAAGCAAATTCCATTTTTTACTAAAAACTTTTTCAATCGTTTTTAAAACGATGCCAGTTACTTTTTCTAAAGATTGAGGATCTAAGCCATATTGCTGTGCACTTACATGAAAAGCATGATGTTCTTTAGAGTGCATAGCTTCTTGGCCAATAAAAGCACTGATTTCACGATCTAAGATTTCATTCGACTTTGCTTTTGCGCGTAAAGCTCGAACAGAGCGAACGAAATATGATTCACCTTCAGGAAACAACGTAGATAAACCCGTAAAATAGTGGGTGAAAGTTGGTTCGTTATTACACCAATAACGAGGTGTATTTTCAAAATTATAGTCCATACGACGGACCGGAAACGAGGCAGGCACACGGTTTAATACAGTATTCATTTTAAGCTCCAATCTTCTTTTAATTAGAGTTCCAAAAAGGAACTTGATAAAAAACTACATCGCTCTATATCTATCGTCAATGCTTTTTGGGGTCGAAAAAGTAGATTGTCCCTAATTGATATCTAAGGAAACTTTAAAGATAAATAGAAAGAAAAATTAAAACTTATTACTGAATTGATAATTTGAATAATAATTAAAAAGCCCAAACCGATAGTTCAATTTGGGCATATTCGAGAACGAACTTAGTTTTTAAGCGCTGGAGTAGCAGCAGCAATTGCAGCGGCAACAGCATCATCTTCAGTTTGAGATGGTTCAGCAGGCTTAGCTGGTTTTGACTGAACCTTTTCAGGTTTTGGCTCTGCTTTTGGCTCAGGCTTAGGTTCAGGTTTTGGTTTCGGCTCTACTTTAGGTTGCTCAGAAACTGTTGTTTGTGAACCTTGATCAGGTTGGGCAGGGCGAGTTTCACGGCGAATTTCAGTTGTCGTATTCGCTGTTTCTTCACGGTGAACTTCAACTTGCGGTGGTTCCTGAGTTTGAGCTTCTTCAGTTTGCACACTTTCTAAAGACTCAAATTTTGCAGGTTCAGCAGGTTTAGGTTCTGAAACAGCAGTTTCAACCTTTTCTTGCTCTTCTTCTTTAGGTGTTTCTTTTTTGACACATGCGGTTAACAATAGTCCAGCAGCAATTGCAGCACAGATTAAAAGTTTTTTATTTGCCATTGTCCTAAACAACATTTAATTGAGGAGCTGGCATTATAACAGCAAAAGAGAATGAAAAAATCATGTGAGATTGACCTAATTTTTTATTAAAAATGCTGATAGAATAGCCAGTTGTTTAATGATCTTTGAATTGATGCGGTTTGACTTTGCTTTATAGGGGCAGAGTACAGTAAAATTGCCAAACATTGTAGGCCGATTTCGGCTTGATTGTACGAGAAACTTAATGACCCATTTTATTTTTGTCACTGGTGGTGTAGTTTCATCGCTAGGTAAAGGTATTTCTGCTGCTTCAGTTGCTGCACTTTTGGAAGCCCGTGGCTTAAAAGTCACAATGGTTAAAATGGATCCCTACATTAATGTCGATCCAGGGACAATGAGCCCTTTCCAACATGGTGAAGTTTTTGTCACAGAGGATGGTGCCGAAACTGATCTAGACTTGGGTTATTACGAACGTTTCTTACGTCGTGCGAAAATGACCAAACTTAATAACTTTACTAGTGGTCGTGTATATCAGGACGTTTTAAACAAAGAACGTCGTGGTGACTATCTTGGTGGTACAGTTCAAGTTATTCCACATATTACTGACAACATTAAAGAACGCGTACTTCGCGCAGGTGAAGGCTACGATGTTGCTATCGTAGAAATTGGCGGTACGGTAGGTGATATCGAATCATTACCGTTTATGGAATCAGTTCGTCAGTTAATGGTTGAGCTTGGTCATAAAAGAACCATGCTTATGCATTTAACTTTGTTGCCATATATCAAATCTGCAGCAGAGCTTAAGACAAAACCAACTCAACACTCTGTAAAAGAGTTGCTTTCAATTGGTATTCAGCCAGATATTCTTATCTGCCGTACTGAATATGATGTTGATGCAGACACGAAACGTAAAATTGCTCTATTCACTAACGTAGAAGCACGTGCTGTTGTGGTATGTAAAGATGCGAAAACCATCTATCAAATTCCACGTGGTTTCTATGAGCAAAATGTAGATGACCTCATTTGTGAACGTTTTGGTTTCAATGATTTACCAGAAGCTGACCTAACTGATTGGGATAATGTAGTAGAAGCATTACTTAATCCAGAATACACGGTACGTGTAGCAATGGTTGGTAAATATGTTGAATTACCAGATGCTTATAAATCTGTGAATGAAGCATTATTACATGCTGGTATCAAAAATCGTGTGAAAGTACAGATTGACTATGTCAATGCTGAAGAGCTTGAAAGCCAAGATGTTTCTATTTTGCAAACAGCTGACGCAATCTTAGTCCCAGGTGGCTTTGGTGAACGTGGTACTGAAGGCAAAATGAAAGCTATTCAATACGCACGTGAAAACAAAATCCCATTTTTGGGTATTTGTTTAGGTATGCAATTGGCTGTAATCGAATATGCCCGTCATGTTGCTGCTATGCCAGAAGCATCTTCTACTGAGTTCAACCGTTCTACAAAATATCCATTGATTGGTTTAATTACTGAATGGTTAGATGAGCGCGGTGAATTACAACAACGTAGCCTTGAGTCTGACTTAGGTGGAACAATGCGTTTAGGTGCACAAAAATCAGAATTGGTTGAAGGCACAAAAACACGTGAAGTCTACGGTAAAGCTGAAATTACTGAGCGTCATCGTCACCGCTATGAAATGAATAACCGTTTCATCGAGTCGATTGAACAAGCTGGTATGAAGATTTCAGGTTACTCTTCAGCACAACATTTAGTTGAAACTGTAGAAATTCCTGAACATCCTTGGTTTATTGCTGTACAATTCCACCCGGAATTTACAAGTTCACCACGTGATGGACATCCATTATTTGCTAGTTTTATTGACGCTGCAAAAACACAGCATCAAAAAAGTAAATAATGCGATTTTAAATAAACTGGGAAAGTTTAAATGTCACAATTAAAACCACAAGAAGTTGTACGTTTAGGCGATATACAAATGGCAAATCATTTGCCATTTGTATTATTTGGCGGAATGAACGTACTTGAATCAAAAGATTTAGCTTTTGAAATTGCAGAAACTTATGTTGATATTTGCAAACGCTTAGATATTCCTTATGTATTTAAAGCGAGTTTCGATAAAGCAAATCGTTCTAGTCTGCATTCATTCCGTGGTCCTGGACTTGAAAAAGGTATCGAATGGTTAGGTGATATTAAAAAACATTTTAATGTTCCTATCATTACTGATGTGCATGAGCCATATCAAGCTGCACCTGTTGCAGAAGTAGCCGATATTATTCAGTTACCCGCATTCTTAAGTCGTCAAACTGATCTTGTTGAAGCGATGGCGAAAACACAGGCTATTATTAACATTAAGAAAGCCCAGTTTTTAGCACCTCATGAAATGCGTCATATCCTGCATAAATGTTTAGAAGCAGGAAACGACAAACTTATTCTTTGTGAACGTGGTTCGGCATTCGGGTATAACAATCTTGTTGTAGATATGCTCGGCTTTGACACCATGAAAGAAATGAATGTGCCAGTTTTCTTTGACGTGACACATGCGTTACAAACCCCTGGTGGTCGTTCTGACTCAGCAGGTGGTCGTCGTGCTCAAATTACAACTTTAGCACGCGCAGGAATGGCAACTGGTTTGGCTGGATTGTTCTTGGAAGCTCATCCAGACCCAGAACATGCAAAATGCGATGGACCTTGTGCATTACGTATGTCGCAACTTGAACCATTCTTGGCACAAATAAAAGAATTGGATACTTTAGTTAAAGGATTCAAAAAGTTAGACACCCATTGAGTTGTTTTATAACCCTTACGCTGCTTTAACCGCAGCTCATATTCATTCAAAGAGGAATTGTTCATGAGCCAAATCGTTGACATTCGTGCACGTGAAATTTTGGACTCTCGTGGTAACCCAACCATCGAAGCAGACGTAATTTTAGAATCTGGGGTTGTTGGTCGTGCATGTGCACCATCTGGTGCTTCAACTGGTTCTCGTGAAGCTTTAGAACTTCGTGACGGTGATAAATCACGTTACTTAGGTAAAGGCGTTCGTACAGCAGTTAACAATGTAAACACATTGATTCGTGATGCTTTGTTGGGTAAATCAGTTTTTGAGCAAAAAGACATTGATAACACAATGATTGCGCTTGACGGTACTGAAAACAAAGAAAAATTAGGTGCTAACGCAACTTTGGCTGTTTCATTGGCTGCGGCGCGTGCTGCTGCTGAAGAAAAGAAACTTCCTCTTTTCCAATACATTGCAGATCTTCGCGGTCAAACAATTTTGACAATGCCTGTACCGATGATGAACATCTTAAATGGTGGTGAGCATGCGGACAACACTGTTGATATTCAAGAGTTCATGATCGAGCCTGTAGGTTTTACTTCATTTGCTGAAGCTTTACGTGCGGGTGCTGAAGTATTCCATTCTTTAAAATCAGTTTTAAAGAAACAAGGTTTGAATACTGCTGTAGGTGATGAAGGTGGTTTTGCTCCTAACTTGCGTTCTAACGAAGAAGCAATTCAAATCATTTTACAAGCAATTGAATTGACTGGTTATAAAGCTGGTTCAGATATGATGCTTGCATTAGACTGCGCATCTTCAGAATTCTACAAAAACGGTCAATACGTTTTAGAAGGTGAAGGTAATCGTGCATTTACAAGCCATCAGTTTGCAGATTACTTGGCTGGTCTTGTAAATCAATATCCAATTATCTCGATCGAAGATGGTTTGGATGAGTCTGATTGGGAAGGCTGGAGCTACTTGACTTCAATCCTTGGTGATAAAATCCAATTGGTTGGTGATGACTTGTTCGTAACTAATCCTAAGATTTTACAACGTGGTATTGATGAGAAGGTTGGTAACTCAATCTTAATCAAATACAACCAGATCGGTACTTTAACTGAAACTTTAGATGCGATCTATCTTGCTAAAGCAAATGGTTATTCGACTGTTATTTCTCACCGTTCTGGTGAAACAGAAGATTCTACTATTGCTGATTTAGCAGTAGGTACAGCAGCTGGTCAAATCAAGACTGGTTCACTTTGCCGTTCTGACCGTGTTTCTAAGTACAACCAATTACTTCGTATTGAAGAATTGACTAAAGCTGCTTACCGCGGTAAAGCTGAGTTTAAAGGTTTAAACTAATCTTTAAATAAAAAGTTAAAATTAATTTTTTAACATTTTAAGGTGCTTTCTTCTGTTTTTAATAGGGAATAGCACCTTTTTTATTATCCTAATCGGCGTGTTTTCAAAGATTCAGCCCAACTATGATGTTTGCAGCGGGTACATTCTTGATCAATCTTATTTAAAATTTTAGTTTCACCACATTTCATACATGAATAGAAAGTATTAAGTTTTAGTACATCGGCTTTACAGTAGGCGTCAGGGAATAATGGCAGGCCCCATCTGACATCTTCATCCTCATAATAAAGTAAGCTCAAAATGCCGTCGGATTCCAACAAAGCTGTTCTCACTTGCCCAAGATGTTCAACATTTTGCTGACGCATTTCCGAGAAAAATTCATCATGTGAATATGTTTGTTTCTGGAAATCTTTGTAGACTAAAAGACCTTCTTTAACTACACATAAAGCTTTCCCTTCCAATAAATCCTCAATTTTTTTATTCTTCACCATGGCCCAGGTTACAAGTCGGTATAGAAAAAGAATAGCCATAAAAGCTACTAAAGCATGGGCAATAGGTAAGTCCTTAGTGAACATCGGGTCACCAGCGGCTGAACCTAAACATAAAATAATGGCAAGTTCAAAAAGTGAAAGCTGCCGAATTCCTCTTTTACCCGATAACCTTAAAAAACTGATAATAATAATAAACATCACAAAACAGCGAACTAAAATTTCTAAAACAAACTTCCAAGTCGTATCGCCGATGAAAATATTAAAAAAATCCATTTTTTTCTCCTTATTAAAATAGTTAGAAGAAATCCTTGTAAAATTTTTACCAAAGTAAAAAATAAAAAAATATACATTTTAAGTAGTTATTAGTTAAAAATTAGAAATATATGTGATTTTGTATGAATCTCACGTTTAAAAAAGATTTATAAAGGAGGCTGTAAAGTTGTGCGAGATAATAGTTGCAATAGAGTGGGAGACGCATTAGAAACTATATTCCAAGGCGTGCTTTCTTATTGTTAAATAAATTAAGCGGAATAACGGTGCAGGCTATAAATATGGTAGATCATAAGAATAAGAAGATCGATTAATGACAATCAGAGGTATAAGGGATCGCGTCTAAACGTGTCTGAAAAATAGAAGAGTTCATAACGTTTTCATACATTTGCTGATATGTTTTTTTGTGATCTTCTATGTTGTGATAATCGATAATTTCTTGGAGTTTATCTTTATATTCTATATGTCCAGCATGGAACATTGCTGCGTAGTGGCCCCATAAAGCATATTGATATCTCAAAGCAGCTTTGGGGATTAAATTTATCTCATTTAAGTAACTATTAGCGGTTTTTTCATAACATGCTTTTATTTCATGAGCATCTTTTTTCATTTTACTCAAGAAAATACATTGCATCTCTTGTAGCTTTGAACTTTCTGTTTTAGTGAGTATTTTTTCTGTGACGATATAAGCCTCATTTAGACAACCTAAATGTACAAGTATTTTACGTTTAGTTTTTAAAATATTTAAGTTGTCATCACTAGATGGCATCTTTTTTAATAAAGTTTTTAGTTTTAAATGAGCAGTGGCTTGGTCTTGTTTAGTATTTAGTCCATAAATAATATCATTATATTCATATATATAAGTGTTAATTGGTTTATATTGCTTTTGAATATCCTCCCTATAAATTATTTTTGATGGACTATCATCTGTAGGATTATTACAAGCGCTTAAACCTATGCTTACTAAAGAAAATACTAAAACTTTATACACTACAACTTATACCTTTATTCTCTTTTATGAGATTTGAGAAGAATAATAAAATATAAAAGAAAATACTGTTTAGTTTGTTATTTTTGAGTTAGTCCTAAGACTATTCTTAACATTGTATTCATTAATCTGAGGAGTAATAAATTTAAAAGATCTGGGGATTAAGCAAGTTTGGTAGGGAATGAGGGATATAAATAATTAGAAATATTGATAATTTTTTCTACATAAATAGGAATAATTATTAATATATTGTTGATAACAATTATCATTCGTGTTAGTTTTTGTGCCGAACTTTTGCTGTTATGTAACAAATAAAAAGCAGTAAAAGACTAGGGATCTCGCACAGCACACTCGTTATTATGGAATTTTCTTATGTACACTTCGCCCTTTGGAAAAGTATTTAGAGCTCATCCTTTAGCATTTGCTATGGCTTTAACTGTTCCTTCATTTGTTTATGCAGATGAGAAAAATGGTACAGCCACTTTAGAAACGATAAAAGTACAAGCAGAACAAGAAAATTCCGCTGTTACCGAAGGTTCGGGCAGTTACACAGCTAAAAGCGCAAATACTTCTACAAAATTAAATTTATCACTTCGTGAAACACCTCAATCGATCAAAGTTTTAACTCGTGAATATTTAGATGATCGAAAAATCGATTCTTTTCAAGATTTAATGAACAATATTACGGGTGTTTCAACTTCACGTACCGATGAGCGTCAAAGAGTTTATGCACGTGGTTTTGAGGTTGATTATTACTTAATTGATGGAATACCTAGTACTACGAACTTAGGCACTGGAGATTTAGATTTAGATATTTATGATCGTATTGAAGTCGTAAAGGGTGCCAATGGCCTAACCATAGGTGCTGGTAATCCAGCAATGGCGCTAAACATGATTCGGAAACATGCAAATTCAAAAGAACTAACTGGTAATGTCAGCACATCTTTAGGTTCGTGGAACTCTTGGAGTAGCTCAGCAGATGTTTCTACGCCACTTAATGCAGATGGATCATTGCGTGGCCGCATGTTTGTAAAACATTCTGATGAAAAATCATTTATGGATTTTTATGAGAAAGAACGCAATGTATTTTATGGTGCCCTTGATTATGATCTGAGCGATAAAACCAGTATGTCACTTGGGGCTACATATCAAGAGTTACATCGTGACGGTATCCGTTGGGGCGGAACACCTGCTTTTTATACTGATGGGACTCGTACCAATTTTTCTAGAAGCTTAACAGTAAGTGCACCTTGGACTTACTGGGATGTAAATACAACGGCAGTATTTGCAAACTTAAAGCAGAATTTATTTAATGACGTTAATTTAAATATTGCTTATACCTTCCGTAAGGAAGACACAGCTTCTATGTTGTTATATACAGCTGGAAAAGTAGACAAGGCAACCAATACCAGTCCATTAAAAAATGAAGATGGTAAGGATAATGTCTCAGTATATGGCGCAAAAGCTGCAAATGAAGAAAACAATATTGATATTTTTATCAATGCACCATTTACGCTTTTTAATCGTCCGCAAGAAATCATTATTGGTGGATCTTGGAATAAAAATGAGAAAACAAAGGATATTTTTGGTGGATCTAACACAAACCAAGACATTGAACAGTATTTAGGTGGACCACTTAACTATAATGATATGGCTCAAGAGTTGCTTCAGCCTGTTGTTTTAAACGGTAAAAATGCGCTGAATGAAACCACACAAACTGCTGCTTATGTTGCTGGTAAATTTCAGATTCTGGATCCTTTGAAAATTATTGCTGGGGCACGTTTATCTAACTGGGAATATAAGTCTGAAAATGATAAAGGTAACCGTGAATTTAACAATGAATTAGCACCATATGTTGGCGCTATTTATGATTTTGCCCAAGATCATTCTGTGTATGCGAGTTATACAGAAATTTTCAAACCTCAAGAACGTAAAGATGTAAATGATCAATATATTGATCCGATTACAGGTAAGAGTTATGAGGCCGGTTTAAAGAGTGAATGGTTTGGAGGGCGGTTAAATACGGCATTGTCAGTATTCCGAATAGAACAATCTAATTTTGCTGAGTTGATACCGGGAGTATTTATTGTCCGCAATGGTACACAAACTACAGAGCAGGCCTATCGCGCTGTAGATGGTGTTGAAAGTAAAGGTTTTGAGTTTGAAGTTGATGGCGAGATTAATGACAATTGGGGTATTAACTTTGGTATTGCTAATTTTGAAGCAAAAGATGCACAAGGCACAAAAGTTAATACGACAAACTCTCGAACAACCTCGAATCTATTTGTTAAGTACAAACTTGATCAATGGAGTGCAGGACTAGGTTTAAATTATAAGAGTAAATACTATACGGGTAGTGGAAGCTCTCGTATTGAGCAAGATGCGTATGTTTTAGCAAGTGCGATGCTTGGCTATCAAGTAGATAAAAATATCAAACTTCAATTTAATATCGACAATATTTTTGATGAAAAATATTATGAAGGTATTGGTGACAACTCAATGAATTGGGGCACACCACGAAATGCAACGGTGAGTGTTCGTTATAACTTCTAATTACTGGTTCTTTTAAATCTTTATTGATAAGTCCTCTTCGGAGGGCTTTTTTCTATTTATTCAACATAATTTCTTGATACACAGAATAGCTTTTATATACATAGAGTGATTTATAAGCAGTTGTACTTATAAATATGATTTCCCTTTCAAATTCCATTCATTTTTGACAAAATGAAACATGTCACAATGGTCAATTTAAAGTAACATGCGCATTAATAGTTTTGCACTGATTTTGCAGGAATTTTGCATGCTCTTTTTAAATTGTTATACAATACAAAAGCTTAATCAAAGTTTTTAATTAAAACTCTTAATGATATGTTAGAAGTATTTCGATCCACTTCAAGCAAACTGATATTGCTACTTGTTATTGTTTTAGTAGCTATACTGCAATATCAATTTTGGTTAGGTGAGGGTGGCTATCTCCCTCATCAGGCTCTCATGCAACAAATTCAGCAACAAGCTGAAGTTAATGAAGAGCTTAAAGAACGAAACCGTATTTTGGCAGCAGAGGTTTTTGACCTGAAAAATGGTACAGAAGCAATAGAAGAACATGCACGCCTTGATCTAGGTTTAGTTAAACCACATGAGACATTTGTTCAAATGAGTACAATTAGTACCCATTACAAGCCTATTTATATTGACCCGAACGCTAAAGTTGATTTGGAAACGAATGAGACACCTGCATCCCCAGATATCCCAGACTAAATTATGGGCAGTTATTCCCGCTGCAGGATCAGGAAGTCGTTTTTCTAAAACTGAATTGAAGCAGTATCAATATATTCAGAATACGACTGTTTTAGAGCATACTGTTCGGCGTATAAGTCAACTTCCATTAGATGGTTATATTTTGGCAATTGGTGCCCAAGATACCTTTGCCCAAACTCTTGCATTTCAAAATATAGATAAGGCGCAATTTTGTGCGGGTGGGGCGGAACGAGTTCATTCGGTATTAAATGCGTTAAATCATCTTTTAACTTTTGCCGATGAAAATGATTGGGTACTTGTTCATGATGCTGCACGACCTTGTGTAACAATTGACTGTTTAAATACCCTTGTTCAAACAGCAGTTGAGTCAAATCATAGTGCTATTTTAGCGATTCCTGTTCGTGACACGTTAAAGCAGGTCGAAGTAAATAATCATATTAACAAAACGGTAAGCCGTGATTTCTTATGGCAAGCACAAACCCCTCAAATTGCGAAAATCGGTAAACTTAAAAAAGCAATTGAATATGCTTTAGAAAATAACGTCGCTATTACCGATGAGGCAAGTGCACTTGAGTATATGGGTGAAACTGTACAAGTCGTAATGGGACGATCGGATAATATAAAAATTACCTATCCCGATGACTTAGAGCTTGCACGTTTAATTCTTCAGTCTCAATCTTAATTGCCTCTTTTTGTATTTGCTTAGAAGACAAAATATCTAAGCAAATCCATCTACATATCTCTTTATAAGATCTCATATTCTTTTACATTGATCAGTCCTACCATCTAGCAAGATGATACGAGTACTTTAGATAATGTTCGATCATCGAACAAAAAACATTTATACCGAACAAAACTATGGTCTGATAACTAGATCAAATTATAAAAATTATCAAGAATGTTTAGAAAGGGAAATCTAAGGGAAACACTCGGGATTGAGTGAAATATTTATCTATTCTTCTTGCCTCAGTGTGCCTACCTCTCTTACCTATCTCTTCTTCAATGAGCACAATGGAGTTGTCTAATGATTGACAAAAGTAAGTCCTCACTAAGCGAGGCACTATCGCAGATTAAAGATGGTGCAACCATTCTGATTGGTGGTTTTGGTACCGCAGGACAACCCGCTGAACTCATTGACGGACTGATTGAACTGGGTGTAAAAGATTTAACCATTGTCAGCAACAATGCCGGTAACGGTGATTACGGTCTAGCGAAACTGCTTAAAGCCGGTTCGGTTAAAAAAGTGATTTGTTCTTTCCCACGTCAGGCAGACTCTTATGTGTTTGATGAGTTGTACCGTGCCGGAAAGGTTGAACTTGAAGTGGTGCCGCAAGGCAATCTGGCTTGTCGTATTCAGGCAGCAGGTATGGGGTTAGGTGCTGTGTTTACCCCAACAGGCTTTGGAACACTTTTAGCTGAAGGTAAAGAAACCCGTGAGATTGATGGGAAAGATTACGTACTTGAATATCCGATCAAGGCGGACTTTGCCTTGATTAAGGCTTACAAGGGCGACCGCTGGGGCAATCTGGTTTACCGTAAATCTGCACGTAACTTTGGCCCGATCATGGCGATGGCTGCTGATGTCACCATTGCTCAGGTGTCTGAGGTGGTTGAGCTAGGTGGATTAGATCCGGAACACATCATCACCCCAGGTATCTTTGTACAGCATGTTGTACAAGTCTCACCCGCACAGTAAGCAATAAGGAGAAATAACATGAGCTACCAGAAACTCAGCCGTGACCAGATTGCAAAACGTGTGGCACAAGATATTCCAGATGGCGCCTATGTGAACTTAGGCATTGGTTTACCGACCAAGATCGCCAGCTACCTACCGAATGACAAAGACATTTTTCTTCATTCTGAAAATGGCCTATTGGCTTTTGGCCCACCACCAGCAGCAGGTGAAGAAGACCCTGAACTGATTAATGCGGGTAAAGAGTTTGTGACCATGCTTGAAGGTGGCAGCTTTTTCCATCATGGCGACTCATTTGCCATGATGCGTGGTGGTCACCTTGATATTGCCGTGCTTGGCGCCTTTCAGGTTGCAGCCAATGGTGACTTGGCCAACTGGCACACCGGTGCACCGGATGCAATTCCTGCGGTAGGTGGTGCAATGGATTTGGCTGTAGGTGCCAAGAAAGTCTTTATCACCACAGACCATGTGACCAAGCAAGGTGAACCAAAGATTGTCGCTGAGCTCACTTATCCGGTAACGGGTAAAAAATGTGTTGACCGTATTTACACGGATCTTTGCGTGATTGATGTGACCAAAGAGGGTTTAAAGGTGCTTGAGAAAGTTGAAGGTCTTAGCTTTGATGAGTTGCAGGCTTTAACGGGTGCAACTTTGATTGATGCGACTCAAGGGTAAGGAAGTAGGGAAATGACATTAAAAAACGCTTATATCATCGATGCCATCCGTACTCCATTCGGCCGTTATGCCGGTGGTCTTGCACCTGTCCGTGCCGATGACCTTGGCGCTGTGCCGATTAAAGCACTTATGCAACGCAATCCAAATGTAGATTGGGAACAGGTCGATGATGTGATCTACGGCTGTGCCAACCAAGCCGGTGAAGATAACCGTAATGTCGGTCGTATGTCAGCTCTCCTTGCAGGTTTACCATATCAAGTACCAGCAACCACCATTAACCGTTTGTGCGGTTCTTCACTCGATGCCATTGCCATTGCTGCCCGTGCCATTAAGGCAGGTGAAGCGAACTTGGTGATTGCGGGTGGTGTGGAAAGTATGAGCCGTGCACCCTATGTGATGGGCAAGTCTGACAGTGCTTTTGGCCGTAGCCAGAAGATCGAGGACACCACCATGGGATGGCGCTTTATCAACCCAAAACTTAAAGAATTGTATGGTGTAGACACCATGCCTCAGACTGCCGAAAACGTGGCTGAACAGTTTAACGTGAATCGTGCAGATCAGGACCAGTTTGCCTTGGCGAGCCAACAACGCACCGCAAGCGCGCAAGCCAAAGGCTTTTTTTCTAACGAAATCGTGACAGTTGAAATCCCTCAGCGTAAGGGTGATGCTGTTGTGATTGATACCGATGAGCACCCACGTGCATCAACTACCCTTGAAGGTTTAAGCAAACTTAAACCTGTTGTAAAAGCAGACGGTTCAGTTACTGCGGGTAATGCTTCAGGCATTAACGATGGTGCAGCAGCTTTATTGATTGCTTCTGATAAAGCTGTTCAAGCTTACAACTTAAAACCACGTGCCAAGATCATTGCTTCAACAGCTGTGGGTGTAGAACCACGCATTATGGGTTTTGCTCCGGCACCAGCCATTAAAAAACTACTTAAACAAGCCAACCTGACTTTAGAGCAGATGGATGTGATTGAACTGAATGAAGCGTTTGCTGCACAAGCTTTAGCAGTGACCCGTGATGTAGGTTTGCCAGATGATTCTGACAAAGTGAATCCAAACGGTGGTGCAATTGCATTGGGTCATCCACTTGGTGCATCAGGTGCACGCCTCGTGACCACAGCCTTAAACCAGCTTGAGCAAACAGGTGGTCGTTATGGCTTGTGTTCAATGTGTATTGGTGTAGGTCAAGGCATCGCTTTGATTATTGAGAGAGTCTAATTATGAGCCAGTTATATGCCAGCTTATTTTATCAAAAAGACGTCACTGACATCTTTAGTGACTCATCTTTAATCACATACATGATTCAGGTTGAAGTTGCGTTAACGCAAGCACAGGCAAAAGTTGGCGTGATTCCTCAAAATGCAGCTAATACCATTGCCCAAGTAGCTGAGCAGGCATTAGATAAGTTTGATTTTTCAGCTTTGGCTGTGGCAACTGGCTTAGCTGGAAATATCGCAATTCCATTTGTAAAACAACTTACAGCAATTGTTAAAGATGTTGATGAAGATGCTTCGCGTTATGTGCATTGGGGTGCAACCAGTCAGGATATTTTAGACACAGCTTGTATTTTGCAATGCCGTGATGCGTTGAACATTGTGGAAGTTCAACTTAAACAATGCTATGCGAGTGCGTTAGAACAAGCCAAGCAATATCGTCATCAAGTCATGATTGGACGTACATGGTTACAGCAAGCTTTGCCAATCACTCTAGGGCATAAACTCGCTCGTTGGGCTTCTGCATTTAAGCGTGACTTAGATCGTATCCAAACTATGAAATCACGTGTACTCACTGCTCAGTTAGGTGGTGCTGTGGGTTCATTAGCTTCTTTGCAAGATCAAGGTTCGCTTGTAGTAAATGCATTTGCTCAGCAGCTGAATCTAATCACACCGACAAGCACATGGCATGGTGAGCGCGACCGTATTGTAGAAATTGCAAGCGTACTTGGCATGATTGTTGGGAATACGGGCAAGATGGCACGTGATTGGTCTCTTATGATGCAAACCGAAATTGCAGAATTGTTTGAACCAACTGCAAAGGGTCGTGGTGGTTCATCAACTATGCCGCATAAACGTAATCCAGTGGCAGCAGCTTCAGTACTTGCAGCAGCAAATCGTGTACCAGCGCTGATGTCTAGTATCTATCAAAGCATGGTACAGGAACATGAGCGTAGTCTAGGTGCGTGGCATGCAGAATGGTTAGCAATTCCTGAAATTTTTCAACTTTGTGCTGGAGCATTAAGTCGTACTGGTGAAGTTTTACAAGGTTTCGAAGTTAATGCTGAGCATATGCAACGTAACCTTGAATGTACCAACGGATTGATTATGGCGGAAGCTGTAATGATGGCGCTTGCTCCAAAAATTGGACGTTTAAATGCTCATCATGTTGTTGAAGCAGCTTGTAAAACAGCAGTCGCACAAAATCAGCATTTATCTGAAGTTGTTAGTCAGTTAGATGGAGTAAAAGAACATTTTTCCCTAGCAGAAATTTTGGAAATTTTTAAAGCAGAAAACTATTTGGGCAACATTCAAGCTCAAATTGATGCTGTTTTACAAGAAGCACAAGGAGGAGACATAAAGTGAAACAGACTATTAGCAATCGCCAAGGAAAACAGCTCGCTGTCTATACCGAAGGTTTAAAAGATGCTCCAGCACTTGTGCTATCTAACTCATTGGGAACAGATCATGGAATGTGGCAGCCGCAAATAGATGAGCTAAAAAGTCATTTTAATGTCATTACATACGACACACGTGGTCATGGTGAAAGTGATGTAATTAGTGATACTACATTGCAAAACTTAGCGGAAGATGTTGTTGATATTTTAGATACCTTAAATATTGAAAAAGCTCATTTTTGTGGAATTTCCATGGGCGGAATTACAGGACTTTGGTTAGGTATTCATCATCCAGAGCGCTTTCTAACCATTACTGTCGCTAACTCTGCAGCCAAAATTGGACAGGCTGAGGCTTGGCTAATTCGAGCTGAGTCGGTAGAACAAAATGGTTTAGCTGAGTTGGTTAAAACTACGCATACACGTTGGTTTAGCGAAAAATTCGACTATCAGCATAATGTGGTTGCACAAACAACTATTCAAAGTCTAGCAAACACACCAGTACAAGGTTATGCCAATGCATGTCGTGCTTTAGCACATGCTGATTTAAGAGATGAGCTTGCACAAATCCAAATTCCGGTATTACTGATTGCAGGAACAGAAGATCCAGTGACGACAGTAGCAGATGCTGAGTTTATACAGAATGCAGTCAAGAACAGTCAACTTGCTAAATTGGAAGCATCACATCTTTCTAATATCGAGCAACCGCAAAGATTTACTCAGGAATTGACTAGGTTTATTCAGCAAATCTAATAGCTCAGTAGTTTAAAAGGAATTGGCCTTAAGGAGGCAAATATGGCGTCTCAGGATTACGCTGCACCAAATAAAAGTATCGATGCTCAAGCGCTGATTAATGATGCTCCACTTAGTAAATATCAATGGATGATCGCAATCATCTGTTTCTTAATTATTTTTACTGATGGTATCGATACTGCTGCGATGGGTTTTATCGCTCCAGCATTGGCTCAGGACTGGGGTGTTGATCGCTCTCAGTTAGGACCAGTAATGAGTGCTGCACTTGGTGGAATGATTATTGGAGCTTTGGTTTCTGGACCGACAGCTGACCGCTTTGGTCGAAAAATCGTTTTAGCTTTTTCGATGCTTGTGTTTGGTGGATTTACCTTGGCATCTGCTTATGCAACCAATTTAGATAGCCTTGTCGTTTTACGCTTTTTGACAGGTATTGGACTTGGTGCAGCTATGCCGAATGCCACCACATTATTTTCTGAGTATTGTCCAACCCGCATTCGGTCATTGCTCGTGACATGTATGTTTTGTGGATACAACTTGGGTATGGCTACAGGTGGTTTTATTAGTAGTTGGCTTATCCCGACCTACGGCTGGCACAGTTTATTTTTGCTCGGCGGCTGGTCACCTTTAATTTTAATGGTTTTAGTGATTGTGGTGTTACCTGAGTCTTACCGCTTTTTAATTGTGAAAGGTAAGAATCCTGAAAAAGTACGCAAAATCTTAAATCATATCGCGCCTGCTCAAATTCAAAATGCGACTGCGTTTCACGTGCCAGAAGAGAAAACCGAAACAGCTCAAAAGAAAAATGTCTTTGGAATTATGTTTTCTAAGCCATATGCGAAAGGAACACTTTTACTTTGGTTGACCTACTTCATGGGCTTAGTGGTTGTTTACTTGCTGACAAGCTGGCTACCAACGCTTATGCGTGAAACAGGTGCTTCCATGGAGCGTGCTGCGTTTATTGGCGGTTTGTTCCAGTTCGGCGGTGTAGTGAGTGCGCTGTTCATTGGTTGGGCGATGGATAAATTTAATCCGAACCGAGTCATTGCCATTTTCTACTTTGCCGCAGGTCTATTTGCGATTGCTGTTGGTCAAAGCTTAGGAAACTCAACATTACTTGCAGTATTGGTGCTTTGCGCGGGTATCGCAATTAATGGTGCGCAATCTTCAATGCCAGCGTTAAGCGCTCGTTTCTATCCAACACAGTGCCGTGCAACGGGTGTGTCTTGGATGACAGGTATTGGACGTTTCGGTGCAGTCTTTGGTGCTTGGATTGGTGCCGTACTACTCGGCAATGATTGGTCGTTTACCGCCATTCTCAGTTTATTACTAATTCCAGCGACCGCTGCGGCTGTTGCTGTATTTGTTAAATCACTTGTTGCGCATACCGATGCAACTTAATAGAGGTCTATCACAATGAATGATGAACAACGCTATAAACAAGGCATTGAAGTGCGGACTGAAGTTTTGGGTGAAAAGCATGTTGGTCGGTCTTTGCAAAACCTAAATGACTTTAACCAAGATTTCCAAAATTTTATTAGCCGTTACGCATGGGGTGAGGTGTGGTCTCGTCCGGGCTTATCACGCCATACCCGTAGTTTAGTCACTATCGCAATCTTATTGGCACTTGGCCGTGAAGACGAACTACGTATGCATTTACGTGCTTGCTTCAACAATGGCGTAACCAAAGAAGATTTAAAAGAGTTGATCTTACATAGCTCACTTTATGCAGGTTTACCTGCTGCAAACGCTGCAATGCATATGGCTGAAGAAGTCTTTAAAGAGTTGGGAATAGAAGTCAACTCAGTTGCAGCGAAAGAACAGGATTAAGGAGATAAAGATGTCACAACATAGCTGGGGTGCTTACGCCCAACGTAATACAGATGATCATCCACCAGCGTATACGCCAGGTTATAAAACAAGTGTATTACGTTCGCCAAAAAATGCATTGATCTCTATTAACGAGACTTTAACTGAAGTTACTGCGCCGCATTTTTCTTCAAATTTGTTTGGTCCAAAAGATAACGATCTGATTTTGAATTATGCCAAAGATGGTTTGCCAATTGGTGAGCGTGTCATAGTTCATGGTTATGTTCGTGATCAATTTGGTCGTCCTGTAAAAAATGCACTTTTAGAAGTATGGCAAGCCAATGCTTCTGGTCGTTACCGTCATCCAAACGATAAGTTTATTGGTGCAATGGACCCTAACTTTGGTGGTTGTGGTCGTACCTTAACTGACGAAAACGGGTTTTATATTTTCCGAACCATTAAACCGGGCCCATACCCATGGCGTAACCGTATTAATGAATGGCGTCCAGCTCATATTCATTTTTCTTTAATTGCTGATGGTTGGGCTCAGCGTCTGATTTCACAGTTTTACTTTGAAGGCGACACGCTCATCGATACTTGCCCGATCTTAAAAACGATTCCTTCTGAAGATCAACGTCGTGCATTGATTGCACTAGAAGATAAAAACAACTTTATCGAAGCTGATAGCCGTTGTTACCGTTTTGATATCACTTTACGTGGTCGTCGAGCGACTTACTTCGAAAATGAATTGACTTAATCGGGAGCACGAGCATGAATAACTGGAATTTTCAGGAATTAAAAGAAACTCCATCTCAAACGGGTGGACCTTACGTTCACATTGGTTTGTTACCGCAACAAGCAAATATCGAAGTTTTTGAAAACAACTTTAATAACCAGTTGGTACAAGACCAGACCAAAGGTGAGCGCATTCGTCTTGAAGGTCAAGTATTTGATGGATTAGGTTTACCACTACGCGACGTGTTGATCGAGATTTGGCAGGCCGATGCGAACGGTATTTACCCGAGTCAGGCAGATACACGTGAGCAAAAAGCTGATCCTGCATTTCAGGGCTGGGGCCGTACAGGTGCAGACTTTGAAACGGGTGTTTGGAGCTTTAATACAATTAAGCCGGGTGCTACAGCAGGCCGTAAAGGTTCAACTCAAGCACCTCATATTGCATTAGTCATTTTCGCTCGTGGTATTAACTTAGGTCTTCACACACGTGTTTATTTTGAAGATGAAGCTGAAGCAAATGCTAACGATCCAATTCTAAATAGCATTGAATGGGCACCACGTCGCCAAACACTTATTGCAAAACGTTCTGAACAAAATGGTGAAGTTGTTTACCGCTTTGATATTCGTATTCAGGGTGATGACGAAACTGTATTTTTTGATATTTAAGAAACACCTAAGGCTACACCTGATTATTCAAGGATGCGTGTAGCCTTTTTAAGGATGAACGATATGAACATGAAAACATTATTAAGCCTAAGTTTGCTTGCACTCCCATTTTTTACAGCACAAGTGAATGCTGAACCGGTTGTTTTAGCTGCTCAAACACAACCTGCCGCTACAGCCGTTAAAACGATTGTTCCGATTACCGCAAAAACTAAAGAAAAAGCTCTGGCACAAGCTCAAGTCATTGCAAATACGGCAGATGCTGATTTAGCAGAGTTCCGTATCGACTTACTCAGTTTTGCAAGTGATACAAAACAAGTTATTGCCTTGGGTCATGAATTGAAAAAAATTTTAGGCAATAAACCAATGATTGCCACAATTCGTACTAAAAACGAAGGTGGACAGCTTGCAATTAGTGATGCCGATTATGGTAAGACTTATCAGGCTTATTTAAAAAGTCCTTTCATGGATTGGTTAGATGTTGAAATGTTCCGTGATCAAAAAGTAGTTTCAGAGATTGTTCAAAAAGCACATCAAAAGAAAGTGCTAGTGGTCATGTCTAATCATGACTTCCAAAAAACGCCAAGCCAAGATGAAATTGAAAAACGCTTGTTAAAACAAGACCAGTTGGGCGCAGATATTCTAAAAATTGCTGTAATGCCAAAATCTAAACAAGATGTCTTCACTTTAATGAATGCAACTTTAAAAGTCAGCCAGCAAACCACTAAGCCATTATTGACAATGTCGATGGGGCAATTAGGTACGATTTCTCGTGTTGCAACAGCTAATATGGGCGGAAGTTATAGCTTTGGCATGATTGGTGAGGCTTCTGCACCCGGTCAAATTGATGTGACTAAGCTCAAACAGATTTTAAAAACCGTTCAACCAACAAACCCATAAATCATAAGGATATGATGAAATGAATACATTACGTTTAACTACTCTTGCATTAGGTTTGATGGTTTCAGGCATAGCTGCGGCTCAAACTTATGTGGTTGACCGTTATCAAGACGATAGCAATAAAGGCTCTTTACGCTGGGCAATTGAACAAGCCAATGCAAACCCAAGCGAAGCTAGCGACATTTTGATTCAAGCAGTAGGCAAAGCACCTTATGCGATTAAATTAAATAGTGCACTTCCTGAAATTAAAGCACCTGTCAAAATCATTGGTACCCAGTGGGATAAAACTGGTGAATACATCGCAATTGATGGTTCAAACTATATTAAAGGTGAAGGTGCGAAAGCTTGCCCTGGTGCAAACCCTGAGCAGTACGGAACCAATGTCCGTACCATGACCTTACCGGGGTTGGTACTGCGTGATGTGAATAATGTCACTTTGAAAGGTTTAGACATTCATCGCTTCTGTATTGGTGTATTGATTAACCGTTCAAGCAATAACCTCATTCAACACAACCGTATTAGTAATAACTATGGTGGTGCTGGTGTCATGTTGACTGGTGATGACGGGCAAGGTAACCCAACTGCAACGACGACCAATAACAACAAAGTTTTAGACAATATTTTCCAAGACAATGGTGATGGCTTAGAACTGACACGTGGTGCGGCATTTAACTTAATTGCGAATAACCATTTTGTTTCAACGAAAGCAAACCCAGAGCCATCACAAGGTATTGAAATTTTGTGGGGTAATGACAATGCTGTAGCTGGTAATAAATTTGAAAACTATTCAGATGGCTTACAGATTAACTGGGGTAAGCGTAACTATATTGCCTATAACGAACTGACCAATAATTCGATTGGTTTTAACATGACGGGTGATGGAAACATTCTCGATAGCAACAAAGTGCATGGTAATCGTATTGGTGTAGCCATCCGCTCTGAAAAAGATGCAAACGCAAAAATTACTTTGACTAAAAACCTGATTTGGGACAATGGTAAAGATATTAAGCGTTGTGAAGCTGGCGGTTCATGTGTACCAAATCAGCGTTTAGGCGCAATTGTATTTGGTGTGCCTGCACTTGAGCATGAAGGATTCGTAGGATCGCGTGGGGGCGGTGTAGTTGTAGATCCATCTAAACAACAAAAAACTTGTACGCAGCCAAATCAACAAAACTGTAATGCTCAGCCGAATCAGGGTATTAAAGCACCTAAGTTAACCGCTAATAAAGGTTCAGTGGCTGTAGAAATTAATGGTTTACCAAGCCAACGCTATCAAGTGGAGTTCTTTGGAAATCAAAATGCGGCATCAAAAGAAGCTGAGCAATATTTAGGAGCTGTTACCGTTGCTACAGATGCCGAAGGTAATGCAAAAGCGAATTGGAAGCCAACTGTAAAAGTTGCCTCAATTACAGCGAATGTAACTGATCGTTTTGGAGCGACGTCTGAACTTAGTTCGGCCGTACAAATTAAATAACAACAATAAGGGAAGCGCCTCGCACAGAGGCGCAGCATAGAAATGATAAAAGGGATTTGAAATGCCAAATTTAATGAAACTGAGTGTGTTAACAATCGCTGTATTAGGCAGTCAATTTGCGCTTGCTAATGAGCCGTGGTCACAAGATCGTCAATGGTTGCTTGGTGACTGGAATGGAAAACGCCAGCAGCTAGAGCAACAAGGTTATAAATTTACAGCTTCTATTATGAGCCAAGCTGCCACAAATTTAGATGGTGGTTATAACGATAGCAATACATTTGAAAATGCTGCGCAACTTTCTTTGGGTGCAAACTTCGATTTAGAAAAAATTGCTGGATGGAAAGATACAACAGCGAGCCTAGTCGTGACTAAACGTGACGGCAATGCATTAACTCTTGAGCGTATTAAAGACCCACGTTCTAGCCAATTGGGTAATGCTCAAGAGATTTATGGACGCGGTAAAATCTGGCGTTTATCTCAAGCATGGGTGAAAAAAGGTTTCGTTGATAACACCGTACAGGTCAAATTTGGTCGTATGGGAATGTCAGAGGACTTTAATAGTTCTCAATGTGAGTTTCAGAACTTATTGCTTTGCGGTGGACAGCTAGGAAAATCAATCGGTTCAATTTGGTACAACTCACCAGTCGGTGTTTGGGCGACAAACGTTAAATATCAATTTGCCCCTGAGTGGACTTTGGGATTGGGGGTGTATGAGGTCAATCCAGACAATATTAAAACCGAATCAAATAGTGATGGTTTTAATCTGGATATGAACAACGTAAAGGGCGCAACCATACCAGTTGAGCTTGCATGGAAACCAAAACTTACCGCTTTTAATGGTTTACCGGGTGAATATAAAGTAGGGGCGCTGTACTCAACCGCAGAAGCGAATGATATTAAGACGGCGGATAAAGTTCATGATGGAAAACAAAGTTTCTGGATTAATGCACAGCAACAACTGACGAATAAAGGCGAAGATCCGAAACGCGGTTTATATATCAGTTTTAACGGCGTTGTAAATGATAAAGCAACGACTTTTGTTCAAAGTACGCAACAGCTTGCTCTTTGGTATAAGGGGCCATTTGATAGCCGTCCAAATGATTCGATTGGTTTTGGTATTGCCAATTATGTGGTCAATGATCGTGCTAAAGATAAGCAGATCGCAACAAATGAAAGTCGTGGATATTATAGCTATGATGCACTTGCATCTGACTATATTCCAATTCAAGACGACGAACTAAATGTCGAGCTGAACTATACCTACCAATGGTCTCCGGCCGTCATGTTACGTCCAAACATTCAATATATCCATCAACCTGCGGGTGTAAAAGAGGTCGATGATGCTTGGGTGGCAGGCTTGAGTGTAAAAGTTAATTTTTAACAGTATTTATGGCTGGTTAGACATGGTTTAACTGGCTCAAATGCTTGAACTATTCGGGTTCAGTATATGTGGAGTAGGATCTATGTCTGAGTCAGATTCTAAGTTTCATATCTTATTCAAAATATGGTGTTTTATTTTAGGCTTAGCTTTATTGGCTACAGGTGTTTTTTACATTGTAGGCGGTGGAAAGCTAGTATCACTCGGCGGTTCTTGGTATTTCTTAGTTGCAGGGCTATTTATTACCCTTTCTGCAATTAGTATTTTCCGAAAAAAAGCGCTTGGTGTCTGGATTTTTGCGGCTGTCTTTGTTGGCACCGTAATTTGGTCACTGGTTGATGCGGGCTGGGAATTTTGGCCATTATTCTCGCGTTTAATGTTTCCTGCTGGTCTTTTTGCTGCTTTATTATTTACGCTACCTTCAATTCGACGCTACCAATTTCAAACCAGTTTGGCATCTTCATCTTATGCAGTAGGTGGATTAGTTGTTGTAGGTATGTTGATTGCGCTTTACCAGATGTTCCAACCGCATCCAACGGTAGCAAGTTCAGGTGAAAAGCTCCCTTTAGTGCCCGTTGACCCAGCTAAAAAACAGGTGAATTGGGAAAATTATGGAAATGATGCAGGCGGTAGCCGCTTTGTTGCTCTCGATCAAATTAACAGAGATAACGTTCATAAATTAAAAGAAGCTTGGCGTTTTAGAACAGGCGATTTTACAACGGGTAGTGGCAATGGTGCTGAAGACCAAATGACACCGCTACAGGTTGGAAATAAAGTCTTCTTATGTACACCACATAATAATATTTTTGCGATAGATGCTGACTCGGGCAAACAGCTCTGGAAAGCTGAAGTGAACTCGAAAGCCGATGCTTGGGAACGTTGTCGTGGTGTTGCCTATTTTGATTCAACCAAACCACTTGTTCAACCAACTTTGGCTGGTGCAAATGCAGTAACCGCGGTTGCAACAAATACGGCATGTCCACGTCGTGTATATACCAATACACCTGATGGTCGTTTAATTGCAGTCAATGCAGATAATGGTCAGCGCTGTGCGGACTTTGGTGTAAATGGAACGGTTGACCTGCTTGAAGGCTTAGGTGGTGGGACTAAGGCTCCACGTTTTGAGGTGACTTCTGCACCAACTATTGCAGGTACAACCATTGTGGTCGGTAGCCGTATTGCCGATAACGTAGCCGCAGATATGCCGGGCGGTGTTATCCGTGGTTATGACGTGATTACGGGTAAACTTCGCTGGGCGTTTGATCCACGTAATCTAGATCCTAACTATGTTCTTAAACCGGGTGAAACCTATAAACGTAGTTCGGCAAACTCTTGGGCTGCAATGTCTTATGATCCGCAAATGAATACGGTGTTCTTACCTATGGGTAGTTCATCTGTCGACATTTGGGGCGGTAACCGTAATCCGTTAGATCATAAATACAATACTTCTGTATTAGCACTTGATGCGACAACAGGTAAAGAAAAGTGGGTGTATCAAACTGTTCATAACGATTTATGGGACTTTGACTTACCTATGCAACCGAGTCTAGTCGACTTCCCATTAAAAGATGGTACGACTAAACCAGCTGTTGTGATTGGAACCAAATCAGGCCAATTTTTTGTGCTTGACCGTGTAACTGGTAAACCGCTGACTAAAGTGATTGAACAGCCAGTGAAAGCTGCGAATATTCCGGGTGAGCAATACAGTGCAACTCAACCACGTTCAGTTGAAATGCCTCAAATTGGTAATCAGACTTTAACTGAGTCAGATATGTGGGGTGCTACGCCATTTGACCAACTGATGTGCCGTATTAACTTTAAGTCAATGCGTTACGAAGGTTTATTTACTGCACCAGGTACTGATGTTTCATTAAGTTTCCCAGGTTCTTTGGGTGGCATGAACTGGGGTAGTATTGCTTTTGATCCAACTCATCGTTATATGTTCGTGAACGATATGCGCCTTGGATTATGGATTCAATTAATAGAGCAAACTCCTGAAGACATTAAGATTCAAGCGAATGGTGGGGAAAAAGTAAACACAGGTATGGGCGCTGTACCAATGAAAGGTACCCCGTATAAAGTGAATAAAAACCGCTTTATGTCAGCACTAAGCATTCCTTGTCAGAAACCGCCGTTTGGTACGATGACTGCGATTGATTTGAAAACTCGTCAAGTTGCATGGCAGGTACCATTAGGTACGGTTGAAGATACTGGCCCTATGGGAATTAAGATGGGCTTAAAAGCACCGATCGGTATGCCAACCATTGGTGGTCCGATGGCAACTCAAGGTGGTTTGGTTTTCTTTGCTGCAACACAAGATTACTACTTACGTGCATTTGATTCATCTACAGGTAAAGAACTGTGGAAATCACGTATGCCAGTAGGTAGTCAGGGCACACCAATAAGCTATGTTTCACCTAAAACAGGTAAACAATATGTGGTTGTTACCGCAGGTGGAGCACGTCAATCACCTGATCATGGCGATTATGTGATCGCTTATACTTTAGAACAGTAATTAAATAAGGCAAAAGAAAGAATTTCTCTTTTGCCTTTTATTTTTAATATATTTTTTATATAAAAGAAGAAAAGTAAATTCTATATTTTTAACTAGATAGCTTTACCAAGTAGTAAAAAAGTGCTTGAAGTTATTATCAAACTTAAAATTTTCTTAAAAGTTATTTATCTTGAACACTAGGCACAGCCGAACTATTAAGCATTTTCTTATAATGTTTTACCTATAAATAAAAGGCTGGGATTTATTAAGTTTTGTTTAACTTAAAGTTGTGAATTTTAATTAGAAATAAACATTATCAAGTTTTTGATAGAGAAAATTAGGGTATTTTTGTTGGAAAAATGAGCGTAAATATATACTTATATTATATTTATATAATTTATTGGGTTGCGTTAGAATAGTCGTCGCAGATTATTACTACCCAGTAATAATTTGTATTTCAGGAATTTAAGCTCTTTTTAGCTTAAGGCTCATCGCAAGATGAGCCTTTTTTTATGACTTGACGAAAGCTATTTTTAACTACTATTAAAATAGCCTAAGTAAAATTAAGCAAATAAATACTGATGAGAATCACAAAAAATAGTCTTTAATGACAAGAAGTGTCTGATTTGTTAAATTAAAGCCACTTGATAATAATAGGTGATACGATGAGATTTTTGGTTCTTGCAACTTTATCTGGTTTAGCTTTGATGGGTTGTGCTTCTGTTCAGCAAGCACCGAATACACAAGAGACAATTCGTTATGCTTCTAGTCCATGCTTTGGCGCATGCCCAATCTATTCTGTGGAAGTAACACCTACGGGTTTAATTCGTTTTGAAGGTAAACAATATACAAAAGCTATCGGTGTTAAAGAAATTCAAGGTAGCGTAAAAGATTATAAAAAACTTGCAGATGATCTAAAAACTTACCGACCTGAAACAGGTACACAAGCGAAAACTGGTGGATGTCAGCAAACTGCAACCGACATGTCTAGCTATTATATTTCATGGATTCAACCAAATGGTACAGAAACTAAGTTAAGCCATTATAAAGGTTGCATGTCTCCAGCAAATAGTAGACTTAATAAGATTATGGATAACTTGCCAGATCAATTAGGCATTAAAGATCTAATTTAATGACAAAAGCCCCAAAACTTTGGGGCTTTTTCTTGTTAAGAACAATTATAAACTTAAAAATTTTATTTTAAGTATTCCTAAACAAATCAGCGTATAATACAAATTATAAAAATATATATTGTTAAGAGTGGTTATATGTCAAATATTGTCTATGCCTTTGTAGGTGGTTTATTACTCGGCATCGCAACAGTTGGATATTTATATATAAATGGTCGTATAGCCGGAATTAGTGGATTACTTGCTCAAGTTATAAATCCTACTAAAGATATTTTTAAAAGTTCAGCATTTTGGTTTATTGCTGGGCTCGTGATTACACCTTTCATATATGGCTATTTCTATCAGCCTGAAATTGAAATTAAAGCCAATACATTTGCACTTATTTTAGCAGGTGTACTTGTTGGCTTTGGAACCCGGTTAGGCGCTGGATGTACAAGTGGGCATGGTATTTGCGGTATGAGCAGATTATCAAAACGCTCAATAGTGGCGACAGTAGTTTTTATGTTTGCTGGCATGTTAACGGTTTATATCATTCGTCATGTGCTGGGGTAATCCTATGAAAAACATTTTTTCTTTTATATTTGGTGGTTTGTTTTCATTAGGCTTAATGATTTCGGGCATGTCTAATCCTGAAAAGGTATTAGGTTTTTTAGATATCTTTGGGCAGTGGGATATTAGCTTAATGTTTGTGATGTTAGGTGCAATTTTTGTGGCATTTATTCCATTTCAAAAGGCTATAAAAAGCCCTAAAACACTTTTTAATGAACAAATTCAATTACCAACAAATACACAGATTGACCAAAGATTAATTGTTGGGGCTTTTATTTTCGGTATAGGCTGGGGAATAGCAGGGATATGTCCAGCACCCGCTTTAACGCTTATAGGGTTAGGATATTTTGAAGCGCTTTATTTTATTGTCGCTATGTTATTAGGAATGTTTATTTACCGAGTCTTAAATAAAGGAAATTAAACCTATGCAACAACCTCTAGTAAAAGATTTTTTTGATGAAAACACCAATACTTTTAGCTATGTTGTTGCAGATTTAGCGACTCATCAATGCGCAATTATTGATAGTGTGCTTGACTATGACGCAGCTTCGGCAACTACAAAAACAACTAATGCCGATCGTATTGTCGATTATGTTTTGGCTCAAAACTTTAAAGTGCAATGGATTTTAGAAACTCACGTCCACGCCGACCATATGACCGCGGCTCAATATTTAAAATCTAAATTGGGCGGTACAATTGCAATTAGTCAAAAAATCTCAATCGTACAAGAAACATTTTCCACTATATATAATTTTGATTTTAAAAAATTTAATGAAAATCAGCCTTTTGATTATTTGTTCGAAGATTATGAACATTTCAAAATAGGAGATATAGAAGCCTATAACATTCCTACACCAGGGCATACACCTGCTTGCTTAAGCTATGTGATTGGTGATGCTGTTTTTGTCGGTGATACTTTATTTATGCCCGATTATGGCTCAGCGAGATGCGACTTTCCTAAAGGAAGTGCTGCTGAGCTTTATGATTCCGTACAAAAGCTTTACCAACTTCCTGACGAAATGCGTATGTTCTTATGCCATGACTATAAACCCGAAGGTCGTGATGAATATATCTGTCAAACAAATATTAAGACTCAAAAGCAAAGCAACATTCATTTAAACCGACGCGTTTCTAAGGACTCATTCATAAGAATGCGCCAAGAACGAGATGCAACTTTGGCAATGCCAAAATTAATTTTGCCTTCCATTCAAATTAATATGAACGGTGGAAATTTTCCGGAACCTGAAGCGAATGGCATCCGTTATTTAAAAATTCCATTTAATTACTTCTAAAAATAGCCTAAGCAACTCTTTAAATTACCATCATTCTCTATAAATAGCCTAAGCAAAATAAATTTCATTTCAATAAAATAGCCTAAGCAAGATTTAAAGAACTTGCCTCAAATCCCGCGAAGTCTCTTGCAATAAAGGCAAAATGTGTTGAATTAAATATTCTTCAGTTGTTTTCATAGTAGGTGAAACAATATTTAAAGCTGCAACGACTTTAAAGTCTTGTCCATAAATCGGTACGGCGAGCGCATGAACTCCTAATTCATGTTCTTCACGCGAATAACACCAGTCTTGTTCTCGAATCTCTTTTAGTAACTCTAAAAATTTATCATTTTCGACATGGGTATATTTAGTTAAACGCTGAAGTGGATATTTTTGAAGCCAGTCGAGTTGTTCTTGTTGGCTTAAATGCGCCAGTAAAATTTTACCCGCTGAGGTCGCATGAGCAGGCAGACGGTTACCTAAGTGTAAGCCGTATGGATTTACACGGTCTGTTTGTTGGTGCGCGGCACTACGGGCAATGGTAATGGCTTCATACCCATCAAGTACCATCACGGAGTAAATGAGAGAAGTTTGGTTAGTTAACAGATTTAATAAAGGCTGAGACACTTTCGGAAGCTGGGCTGCACCCAAATAAGCTCCTGAAAACTTCAAGACTTTGGGAGTTAAATAATAATAATGTCCATCAGATTCAAGATAACCTAAATATTCTAAAGTTAATAAATGGCGTCTTGCGGCTGCACGAGTGAGTCCGGTTTTTTCGGCCGCCATCGAAATATTTAAACGATGTTGATTACTACTAAAGCTATCTAAAATTGCCATGCCTTTACCAATACCAGCAATGTAATCTTCATGACGAATCGTTTTTTTGTTGTCCTGATTCTGGATTATCCGTTCATCTTTACTCATTACTGGTCCTTGTACGATAGAAGCTTAGTAGATCAATGTGCTTTACTGAAAAAGTTTAATAATTTCATGTCGCAAAAATTGATGTCTTAAATTATCCCTTAAATCTTCGTGCCAAAACATACCCATTTTAATATTGGTTATCTCAAAAGGTAGGGAATGTAAGCAAATTTCAGGACTATAAGATAAATGCTGCAAAATCATACGTGGCATGGTCAGTATTGCGTTGGCTTGAGCACCTAAAACTTGTAGTGCCGTTGAGTAGTTCTGACAGCGCATAAATACATTTCTTGAAATTTTTTGATGTTGGTTTAAATAAATATCTTCAAGTAAGGCGCCTGTACGGCGTGACGAAACACCGATATGTCGACCACTAATATAGCTCGATAAATCGACTTCTTTAAGTTGACTGCAAATGACGAACTCATCTGTTACCAAATGATCAAAGGTAATTTTTGGAGATAAATATTGTTCTAGGTCAATCACAAAATCGAGCTGCTGTGTTGCCAAGTCCGCCATGATGTGTTTTCGATCTAGCTTCATACTGACAAACTGCAAATCTAAATTAAGATTTTGAAAGTGTTGAGCGAGTCTTGGAAGAATAATCGGCTCAATTTCATCATGCACGGCGATTTTTAAATTTTTTAGACTTGTTGGATCAAAGACGTGTTTCTGTTGGCTAATATTTTGAATGGTTAAAAGTGCTTGTTTAACAGTTGGATAAATCTGTTCTGCAAAAGGAGTGGCCGACATTTTATTGCCTACACGTATAAATACATCATCTTCAAGTTGTTGGCGTAATCGTTGTAAAGCATGACTTGCCGCCGACTGCGTAATATTGAGACTGCTTGCTGCATTTGAAATGCTTTTTTGCTCATAAATCGCAACAAAAAGTGGATATAAATTGATATCAATTCGATGAAAAAAGCTTAGGTCTAGGCCATGCAAGTTATGAATATTATTCATTAGATGTTATTCAATAAAATCATTTCATTCATATTAAGTTTCAAGTTATGTTGATGTAAAGACCAGCTAATGATGTAAAGGAAAAAGAATGTTTGAACTCTCAAAGAAAGCTCAGGACTTCACCGAGCGAACTAGAAAATTTATTTTAGAAGAAATAGAACCTGTCGAAGCAAAATTTTGGGAAGAAGTTCATGAGTTAAATCCAGATGGAAACTGGAAAAAATGGCAATGGCCAGAGCTCTTAGAAACTCTGAAATCTAAAGCGAAGGAAGCTGGCCTTTGGAATATGTTTTTACCCGATGAAAAGCTGGGCGCTGGGTTAACTGTTCAAGAATATGCGCATATAGCCGAATTAACTGGCCGTAGTTTATTGGCACCTACGGTTTTTAACTGTAATGCACCAGATACGGGAAATATGGAATTGTTATGGCGTTATGGTAGTGAACAACAAAAACAGCAATGGCTACAGCCTTTATTGGACGGCAAAATCCGTTCGGTTTTTTGTATGACTGAACCCGAGGTTGCTTCAAGTGATGCCACCAATATGCAAGCGACTGCCTTAATCGAAGGTAATGAAATTGTTTTAAATGGCAAAAAGTGGTGGTCGTCTGGCTTAGGTGATCCAAATGCCAAAGTCATTATATTTATGGCGCATACTCCAGATGAAACCAAAGACCGTCATCATCAACACTCTATGGTTTTAGTACCGATTGATACGGCAGGTGTTGAAATTCAGCGGATGTTACCTGTGTTTGGTGACTACGATGCACCGCATGGACATGGTGAAGTTCATTTTAATAATGTTCGAGTGCCTATCGAAAACTTTATTGGCGGAGCAGGGCAAGGTTTTGAAATTGCCCAAGGTCGCTTAGGACCAGGACGTATTCACCATTGCATGCGCTGTATTGGGGCTGCTGAAAAAGCGCTAGAACTTATGATTGATCGCGGCATGTCTAGAACGGCGTTTGGCAAAGAAATTTTAAAACTCGGTGGAAACCTCGAACGCGTGGCTGATGCTCGGGTCGCCATAGATCAAGCCAGACTTTTAACCTTGTATGCTGCTTATAAAATGGATACTTTAGGAAATATGGCTGCTTTAACAGAAATATCTGCAATTAAAGTGGTCGCTCCAAGTGTTTTAGAAAAAGTAGTCGACATGGCAATTCAGTTACATGGCGGTGCGGGTGTTTCAAGAGATACACCATTAACAGGTTTCTTTGCCCAAGCACGCAGTTTACGTTTAGCTGATGGTCCAGATGAAGTACATAAAGGCATGATTGCCAAATTAGAGTTGGCCAAACGTGGTTATGGTCGTCATAAGAAAGTATAAGTTTAAAGGAAGTGAATATGTCGGTAATTGATATAGGCGGTGAAGTACGTGAAGGTGAAGAGCTTGATATTGGGGCAGTTGAAAACTGGTTAAAAAGCCAAGGTGTTGAGTTGGTTGGTCCAGCAGTTGTTACTCAATATACAGGTGGGGCGTCGAATTGGACTTATCGTTTAAAGTATGAAAATACCGATTTAATTTTACGGCGTCCTCCAAAAGGAACAAAAGCGAAGTCAGCCCATGATATGGCCCGTGAATATATGGTGCAGAAAAATCTTGCGCCTTATTATCCAGTGCTTCCTAAAATGGTGGCACTTTGTCAGGATGAGTCGGTCATTGGCTGTGATTTTTATGTGATGGAACGCATTGAAGGCATTATTCCTCGTGCAAAACTACCGCCTGAGCTTGGTTTTAATGAAGATGATGTGCATCAACTTTGTGTAAATGTCATTGATAAGTTGATTGAGCTACATCAAGTTCCTTATGAGAACACGCCTTTAGCTGAACTAGGCAAAGGTGCAGGATATTGCCGTAGACAAGTTGAAGGATGGGATAAACGTTACGAGAAAGTCCGCACAATCAACGTTCCTTCTTTTAAATATGTTCGAAAATGGCTAAGCGATAATATCCCTCAGGACTCTACGACTTGTATTATTCATAATGATTGGCGTTTTGATAATGTGGTGTTAGACCCAGAACATCCAACAGAAGTGATTGGTGTGCTGGATTGGGAAATGGCGACCTTGGGTGATCCATTAATGGACTTGGGAAGTGCGTTGGCCTATTGGGTTGAGCCAACGGATAACATGATTTTTAGATCGACGCGCCGTCAGCCAACTCACTTAAAGGGAATGTTCTCTCGAAAAGAAGTGGTTGAGTATTATTTGCAAAAAACAGGTCTGAAACCTACAAATTGGGCTTTTTATGAAGTGTTTGGTGTATTCCGTTTAGCCGTGATTGCTCAGCAAATCTATTACCGTTATTACCATAAACAAACCCGAAACCCTGCTTTTAAAGATTTCTGGATTGTCATTCATGCACTACATATCCGAGCTTTAAAACTTATCGCGCAGCAAAAATTGCAAGAATCAGAATTTGCTCAGCAATCTCTACAGAAAATACAGGGTATTTTAAGAAGATGACCACAATTTATCTGGTAAGACATGGGCAGGCATCATTTGGTAAAAGTAATTATGATGAGCTGTCTGAAAATGGTGAAGCTCAAGCGACTTTATTAGGTCAATATTTTAAGCAAATATTGAAAGAACAACCGTATGTAGTTGCGGGAACTATGCAGCGCCATGAACAAACTGCAAAGCTCGCACTCAATGAATGCTTTCCAGATGCGGTGATTCATCATAATAATTTATGGAATGAGTTTAACCATCAGCAAGTTTTTGCCCGCTATGAACCGCGTTTTGAACAGCCTGAACTGTTAAAAGCTGACGTGGCGCAAGAACAAAACCCGCGTGCTTATCTTGCCAAAATATTTGAAGGCGCCATTGGACGATGGACTGATGGTGATTTTCATCATGAATATGATGAGTCTTGGCCACACTTTAAGGAAAGAGTCGAAACGGCATTACAACAACTTTGTGATGATTTGGCAAAAACTAAGCCTCGCTATGCAGTTGTTTTTACTTCTGGTGGTGTGATTTCCGTAGCAATTGGCAAACTGCTTGAACTGAGCCCCAATCGAACTTTTGCCTTGAATTGGGCAATTGCTAATACAAGCCTCACCACTTTGCGTTTGGTTGGAAATGAAGCTCAGGTGTTAAGTTTAAATGAACATCATTTTATAAAAGCTAAACGTCCAGATTTACTGACATGGATTTAAAAATAAGGATAAAAGCATGGCGAAGACAATTTTAATTACAGGTGCAAGTTCAGGTCTTGGCGCGGGTATGGCGCATGAATTTGCAGCCAAAGGCTATAACTTAGCAATTTGTGCACGCCGTTTAGACAGATTGGGAGATTTAAAAACTGAACTTGAAACTGAGTATGGGATTAAAGTCATTGCAAAAAGTCTGGATGTCACCAATTACGATCAGGTTTTTGAAGTATTTCGCGCCTTTAAACAAGAATTTGGCTATTTAGACCGAATTATTGTAAATGCGGGAGTCGGAAATGGCCGTCGTATTGGTAAAGGTAATTTCGAAATTAATAAGGCAACTGCTGAAACGAACTTTATTTCTGCTTTAGCACAATGTGAAGCAGCGGTTGAAATTTTTAGAGCACAAAACGCCGGCCATTTGGTGGTGATGTCATCCATGAGTGCTATGCGTGGATTACCAAAACATTTATCGACCTATGCGGCCAGTAAAGCTGCGGTGGCTCACTTGGCCGAAGGTATTCGTGCTGAATTATTGGATACACCAATTAAAGTTTCTACAATTTTTCCGGGTTACATCCGAACTGAAATGAATGAAGGCGCTAAACATTTGCCATTTGAAGTAGATGCCAAAACAGGATGTAAAGCTTTGGTCAAAGCCATCGAAAAACAACCTGTAAAGGCTTATGTGCCGCAGTGGCCATGGTTACCAATGAGTATTGCCATGAAAGTTTTACCTTTAAAGTTGGTCAATAAATTAGAATAAAAAATACCCCCTAAATTTTAGGGGGTATTTTTTATTTAGAACTTTTTGGTGTAATTGACAAAAAAGCGGTCTTCCCCAAAGTCATTACCATGTTTTACGTTGTAATCAATACGAATGTATTGCAGGGCAACGCCTTTTAAGAATGGTTGCTGGAACGCATAGTTTAAAATCACATTCGATTCAGTTTCATGGTTCTTTTCACCGTTGGCTGCTTTGAAGTCATGGCCGTAAACATATTTCACCATCGCATTTAAACCGGGTACATAATCTTTAAAGTCGTAGCCGTACATGACATGGTAAGACTTTTCATCTTCTTTAAAGAAACCTGTGGCATTCCAGTTAATGAAATAGGTTTCTGGTAAGAAGCCATCTGGTAGCGGGTAAGCCGATTCACCAATAATTTGTTGGTAACCTAAACCAAAGGTATGGTTTTTTACTTTAACGGTTTCAAGTAATCCGATGTTCTGCGCATCAATATCAAAAGTATTGCCGTCATCTTTTGCATTAAAGTACTTAAACTTAGAGGTAAGGGCAAAAGTTGGCTGCTTCCACGTATGTTCAAGTCCAACATAATGCTTGTTATACAGATCTTCCAAATTACCGAAGTAATATTCGCCCTTGAGTGACGGCGTGAATTGATATCGCAGGTCAATATAATTTAAGCCATCAGATTCTTTAGTAATTCCATTTGCCGTGAATGAAAACTTTTTAAAGTCTTCTTCATTACGTGGAGATACTTTTTCTACTCGGCCAATTTCAGCATAGAGCTGATCTGAAAGTTGCGACTTTAAGTTAGTTCCCCAATATGAAGTGAGTAACTGTCGGCTAGCATCAACAGCTGTTACAGGTAAATCTAGCCAGAGTTCACCGATACTTAAAAGAGTTCTGTCATAACCTAGTTTTAAAGTCGCGCCGTATTTTAGATAGTCTGATGCCTGAGATTGTGTTTCTTTATTAAAAGGCAAAACTGTGTCGGCGACATGTTTATCTGAACTTAGGCGCACGGCGTATTGGACAGAAGCATCGGCCCCAATCGTGATTGGCTTATCTGCTATGACTAATGGAGTGTCATGCATTTTTGATTTATAAAATAATGATGCTGCCTGAGACCAACTGCCGGTATCTTTGAGTGCATCGTTATCAAAATCACGATTGATATATGCATTTTTTAAAGTGAATTTCCATTCATCTTCAGTTTGCTGATTCGGATTTGCAGCCCATGAGCTGCTGCACATAAGTAATAAAGTAGTAACAGCTAAAGTGTGTGGTTTAAAACGGTGAAATAATTCCATAATCCATTTCCCAGATATATGCCTGTCCTCGGCAATACTTAATTTTGAATATTTCGGTACTCTCTATGTGTTTAGATAGAGAGTACTTTTTTGCAAAAGGTAAGAGCTATTAATTTAATTTTTCAAGTTTCATGCTTTCACTAAAGAATTTGCAGCCTTTAAAAAGCAGAATTAAAGCCACTACACAAGACAGACCACCTACAATAGATAAAGAAGAACCTACCATTAACGGACTACCAAAAACTTTATCTGTAATAATGGCTACCAATGTTGTACCAATACCGAGTCCAATTAAGTTACTGACCAAAAGGAAGAGGGCAGAAAGTCGTGCTCTAAATTGGTTGGGGGCTAACATTTGCAAAGCAGTTGCCGAAATCACTAAAGGGAAAGACGCAAAGAACATTGCAGGAATCAGTAAGCTGACTGAAAGCCAAAGCTGATCTGTTTGGGTAAAAAATGCAATTGGAATAATCAGGCCAACAATCCCAATCACACCTGTGAACATCGGTGCATCTTGACGACCTTTTTTAATAAACCAGTCGTTTAGCCAACCTGCACAAAACACACCTAATGTATTTGCAATTAATAGAATTGTGCCGAGCATATAACCTGTTTCAGTCGGTGCGAGTTGAAACTTTCGAATATAAAATGCAGGTGTCCAGCTAGTCAGGCTATAGAGCGCCATTGCATAAAAGGTAAAACCTAAATAGTGACAGGCAAAAGTTTTCGAATGTTTTTTAATAAACTGAAGACATTGTGTGAATTTAACTTGGTCGACTTGTCCATGTTGGTTGAGCTGTTGGCCTTTACGCGCAGGGTCTTTAACGGTCAAAATAAATAACAAACCAATAATAATGCCGGGTAAACCCACCACTAAAAAGGCAATTTGCCATGCTTTAAGTGCGCCTAATAGTGGAACTTCAATGAGTGTCACGCCTTTAAGCAAGTTAATGACATAACCGCCAACTAAAAAGGCAATACCGCCCCCTAAAAAAGCACCAATTGAATAAATCCCAACAGCACGGCCTAGTTTGTCCTTACTAAACATGTCACTAAACATTGAATAAGCAGCTGGAGATAACGCAGCTTCACCGACACCTACTGCCATACGGCTTAAAAATAGTTGAATAAAGTTTTTACTTAAACCACAAGTTGCCGTTGCTAGACTCCAAACAATAATCCCGATTGAAATCAGTTTTGGTCGTGAAAAACGGTCAGCAATATAAGCGAGTGGTAATCCCATAACCGCATAAAATAGTGAAAAGGCAAGACCATGTAACAAACTAAATTGGGTATCTGAAAGTTGGAGATCTGCTTTGATGGGTTCAATCATCAGCGCCAGAATTTGGCGATCAATAAATGAAAATATATATGCCAACATACAAAGTATCACCACATACCATGCATAGGCATTGCTTTTTTTCTGTGTCCTTTCAACAGCGATATTACTTTGGTTCATACACTTAATCCTTATGTATAAAACGCTTTAAAAAAATTGATATCTAACTTTTATTATTCCTCTGAAGTTTTCGATACTTTTCCCCCTTTAGATAAGAATAATAAATAGGTTAGAAATGAGTAATTTGGTCTCGTACAGACCGGAAGAGAGTGTCTAAATCCAATTAGGAAGTAATTGGGCTTTTAAGATCATGGAATTATTATTTTCTTTTTATATGTAAAATTCCATTACTTGTTGAGTATGTTAGAATACTTAAAAAGTATGTTAAGTAGAAATATACGAATATTTTACTGAGGTAATAATTTGATTCTATTTATTTTAATAAAGGAGCAGTTAAAGAAGATAAATTTTTAACTGCTCAAAAGGGCTAATTTTTATTGAAAGAAATATCTAACTTGATGGCATAAGATCAAATAATTTCTTTAACTGAGAATTTAAATTGTGCAATTCATCTTCTGAAAAAGCATTCAGGATGCCTGCCAAGGTGACCACACTAATTTGATTAATCTGTTCAACCAGCTCAATACCTTTGGCTGTTAATTTCACCATCGAGATGCGTTCATCGGAGGTAGAAGAGTAGACCTCAACAATTCCATCTTCTACCAACCGATATACAGCTTTGGTTGCGGTAGTTAATTTTAAAGTAGAAAGATTGGCGATGTCGGTGATACTGGCTTCCCCAAGAGCGTTAGTACTTAAAATAATTTTACGGCGTGTATTATCGATACCTAGTTTTTTTATTGATTTTTCAATCAGTTGTGAATACTTACCATTCACTTGGGAAACCCAAAAAAAAGGGAAGTTTTGAATACTCGACGGTTCTTTATTAGGAAGAAATTGTTCTAAATGATCAAGCATAGCTAAGCAATAACTTAGTGAAAAAAGGGTAATCCTATTATAAACAAAATTTTGCATATTTCCTTGAGAACAAATTATAAAAAATACTTGACAATTCCATTAAATTTTCCGATATTTTAATTAATGAATAAAAATACATGGAAAAGTGAATGAATATTGTTAGCCAAAGCGTGCACAAAGGAAGTGGCAAGCTCAAGGTGATGGTGAAGGACACAATTGATATTCAAGGTCTAAAAACCATTGCTGGCAGTCGAGCTTTATTAAATGTTGAACCTGCGCACGATGATGCTGAGGTGGTTAAAAACATCTTGCAAGCTGACTGCGAAATTATTGGTAAGACAAATTTGCACGAATTGGCTTTTGGTATTACAGGCATTAACCACGCTTTTGGTACACCTGTTAATCCTAAATATCCTGAACTTATTCCAGGTGGGTCTTCGAGTGGTTCGGCTGCAGCAGTTGCTGCAAAGCAAGCTGACTTTACTTTAGGAACAGACACGGGCGGCTCTATCCGTATGCCCGCTGCGTGTTGTGGAGTTTTTGGTTTAAAACCGACTTTTGGCCGTGTTAGCAGAAAGGGCGTCTATCCACCATCAAGTTCTTTAGATTGCGTTGGCCCTTTTGCAAATTCAGTCGAGATGATTGAAAAGGCCATGCAGATTATTGATCCAACTTTCAAACCTTCTGCATCTACTAATGCACCAAAACTTGCTGTTCTGGATGTCAAAGCAGATGAGGTTATTTGGAACTGTATCCATCAGGCACTTCAAAAAGCTAATTTACAGACCACTTTAGAAAAAGTTGAATATTTTGAAGCGGCTTTTGATGCAGGTATGCAGATTATTAATTATGAAAATTGGCAAGCTTTTGGTGAGTTAACTCAAACAGGCTTAGTTGGTTCTGATGTAAATAGTCGTTTATTAAAAGCTGCCGCAACAACTTTAGAGCAAGTGAAACAAGCAGAAGTTGTGAAAACGCAGCTGACCCAAGAACTTGATGCACTACTAGAAAAATATGATGCATTGGTTTTACCGACACTTCCACAAATTCCACCGAAAGTTTCTGAGGCTGAAAACACAGTCGCTTTTTTAAATCTTACGGGTTTAGTTCGACCATTTAATTTATCAGGACATCCAGCCATTTCAGTGCCACTTGAAACCAGTGAAGGGTTACCCGTGGGCCTACAGATCGTATCAAAGCATCAAAAAGATGAGCAATTATGCACTATAGCTAAATTTTTTGTTGATGCAATGCAATAAATTACAAGGAGTTAGATGATGAATAAGTTGTCTAAAATGGAGTTTGCTTCTCAAGACAAAGCAGTTGACTTAGATGCTTTGTGCCAAGAAATACGAGAGCGTGCCTGTACAGGTGAATTCGATAATCAGGCCTACGTGAGCCAAGATATTATCGAAAAACTTAAACAAATTGGCGTTTACCGTGCCTTGGTGCCTAAACGTTTTGGTGGTGAAGAATGGTCACCACGACAGTTTTGCGAATTGATCGAAACTTTATCTAAAGCTGATGGTTCGGTGGGCTGGGTAGCAAGTTTCGGCATGAGCCCTGCTTATTTAGGAAGTTTGCCAGAAGAAACGCTTAAAGAATTGTACCAAAACGGACCAGATGTTGTGTTTGCCGGAGGTATTTTCCCACCACAACCTGCTGAAATTACCGATGAAGGTGTAGTGGTTCGTGGCCGTTGGAAATTCTCAAGCGGTTGTATGGGGGCCGACATTGTGGGTGTAGGGATTTCACCACTTAAAAACAATGAAATGCAGGGCTTACCACGTATGGCCGTGATGCCTGCGAAAAAAGCCAAAATTGAAATGACTTGGGACACCGTTGGCCTAAAAGGTACGGGAAGCCATGATTTGGTGGTCGAAGATGTATTGGTCGAAAAGAAATGGACCTTTGTACGTGGTGAACCTTCAAAACTCAGCGAGCCATTTTTTAAATATCCGTCACTGTCTTTAGCGACTCAAGTATTAACTGTAGTTGGTATTGGTGTTGCAGCTGCTGCATTAGAAGAATTTGAAAAACTGGCGCCGGGTAAAGCATCTATTACGGGCGGGTCAGAAATTGCAAACCGCCCAGTGACTCAATATGAATTTGCTCAAGCTGATGCAGAGTTTCAGGCTGCAAAATCTTGGTTTTATCAAACCATGGATATTGTCTGGAATGAAATTATTGCTGGGCGTGAAGCCACTGCTGAACAAATTAGTGATATGCGTCTGGCATGTACCCATGCAGCGCGAGTTTGCGCCAAAGTGACCCGAAAAATGCAAATGCTCGCGGGTATGACAGCAATCTATACCAACAATCCATTTAGCCGTTTTGTAAATGACACCAACGTGGTGACCCAACATGCCTTTATGGGTGATGCGACCTTACAAAATGCAGGCTCAATTAGTTTCGGGTTAAAGCCAACCCCTGGTTATTTATAAGTTTTAATTTTTAAAAAGGATATTGAGATGGAAGCTAAAAAATCATTACGTGTTTTGTTCTGTATGGGTATTAACCAAAACTTTTTTGACGCCGAACCTGCTGAAGCAAAAGCAGTTTGGGCAGCATTTGGTGAAATGTGGAATGGCATTCATTACTTACCGGGCGTGCATGTTTTTGGAAATCTTGATGATGACCAAAGCATGGTTGGTCCAAGTGCGGGTTGGCCTTGGACAACTTATTTGCTTGCCGATGTTCCAGATATTGAAACCGTACATGCCGCATGTAACTTATTTAGAACGACGGTGGTGGGTGAAGGTCCATACAAACTTTGGAAATATTGCAAAGTTGAAGCTCGTGTTGGGCGCGAATTGGTTATCCAACGTTAAGGCGACCGCAATGACTGACAAAGTGAATATGGCAGAAATCTTAGAGCGACTAGAACAGTTAGAAGCGCACAACGCGATTCGTAATTGCCTGAACCGTTATATGGAAATCTGCGACGAGCTTAATGCAAATACAGACCTTGACGAGCTGATGAATCTTTTTGATCAAGACTGTATTTGGGAAGGTATTGGCGAGAAATATGCCAAATCTTTTGGTCGTTATGATTCTTGGCAGTCGATTTACGACATGTTTAAAAGCTATACCCAAAAAGAATCTCACTTTGTTATGAATGCACACTTTGTCAATTCAGAACAAATTTATGTAAACCAAGGCTATGCAAATGCTTCTTGGCTCATGTTGCAAACTTCAACCTTTAAAGATGGCCGTAGTCATCTGAATGCAGCAAAGCTCAATGTGAAATTTCAAAAGCAAGCAGATGGAACATGGAAAATTAAACATTTCCAAACACAGAATATTTTCAGTCGTCCCGTATCGCATTGGCACAGTGAAGCTGAATTGCCGGTACCTTCCCAGGAATGACCCAGGACATATTTAAAAGGACTATTGATATGAACAGTATTATCCCGACGCATAACATTGGCATTGATTACGATGCTTTGGTTCAAAGTGACCGTGCTCATACTTCTCTTTATAAAGATGAACGCATTTTTGATGAAGAAATGGAAAAAATCTTTTATAGCACTTGGGTGTGGGTTGCGCATGCCAGCGAAATTCCAGAAGGCGGAAGCTATAAAACCATTAATATCGGTAAACAGCCTGTGGTTGTGGTACGTGACCGTAAAAAGAAAGTCCATGTACTTTTAAACCGTTGCCGTCACCGTGCAGCAACTGTATGCGAACATAAGAAAGGAAAAACCAACAGTTTTGTATGTCCGTACCACGGTTGGAGTTATGCACTTGACGGTAGTTTGCGTGGTGTGCCATCTCCGGAAAGTTACGGCGATTGTTTAGATAAATCAGAATTACCGTTGGTGAGTCTACGTGTAGAAGAATATAACGGCATGATCTTCGCTTCATTTAAAGAAGACATTCAACCGCTTGAAGAGTTCCTTGGGCCAGCAAAAAAATGGATTGACCTGTTTATGAAACAAGGTGCAGGTTATCCAATTAAAGTGCTGGGTGAACACCGTTTCCGTTTCCCAGGTAACTGGAAAATCCAGCTTGAAAATACCACCGATGCTTATCACTTCCCGTTGGTACACAAGTCATTCTTAAGTTCTGTAGATGAAAAAACCGAAGAACTCTTTAACTTCGAAAACCAACCGGGCTTTGTTGAAGACTTAGGTAATGGTCACAGTGTTATGGTGATGATTCCTGAATTGGTTGATCTAGACGAAGAGCTTATGGAGCGACCAATTCAAGAGCGCTTTGAAGACTTGGCTCAAGCTTTGCGCGACGAAGGTCATGAAGAGTTAGAAGTACGCCGTATTGTTCGTGCAGTAGGTGGTTCTGGCTTTAACTTAAATTTATTCCCAAATATTGCATGTTCAATGGCGTTCTTCCGTGTGTTACAGCCAATTTCAGTTGCTGAAACAGAAATTCATCACTCGGTAATTACCATGGACGGTGGTCCGCAAATTGCCAACCAATATCGCTTACGTTTGCATGAACATTTCCAAGGCCCATTTGGTTTTGGTACTCCAGATGACTCAGAAGCTTGGGAACGCGTACAACACGGCGCCAATGCGGGTAATGATTTATGGATCATGCTCAACCGTGGTTTACCGGGCGAAGTCAAAACCGAAGATGGCTTAAAAAGTGATGTCAGTGCTGAAACAGGTATGCGTGCAGCCTATCAGCAGTGGAAAAAGATGATGACGGCTTAAGGAGAGAGCAATGAATATGAATCTGCAATTATTAAATGAAGTCACTGCTTTCATCTGGGCTGAAGCAGATATGTTAGACCACAGTGAATACCGCGAATGGCTCAATTTATGGAATGAAAAAGGCGTTTATATCATTCCAATTGATCCAAACCTAACGGATTACGAAAACAACTTAAATTATGCCTATGACGATAATCATATGCGTACTTTACGTGTAGAGCGTCTAGAAAATGGTGAGGCGATTTCTACAGCGCCTAAAGCAAATACGGTGCGTAGTGTTTCTCGTGTGCGCATTGTTCAAGATCAAGATGATGAAATCGTTTTGCGTTGTGCTCAAAACTTACGTGAATTCCGTAAAGAAAACCTTAAGCATTACACCGCAGATATTACTTACCATTTGACTCGCGATGCAGGTACAGGTTTTAAGATTAACCGTAAAATCATCAACTTGGTTAATTCGACCGATACCTTGGCTGGTATTAGCTACATTCTTTAGGAGCGGTAACATGAAACAGGTTGTTTTAGTGACAGGTGCTGCTTCTGGACTCGGTAATGTCATTGCTGAATATTTTGCGAGCCAAGGTCATCAAGTGATTTTGTCGGCAAGTACGCTTGAAAAAGCCGAAAATGCCAAGGCGCAAAGTCAATATGCACAAAATATGTTTCCAGTGAAATTAGATATTTCGGTCGAAGCAGATTTTCATGCTGCCGTGCAGTGGATTGAAGAGAAGTTTTCTAAACTTGATGTGTTGATTAACAATGCCACCGTCACCAAAGCAACGCCCGTATTAGAAATTACCGCAGCCGATTTTGATTGGGTGACCCAAGTCAACCAACGCGGCACCTTTCAGGCTTGTCAAATTATTGGCCAATATATGGCTAAAAAAGGCTATGGACGCATCATTAATATGGCGTCGTTAGCGGGACAAAATGGCGGTACTGCGACGGGTGCACACTATGCGGCAACCAAAGGCGCAATTGTGACGTTAACCAAAATTTTTGCCAAAGAGTTTGCGGCAAAAGGGGTGACGGTCAATGCGGTTGCACCGGGTCCAATGGAATCACCAATCGTTCATAGTGTGGTGCCAGACGAAAAGATGGAACAGTTCATCCAGAATATTCCGGTTAAGGCCTTAGGGAGTATGCATTTCATTGCTGAAACTTGTGGCTTGCTCGCGAGTCCAAATGCGGGATTTGTGACTGGTGCAACATGGGATATTAACGGTGGTTTATTCATGCGTTAAGCCACGTGCTTAACCATGAAAAGGGAGTTGAATCATGACTACACTTTATGATGTTGTCGTTAAAAATCGCCATGTGGAAGGTGGAAATATTGCAGTCATGGAATTTGAATCTGCAACTTCTACAACATTGCCAAAAGTTGAAGCAGGTGCGCATATTGATGTGCACTTACCAAATGGCATGGTGCGCCAATATTCACTTTGCCAAAATCCAAATGACGAAGGTAAGTTTCGTCTTGGAATTTTACGTGATCCTGAATCACGTGGTGGCTCAATCTCGGCTTTTGATGAAATTAAAGATGGCATGCAAATTCAGGTCAGTGAGCCAAAAAATTTATTTCCACTTTTAAAAGCGAAACATAGTGTATTGATTGGTGGTGGTATCGGGATTACGCCGTTAATTACGATGGCATATCAACTTGCACATGAAGGTGAATCATTTGAGCTTCACTACTGCGGCGCTAGCCCAGAAAACTGTGCTTTTGTTGATGAAATTAAAAATGGTGAGTTAGCCAAGTACACAACTTTTCATTTTAAATCCGAAGGTGCAAGCCATAGAGCATTTTTTGAATCTGCCATTAAAGATATTGACCTTGAGAGCCATATTTACACCTGTGGTCCAGTCGGTTTTATGGACTGGGTGATTAACCTTGCTACGACTCATAATTTTCCTGAGCAGCAAATCCACAAAGAATATTTCCAAGTTGAAACCGACACTTCTGGAGATTCATTTGAGGTGGTGGCTGAGCGTAGTGGAAAAATCATTATGGTTCAAGCAGGTGAAACCATTTTGCAGGCATTGGCTAAAGAAGGCATCGAGATTGAAATGTCTTGTGAGCAAGGCGTATGCGGAACCTGCATGTGCGATGTGATTGAAGGCGAACCTGACCATCGAGATGTTTATTTTACTGATGAAGAAAAAGCCAGCAATGAACAAATATTGGTGTGCTGTTCGCGCTCTAAAACACCGAGACTAGTTTTAGATATCTAATGCTCTCGCGATTTATATGGATGTAAGAAAAGGTTTAGGAGAAAGATGATGAATGTATTACAACAAATAGATGAGTTTACGGTCGATCCACTACAGTTCCGACGAGCATTAGGAAATTTTGCAACAGGCGTTACCATTATTACAGCACAAAATGCACAAGGTGAGAAAGTCGGTGTAACTGCAAATAGCTTTAACTCAGTGTCTCTAGACCCACCACTTATTTTGTGGAGTATTGATAAAAAATCGTCAAGTTTTTCAGTATTTGAAGAAGCAACTCATTTTGCAGTCAATATTTTATCAGGCACGCAAATTGAGCTGTCAAATAAGTTTTCTAGACGCAATATTGATAAATTTGCCGACACAAATTTTCAACTTGGCGCAGGACGCGCACCCATTTTAGAAAATTGTTCTGCAGTGTTTGAGTGCGAACGTTATCAAGTGATCGAAGGTGGTGACCACTGGATTATTATTGGTAAGGTCGTCCGTTTCCATGACCAAGGCCGAAGCCCGCTGGTTTACCATCAAGGTGCATATTCTTGTGTAATGCCGCATCCGAGCCTTCAAGTTAAACAAACTGAACAGAACGGCGTAGACCAAACACATTATGGGCACTTATATAATAATGTCTGCTACTTGATGAGCCGAGCTTTTAAAGCCTATCAAACTGACTATATTCCTAAGCAAATGGCTTCTGGGTTCCGTACCAGTGAATCACGTCTCTTGCTCGTTTTAGCCAGTGGTACTGCTTCAAGTAAAGAAGATTTACCGCGCGATATTGCTATGCCAATGCAAGAAGTTGAAAGATCGGCTGAAATTCTAAAATTTGAAGGGTTACTGGTCGATCACGATAATTTGTATGCATTGACCGAGAAAGGTAAACAAACGGCGCAGTATTTGTTTGATATTGCCGACAGTCACCAAAATGAAGTGTTTAAAAAATATTCTGATGAGCAAAAGGATATTTTTATTACCATGCTGCGAGATTTTGCAGGTGTAGCATAAGCCCCATTAAGCTGATAAATTGAATTGATTTATCAGCTTCTTTACATCTAGCTGACTATCAATAAAAGAATTCCATGGACAAGGAATTTTTGGCACATAATTTGTTTATCAATAAAACATGATTGCAAATAAGCCAAGACAGTGAACTACAGCAAAAGAAAAGTCTTGAGCTGTGGCGCGTGTATAGAGAGGTAAGGGATGAACCAATATGTAAGTGATGCATTACTCACATGGACGCACCACATTAAAAATGTGTGCGGTAATTTTGAAACCGATTTTGATGGAACCCGTAATTTATTCATTGGTGAGGTTCAATGCTTTTTATTGGGTGATACCGAAATTGCTTTTATCAAAAACAATGCCAATAAAATTGTCCGAAAAGCCGATGAAATCGACCGCGTTAATAATCGTTTTTGCTTTTTGATTTTGCAGTATTCGGGAAAAATGCTGCTCGAATATAAAAATGAAACTTTAACTCTGAATGAAGGCGATATTGTGTTGGTCGACCCAGTCGAAACCATTTCGATGTATCCACAAGGCTTGGTAAGCCAGATTTCCGTCCATCTCTCACGTGAAAAATTACTTAAAGAAAATATTAGTACCGAATATTTTGGAAAACTGATTACGCAAAATATGAGTGGTTTTTTACTAAAAAATATTTTGAAAAATATGTCCCCCGAAAATATCAAACTTTGGTACGCAACCGAAGATGGTAATGCTTTTGAAGATGCCCTAATTGCCTTAATCAAACCCACAATTAATTATAAAAATATTAATAGCTCCAATAACCTGATGGAAAAAGCCGAGCGTTTTATTATTGAGAACTTAGCAAAACCAGATTTAACCCCTAAATTAATTGCAGAGCATATTGGAGTATCACTACGACATCTCTACCGTTTATTTCTTCAAGAAAATTTATCTATTAACAAATATATACAGCTCAAACGCCTAGAAAAAGTCAAAGCAGATTTACTCGATAAAAGAAATAAACAAAGCTCAATTACCCAGATTGCCTTGAAATGGGGTTTTTGGGATGGTGCTCATTTTTCAAAAATCTTTAAGAAGACTTATGGCATTTCTCCTAAAGAATTTAGAGAGGGTATGACAGTTTAAATTTTCATCTCTGAATGTCATTTTTAGACAAGTTCTAGGTCATTCTTGAACAAGCTAGCCCCATGCAAGTGTGTTGAAATTAAATTAATTAGAACAGGTTAGATGAGCTTAATAAGCATAGAACTATTAAGTTTATTTAATAAATTTCACACATAGGAAAGTGCATTTTAACTGTCTGACTCAGATGGTTCAGGGATAGAGAAAAGGATGAAACCAATGCGTAAACAACGATTATTGAATGACATACAAAAGATATTAGCGCTTAACTTATCAATAGCTGCAAGCTTTTGGGGATTAAATACTCAAGCTTTTGCTCATGGTGGAAAAGCTGAAATGGTATCTCTTTACCAAAACATGAGTGAGCAAGGCGCTAAAGTTGTCAAAGACGATTTTACTAATACTTATATGATTACCAAAGGCTCTATCGTGGTAAGAGCCAAGCCAAATTCAGATCAGGTTTTAGTGAATGGAAAACCTCTAAAATTAAGCGTCCCACTATTAATTAAAGATAATAAACCTGTTATTGGAAAAGACTTCTTTAATGAAGTATTTCAGTCTGGTTTAGATCAAACTTTTAAAGTTGAAAATACGTTTCATCCACTCAATAGTTTAAATTCTGACGAAATTAAAAAGACATTTGATGTCATTAATCGCTCAAAATATGCCTATAAAAATATGCGTTTTGCCGAATTAAAACTAAAAGAACCAGAAAAAGCCAAAGTTTGGGATTATTTTATTAATCACAAAGAATATAAAGACGCTCGAATTGCATCTTTCATTTTGTTAAAAGGCAATCAAGCGATTGAAGGTGAAGTTAACCTTAACACTCAGCAAGTCACAAAATGGAATGTACTTAAAGATACTCATGGAATGGTCTTGCTCGATAACTTTGAAACTGTACAGCGCGTGATTGAAGCGAGTAAAGAATATCAGGATGCTTTACGCAAACGTGGTGTAACAGATGTTAAGAAAGTCATTACCAATCCATTAACCGTTGGATATTTTGGTGGTAAAGATGGTTTGGATAAGCAGCTTAACGTTTTAAAAGTTGTGTCGTATCTAGATACTGGCGATGGTAATTATTGGGCACATCCAATTGAAAACTTGGTGGCTGTGGTTGATTTAGATAAAGAAAAGATTATTAAGATCGAAGAAGGGGCCATGATTCCTGTTCCGATGACGGATCGACCTTATGCCACTAAAAATACCAAACCACCGAAAATCAAACCGTTGAACATTAGTGAACCCGAAGGTAAGAACTTTTCTATTACAGGACAAACAGTACATTGGGGTAATTGGTGCTTCCATGTCGCACTAGACTCTCGTGTTGGCCTGCAGCTTTCAACCGTGACATATAAAGATAAAGGCGTAAAACGTAAAGTCATGTATGAAGGTAACCTTGGTGGAATGGTGGTTCCATATGGTGACCCTGACATGGGATGGTACTTTAAGTCTTATCTGGACTCTGGTGAGTACGGAATGGGAACACTCACATCAGCCATTCAACTTGGAACCGATGCACCGGAAAATGCGATTTTACTTGATGCAGTGATTGCAGACTATAAAGGCCAGCCACAAGTAATTCCAAATGCCATTGCTGTATTTGAACGTTATGCAGGACCTGAATATAAACATCACGAAATTTTTGGCAATCAGGATGCCAGTGAAGCTCGCCGTGAACTTGTCGTGCGCTGGATTAGTACAGTGGGTAACTACGATTACATGTTTGACTGGGTATTTTCCCAAAATGGTGTAATTGGAATTAATGCGGGTGCAACAGGTATTGAAGCTGTTAAAGGCGTTAAATCACGCACCATGCATGACAGTACCGCCAAAGAAGACACCAAATATGGAACTTTAATTGACCATAATATTGTGGGTACAACGCATCAGCACATCTATAACTTCCGCTTAGATATGGATGTAGATGGGGAAAACAACAGCTTTATGCATATGGACCCTGTAGTGAAAGCCAATGACAAAGGCGGTGTTCGTACAAGCACGATGCAAATCGATAGTAAAGTCATTACCAACGAGCAAAATGCGGCTGAAAAATTTGATCCATCTACCATTCGATTACTGACTAATTTCAATAAGGAAAATAAATTAGGTAATCCGGTTTCTTACCAATTGATTCCGTTTGCAGGTGGAACACATCCTGTGGCGAAAGGAGCTAATTTTTCTAAAGATGAATGGTTATTTAAACGTTTGAACTTTATGGATAAGCAAATTTGGGTGACTCAGTACAATCCAGACGAACGCTACCCTGAAGGGAAATATTCAAACCGTTCAACTCATGATACAGGGTTAGGACAGTTCATTGGTAACAACGAAAATATTGAAAATAAAGACCTTGTGGTGTGGATGACAACAGGCACAACCCATGTGGCACGTGCTGAAGAATGGCCAATTATGCCGACAGAATGGGTTTATACCCTAATCAAACCTTGGAACTTCTTTGACAACACCCCGACTTTAAACTTGGGTGAAGAAGAGCAAAGCACGCAGCACGACCATCACTAAAGACGTGTATCACGCGAGATGGGTAACGAAATGGTTACCCACTCTTAGCGTCTGGTAGACCATTCACAAAAAAGGAATTTTGTATGAAAACTCTACTTTCTCAAGTTATGAGAGGGACTCTCTTTGTCTCATTTTTTTCAACTGTGCATGCTGGCGAGCTTGAAATTAAACCGACTTTTGAAGCAACTTTTGGAGCTTTTAGTAGCGGTAAAAGCTATAACGGCGAAAACCTAGATGATGAAAGAATCAATTGGCAAGAAGGTCATCTTAAATATGGTGCTAAAGGACAATACACCTTTAAAAACAATCAACTCTATGCAAGCTTAAGTGGTATTAGCTCAGCAACATTTGGCGATGGCGATGCAGGCCAAAATAGTAATGGTAAAGAACGCAAAACAGATGTGAATGAATGGATTTTGGGTTTTAAAGATGGCACCAATAAAGATGAGTTAACGACCTATGATCTAAGTATTGGTCGACAAAATATCATGATTGGTGAAGGTTTTTTCATCGTGGGTGATGCAGTAAATCTCGGTAAAGTGCCTGCAGATGGCGCCCTTGATCGGGGCGGAGCATATTATCTGGCAGCTCGTCGAAGCTTTGATTTTACAAGTTTGCTTCAATACAAACTGCAAGAGAATACCACGCTAAAGTTGGCTTATTTAAAATCCAATAACAAAGCACAACTTTCATCTGAACTCTTTGTAACCGACCTGATGTATCAGCTTAAAGATAAGGGCATTGGATTTACTTATTTAAACGTATTAGACCTTGAAGATGCTGAACATGTTTCAGGGCGCGAAGATCTTAAAAATTATGCTTTACGTTTGAATTATCAACCTTTGCCTGAGCTACAAGTTAAAACTGAGTTTGTTGTACAAGATAAAAAAGATAGTCAAGAAAATGCTGGCTATTTAGCGCTGAACTATAACTTTTTATCTTCAAAATATACGCCCTCTTTAGGTTACCGTTTTAGCCATTTTTCTGACCAATACGATCCGATGTTTTATGGAAATATACTCGAATTTGGTGGCTGGGTTCATGGGGAGGTTGCAGGAAACTATGCAGGTCCATTTAATAAAAATGCAGATATTCACCAAGTTTCTTACAGAATGAATATAAAAGAAAATTTTATGTTAGGTGCTTTGGCCTATAAGTTCAAAACAGTTAATGAATCTTTAACTAATGTAGATGGACATGAACTGGATGTATTTTCGGTTTGGTCGGTTAATAAAAAATTCAACGTTATTCCTTTAGTGGGACTCTATAAACCGAAACACGATATCCATAGTGGTGGTACTCAAAACTACGATGACAAAACTAATGTGTATGCACAGTTAATTTTGCAATACATCTATTAAATCAGAGCAAAGGAGACCGTGTTTATTGACGGTGCATTCATAAAAATAAACTTAGGTGAAATCAGATGAATAAACAATATGACTATATCGTGATTGGTGCAGGCTCGGCAGGTTGTGTGGTTGCAGCACGGCTGTTACAGGCCAAAGCAGGGCGCGTTCTTGTTTTAGAGGCAGGAAGCCGAGATAGCAGTATGTTTCATACCATACCTGCCACGGTGGTTAAAGTATTCCAGCAAAAATCATGGCAATACATGACCGTCCCTCAGAAATATTGTAATCATCGTGAAATGATCCTTGCACAAGGAAAAGTGTTGGGAGGCGGAAGCTCGGTCAACGGAATGATCTATTGCCGAGGCCAACGTCAGGATTATGATTTATGGGCCACGGAATGGGGATGTAATCAGTGGTCTTATCAACATGTACTGCCTTTTTTTAAAAAAGCAGAAAAAAATGAAAGTCTTGCTAATGAATATCACGGACAAGATGGCATTTTACCTGTCAGTGAAAACCGCTATCGCCATCCTTTGACACTTGCTTGTATTAAAGCAGGTCAGCAAATGGGTATGAATTATGTCAATGATATTAATGGTTGGGATCAGGCAGGTGTAGGGTTTTATCAAACCACCACTCAAAATGGTTCACGGGCGAGTACCTCAAAAACCTATTTAAAGTCAGTCGAAAACCACCCAGACCTCACGGTGATTACTGATGCCTTAGTCCATAAAATTGAAACTCAAGGTGATCAGGTTACTGGGGTGACTTATAGCGTTGGAGGAAAATCACCGATTACTGTACAAGCTCAAAAAGAAGTTATTCTAAGTGCTGGTGCAATTGGTAGTCCTAAAGTTTTATTACTTTCGGGAATTGGTCCAAAACAGCATTTAGATGAGATCGGCATTGAATGTATTCGTGATCTACCCGTAGGTGAAAATTTTCATGATCATTTGCATATGTCGGTTAATGCAACGGTAACAACCAATAATAGTCTGCTCGGTGAAGACCAAGGTTTAACCGCCGTACGGCACTTTTTACAGTGGTGTTTTACACGTTCAGGATTGTTGACCACCAATATTCTAGAAGGTGGTGGTTTTATTGACACCAACAATAACGGTCGGCCTGATGTCCAATTTCATTTTTTACCTGTGCTGGATAATTTCGATAATACCCCGGGTGAAAAATCAGTGGCTCAAGCACATGGCCTTACGATTAAGGTCGGACATGTACAGCCAAAAGCACGTGGGACTTTACGTTTAAGTAGTAAAGATCCTAAAGATTTACCTGTCATTGATCCTAATTATTTAGGTCATCAAGAAGATATTGACGCCAATATCCGTGCGGTACAGGCCGGACTTCGCCTATTACAACAGCCTGCATTAAAAGCAATTGTCAAAGAAGTGATTGAGCCTGCAAATATCGATCATGATGATATTGAAGCGATTGATAAATGGATGCGCCAGAATATTAAAACGGTTTATCACCCCGCTGGTAGTTGCAAAATGGGCAATGCTCCGCAAGATTCGGTCACAGATCAGACCCTAAAAGTCCATGGTTTTAAAAATTTACGTGTGGTGGATTGTTCTATTTGCCCACAAGTTCCAAGCGGTAATACCAACGCAATTGCCATCATGATTGGAGAACGTGGTGCAGACTTTATTTTGAATCAGGTCGCGTAGTTGCTGTCATATCAATATTTAGAAATGAAAAGAGGAAAAGAAAATGAGTGTAGTTCAGATTTTAGAAAGCGTACAGCAATTTATGGCGCGACAACATGGACATTTTATTAATGGAAAATTGGTTGCTGCCGAGCTTTTAGATAAAGTGGATATTGTAAATCCATCCACTGAACAAGTTGTTGCTCAAATTAGTGTTGGTAGTCAACAAGACGTCGAAAATGCGGTGAAAAGTGCTGAACATACTTTTCAAAACGCTTGGGCTGAAACGACACCGTATGAGCGTGGCGTTAAACTGAACAAGCTAGCAGACTTAATCGAGCAATATGGTGAAGAGCTTGCACAGCTCGAGACGTTGTCTACCGGAAAACTTATCAATATTTCCCGCCATCTTGAAGTCGCACAATCTGTTATTTTCTTAAGATATTTTGCTGGTTGGGCAACTAAAATTAATGGTCAAACCATGCAACCCTCTATTCCTTCTATGCAAGGTGAGAAATATACAGCCTTTACTTTAAGACAACCAATTGGCGTAGTTGCAGGGATTGTGCCTTGGAATTTTTCATTGATGATTGGTGTTTGGAAAATTGGTTCAGCTTTATCAACTGGCTGCACCATTGTGCTTAAACCGAGTGAGTTTGCCAGCTTATCTTTATTACGTTTAGCTGAACTTGCTATAGAGGCAGGTATTCCAGCGGGTGTGATTAATGTAGTAACAGGTAAGGGGGAGACGGGACAATATTTAATTGAGTCACCGCTCGTTAAGAAAGTCTCATTTACAGGTTCAGTGCCGACAGGCATTGCGATTGGTAAACTCGCGATGAGCAGCGATTTAACCCGTGTAAGTCTGGAGTTAGGCGGTAAAAATGCGATAGCTGTTTTGGCTGATGCAAATATTGATGAGATTTTACCGACTTTGTTGCAAGCAACTTTTGTACATCAAGGACAGGTTTGTGCATCCCCAGAACGGTTTTTTGTACACCGTACAAAATACGATGAATTGGTGGAAAAACTCTCTAAAGCTCTCTCTGGTTTCAAAATTGGATCGGCCATGGATGAGGGAAGTATGTTTGGTCCACTTTCTAACCAGCCACATTTTCATAAAGTAAAACATTATTTAGATATGGCAAAAGCCAACAACCAGATTATTGCTGGAGGTGAGGCTTTAGATCAGACTGGTTATTTTGTACAGCCGACTTTAATTTCCTTTAAAAATACGGATGATCCTTTATTTTCAGAAGAAACCTTTGGCCCAGTGGTCGGGGTAATGCCATTCGAAACTGACGAAGAACTTATTCAGTTGATGAACCAGTCTCGCTTTGGTTTAACCGCAAGCATCTGGACAAATGATTTATCTAAAGCTTTACGTTTAATTCCTAAGATTGAAGCAGGTACTCTATGGGTCAATATGCATACGTTCTTAGACCCATCAGTTCCATTTGGTGGGGTGAAAGCTTCGGGAATTGGCAGGGAGTTTTCAGATGCATTTATTGAAGATTACACCGAATTAAAATCTGTCATGATTCGGTATTAAGCCAATAAGGAGGTTTGTCATTTCATCAATAACAAACCTCTGCTTTTAACATAAGAATTGGACTAAAAAGTTAGTAACTTAAAGTGATGCTTTGTTGAGTTGAGTGGTCGATTTCCTTTTGACTCACCGCATCCTCTTTACATTTATAACTTTCAAATAAAGGAAGTTGATCTGCAAAGTGGGCATCAGGTTTTCCATTTTGATTGATAAACCCACTTTGTCCTGGGGCCAAAATCGAACACATGGTGACTTGATTTGGATTTAAGATCACTCTAAACGTAGCACTTCCCGTATTTCCATAAGTGCTGAGCTGTTGTTCATGCGATGGATCAGCCCAAGGAATGCCTACCGAATTTTTGCTGGAAAAGCCCATGGTTGCCACCGGAATTTTCCAGTCATTCGGGTCAGTCGAGTGATATTGTTTTGAAAGTTCAGTCAGTGCGTTTTCTAAAGCTTTTAAGACCACCTCATCTGCTGTTTGTCCTTTTAAGAAATCAACATTCTGAGGAACGCTTGCCTGTTTTCCTTGCAGGGTATTCCAGATTAATTTTGATGCACTCGCTGGTTGTGCGCTTCGTGGATCATTATTTACTGGATAAAGCGTATCGGTATAGCGCTTATAAATATTTTCTGAAAGGTTAGGTTTGAGTACCAGTTCAATCATTTGATTAAGCCATGCACGTGTAATTGCTGGTGCTGCACCTTGATAATATTTCTCTTCGCTATCAGGACGTAATTTAAGATCCCAACTAGCAAGTAACGGAGCAACTTTTTTGGCTAAAGGTGAGGCATTAGGGCTTTGTGCTGCTTGAATCATATAAGGAACAAAATAACGCGCATTTAAATCTGACCATGCTGCTGTTTTATTAATATCCCAAATTTCTTGCTGACTCAGTTTTGGTTTACTTTCTAAAGGTTCAAGCAGTTCATTGACCCGATCTACATAAGAAAAGTTTGACGAATCTGAACGTAAACCAGCATAGGCTTTGTTATTCCAGCTTGTGACATAGCCTTTTTGTGGGTTGTATTCTTTAGGGTTGTGTGAGAAGTCATAAAAACCTTGCCACTCCATTGAACCATCACCTTTAGCTGGAAGCTGAATATGCTGGTTTTCAGGGCGAATAGGTAAACGACCTAAAGCAGCAACACCAATATTATTTTTAGTATCGGCATAGAACCAAGTGATAGAAGCCGCTACACGTTTGGCTTGAGCAAGAAACTCATTCCAATTTGAAGCTTTCGCTGCATTTGCCCAGCCTAATAAGGTTTCAATTTCTACGCCTTCCCAGCTACGTTTTTGTGCGTACGCCGTATGGTTATTTTCATCCCATGTACTTACAAAACCTTGTTTACTCTTATAAATATCTAAAACATGGTCAGCCTGATTCTTAACTTTTATTTTTACTTGCTTGTGCTCAAATGGAATATAACTTCCTTTATATAAATATTCTTTTGAATTACTTGGGTTTAAGGTGAGTTGATAAACATCGTTGGTATCGAGTGAGCCTACCGTAGAACCCCATGCTATTTTGCCATTAGTTCCAAATAAAATTGCAGGTAAGCCAACAGGAGTAATACCTGTCAAATTATAGCCGGCTCCATGTAAACCAATACCGTAGGTGATTGCAGGCGTATACCATCCTTGTTGTGGACCATTATATAAAACTGCTTGGCCTTCAATGGTCTTATCGCCTTTTAAGACCCATGCATTACTGGCGGTAGGTACGCCGTCTACCACACTTTTACCTAAAGCAATGCGAGCTTGAGCTAAATAGGTTTTGGCCGCCTTGTTTGAAATAGGGCTAATGTCTTTAAGTATTTGTTGTTGACGTGCTATAAGCTGTGGTTTTTGTGCAGATTGGATAATGGTGGGAGCACTTGGGTCATCTAGCCAACGTAATTGTTGATAGACTTTGAGGCCTTCTTCTTGACCTTTTTCTTTTTGCAGTTGCGTGAGTAAATCTAAATTTGATACTTCCGAGCTTGCTGAAAAGAAGCGATTTAAAATTAAGCCCACCCAAACCATAGCAATGTCTTCTGGTTGCCATGTTGATGGTTTAAAACCATGATCTGTAAACTCTTTAGGCATAAGAGCTGGATCTGCTAAAACTTCTTTAACCCGTTTATTAAAACCTGCGGCATAACCTTCAAAAATTGCTCGGTCTTCTGGTGAGAGGGCGGCGAGTTGCTGTTTAATATTTTCTGGATCAAAACGGCTATGTGTCGCAATATCATATTGAAGATAGTCGGAACCGAGCACTTCAGCAACTGTACCTTGTCCTGTACGTTTTGACATTTCCATCTGAAATAAACGATCGGTCGCTACTGAATAGCCATAACCATAGAAAAGTCCATAGGTGTCATTTGCATAGACATGGGGTGTACCGAATTTATCGCGCTTAATTGTGATTTGTTTTTGTGTCGGTGTTGGGTCTAAACTTGACGAAAAATTACAACCAGCTAGAAATACACCTAAAAGTAATGTTCCATATTTAATTAAAGGGCGTGTAGGGTGAGGCCGAGAGTTCAGCATAGGTATGTTCAATTTAGATATCCTTACTTTCATTATGATGTAGAAGTGAACGATTTAAGAATCTTCTTAGATTCACGTCACTGATGAACAAGCCCTGTTCATGAATTTAAAATACTGTTATTTATCCATGTAATTTTCCATTACATTTGAGGTATATATTTATACCTTCTCGAACAAGTTATTTAGTTTTTTATTTTGAAAGAATAAAAAAGGCCATGATTGGCCTTTTTCGAAATGTATAAATTTTATTGACAGCAAAATTAGTTCACTAAAAAATCCTTTAAGATTTTATTAAAAGCTTCTGGTTGCTCTACATTGGAAATATGAGAAGCATCTATTTCTGCAAGTTTTGCTTGTGGAATGCGTTGCTGCATAAATTGGCCATCTGCAACGGTAGTTACAGGGTCTTGAGTTCCAGCAATTACTAATACTGGAACTTTAATATCTTTCAACTGCTCACGGACATCCGCTTTAGCCAAAGCCTCACAACAATTGGCATAACCCATTGCGCTGCCAGCACTTAAGTCGTTACACAGGTTGTTGACAATTGAAGGATGACTTTGGATAAAGGGATCTGTAAACCATCGCGAAGCTGCTGTAGCTGCGATCGGTTGTAAACCTTGTTCACGCACTAATTTTGCACGATCAAGCCATGCCTGTTCTTGCCCAATTTTAGCGGCAGTATTTGCCACAACAACATGACTAAAGCGGTCAGGGTAGTGAATTGCAAGCCATTGCCCAGTTAAACCGCCCATTGAAATACCACAAAAAGCAGCTTTAGTAATATTTAGATGATCAAGTAAACGGACAACATCTTCAGCTAATTGTTCTACAGTGTATGGGCCGTCAGGTGTGGATGATGAACCGTGACCACGTGTGTCATAGCAGATTACAAAAAACTGATCTTTCAATTCATTAAACTGTTTTTGCCACATACCATAATTGGTGCCTAAAGAATTGGAAAACACCAGAGCAGGGGAAGATGGCTCACCAAAGGTTTGATAATTAATTTGTGCATCGGCAGATTGAAAAGATGGCATTTGTTTCTCCTTAAAGTGCTTCAACACGTTCAATAATGAGTGCAATTCCTTGGCCTACACCAATACACATTGAACATAAGGCATAACGACCACCTGTTTGCTCAAGCTGGTTTAAGGCTGTGGTCACGAGGCGCGCACCTGATGCACCAAGTGGATGACCTAAAGCAATTGCACCACCATTTGGATTTACTTTATTGCTATCGTCTGGCAAACCTAAATCACGGGTCACTGCTAAAGCCTGTGCAGCAAAGGCTTCATTCAGTTCAATTACATCCATCTGATCTAAAGTCAGGTTGGCTTGTTTAAGTAGTTTTTTAATGGCTGGTGCCGGAGCAAAACCCATAATGCGTGGTTCTACACCCACCGCTGTTGAAGCAATGATCTTGGCACGTGGTTTGAGGTTATAAGCTTGAACAGCTTCATCAGAAGCAATCAATAAAGCTGCTGCACCATCGTTAATACCTGAAGCATTACCCGCAGTGACGGTGCCGTCTGCTTTGACAACAGGTTTAAGTTTGCTTAAAGCTTCAAGCGTGGTTGATGCACGTGGATGCTCATCGGTATCAATCACAACAGCATCACCCTTAAGCTGAGGGATTTCAACTGCCACGATTTCTTTAGAAAAAAAGCCTTTGGCTTGCGCGCTTGCGGTGCGTTGTTGGCTCACCAAGGCAAACTGGTCCTGATCTGCACGATTGACGTTAAACTGTTGAGCGACGTTTTCGGCAGTCTGGGGCATGGTGTCTACACCATACAATTCTTTAAGTTTAGGGTTAATGAAACGCCAGCCCATGGTAGTGTCTTCGATCTTCTGGCTACGGCCAAAAGCACTATCTGACTTACCCATCACATAGGGTGCACGGCTCATGCTTTCCACACCACCTGCAATTACCAAGTTTGCTTCACCTGCCTTAATGGCACGGGTAGCAATCGCAATGGCATCGAGAGAGGAACCACATAGACGGTTAATGGTGGTTGCAGGCACCTGATACGGTAAACCTGCAAGGAGAGCTGACATACGGCCCACGTTACGGTTATCTTCACCGGCTTGGTTGGCACAGCCGTAGATCACATCATCGACCTGTTCCCAATCTACATTTGGATTGCGTTGCATGAGAGCTTTAATCGGTACAGCGCCAAGGTCATCGGCACGGACAGGTGCAAGGCCACCGGCATAACGGCCGAATGGGGTACGGATGGCATCGATGATATAAGCGTTTTTCATTCTAACTTTTGTCCTTTACTTCAGGCCTTTTTAGCCATTCTCCGTAAGTATTTCGCGGTGGCGACATGGATGTCGCCGTGTTGCTCAGCACAACAAGGAAGTTGTGTCTGAGTAACAAAGGTTTTTGGTTACTTTTTTAAAAAAGTGACACGAATTAGCTGGTGGTATCTTGCTTAAACCAATAAGACCCCGTTGTGATGATTTATAAATTTTCATATCAACGAATAACATCACGGCTGTAATTTACTGTGATATCCATAGGCCTGTTGTATAAGCGTTACCTTACTTTTGAAAGGTCAAAAGTAACAAAAACCTTTGTTGAACAGAGGAGGCTTCCTTGCCTCCCTGTCCAACGGGCGACATCCATGTCGCCTGTCACCATAGTGAATGTTGCAGTAATTCTTTGCCCTATAAACCTTACCCTTGAGTAGCATCAATCAAAGTTGCACCCGTTAAAGCCTGTAACTCATCAAAGCTTAGACCTTCAACCTTCTCAAGTACCTTTAAACCATCTTGGGTCACGTCAATCACACACAAGTCGGTGTAAATACGGTCAACACATTTTTTACCCGTTACCGGATAAGTGAGCTCAGCCACAATCTTCGGTTCACCTTGCTTGGTTACATGGTCTGTAGTGATAAAGACTTTCTTGGCGCCTACAGCCAAATCCATTGCACCACCTACCGCAGGAATTGCATCCGGTGCGCCCGTGTGCCAGTTGGCCAAGTCACCATTGGCTGCGACCTGAAAGGCGCCAAGCACGGCAATATCAAGGTGACCTCCACGCATCATGGCAAATGAGTCGCCATGATGGAAAAAACTGCCGCCTTCAAGCATGGTCACAAACTCTTTACCCGCATTAATCAGTTCAGGGTCTTCTTCACCTGCTGCTGGCGGTGGGCCAAAAGCCAACAAACCATTTTCAGAATGAAGGAAAATATCTTTGTCATTCGGTAGGTAGCTGGCAATCTTGGTCGGTAAACCAATGCCTAAGTTCACATAGGCGCCATCTGGAATATCTTGTGCCACACGTTTTGCAATCTGGTCACGGCTGAGTTTCTGGTAGCTCATGTTATTTCTCCTTATTGCTTACTGTGCGGGTGCGACTTGTACAACATGCTGTACAAAGATACCTGGGGTGATGATGTGCTCCGGGTCTAATCCGCCCAGTTCCACAACTTCAGACACCTGAGCAATGGTGACATCCGCAGCCATCGCCATGATCGGGCCAAAGTTACGGGCTGATTTACGGTAAACCAGATTGCCCCAGCGGTCGCCTTTGTAAGCCTTAATCAAGGCAAAGTCAGCTTTGATTGGATATTCGAGTACATAGTCTTTGCCATCGATCTGGCGGGTTTCTTTGCCTTCAGCTAAAAGTGTTCCAAAGCCAGTTGGGGTAAACACAGCACCTAATCCCATACCTGCTGCCTGAATACGACAAGCCAGATTACCTTGCGGCACCACTTCAAGCTCGACCTTGCCGGCACGGTACAATTCATCAAACACATAAGAGTCTGCCTGACGTGGAAAAGAACAGATCACTTTTTTAACCGAACCGGCTTTAAGCAATTTCGCCAGACCATAATCACCGTTACCGGCATTGTTGCTGACAATGGTTAAATCTTTAACACCCAGTTCAATCAGTCCGTCAATGAGTTCAGCGGGTTGTCCTGCGGTACCAAAACCACCAATCAGAATGGTTGCACCATCTTTAACCTGCGATAGTGCCTCGCTTAGTGAGGACTTACTTTTGTCAATCATGTGGGAAACCTTAGAGCATGAGGTAACGTGATGTTATTACTACCGCTAAAAATTTATTTAAATTCTTAATGGTAGTAATAAATGGACTAAGTTTTGTGAGTCAAAAGCGAACTTTTAACTCACATATACTTTCAATTAAGCACTAGCACGACGACGTTCAACTTCAGTTGAAGGAGCAGCAGCGACATCTTTAACAAGTTCGATGTTAAATGTGATGTGTTTGAAAGCGTGATCTAAACCACGGCGTTGAATTTCAGCTGGGTCAGTCACATCAACTGCTGTTGCCACTAAACCATCACGAGTAGCAAAGGCAAAGTCGTCCCATAAGTACTCATCACCCTCAATGTTGAATTGAGTTGTAAGCTTGCGGTAACCCGGCGCAGAAACGAAGTAGTGAACATGAGATGGACGGTTACCATGGCGGCCTAATTTGTTAAGAAGGGCTTGAGTTGTGCCTTCTGGCGGGCAACCATAGCCTACTGGCATCGTAGTTAATGCTACATACTTACCATCAGCATCAGTCAAAATACTACGGCGTAAGTTGAAGTCAGATTGAGACTTATCAAAGAATGAGTAGTTGCCTAAACTGTTGGCATGCCATACTTCAACTTTGGCATTTTCAATAGTATTGCCATCAGTATCTGTTACCTTACCTTCAATAATTAAGGTATCGATTTTGCCTGTTTCAGTACCATCATCCATACGCGCAAAACCAACAGATTCAGGTGCACCAGCTACATAAAGTGGGCCTTCAATGGTACGAGGTGTGCCACCCGTAACACCAGCTTTTGCATCAGCTTCATCTGCACGTAAATCAAGATAGTGTTCTAGACCTAAGCCAGCTGCCAAAAGTCCAAGTTCGTTTGCTTGACCAGCATCGGTAAAATATTCCAAACCTTTCCATACTTCTGATGGTTGGATGTCTAAGTCTTCGATGGCTTGAAATAAATCCCCGAGAAGGCGCACTACAATTTGTTGAACACGTGCATCGACTTCGCCTTTTGCAGTGTCGACATTCATTTGTTTTACAAGCGCATCAATTTGTTGACGGTTCATACTAAAACTCCTTAAGTATGCAATACGGTTTTGGGTGGCAGAGCTGCGGGCATTTTGTTTTGCTAGCAAATAGTGTCTACCACGTTCCTTGTTACCTTTTGAATCAGTGTATTTAGTTTTTGAGTGTGCTTCAGACCACACACTCAAACTATTTTCTTAGATTACGAATCATCATCACGAACAGAAGAAGGGTGGCGATTAAGCGCCATCACTTCGATGTTCATGTAAGGATAAAGTGGTAATCCCTGTAAAATGTTATGCAACTCTTCATTACTCTCAACATCAAAAATACTGATGTTTGAATATTGGCCTGTAATACGCCAGATGTGGCGCCATTTACCTTGACGCTGTAAGTCTTGCGAATAGGCTTTTTCAACAGCCTTAATTTCATTCGCTTTGTCGGCTGGCATATCAAGTGGAATATGCACATCCATACGTACATGAAATAACATGGGAAACTCCTTATCCTGTTGCCTTAACGACGTAACTTTTCAACTTTATCTTCATCAATTTCAATGCCTAAGCCTGGAGCTGTTGGCAAGTGCAATTCAAAGTTTTCGTAGCGTAGTGGTTCTTTCAAAATTTCTTCGGTAAGTAATAATGGACCAAATAATTCAGTACCAAACGCTAGTGTTTCAAAGGTTGCAAACGCATGAGCAGAGGCCATGCTACCTACAGGGCCTTCAAGCATGGTACCGCCATAAAGATCGATTCCTGCTAAACCTGCAATCTTAGCAACTTCACATGCTTCGATCAGACCACCTGATTGTTCAATCTTCACCGCAAATACATCTGCACCATGACTTTTTGCAATACGATATGCGCTGTCAGGGCCAGTTAAAGCTTCATCTGCCATAATTGCGACATCAAAACGACGCGTTAAACGAGCAAGTGCTTCAGTATTTTGAATAGCGCAAGGCTGTTCAATTAAATCAATTCCACCATCTTGTAGCTGTTGAATACCTTGAATACATTCCAACTCTGACCATGCACGATTTACATCGACACGTACACTAATATCTGCACCTAATGCTTTTTTAATTGCAATCACATGATCAACATCATGTTGCAAAGGGCGTGAGCCGATTTTGAGTTTGAACGTGTTATGACGTTTTAACTCAATCATTTTGCGAGCTTCAGCAATATCTTTTTCTGTGTCGCCAGATGCGAGCGTCCAAAGTACAGGTAAACTATCACGCAGACGGCCACCTAAAACTTCACTTAACGGTACGCCTAGTCGTTTTGCTTGAATATCAAGTAGGGCAGTCTGAATGGCACATTTCGCAAAACGGTTACCATTAATATTCTTACGAATCAGTTTTAGTGTTTGTGCAACATTTAAATCTTTAACTGATGCGAGTAATGGTGCAAAGTAAGTATCAATATTGGCTTTGACACTTTCAGGACTTTCTTCACCATAGTTCAGTCCACCAATGGTGGTCGCTTCACCCCAACCGACAATACCATCCGTGGTCGTAATTTTAACGAGCACCAAAGTCTGAGTACGCATGGTAGTCACAGACAGTTGGTGAGGACGGATAGTTGGAATATCCACAAGTATGGTTTCTATGGTTCTATACATGAAGTTTCAACTATTACGAACTTGTTTACATACCATAGAAGAATGTAATAGCCTAAAATAGATATAGAACGGTATTTTAAGATACTAAAAAGGTATATTAATGGAATTAAGACATCTACGTTATTTTGTTACCGTTGTGGAAGAACAAAGTCTCACAAAAGCGGCTGAGAAGCTTTTTATTGCCCAGCCACCACTCACACGACAAATTAAAAAACTAGAAGAAGAATTAGGTATTGATTTGTTTGTGAAAGGTTCACGTCCATTAAAAGTGACAGAGGCAGGGCTGTTTTTTTACCAACATGCTGTTCAGATTTTAACGCATACGGCTCAAGCTGCTTCGATGGCTAAAAAAATGAAGCTGGTCGAGAATGTTGTTAAAGTTGGCTATGTGAGTTCGCTTCTTTATGGGCGATTACCGCAGGTCATTTATCTATTTAGACAAAAAAATCCTGACATTCATGTCGAGCTTATTGAATGTGGTACACGAGATCAGGTCGAGGCTCTAAAGTTAGGTAAAATTGATTTAGGTTTTGGTCGATTGCCGATTAGTGATCCTGCCATTAAGAGACTTTTACTTCGAAAAGAAAAATTAAAACTGGCGATTCATAAAAAACATCCTTTAAGTGAGTTCCAAGAATCAGGAATTTATTTATCTCAAATTATCAATGAGACAATTTTTTCTTATCCAACTACACCTAAGCCGAATTTTTCGACCACTATTCAAGCTTTGTTTACCAAATTAGGTCTTGTTCCTGCTAAATTGACTGAAGTCCGCGAAATTCATATGGCACTTGGCTTAGTGGCATCTGGAGAGGGTATTTGTATTATTCCTGAAAGTGCCTGCGATATTGGAATGAAGAATTTAACTTATTTAAATATCTTGGACTTAGAAGCTTATAGCCCTATTTCTCTATCTATGCGTAACATGGACCAAAGTTCTTATATTCCTAAAATCTTAGATTGTATTGAAGAGATCTATAGCCAAGAAGAAGTGTCTAGAAATTTAAATTTATAACTTTTTAATACGTTTTAAATTGAATTATCATGTTATTTTTAAACTTTAAGATTATAGGTAATATTTAAAAGGAATTATTGAATGAGAAAAATTTTAGGGATAGCTTCTCTCATTATATCTACCGGTGTTGTACATGCTGAACAATTAAATGAACAAGAAAAAATTTCTCCATACAGTGCTAATGTCACCTTTGCAAGTCAATATATATCACGTGGTTTTCAACAAACTTGGGGCAAACCAGCATTACAAATAGGTCTCGATTATACCAATCCAAATGGATTATTTGTGGGAACTTGGGCATCGAATGTAAGTTCTAACTATTTACGAGATGCTTCAGTTGAGTGGGATTTTTATACAGGTTATATCAAAACTTTCGATAAGTTTTCGGCCGGAATGACGGTTTTTTATTACTACTATCCGGGAGCTGAAAGCACGCCTGAAACAGGGAGTACCAGTTATAACTATGGCGAAATTGTACCTCAAATTGGTTATGGACCTTTGATTCTTAAATATTATATTACCTATACCCCAGATTATGCAGGCTATAACTCCGATACGATGGGTGGCCCAGCAGGTAAACGTTCACGAGGAACAACTTATTTAGATCTGACTTTTACTCAGCCTATTAATGAGTCTTGGACTTTTGGTGCTCACTATGGCTATGAAAAAATTAAAAATTTCTCGGAAGCTAATTTTCAAGATATGAAAGTCGAACTAATTAAAGATTTAGGTGATGGCTGGACTACTGGCTTAGCCTATACCAAAGCTTGGGATAAAGATGGGTTCTATAAGAAGTATAGTAATGGTGAATCCGATGCACCCATTTCAAACCCGATTGATTCGACATTTACTGTCTCAGTTAAAAAAGTGTTCTAACTAATTTATAAATAAAAAAGCCTGATGACTTAATTTTGAGCATCAGGCTTTAAATAATAAATATATAAAAATTATTTTTTAATTAAATCGTAAGCCATTTTGGTGTCGTCCAGCTGAACAAGTGAAGCATGGCGAGCAGAGAGCGGATCTTTATTTTCAATTGCGGTTAAAATCGCTTTATGTCTAGGTAGTGAATGGCCTTGTAAATTTGGACGTAGACTGGTGACTTGAATTGATTGCTGTAAAGGTAAGACCAGCATTTTTGACATATAAGCCAGCAAGTCATTATGCGTTGCTTTGGCAATTGCTAAGTGAAATTGAATATCTGGCTCTATAAATTCTTCAACTGTTGTCGCTTTTTCCATCCCATCATAGGCATTTTTAATGCGTTCAATATCTTCTTCGTTTGCCGTACTTGCCGCAATATAAGCAAGCTCAGGTTCCAAAACGCGTCGTACGGTAGAAAGGGTTTTAAAAAACTCATGTTCAGGCGTCGTTTGAATCAACCAAAACAATACATCCGGATCGAGCAAATGCCATTCTTCTTTAGGCCTTACTACAGTTCCAATTTTTGGTCTTGAGTAAGTTAAGCCTTTCGCGTTTAAAACACGGATTGCTTCGCGAAAGACAGGACGGCTGACTTTATATTCCTCACATAAATCAACTTCACTCGGGAGCTTTTCATTTTCTGAGATTTCACCAGAAACAATTTTTAATCCCAATTGTTGAACAATTAATGCATGTTGGCTTTTGCTTGGAATAGGATTTTTATAGTCAGCTTTACTCATATTTCACTATTACGACATGTTGAATATCCTATGGTATAGATGACCTTGTGTTTTAACAAGATCATCTTTTTCAAGAATAAATATTAATGGGAATGACGTGGAACTTCTGAGCCTCGGCAACCGACCAAGAAATCAAAATCACAACCTTCATCTGCTTGTAGAACATGTTCTACATAGAGTTTGCGGTAGCCGCCAATAAAACTTGGCAGTGCTGGAGGTGCCAAATTCTCAAGACGTTGCTTAAGTTCTTCATCACTCACTTCCAGATGAAGTTTTCCTTCATAGGCATCGAGTTCGATAAAGTCACCATTTTGAACTACGGCTAAAGGCCCGCCAGCCATAGCTTCAGGGGCAACATGTAAAACCACGGTGCCATACGCTGTACCGCTCATCCGTGCATCGGAAATACGAACCATGTCGGTAATGCCTTTGGCTAAAATCTTTGGGGGTAACCCCATATTGCCCACTTCCGCCATGCCCGGGTAGCCTTTAGGGCCAGCATTTTTCATGACTAGAATACAAGTTTCATCGACATCAAGGTCTGGATCATTAATGCGGGTTTTATAATCATCAAAGTTTTCAAATACGACTGCACGACCACGGTGCTTCATCAGTTCAGGTGTTGCAGCAGAAGGTTTAAGCACCGCACCTTTAGGCGCTAAATTACCGCGTAAAATACACATGCCGCCATCTTGTCGAATTGGATTGTCTATTTTCCGAATCACTTCATCGTTATAAATAGGTGACTGCTGGCAATTTTCCCAAATGCCTTGACCATTTACGGTTAAAGCTTGTGGATGTGGTAAGAGATTGGCTTCGCCCATACGACGGATTACAGCCGGCAAACCACCGCTATAATAGAACTCTTCCATGAGAAAACGACCCGAAGGCTGCAAGTCAACAATCGTTGGCATACCTCGGCCGACACGGTTCCAGTCATCGAGTTGTAAATCAACCCCAATACGTCCAGCAATTGCCTTTAAATGAATCACGGCATTGGTTGAACCACCAATAGCGGCATTGACTTTAATGGCATTTTCGAAAGCTTCTTTGGTTAAGATTTTAGAAAGACGTAAATCTTCATGAACCATATCAACAATACGCATGCCAGAAAGGTGAGCTAACACATAACGACGAGAATCTACCGCTGGAATGGCTGCATTGTGTGGTAAAGAAGTGCCTAAGGCTTCTGCCATACACGCCATGGTAGAAGCAGTGCCCATGGTATTACATGTACCCGCTGAGCGTGACATACCAGATTCGGCAGAAAGAAATTCATTTAAATCGATTTTGCCTGCTTTTAACTCTTCATGCATTTGCCAAACGATAGTACCAGCACCAATATCTTTACCTTTGTGCTTACCATTCAGCATTGGCCCACCAGTTACTACAATGGCAGGAATATCACAGCTTGCGGCACCCATTAATAATGCAGGTGTAGTTTTGTCACAACCTGTTAGTAACACCACACCGTCAATAGGGTTACCACGAATAGCTTCCTCAACATCCATACTGGCTAAGTTACGTGTAAACATGGCAGTAGGACGTAAATTCGACTCACCATTTGAAAATACCGGAAACTCAACAGGGTAGCCGCCAGCTTCTAAAATCCCTTTTTTTACGTGTTCGGCAATTTTTCGAAAATGGGCATTGCATGGTGTGAGTTCAGACCACGTATTACAAATCCCAATAATCGGTTTGCCTTGAAACTCATGATCTGGAATTCCTTGGTTCTTCATCCAACTACGATACATAAAGCCATTTTTATCCGTTGTACCAAACCAGGCAGCCGAACGAAGAACTTGTTTGTTATTCATACAAATTTCCCTATATAGTATTACTATTAGAACTAATTAAATTAAAAATACACCATAAATTTTATTTTTAAAAGGTTTGAAATTTAAATAGTATTACTATATTTTAAATTGAAAGGATAATTTACGAGCAAGATGCTCTATAAGTAAATAATAGGAAATGGAGTCGAACATGGATTTCGAAAAGGATGTAATACGGACGGTCACGTTTAAGCTGATACCTGCATTAGTCATACTATATCTGGTGGCCTACATTGATCGTGCCGCTGTTGGGTTCGCTCATTTGCATATGGGTGCCGACGTCGGAATTGGTGATGCAGCCTATGGTCTAGGAGCAGGCTTATTTTTTATTGGATATTTTCTTTTTGAAGTTCCAAGTAATTTGCTTTTAGACAAATTTGGTGCCCGTAAATGGTTTACCCGCATTTTATTGACATGGGGTTTAATCACCATGGCTATGGCGCTCATTGAAGGGCCGAAAAGCTTTTATCTCTTACGGTTTTTACTTGGTGTAGCGGAGGCAGGCTTTTTCCCGGGCGTTTTATACCTCATCACTCAGTGGTATCCCGTGCGTCATCGCGGAAAAATTATGGGAATGTTTGTGCTTTCACAACCCATTGCCATGATGATTGCGGGGCCTTTAGCTGGTCTATTACTTGGAATGGATGGCATTGCAAACTTACATGGTTGGCAATGGTTGTTCATTGCAGTCGGCTTACCTGCGGTTTTATTGGCTCTACCAACATTCCTGTGGTTACCCGATAATATTGATAAAGTGAAATGGTTAAGCATTGAACAAAAACAATGGCTTAAAAATGAACTTGTTAAAGATGAAGCCGAATATGATCAAACCCGACATGCCAATCCCTTACATGCTTTAAAAGACAAACGCGTACTTTTATTAGCATTGTATTACCTACCAGTGACTTTAAGTATTTACGGTTTAAATCTCTGGTTGCCTTCTATTATCAAGCAATTTGGAGGTGGTACTGATCTTCAAATTGGCTTCTTATCTAGCATTCCCTACGTTTTTGGAATTATTGGATTATTAATTATTCCACGTAGTACCGATCGTCTAAATGATCGCTATGGACATTTAAGTTTTCTCTACGCACTAGGCGCTTGCGCAATGTTTTTAAGTGCTTGGCTAAATTCTCCAGTCATGCAGTTAGCTGCTTTGGCTGTGGTTGCGTTCTGCCTATTTTCATCAACTGCTGTGTTTTGGACATTACCGGGCCGTTTCTTAACTGGTGCAAGTGCAGCGGCTGGCATTGCCTTAATCAATTCTGTCGGAAATTTAGGTGGCTATGTTGGGCCGTTTGGCATCGGACTTTTAAAAGAATACACAGGAAATATGGCTGCAGGCTTGTATTTCTTATCTATCGTCATGCTTTTTGGTTTGATTTTGACTTACATCGTCTATGCCAAGCTCGAACGTCAAAAAACTCAAACAGTGAATATTCAAAAGCCTTTGTAAGGAATAAAACATGCAAATTATTCAATTTGAAAACCGTGCAAATCAACGTGCTGTTGCCAAAGTAGAAGGCAACATGGCATATCCGGTTAAAAATATTCAATCGGTTCGTGATTTAGCACTTTTGGCAATCCGCAATAAAGTTTCATTAGAGCAACAAGTTGAGACATTAGGGTTTGAATCAGAGACCTATGATTATTCATCTTTATTAGCAGATTTAAAGGTACTGCCGCCTTTAGACCATCCAGACCCAACGCATTGTTTAGTTTCCGGTACAGGTTTAACTCATTTAGGTTCTGCATCAGCACGCGACAAAATGCATCAGCAAAATTTAAGCGATGACAGCTCAGTGACCGACACCATGCGGATATTTCAATGGGGACTACAAAAGGGCCGTCCGCCAGAAGGTCAAGTCGGTGCACAGCCAGAATGGTTCTATAAAGGTGACGGTTCAATTGTGGTAAGACCGGGAGCGGAGTTGCCTTTACCTCCATTTGCTGAAGACGGTGGCGAAGAACCTGAAATCGCAGGCCTATATGTGATTGGAGAAGACTTAAAGCCTTACCGAATCGGGTTTGCGCTAGGCAATGAATATTCTGACCATGTAATGGAGCGCCGTAATTATCTATATCTGGCCCATTCAAAATTACGTTTTTGTAGTTTTGGTCCAGCTTTACGAACAGGCGAATTACCGAAACATTTAGTGGGAACGAGTCGTTTGCGCCGTGATGGACAAATCATTTGGGAAAAAGAGTTTTTGTCGGGTGAGGACAATATGTGCCATAGCTTGGCAAATCTGGAATATCACCACTTTAAGTATCAACAATTTTTAAAAGCAGGGGATGTTCATATTCACTACTTCGGTACAGCCACTTTATCTTTTGCAGATGGTATTCAGGCACAAGTCAACGATGAGTTTGAAATTGAAATGAAAGAATTCGGTCTTCCCCTTAAAAACAAACTTGCTCATACACAAGCAGAGCTACCGATCGGTTCAGTTATAACACTTTAAGGAATTTAAAATGGTCATTGGACACAACTTTATTGGCGGTTCACGTAGTGCACAAAGTACAACTTTATTGAAAAGTGTGAATGCAACAACTGGTGAGGCTTTGCCTTATGAGTTTCACCATGCAACCGAACAGGAAATTAATCAGGCCTGTGAAGCAGCTAGCCAAGCTTTTAAAACTTACCGCCATACTTCACCTGAACAGCGTGCTACTTTTTTAGAAAATATTGCCGATGAACTCGATGCCTTGGGCACCGATTTTCTAGAGACTATTTCGCAAGAAACCGCTTTGCCACTTGCCCGTTTACAAGGTGAACGTGGCCGTACCAGTGAGCAAATGCGTCTGTTTGCTAAAGTGTTGCGTCGTGGTGACTTCTTAGGGGCCCGTATTGATACAGCTTTACCTGAGCGTCAGCCCTTACCTCGCCCAGACCTACGCCAGATTAAAATTGGTGTTGGCCCTGTGGCAGTCTTTGGGGCAAGTAACTTTCCACTCGCTTTTTCAACTGCGGGTGGCGATACTGCTTCGGCACTCGCCGCAGGCTGCTCTGTAGTGGTGAAAGCGCATAGTGGTCACATGGCGACAGCAGATTTTGTAGCTCAGGCAATTGAACGTGCCGTAGAAAAATCAAATATGCCTAAAGGCGTATTTAACATGATCTATGGTAATGGTGTGGGTGAACCTTTAGTGAAACATCCTTTAATTCAGGCTGTGGGATTTACGGGTTCACTTCGCGGTGGCCGAGCTTTATGTGACATGGCAGCAGCCCGTCCACAACCGATTCCAGTCTTTGCGGAAATGAGCAGTATTAACCCGATGCTGATGTTGCCGGAAGCCTTGAAAAACCGTGGTGAAAAAATTGCACAGGACTTAGCCGACTCAGTTGTTTTAGGCTGTGGTCAGTTCTGTACCAATCCGGGTTTAATTTTAGGTATTAAATCAGCTGAGTTTAGCCAGCTCATTAACAACCTAACTGAAATTATGGGTGACAAACCTGCACAGACTATGCTGAATGCCGGAACCTTAAAAAGTTATACCGCTGGTCTTGAGCATTTAACCCAGCATCAAGGCATTGAACATTTGGCAGGTCAAACCCAGCAAGGCAATCAGGCACAGCCACAACTGTTTAAAGCTGATGTGGAGCTATTACTTGCAGGTGATCAGCTTTTACAAGAAGAAATCTTTGGTCCCACAACAGTGGTGATTGAGGTTGAAGATAAAGCCCAACTCATTCAAGCTCTACAAAGCATGAATGGACAGCTGACTGCAACTTTGATTGCCGATGAAGCAGACTTCACGGAGTTTGCAGATGTGGTTCCTATGCTAGAAGAAAAAGCAGGCCGATTACTTATAAATGGTTATCCAACGGGTGTTGAGGTCTGTGATGCCATGGTGCACGGCGGACCATATCCAGCAACCTCAGATGCAAGAGGTACATCAGTTGGAACCTTGGCCATTGACCGTTATTTGCGCCCGGTCTGTTACCAGAACTACCCGCAAAGTTTATTGCCGGAAGCCTTAAAAGACAGTAATCCATTGCAGATTTTAAGACTAGTCAATGGTGAGATGACCAAAGCAGCGATCTAATAAAATAAAAAAAGAGACCACTCGTTGGTCTCTTTTTATATTCTGAATAATAAATCTATAGCGGAGTAGGCAAATTAAGCACGACCTGAGCATCGTCAATAACATCTAAGCGGAGAATTATCTAGCGTAGATTTTATATATAAATAAGGTCAGAAAAGTTAAGATCTTCGCCTTTTTTCTCATTCCTAAAAAACTTATCTAGAGTAGTAAAAATATATAAAAACTATATTCATTCAATTTTAAGATTAATTTTCTCTAAAAAGTAATTAAGGATCATATTGTTTGATTTACTCTTTTTAGTTATCAAACAAATTTTCGTGTTATAAAAAATTTCTGAATTTAGAATAGGCGTTATTGTCTGATCTATTACCCATTTAGAAGCATAATGTTCAGGAAGAAATCCAAGGAAATTTCCTGTCAAAATTAAAAATGCTATACCTTCTCTATCTGTGGCAGTAGCCTTACAATTAAGTAGTTTATGAAAATCAATAGCTTCTGTAGTTAGATTGTAGTTTGGGACTACAGCATCCCATCTTTTTAAATCATTTTTTGATAATAAATTGGGTGAGCAAAAGAGGGGATGTTGATTACCACAATAGAGATAAGATTTTTCTTCGTATAAATCAAAATAATCGAGGCCAGAAAGGGAAGTAACAAACGGAATAGCCCCAACATGAAGACGGCCATCTAACACCTTACTCTCAATATCTGAAAGAGTGCTCATACTAATATTTATTTTTACATCAGGATGTTCACTACTTAACTGCCTTAATGTATTAGTAATATTACAATTGGGCATAGTGACTAAATTATTGATAATTCCAATATTAAATTCACCTTTAAGTTTGTTGTGTATTTGGTTTACCTTTACCCGGAAATCTTCAATAGACGCTAAAAGTATCTCTATATATTCTAATAGTTGTTTACCTTCTTCTGTTAGAGCAAAACCGGCTCTACCTCGTTGACATAATCTGAAACCGACTCTTTGCTCTAAGTCACTTATATTTAAGCTAATAGCAGATCGGCTAATGCCCAGCATACTTTCAGCAGAGGTAAAGCTACCACATTCACAAACACTTTTAAAAATCTTTAAAAGCTTTATATCAGCATTGCTAATTTGCTGTAATTGCTTGAGTTTCATGTTGTGACTTTTTGCACTACGTAAATTCAAATTTATCAAACGTATAGTTGATTGTGAACTTATTATCTCAATATTTAATACTTCATTTGAAAGCAGTTATTTAGAAAGGTGACTAAACTAAATAAATTGATTTTTAATCGAATATTTTATTTTTCAATTTAACTGATCCAATAACCAATTACGAACTTTAGCTATAGCTTCAGCATTGATAGAATATCGAGGAGTAACTAAATAAAATCCAGTTTCCATTTTTAGCTCTTGCTCAAAAATTTTAATGAGCTTACCAGTTTCTATGTCGGAACTAACAAATATAGGATTGCTTAATGTAATACCTTGTGCAGCAACAGCAGCATCAATAGCAAGTAAAGTTTGATTAAAACGGATATTTTTAAATAGTTTTTTAGTTTTTTTAACTTCTAATTTTTCTAAAAAATGGGGCCAAAGATTATTGGCATCGTGTAGTAAAGTATATTGATATAAATCATTTAATTCTAAAGCCTGATCTTTTAAAGGGACTAAATTAGGGCTTGCAACAGCGATAAAAGAATCTTGTAAAAGTAACTCAGTGTGAAGGCCAGCACCAAAGGGAGGTCTACCATAGCGAATTGCTAAATCGACTCCATCATTTTGAAAGTGTGAAATTCTTTCTGTGGCCAAAATCTGTAAATCAATATTGGGGTGAATTTGTGTAAACTGATTAAGACGGGGAATTAACCACTTAGATGCAAATGTCGGGGTTACACTAATAGTAATATGTTTATTTGAATGGCGAAATGATTGGGTTGCTTCAAAAATCAGATTAAAAGCTTGAGTAATGCTATGAGAATAGTTTCTGCCGTTTGGGGTTAAAGCTACTCCTTTAGAATGTCTTTCAAATAATTTTGAACCTAACTCTTCCTCTAGGCTACGGATTTGTTGAGCTATTGCACTTTGAGTAACATTTAACTCTTCTGCTGCAAGTTTAAAATTTAAATGTCTACTTGCTGCTTCAAAAGCTTTTAATGCATTCAGTGATGGTAAGCGATTGAGTTGATTCATACTGTAGTTTTTCTACATTCAATAGAGAGAAAAGGTAAAGTCAGATGAAGAGTTCACCATGATATTCTATTTAAAATATTAAGATGTGTATGGTTTTAGCACTTCTAGAGGATAGCATATATGACTGTAGAAAAAGTAGCGTTAATTATGGCTGGTGGTAGCGGTATGGGAGCGGCTGCTGCACGACAATTAAAAAAAGATGGCTATCATGTAGGTATTCTTTCTTCATCGGGAAAAGGCGAAGAAATTGCTAAAGAGCTTAATGGCATTGGCGTAACAGGAACAAATCAATCAACTCAAGATATAAGTAACCTTGTTGAGCAAGCTTATCAAAAATGGGGAAGGGTTGACGTATTAGTTAATAGCGCAGGGCATGGCCCTCGTGCTCCAATTTTAGAGATTACAGATGATCAATGGCATTTAGGTTTAGACACTTATCTCATGAATGTCATTCGAGCAACTCGTTTAGTTACTCCAATTATGGAAAAGCAAAATTCGGGCGTTATTATAAATATTTCTAGCGCGTGGACATTTGAACCAACCGATATGTTTCCAACGTCAGCCGTTTTCCGTGCTGGCTTAGCTTCATTTACTAAAATTTTTGCTGATAAATATGCAGCGAATAATATTCGTATGAATAATATTTTACCTGGATGGATAGATAGTCTTCCTGAAACGGAAGAGCGTCGCAAATCTGTACCACTACAAAGATATGGTACTAGTGAGGAAATTGCTGCAACGATCAGTTTCTTGGCTTCCAAAGGCGCTGCTTATATTACGGGTCAAAACATCCGTGTAGATGGAGGTGTCACTCACTCTGTCTAAATATGTTTCATCAAATGAGTTGGTTAAGCCTCGTAAAATAATTTACGGGGCTTTTTAAGTGAGTAAAAAAGATGGCAGCATTGACTCTAGGGAAACAGTCTAATTTAGACGTGACAAGGAAAATCATTTCAGTCGTTATTTTTACAGCTTTTGCTTATTTATCGGTAGGATTACCCTTAGCAGTTTTACCAAAATTCATTGTAAAAGATCTTAATTTTGCCCCTTTTTTAGTTGGCTTAATTATCAGTTTACAATATCTAGCAACGCTATTAACCCGCCATAGTGCTGGTCAACTTGTCGATAGAAAGGGCTCCAGATATGTAGTTCTTTTGGGGTTAAGTTGCTGTGGATTAAGTGGAGTATTCGCTTTTTTAGCACTATGGTTAGTTTCATATCCATTAGTCAGTATTTTCTTACTCGCGATTTCAAGACTATTTTTAGGTAGTAGTGAAAGCTTTTGCAGTACTGGAGCGACTCTCTGGGGAATGCAATTGGCAGGTCCCAATGAAACCTCACGTGTAATTTCATGGAATGGTGCAGCAACATATTTATCGATGGCAATTGGTGCTCCATTAGGCGTTTTTTGTAATGCGCAATTTGGTCAATTTGGATTCGCCATTTTGACTATAATTTTAGCTATTGTTGGTTTTTTTCTTGCTTATAGAAAGACAACAATACGGACTGGGAATGTTCGACCAGTAAGCCTACCAATTTTATCAGTACTTTCTAAAGTTTGGGTTTTTGGTTTAGGCCAAGCAGTGGGTACTCTTGGTTTCGGTGTGCTCTCAACTTTTGTAGCTTTATTTTTCTTGGAAAAAGGTTGGAGTAATGCGGCACTTGCTTTGAGCTTATTTAGTATTGGATTTGTAGGGGTCAGATTTATTTTCTCTAACACCATTCAAGTTTTTGGTGGCAAGAATGTGGCTCTATGTGCATTTTTTGTTGAAGCTATTGGTTTATTAACAATCTGGCAATCAGGTGACCGAATAATTGCTTATGCAGGAGCATTTCTTGTAGGAACTGGTTTTTCTATGGTTTTTCCAGCAATGGGTGTTGAAGCAATGAAAAAGTTTAATGATCAAAATAAAGGAGTGGCTTTAGGAGTTTTTACAGCTTTCTTTGATATTGCTTTATTGCTAATTGGCCCGATTGCAGGTCTATTAATCCCGATTATCTCGGTGCAAAATCTTTATGGAGTTATGGGTTCTATAACTTTATTATCAATCATTCTTTTATATTTTTTATTCCGTAAAGACAGTAAACAACTGATAATTTAATTTTTTAAATAAGAGTATTGGGGGAAACCCAATACTCGAATAATTTTTATTTTAGCGAACGTAATCTGCTCCAGTAATATCAATTGTTGCTCCAGTTGTATGGCGTGAACGACCAGTTGCTAAAAAAGCGACTATTTCAGCTACGTCACTTGCAGGAGTAACTTCACCTAAAGGCAGATTTTCTAATACCGAAGGCTCAATTGCACCATCTGCTAAATCTGTTGCAACCCATCCTGGGGCAATTGCATAAGCAAGAATATTGTCACGACCATATCCTCTAGCAATACCTTTTGTTAAAGCAAGCAAACCACCTTTGGCTGCTCCATATGCTAAATGTTCTGCATCATCACCACGATGTGCTGAACGGCTCGTAATATTGATAATAATACCACCGTGTCTTTGCTTGAAGTGTAATAATGCTAAACGACATAATTCAGCAGGAGCTGCGAGATTAATAGCGATGTTGCTTTCCCATCCTTCACGCCAAGCTTGGCTAGAATTGATATCAGAAGGTAACCAAGCACCAGCATTATTAACTAATACGTCTATATGACCAAAGCAGTTGATTGCTTTGCTCCAAACACTTTCCGCACCATTAAAGCTGCTTAAGTCTCCTAATACTAAACGAGCATTTTCTTCACCTAAATGATTTAATAGTTCATCTAAATTAGCTGTAGATGAACGTGCATGAATAACTACTTTAGCTCCTCTTTTATGCAGAAGCTTTGCAGTTGCTAAGCCTATACCGCGTGAACTACCTGTAACTAAAATGATTTTATCTTGTAGATCTTGAGCAATATTTGTCATTAGTATGTCCTTACGCTACAGCTTGAGCACCAGTGATTTCTACACATGCACCACAAGTAAATGCTGCTTCATTTGATGCTAGAAAAGCGATTAATGCTGCAACTTCTTCTGGTTTACCAATACGCCCGTATGGAACCATCACATCTAAATCTGCAATTGTTTTACCTTTTTCGAGCATTGGTGTGTGTATTTCACCGGGACAAACGGCATTTACTCGAACTTTATGAGGTGCGTAATCGCGAGCTAAGCTCTTGGTAAAAGCGACTACGGCTGCTTTACTTACATTGTAAGCAATGTGACCTGGAGCAGGGGTTAATCCCCATTGAGAAGCTGTATTTACAATTGCTCCACCGCCAGCAGCAATCATATTGGGTAATACGGCTTGGCATAAGTGAAATAGAGCATTTACATTCACCTCTAAACTTAATAACCAGTCAGCTTCACTTGTATGAAGTAAATCACCTCGGCGCATTGCACCAGCATTATTAACTAATATGTCTATATGCCCATACTTAGTTTCTACATCTGCAATCGCTTGGCGACATGCATTTCCATTCGTCAAATCAAATACTAGAGTTTCAGCCTTATAACCTTGTTTAATAATGTCTCTTACGGTTTTCTCTGCTGTCTCTGATACGACATCAGCAACAATAACTATAGCGCCTTCTTCTGCCAAACGACGGGCAGTTGCTGAACCAATACCGCCTCCAGCTCCAGTAACTAAAGCTGTTTTGCCGATAAATCTAGCCATTTTATTTCCTTTTAAATGGTTATTCTTAATAATTTATATTTTGCATACAACTTTGCACACAATTGAATTTATAATTGCTGAATAAATTTGTCAATTCATTATTTAGACTTTGATGGATGGGAAATTAACGAATATAACTACCGCCATTAATATCGATAGTGGAACCATTTAAAGAAAGTTGTGATGGCTTAAGTACGAAAGAAACTAATTCAGCTAATTCTTCAGGTTTCACCATCTCACCTATCGGAATTTCAGCCAAGGCAGTTTGTTGTGCATTGCTAGAAATTGAGTTTTCATCAAGTTCAGATTGAACCCATCCTGGGGCTATCGCTACAGTAGTAATACCGTCATTTCCGAAAGATCTTGCGATGGATTTTGTTAAATTAATTAACGCAGCTTTGCTACAACCATAAGGTAAAGCTTCTACAACATAGCCTCGTTGTCCTGCACGGCTCGTAATATTAATAATTCGACCTTTACCCGCTAATTTAAAATGGGCGATTGCTTCTTTACAAAGATCTGCGGCAGCAAAAAAATTTATTTGAAACTCTTTTCTCCATATTGCTTGCCAAGATTCAGTAGGTGAATCTATAGGTAATTCGGTTCGAATACTGGCATTATTTACTATCGAATGTATTTGACCTGCTGCTATAAGAGCCTTTTCCCATAATATAAATGGCCCGTCTAGAGCTGACAAATCAGCTTGAATAACCCAGCCTTTATTATCAATTTCTTTCAGTAGAGATTCAGCCGAATTTTTATCCTTTTCAAATTGAATAATAACTTGAGCCCCCTCACTTGATAATTTCTTTACAATTGAGCTGCCTATACCATTTTCACAACCAGTTACTAATATATTCTGGCCTTCTAAGGGGAGTTTCATTTTAGATTTCCTTTGGTTAAATTTCTTAGTGAAGCTAAGAGTTAATAAGTGGATTCGTGTAAATAAAATATTGTTTACATAGGATTAAATTTTATTTACTCTATCTTTAATAGTTTTTTGTTAGTTGAATCTGGAAAGTATTTCTTTTTTATATTTATTAGGTGTTAATCCTGTCCACTGTTTAAACATGGTTATAAATCCTGAGGTTGTAGAGTAACCTAAGTTTTTAGCAATACTATCAATTGAAGAATTCTCATCTAGTAAGGAAATTGTATTTAGGATTTTTAAGCGTTGTTTCCATTCTATGAGACTCATTCCTAACTCGTTATTGCATTGTCGGCTTAATGTTCTTTCATTTACTTCAAAATGTTTTGCTATAACCGAAATATTAATATTCTGAGAAGAGTGATCTCTTACGTATTGAAGTATTGCCGAGAGCTTTGGATGGTTTGTCAGAGGAAGAAAGCTATTTGAATATTCTGAATCTGTAATTTGATCCAATAGTACTTGATATAAGTGCTTATCTTTTTTAGATTTTATTGATGAAATTGATTTCTCTTTACAGTGTCTCAAAATCGAATCTGTTAACGAACTGCAAATTACTGTGCTTATCACAAGTGGTAATGTCTTAGTAAGTTTGTTTGAGATACTAATGACACAATACTCTTTAGAGTTAATATTAATTTTTTCATTTAAATATTTTTCTGGTATCCAAACACCATATGATGGAGGAGCATGAATTACAGTTGAATCTATACTGATATTCGAGCTCTTGGAATAACAATAAATTAGAATTCCATAATCTTTTTTTGAATTTAAACAATCAAAAGCGTCGTAGTTTATAAAAATATTTTCTACATCTTTATAAGTACTTAAATCAGGTTCGCTTAAATAAGTGTTCATAGATTTTAAACTAGCAGGGTACTAATCATTTCAGGAATCATAGACAGCGTTAAAATCAGAATGGGCTGATTCTAACGCTATACTTATTCACAACTACAGAGTTGGCATTGAGAATTGAGCGCCTTCTCTGATACTTGAAGATGGCCAACGTTGAGTTATTGTCTTACGGCGAGTATAGAAGCGGATACCATCTGGACCATAGACATGAAGATCACCAAACAATGAACGTTTCCAACCACCAAAACTGTGATAGGCAACAGGTACAGGAAGAGGAATATTTACACCAACCATACCCACAAGTACGTTATCGCAGAAGTAACGTGCAGCTTCACCATCACGAGTGTAGATACATGTACCATTGCCATACTCATGTTTATTAATGAGTTCCAGCGCTTCTTCCATAGTATCAACACGAATAACTTGCAATACTGGTCCAAAAATTTCAGCTTTATAGCTATCCATTTCAGGCGTAACGTTATCGATTAAGGTTGCACCCACATAGAAACCATCTTCATGACCCGCAACTTTTGCTTCACGACCATCAACTACAACTTTTGCACCTTGTTGTTCTGCACTTGTAATATGACTAACTACTTTATCTTTATGGGCTTTAGTAATAACTGGACCGAAATCGTTACTATTTTCTGAATATGCACCATACTTTAAAGTGCCAATAGCTTTAGAAAGATTTTCAATTAATTGATCACCAATTTCTTTGCCTACAGTTACAGCAACAGATAAGGCCATACAACGCTCACCTGAAGACCCGAATGCAGCACCCAGTAATGAGTTAACGACATTATCAAGGTCAGCATCAGGCATAACAATCGCATGGTTTTTTGCACCGCCTAAAGCTTGGCATCTTTTTCCATTTGCAGCAGCAGTCTTATAGATATACTCAGCAATAGGAGTTGAACCTACAAAACTTACAGCTTGAACACGACTATCACTTAGTAAAACGTCTACAGCTTCTTTATCACCATTAACGATGTTAAAAACACCTTCAGGTAAACCAGCTTGATACATTAATTCTCCAAGTAACATAGTCGAGCTTGGGTCACGTTCTGAAGGTTTTAAAACAAATGTATTACCGCAAACTAGAGCCATTGGAATCATCCATAATGGCACCATTGTTGGAAAGTTAAATGGAGTAATACCCGCTACTACACCTAGAGGATGGAAATCGCTCCAAGAATCAATATTAGGACCAACATTTTTAGTGAATTCACCTTTTAGTAGTTCAGGAGCACCACATGCATATTCAACAACTTCAATACCACGTTGTAATTCACCTTTTGCATCATGCAGAATTTTTCCATGTTCTTCACCGATAAGGTGAGCAATTTTTTCAGCATTTTGTTCAAGTAATTCTTTGAACTTAAACATAATACGTGCACGACGTAAGGGCGGCGTATTTTTCCATGCTGGGAAAGCAGCTTGAGCAGCGGCGATTGCTTCCTCTACAGTTTCTTTTGAAGCTAAAGCTACTTGTTTGGAAACCTTGCCTGTAGATGGATTAAAAACATCCTGTGTTCTCTGAGTGTCGTGAATTTTTTTACCGTTAATCAAATGACCAACAACATTCAACTCGCTCATTTATTATCTCCTTAAATTAATGGCAACCAATTTCTGTTAAAACTTCGTCATAGATTTTTAAAGCTTCTAAAACTTCTTCTTTAGTAACGACACATGGCGGCACAACATGAATACGGTTATCGGCTAGGAAAGTTAAAAGACCTTTTTGGGCACAAAGATTTTTAATTTCAGTCATCGTCTGAGCTGAAACGCGCTCTTTTGTTTTTTGGTTACTAACTAATTCAATAGCCCAGAAAACTCCAGTACCACGGATTTCGCCAATAATCTGGTGCTTTTCAGCAAGTTTCTTAAGACCCGGTCCTAAAATTTCATTACTGATGTATTCCACATTCTCTAGAATTTTTTCTTCTTTCATTGCATCAATGGTTGCAACAATTGAAGCCATTGCCAAAGGGTGTCCTGAATAAGTCAAACCACCAGGGAAGAAATTCGTATCAAAATACTGGCTAATTTTTTCAGAAATAATCACTCCACCGACTGGGATATATCCAGAATTTACGCCTTTAGCAAAGGTAATTAAATCTGGAGTAACTCCGTAATGTTCAAGTGCAAACCATTTGCCAGTGCGACCAAAGCCAGCCATTACCTCATCAAAAATCATGATGATTCCAAACTCATTACAGAGTTCACGAACGCCTTGCATATAGTTTTTAGGCGGCACTAGGATCCCCGCAGTACCTGGTAAGCTTTCAAGTAAAATTGCGGCAATACTTGATGGTCCTTCACTTTCAATGATTCTTCTTAAATGTTGTAAAGCGCGTTCGCATTCTTCAATTTCATTTGATGCATGAAATTCTGATCTATAAAGATATGGGCTAAAAAAATGAATATGACCACGTGCATATTCATTCGGAATACGACGAGCATCACCAGTGGCTACAATTGCTGAACCAGTATTGCCATGATATGAACGGTAAGAAGATAAAACTTTTGTTTTACCTGTAAATAGTCGAGCCATACGAATCGCATTTTCGTTGGCATCTGCTCCACCATTTGTAAAGAAAACTTTGTTAAAGCCTTCAGGAGCTAATTCAACAATTCTTTTAGCAGCTTCATTTCTCGCTAAGTTTGCTGTTGAAGGGGCGATTGTTGTTAATTCTTGAGCTTGTTTAACAATTGCTTCAACCACTTTAGGGTGTTGGTGACCAATATTTGTATTCACCAATTGGCTACTAAAATCTAAATATTCATTACCATCAAAATCCCATAGTTTTGATCCTTTACCAGATTTAATAACTAAAGGATTTAAATTGTCTTGGATTGACCAAGAATGGAATACGTATTTGCGATCCATTGCGTAAACATCATCGTTATCGATGGTTGATACATGACTAATTGAGGACATATCCATAATCGTTCCTATGAAAATGGTTAGCGAAGTAACCGCTTTAACTCAGCAAATTTAATATCTCTATTATTTATCTGATGAGTCTGATTAGCTAAATACCTAAAATTCAATACATTAAAATGCAGAATTTAAAATGTATGCAATATTGTATGCAATGAGATTAAGAGATAAAAATTATCCTGTCAATCAGTTCACAAGAGATTTTTTTTTAAATTTATAACTTTCAGAAAAGTGGGAATTTGAAAAAAAAGAATATGTAATTAAAACAAAAGACTATTTTTAGACTTAAATTAATAGTTCAGCCTAATAAAAAAGCCATCATGTAATAGCACTTCAATATCAAAATAAAATGATTTCAAAATTAAAAACCTTTTATTTAAAAAATATATCATTGAAAAACCTGTTCTTTTTACAAGCAATTAATTTTTCAACCGAATGATTGACATCTAAAAAATTTGAGGATATTGTTTATGTATGCAATATTGTACACAATGTAATAATCTGGAATTGAATACTAAATCTTCAATTTTAAGTTATTGAAATAACAATAGTTATTTTCTTAATTTTGTACGAAATAGGGAATTCAGATTAAAAAATTTTTATGGAGAGATTTAAAATGTTGCAAGGTATTCTTCCTGCTTTAGTTACACCTTTTGATGAAAATAACCAAGTCGACTATAAAACGTTGGTTGATATTATTGAGTATCAATTAAAAGCTGGTGTTAAAGGTTTCGTACCATTAGGTTCTACTGGTGAGTATTACGCATTAACTAATGAAGAGCGTCGTCAAATTCTTAAAGTAGTAAAAGAGACTGTGGGTGATCGCGGTATTCTAATTGCAGGCGCAAATGGATCATGTACACGTGAAGTCTTAGAGCAAGTACAACAAACTGTTGATCTTGGTTATACCAATCTTCTAATTGCGCCTCCTTATTATGCTTTACCATCTCAAGAAGAGTTAATTGCTCACTACAATGCAATCCTAGATGCTTTTCCTCAAATTAATATCGTTCTATATAACTATCCTGTTCGTACCAATGTAGAAGTGGGTTACGAAGTACTTGAAGCTTTTAAAGACCATCCACGTGTTATTGGCATTAAGGAAAGTAGTGGTAATTTACTACGTGCTATTGAAATTGGTGGAAAATATAAAGATAACTACCAGCTTTCATGTGGTTCAGATGATCAAGCATTAGATTTCTTCCTATGGGGCGCAACAAGTTGGATCTGTGGTCCAGCTAACTGTTTCCCGAACAAAGTTGTTGAGATTATTAATAAATATAATGCGGGTGATATTAAAGGCGCTCAGGATGTAATGCGTCAATTATTCCCAGTTATGGCAATTATGGAATCAGGCAAATTTGTTCAAAAGGTTAAATATGGTTGTGAACTAGCTGGATTTAAAGTTGGTAATGCTCGTATGCCATTATTACCTTTAACTGAAGAAGAAAAAGCCGAATTTAAGCGTGCATTCGATGCAATCGATAAGTAAGTAGTAATTAAGAACCTATGAGTCAAGGGACTCATAGGTTGAATAAAGTTTTTTAAAAAAGAGTAGGATAGGTTTTTATTATATCTCATCAATATAAAACCTCAATTAATCAATGGAATGTAAAAATGTCTATAGAATCTAATTTGAAAAATACTGTTGTAATTGGTGGCGGTATAGTGGGTATCTGTTGCGCTCTTTATCTGCAAAAAAAAGGTTTTAAGGTTACTGTTGTTGATCCATCTGAAGCTGGGGAAAGTACCGCAAAGTGGAGCTGTGGACAGATGGCGGTCAGTGAAATTATTCCTCTTTCAAAAAAAGGGATCCTAATGAAGATCCCAGGTTGGTTGTTAGATCAACAAGGGCCTTTAGCATTAAGGCCATCTGCTTTTCCAAGTATTATTCCGTGGTTTTTGCGTTTTTTAAATTGTGCAAGAGAATCTCGTATAAATGAGATTGCTAGTTCTTTAGCTTCATTAACTCAACATGTTTATGAAGACTATGCAGTGTTATTAGAAGACTGTCCAGATAAAGAATTAATAGGTACACGACCTATTTTAGAGCTCTTTGACAGTGCTGATGATATTGAACATGAAAAGAAATATTTAGAGTTAAGACAGAGTTTTGGTTTTAAACATCAAATTCTTAATGAAAGAGAAATTTCAGATTTAGAGCCAGTTTTCACGGGCAAATTTAAACACGGTTTATTATTTAATGATTGGACTGCTGTAAAAGATACTAAAGGTTTTATTGCCGCCCTCACTGAAAGTTTTATCGCAAAAGGTGGTGAAAGGATACGCGCGAAAGTAGTTGAGTTACGTGAAGAAAATAATAGATTAAGCCAAGTTCTTTTAAGTAATAATCAAATTATAGATGTTGACTATGCAGTAGTGGCAGCGGGTGTTGGTTCACAACTATTTTCAAAACAACTTGGTATTGATCCGCCTTTAGCCGGTATTGCTGGTTATCAAGTAGTTTTACCAAAACCTGAAGTTGATATTAAGCATTCAACTATTTATGCATCAGGTGGCTTTTGTTTTGCACCAATGAGCCGAGGACTGCAAATTGGTGGGACCATTGAATTTGCTGCTGCTGGTGCAAAGCCAAATATGAAACGTGCTGAAATTATTTTAGATAAAGCTAAAAAAGTTTTACCACAATTAAATACCGAAGGAATGGAGCTTGGTGTTGGCTATAGACCATTTTTGCCAGACACGAAGCCAATTATTGATATGAGCCCACGTTTACCAAACGTTGCTTTAGCCTTTGGACATGGGCAACTTGGCTTAACTTTAGGGGCAACTACAGGGCGTTTAGTAACAGAAATGCTAAGTCAGCAATCTACTAAAATAGACCTTACACCGTTTAAAGCAAATAGATTTTAATTATCGAATTAATAAGGATAAATAGATATGAGTTACGATCAATTATATATCGATGGAAAGTGGATTCCGACGCGTAAAGGAAATACGTTCCAAAGTATTGATCCAAGTACTGAAGAGGTTATTGCCCATGTTGCTTGTGCTTCGGTAGAAGATGCCGAGCTTGCAGTTCGTGCAGCGCGAGAAGCATTTGATAATGGCTCATGGTCAAAATTATCAGGTAAAGAGAGAGCTCATTATCTAAGAGCAATAGCTAAAGAAATTCGAGATAATCTAAAAGAAATTTCGTCTTTAGAAGTTAAAGATAATGGTAAACCTTACCCAGAAGCTGAGTGGGACATCAGTGATGCAGCAGGTTGCTTCGATTTTTATGCAAATTTAGCCGAATCGCTTGATGAAAAGAGTGAAGAGAAAATAGAGCTGAGTGATGATCGCTTTAGTTGCGTAGCCACAAAAGAGCCGGTAGGAGTGGCATGTGCAATTATTCCATGGAACTACCCATTATTAATGGCTGCATGGAAGGTAGCTCCAGCATTAGCAGCAGGTTGTACAATGATTCTTAAGCCTGCTGAAGCAACTTCACTTACAGCAGTTGAATTAGGGCGTATTGCTGAAAAAGTGGGTTTACCGAAAGGTGTTTTAAATATTTTGACCGGATATGGACGAGAAATTGGTCCATATTTAACAGAACACCCTGATATTGATAAAGTTGCATTTACAGGTAGTGTACCTGTCGGTAAGCAAATTATGTTATCAGCGGCTTCAAATGTTAAAAATATCAGCTTAGAACTAGGTGGAAAATCTGCATTTATCGTATTTGATGACAGTGATATTGAAGCTGCTGTTGAATGGATCATGTTTGGTATTTTCTGGAACCAAGGACAAGTTTGTTCAGCAACATCTCGAGTTTTGGTACAAGAAGGTATTTATCCAAAACTTCTGGAAAGACTAGTAGAAGAGAGCCAAAAAATTAAAATCGGAAATGGTTTTGATGAAGGCGTGAAACTTGGGCCACTCGTTAACCAAAAACAATATCAAAATGTTATGGATGCCATTCAATGTGGTATTGAAGATAACATCACTCTTTTAAGTGGTGGAAAACAACCTAATAATCATTCAAAAGGTTATTTCATTGAGCCAACCATTTTTGCTGATGTGCCAGAAGAACATCCTTTATGGGCTGAAGAGATTTTTGGTCCAGTTGTGAGTATCCGTTCTTTCAAAACAGAAGATGAAGCAATCAAATCTGCAAATAACTCTATATTTGGGTTAGCTGGTGCAGTAATGTCAAAAGATTTAGATCGTTGCAATCGTGTAGCTCGTAAATTAAGAGCTGGTATTATCTGGATTAATTGTTCTCAACCAACATTTACTGAAGCACCTTGGGGTGGTTATAAACAAAGTGGTATTGGCCGAGAGTTAGGAATCTGGGGGCTTGAAAATTATCTAGAAGTTAAACAGATTACAAGTTATGACAGCCAAGAACCATGGGCTTGGTATATTCAATAAGGAAGTGATGACATGCGTTGGGAAAAAACGATTCAACTTGTAGATGTTCACTGTGAAGGTGAGGTTGGAAAAGTGATTACTGGGGGGGTATTAAATATTCCTGGTAAAAACATGGTTGAAAAAGTTAATTATATGAATGAAGTAGATGACAGTTTACGTCGTTTTGTAATCCAAGAACCTCGAGGCTGTTTACAGATTTCTGTAAATTTGTTGCTGCCCCCAACAGTTCCCAACGCTGATGCTGCTTTTGCAATTTTTCAAGCAGATAAGACTCACCCAATGTCTGGTAGTAACTGTATCTGTGTAACGACTGCATTGCTTGAAATGGGTATGGTAAAAATGCAGGAACCGGTCACAAATGTTGTTTTAGATACAGCAGCCGGATTGGTTACAGCAAAAGCTCAATGTAAAGATGGGCGATGTGAAAGTGTCACCCTAGAGATGATGCCTGCATTTGTAGAGCAATTAGATGCTGAAATAGAAGTTGAACCATTCGGCAAAATCAAATTCGATATTGCTTTTGGCGGCGTTTATTATGCGCTTATTAATGTTGATCAAGTTAATCTAACCATTTCACCTGATAATGCTCGTAAATTAGCAACCTTAGGTATTGAGCTTAGAAAACTCATTAATCAAAAGTTTAATGTTCAACATCCTATTTATTCGGATATTAATGAAATTGCATACGTCATGTTTAGAAATCGCTTAGATGAAAAAACAGTTCAGACGTGTACAACTTTACCGCCAGGTCGTGTAGATCGCTCTCCTTGCGGAACTGGTAGCTCAGCTAATTTAGCTACTTTAGCAAAACGTGGACTTGTCCAACCTGGGGATGAATTAATTTCACAATCAATTATTGGTGGTCAGTTTAAAGTGAAGTATGCGAGTAATGTGCAAATTGGCGACAAACCTGCCATCATTCCTAATATCACTGGTCGTGCATGGCTATATGGTTTTCATCAACTTGGTATTGACCCAACAGACCCATTATCAGAAGGTTTTATGGTAAGTGATACATGGGGAGAAGGTATATAATTAAATTAAAGTTAGAATTGGATAAAGGCCTAGCCTATGAATAGTTTAGTAAAAAAAGAAACAGACGGGGTAAAGAAGAGACATAATGGAAAATATGTCTATGATCAACTTCGTGAAGAAATCTTAACTTTAAAGTTGAGGCCTAATACTCAACTAGATGAAATCTCACTCGCTGAAAGGTTTCAGGTTTCACGTTCACCTGTTCGTGATGCGCTTGCACGTCTTGTTGCTGAAGGCTTAGCAATGACTCTACCGAATAGAACAACAATTGTTCGGCCTTTTAACTTACAAGATTTCTCAAAGTATATTAGTGCATTAGATCTTTTACAGCGTGCTGTAACACGTTTGGCAGCAGCAAATTGTACTGATGATGATATACAAAGAATTAAAGATGTTGATATTGTTTATGTACAAGCTGCAAGAGAAGGTAACTATCAATTAATGCTTGAACAAAATAAGCAATTACATCTTGAGATTGCTAAAGCAGGAAGAAATCCATTTTTAATTGAATACTATGAACGTTTACTGGAAGAAGGCCAACGACTCTTCTATTTACATTTTGATCATTTAGCTAAGTCAACCAGCTTTAATAATTTAGAAAGTGATCATCTAAGTCTAATAGAAGCGATAGCTAATAAAGATCTGGATAAAGCTGAAAGTGAAGCACATGCGCATACCTTACTATTTAGAGATCGTTTTATGGAACATATGAAAGAAAACTTGATCGATCAGATAAGTGTAGCGACTTAAAAAACATACTGAAAAATTATTTGCTAGCCAAAACTCATTGAGATTGTTTTACTGCAATCTCAATGAGTTTTTTTGTTAAAAAACATATGATTAACTAGTATTTTTGTTTGTTTATTTTTTATCAATTTTCATTGACAAGTAACAAATATCGTTATATTTTTAATGTATGCAATATTGTACACAACTTAAAATGGATGAAGAATTAAGTTCGTACATATAGAAAGTTAGCTGTTGGGATGAGTCTAATAGTGAAATTTCAAGAGCATTTGATGCATTCAAGCACAAATATCAATTTGAGATACAAAGCTTGGATTAGTCATAAAGGGAATAATTATGAGACAAAATCTACTACGTTTAAAAAGATCAATAGTAGGGATAACTGGTTATATGACCAAACAAGACCTTCTGGTTTTTTCAAATAAGAGTTTATCTATGTGTATGAAAGAACAGATAAAGCGATTATTAAATTTAATAATCACTTTTAATTTGATTCTTCGTTCTTCAAACCAAGTAAGTACCTCTGCAAAAGACTTAAGACTATTTTGTCATGGCCTAAATCTAGAAGAGTATTTCAGGAGCTAAAAAGAACAACAAGGATATAGCGACTAGATAAGGAAGTTTTCAATTATGCCATTTTAGTTCTACTAAATAGTAGTTATGGCATATAGATCAAATACATATACATGCATTATGTAGGGTTCTTGCATCTTTAAAAAACTGAACTCTACCTAATTCGTATAAGGAAATGGAATAAGGTAACGGGAATGGAACAATTAATACATACCATAGTGGGATATCTATGGAGCGATACGCTAGTTTATTTGGCGCTTGGTGTTGGCATTTATTTTACGTTTATTACTCGAGGCGTTCAATTTCGATACTTTCGCGAAATGTTCCGTGTAATACGTGAGAAAAAAGAAGATAGTTCGGGAATATCACCACGACAAGCACTATTTATGGCATTAGCTGGACGTATTGGTGTTGGTAATATTGCAGGGGTAGCTTTAGCTGTTGGAATGGGTGGTCCAGGTGCAATTTTCTGGATGATTATAATGGGATTCCTTGCAGGCGCATTAGCTTTCAGTGAATCTACAGTCGCTCAGTTATATAAGTTTAAAGAAGGAGATCAATATTATGGTGGTGTTCACTATTATATTGATCGCGGATTAAAACTTAAGCCTTTTGCAGCAATAGCCGCAGTCGTATTAATTATTTCTTATACTGTCATGATGCCTGGTATTCAAATGAATACTATTGCAACTACCTTCAAATCTACATTCCATATACCTCCATATATCTCTGGCATTGTGGTAACGCTTGGTATCGGACTAATTATTTGGGGTGGTGTAAAAAGTATTGCTAGTGCAGCTGAAAAAATTGTACCGACCATGTCAGGTTTGTATGTTTTAGCTACCGTAGTCTTACTCATTTCACACTATGATCAAATTCCTGAAACATTTGTTCTTATTATAAAAAGTGCATTTGGTATGGATGCAGTGTTTGGTGCAATTATTGGTCAAGCTGTGAATTGGGGCGTACGTCGTGCCGTTTTTGCAAGTGCTGCGGGTGCGGGTGAATCAACTTTTGCTTCAGCAGCTGCGATGACTTCACATCCAGTAAAACAAGGCTTAATTCAAGCATTCTCTATTTTCTTTGAAACAGCATTAATTTTAACTAGCTCTGGGTTAATGATCTTAATTACTGGAATGTATAACGTTACACCTCCAGGTAGTGCATCACCATTAGTTGAACATGTACCTGGAGTAGCAGCAGGTGCAGAATGGACTTCTATGGCACTACAAACTGTATTTCATGATGCGGGTGCTTGGTTAATTTCTCTAGCAATTCTAGTTTTTGCTTTCACAACATTAATGACCTATTACTATATTGCTGAGTCAGGTATCGCTTATTTTGATCGTCAAAATAAATATCCGATTTTTAAGACAATTGCCAAAATTGCAAGTCTTACAGCATTGTTCATGGGTAGTATTTCAAGTACTGAAACAATGTGGGCACTTGGTGATATCACTTTCGGCAGCATGGCCTATGTCAATCTCATCGCTTTAATTTTGTTAAGTAAACCATTATTGAAAGTATTAAAAGATTACGACCGACAACGCAAAGCTGGAAAAGACCCTGTGTTTGACCCAAGAGAAGTAGGTATTAAAAATGCAACTTATTGGGAAGAATACGCTGATCAAAAAAAAGCGTCTCTAATAACACCTTCTATTGAAAAGTCTGTTTCTCTAAAAAAAAACAGCAGTCGTAAAATAGCTTAATTGCTTCCCCGATGTAGAACTAAATAAATTTAAGCACCCATCTCTCTTCTTTAAAAAGGAAATTAAAGAAGAGAATAATCTTGATATTAAAGGAAATATGAAATGTTAAAATGGAGAATTAATCTTCTTCTTGGCGGAGCTTTATCTACACTTTCACCTCATCTTTTTGCAGACACTTTGAAGTTTGGTGATGTAAATAGTGATTCTGGTGAAGTTACAATTTCTGGTTGGTTACGGGCAAACATTCAGGATAAAGATTATTCTGATAATGAGCACAAACTAAAGTTTGATGCAGCAAAAATAGCCGTCAAATATGATGCTAAGAATCTTTTCGGAAATTTTGAATATCGTTGTTATCAATTCGATAAATTATGCGATTTTTCATCGCTTGTTGATGCGAATTTGGGATACAAGTTCAATGAAAATAATAGAGTTACCTTAGGTGTCCAGGAAATACCTTTTGGTCCTGGACCGGGATGGTCTACTAGTTGGTATGGTGGTGTTTTAATTAATGCTGGTTTAGAAGATGTACATAATTTAGGAATCAGCTACTCAACACAACCTTTCACGACCACTAAATTTGATGCCGCATTTTTTGCACGTGATGCGGGAAATTATACGGGTAATAGTAAAGATTCATCCCGCTATTCAGCTAACTATGTTGATCCTGATAATGACAATGATCCATATGTAAAAGAAAAAAATATGTTTATTGTCAGGTTACAACAAGAAGTTCCTTTATCTGCGTATCCAGATTTAAACTTAAATATAGGGTCGTCTTATTGGTATTCAGACATTGAAAATAAAGATAATTCTGAAACTGGACATCGAAATGCTTGGGCTCTGTTTAGTAAGATAAATTATAAGAATGCAAATGTTACTCTAACCGCAGGCAAAAATAAGGTTTCTAATCATGATGTTTTAAATCGTGATTATTCCGTAATAGGTTCATTTGATAGTTCCTATAACTTAGTGAATGAAGGTGATTTTTACACCGCAGATATTAATTACGTCTTTAAAGATGTAATTCACGGTTGGTCTCTGACTCCATACGCAACATATAGTGCTTTGCGTAAAGATCCTAAAGATTTTAAAACTTCTACTCGAAATATCATCGGGGTTCAGGCAGACAAAGGGCATTTCTCTGTCGCTGCGGAATATATGCTTGGGAAAAATGATCCGTTTATAGGTGGAAATGCAGATTCCTTTGCCCAAGGCGATGATCAAGGGTGGAGTCGATTATTGAATCTATTATTTTTCTATAACTTCTAAAAAGTTATCTCAAAAGATTTATAAATTTGATGGTTAAAGAAATGATTAAACCTATTCAAAAAATACTTATTGCCAACCGTGGTGAAATCGCAATTCGAGTGATGCGTGCTGCTACAGAAATGGGCATCCGCACGGTTGCAATTTATGCAGAAGAAGATAAGTTTGCCCTGCATCGCTTTAAGTCGGATGAAGCTTATCGAGTAGGCGCAGGCAAAAAGCCAATCGCGGCTTATCTGGATATTGAAGATATTATCCGTATTGCACTTGAGGCAGGGGTAGATGCCATCCATCCGGGCTATGGTTT
>NZ_KB976987.1:873329-933498 GCF_000399685.1 Acinetobacter pittii ANC 4050
AGATGGAGCTTGCCATTAAAGCTGATCAGGACTGTGTGGTTCAGGAAGTTTTAATGAGTGCAGGTAAGCAAGTTAGAAATATGGATTTGGTTTTAACATTAAGTTAGAAATACAAGGTATATTTTTAATTCAATAAACTAAGAAGCTCTCACGAGAGGGCTTCTTAATATATTTTTAAAAAAGTAACATTATATTTTCTAAAAATACAAATATTGTTTATTCATTAGATTATGAGAGTTCGCTCCCTATCAACTCAGGTGTATGGAGCATGTTAGTTTTTATATAAATAATAAAAATTAAATTTTTTTGCTTTACGGCAATGTATAAAAAATACGCCGTTTCCTATATATCATAAGGGTTTTAGCTTTTTCTAAATTCTCATCTCGTAAAGCTACGTAAAACAAAAAGTAATTTTGTTGGACGACATTTATCCTTAATTTACCTAAAAACTATATATAGAAAGGCTTTGAGTAAGTTTTGCAAGTTTGAGTTTGTCAAACTAGGTCAAACAAAAAATTAGAAGATGAAGCAAATAAAATTTTATATTGGAAGTATGCTCAGAGATGAGTTGGTCTTAATAGATTGATTTTATAACCCTAACTTCTTCAATATTGCATCGGCAATCATGAGATCTAAATGAGCGCCTCCACCATTTTTAAAAACAGTGATATCTTTTTGATTTCTAAAAGTGTCAGAACTACTATTTACCAACCTATATAGATCACCTCGAATATGATCTCGTGAGATTTTTCCATTCGCAATTGGAATGACAATTTCTCCAATATTCCAAGTAGTTTCAAGATTATCTACATAGAGCTGAGATGCTGCGATTAATTGATCATCAGCTTCACGCATTTCAGGGGTAAAAGCACCAATTAAGTCGATATGAGTTCCTGAGCGAATCCAGTCTGCTTTTAAAATTGGTTGTTGTGCCATAGTCGCTGAAGAAACAATATCAGCAGTTGATAAAGCCAACTGTAAATCTGAGGCAGCAACAACTGGCACAGATAATCCATCTAGTTTTTTAACGAGTGCTTGAGATTGATTTAAACGGCGAGACCAAATTGATATTTTTTTAAGTTGGGGAAATAAAGCACTGTAGGCATTTGCAAGATTGTGAGCAACGCGACCTGCTCCAATGATTACTAGATGCTTACTATCGGGACGAGCGAGTAGAGTAGCCCCTAATACAGAATCAGCAGCAGTTTTCAGATCGGTAATAATGTGGCTATCAACCAAGCCGCGTAAAATACCATTTTCAGAAGAATAAACTGCGACCACTCCATGAGTATTAGGAAGCCCTATACTCGCATTTCCATTGAAGACAGACTCAGCTTTTATTCCATAGCCCAACCCTTCAATTCTTGCCATGCGATTTAACAACATGCCATCTTTAGGGCCTATGAGTGAGTCGTGCAGAGTTGCTTTGGGTTTTTCATGACCTAAGCGTAGTGCCTCAATAGCTTCATGCCAATTTAGAATATCTTTAGCTTGATCGTAGTTTAAAAAATTCATTAGACCTTATATTCCCTCAATAATGGAAAATGTTCTTTCCATTGCTTTTAATGCAAGCTCCTTAGCTTTTTGGTACTTTTCACTGTAATAGCAATCTTGAGCAATTTGGTAAGAAGGGAACTCCAAAATAAGTACTCGTGCTTTTTGTGGGCCTTCTACAAAGTCGGAAGATTTAGTGCCGCCAATAATTTGAGCATTAAACTCATTTGCTATTTCAGTCCAAGCATTTGCATATTTTTCCATAGAGATTTGGTCAGTAATTTCCTGACACTCGATAATCCAATATCCTTTAGGAACACACATCTCTTAATTCCTTTTATGAATTTTCTATTAAGGTTTTTTTTGCTCAGCAGGGAATCTCGCTTCGAATTCAGCTCTTTTATATGCTTCATATGATTCTTTACTTATGATGACAGCCGACCCTCTACCTCTACGAGTAATTTCAACGGGTTGGCCACCAATAGCTTTATCCATAAGCATAGAAAGTTGCGCTCTAGCATTAGAGTAATTCATGCTATCCATAATTATGCTCCATGATATTAAATGGTTAATTGTGACTAAATTTAATTTCGGTCATTTCGCTTTAATTAAGCAATAAATCCCTATTTAAGAACTACTTCTCTCTTAGTTGACAAGAAGGTTGAATTTGTTCTTTTAAGCGAATACTTTTGCGCTTCGAAGCAGCTTTAAAACGGCACTGTTTTAAGGCTGTATCTAGAACCAACTTCGGGACTACACGTGGTTTACGATCTTCATCAACAGCAATCATGGTGAAATAACAACTGTTAGTATGGCGTATAGTACGTTGCTGAATATTTTGTGATTCAACCCTAATACCTACTTCCATAGAGGTTGTACCTACATGATTAACTGTGGCCAGAAAAGTTACTAATTCCCCTACATGAATTGATTCTTTAAAAATAACTTTATCGACAGATAAGGTAACAACATAACTACCTGAATAACGGCTCGCGCAAGCATAGGCCACTTGGTCTAATAGTTTAAGAATCGTTCCTCCATGAACATTGCCAGAAAAATTTGCCATATCCGGAGTCATGAGGATAGACATTGTTAATTCTGACTGGTCATCTTTATTAAGACCAAAGTGACTTACCACAGCAATTGACCAATATTAAAAAAGATTAAAGTATCAAAACATCATTCTAAAAATAGAAATATAAAAAAAAGGTCAATTTATCTCATAAAAATGATGAAGTGGAAAAACATAAATATGAAGAATATGACATAGGTATAGAAATATAAGATTAGAATAATTTTACTTAAATTAAAAAGATTATGTTTTTGATTTATATTGAATAATTTATTAAAAGTATAAATTTTTTAATAAAATTCATTTTGTCGACTTTTAATAGAATGTCTATTTTGTCCTAAAAATTGCCCATTTTTTTATATGCAAGACATAGAAATGAGATCAAAAATAATAAGAAAAGGACGTTAGGAATTTATCATGGAAAGAATAGGTTCAACACCGGCTGATGACAATGGATGTGCTTGGTTCCACTTAAGCCCAAATCGATTACCGAAATCTCCATTGAATGGAAGAATAGAGGCTGATTGGGTCGTTGTAGGGGCGGGGTTTACAGGTTTATCCGCTGCTAGACAACTTGCCTTAAATTTTCCTAACGATCACATTGTTCTTGTAGAGGCACAAGAGGTTGGGTATGGAGCTTCTGGAAGAAATTCAGGTTTTATGATTGACCTTCCTCATGATATTGGAGCCGCAGATTATATCGGTGATATCAAAACAGCTGGTATGCATTTAAAGCTCAATCTGGCTGCGCAGAATATTATTAAAAGGTTAGTTGCCGATTACAATATTGATTGTCAACTTGAGCCAGCGGGCAAGTACCAGGCTGCTGTTGAAAAGAGAGGTCTAGCAGTTCTTGAAGCGTATAAAAGTGGTTTAGAAAAGCTTGGTCAAGTGTGTGAGATTATTGAGGAACAAGATATTCCAGCTCATTTAGGTACGCATTTTTATAAAAAGGCACTTTACACACCAGGGACTTTGTTAGTACAGCCAGCGGCAGTGGTAAAAGGTTTAGCCAATAACTTACCAAGTAATGTGACTTTATATGAGTATACGGCCATTACATCTGTTGAATATGGAAAGAAAATTCAATTGCAAACAGATCAAGGTTCAATCATTGCGAATAAACTTATATTAACAAACAATGCATTTGCTTCCCAATTTGGCTTTTTAAAAGGTCGATTACTTCCTATTTTTACCTATGCCAGCATGACTCGTGTGCTGACAGAAGAAGAGCAATTAGCTTTGGGCGGGAAAAAAACATGGGGCATTATTCCTGCAGATCCGTTTGGAAGTACATTGCGTCGTACACCAGATAATCGTCTATTAGTGCGTAATAGTTTTAGTTTTAATACTGACGGACGCAGTAAACCTCATCTTTTATCTCGTGTAGCACAGAGACAAAGGCAGTCATTTGAAAATAGATTTCCAATGTTACCTCAGGTTGAATTTGAATATACATGGGGTGGATCTATGTGCTTATCCAGAAACCATGAATCATTTTTTGGCGAACTAGCACCGAATGTTTATGGAGCACTTTGCTGGAATGGCTTAGGGACAACTAAAGGAACTATTGCAGGAACATTATTAGCAGATTGGCTTGCAGGTGAAAGAAATGAACTTATCGATTTCTTAATTTCATCACCGGGACCAAATGCGAATCCACCTCAACCATTTTTATCACTTGGCGTAAACCTTAACTTAATGACAGGGCAATACCGAGCGGGAAAGGAAAGTTAGGTTTTCAAATATCAGTTAAGACTTGTTAGATCATGATGTTAATGGTCTTGGAAGATTATTTTTGAAGAAAGCTGTTAAGGGATAGATAACAGTTTTATACCGTGTAGGTAAAGGAGTTTATATGCGTAATAAAATACCTTTAGAGGAAGTTCCTTTAAATAAGTTTCATAAAAAACTAACCATTTATTCAGCTGGTGGGCCATTTTTAGATGGTTACGTGTTGAGTATTATTGGTGTAGTAATGCTTCAGATTTCTTCAGCGTTACATCTCACCTTATTATGGGAAGGGCTAGTCGCGGCATCCGCACTTGTTGGTATTTTCTTTGGCGGATTTCTAGGTGGTTGGCTTACTGATAAAATTGGCCGTAAACTACTATATATTTTAAATTTAGTCATTATTGTTGGCTTATCAGTTGCACAATTCTGGGTAGAAACAGCACTAATGCTGGTTGTATTACGTTTCCTCATCGGTGCCGCAGTGGGAGCAGATTGTCCTATTGCTACTTCTTTATTAGCAGAATTCTTACCACGAAAAAATCGTGGTCCTCGGCTTTCAGCTTTAGTAACAGCATGGTTCTTAGGCGCAGCGGCAGCTTATATTATTGGTGAGTTGATTTTGTCTGTGATTGGACCCGATGCTTGGCGTTGGGTACTAGCGAGTGCACTTATTCCTGGCATCCTATTCTTAGTTGGACGCTTAGGTACACCTGAGTCCGCAAGATGGTTAATTAGTCAGGGACGCACAGCAGAAGCAGATAAAATTATTAAGAAAATTTACGGTAATGAATACTCTGTGAATGATTTACCAGAACAACAAGTTGATGAGAAGAATAAAGTTTCTATCACATCTTTGTTTCACTCTGGCTATGGTAAGCGTACTCTATTTGTTGGGCTTTTTTGGACTTGTTCAATCATTCCCTTATTCGCTATTTATGCATTCGCGCCAAAAGTTATGTTGGCTTTGAAACTAACAGGCGAAATGGCGAAATGGGGAGCTGTCGCTATCACAGTTTTATTCTGTGTTGGTTGTACTGTTGCTACGTTAACGATTAATACCGTAGGCCGTAAGAGAATGTTGTCACATAGCTTCTTTTGGTCTGGTTTAATGTTACTTTTACTCGGACTTTTCCCAAGCGCATCTCCTGTCATTATTCTGATTTTATTTGGTGGTTATGCAGTATTTATTGGTGGCGCTCAAGTCATGCAATATGTTTATCCAAATGAATTATTTCCCACAGAAGTTCGTGCTACAGCAGTTGGATTAGGCACTTCATTATCACGGATTGGTGCAGCTGCAGGCACTTATTTTGTACCTTTGTCTCTGGCACATTGGGGGATTGGTACCACAATGTTGATTGCAGCAGCTATTAGCTTGGTTGGATTATGGGTAACTCGAGCATGGGCTCCGGATATTGATGGTGTAGATTTACATCAAGCCGCATCTCTAAGTAAGAACTAAGTTATTTAATCTAAATCACCTTATTTAAAATTTATAAAACAAAAAGTTAGCTTCTTAAAGGAAGAGGCTAGTAGAGGTTTTTTGTCCTCAAAATTTGAATAAGGTGAATTTTGCTTGAGATAAGGCAGATATTCCCATGAAAAATAAGATTCCTTTAGAGGATATTCCTTTAAATTCCTACCATAAAAAACTGACCTTTTACTCATCGGGTGGTCCATTCCTAGATGGTTATGTATTGAGTATTGTCGGGGTCGTAATGATGCAAATGACAGATGCATTATCTCTTACGACTTTTTGGCAAGGAATGATCGCGGCTTCCGCATTAATTGGTGTATTTCTAGGTGGGTTTTTAGGTGGATGGATTACTGACAAGTATGGCCGAAAAGTTCTTTACTTAATTGACCTTATCGCGATTATTGGCTTTTCAGCTGCTCAATTTTGGGTTGAATCAGCTTTTATGCTTTTCATTTGGCGATTATTAATTGGTGTCGCTGTTGGAGCGGACTACCCAATTGCTACGGCTTATCTTGCAGAGTTTTTACCACGTAAAAATCGTGGACCAAGATTAGCAGCAATGGTTATGGTTTGGTTTTTGGGTGCAGCGGTTGCCTATGCTGTCGGAGAGCTTACATTAACATTTGGTGGAGATGAAGCTTGGCGCTGGGCTTTAGCGAGTGCCGTGGTACCGGGTGCACTATTTTTAATGGTACGTATGGGGGCTTCTGAGTCACCACGATGGTTGCTTAATAAAGGTCGAGTTGCTGAAGCCGATGCAGTCATTAAAAAAGTATATGGCCAAGAATACTCTCATGCTGATTTATCAGAAAATATTGGAAATCAAAATTCTAATACTTCGGTTTGGTCATTATTCCATTCAGGATATGGCAAACGCATGTTATTTGTTTCAATTTTCTGGACATGTGCAATTCTGCCTCTTTTCGCAATTTATGCATTTGCTCCTCAAGTATTACAGGCTTTAGGGCTGACTGGCGAACTTGCTGGTTGGGGAGCAGTTGCTATTACTTTCCTATTTTTCGTTGGGTGCTTATTAGCAACATTATTAATTAATGCTATGGGCCGCAAAAAGATGCTTTTTCATAGCTTCTTATGGTCAGGAATAGCTTTATTTCTCTTAGGCGTATTCCCTCAAGCCTCTTCCTTCATTGTGTTGTGTCTATTTGGTGCATATGCCGTATTCATTGGTGGGGCACAGGTCATGGAATATGTTTACCCCAATGAACTTTTTCCAACTGAAATAAGAGCTTCTGCCGTTGGGCTTGGGACATCTATCTCAAGAATTGGAGCAGCTATTGGTACTTATTTATTACCTTTTGCTTTAACAAGCTGGGGAATAGGCACCACGATGATCGTTGCCGCAGTAGTTTGCTTTATTGGGGCGTGGTCAGCTTGGGCATTAGCGCCAGATGTAGATGCTTTAGATTTAAATCAGGCTGCAAGCTTGGGAAATCGTAAATAATTTTTTATTTAAATCAGTCTAAAGACTGTATAGGGAGATCATTATGAACAATCAACTCGTTGTAGTACGTCAAGCAGAAAGTGCTGTATTAGGCGTGCCAGCACCAGCAAAACTTCCGGTAGGTGAGTTAATTGCACAGCAGAGCACTGCACAAGATCAAACTTCTGAAAGTATTGCTGCAAGTATTGGTGTATGGGAAAGCTCGCCAGGTAAGTTCAAGCGTCATATCGCAAACCGTGAGTTTAGCCATATTGTTAAAGGCTGGTGCATTTTTACTCCAGAAGGTGGAGAACCGGTAGAGCTACGTGCAGGAGATGCAGTTTTATTCCCAGCAAACTGTGAAGGTGTATGGGACATCAAAGAAGACTTTAGAAAGACTTATTGTATTTTTTGAGGCATAAATGATGACAGATATAAAAAGATTTCATAGCGGAGCTCGTGCTAGTCAGGTTGTTGTAAGTGGCCAACATATCGAAACAGCTGGGTTAGTTGCTAAGTGCACGGATAAAGGAATTGCAGAACAAACCCGTTGTGTATTAGATCAACTTGAACAGTTAATGGTTGATATAGGTGCAAATCGTAACCAAATTACCCGTATTCAGATTTGGCTAGCTAATATGGCTGATTTTGAAGAAATGAATAAGGTCTATGATGCATGGGTAAGTGAAATAGATAAACCTGCACGAGCTTGTGTTGGTTCGCAACTTGCTAGTCCTGAATATTTAATTGAAATTCAGGCAACAGGAACGTTTTAGTATTCCACTAAATGTTTGAAAAGCACCTTTCTCATTTCTGAGAAAGGTGCTTTTTTATGAAAATAAAAGGTTAGTTATGGAACGATTAACATTAGAAAGTTTACAAGAACAAGTATATGACGTTGTAGTTATTGGTGCAGGCGCTGTTGGATGCGCATCAGCCCGAGAGTTGGCTGCACGAGGTTACCGTACTTTATTAGTTGATAGAGGTGATATAGGTGCAGGAACTTCATCACGTTCAAGTCGTATGTTGTATTCTGGCGTAGGTTATCTAGCACCAGATTTTCCTCTATGGCAAATACCTTTCCGATTTATAGCATTATGGAAACGTTTTCTCTATGCACGCAATATTATGCATTGTCGAGCTGAGTTAGTTGCTGACATGCCTCATCGTTTGACCAAACATTCATTTCATTATCCATTTAGAAAAGGTGACCGTTATCCTCATTGGTTAATCGATTTTGGTTTTCGCTTGATGGAAACGCTTACTAGTCGTGGAGTTCCATTAGCCTATTGTAAGGTATCAGCTGCTAGAGCAGCCAAAAAGAGTGCGATGGTGGCTAGTTTGAGTAAGCCATTACCTAATGTTGCGATATTTGAAGAGTATATGTACGATTGGCCTGAACGTATCTGCGTAGACACAGCATTAGATGCTGAGCAAAGAGGAGCACATATACGTACTTATACGAAAGTAAATAAAATAGAACGCTGTAATGAAATTTGGGAAATTACTTTAGATGACCAAGCGCCCGGTATGGATGGGCAGGTACAGATAAAAACACGATCAATAGTGAATGCTGCTGGCCCATGGGTTGACCGAGTATTGGGCGGTGGTAAAAAAGAAGAAAATCGAGTACTAGGACGAAAAGGTGTTAATGTCATGGTGCGTTTGCCAGATGAATGGCGTGGACAAGGCTTAGAAGCATTTTCTAGCAAAGGTGAACCTTTCTATGTTTTTCCATGGCGTGACTATCACTTTATCGGACCAACTGAATCTCTGGTTACCGATGATCCCGATAATATTCATGTATTAGATTCTGAAATTGACTATATATTGGGTGAAGCTAACTTTTTGTTTCCAGATCTAAAATTATCACGAAAAGATGTGAAACATTGTTGGTGTGGGGTTAGGCCCATGTCAACATTAGATGGTAAAACAGTTAGTTTACCTGTGCGTGCTATTACGGATTCAGATATGCCCGGATTGATAACGATGACAGGGTCATACATTATGATGCATCGTCATGCTGGACGATTGGCTGCTCAATCTATTGAAAAATGTCTAGGCAAACGACTTGCACCAGCAAAAGGAATGATCTTCAAGGCTAATAATGCCAAAAGTGAAAAGGATATTAAGCAAATCATTATGAAAGAACATGTTGTACGTCTTACTGATTTGATTCGCAGGCGTTTGAATGATGGATTAAATATAGATTTGGGGTTTGATCGTGTTGAAGAATTATCAATCATAGCCGCAAAAGTTTTAGGTTGGAGTGAAGCACGGCGTTTGGAAGAAGTTGCTTATTTTAAAGAAGATACCCACCGTGTCTATCGAAAAATAAATTCCTAAAATCATGAGGCTTTATAAAGGGCATAATTAATAATATTGCCCTTTACTTTATTGAAAATTAATTTAATCGTTCAACTTCATGACGTCGTTTTCTATAAGAGAATGGTGTTTCGCCGTATTGTTTCTTAAACCAGTAAATGAAGTGTGAAGCATCGGAAAACCCACATTCTATTGCAATAGTAGTTACATAAGCACTCGTATTTGCCAACAATTTTCGGGCATGATCGAGTCTTAAACGTCTCCAATAATTAGCAGGAGATTCATTCGTATTTGCTACAAATACACGATGCAATTGTCGTGGACTAGTTTGAGCATGTTCTGCTACTTCTTTTAAAGTAACATGAGCACTTAAATTTTTACTCATAAAATCTATAGCACGGGTAACTGTTATATTTTCATAAGTGTCTGGTTTATCGATATCTGGGCTTTCTTGTGTTTTAGGTGGCTTTTCTCCATTTATTAAAAGATATTCCAAACCTTTTTGTGCACGTACATCCCCACAATGTTGTCGAATTAAATTTGCTGCCAAGTCAATTGCTGTCCCACCTGGACAAGTAAAAACACCCCGGTCTTCAACATACGTTTTATCAATAACAGCTATGGCTTTTGGAAATCTCTGAACAAATTCGTCTCTAATCGTAAAATGAATTGCACATTTATGTTGATCAAGAATACCTGCTTTCCCTAAAACAAAGCTTGCGGAGCATAAGGCAATGATAGGAATTTTAGCTTTATGAATTTCTTGAAGTGTATCTAATAAGCCTTGCGGGGGTTCTCGGGTTTCACTTAATAAACCACCAGCAAGAATAATATAATCATAATTCTTCTTTAAATTTTCTAAATTAAAGTCAGTAGTAGGCTGTATGGTAAGGCCACAACTTGCAACGACTGGAATATTGTTGAAGGTCATCCAGTCCCATTTACAATAAATTTGTAAGCTACGAAAAGACTTATCTGCTGCAAACCGTAATGATTCAACTAGTCCAGTCACTGGAGCTAAAGTGAATTTGTTCATCAGGATAAATGCAACTCGCATATCTGGATTAATTGCAGAGGATGCTTCTTCAGGATCTAAAATTTCTTCATAAGCATGAGCAGATACATTTTTCATATTTTCACCGTCAAGTTCCATGAGAGCAGTGGGCAACAGTTTGAAGCTGTCTCTTTTATTATATATTTCTTTTTTATGAAAACGAAGACAAATTTGTTTTGTTTTTTATTTATAAATATTTGTTTTAAATAAATAAATTAAGAGATTAGGGCGGTTTCCCTAATCTCTTCTTATAAATCTTTTAGTATAAAAATTAGGTCTTATTCAGCCCAGATGTCACCTACAGTAAAACCTTCAGTAAATGGATCATCTGGATCTAATACATAAGTATTTAATCCATAAATCCAGCTTGTTCCAGTAATTGTTGGGACAACTGCTTTTTTATCGCCCACCATTGTTTCTTCGACTAAACGTCCTGTAAATACATTGCCAAGAATACCTTGGTGACGGAAATCTTCATCAATTTTAAGCTGACCTTTAGCATGTAAAATAGCCATTTTTGCACAGGTACCCGTTCCGCAAGGGCATCGGTCAATTGCACCTGTCCATGTCTGAGGATCATCCCATCTTAAATCGCCAGATGCTACGGTCACTGCATTTTTCCAGTCAGCATCTGGGCTATCAGTAGGCCCTGAAAGTTGTGAAATCGTAATTCCTACACCAGGATAGTCGGGATGTGAAACAGGCAGCTGCTCGATTGCTGCTTGTCGGATCATCGCAGAGATGCGTGCAATTTCAGCACCATGTTCAGGAGTTAACTGAATATGTGGGAACTGACGTACATCGGCAATAACATAGAACATGCCACCCCAACCAACATCGACAGTTACTTTACCTAAATTTGGAACATCAATTTCTGCATCAAGATATGCAGCAAAGGCAGGAACGTTTTTGAAGGTAACGTTTTTTACTTTACCATCTTTACATTCAGCTTTGATTTTGATTAAACCAGCTGGAGCTTCAAGAGTTAATTCGGTTACAGGTTCTTTCATAGGCAACATTCCCATTTCAAGTAGTACTGTAGCTACTGAAATAGTGTTACCACCAGACATAACAGGATATTCCACCTGTTCCATAATAATATAGCCAGCATCCGCATCTGGATGGCAAGGTGGGACAATGACATTACAGCATAGAGGAGGATAACCACGTGGTTCACGTAACATCAATTTACGGAACTGGTCATCATTATCTCTTAGCCAGCACATTTTTTCATAAACGGTATTACCCGGAATATGAGGAACACCGCCTGTGACAACACGCATTGGTTCACCAGCGTGAGTGTCTACAGCATGGAAAGTTCTTTTAAATGCCATTTTTGTCTTCCTTTGAATATATTCAAGTGTTTTAATCACCTTATAGGTAATTTTCACAACTCGAAAAGTTACAATTCCTTTACTGTTACCAAGAATATGCTTTTAGCTCATTTATACGATAGTGACATTCGGTCTTTTTTTAGGAGATTTAGGCCATTTTGTTCCTTTTATATTCGATAAAGTAATTACTAATAAATAAGAAAAATTTAAAAGAAAAAATTCTTAATTTAAGATACTATTATTTTTAAATTTATATAATCCATTAATTTATATACATAAATGGAGTTTATATTTTTTTATTAGTATAAAAATAAGTTTGCCAACACTTCCTAATTATTGTCATTTTCTTGATATCGCATAAATCATCTCATGTCCAAAATCTTATACAGCAAAACAAATTTTAATGAGGCGAATTATGTACCGTGGATTTTGGTATGCAGAGGCGTTAGATCGTGAAAGTGCACTTTCTCCGGCCTTACAAGGAAACGTTAAAGCCGATGTTTGTATTATTGGTGGAGGCTATTTAGGGCTATGGTCAGCAATTCGGCTTAAAAAAGCTCACCCGAATATGACGATTGTGGTTATTGAAAAAGATCGTTGTGGTTCAGGTGCAAGTGGTCGTAATGGCGGTTTTGTTAATAACTGGTGGCCAAAATACTTATCTTTAGTTGAAATTTGTGGTGAGAAAGAAGCACGTCGCATCTGTGAAGCTGCTGAGTCTGCTATTGATGAGATGGGAGAGTTTTGTCGCGAACATAATATCGATGCGCAATTCCGTAAAGATGGTTTGTTATGGACTGCTAGCAATAAACGCCAAATGGATTCATGGCTTGGTTTAACCAGAGAACTGGATAAATATAACGTTAATCCATTTAAAGTAATTTCTAAAGAAGAAGCACAGCGCCGTTCAGGTTCAAAACGGATGTTAGGCGGTGTATTCGATTCAAATGCAGCAACGATTCAACCGGCTTTCTTAGCACGTGGTTTACGCCGTGTAGCAGTTGAATTAGGCATTATTATCTATGAAAAAACTCCGATGACACGATTGGAGCGTAGTGAACGTCCAGTCGTACACACCGAAAAAGGTAAGGTTGAGGCCAATAAAGTTGTTATTGCAATGAATGCATGGGGAGCACAATTCCCTGAATTACGTCGCATGATTATGGTGATGTCGAGTGACATGGTAGCAACTGCACCTGCTAAAGAACGCTTGGATGAGCTTGGTTTTAGTGGTGGGGAGTGTGTTATGGACTCACGTACTATTTTGAATTATTGGCGAAACACTCCACAAGGCCGCATTGTTTTCGGAAAGCCATTAGGCGAATTTGCTTACGGCGGAAAAATTGGTGACCTTTATGAAAAACCATCTCCAGCTGCTGCAGGTGTTGAGGCTGAGATGCGTTCGTTCTATCCAGAATTAGAAGATATTCCTGTGGTAAGCAGTTGGACTGGGCCGCTTGATCGTGCAATGAAAGGTTTACCTAACTTTGGTCATTTAGGTGGCCATAAAAATATTATTTTTGGTATTGGCTTCTCTGGAAATGGCGTAGGTACAACTGTATTCGCTAGTCGCATCATTAAATCATTAGTAGAAGATGCCAATGATGAATGGGCAAACTGCGGTCTAGTCGAGCAAAAAATGAAGTTATTGCCACCTGAGCCATTCTGTTATATCGGAGCGCATTGGGTTCGTGATGCCTTAGTAAGAAAAGAAACATTGGAAGATCAGGACCGAGATGCGGGCCCAATCACTAACTTTTTAGTGAGTTTGGCACCTGCAGGTTATGCGCCTAAGAAAAAGTAAGAATCGGTAACGAATAAATACATCAGGAATGGATGAGAAAGATGAAGCATCATATTGTTTTTTTGGATAATGAAGGCATTGGACCGACGGTTAAATTACCAGAGTTTCCATTTCCGCATACTTGGGCAAGTTACCCTTATACAAACCCTGAACAAGTAGTTGAGCGTCTAAAAGATGCAACGATTGTGATGACATGTAGTGTCCCATTACGTAAAGAACATCTATCACAATTGCCAAATTTAAAAATGATTTCTTTGGCACTTACCGGAACAGATGGCGTTGATCTGGATTATTGTCATGAACATGGCATTGTAGTAACCAACGTCCCAGCATATGCGCAAAATACGGTAGCTGAACATATCATGGCGATGATTTTTACTTTAATGCGTCAGACCTCTAGCTATCATCAACTGTTAAGTAAAGTCTCAAAAGGTGAGGCTGAACCGCAGAATATTTATTTTGATTACCGTATTCGAGATGTGCGCGGTCAAATTCTAGGCATTATTGGCCATGGTGCTATTGCTAAACGATTAGCTGAGTTAGCAACAGCTGTAGGGATGAAAGTTCGTTTCTTTGATCGAAATGGTAAATACCAAGGAGACGAATTCTTCAGTTTTGAAGAAATTTTATCTCAGAGTGATGTGGTGTCGTTATGTTGTCCACTTACTAAAGAAACTAAAGACCTGATCGGTTCTGCTGAAATTGCCCTAATGAAGGATGATGCAATTTTAATTAATGCTGCTCGTGGTGGCATCGTAAATGAACCAGCACTCATCGAAGCAATTCAGAATAAACGAATTGGTGGTGCTGCCCTTGATGGTTCAGTAGAAGAACCGATTCAGCCTCATGATCCTTTATTTCAGATTATTGACTATCCGAACTTTATTTTAAATCCACATGTTGCATGGAGCAGTGAAGATGCCATGCAAACACTAATTAACCGTACCGTTCAAAATATTATTGATTTTGCTCAAGGTAAAACACCCGCTTCTGTAGTCAAAAAGGAAGAATTATGTCAAGCGTAATGAAGACCAGTTATGTTAATGGCGAATTCGTTGTTTGCCAAGGTACAGAAGATATTCTGGAAAATATTAATCCATCTAATCCGAGTGAAATTGTTGATCGTTTTGCTCGCGCAGATGAAGCTTTAACTCAGCAGGCAATTGCTGCTGCAAAAGCGGCCAGTAAAGAATGGGCAAACAGTAATCCTCAATTACGTGCAGATATACTTGATCGTATTGGTACTGAAATTTTAGAACGTCGAGAAGAGTTAGCTAAATTGCTGTCTTTAGAAGAGGGAAAAATCTTTAAAGAAGCATTAGGTGAAGTTGATCGAGCAGGGCGTTCTTTTAAATTCTACGCACAAGAAGCATTACGCGCGGTGGGTGAAAAATATAATTCAGTACGTGATCAGGTGGGTATTGATGTTTATACCCAAGCTGTCGGAGTGGTGGGAATTATCAGTCCGTGGAATTTTCCAATTGCGATTCCTGCATGGAAAATAGCTCCTGCATTATGTTTCGGAAATACAGTCGTGTTTAAGCCTGCAGAGCTTGTACCTTCATCTGCCTGGGCTTTAGCAGAAATTATTTCTCGTTCTGGTTTACCTGCTGGTGTATTTAACATGTTAATTGGACCAGGCCGTAAAGTTGGCGATACCATTATTCGTTCGCCAGATGTCAATGCGATTACTTTTACGGGTTCTGAAGGTACAGGACGACAAGTCGCTGAAATTGCAGCTTCGCGTTTGGTCCGTGTTCAACTTGAAATGGGTGGAAAAAATCCTTTAGTTGTACTAGATGATGCAGATTTAGACACAGCAGTAGATGTTGCATTACAAGGTTCATTTTTCTCAACTGGTCAACGTTGTACAGCAAGTTCACGTGTCATTGTTACAGCTGGAATCTATGAGTCATTCATTAAACGTTTAGAAGAAAAGACTCGGTCATTAAAGATTGGCAATGCTGCAAAAGCAGAAACTGATATTGGTCCAGTTGTTGATTCTAAACAGCTCAAACAAAATCTCACTTATGTACAAGCAGGTTTGGATGAAGGTGCAACGTTACTTTGTGGTGGTGAACATCTTCAAAGTGAAGAAGGTGGCTTTTATTTTACCCCGGCAATATTTACCGATGTGACACCGGAAATGCGAATTTATCGTGAAGAAATTTTCGGTCCAGTATTGTGTGTGTTGAAAGTTGAGAATTATGAAGAAGCTTTTGCCGCAGCAGAAGATACACCATTTGGTTTGTCGGCGGGTATCGTCACAACTTCATTGAAATATGCTGAAGATTTTAAACGCCGTTCATCCGCAGGTATGGTGATGGTTAACTTGGCCACAGCAGGCGTTGATTACCATGTCGCTTTTGGTGGAAATAAAGGCTCAAGTCTAGGACCTCGTGAACAAGGTACTTATGCAAGACAGTTTTTCACCAAAGTTAAAACAACATATCAACTTGCATAGAGCAGTGAACGAGACTTCTTATTCAACTCCTTTGAGCTCTGAATAAGAAGTCACCAAAACTAAGTGTTTCAGCTTAGCGTTGGATTCGAATGAATACCATGACTATCTCAGAGGCGATTTAGGATGAATAGCTTTTTATTATCTCCAGATGTACTTGATGCATTAAAAAATATTGTTGGTGAAAACCGCGTAAAAACTGATGTGGATAGCCTAGAAAATTGGGGTAAAGATCATACGAAATATTTTGCTCCACATGCCTCGGCGATTGTATTTCCTTCATCAACAGAACAGGTACAGGCAATTGTTAAGCTTGCTAACCATCATGGAATTGCGATAACCCCGTCTGGTGGTCGGACTGGGTTATCGGCAGGTGCGGTTGCTCATAATGGGGAGATAGTCATAAGTCTGGACAAAATGAACCAGATTTTGGAGTTTTTCCCAGCTGATAGAATGGTCCGCATTCAAGCTGGTGTAGTGACAGAACAATTGCAAGATTATGCAGAAGAGCAGGGTATGTATTACCCAGTAGATTTTGCTTCAGCAGGTTCAAGTCAACTGGGTGGAAATATTGCAACCAATGCTGGTGGAATCAAAGTTATTAAATATGGCATGACGCGTAATTGGATATTAGGTCTTACAGTTGTTACTGGAAAAGGCGATATCCTTCGGTTAAATAAAGGCATGATCAAGAATGCTACAGGCTATGCTTTACATCATTTATTTATTGGTGGTGAAGGTACGCTGGGTATTGTAACGGAAGCTGAAATTCGTCTTGATCGCCAACCCCAAGATTTACAAGTATTGGTACTTGGAGTGCCTGATTTTGAATCAGTCATGCCAATTATGCATGCCTTTAGAAAGGAAATAGATTTAACAGCCTTTGAATTTTTTAATGATTTGGCTATGCAGAAAGTATTAGATCATGGACTAGTACAACGTCCATTTGAAACTTCTTGTCCTTTCTATGTGTTGTTAGAGTTTGAAGCTCCATATGAGCCTGTAATTGATAAAGCTATGCAAATTTTTGAGCATTGTATGGAACAGGGATGGGTTCTGGATGGTGTTATGAGCCAATCTCTAGAACAGGCGCAAAATCTATGGCGTTTAAGAGAAGATATTTCTGAATCTATCTCGGCATTTACACCTTATAAAAATGACATTTCTGTTTTGATTACCCATGTACCAGATTTTATTGCTGAAATTGATTCTATCGTAGCAGACAATTATCCAGATTTTGAAACATGCTGGTTTGGCCATATTGGTGATGGGAATCTTCATTTAAATATTTTAAAGCCAGCAAATCTAAGCAATGAAGATTTCTTTGCAAAATGTGAAATCGTCAACTCATATGTTTTTGAGGTGGTAAATAAATTCGATGGTTCTATATCTGCTGAACATGGAGTCGGTATGACAAAGAAACCTTATCTTGAATTTAGTCGAAGTGAGCAAGAAATTGAATATATGAAAGCGCTTAAGAAGGTTTTTGATCCTAACTTGATTATGAACCCTGGAAAACTATTAGATTTCTAATAGGTTAGTTCAAAGTTAGTTGGAATATATTCAACATTTTTCTGTGACTTAAATTTTATCTAGTTGCAAGTTGGCTTTTATTAGAGTCAAAGGTTTTTTGCACCTTGAATTTAGTTCGTAACTAGATAAATTTTTTAAATATCATCGGTTTGATTAAGTGAAGCAAGGTTCTTTTCAAACCGATTGGTCGGAGATTATATGGAACACATCGAACGTGAATCGATGGAGTTTGACGTTGTCATCGTAGGTGCAGGACCTGCAGGTCTATCTGCTGCGATTAAGATCCGTCAATTAGCGATTGAAAAAAACTTACCCGATCTTTCTGTTTGTGTAGTTGAAAAAGGCTCTGAAGTAGGTGCGCATATCTTGTCTGGTGCTGTGCTTGAGCCACGTGCCATCAATGAACTTTTCCCGAACTGGAAAGATGAAGGCGCGCCTTTAAACGTACCTGTAACTGAAGACAAAACATTCTTCTTACTTTCAGACACCACCTCAAAAGAAGTACCACACTGGATGGTTCCTAAAACCATGCACAACGACGGTAACTATGTGATCTCGTTAGGTAACGTGGTTCGCTGGTTAGGTCAAAAAGCTGAAGAGCTAGAAGTTTCGATCTTCCCTGGTTTTGCTGCATCTGAAGTGCTTTACCATGAAGACGGTACTGTAAAAGGGATTCAAACTGGCGACATGGGTGTTGGTAAAGATGGCGAACCAACGCATAACTTTACCCCAGGTTATGAACTTCACGCTAAATATACTCTCTTTGCTGAAGGTTGCCGTGGTCATTTAGGTAAACGCCTGATTGCGAAATACAACCTTGATAAAGATGCTGATCCTCAGCATTACGGTATCGGGATTAAAGAGCTTTGGGAAATTGATCCAGCAAAACATAAGCCGGGCTTAGTGATGCACGGTGCAGGCTGGCCTTTAGCGGAAACAGCTTCTTCTGGTGGCTGGTGGTTATACCACGCTGAAAACAACCAAGTTACTTTGGGTATGATCGTGGACTTATCTTATGAAAATCCACACATGTATCCATTTATGGAAATGCAGCGCTGGAAAACTCACCCACTGATTAAACAGTATTTAGAAGGTGGTAAGCGTATTTCTTACGGCGCACGTGCGGTAGTGAAAGGCGGTTTCAACTCATTGCCTAAACTAACTTTCCCAGGTGGATGCTTGATTGGTGATGATGCAGGTTTCTTAAACTTTGCAAAAATCAAAGGCTCACACACTGCCATGAAATCAGGCATGTTATGTGGTGAAGCTGTATTTGAAGCCATTGCTGCCGGTGTAGAAAAAGGCGGTGACCTTGCGATTGCACGTGTTACTGAAGGCGAAGATTTATTCGTTAAAGAATTGACTTCATACACTGACAAATTTAACAACAGCTGGTTAAAAGAAGAGCTTTATAACTCTCGTAACTTTGGCCCAGCAATGCATAAATTTGGTCAATGGATGGGTGGTGCATTTAACTTTATCGACCAGAATGTCTTTAAAGTACCATTCACTTTACATGACTTGAAGCAAGACTTCGCTGCATTGAAAACTGTTGATGCAACAAGCTTTAAGCCAAACTATCCAAAACCGGATGGCAAGCTTACATTTGACCGTTTGTCTTCTGTGTTTATCTCAAACACTGTTCATGAAGAAAATCAGCCAGCTCATTTAAAGCTTATCAACAATTCTATTCCTATTAATGTCAATTTGCCTAAATGGGGCGAGCCTGCACAGCGTTACTGTCCTGCTGGTGTTTACGAGGTTATGGAAAATGATGATGGTTCTAAATGCTTTCAGATTAACGCAGCGAACTGTGTTCACTGTAAGACCTGTGATATTAAAGACCCATCTCAGAACATCACATGGATAGCGCCAGAAGGCGGTGGTGGTCCTAACTATCCAAATATGTAGAGCTATATCAACTCTTCATTTTAATTTTTTAGGTAACCATAGTCCCTAAGGGGGCTATGGTTAAAAAACACATTCAGAATTATGGGAAATAAGTTTCTGAATGAAGGAAAAATTTAGTTCTTAACATGGATGAAACAATGAAAAAAGTATATGTAAATATAGGTATTAGTCTCTGTACTGTAGGTCTTTCAGTTCCAGTTTTTGCTGGAGTGACCTTCGGTGATCCAAAAACTGAACTGGGGGCAGTCACAGTTTCGGGAACTTTACGAGCCAACTATCAAGATAAAGATTATGGTGAGTCTGCTTCTGATCAAAAGATTAAGTTCGATGCGGCAATTCTAAATGTGGCTTATGAATCACCAGACTGGTTTGGTAAGGTCCAATATCGTTGCTATCAATACGATAAATTTTGCGATTTCTCGACTCTTGTACAGGCCTATGCAGGTTACCGCTTAAATGCGACCGATAATATTACGGTCGGTTTACAACCCATTCCTTTTGGTCCGGGTCGCTATTGGGACACTAGTTTCTATGCGGGTATTAACAATACTATGGGGCTGCAAGACGCTTTAGATTTAGGTGTGAACTATCACTTTGAAATGCCGACTGCGACCAAAGTTGATCTCGCATATTTCGCAACTGACGGTGGTAACTACCACGGAACAAGTAAAGACTCTGCGCGTTATACCGCCAATGTCGTTACTTCATCTGATCCACTTAAAACCAATCTAAATGAAAAAAACATGTGGATGGCTCGTGTTGATCAAGACCTTAAGTTTTTAAGTACAGATGATTTAAAAGTATCGGTTGGGGGAAGCTACTGGTATTCAGATATTGAAAATAAAAAGATATCTGCAGATGGAAATCGAAACACATGGGCTGTGTTTAACCGCATTAATTATAAAAACCTGAATGTGGTACTGACAGGCGGAAGACAGACTATTAGTAACAAAGATGCCTTAAGTCCAGCAAGCTCTACTTTTGGTTCGTTTGATGGTGAATATGACATTGCCAATAAAGGCTATTTCTACACCGTAGACACGAGCTACACCTTTAAGAATGTAAAAGATTCACTCAACGTCACGCCTTATGTAGTGTTCAGTGGTTTCAATAAGAAAGAACAAGGCTTTGACGACTCACAGCGTAACATCGTGGGCGTGGCATGGGACTACAAAAATGTTTCGCTCTATACCGAATATTTAATGAGTAAAAACGACCCATTTGTGGGTGGTACTGGTAGCTCACTTGCAGCGGGTGATGATGGTAAGTGGAACAAGCTCTTAAATGTGATGTTGGTTTATAACTTTTAAAAAACTCTTAAATCCGCCAAAGAAGAGAGATTTTAAATTATAAAAATCTCTCTTCAATTTTGGGGGAGAGGACTAACAATGCCAAATGTGAATAAAAACTATGACTGGTCATATGGCATTAGTTTTTTATCGATACTTTTAGCCGCATTTCTATGGGGAACTTCAGGAACAGTTGCATCTTTTTCAAAAGGTTTAAGTCCTATCGCTATTGGAACAATTTCACTAGGATTTGGGGGCTTAATCCATGCATTTATATCTATTTCTTTAATTAAAAAGAATAATCATCTTTTAAAGCAGCATAAAAAAATATTGTTTATTGGTGTAATAGCGACCACAACCTATCCCTTGGCTTTTTATTCTTCTTTATCTTTAGCAGGAATTGCAATTGGAACGGTTATATCTATTGGAAGCGCTCCATTATTTGCTGCTTTGTTAGAGTACTTTTGTGATCAGAAAAAATTATCTGCTAAATGGCTCATTAGCTTTATTTTAGGAGTTATAGGGATAATATTTTTAACTTTGGGAGATGGAGAGCATAAACAGGTAACTGATCAGTTCAACCAAATTGTTGGGATATTTTTGGGTGTAATCGCAGGTATCACATATGCAATTTACTCTTGGATTGCAAAGAAGCTGATAGGTCATGGAATTGATGCTCGAGCAACCATGGGAATTGTTTTTGGAATAAGTGCACTCATTTTATTGCCTACTTTATTTTTTACAGGTAGCAATCTTTTAAATTATTCAATTAATTGGGGAGTAGCTGTTTATCTAGCTGTTATACCCATGTTTTTAGGATATTTTTTATTTAGTGTGGGGCTCAAGAAAATTGCAACAAGTAAAGCAATTACTTTAAGTCTATTTGAGCCATTTGTTGCCACGTTATTGGCAATATTTGTGGTGGGAGAACATCTCTCTTTGATGGGCTATTTAGGGCTCACTTTAATCTTCATATGTATCTTTTTATTAGTAAAAGCTGAATAGGGCTCAGGAAATGAATATGGTATCAAATTCGAAGCAGATTTTAATTGTGAAGTTGGGTTCTACTTTTCCAGAATTGAGCAAAAAGCTAGGCGATTTCGAAGACTGGATACAGGACGGTATAGATAATAAAAATTATTCTACCAAGGTTATAGATGCTAAGAGTTTACCAATACTTCCTGAGCCATCCTTATTTATAGGAATCATTTTAACGGGATCTAGTGCAATGGTGACAGATAAAGAAGAATGGAGTGAACGTCTAAAACCTTGGTTAATTAAATGCATGAATCAAAAAACGCCTATCTTAGGTATTTGCTATGGTCATCAATTGCTTGCAGATACATTTGAAGGAAAAGTGGAGAGCAGACAAGATGGAGTAGAAATCGGCACGGTACTCATTACTCGAGGTTTAGCTTCACAAAATGATCCATTATTTAAGCACTTACCTATTGCTTTCCCAGCTCATACAGTGCATTGGCAATCCGTTTCAAAGTTGCCGCTAAATGCAATTTTATTAGCTTCTTCTCAATTGGATAAACATCATGCCTTCAGGATTGGAGATAGAACTTGGGGTGTTCAGTTTCATCCTGAATTTTCTGAAGTAGAGATGAATTTCTATATTAATGAATATAAAGAGGTCATCCAGAAAGAAGGAAAAGATGTTTTATCTTTGCTTAAAAATATAACTTTTACGAGTAGTGCTAGAACTATTTTGAAAAGGTTTGGAGAAATATGTGATAGCAAATTTTAATTGTCTTTAGCATCTTAAATGCATTAAAAATATGTTGAACAAAATTAAGTTTAGCGAAAGATACAAGTTATCGTTTGCTTCGTAGATTATTGACTTTGTTGACCATCGAAGGCTGACCCGACAAATCCGAAACATATCGGTGCGTCGATGCCGGGCATGATCAGTTCAGTACCTGTGAAACTGGGACAGTCTGTCAAGAAAGGCGATACTTTATTTACCATTGAAGCGATGAAGATGGAGCTTGCCATTAAAGCTGATCAGGACTGTGTGGTTCAGGAAGTTTTAATGAGTGCAGGTAAGCAAGTTAGAAATATGGATTTGGTTTTAACATTAAGTTAGAAATACACGGTATATTTTTAATTCAATAAGCTAAGAAGCTCTCACGAGAGGGCTTCTTAATATATTTTTAAAAAAGTAACATTATAATTTCTAAAAATAAATCTATAGCGGAGTAGGCAAATTAAGCACGACCTGAGCATCGTCAATAACATCTAAGCGGAGAATTCTTGAGGCACCTAGCTCATTTAGCAATGTAGTTAAAGGTCCCTCATTTCTCTCGAGTTGAACATTCTTTGGGAAAAGTTTTTGAGCGAAAGAAAGAATGTTGGACTGAACTTCTGTTTGATGCCATTTCCCATCAACAACATGTAACATAGTGGCTTTGTTGATATGTGTTTCAGAAGTGACATGTTTTAAAGTTGGTACTAAGGTTTTCAAGCTTAAATCTAATTTTCCATTAACATCGAAAATTTTAGCTTGAACCTCTTTTGAACTAATGTTGACGTCAATTTTAGTCAGCCATTTTGGTAATTGGTAACCATATACACCGCGAACTCTGGCAATTTCCGTATCGACAGGTAAAGCTAAAACATGCGCATAAAAATGACGTTGACGCATCGATTTCATCAACTCTGCAATATGTGGACCACGAGCATTAGGTTGACGTACAACAATCGCAATCGACACTTCGTTATAAGGGTCGTTATCACAAACTGAATAGGTAAAGAACGTAACAGCGACCAACCCATAACCCGGAAATGGTTGTAATGGAGTTAAAGCCGCAGGAAGTTTTGCCTTAATGAGCTTAATTGGAGCAAGCATTAAAAGCTGTACATTTGCACTACGATAATAAAAGTTGGGTGCCCAGACAGGACCTACACGTGACTCTACAATTTTTTTAGGAATATGGCGGAAAAAATCGATGTTGCCCGCAGCAGGGTCTTGAGCGACTTCGTTTAGATCAGGGTTCATTCTAAAACGGTCATAATAACCATCTTTGGGTACTTTGACTTTTTGTTGCCCAAATTCAACCTCAGTAAACTGTTGTTTTATATTCATGAGAGTTCACCTTTAATATTTAATGACCGAGTAGCTACTGTTGTCCATATCCAGCATGTTAATTAATAGCCAATGTGGGCACTATAAGATTAAAGCTAGCTTTAAGGTCAAGGCTTTAATTTTGATATGTCAAATCTTTGACATTTAGAAGAAATAAAATAAAAACAATTCAAGATTAAAAAGATACAAAGTTGAGTAGAGTCTTCATATAAATTTTATTCTTAAAATATGATTTAAGATGATTGACCTTAAAGTTAACTTCAAGCTTAGTATAAATATTCAAACTTTTATAACGAATCTATAAACAGTTTTCAGCAGGAGAACAAAGATGGGATATGTAACAACAAAAGACGGTGTAGAAATTTTTTATAAGGACTGGGGACCACGCGATGCCCAAGTTTTATTTTTTCATCATGGTTGGCCTTTAAGTTCAGATGATTGGGACACACAATTGCTTTTTTTCCTTAAAGAAGGTTTCCGCGTAGTTGCTCATGACAGACGTGGGCACGGGCGTTCAAGTCAAGTGTGGGATGGTCATGATATGGACCACTACGCAGATGATGTCGCAGAAGTGGTTAAACATCTGAACATTAAAAATGCAATTCATATTGGTCACTCAACGGGTGGTGGTGAAGTAGCTCACTACATTGCGCGTCATGGTGAAGAAAATGTTGCGAAAGCTGTACTTGTTAGTGCGGTTCCACCATTGATGGTTAAAACTGAAAATAATCCTGAAGGTTTACCAAAAGAAGTTTTTGATGACCTGCAAAATCAAGTTCTCACAAACCGTGCGCAATTTTTCCGTGACCTTCCATCAGGTCCGTTTTATGGTTTTAACCGACCTGATGCGAAGCCATCTGAAGGCATCATTTCTAACTGGTGGCGCCAAGGCATGACAGGCAGTGCAAAAGCACATTACGACGGTATTGTGGCATTCTCACAAACTGACTTTACTGAAGATTTAAAGAAAATCACGGTTCCTGTTTTGGTGTTGCATGGTGACGATGATCAGATCGTGCCTTATAAAACTTCTGGCGTGAAATCTGCTGAGTTACTTCAAAATAGCCAACTCAAAATCTATCCAGGTTTTTCTCATGGCATGTTAACTGTTAACCATGAAGTAATTAATGCGGACTTGTTGGCTTTTATTCGCGAATAATTAAAAGCGTTTAAACTTCAAAAAAGAGGCCTAATGAGAGCCTCTTTTTTTTATATAAAATTAATAAATTCAAAATATTAAATTTAGAAATACTAAAAGGTATTGACATTAAAGTTAGCTTTAATCTTAAAGTAAAGCCATACTGAATGAGGTCATTCCAATGAAAGTTTTCGAAAAATTAGTATTCCCAAATGGCTCATATGTTCCTAACCGTATTGCTAAAGCGGCAATGGAAGAAAACATGGCTGATTTAAACCACGCACCATCAGAAGAATTAATGCGTCTATATCAAGCTTGGGCAAATGGTGGCGTAGGTTTAATCATTACCGGAAATGTAATGGTAGATCGCCGCGCAATGACTGGACCGGGCGGTGTCGTGCTGGAAGATGAAAAACATCTAGATACTTTTAAAAAATGGGCACAAATTGGCCGTTCAAAAGGCGCTCAGGTTTGGCTTCAAATCAACCATCCTGGTCGTCAAATGCAGTCAAATTTAGGGCAACAAACATGGGCACCTTCTGCTGTTGCTTTAGATTTAGGAAAAATGTCAGACCGTTTTAATACACCAATCGAAATGACTGAATCTATGATTGCAGAGGTGATTCAGCGTTTTGCAAACACTGCGCGGTTAGGTGAAAAAGCAGGATTTACTGGCGTAGAAATTCATGCAGCACATGGTTATTTATTAAGCCAGTTTCTTTCTCCACTCAGCAATAAACGCCAAGATCAGTGGGGTGGTTCTTTAGAAAACCGTGCTCGTATCTTAATTGAGATTGTAGAAGCAGTTCGTAAAGTGGTTTCACCTGAATTTACTGTGGCGGTAAAACTAAATTCAGCCGATTTCCAGCGCGGTGGGTTTAGTGCTGAAGATGCTCAACAAGTGGTTAAAATGTTAAATGAGCATGCAGTCGATTTGGTGGAGCTTTCAGGCGGTAGTTACGAAGCGCCAGCAATGCAGGGTCAAGCACGTGATGGACGAACACTTGCTCGTGAAGCTTACTTTTTAGAGTTTGCACAAGAGATTCGTAAAGTTGCCAAAATGCCTGTTATGGTAACAGGTGGCATACGCCGTAAGCAGGTAGCAGAGCAAGTAGTTGAAAGTGGTGTAGATATGGTCGGTATTGCCACAGCACTAGCAATTGAACCTAATTTGCCAAATGCTTGGAAACAAGGCCACAATGTCACACCAGAGCTAAAACCAATTACTTGGAAGAATAAAACACTCGCTTCACTTGCGAATATGGCTGTGGTCAAATTCCAGTTACGTAATTTAAGTTCTGGCAAAAAAACAAAACCAAATGTTTCACCAGCTTGGGCTTTAATTTTGCAACAATCAGCGATGTCATGCCGTACCCGCCAATACAAAAAAGGTATGCGTGATTATTCATTTGCTTCTTAATAAAAGAGTAGTGTTATGACAAATCCTAACGATTCAAATTGGATAATCTATGGAGCAAATGGCTACACGGGTGAGTTAATCGCTCGTGAAGCTGTACGCCAAGGTCTAAAACCAACTTTGGCTGGTCGTAACAAAGGCAAGGTTGAAACACTCGCTCAAGAGTTGGGGCTCAACTATAAAGCTTTTGGACTTGATAGCGTAGATGCAGTAAGTGAGCAAATCCAAGGCTTTAAATTGGTCATGCACTGCGCAGGACCATTTTCAGCGACCTCGAAGCCCATGATGGAAGCTTGTATAAAAGCAGGTGCTCACTATCTCGATATTACTGGTGAAATTGCAGTTTTTGAATTAGCGCAGTCACTTAACAGCCAAGCCGAAAAAGCCGATATCGTGCTTTGTCCGGGTGTTGGTTTCGATGTGATTCCGACAGACTGTGTGGCAGCTGCCTTGAAAGAAGCACTGCCAGATGCGACTCATTTAGCACTTGGTTTCGACTCAAGAACAGGACTTTCACCGGGTACTGCCAAAACCAGTACAGAAGGTATGGCAGAGGGTGGAAAAATTCGTAAAAATGGAAAAATTACTACAGTTCCATTGGCGCACTACGTCCGAACTATTGATTTTGGGGACGGTAAAAAAAGTGCTATGAGCGTTCCGTGGGGTGACGTATCTACAGCGTTCTATACAACAGGTATTCCAAACATTGAGGTGTTTGTACCCGCATTTCCCAAAATGATCGTGTGCGCGAAAATGATGAACTATGTACGCCCCGTATTAAAACTAAAAGCTGTGCAGAAGTTTATTAAGTCGCGTATTGAAAAAACGGTCGTTGGGCCAAATGAGGAACTCCGTGCGAAAGTACCAACCTATGTATGGGGTGAAGCGAGAAACTCACGTGGGGAAATAAAAACCGCCCGTATCCAAACAGAAAATGCTTATAGCCTTACGGTTAACGGCTCTCTAACTGTAGTGAATTATTTACTCAAAAATACCGTGAAAGGCGGTACATATACACCTGCAAAACTGATGGGCTATAGGCTAGTGACTGAGTTGCCGGGTTCTGGTCCGCTGGTCATTAATTAAAAGCCTTTATTAAAACAGCATGTTTATAAATAGTCCCGAACAAGGAGTCATTCTTGTTCGGGTTATTTTTAAATATTTCAATTAAATATAGCTTTATATAGATGAAAGAAAAACAGCAAACAAAACACTCCATAAGAAATAATTCAAATTGAATATACTAAAAAGCGATAAATATTTTTCATAACAAAGGAATGAGAATAATGAGAAAACTCATACTATTTCTACATGCATCGCTTGATGGTTTTGTGGAGGGTCCAAATGGGGCAATGGACATAGGTTGGATTGCTTACGACGCTGATTTAGCAAATCATGCCAAAGAAGTTTTGAGCACTGCCGATACTGTGATTTGGGGGCGTGCAACTTACCAAATGATGCATAATTACTGGCCAACCATGCTTTCAAACCCAGAAGCTTCGGAGCACGAACGAAATCATGCTGAGTGGATTGAAAAGACAGAAAAAATCGTTTTTTCAACTACTTTAGATACAGTTGAATGGAATAATTCCAGACTGGTGAAAGACCATGTCGAAGAAGAAATTAATAGACTCAAACAAGAACAAGGCAAGGATATGGTGATTCTGGGGAGTCCTCGCTTTGCGCATTATCTGATGCAACTTGGTTTAATTGATGAATACAAAATTACGGTTTCGCCTGTGCTGATTGGTAGTGGCTTGCCACTATTCCAAGGTATTCAAGAAAAGACTAATCTTAAACTTATTGAAAATAAAACGTTTGCTTCAGGTGCAATAGGCCTTCACTATAAAAAGATTGGCTGATTTTTTATAGTATTTACATGAAAAAGACGAATTACAGAATAGGGCTGTAATTCGTCTTTTTAGATTTATTGAATGCTACTTAAACGCTTAACAACTGCCTCGGCAATTTCTTTACTCGACTGAGGGTTTTGTCCCGTAATAATTCTGTCGTCCGAAACCACATATGAGGTAAATGGAACAAATGCTTGTTTATATTTTGCTCCACGTTCAATGAGTCTATTTTGTAGTGAAAAAGGAACTTGAGACTTAATACCCGACAGCGTTTCTTCAATATTTGCGAAACCCGTAACGGTTCTATCTACAATTAAAGGTTTGCCATTTTCATCCTGCAAAGGTAATAAACCACCCACGCCGTGACATACTGCTGAAATGATCCCTCCTTGGCGATAGATCTGTTCACTAATGTTCTGCAAGGCTTTATTGGTCGGGAAATCCCACATAGTGCCGTGGCCACCAGTATAGTAAATAGCTTTATACTGGGTAGGATTAATTGCGCTCGGAGCTAACGTTGTTTTTAACCGCTGCATAAACGCTGGGTCAGCTAAATGATGACGTGCTGATTTGTCTAAGTAAATGGACTTTAAACTACGTTCATCTAGAGGAATCTGACCGCCTAAAGGACTTACAAAATCCATATCATAGCCAGCAGCTAAAGCCACATCATAAAAATGAGTGAGTTCAGTCAGCCAAAGTCCTGTTTTATCCGAACGGGAAGGGTAAGCCGAATGATTGGTCATCACGACTAAAATTTTTCCATTTGCTTTGCTAAGGCTTTGAGTTTTATCTAACTCTGCGGCATATGCCACATTGGTAGTCAAAAAAATAGCAAAAATAATGGTTAACCAACGCTGAAAATCCCAAACTTTAAACATCACAGGTTCCTCATCTATCACCTGTGATCTATCGTATGTTTAAAGTGTACTTTAAGGTCAATAGTTCTTTAAGAAATTACGGTGTTCTTGCTTTGTCGTAATAGAGGTTCATGAGTCGTTCTGCATTTTCTTCGCAAGTAATTTCATCTGGTTTGTTATTAATCGCTTCAACCATGGTTCGTAAATTTTGCTTACTCACTTTTAGTTTTTGTTCTAAAAGTTCAATTTCTTGAATTTTTGATTCAAGTGTTTGGATGAGTGCGTCATGGTTCCAACTACTCACTTTTGAAGGAAGAAAGGCTTTAATTTCTGCTAAAGAAAATCCAACTTGCTGGGCTTGTTGAATTAAGGAAAGTTGCTTTAAATCGTTGTCGGTATATTCGCGGTAGCCATTTGATTTTCTTTTGGCTTTAGGTAAGAGTTTGATTTGCTCGTAGTAACGAATTGTAGGGGTACTTAAACCGCTTAGTTTAGATAACTCGCTAATATTCATAGCCACATACTCTATTGACATTCAAGTTAACTTTAGACTTATAGTCATGTAAAAGCAAGGTTCATAACTTTACCAAGCACACACTTTCAGTAACAGCTTTCTATGTTTTGATAGATGAAAGATAAAATTATAAATATGAAAAATGAGGTGATGAAATGTCTAAACGTATACTACACGTCGTGACCAATGTTTCACGCTATAAAGATATCGATGAACCAACAGGGCTGTGGCTAGGCGAGCTTACCCATGCCTATGATGAATTTGAAAAGCAAGGCTATATACAAGACATTGTTAGTCCCAATGGCGGAAAAACTCCGATTGAACCAAAATCATTAGGAGCTTTGGTTTCTGACAAGTCTGTAAAAGCGAGGGAAGATGATCAAGCTTTTATGACTTTATTGGCCAATACTTTTAAGCCTTCCGATATTAATTGGCAAGATTATGATGTGATCTATTACACAGGCGGTCACGGTGTCATGTGGGATTTTTTAGATAATCCTGAACTGCAAGAAATCACTAAAAATATTTATGAAAAGGGTGGCATTGTTTCGAGTGTCTGTCATGGGTATTGCGGCTTGCTCAATATACGGCTTTCAAATGGCGAACGACTGATAAAAGACAAAAAGTTAACGGGCTTTGCATGGAGTGAAGAGGTTTTGGCAGGGGTCGCGAAAAAGGTCCCATACAATGCTGAAGAGTTGGCTAAAGAATATGGTGCACATTATGATAAGGCCTTTGTTCCATTTGCACCGCATGTGGTTCAAGACGGCAATTTAATTACAGGACAAAACCCGTTTTCTGCTAAAAAAACAGCTTTAGCGATAATAGAAGAGTTAGAAAAGTCATAATTTAATGACTCAAAAAAACCTAAAAGCAAAACCAGCAACGGCTTTGCTTTTAGGGTATCTAAATAAGTAGTTGTTGTAGAAAACTAATATTAAGGAACAATCACAAAATCAGGGTTTGCGATTGCAAAAATTGCTTCGCGATCTGCAACTGGCGGATAAATCCAGACCGTATTAATTTCTTGTTTAATTTTTTTCGCCTCTTCACGTACAAACTGAACTTTTCGATCCCATCCTTCAGTATAAAGTGCGCCCCATGGGCCTAAGTCAACACAAGTCACATACTTTGGTTGGCTATAGGCATGTAATGGTAAATCAACCAATTCTGCGGCAGCATTGTAACCAGCTACACGGCCTAGGCTCATCGCATGCTGACATGACATCACGTTAAAATTACCTAAATCGTCGGTTGGAACTTTTACCGTATCACCCGTCACAAAAATATTTTTTGCCTCAGGTGCATGTAAATAAGCATTCCCTAAAATACGGCCTAAATTATCTTTTTCACCTGCAATTTGAGAGGTAAGCGAGTTCGCTCGCATGCCTGCAGTCCAAATAACCGTCTTTGCTTCAATTCTTTCGCCGTTAGAAAGGGTTACACCAGAAGCATCAAGTGCAGTAACGCGTAGCCCAGCTTTACCTTCCACACCGAGTTCGTCGAGAGCTTCACGAATGATAGCCGCAGCTTCATCACCCAATGCTGCACCAATTTCTGTAGATGAATCGACTAAAACCACACGAATATCAGTTTCACCTAAAATATTACGCAGACGTTCTGGCATTTCAGTCACTGTTTCAAGCCCAGTCAGGCCGCCACCAGCAACAACTACAGTATTACGAGCTGCATTTGCAGGTTTATGGGCTAAGTTTTTAAGATGCTGGTCTAATTTTTCCGCATCTTCTAATGTGCTTACGCTAAATCCATACTCGGTAAGACCTGGTATTGGTGGCATAAACGTGGTGCTTCCAGTGGCCAGAATAAAACGGTCATAGCTTAAAGTCTGTTTATCGCCCTGAGTTGTGGTAATCACAAGATTTTGGGCAGCAGCATCAATTTCATTTACCCAGCCAGCTACATATTTAACATCAACTACGCTTAATAGTTCTGAAATATCAGGGTACATATTTTCAAGTACAGCTTCATAAAGACGAGGACGAATATCCACATTTGGACTAGGGGAAACCATTACCACTTCAATGTTTTGTTCTTGCGAAGCTAAGTGAATTGCCCGTTGTGCAGCAAGTGCAGCCCATAAACCAGCAAAGCCAGAACCTGCAATAATAATACGTTTACTCATTTGATTATCCTTTTGATAAGTTTTCGGACAACACATTCCAGCTCATCACAAAATTTAGGGTGAGCGAATCCATTCTCTGATTTTCCGAAAAAATCTGAGAAGGCGTTTAAAAAGGATTAGGGGGAGTTTACTTTAGGGCGCGGAGCCCTATCAGCTTATTAGTCGGGCGTATCCCGTGATATTTTACTTTTTCGCATTTTTGCTGTTCTTCCTTCAATGCGTTCACTGATCCAACCATTTACATCACTAAAAAATACGTCGGGTGCATAACGGCCAAAACGGTCTGCAATATCGCCAAGTGTATGAGCACCTAAAGCGTCTCGCATGGCTTTTTCAGCCTGTAGCATGACTGCATGCACTGCGCACACACCACTGGTTGCCCAATCTGGTGGGGCATTGTTAAAGACTGCACATTTTCCACGGACTTCTTGACACTCAAAAAGCGGTTTTTCACCCTCAATTGCATTCACGATATCTAAAAAACTAATTTCGTGCTCAGAGCGAGCCAGTAAATATCCGCCGCGAACACCTTCTTGTGCTACAACAAGTCCAGCCTTTTCAAGTTTAGGAAAAATCTTGGCCATAAAACTTGGAGAAACTCCTTGTAATTCGGCAAGATCCTTACTACTCAAAGGTTTATCTTCATTGTTCACAAGAAAAAGAAGACAGTGAATCGCATACTCGACGCTACTAGTGATATAAGCCATTTAATTTCATAATTGATCAACTATAAACACAGACTAAAGCAGTCTGTGTTTTAAGTCAATAATAAAACTAAGACAAAATTAGTCCTAGTTTTATTTGGAATTATTAAAGAGAGGGTAAATAGGCGATATATATCTGAATTTAAATACCTTTAAAGTAAAATTAGGGGCTATAAATAATTTAAAAAATATTGAAAAAACTTACGAACGCCACCAATAATTTTCAACATTTGGCTCGTTTAAGTTTAAGAGTTCACCCATTTGAGGTGTACTAATCGCTAACTCGTTTTGTTGAGCCAAAGCCACTATACGTTCAAACGGGTCGTCCCAAGCATGAAGTGCCAAGTCAAAAGTACCATTGTGTATAGGCAACAAATGACGTCCTTTTAAATCGATATGTGCTTGCAGCGTTTGCTCGGGTTGCATATGAACATCTGGCCATTCAGGGTCATAAGCACCTGTTTCTAACATGGTGAGATCGAAGGGACCATAGCGATGTCCAATCTCTTTAAACCCATCAAAATATCCCGTGTCACCGCTAAAAAATACACGTAAGTCATTATCGATAATCACCCACGAGGCCCAAAGTGTTGCATTGCTATCGCCCATACCGCGGCCTGAAAAATGATGGGCAGGGGTAGCAACCAGTTCAAGTCCATCTATATGTGTGGTGTCCCACCAGTCGAGTTGCTGAACTTTTTCTGCTGGAATTCCCCATTTAATGAGCGTATCACCCACGCCAAGTGGAGTTAAGAAATGCTCGACTTTATCATTAAGTTGCATCACTGCGTGGTAGTCCAGATGGTCGTAGTGGTTATGCGATAAAATCACGCCTTTAATAGGTGGTAAGTCAGCAATGTTAATCGGTGGTTGATGAAAACGTTTTGGGCCAATCCACTGAAAAGGTGAAGCACGCTTCGAAAAAACAGGGTCAGTTAACCAAAACTCATTTTGTAGTTTTAACAAAATCGTTGAATGTCCCAAACGAAATAGAGAGCGGTCAGGTGCACTTAAAAGTTGTGCTTTTGACAAACTTAAAACAGGAATATCTCGGTTAGGTACAGTGTACTTCGGTTTATTAAACAGAAACTTCCACATGAGCTGGAGTGTTTTGCCAAAAGAAGGCTTGTGTTGGTTCGGACGTGTATTTTTAAATTTGCCATTATGCTGCTGAGATGGCATTAAAGGAGAGGACAAATCTGTTGTGTTTGAAATCGTCATCTTGTTTTTCCTTATAGGAACAAACCTATATGTACCAATAAGAACTTGGGCTAAGTGCTTATTTTAATTTAGTTAAATGAGTATTTACTCACTCATTAATTGGATTAAAAATAAGGACGCCGTGCATCCTTATTCTTTTATCTATATTGAAACTGCATGCCAAAACGCTTCAAAACCAGATTTGCGATAACGCTTGGCTTGAGAAGGGTCTTGGGCAATAAAGTTGAGTGTAACTTCGGCAAGCGCACCTAAAATTGAAGCAATAAATAACGGTGGATAATCTCTTAATTTGCCATCGTTAATACATTCTTGAATGTTTTGAGTGAGGTCACAAAAGGTTTGCATACCAATTTGTTTGCTTTGCTCGGTAATTTGTTCTGATGTGGAAAGCTGTGCCATGACTTTTCGTTTCAGGGGAGCTTCTAGACTCCAGTCCAAATAGCTTTGCCAGATATGCGACATTTGTGTTTGTAGGTCGGAGTCAGCAGGATAACCAAGCATCATGACCTGACGCAGTTCGGCCTTTAGTGAAAGATATAATTGGTTAAGCAATTCTTCTTTATTACTAAAATAGGTAAATAAAGTTCCTTCTGCCACGCCAGCAACTTTAGCAATTTTCGAGGTAGACGCACGTTCGCCAAGCTCAGCTAATATTTCAATAGCAGCGCTTAAAATTGCATTACGTTTATCTTCACTACGGGGACGAGCCATATATAAACATATTAATTGAGTGATTACTCAATCATACATAAAAATAGTTAAAGCACAAGAAAGATTTTGTGAAGGTAAAAAGAAACATGGGTATTAATCAGAAGATATTTTTACTAAGAAATATACTTATTTCTCCATTCATTAAGTGCTTTAGCGATGAGAGTTAAAGTGGATTTAAGTCTAATAATCTATTGAAATTGTATAATATATTTATAAAAAGTATAAAAATTGGCTCCTTCGATTGATCAAGAAATGGCCCTCGTTTATTCAGTTTAAAAAGTACACATTGAAGCCTAAAGATATATCCATTGTATATCTTATTACGGCTGGGAAGCCGCTTAAACTTAATACAACTAAACAAGAAGGATATTATGAAAACAGTATTGAAAACGGCTTTATATCTAGCAATCTCAATAGTATCAGTAGAAACATTCGCACAGTCTCAACAAGCAGATATGATTGTCTTAAATGCGGATATTCGTACTTCGAATCCAGCCCAACCTAAAGCACAAGCATTTGCAATCAAGGATGGTAAGTTTTTTGCTGTAGGAAATAATACGTTCATAAAGAATATGGCCAGCAAAGAGACCCAAGTGGTTGATGCAAAAGGTAAGACTATATTGCCTGGTCTAACAGATGCTCATACTCATTTATTAGGTGGTTTAGAACTATGGGAAGGCGTAGATTTATATGGAATTACTGATCGTCAGCAATGGTTCAAATTAATTGCTAAACGAGACAAAGAGTTGCCTAAAGGAGCATGGTTAACTGGTGGTCGATGGGATACCAGTATTTTAAAAGATTCAGCTATGCCGACAAAACAGGAACTTGATGCAATCATTCCAGATCGTCCCGTTGTTCTACAAGATATTGATTTCCATACTGTCTGGGTAAATAGTAAAACTCTACAATTATTGGGTATTGATGAAAATACGCCAGTTCCACAAGGTGGAGAAATTATTAAAGATCCTAAAACAGGAAAATTAACAGGAATTTTTAAAGAAACAGCAGCGACTCAATTAATTTTAAATAATCCAAAATATATTAAAGCTTTACCTTCAGGTGAAGCTGCGCTAGCCACATTAAAGAAAGTGGTAGCTCATTTCAATAGTTTAGGAATTACCTCTGTTCATGATATGTGGAACGAACTGTCAGACGTTTATCCTTCTATTTTAAACTCTAATCAACCATTGCCAATCAGAGTAAATTTCGGTCTTATGGCTGAAACAAGAGAAGGGCTAGCGACTGAAGCTCAATTCCAAGCTTATTCAAATCAGCGCAATACGCTAAACCAACGTTTTCAACAAAAAGAGCAACAATGGCATCAGGGACCACAATTCCGATTTGGCTACATTAAATATTTTGTTGATGGAACTTTGTTGAATTATACGGCAGCTTTAAATGCTCCTTATGCAGATCGACATAACTTTAATGTAGAACCAGTAGCTAACCAAGCTCAGCTTAATAGCTTAGTAAAAAAAGCAAATGATGTAGGCTTTCCTGTCGCCATTCATGCAATTGGTGATAGAAGTGTAGATATGGCCCTTAACGCTATTGAGAATAGTCCTAGTCATAAAAAGCTATTAAATCGTATTGAACATATCGAGGTTATGAGTAAAGAGGCCATGCCTCGTTTTGCACAAATAGGTGTGGTTGCTTCGATGCAGCCTGACCATGCGATCTCTGGTAATTACCAAGAGTCACGTTTAGGGGAAAAACGATTACCTTATAGTTATGCTTGGCAATCTTTATTGAGTAGTGGCGCTACGTTGGTTTTAGGCAGTGATTGGCCTACTGCACCAGAGAATCCAATGCTTCAGTTAAGTGATGCTGTATTTAGGGAATACAAGGGTAAAACACGCTATAGCGATAATGCCCTAAATTTAGATGAAGCTTTATATGCCTATACTCAGGCACCAGCAAATGTAGCGGGCTGGGGTAATGAAATTGGAAGTATAAGTGTCGGAAAATGGGCAGATTTTATTATTTTGCAAGATACCATGCGGACTCCATTAAACAAAAATATTAAAGATTGGAAAGTTATCCAAACATGGTTCTCTGGAAAGAAAGTATACGACCAGAAAATTAATCACCAATAACACAAAGAGATAAATAAAAAAGCCGAAAGGTTTTTTTATTTATCTAATTATATAAAAACACATAAATAAATAGGTCTTGTATTTTAGACAAGTTAATTTCTATTTATAAAAAATACAAGATAAGATCATGGAATGATAGGTTAATATATGAAATTAAATAAGTTGTTAATGGCTGCATTAATAATTTATTCTGCAGCAATGCCTGTGCATGCAGAAATAAATAAAGATGACTCAGCAACTAATCCATTTTTAATAAGTGGGTCACTTACTTTTTTAACAGACTATTATTGGAGAGGAGTGTCACAGACTAAAGGAAATCCTGCTCTACAAGGAATATTAAGGTTAGATCATGAGAGTGGTTTGTATGCACAAGCTTTTGCCTCAAATATAGATTTAGAAATTGGTAGTTCTCTAGAGCTTGATTATTATATTGGCTACAATTATTTATTAAATGATTATTCGAAAATAAATATTCAGTATCTAGACGTAAACTATCCCGGAGCGGATAAGTCGTTACCGAATATTAACTTTGAAGAGTATTCATTTAGCATCATAAATAACCAAATTTTGAAAAGTAATGATGAACTAAATTTTTCTATTTACTATTCACCAGAGTATTCAATGCAAACTGGGACAATGTTGCGCTATGAACTTGGTTACATCTATCCTATTAATAATTATTGGAATATTGTTGCACAGTTGGCTTATAACCAATTTTCTAGCAAAACTGCCTATGATTTACTTTGGGGGACAGATCGTAAAGATGGTTTCTATGATTATAAATTAGGAGGAAATTTAACCTTTCAGGGGCTTATTTTTGATTTATATTATGCCTCATCGAATGTTAATAAAGAACTACCAGAAGCTGATCCAACTCTTGTTTTTAGCTTAACGAAAAACTTTTAAAAATATTAATAATTATAAATATGTTGGATTAACTCAATAAATTTGGTTTAATTAAATTTATCTAATTATTTTAATTGCTGAGTTTATTGAGTTTTTAATAAAAGAAATATAATTACAAAAGGTTGAAGTTTTACAGGCAAAACAAAAAATGTTGAATGGCGCACATATTTAAATTTGTCTATTGTGTGGTTTTAATAATTGATATTTTTATATTTTACTTTTTGTTGATTTGATTTTTAGGTTGTATTTTTATTTTAGTTAATTTTAAATTGGCACCTTTGAAAGTTTTAAAATTGGCACTCGTTTTTAATAAAGAAATTTATCAAATTAGAGTGTATAAAAGCTGCACAAAAAATATATTTATAAATGGAAGTTAAAAAGATGAAGAAAGTAAATGCAGAGCGGTTGTGGCAAATGTTAATGGAAATGGCAAAGATTGGCGCAACTGATAAAGGTGGTAATACACGGTTAGCTCTTACAGATGAGGATGTCGCTGGTCGAGCACTATTAATAGAATGGGCAAAAAAAATTAATCTTTCTTGTCATTATGATGAGATTGGTAACTTAATTTTGCGTCGTTCAGGCCGTAATGAAACAGCCTTACCTATCGTTATGGGAAGCCATTTAGATACTCAACCTAAAGGTGGTCGTTTTGATGGGATCTATGGTGTATTGGCTGGAATGGAAGTGTTACAGCGTTTAGCTGAAGAGAATGTAACAACTTACCATCCCTTAGAACTCATCGTATGGATGAATGAAGAGGGTGCACGATTTACTCCAGCGATGATGGGGTCTGCTGTATTTACAGGCACTTTGGCAAAGCAAGTAGCGTATGAAAATAAAGATAAGCAGGATATTTCAGTCTATTCTGAATTAGTGCGTACTGGTCAGCTCGGAGAGTTATCTTTAGCACGCCCGTTTCAAGGCTACTATGAAGTGCATATAGAACAAGGTCCTGTATTAGAGACAAACCAAGTTGCTATTGGAGTTGTCACGGGTGGGCAAGCAATTCTTTGGTTAGATATTCAAACCAAAGGTAAAGCGGCTCATGCGGGCACTACACCTATGAATGTTCGTAAAGATACGATGGTCGGTGTTGCAACTATGATCGCTACACTTGAACAACTCATTTTAGAAAAATTTCCTGAAGGTTTAATTACTTTTGGTGAATTACAAGTAGAAAATTCTTCACGCAATACTATTCCTGCCGAAATAAATTGGACAATTGATTTACGTCATCCTAACGATGCTTTATTAGCAGAAATGGAAACTGAAGTTCGAAAAACTTTGCAATTAATAGCATCAGAAAAATCTTTAGAAATATCGATTTCTCAGCATTGGTTAAGTCCAGCTACTTATTTCGATGAAGCTTGTGTTGAAACAGTACAAACAGCCGTTGATAAATTGGGTTATTCAAATCAACAAATCGTAAGTGGTGCAGGGCACGACGCTATTAATCTTGCTACGCATTGTCCAACTACCATGATTTTTATCCCTTGTATTAACGGATTAAGTCATAACGAAGCTGAAGATATTTATTTACAAGACGCCGCACAAGGTGCCGATGTTTTACTCAATGCAATTTTGAATTATGACGCTATGCAAGCGCAAAAAAATATTAAACAACATTCATTAGCCGTTTAAAAATTAATTAACTGAAAAAAATACAAGCTTCCGGAGCGGAGTATTGTAATAAATGAGGATGGAAATAGTATGAACTCTAAAATTGCTGTAAACGCTGAAATTCAAGATATTTGGCAAAAAGATAAAGATCATGTGATTCACCCTTGGACAGATTTTACGACTTTTAAAGACGAAGGGTCGTTGATCATGTCTAAAGGCGAAAATGTATATGTTTACGATGCCCAAGGTAATAAATATTTAGATGGCATTGGTGGTCTATGGTGCGTGAATGTTGGATATGGGCGTAAAGAAATTGCAGAGGCGGTTGCAGAACAGATCATGCAATTACCTTATTTTTCACCTTTTGGCCATCAAACAACTGCACCTGCAGCAAGATTGGCAGCTAAATTGGCAGAGCTCGCTCCAGGAAATCTAAATCATGTATTTTTTGGCTGTGGTGGTTCTGTAGCAAACGATACAGCTGTACGTTTAATTCATCATTATTTTCATCAAATTGGTAAACCGAGTAAGAAAAAACTCATATCACGTAAAGATGCATACCATGGTAGTACCTATATCAGTATGACACTAACCGGAATTGAAGCCGATCATATTGGTTTTGAGATTCACAATGAGTTAGTTCACCATATTTCTTGCCCAAATCCTTACCGTAAGCCAGCTTCTCAATCAATGGAAGATTTCTGTAATGAGAAAGTTCAAGAACTAGAAGATACGATCTTGAAGCTTGGTCCAGATAATGTTGCGGCTTTCTTTGCTGAACCAATTATGGGAGCCGGCGGTGTCATTGTTCCACCAGAAGGATATCATGCTAAAACGCTAGCAGTTTGTAAGAAATACAATGTTTTATACGTTTCTGATGAAGTCGTAACAGCCTTTGGCCGATTAGGACATATGTTCGCATCTGAAGCGGTCTTTGGCATTGTGCCCGACATTATTACTTGTGCTAAGGGGTTGTCTTCAGGATATTTACCTTTAGGTGCAACAATTATTTCAGACGAAATTTATGAAGCTATTAGTAAACCACATCATAACGGCGGTTTATTAACGCATGGATTTACTTATTCTGGACATCCTGTTAGCTGTGTAGCTGCACTAAAAAATATTGAAATCATTGAAAAAGAAAATATTTGTGCGCATGTACAAGAAATGGGCGTTTATTTTGAAGAACAATTAAAAACTCTTTCTGATTTAGAAATAGTAGGCGAAGTACGCGGCAAAAAATTCATGATGTGTATTGAAAACCTACGTAATAAAGAAACGAAAGAGCTTTTTGATGGCGCTGTAGGAGTGGGTAAGCGTATTGCTAACCACTGTCAAAAACTTGGTCTTATTGTACGACCAGTTGGACATATGAATGTTTTATCTCCACCTTTAATTCTAACTAAAGAAAATGTCGATTTTGCTGTAACGACTTTAAGACAAGCAATTCTGAACACGATTCAGGAGCTTAAGGCTGAAGGCCATCTCTAAATTTTAGAGTTCACATTCCTATTACTTTTAACATCAACCTGGTCTTATTTGGCCGGGTTGATCAGACCTGCATAAAAGTAATTAAGGCCCTATGAAAATAAGTCAAAGTAGTTAAGAAAAGGCGATCATTAAATGAATAATTATATTAATGGAAAATGGAAATCCACTACTGGTAAATCACAAGTTGTAATTATTAATCCGCGTACTGAAGAGGTACTGGACTCTTATATTACAGCTTCTGTAGAAGATGTAGATGCCGCAGTAATGGCTGCGCATCAGGCGCTCACTTCGTGGAGCAATACTGAACCCGACGAAAGAGCCAGCTGGTTAAATAAAATTGCAGATGTACTTGAATCTTCAAGAGAAGTTTTAATCGAACTTTCTCATGCGAATAATGGTAAATCACGTAATCAAGCTAAAGTTGATGTCGATAATAGTATTAAATGCTATCGCTACTATGCCGATCTGGTTAAAAAATTTGCTTTTAGCAAAATTACAGATTGTGAAGATGGAGTGGAATTAACACACCATCAAAGCCCTGTCGGCGTGGTTGCACTTATTACGCCTTGGAATTTTCCTTTAATCACGAGTGCATGGAAAATCGCACCCGCACTTGCAGCGGGTTGCTGTATCGTTTTTAAGCCGTCTGAACTTGTACCTCTTCCTGAAGTTGAATTTACGAAGCTGCTTGATCAAATTAATTTTCCAGCAGGAGTATTTAATTTGATATTAGGAGACGCCGTTGCTGCTCAGCATTTAGTGGCTCATAAAGACGTGCAAAAAGTCTCATTTACAGGCAGTACTGAAATTGGCATACAAGTCATGCAAGAAGCTGCTAACTCTGTGAAGCGAGTGACTTTAGAGTTAGGCGGGAAATCTCCGATTTTAATTATGGCTGATGCAGATTTGGATGATGCTGTAGAGAAGGCAGTTTCTGGAATGTTTTATAACTGCGGACAAATGTGCTCAGCAACGTCACGGTTATTAGTACATGAATCTATAGCTGAATCTTTCTATGAAAAACTAAAAAAGTCAGTTGAGTCAATCATTATCGGTCAAGAGCAGGTAGATGACTTTACTATTGGTCCTATTACGACAAAAAAACAATTTAATAAAGTTCATGAATATTTAGAGATTGCCCAACAAGAACAATTAAATTCGCTTGTTGATTTAACAAAAATTTCACTACCAGAACAGGGCTTCTTTATAAAACCCCATGTTTTTGTTGATGTTCCTACCACAAGTCGACTCTGGAGAGAGGAAATTTTTGGCCCGGTTTTATGCTGCCGAACATTTAAAAATGAAGAGGAAGCAATTGCTTTAGCAAATGATTCTGAGTTTGGTCTCGCTGCAACAATTATGACGGGTTCAGTTTTACAAGGTAAACAAATCGCGAAAAGGCTTCGTTCGGGACATATCTGGATTAATTCATTCCAGATGATTCAACCTGGTTCCTTATGGGGTGGCTTTAAAAAAAGCGGTCTTGGCCGTGAGCTCGGTGAGTCAGGTATACGAAGTTATCTTGAAGAAAATGTAATCACTATCTAATAGCTCTTACATAACTATTGAAATAAGAAAGGGACGTCATTTTTCAATCTAGGCTCTATTGAGTTAAGGAATTGACGCACTGAAAAAAGTGCTTGCATAGATGCAGGAGAAATAAGCATGGAAGGCGAAAAAAATCGCAAAGGGCTGACCTTATGGCAAGTTGTTGTCATTGGGGTCGCTTATATGGCGCCAGCTACCGTATTTGATACTTTTGGAATTATCTCTCAGGTCACACAAGGTCGAGTACCACTAGCCTATGTATTGGCGCTATTTGCTATGTTGCTGACAGCTTTTAGCTATGCTCGATTTAGCAAACAGTCGCCAAAATCAGGTTCTGCCTATACCTATACCACAGAAACTTGTGGTAAAACGGCAGGCTTTTTTGTGGGATGGTGTTCATTAATTGATTATTTACTCATACCACTGGTAAATGTTTTATTAGCCTCTTTTTATTTACATGCCTTAATGCCAGACGTTTCATATACCGTTTGGGTCATCATTATGGTGAGTATAATTACCCTAATAAATAGCTTTCATATCAATATTTTGGCGAACTTTAGTTCAATACTGATTACTGCCACGATAGCGATGATGATGATATTTATTATTCTTGTGGTGACGGGCATAGGTAATTCACAAGGTTATAGCAATTTATTAACCATGCGCCCCCTTTTAAATGGAAATACAGAATACTTAACCTTACTCACGGGCATATCTTTAGTATGTTTTTCTTATTTAGGCTTTGATGCTGTTTCTACACTCGCACATGAAAGCCAAGATCCTACGAACACGATACCCAAAGCAATTATGCTAACCACATTGTTGGGTGGGGCAATCTTTATCACCGTATCGTGGTTTGTACAGTTATCTTTTCCATCACTTGATCAGTTTAAAAATCCTAATGAAGCATTGCCAGAAATTGCACTCTATGTAGGTGGCGCATTATTTCAATCTATTTTGTTAACAGTTCAGATTATGAATGCCTTTGCTTCTGGTCTAGCGTCCCATGCAAGTGCGTCACGATTGCTATATATCATGGGGCGTGACGGTGTCTTTCATAAAAAAATATTTGGTTCAGTAAACTCCAAATTAGGAACGCCTCTCTACTCTATCTTTTTCGTAGGCTTAATTTCATTACTCGCTATTTTTGTTGATTTAGCAATGGTGGTTAGCCTTGTCAGTTTTGGAGCTTTGATCGCTTTTACAATGGTGAATTTCTCTGTATTTATGAAATTTTACGTCATTCTTAAACAGCGTAATGGCTTTAAAAATATTTTTCTTAATTTACTTTTACCACTGGCTTCTGGAGTAGTCCTTTTAGGTTTATGGATACACCTAGAAAAATCAGCTCTTGTATTTGGTGGTATATGGCTTCTATCAGGAGGTTTGTTATTGCTGTACAGGAAAATTAAAAAACAGCCTGCCTCGCTAAATATAGCGACTCAAGAATTAGGAAAGTAATACTCAACGTAAAAAATAAATGAATTAGGGAAACATTTAAACATGAGTCTTTTAGAAGTAGTTGTAAATAGAGATAGTCATATGGAACACACTATAAAATCACCTAAGCAAGAAGGTTTTGTTATGCCGGGTGAATGGGCACCTCAAGAGGCAGTCTGGATGATTTGGCCTTATCGTACAGACAATTGGCGTGCGAATGGTCGACCTGCTCAACAGGCGTTTGCACAGGTCGCCGCAGCGATTTCCCAAACAACTCCAGTATTTATGGCTGTACCCAAAGCGGAAATGACTAATGCTCAACAAGTTATGCCTGAAAATATTACTTTAGTAGAAATGGAAAGTGATGATGCTTGGATGAGAGATACAGGCCCAAGTATTGTGAAAAATAGTAAGGGTGAACGAATCGGAATTGACTGGGTATTTAATGCATGGGGAGGGGAAAAGGGCGGTTTATATTTCCCGTGGGACCAAGACCAGCTTATTGCCAAAAAAGTTTCAAAGTTTCATGATATTAAGACTTATTCAACCCCTCTTATTTTAGAAGGTGGTGCAATTCATGTGGATGGTGAGGGAACATTACTCACCACTGCAGAATGCTTGTTAAATGAAAATAGAAATTCACACCTAACTCAAGCTGAAATTGAAAACGTTTTAAAAGAATGTTTAGGCGTTTCAACATTTATTTGGTTGCCGCTTGGGGTATATAACGATGAAACAGATGGACATGTAGATAACATGTGCTGTTTTGTACGTCCTGGTGAGGTTGCTTTACATTGGACAGATGATGTTAATGATCCACAGTATCCGCGTTCTCTTGCTGCCTTAAAAGTATTAGAAAATAGTCGTGATGCTTTAGGGCGTCAGTTAAAAGTTTGGAAACTACCAGCCCCAGGCCCACTATATGCGAGTGAAGATGAAACGATTGATGTTGAAAAAGGAAATGCAATTGAACGAATCGAAGGTAATCGTCTAGCGGGTTCATATGTAAATTATCTCATTAGTAATAAACAGATTATTTTTCCATTACTAGATGAGCGTACAGACGATCAAGCAAAAGCAATATTGCAACAGATGTACCCAGACTATTTAATTACAGGCGTTGAGGCCCGTGAAATTTTATTAGGCGGGGGGAATATTCATTGTATTACCCAACAGATTCCAGCCTCTGTTGCTTAATATGATTAAGCTTTTAAAGCGCTTAATCTAATAAAGAATGTAGGGTAAAAGCTATCTACGCGATATCTTTTACCCTTTATTACATCAGTCAACTTATTAGATCTCATATTTCTGTGACTCTAAATTTTATTTAATAAATAGATATCATATTGATAAATATAAATTCAGTATTTATTTGTGTGCGCATGCACATAAATAAATTGACATGGAGCTTCGCTGTATTAATATGTGTGCACATGCATATATTTTGGTGGTTTATGAAACGTATAGTAATTTGTATTACAGGCGCCACTGGAGTCGTTTACGGTATTAGGCTTTTAGAAAAGTTAGCTGAATTAAATATCGAAACTCATTTAGTGATGAGTAAATGGGCAAAAGTAACAATAAAACAAGAAACAGATTATTCATTAAAAGATCTGCAAAAGTTAGCAACTTATATTTATTCAGATGCAGATCAGTCGGCTCCAATAGCGAGTGGATCTTACCGTTATGATGGGGTCGTGATAGCCCCTTGTAGTATGAAAACTTTAGCAGGAATTAGTAGTGGTTATGCTGAGAACTTAATTACAAGAACAGCAGATGTCGCTTTAAAAGAGCGTCGTAAGCTCGTACTTATGGTTCGTGAAACTCCGCTTAGTATCATTCATCTTGAAAATATGCTGACTGTTGCAAAGGCGGGAGCAATTATTTTTCCTGCAATGCCAGCTTTTTATCATCAGCCTTATACCTTAGACGATGTCATTAATCAGGGCGTGGGCAGAATATTAGATATGTTTGATATTGATGATCCTTCATTAAAACGTTGGGAAGGGTTAGATAAAAAACAAAATATTGAAAAAGGAATTGAATCATGAACTTACTTGAAGCAGCATTAGATTTTCGAAAATTTTTAGAAGAATTAGCCCTACGCAAAGATCTTGTTGAAATTCACCAAGAAGTATCTGCACATTTAGAAGTTGCTGCTATTACTCGTCGAGTGTATGAAGAAAAATTACCAGCTCCGTTATTTTGTAATATTCATGAAGGAATGGCAGGAGCAAAGATTTTAGGTGCGCCAGCCGGCATGGTTGCAACACCCGGTAAAGAATACTCCCGTCTTGCTTTACACTTTGGCTTACCTTCGGATAGCACTCCTAAAGATATTGTTAATAAAATTCGTGCCGCAGTGAAAGCCGATCCTGTAGAGCCTGAATATTGTACGACTGGACCAGTTAAAGAAAATATTTGGTTGGGTGATGAGGTTGACCTAGAACAGTTTCCAGTTCCTTTATTGCATGAAAAAGATGGCGGAAGATATTTTGGGACCTATGGTTTTCATGTTGTCCAATCACCAGATGGAAAGTGGAACAGTTGGGGCATTGGACGCTTAATGTTAGTTGACCGAAACCGCTTAACGGGCCCTGCAATTTCAACTCAGCATATTGGAATCGTCCGTGAAATGTGGCGGCAACAAGGTAAGCCAACGCCGTGGGCAATGGTTTTAGGTGCACCACCGGCTGCGGTCGCTGTCGCTGGAATGCCTTTACCAGCTGGAGTAAGTGAGCCGGACTATATTGGTGCTTTGCTAGGTAAAAGCATTCCTTTAATTAAAACAGAGACCAATAATCTTTGGGTGCCTGCTCATGCAGAAATCATTTTAGAAGGAGAAATAAGCCTTACAGAAAAAGCATTAGAAGGGCCAATGGGGGAATATCATGGCTACCAGCACCATCAAGGAAATGAACAACCTATCTTTCATGTTAAAGCCGTTACTTTCCGTAATAATCCGATATTACCCATTTGCGTGGCTGGAACACCACCTGAAGAAAATCATACAATTTGGGGGACAATGATCTCTGCACAACTGCTGGAAATCACTCAGAAGGCAGGCTTACCAGTCGATTTCGTATGGTGCTCATATGAGGCAGCGACATGTTGGGCTGTAATTTCAATAGATACTGCTAAATTGGCTTTAATGGAAACAAACGCTACCGATTTTGTAGAACTTATTGCTAATGTGGTTTTTAATTCACATCCGGGATATTTAATTCCTAAATTAATACTTGTAAGTAATGATATTGATATTACCAATATTAATGAGGTAGTTTGGGCACTTGCTACTCGATCTCATCCTAAAAATGATCATTTTATTTTCCCTAATGTGAGAGAATTTCCGATGGTTCCTTATCTATCGGCGGAAGATAAAAAGAAGGGATGTGGCGGCAAAGCAGTAATTAATTGTCTTTTCCCTGAACAATTCAAGGGACAAATCAGAGCCGAGACAGCTTCTTTTAAATATTCATATCCTCAACATATCAAAGATAAAGTTGTAGAGCATTGGGAGAGTTATGGCTACTGACGCGAACGTTAAACAAAAAATGAGTCAAGGGCTTGGTTTACCCCAAGACTCATTATATTTAATGACAGAAATTGTGCGTTATCGTGAGAAACGTTTGAGTACGTTATTAAATCAGAAGGGTATTACTTTACATGAGTGGCGTGCTCTACGTATTTTGTACAGTTTTAAAGGCGATGTTCCGATGGGTGAGTTAATTGCCCATTCGCAAACGGATAGAACAGCGTTAGGACGAACAATAAATCAGCTTGTTCAACGTGGTTGGGTCGAGCGTTTTCCCGCGCCTGATGATAAACGTGCTTTATATTTAAGAGTGACGTCCCAATCCCAAGAGACATTTGAGCAAGTATGGAAAATGGTAACTGAATTTGATCAACAATTTCAGGCGAGTCTTAGTGAAAGTGACCACGTAATTTTTAAGAAAATTTTAAAAAATATGATGGTGAATATGGATATTTCTGAACAAAGTTCGCAACTCTAAAATCAAGTCATGAAAATGAGAGGAAAGTTAATGTTTAATATTATCTATAGCCGTTTCCTTTACGGCTATAGAACGATTTTGTTTCACAATTAGTATAAATCTATAAATTAGTATAATTTACACTTAAGATTTTCCTTAATTATGTAATTAAATGAAAAACAATAATTTAATTAAATAATTTCTAGCCAATTTCACATTGACAGCTCAAATATTGAAGATTACCATTTGCGGGCTGGCCTACATTGCCAGTCGGTTTTGACGGACCGAGTTTGTAAGACCACATCAGAGCCATTCCTTCTGAGGGATACTCATATGTGCACACCCCGTTCCCTCCCGTAGCGGTAGGACGGGAGTGGGACACCTTCGGGTGTGCTGGAGTCTTACCCAGTCCGTCAACCTGCTTCCGTTCTGCCACCATAATTTATAATGCTTTGGCAGAACTCCCAAAAGAAGGAGTTGGCTATGTACATTCATAAATTATTGGCAGTCACTGTCAAAAACTATCTCGACACAACTTAAAGCACTTTAAAGCAGTTTGATCGCCTATAGGCTTTTCAGGCTTTAAATCATTTCGATTAAAAACTTAGCAACAATAAAACTTGAGATGTGCCAAGCACAGTCTTTAGGGCTTTGCTGTGCCTTTTTTTCTCCCAGAAAAGGCACAGGCTTTTTAATCTCTTTTAGAAACAACAAGAATTTATAACGGTAAAACTATGCACAATTTAAAAAATTCTTCCAAGAAATTACAGGTTATTCATACTGCCATACGTCTATTTGTTACTTATGGTTTTCATACGACGGGTGTAGACCTAATTATTAAAGAAGCCAAAATAACCAAGGCGACTTTTTATAATTACTTTCACTCAAAAGAACGGTTAATTGAAATGTGCATTGCTTTTCAAAAAAGCCTGCTGAAAGAAGAAGTACTTGCCATTATTTACTCAAGTCGTTACCGCACTTCAAAGGACAAACTCAAAGAAATTATTAACTTACACGTTAACTTTAATAGCCTGTATTATCTTTTGCTTAAAGCCTTTTTTGAAATTAAACATATGTATGCGAGCGCTTACCGTATGGCGGTTGAGTATAGAAGGTGGCTACTTCATGAGATTTTTGACCTCATTTTTAGTTTAGAAACCCATGTATTAAAGCCTGATGCTAATTTGGTTTTAAACCTAATTGATGGCTTGATGTTCCAGATTTTAAGCTCAAATAGTTTGGAAGAGAGGGATATGGTGGTGGAGAGGTTTTTTGGGGGAATGGGCCGTTAATAGTTTTTTATTATCACGTCTGCTATTAAATAAATTAAAGCTGAGAATTAATTATTTCATATAATAAAATTTTAAATTATTATATTTAAAAGTATTTTATACCAGTCAATAAAAAAGAGTAAATTTGATGACACTTAATAAAACTATTTTTCTTTTTCTACTTTCAGCTCTTATAGTGGGCTGTGGTGGTGGAGGAAGTAGCGATACTGTTGCCACAACAAAAGATGAAATTCTTAATACAGAATTTGATAATACTACTTCTTACAAATGGGGATCTATTCAGTTTGATACAACGTTTGTTGAGATTACAAAGAATTCAAGAAATGGAAATATTTGGTATGCTGATTATCCTAAGTTAGATAAAGGTACAGAACCAGATATAGGACGCTTAATGTTAAGTACAGATGGCCTTTATAGACCAGATGAGACGAAGTATCCATTGGGTTATAGACGTTATATTTTGAGATCCACTTCGCAAGATGGAACGACACTTAGAAAAACTCCTTATAACAAAGATGGTCTAAAAAATATTGTTATAGAGGAGAAAGGGCGCTGGATTGATTTAAAAAATGTCAGGATAAGTGACAGAACCGCTGTATATTGGAATCTTCTTGCAGAGAAAATTCCTACAAGTGTATTTTTTCATCCAAAACTTATTGGTGATCAGTTTAAAGATTTTTTAGCTTTAACCAAGAAAAATACATTTCCAGCAGGAGCGAAATGTTTTCAGGTTGAAAGAACAAGTTATTCAGTACCTTATTATGTAATTACAAATACGGAAAGCTTGGCTTTTATTAATGGTGTTAGTGTTAATAACCTTTCAAATTATATTTCTTTAGCTGGAAGTAATACCGTTACTGGAAAATGGGGCAATGTACAGTGGGCTTATTTAAATACCGAGGCAAATGATCCAAAGTATTATACGATTTCAGTTTATATGAATATAGACAATAAATTAGCTTCAGGTTATTGGCAAAAGAATCCTAACACTTCAATTGATAGTATTGTTGCAGGTTATGAAAGATCACTTGATTCACCTAATAATTATGAGGATGTAATTTCTTTCCAAAGCGCAATTGAAGAAGCAAAGAATGAATGTACTTACTATAATTCTGTTGCTTCTCAAAAAATTGAATCATTGATTAATCAAAGCTTAGTGAATTAATTTTCAGATTATTTCATTTCTAAAATTGATAATTTAATTTGAATCGAGTCTAGTCTTTTTAGGATTAGACTCATCGTTATTCTTGAGTAGAAAACTCATGAGGATAAAGCTTACTTGAAAGAGTAAAGATTTTTACAGTATTGAAATTATATTGTCATTTTTAAACTTTATTTTTGCTTAATTATTTTTGAAGATCAGTTAAATGAAAAAGATTAAATTAATAAGTATTCTGGGCATAGTTGCATTCATGTTGTCAGGTTGTCTGCAAATGTTTCCACCTACCGTAGCCGAGATAACTCCTGGAATTTATCAACTTCATGCTCAAAGCAATGCATTTGGTTCAAGGGATGCTTTACGATCAAAGCTCATCACTAAGGCGGAAGAAGTATGTAAGAATAAAGGCTTTGATGAGTTAGATAGTAATAACAAAATTGTAAACCACCATACTGCCTACAATTCAGGAATGATTATTCCGGTGAGTACAAAAGCAGCGATTTTGAAAGTTAAGTGTAAAGAGTAACTTAAATAGAAGGGGAATATTCTTTGTAGAAAGGATGAACTTACAAATAAACTATTTTCTGTTATGTTATTTATAGAATCCACAGTTAATATGATTCGAATTAATATAAAGATATTTTCATTCTGAAGCTTAAAAGCTCACAAAGATGTGGGCTTTTTTATTACACATTGCTTAAAAAATATACAGAAACCTCCCTAAAACAAGTTGGAACGCTACAAACGCGAATGATACTTTAAGTTTCACTCTTCCCAATAAGTGAGGTGAGCAATGAAATTGTTAGCTTTGGTTAGCATGGGAGTTGCAGCGAGTTATTGGTATAAAACTATAAAAAATAGCAAGCTAACTCTCAGAAAATCAAATTTTGATGAAATAGTAAAAAACTTTGTATTAGCAGACTTTAAAGTCTAATGCATTTAATAATGTTAATTAAATAAGAAGCTCATCGGAAGATGGGCTTTTTTGTTGTTATGGAATTCGGTTTTATCTTTTAGAAAAAATACACAAACTCACTTGTTTATTTAGTTGTGTTGACCTAACAATGCGATATAACAGGAGTGTCAAAGTATGAAAACAAGAATTGGCTACATTCCTAATGAGGAAGAAGAAGAGGAATCTTTGCTTACGGCGAAGGTTGATTCTGAAATTGAAAAATTAAGGAAAAGAAGGGATGAGCGATTATTATCCTATACTGATGAGGAGAAAAACATTAAGTATAAAATTCCAATTGAATCTTCAGTGAAGAGTTGATGCTAGATTTTTATCGAATTTTATAATGATTTTTGATTAATAAAACTCATTAATCTTAACCAATATTTCTTTTATCCAATATGACAAAGCTTGCTAGAAAGATCACAGTATTTAAAGCTTCTCAAAGTATCAATTCATGCGGGACTTTCTACTTTGTGTGTTAAGCTCATCGCCATAATTTTATGAATTCTTACAATGTTCATTTGTATTGGTGGTGATTTAGACGGTGAAGTTGTAAATAACCGTGAAGGGACATTCTTTAAGGCAAGTGAGATAGATACAAGTAAGAAATCAACGTACAACCGTCAGAGCTATATTATAGATGGCAACATAGTTAGATTTTGGTTATGTGTAGAGCTACCATATGTAGAAACAACCAAAGTCGCGAATAAATACCTAGACGGGAAGTACAGAAATCGTTCTTGATTTAAGAAATGAAAAATATAGCTCATCAATTGGTGAGTTTTATTTTTAATCAACTAATAATTTACCAAGTAAGAAAAATAAGTTGAAATTAAATATTTCATTTTATCTCTAGTCATCTTTATTAATTGTAGACTAGTTATCAAAACCATAATTTTTTTAAGGGTATTATAGGCTTTACTTACATAGAAACTATAGTGATTACCTTAGGTCATATTTTTATTTCATTTTTTAACGTTAAGTTTAACATAATTTCATAAAGAGGCACTTGAACATAAGCAGGCTCTTAACAAGCATAACTATAAGGAGAGATGCTGATGCCAAGATACTTAGCTATTGCTGATAAAGTATATAAAAAGATAAAAAATGATAAGTTATATACTGAAAATACGGTTGAGAACTTAAATTGTTTAATCAGTGAAATCCGTAAAGCTATTAAAGGTACTGAATTTAAACTTAAACATAATTTTATCAATTTTGAAGAGTGCCTCTCAAAGCCATTAGCTGAGTGTGAAGTCAAAATTGATCTTTCTCTTATGCCTAGGTTTAAAAATGAAGATGAGTTCATTTTGTGGCTTGCGGGATTTATTGAAAGAATGACATTAGGTGGAAGGCCAAAACTTCCACCTTTATCTCAGATGATACCAAAAGACTTTGAATTTAATAAAGAAACTAAACCAGTACCGCTAGCCCCTCAAAAAGAAGAAAACGTTGAAATGATCATAAATTATTTTAAATCCGAAGATTACCTAAAAAAAACTAAAATATCTTCGTGAGAAGAATATGGAAATGTGAGCATCATACTTCTATATACTGCTGAAAATATTACAGCAATCGCCTCTGGGGCGGTTTTTTAATTTAATTTTTTAGCTTCAAATAGAGCTAAATCATTTAGGATGCTGAACAATCTGGGAATTAACCACAGAGTTAAGTCGCAAAATTAGGTGACCAATTTTTATCATGAAAAAAATAATACGGCTTAAAGGTCGGCGTGATATGGTATGTGAACACCTCCAAAAATAAGGATTAGATATGTCAGACAATACAACGAAATGGCTTTGTGTAGGTGGTGCACTAAGTGGAGAGTGGAGAGAGCAGCAATTAGAAGCTTTTGATGTTGATCCCAATGATTTAAATACTCATAGTTATGAACCAATGAAACTTATTAATCCTGTTACCAAGGCAGAACAGCATTTCTATGTATATACGGAGTTACAGGAACAGGCATATGATAGGGCCATAAATTTTGCCTTATACAAAAATCAGTAAAGATGAGAGAGCACTTAGGTGCTCTTTTTTTATGGGTGAAATTTATGAAAAATTCGGCTAAATACTGGTTAAGTGGAAACACAATTAAAAAAGCCCCTCATATCTGAGAGACTAGTCATATCAATTTTCTGGAATAAATGGCTGTAATTTCTTAAATAACTAAACAAATCAAATTGATAAAAGTAGTTAATAGTATAATAAATCAGTGCACTAATTTATTCTTTATAGTAGCAAAGCCTTAAAACAACTTAAGGCATTGTTAATAAGAAATTATTTGTTATTAGGATCTGGTTGATCATTATTCTCAGGCAGGTCTTTTACAGTGCCAGGAGTTTCTGATGGTTGAGTTTCAGTAGGGGGTGTGGTTGCAGAATGCTTGTTCATTTGAGCTTTAATGATATTAGCGTGGTTAGTTGTATTTTGAGAAAAACTTTTAAAACCTGACATTTTTATCTTCTTATCTTTACTAGGGAAAGCCCATAGTACGCTTTAAATGCCTTTACATTACGGTTGTTTTAAGACTGATATGTGTTGATATGTCATAGAAATAGGCTTTATTTCGACTATATATTTCATAAATAAAATCAATTATATATAACCTGTTGAGTCTTATCCTTTAAAAATTGAAATTATGCTATTCATATTTCAAGTAGGGGTACATAAAGCACACATATATAAATTTTTTCAAAGTAGCGAATACATAAAGTTTTAAAAATTAATTCAATCTAATTGCCTACAAAATATTGATAGTATAAAAGTTCCGTTACGCATAATATGTCCGATTAAATTGGAGCATTTTAATGCTAAAAGACATTACAATTATTGATTTTCAAGGAAAAGAAATAAGAGCACAGGCAAGCTATAAAGAAGTAAATACTAATAAAATCAATTATTCATCTAGAGTTCAAAGAACCACTGTTGAATATATTTTGTTAAAAGGGGAATTTATTTACCCTACTTCAAATATGGTTTTCAACAGTTCCGATGGCAACAGCTATTATATAGAATATAAATGACTCACTTAGGTGGGTTTTTTAATGAGCGATTTTAAATATGGGTGTTATAAATAAAAAAAAGACCAGTGAACTGGTCTCTTTTTCGCTATATGAGCTAGTGTGTTTCTAACCATTAAAGCTTAAATCACATTTTGAACCTTCTGTGCTTTTGGTAACGACGGTTTTCTTCCCAAATACAACGCAATCATGGCACCCGTAAATGTAAGCATACATAACGGTAAAAGAGAAATAGGGAAGCTACCCGAATAATCTTTTACAATACCCATAATAGAGTTCATAAGCCCAGTACCGATATGCGCAATGGTGTTCACCGCTGCAATACCTACAGCCACTAAAGTAGGCGGTAAGCGCTCAGAAACCAACGCCCAGAAAGGACCTTTAATGGCATAGTTACCCATCAAAACGAGTGAGAATAAAAGTAAGCTCAAGGTTAAAGATGAAGTAAAAATAGTAAGAAGCAAACCAAAACTGGTCACAAATAACGGTATAGCTGTGTTGAGACTCTTATTACCACTTTTATCGGCATGTACGCCCCAAACAATCATGAAAGCGGCAGCTAAACCAAAAGGAATCATATTTAAAAGACCTGTCTGCATGGCAGTTAAATGGAAGGCTTTTAAAATCTGAGGCATCCATAACGATAAAATATTGCTGGTTGCTGAACTTCCTGCATAAATAATTGCAAAGAACCATAGATATTTATTGGTAATCAGCAACTTGAACTTACTCTTTTTCTGTTCGGCACTGTCTTGTTTTTCAGAGTTCAACAATTGATTTTTTTCAAAAGTTAAAGTGCTTGATAACCAGTCCTTTTCTTCTTGATTTAACCATTTAACATTATTTGCGGTATTCGGCAGCCATACAAGGCATAACAAACCAAGAAGGATTGCAGGTAATGCTTCAAGAATTAAAAGCACTTGCCATCCACTTAAGCCCAGTAAACCATGCAAGCCCAACAGTAAGGCAGATAATGGTGAACCAATAAAGTTAGACAAAGGAATCGCAACCATAAATACGGCAACAATTCGAGCCATATATCGTTTAGGGAACCATAGTGTTAAATACAGTAATACGCCTGGGAAAAATCCGGCTTCGGCAGCACCAAGTAAAAACCGTGAAATTGCATATGAAATTGGGCCGGTAATGAAGGCGGTACAGCAACCGACAATTCCCCAAGTAATCATGATTCTGGCAATCCAGATACGTGCACCTAGCTTTTCCATAGCCATGTTACTTGGAATTTCAAATATGACATATGCAATAAAAAATAATGTCGCACCAAAACCAAAGGCAGTAGCAGTTAAACCAATTTCTTGATTCATGGTTAAAGCGGCGAAACCAATATTCACCCGATCAATATAAGCGATGAAATAACAAAGAATGAGGAAAGGAAGAATACGGAAAGAAAGTTTACGGATCGTTGACTTTTCTACTTCCGATATAGATATATCATTTTTCATACATACTCCTTATGTACGTGAGAAACCAAACAGCTCGGTAGGGTTCTGATTTAAAATTAAACATTGCTCGTGTTTATCAAACACAATCTGTTTAAAAGCTTTAATCGCATCTTCATAAGTTATTAAGGATTCATGTTGGGTATGCGGCCAATCGCTTCCCCAAATGAGTTTTTGTAAAAAACCTTTTTCTTTGAAAATGTTATATGCCTGTTTGGCTATATTTATATTGTTGGGTGTAGCACCCAAACGATAGAAACCGGACACTTTAATCCAGTGCTGTTTTACGTTAAGTAAGCTTAAAAATTTCTGATAATCCGGATCTTCAATCCCTTTAATAGGGTCAACTCGGCCAAAATGGTCAATTACGACATCAAAGCGGTATTCATCCAATTGTGGCAAAAGCTGAACCAGATATTTCGGCGGTGCGTGTATCTCAACTTGCCAGTTGAGGCTTTCTACATTTCGTAAAAATTTTTGCCAGTCAGGCGTATTTAGCGCAGGAGGGTTAAGACCGAATAGATTTAAGCGAACACCAACGATGCCTTGTGCCTTGAGATTCACTAGCTCATTAAAAGTCGTCGTATGTTGAACAACGGCGATCCCTTTTAAACGCTCAGGGTATTGCTGAATTGCGTTTAACATCGCTTGGTTATTGGTACCCAAAAAGCTGGGTTGAACCAAAACACCATGCGTGAAATTGTGTTCATCAAGATGAGAGATAAAACTTTGTACAGTTGCCTCATAATCAGGTGCATAACGTGCTGTTTCGATACTGTGGTCCTGTGTCGAAAAAACATGTGCATGTGTATCTATACAGTTCATTTTCATCTCACATTACAAATTTTAAAGCGAAAATAGCGATTAAAGCGGCAATGACTCCTACAGGAATTGCTTTAAATAACAGTTGATTAAAGAATTTGGTTTTGTCGATGTCTGCTGGTGCTGAAGCCATAATGAGGCTACCGCCAGAGGAGAAAGGAGAAATCGCTGTAGACTGAGCGCCAACCACAATACAAATGAACAGCACTAGTGGGTTTAGGCCAGAGGTAAGTGCTAGCGCCGGAACAATTGGGAATAAGGTAGGAGCAACTACGCCGAGAGTGCTTGAAAATACAGACATAATGGCACTGATGAGACATAAAAGTACTGGAATGACCCACACAGGAACATTGTTTGCTAACCATTCAGATAGGGTGGTAATAATGCCAAGCTTCACACCTAATGCGATGAGCATACCGACACCGCAAATCATGATCAGTGTTCCCCAAGGCACAAGTGCAATGACCTTTTTCTCATCGGCAAGTTTCATAAGTAAACTAATGAGCGAGAAGGTAATCGCAAGGAAGGCAATATCAATTTTGGAGTTTAAAAAACTAATCGTTTTTACATCGGGAAAAACAAGATGCAAGATTGGAAAAACTAAAACAATCGACATCATTAAAATAATAAGGAAGATGGATTGTTTCTGTTTTTTGTCGAATGGCTCAGGCTTTTGATCTTCAATTACAATTGAATTACTTTTTCTATTCCACAGGGTGTAAATTCCCAACACCGCAATTGGAATAATTAAAGTTAAAATAAAAATGCCACTGCTATATGAAAAAGCTGTTTGCGAGGTAATGCCAGTATTTTCCATTAAGCTTCGGAAAATAATGCCACTTTGCGATGTCATAAAATTTGCGCCAGCTAAAGCGCCGTAATTTGCAGCCATCCCACCAATAATCATATTCATATTGGTTTTTTTACACAGCAGCAGTGTAATGGGTGCCATAAAGGCAAGTACTGTATAAAAACCAGCACCTAGGCCAGCAATAATGGTTGCTGCGAAAAAAATCGCTAAAGGTAAAAACTGAGGAAACTTACGGCATTTATATAAAAGATGGCTGGCAAGCTTCTCTAAAGCACCATTTGCCAAAGCAAAGTTATAAAACAAAGTAACGGATAAAATAATAAAGAAAATTTTGACAGGCCATAATTCAATAACTTCGGAAGGTTTAAGACCCATGCCAAAGCAACCAATCAGGTAGGCAAACGCTATCGTAAAAAATCCGATATTAATTTTCGTTTTATAACCTAAACCTATCGATACGGCTAAAGCCATCAGCATCAATGCAGTCATATTATCTTCCTTGATAAATATATAAACATCTAAACATATATATGTTTGGTTTTTTGTATTACACAGAACTATGCTAATATTGTCAAATCGATTTCATAATGTTTAACGCAAATGCTTGATGAGACTGCATTTAAAAATTTTAAATTGCCAAGATATGAAAAGGTCCGTTGGGAACTTCAAAAATTACTGATCCAGTCAAAATGGACAGTCGAAGAGCCTATTCCAAGTGAACAAGAACTTGCGCAAATGTATAGTGTATCGGTAGGAACCGTTAGAAAGGCGGTTGAAGGACTGGTTGAAGACGGCCTATTGGTTAAGCAGCAAGGAAAAGGAACTTTCCTCAAACAACCTAATTTTGAAAATTCGCTCATTCGTTTTTTTAGATTACGTAATAAAAAAGGCGAGTTCATTCAGCCACAAGGACAAATCAAAAAAGTAGAAGTGTGTGATGCAATACCGGAAGTAAACGCCGAGTTAGGGCTTGGGCACACTGACAAGTTGCTTTATATCGAGCGTGTCCGTAAGCATGAAGATGTCGTTGTTTTAAGCGAGAGAATCTGGCTGCCTGAACGCTTATTTAAAAATCTGGAAGAAATTCCAATCGCTGAGTTTGGGAATCTACTTTATCCTTTTTATTATCAGCACTGCGGTCAATTTGTTTCTTCTGCAACAGAGCGGTTAACTTTTGAGAAAAATATTAAAGATAGCTATTTAAATAATCACCTTGAAGACCCTTTAGTGAAGGTATGCCGTATCGCAAAAAATCTTGAAGGTGTAGCGGTCGAATACCGTGAGTCTTATGGGCTGGCCGATAATTTTCATTATGAAATAACAATTAATTAATTCTTTATGCAGCTTAATAAAGATTTCCTTATTGAGCTGCAGAGCTGGTTCACTATCTTTTATAGTTAAGTATTTCTTGTAGGAAGTGAGTCATTATCCCATAAATCGAGCATCGGCTATTCCTTTAATACCTATAATTTGCTGGTATTTATAAGTTATTGATAACAAATTCTTAGTTGTAAAAAGCTTCAGCCCATTTTATTTTTAAATAGAAAAGGGAGTGAATTATGAAAAATATTTTATTGATTTTGACTGTATTAAGTGGATTGAGTTTAACAGCTTGTGCTGTTCATACACGTGAAGGAAGCGTTGTGATCGATCCAGATGGTCGCTTGATTGATGGTGGTTATCATGATGGTGGTAGTCATGGCCGTTTCTGTCCTCCTGGACAAGCAAAAAAAGGGAATTGCTAAAACTTAAAATAATTGCATATATGACTAGATTTTCTTAGAACTTCCTTCGGGAAGTTTTTTGTCTTTAAGTTAATTGATAATAAAATTCAGATCGTTTTAGCTGTTAAGCACCCGCTTCTCAAGCATTTCCATAAAAGTTTTTAAAATAATATTGTGGTTTTTACCTTTATGAGTAATTAAGCAAAAGCGTATGCTATATAGTTGTAGAGTTAATAGAAAATATATCAAATAATAAAATTATTATTATGAATTTTTATAGTTTTTATTATTTTTTGTGGTAAATTTTTTGCGTTATAAATAGGTGTTTTACAAAAATGCAAAATATACTTACTTTTATTAAAAATGGTCAAAAAATTACTTTAGATGCAAGTAATATTAAAAGCGTAAAAGATACGGGAAATGGTTTTGAAATTACTCTTAAGAGTGGTGAGGTAATTCAAGCTGAATCATATAGTGTTACTCCTAATACTCAACCTGTGGAGCAAGTTTCTAGTCAACAAGTAGAAAATAATTCTGAGGCTGATGAGGAAGCTGAAAAGGAAGAGGTTCTAAAAGAAAAGAGTTTATGGGATTCACAAGCAATGTTATGGGGTGGTGCTGCGATTGCACTTGGTGGTATTGCGGTAGCGGCATCAAGTAGCGGCGGCAGTGATATTTCAACACCTTCTGATCAGACTCCTCCAGCGAGTTTAACTAAAATATTGTCTAAAGATGGTAAAACGGTAACTGGTTTAACAGAAGCTGGAGCAACTATTATAGTTGAAAACTCAGTTGGTAAAGTAATCGGTTCTGCTAAAGCTGGAGCAGATGGGGCATACTTAATTAATTTGGATAAAGCCTATATTAATGGTGAAACACTAAAAGTTTCTGCTCAAGATGCTGCTGGCAATAGTACCTTGAAACAAGAGATTGTCGCTTCTGATATTACGGCCCCTACTTTAGTACATGCTATTTCTTCTAACGGTAAAACTATTACAGGTTTGACAAAGGCTAATTCAACTGTCACCGTCAAAGATTCATCTGGAAAAATTATTGGAACTTCAAAGTCTGATAATGATGGAAAATATACAATCATACTAGATAAAGCTTATTTAAATGGTGAAAAACTTACTATTTCTGCCGAAGATTTAGCTGGTAATAAATCAACAATTCAAACAATTTTGGCTGACGATAAAACTGCACCATCAAGTCTGACTGCAACGATTGATACCGCAGGTAAAGT
>NZ_KB976987.1:933900-934334 GCF_000399685.1 Acinetobacter pittii ANC 4050
TGCAGGAACTGTAGTTGGTACAGGTAATGCCGATACCACGGGTAAATATTCAGTTACCCTAGATAAAGCCTATCTAAATGGCGAAAGCTTAAGTGCAACGGCTGCGGACAAATCGGGTAATGCTACAGCCGCGAAAATAATTATTGCACCAGATACAACGGCACCATCAAGCTTAACTACAACTATAGATGCTGCAGGTAAAGTTGTTGCTGGTGTAACTGAAGCGAATGCTGTTGTAATAGTTAAAAATGCTGCAGGAACTGTCGTTGGTACAGGCGCAGCTGATGCCACAGGTAAATACTCGATTACGCTAGATAAAGCATACCTAAATGGTGAAAGCTTAAGTGCAACGGCTGCGGACAAATCTGGTAATGCTACCGCACCAAAAACAATAGTTGCACCAGACACTACAGCACCTTCAAGTCTGACTGCAA
>NZ_KB976987.1:934344-1052803 GCF_000399685.1 Acinetobacter pittii ANC 4050
CTTAAGTGCAACGGCTGCGGACAAATCTGGTAATGCTACCGCACCAAAAACAATAGTTGCACCAGACACTACAGCACCTTCAAGTCTGACTGCAACGATTGATACTGCAGGTAAAGTGGTTGCAGGTGTAACTGAAGCGAATGCTGTTGTAACAGTTAAGAATGCTGTAGGAACTGTCGTTGGTACAGGTACTGCAGATGCCACAGGTAAATACTCGATTACCCTAGATAAGGCTTATGTAAATGGTGAAAGCTTAAGTGCAATGGCTGCGGACAAATCTGGTAATGCTACAGCGCCGAAAACCATTGTTGCACCAGATACCACGGCACCTTCAAGCTTAACTGCAACGATTGATACAGCAGGTAAAGTGGTTACGGGTGTGACCGAAGCGAATGCTGTTGTAACAATTAAAAATACTGCAGGAACCATAATCGGTACAGCTACTGCTGATTCCACAGGTAAATATTCAGTTACCCTAGATAAAGCATATTTAAATGGAGAAAGCTTAAGTGCTACAGCATCAGATCAATCTGGTAATGCTACAGCGCCGAAAACCATTAATGCACTGGATACCACGGCACCATCAAGTTTAACTGCAATTATAGATGCTGCAGGTAAAGTGGTTGCGGGTGTGACCGAAGTAGGTGCAAGAGTGACAGTAGAACAAGTAACTGCTATTTATAAAGAAGTAACTGTTTTAGAAACCCAATCTGTTTTGAATGAGACAGTACAGTCAAATTATTTATCGAAAACATATTCTTTCGAAGTTACAGGTACAAATGCACATGTTTCTTTAAATTTGAGCTCTTCGACTAATTCACTTTCTGGTAGTTATAGCTCAACTCTTTCTGGTGCGAGTTTAAATACAAGTCTAACTGGTAGTATCTCTCAAGCTGGAAACGGAAATTACAGTATTGATCTAGCACAAGGTTCAGTATTAGCATCTGGAACCTATACTTTGACAGTAAATTATTCTAGTTCAATGGTCCCCGTTATAAATGTAAATGTAACGCAAGAAGTGCCAAAAACTATTTTAGAAGTAGACTATTACGAAACAAAAGTTGTAGGCACAGCTAATGCAGATGAGGCAGGAAATTATTCTATTACTCTTGATAAAGCTTACTTAAATGGCGAAAGCTTAAGCGTAACGGCAGCAGATCAATCGGATAATAAAACTGAAGCGAAAGAGGTTATTGCACCAGATAGTACGCCACCAATTTTGCATCAACCAACTATTCAAGGTGGATGGGCTGAAGGGCAATCAGTACAAGGTACAACTGAAGCAAATGCCACAATAATTGTTAAAAATACTGCAGGTGATGTAATCGGTTCGGCAATAGCTGATGCATCTGGGTATTACAATGTAATTTTGAATATAGTTTACGAAGATGGTGAAGTATTAAAAGTAATTGCTGCGGATGCTAAAGGTAATGAAAGTTCAATTAATATAAATGCACCCGATACTACGGCACCTATATTGGCTAATTTGTTTAATTATAATGTGAGTACAGATAAAATTATTTTTAATGCGCCAAGTGATAGTTATGCTGTTGAGCAAAAAATTAATGGTGCTTGGGTTCACGTAAATATTGAGGAAAAATTCGATTGGTTAAATGTAGAATATAGGGTAACTGCTACAGATCAAGCTGGGAATAGTTCTCAACCACTAACTACTATAATTAATACTGTATCAGGAACTTACAAGCCAACAGACCCTACATTTACTCAAATTATTAAAGGATCTACAGGAAATGACTATCTATATGGTGGTAGTGGCGATGACACATTAATATCGAATACGGGTTCTGATCATTTATACGGTGGTTCAGGGAATGATACACTCATTTATGGTGGCAATTCCGCGAATGTATATACAGGATTAATTGGTGAAGCTGGTAATGATACCTATATTGTAGATAAAGCATTACTAGGGTCATTAAGTTATGTTCATATCCTAGATAATAACAATGAACAAAATATACTTTATTTAAAATCAGTTTCAGCTGATGAAATTATTTTAAAACAGGCTAGTGCGGATAGAGTTATTACGTTCAATGATTCAACTGCCAGCATTCATTTTGGTGAGGGACAATTATCATCTATTATATTTGACGATGGAACTGTTTGGAATAAAACTCAAATTGAACAACATATTGCCGAACCTGTATTTGGCACAACTGGTAACGATGTAATCGAGACAAACATATCAAATCAAACTTACTCTTATATTCTAGGAGATGGCGCAGATACAGTGGTTTTTAATATTCTCGATAATACAGATAATTTAGGTGGAAATGCTAAGAGTGAGTGGACTGATTTTAATCTCGTAGAGGATGATAAAATTGATTTGTCTCAATTGCTTATAAATGAAAGTGGAAATCTTCAAGATTATATTTCGGTAAAAGATACTGAGGCGGGGCTAATTATTTCAGTTGATAGAGATGGGGCTAGTCATTCTACGTATCATTCGCAAGAATTAATTTTGCTTACTGGTAAGCATGATACCTTAGAGAACTTAATAGTTTCAAATACCTTTATTTATTAAGTTTTTTAATAATAGACTAAAAAAAGAGACCAATTAATGGTCTCTTTTTTAACTTCCAACAATCCGCTTCTCAAGCATCTCCATAAAAGTTTTTAAAATAATATTGTGGTTTTTGCCTTTATGAGTAATTAAGCAAATGGGTGTGCTGTAATACATTTTTTCCTTTGAAACGGCTTGCATAAAACCATCTTCAACCCATTTTTTTGCATAGTGGTCGGGTAAAAAACCTAAGAATTTTCCCGTTAAAATCAGAAAGGCAATTCCTTCACGGTCGCTTGCTGTCGCTTTGCAGTCTAAAAGCTGGTGCAACTTTGCCGCTTCCGATGTAATCGCATAATTAGGGAGTACAGCTTGCCATTTTTTTAATTCATCTAAATCCATCTTGCTACATTTGCCAAACAAGGGATGGTTTTTGCCGCAATATAAAAACGAACTTTCACTATATAAATCAAAATAGTCCAAACCGGACAAAGGCGTAACAAGGGGAATAACGCCTGCATGCAAACGGTTATCGAGCACACGGCACTCAATATCTGACAGAGTACTCATACTAATGTTAATAATTACTTCAGAATGTTCTTCGGCGAGTTGTGTCAACGTGTTGGTGATATAGCCTCTTGGCATCGTTACAAGGTTATTAATAATCCCGATATTAAACTCACCCTTAAGGCGGTTGTGCATTTGATTAACTTTAGAGCGAAAATCTTCGATAGAAGCAGTGAGAACTTCGATATATTCTAAAATTTCCCGTCCTTCATCGGTAAGGGCAAAGCCAGCGCGACCACGTTGGCATAGCCGAATGCCCAATCGATTTTCTAAATCACTCATATGCAAACTAATTGCAGAGCGGCTAATACCAAGAATGCTTTCGGCAGATGTAAAGCTATGACAGTCACAAACTGTTTTGAAAATTTTAAGAAGTTTTATATCAAAATCAGTAACTTGATTTAATTTTTTCGGTTTCATTTAGTTTTGTTTTTTTAAATCTAAACTCAAGATAATTTGAATTTATCAAACTTATCACCCTATGTACACTCAAACCATAATTTGAAAATAAACAGGAATGGTTATGTTTGATACGGATAAATTCAGCGACTCTGAGCATACTTCGGAAGCGATTCAAGCCAATAATAATATGCATATAAATTATCAGGCACACTGGATGCCTTTCTCTGCAAATCGAAACTTTGCTAAAGACCCGCGCATGATTGTGGGCGCAAAAGGATCGTACCTGATTGATGATTCCGGCCGAGAAATTTATGACTCACTTTCAGGGCTATGGACTTGTGGTGCAGGTCATACCTTGCCTGAAATTCAGCAAGCGGTAAGTGCTCAGTTAGGTCAACTCGACTACTCACCAGCTTTTCAGTTCGGCCATCCGTTGTCTTTTAAACTGGCAGATAAAATTGTTCAGCATATGCCTGAAAAACTACAACACGTTTTCTTTACCAACTCAGGTTCAGAGTCGGCAGATACATCTATTAAAATGGCACGTGCATATTGGCGTATTAAAGGTAAACCAAGTAAAACCAAATTGATTGGCCGTGCCCGTGGCTATCATGGTGTAAATGTTGCAGGAACAAGTCTAGGTGGTATTGGCGGCAACCGTAAAATGTTTGGTCAACTGATGGATGTAGACCATTTGCCGCATACCTTGCAGACAAATTTAACATTTACCAAAGGCTGTGCAGAAACAGGTGGCGTAGAGCTTGCTAATGAAATGCTTAAGTTAATTGAGCTACACGATGCTTCAAATATTGCCGCCGTGATTATTGAACCTATTTCCGGATCAGCAGGTTGTATTGTACCGCCAACTGGCTATTTACAGCGTTTAAGAGAAATCTGTGATCAGCATGACATCTTGTTAATTTTTGATGAGGTAATTACAGGTTTTGGCCGTTTAGGAACGTGGACGGCAGCAGAGTATTTTGGGGTTACGCCTGATATTTTGAACTTTGCGAAACAAGTAACCAATGGTGCCATTCCTTTAGGTGGGGTGGTGGCAAGCCATGAAATTTACTCTGCCTTTATGCAGCAAGACTTACCGGAACATGCCATTGAATTTACCCACGGCTATACCTATTCGGCACATCCTGTTGCTTGTGCTGCCGCCTTAGCTGCGCTTGAAATTTTAGAAAAGAAAAACCTATTCGCTCAATCTGCAGCGTTGGCACCAAGTTTTGAAAAAATGCTACATGGCTTAAAAGGTGCACCGCACATTTTAGATATTCGTAACTGTGGTTTGATTGGCGCCCTACAGTTGGCTCCGCGTGATGGTGATGCCACCATTCGAGGCTTCGAGCTTGGTATGAAACTTTGGAAAGAAGGATTCTATGTTCGCTTTGGAGGCGACACCCTTCAGTTCGGGCCAATGTTCAACAGCACTGAGGCTGATATTGACCGCTTAATGAATGCTGTGGGTGATGCACTGCACCAAGTGAATTAAGGCTTATAGATATTTATGAGCATCGGTAGGTTCTATAGATGCTCTTTAAAAACCAAATCAAAAATACAGATTGATCTGAAAACCAATTGTAGTAAGGAGTAACAACAATGACAAATGGCCTAGAAAATTTTAGCTATGACGAAGTTTCAACTGAAAATAGTACGCATAGTGAACAAGCCAAAAAAGTGCTAGGGCATTTCATTCAAGGAAGAATTGTATCTAAAACGGCAAGAAGACAGCCAGTTTACAATCCTGCGACGGGTGAAATTAGTAAAGAAGTCGAAATTGCAGATGCTCAAACGGTAAATGAAGCCGTTCAGGCAGCCGAGCAAGCATTTCCTGCATGGCGAGATACGCCTGTCATTAAACGTGCACGTGTCATGTTTAAGTTCAAACAATTATTAGAACAAAATGCCGAAAAGATTTGTGCTTTGATTGGACAAGAGCACGGTAAAATTTCTCATGATGCTCAAGGTGAACTTCAACGCGGTATTGAAAACGTTGAATATGCTTGCGGCGCGCCAGAGCTTTTAAAAGGGGAATATTCAAAAAATGTCGGCCCTGATATCGATTCATGGAGCGAGTTCCAACCACTAGGTGTTGTGGCTGGTATTACACCATTTAACTTCCCAGCCATGGTGGCGTTGTGGATGTTCCCAATGGCCTTAGTCTGCGGTAACTGCTTTATTCTAAAACCTTCTGAAAAAGCACCTTCTGTGGTTTTATACCTTGCAGAACTATTAAAACAGGCAGGTTTACCCGACGGCGTATTTAATGTGGTGAATGGGGATAAAGAAGCGGTAGATGCCTTATTGCATCATCCGCGCATTCAGGCAGTCAGCTTTGTGGGGTCAACACCAATTGCTGAATATATTTACCGTACAGCAACTTCAACGGGTAAACGTTGCCAAGCATTAGGCGGTGCGAAAAACCACGCGATTATTATGCCGGATGCCGACATTGATAACGTAGTAACTTCATTGCTAGGCGCAGCGTTTGGTTCTTCAGGCGAGCGTTGTATGGCACTTTCGGTTGCGGTTGCTATTGGAGATGAAGTTGCCGATGTCGTGATTGATAAGCTGACTCAAGAAATGAAAAAATTGAAGTTCGGCAATTATGCAGATGCAAGCAACGACTTTGGTCCACTCATTACCCAAGCACATAAAGACAAAGTGCAGGCTTATATTCAAAGTGCAGAACAACAAGGCGCAAAAATTGTGGTAGATGGCCGTGATGCAAAACCGGCAGGCTACGAAAAAGGTTTCTTTGTTGGGCCTACTTTAATTGACCAAGTCACACCAGCTATGACCAGTTACCAACAAGAGATTTTTGGACCTGTACTGCAAGTTATGCGTGTAAATACTATGCAAGAAGCCATGCAACTGATTAATGACCATGAATATGGCAACGGTACTTGCATTTATACCCGTGACGGTGAGGCAGCACGCTATTTTAGCAGTCACATTCAAGTCGGTATGGTGGGTATTAATGTTCCTTTACCTGTGCCTGTTGCTTACCATAGCTTTGGTGGTTGGAAACGTTCATTGTTTGGTGATTTACATGCGTATGGTCCAGATGGTGTCCGTTTTTACACACGCCGTAAAACCATTACGCAACGCTGGCCATCTGCGCAAGTCCGTGAAGCAAAACAATTTTCAATGCCAACTCTAAATTAATTATTGCAATAAGGGGAAGACATTAGTTTTCCCTTTTTCATTACCGTAGGATTTTCAAACATGTAATAGATTTTTATATGGATATATTTTTAAGGATTGAAATATGAATAATGATAGAACAAAAAAATTAGGCGAAGGACTTTCAAATCGCCATATCACAATGATTAGTATTGGCGGTGTTATTGGCGCAGGTTTATTTGTCGGTTCATCTTCTGCCATTGCCAAGGCAGGCCCAGCGGTTATTCTCGCTTATTTAATTACCAGTATTATGGTATTTCTGGTGATGCGAATGTTGGGTGAAATGGCCGTTTTAGAGCCGGACACTGGTTCATTTTCTACTTATGCCCGTAAAGCAATTGGCCCGTGGGCAGGTTTCACAATAGGTTGGTTATATTGGTGGTTTTGGGTGCTCGCAATTCCGGTAGAAGCTATTGCAGGTGCTGAAATTTTACATTCATGGTTTCCGAACGTTTCTGTTTCTATCTACGCATTTTGTTTTATTGTATTTCTAAGCTTAGCTAATTTTTTTAGTACCAAAAGTTTTGGTGAGTTTGAGTTCTGGTTTTCCTTAGTCAAAGTGGTAGCCATTATTGGCTTCATTATTATTGGTATTTTAGCAATTTCAGGTTTTTGGCCATTAGCTAAAAATGTAAGTGGGGTTGCCAATTTATACAATAATGCCGGTTTTATGCCACACGGTATGGGAGGAATTTTATCGGCAATTTTAATTACTGCATTCTCATTTTTTGGCGTAGAAATTGTCTCGATTGCAGCAGCAGAGTCATCAAACCCTAAACAGAAAATTAGACGGGCAACGAACCTCGTGTTGTACCGCATTATTCTTTTCTTTGTGGTCTCAATGTTTATTGCCGTTTCACTTGTTGATTGGCGTTCGCCAGACCTACAAAAATACGGAACATTCCAATACGTTTTAATGAGCTTGAACGTACCAGGTACTAAACTCATCATTGATACAGTCGTGTTCATTGCTGTGGCAAGTTGTATGAATGCCGCAATTTATACATCATCTCGAATGTTATTCCGTTTGGGTACCCGTAGTGAAGCACCTCAAGCAGTAACTAAAGTCAATTATGCAGGCGTACCTGCAATTGCGGTGTTCTCTTCAACTTTTATTGGTTTGATTTGTTGTATTATCAATTACGTATTCCCGGGAAAAGTATTTGGTTTATTGCTCTCAAGTACAGGGTCAATTGCTTTGCTTGTGTATTTAGTCATTGCATTCTCTCAACTGCGTTTACGACATAAACTGGAAGCTGCAGGAGCGGAAATTCCATTTAAAATGTGGCTATTTCCATGGCTCACTTGGTTTGTGATTATTATTATTCTAAGTGTATTGGCTTATATGTTCTTCTCGCCAGCATACAGTTATGAAACCACTTTATCTTTAGGGGTAACTTCGCTTGTGATTGTTTGTGGGTTGTTCGTCACGCGAAAGCGTAAAGCAACCAGAGCGGTTGCCATGAATCTAGATTAAATTAAAAAAGAGACCGTAAATGGTCTCTTTTTTCTCGCATGTCCCAAGATTTAAACGATCTATTTTTGAGTCGTATCAATAGATACTAAAACGGATAAGCCGGGACGCAATAATTTAACGTCTTTTTGATTTTCAATAAGCTTGATTCGTAAAGGAAGACGCTGAACAATCTTGGTAAAATTACCAGTCGCATTGGTTGCAGAGATTGGAGAGAAAAATGCACCAGTTGATGGTGAAAAACTATCTACCACACCTTTTAATTCTACGTTATAAGCATCTACATAGACAGTAACAGGTTGTCCGATTTTAATTTGCTTTAACTCAATTTCACGGAAGTTTGCTTCTACATAAACTTGATCTAGCGGTACAATCACCATTAAGGGATTCCCGGCACCTACAAAGTTGCCCACGTTTGCAGATTTTTGACCAATCATGCCATCAATAGGGGCACGAACTTCTGTATAGCTCAGATTCAGTTTAGCTTTATCAAGTGCTGCTTGAGCCTGTTTTAAAGCAGCTTGTTTGGCTTGTACCTGAATCTTGTATTGGTTGAGCTGATACTGTGCATCGATCACTTTTTCTTTACTGCTATCTAAGTCAGCATATTGTTCAGTCAATGTGGTTTTTGACTGTTGCGTAATCAATCTGGATTCAGCACCAAGTGCCTGCAATTGCTCATAACGCGCCGTATTGTCTTTGGTAAGTTTAATTCCGGCTTCTACTTTTCTAAGCTGTGCTTCAGTTTCTCTAATAACGGTCGGTTGTCTTTCTACCGCCAGCATTGCTTCATTTAAGTCTGCTTGTGCTTTTGCATAATTAGATTCAGCTTCAGCTAAAGCCGCCTGATAATCACGTGCATCAATCCGTGCCAAAAGCTGGCCTTTTTTTACGGTCTGGTGATCTTTAATATAAATTTCTTCAATATTACCTGACACTTTTGGCGCAATAGTTGAATACTCGACATCTACCCGCGCATCGTCAGTTTTAACAATGGAAGAAGGTAAAAATATAACTTTTAAAATCCATAAAATGGAAACTAGAACGATAATAAATGCAATAACCATAACCCAGTGTTTCTTAAGATCTTGCATCTTTGTTAACTTGGGTGACTCGGTCATGGAGTGATCTTGGGCTTCGAGAGTACTCATAAAGATTTTCCTGAGTTATGACTATTCATTAACTTAATGAGAGCAATGCGTGGTGGATAAGTTCTAACTGGCAAAATCAGCATAACGATAAATAAAATTGCAGTAAGTCCCGCTAAAATCAGATATTGATCACTAATGACTAAAACAGATTGCTGTGCCTGAATCGCAGAATTTAAGGCAGATAAACCACCGGAAACACGTTCGGTACCATCTGCACTCAGCACAGGCGGGGTAAGAGGATTAATAACAGGACCTTGAATATTTTGAAAAACATGTTGTGCAGTATTTTCAATCAGCCGTGTTGAATGGTATTCACCACGTACTCGATTGACCCAGTCTAAAAGGCACACACCAAGTACGCCGCTAATAGCACGCGGGGTGTTAATCATAGGTGAAGCATAGATTGCCATAGTTGGGTGGACACTATTTGTACCCATCATGAGGAGCGAAAGCACTACACAGGTTTGTCCTAAACATGAGATTGCATGCCAAAAATAGAATTGGTCTTGGTTCCAAGTCGTATCAAGTTGACTTGCACCTAAGCAGCCAACCATAACCAAAAGTAAACCAAATCCATGTACATATCGGCTATCAACCCAAGCTTGGTTCAAAACTTTAATAACAATCGGGATATAGATAAATTGTAATGCGGCAATTTGTAAGCCAATCCACATGGTTTGAGTAGGCTTATAACCATGCACGGCGCTTAAGTAATTAAGGGGTAATGTACTGGTTGACATACCAATAACCACAAAGCAGAACAACGCAATAACAGCATAACCAAAATTTCGTATTTCGAGCATTTGCGGTTTAATTAATGGTGTTGGATAGCGCCATTCATGTATTAAAAATAAAGGGAGGGTAATGGCACTCATTAAAGCCAAAACACAAATCAATTTTGAATGGAACCAGTCCAAATGATTGCCATGCAAAAGCATGGTACTAAGGCTTGCCAAACCAATAATGGCTAGAATCGCGCCAGTCCAATCGTAAGTTTTTATTCTTGAGTAATTTAACGGATCTTGCGGAATACCGAAGTAAACTAACGCAGCACTTAAAGCACAAAAAGGGATGGTTTGGAAAAATATCATCTTCCAACCAATCACATCTAAATAAAAGGCAGCAAGCGCAGCGCTTAAGTTTGGGAAAAAAGTTGCTGTCAATGCATAGCAGGCCAAGCCCCATAGACGAATTTCAGGTCCTAGGAATCTAAGTGCACATGCCATTAATAAAGGAATAGTTAAACCATTGGCGAGTCCTTGCAAGCCCCGTAATAAATAAAATATTTCGATATTTGGGCTAAAAGGAATTAAAACGCTAGAGAAGAGGCAAAGTCCTATCGCAAAAAGAAGAACCCGACGCATGGAAAAAATAACGGCCCAACTGGTGGACAGGATCATCCCAATAATCATGGCACTAGCATAAATACTACTGACCCAATAACCGGAGTCGACACTAATACCCATCTCACCGCGAATATCGACCAAGGTAATGCTGCTAATTCGGTTATTAAATTCGACAGTCATGGCTGCAAAAATTGCACCTGCCAAACCGATGAGTGGTCGTATATTCATCTTTTACCTTAAATTTTAAAATGAGCTTAATGCTTATAGCGGTGATTAAGCTCAACTGTACCGATCGGTACTCTACTATCTTATTAAATTTACGTCAATTCTCGATTTTGAACTTTTCGATGAGTTACACTAAGAATGAAATTGCTAAATATGTTTGTAGGGTCGTATGTCTGATTGCACTAAAACGAATGAGAAAGATCAAAAAATTCTGGATGCAGCAACAAAGTTTTTTCTGATCCATGGTTTTAGTGGAACAACCACAGATATGATTCAAAAAGAAGCGGGCGTTTCAAAAGCGACCATGTATGGTTGTTTTAAAAATAAAGAAGCAATGTTTGCTGCGGTCATTGAACGCCAATGTACCAATATGCAAAAACAAATTATGTCGGTCGAGACAAAAGCCAAAAATTTACGTTCAGCCTTAACTGAAATTGGGAAAACTTATCTGTGCTTTATCTTATCGCATTCAGGTTTGGCTTTTTTTAGAGTCTGTATTGCAGAAGCTGTAAGGTTCCCGGAATTATCCGAAAAGTTCTTTGAAGTGGGACCACAACGTCTGGCAAATATTATTGCAGGTTATCTTGAAAAGTCGGTTAAACAAGGAGAAATTGAATTAACGTCTTCTTCGGAAGTCGCAGCAAATATATTTTTATCACTGTTAAGAAGTGATGCCCACCTAAAATGTTTGACTCATCCTGATTATTTAATCTCAGCTGATGAAATTAGTACTTGGGTTGAATACGCTGTTGATTTATTTTTAAAAAATATTAATTACAAACTAGATTGATTTTAAGGAGCTTATACCTCCTTAAAAAACCTAAAGGTAGAAGTAAAAAGAGACCAACTTGTGGTCTCTTTTTATTCTTAGATCGCTTCTCTGGTCATCTCACCATTGACCAATCTTAAAATCTGCAACGGGTTGCTGTCTTTTAAGGCTTCCGGCAATAAATTTTGCGGATAGTTCTGGTAACACACAGGGCGCAAGTAACGGTCAATGGCCAAGGTTCCAACTGAAGTACCTCGTGCATCTGAAGTGGCTGGGTATGGCCCGCCGTGTACCATGGCATCACACACCTCAACACCTGTTGGGTAGCCGTTTATAAGTAATCGACCGGCTTTTTCCTCTAGCACAGGAACTACATCTGCAAACTCGGTTAAGTCAGCTTCATCGGCAATTAAAGTCGCAGTCAGTTGCCCATTCATGCTTTGTAGTGCCTGAATGAGTTGGGCTTTATCTTCAACTTCAATGATGACTGTGGTTGGCCCAAAGATTTCTTCTTGTAAAAGCTGATCACCCGCCAGTAAAAGCTCAACATCAGCTTTAAACAGTTGTGGCTGTGCCTGATTGCCTTGTTGAGTTTGACCTGCCAAGTGTTCAACGCCTTGATGCTGGGTTAAGTGCTCAAGACCAGCGGTATAACTTTTTAAGGTTCCGGCATTGAGCATAGTTTGCGCAGGCTTAGCCCCTATAATTTCAGTCAGGTTGTTAATGAGCTGACTAAATTCAGCTGATTTAATACCTAAAATTAAACCCGGATTGGTACAGAACTGACCACAGCCTAAAACCACTGAATCAGCCAAGTCCTGTGCAATTTTTTCCCCACGGTTTTTTAAGGCATCAGGCAACATCAACATCGGGTTAATACTGCTCATTTCAGCAAACACCGGAATCGGTTGTGGACGGGCTGCGGCCATGTCACATAAAGCCCGTCCACCACGTAGTGAACCTGTAAAACCCACAGCCTGAATTAAAGGGTGCTTAACTAGTGGTTCACCCACGCCATTACCGTAGATCATGTTAAATACACCTTTTGGCATATTTGATTTTTCTACCGCACACTCAATTGCCTGCGCTACAAAATCTGCTGTGGCCATGTGTCCACTATGGGCTTTCACCACTACAGAGCAACCTGCTGCCAGTGCCGAAGCAGTGTCACCACCCGCAGTTGAGAATGCTAAAGGAAAGTTACTTGCCCCAAAGACCGCAACAGGGCCAACACCGATTTTAATCTGACGCAGGTCTGGGCGAGGTAAAGGCTGGCGCTCAGGCAAAGCGGTATCAATACGGGCACCTAAAAAATCGCCACGGCGCAACACTTTAGCGAACAAGCGCATTTGCCCACTGGTACGGGCACGTTCACCTTGTAAGCGTGCAAGTGGCAAAGCGGTTTCCTGTGAGACAATTTCAAGAAAATCTGTACCCAAAGCATCGAGCTCATCAGCAATATTTTCTAGAAAAACAGCACGCTGTTCAGGAGACGTATGGCGGTAAGTCTTAAACGCTTGACTGGCTGCTTCACAGGCCTGATTAATCTCTTGCTCGGTTGCATGGTGAAATTCATAAGGCAAAGTTTCTCCTGTCGTAGCATGAATGCTTTTTAATAAGGTTGTACCTTGTGCGCTGCGTGAACCACCAATAAAGTTGTGTCCGATAATGGTCATAACAAATATCCTGAAATTAATGAGAGTGTCTTGGGAGGTTGTCTTGGTTTACGACTCGCATATATAAAGTTGCGGGTTCCAAACAACCACCAGTAGATAATTGACCTACCATGTTGCGATACATTTCTTGCCAAGGTGTTTGAGATGGAGATACCGTCGGTTTCCATTCACGGCGGCGTTGTTCTAACTCTTCGTCAGAAATGAGTACGTTGACTGAACGTTTATTTAAATCAATACGTAAACGGTCATTGGTTTTAAGTAAGGCTATCCCACCACCTACAGCCGCTTCGGGTGACATATTGAGAATAGATGGGCTGGCGGAAGTTCCACTTTGGCGACCATCTCCTAAGCAAGGCAGTGAATTAATCCCTTTTTTAATTAACTCTGCTGGTGGAGCCATATTGACGACTTCAGCACTGCCCGGATAACCCACCGTACCTGCGCCACGAATGACTAAAATACAATGTTCATCAATGTTTAAGGCAGGGTCATTGATACGTGCGTGATAGTCTTCGGGACCTTCAAAAACGATTGCACGTGCTTCGAAACTATTTTCATTGTTTGGATCTGATAAATAGGTTTTTTTAAATGCTTCGCCCACTACAGACATTTTCATAATGGCGCTGTCAAAGAAGTTGCCACTGAGCACAATGAAACCGGCACCATGTTTAAGAGGTTGTTCATAAGGGAAAATGACATCTGCATTTGAGGTTTTTGCATTTTTGGCAATTTCCCCAATTGTTTTACCGCTAACCGATGCACAATCTTCGTGTAATACACCAGCTTTTTGTAATTCGTGTAAAACGGCAGGAACACCACCCGCACGATGGAAACCTTCACCCAAATATTTACCCGCCGGCATACAGTTCACAATCAGCGGAATGTTTTCACCCACACGTTGCCAGTCTTCTAAACTCAGCTCAATACCCATATGACGGGCAATTGCAATGAGGTGAGGAGGACAGTTACTCGATGCACCTAAAGCTGAGGCTACTGCGATTGCATTTTCAAAAGATTGTTTGGTCATAATTTTAGAAGGACGTAAATCTTCTAAAACCATTTCACATATTCTTTTGCCGGTCATATAGGCCATTTGCCCACGTTCGCGGTAAGGAGCGGGAATACTTGCACATGTCGGTAAAGACATACCCAACGCTTCTGCCAAAGCATTCATGGAAAGTGCAGTGCCCATGGTGTTGCAATGCCCAACCGAAGGTGAAGCAGAAGTGGTCATTTCCATGAACCCTTCATAATCAATTTCACCAGTGGCAAGTAAGTTTCTTGCATGCCAAAGCACAGTGCCGGAACCAATTAACTCACCTTTAAAATGACCATCTAGCATTGGCCCACCAGACAACACAATTGCAGGTATATCTGTTGTGGCTGCTGCCATTAAACATGCAGGGGTAGTTTTGTCACAGCCAGTAGTCAGCACTACACCATCAAGCGGATAACCATGCAAGATTTCAACCAAACCTAAATAGGCCAAGTTGCGGTCAAGTGCAGCAGTTGGACGACGGGTTTGTTCTGCAATCGGGTGAACAGGGAATTCCATTGGAATACCACCCGCGTCTCGAATACCCGCTTTAACGCGTTCAGCAAGTTCTTTGTGATGACGGTTACATGGAGTCAAATCACTACCGGTTTGTGCTATTCCAATAATCGGGCGACCTGATTGTAACTCGGCACGGGTCAAACCATAGTTCATGTAACGCTCAACATATAAAGCGGTCATGTCGGCATGTTCAGGATCATCAAACCATTCTTGGCTACGTAAAAAAATCCGTTTATTTTGATCATTCATTTTTTGATCCTTTCACTCATACTTTTTGAAATTTAGTTTATTTACGAGATGAATCTTGCAATTCAACCGATCGATAATACGTGAAAATTATAGTAATTCACGCTGCTTCAAATTACGCATCAAAGCATTTATTCCAAAATTCCACGGTGTTGCTTTATCACTGGTCATAACCGTGTTGTACAAAGTACCAAGTTTAGGCGAATGAATACGGACGACATCTCCAACTTTATGGGTAAAGCCAGCCCCAGCTTGTTCGCGATCTTGAGTAGGTGCAAATAAAGTGCCCAAGAACAAAACAAAACCGTCTGGATATTGATGGTTTTCATTAAGAGTTTGTTGAATTAAATCTTCAGGATCTCGGCTAATTTGCGACATAGAGCTCACCCCATTTAACACAAAGTTATCAGTGCCTTGAATTTGCAGTTCAACATCGCAAGTACGAATATCATTTAAAGTAAAAGTATGGTCAAAAAGACGAATAAATGGGCCAATCGCACAAGATGCGTTGTTATCTTTGGCTTTGCTTAACAAGAGAGCGCTACGACCTTCAAAGTCCCGTAAATTCACATCGTTACCTAAAGTCGCACCTAAAATCTTACCTTGGCTGTTGGCAACTAATACGACTTCCGGCTCTGGATTATTCCACTCAGACTTTGGGTGAATACCAATATTTTGTCCTGTACCTACAGCTGCTAAAACAGGGGCTTTAGTAAAAATCTCGGCATCTGTACCGATACCCACCTCAAGATATTGAGACCACATTTTTTGCTCGATTAAATATTCTTTGAGTTGTAACGCTTTTTCAGAGCCGGGTTCGATTGTTTTTAAATTATCACCGATTACGCCTTGTACAACTTCACGAATCGATTGAGCTTTTTGTGCGTCGCCACCGGCTTGTTCTTCAATCACTCGTTCTAACATGCTTGCAGCAAAGGTAACACCTGCCGCTTTAATTACTTGTAAATCAATAGGGGCTAAAAAATATGCCTTGTTGGTATCTGGCTCGGCGACAGTATTGGCAAATAATTCATCAATTGAACCAACTCGTCTTCCTTCAATTTCAGATAAAGCTTTTAAAGGATCAGCACTTTCAAGTAACTCGGAAATAGTATGAAATTTTTCCGAGATATCAAAAACTTGATTGCCTCTTAAAATAATAGGGGATGGACCCGAAATTTGACTTGGAATCCACGCACGGCCAATTAAGCATCCTTGAGTTGCATCATCTGGTAATGAGTTCTGGGAATTTAACGTAAAGTTCATTTAAAGCTTCCTTCTTTTATTTGAAATCATGATATGTTTCTTATTTAATAAACACCAATCGTAATAATTTAATTATTAATAACCAGTGGTTATCAAAAAGGAATTTTAAAAATGGCAGATTTGACTTACTCAAGTTTAAATAACTGGCTTAAATTCAAGCATTTGGTTTTGTTAGAGACGTTAGCTCGAACCAATAACATGCATTTGGCTGCCGAGCAGATGAATTTAAGTCAACCTGCCGTAAGTAAAATGCTAAAGGAAATTGAGGGCCTTCTTGGGTTTCAGGTTTTTGAGCGACTGCCTCGTAATATGCCCGTAACGGCATTGGGTGAACATGTCATTCGTTATGCACAACGTGTTTTGAATGACGCAAAACATTTTGTCGAAGACATCGAGATTTTACGGTTGGGGGGACATGGGTTTTTAAAAGTAGGGGGAATATTTGCAGCAACCGCCGTGGTAATTCCAAACTCAATTATCGAAATTAAGAAACAATGGCCGCTACTTTCTATCGATGTTGTTGAACAGACCAGTGACCATTTAATGGAAATGTTGAGTGAACATACTCTAGATTTAGCCATAGGTCGCTTTACCGATGTGACGCAAAGTCAGTTTTTCGATTTCCAGCCGTTAGGCCCTGAACCCTTCTGTATTGTTGTCAATAATGCGCACCCATGTGCCCAGAAAAAGTTTTGTACATTAGAAGAATTATTAAAATGGCCGTGGGTACTTTATCCTAAAGGCACACCCATTCGGGAGCGTATGGAAGGTGCATTCGCCCGAGCTAAAGTCAAAATTCCTTTAAATACGGTAAATACCATGTCGATGCAGACCTTTTTACAGATCTTAAAAGGGGCACCTATGGTGGGCATGTTGCCAGAAGCAATGGTGATTGATCAGGTGAAAGAAGGACAACTACAGATTTTAGAAACAGACCTGATTTTAGATGCCCAAGATTATGGAATTTTGACACGTAAAGATGAACCAGTGTCTGATATAGCCGCAGCCTTTATCAATATTTTACTTAAAAATGCAAAACGTAAGTAAAGTCCTCAGCCTCAAGTCATAGAAGACTTGGGGCTTTTAAATTAAAAGAAAGCCTATTTAATTTAGTCAAAGTTTCATCATAAAACTGATATTAAAAAGTTATCAATATTTAGAAATTATTCATTGGAAATTATTGCAAGGACTCCTTATCGTTTAATTCATGATGATTAAAAATCTTTAAGTGAATAAGAATTAGGAAAGGATCCCTGTATGAATGTGTTAATTACTGGTGGCACGGGTTTTATTGGAAAGCAAATCGCCAAAGAGATTTTAAAAACCGGAAGCCTGACTTTAGACGGTAAACAAGCTAAGCCCATCGATAAAATTATTTTGTTTGATGCGTTTGCTAGTGATGATTTACCGCAAGACCCAAAAATTGAAGTGGTGATTGGCGATATTACCGACAAAACCATAGTGGCAAATATTACAGAAAAAATTGATGTTGTTTGGCACTTAGCCGCCGTGGTGAGTTCGGCAGCAGAGGCCGATTTTGACTTGGGAATGGATGTAAACCTTTATGGCCTTTTAAATTTATTAGAAGAATTAAGAAAAAAACAAACCACGCCTCGAGTCATTTTTGCGAGTGGCTGCGCTGTATTTGGTGGTCAATTACCGGAAGTTGTAACAGATGATACGGTGGTTACACCAAAGTCCTCTTACGGTATGCAAAAAGCAGTAGGAGAATTGCTCGTTTCAGATTATTCACGTAAAGGCTTTATTGATGGCCGTGTTTTAAGATTACCGACTATTGTGGTTCGTCCGGGTAAGCCTAATAAAGCCGCATCTACATTTTTTAGCTCAATTATCCGCGAGCCTTTAAAAGGTGAAACGGCAGTTTGTCCAGTCCCGCCAGATACTCCGGTTTTTATTACTTCACCACGACGTTGTGTTGAGTCAATGATTAAGGCTGCATCAATTTCTTCAGATGCACTCCAAGATAACCGAATTATTCCTTTACCGGGATTGACCGTTACCGTTAAGCAAATGCTTGAGGCTCTTGAAAAAGTTGCTGGTAAACAAGCAACTGATTTAGTGCAGTGGCAAGAAGATAAAACGATTCAAAGGATTGTTCAAAGTTGGCCGGTTCAAGTGAAAGCTGAATATGCCGAATCTTTAGGTTTCCAAGCAGATGAGAATTTTGAAAGCATCATTCAGGCACATATAGAAGATACCCAATATTAATGGCAGTGATCGCCAATTCATGTGAGAGTTATTATGGAAGATATCAAAAATGTCACAGCTCTCGAAGAGCAGACAATTAAACGTATTTCAAGTCGCATTATCCCGTTTCTTATTATTTTATTCATTATGGCTTTTCTAGACAGAACCAATATTGGTTTTGCTGCGCTACATATGAATGATGCAATTGGAATTACCCAAACTATTTTTGGTTTAGGTGCGGGTGTATTTTTCTTGGGATACTTTATTGCAGAAGTACCGAGTAATGTTTTACTTCATCGGTTTGGTGCGCGGATCTGGATTGCCCGAATCATGATTACTTGGGGAATTATTGCCGGGCTTATGGGATTTATCCATAGTGGGACTCAATTTATTATTTTACGGTTTTTACTGGGTATTGCAGAAGCGGGTTTCTTTCCGGGGGTTATTTTTTATTTAACCTTATGGTTTCCTGCTAAATATCGTGCCCGTGTCTTCGCGACTTTCTATTTAGGGTTACCAATTGCCCAAATTATTGGAGCGCCAATTTCGGTTGGTCTTATGCAATGGGGCAATACCATTGGCTATGAAGGCTGGCGTTTGATGTATGTTTTAGAAGGGATTCCTTCCATTATTTTAGGATTAATCTGTCTAAAATATTTAACCAATAACCCGAAAGAAGCACAGTGGTTAACAGCTGAGCAGCGCCAATGGCTCATGAATACGCTAGAGCGCGAAGAAAGAGAAAAACAGCAATCTGCCGATGCTGCTTTAACAAAAGGTGAACTCATTAAACAAGTGTTTAAAAATCCTTTAGTGTGGATTATGGCGGTTGTTTATTTTGGAATTACGTCTGGTTCAAACGCGATGTTCTTCTTCTTACCAAGTGTTTTAGAGTCGTTCCGTAACACCTTTGGTATGCAAATTAGCCTTATCCAAAATGGCTTACTCACCGCTATTCCATATGCATTTGCGGCGGTTGGTATGGTTTTATGGAGCCGCCGTTCTGACCGTAAACAAGAGCGTTATAAACACGGTGCCTGTGCTGCACTTATGGCGGCTTTCGCAATTGCAATTGCTTTGATTGTGAATCAACCGTGGGCAATTATTGTGGGCTTTATTCTGCTCGCAATTGGTGTATTTAGTGCAATTAACATTTTCTGGACTATCCCTGGGCAAACTCTAACGGGTGTTGGTGCCGCAGCTGGAATTGGATTAATTAATTCGGTAGGTAATTTAAGTGGTTTTACTGGTCCATATTTAACAGGCTATTTATATACCACCACGGGCACCTATACAGTAGCGTTCCTTGCCATTGCAGGATTTGTCGCCATGGGCGGTTTAGGGTTACTGCTTTTAGCAAAGTTAAAGTCTGATAGTTTAAAAGTAGAACAACAGCGACTTAAAGTGCGGACTGCTACGGAGATGAAATAATGGCGACCATCGGGTTTGTGGGTACAGGCATTATGGGTATGCCGATGGCTATGAATTTACTCAAGGCAGGTCATCAAGTTAAGGTCTGGAATAGAACTTCCTCTAAAGCAGATAGCTTAAAAGAGGCGGGAGCCTATGTTTGCTCTGACCTTGAACAAGTTGGAAAAGATGTAGAGTTTCTGATTTGTATGCTTAGCGACGGAAAAACCTGTGATGAAATTCTATTTAAAGAGCACGGTGCAGTTTCAGAGCTAAAACCTGAAAGCACGGTTATTGTCATGAGTTCGATACCGGTTGAAGTTGCAAAAGCACAAAGTGAAAAGTGTAAAGAAAGAGGACTTAGATACTTAGATGCTCCTGTGTCCGGTGGAGAAAAAGGTGCCCAAAATGCAAGTCTGGCGATTATGGTTGGCGGCGATGCTCAAACATTTTCACATGCTGAACATGTTCTATCTGCCATGGGGCGACCAGTTTTAGTCGGAGATGCCGGCTGTGGAATGTTGGCAAAACTCGTCAATCAAATGATAGTCGCATCCACCATTGCAACCGTGAGTGAAGGTTTATTGCTTGCCAGTAAAGCAGGAGCAGACCCGATAAAACTAAAACAAGCATTAACAGGCGGTTTTGCAGATTCTCCGATTTTGCAACAGCATGGCGAACGCATGTTAAATCGAGATTTTAAACCGGGAGGTACAGCTCGAAACCAGCATAAAGATATTCATACAGCCGTTAGCTATGCTAAATCGCTTGAGTTGAATTTACCTATAGCCCAAAAAGTCAGTCAATTGTTCGAAAATATGCTTGCTGCTGGAGACGGTGAGCTTGATCATTCTGGTTTAATTCGTGAGCTTGAACGAATGAATCATATTTAATCATGTTTTAAATATCTTAATAGGTAATTGATTGATACAGCAGAACTATTGCTGCATCAATCACTACAGCTTTACAACAAATTAGGATGCTAAAAGTAAGCTGACAAACCCAAATCCTTCCAATAAAAAACTTGCTATTTAATCTATATGGATTATTATTTTTCTTTTAAAGATGAACGCTGTTAAACAAAATAATTAGAAGTTTTTGAATTCATCTTTGATTGTTTGACTTACTTATAAGGCCAATATATTAAATTTTGGTTTATTTGTTATGTCTATGCCCTTAAGGAATTTAATTTTAACTGAATTGTGGAATCTAATGAGTAAACAGCAGACTAAAGAAAAATTGATAGAAGCAGCAATCATTCTCTTTTCACAAAATAATATTGAAACGCTATCAGTGCAAAAAATTAATGAGACCGCAGGCGTAGCAAACAAGTCGGCACTTTATTACCACTTTAAGTCTAAATGGGGCTTAGTAGAAGCGGCCTTAGATCATGTTATGCAGCCATATATGGCTGACAGCCTTGAATTACTAAATGCTATTCCTTCAGATAACGTACAGGTTTCTGATGTGGTAGATGCGTTAATGAAGCCAATGGTAAAAATACTTTTACAGGATAACGGAATTCATTACTTAAAGTTTTTCTCTAAGACCATTAGTGCCGGAGATGAAGGACGAGTTATTGTTGCGAAAACCTTAGTGCCGATTGCAAATAAAGCTGTAGCTTTATTAAAACAGGCTTTACCTGATGCTGATTCTAATGCGATTTCACTTAAAGTTCTTTTTACTTTTAATATCATTTTAAATGTGATTAGTGATATTGGGCTTGAGCATTTTTGGCCAACAGATGTTAAGGACCATAGATTATTAGGAAAATATTTAAAAGACTATATTGAAGGGGGAATTCGTTTTAAAGCTGAACATTTTTATAAATAAAGAAAGAAGTTTGTCTAATTTCACAAAGATAATTTTAGAGTGTCTCATTTAACATTTTTAGAGTATCTGCATATTCATTATGCTTTAAAATAATATGTTTTATTACTTATCCTTTTGATATTGAAAATAATTTTATTGACTTAATAGAAGGAAATAATTTTCTTGATTGGTGATAAAAATAGCTTGATATTTAATCTATTTGGATTATTATTTTAATCTAAATGGATTAGATCTTAAAATTTAAGGTTCAAAATATAACAAGGGAAACCAAAGGATGAAGTTTTTATAATTTGGTCAAAATGGAAAAAAGAATTATGGAAAAGATTAATCGATTAAAGATTGCAATATTATTGACTGTTGTTGGTTCAGTGAGTTTAAGTGCATGTAATGACAGCGATGATTCCACTCAGGTAAATAATCCAACCACCCCAGAAACTGAGTTAACAGATTGCATGTGGCAAGATTCTGTGACAAGTAAACAGCATACGGGTGAAGATCCTTTAAACTATGCTTTTCCTGACTCTAACGTGACATATTGGTCATCAGAATTTACTGTACCTGAGGGTGCAAAAGTGATGATTGATGGTGATTATCCTTATTCAAGACACTTTTCATTGGTGAGCTATACTGCTAAAGGTGAGCGGGTTAACTCATTATTAGACGCTACTATTTTGCCTAACCAAGGTTCAGTTAACCCGTTTGTAGTCGGCAATAACCGTCTAGGTAAAAACCGCGCTTACTCAGCGCAATTACAATTGGGAGACCTACCAAATAGTCCTTTAAGTAATACTTTATATGCGCCTAAAACAGCAGACGGTAAAGTTGCTATTTTGTACCGTATCTATGTACCTAACAAAAATATGGATATTAAAGGTAATGTAAGTTTTCCGCGTTTTAAAGTACAACTAGCAAACGGTGACATTAAGAAAGGGCAAGACGTTTGTAATATTTTACAGGTAAAAAAAGCACCGATTGACCGTATATCAACAATGCCATTAAAAGTTACTTTGGATGCTTTTAACCAAAACAGATATGAGGGTTTTCCTGCACAACAAGAGCCAAAATGGTACAAAGCCTTTAGTGCTTTAGACAGTTTCAAATGTATTTATAAATTTGATCCGATTACCAAGCAGCCGATCGATAAATGTGAAGGTTTAACGGTAACGCCTAAACTTGGTTATTGGGCGACTCCTGATAACGAGTATGTCTATGCTGCGGTAAGCCGTAAACTAGGTAAAGTCATAGAACTTCGAGGTAAGCTTCCAAACACAGAGAAAACATTTAATAACGATCCATTTGTTCAAAAAACTGATGTCCGTTATTGGTCAATTTGTACTAACGAAGTGATTACCACTGCAACAAATTATTGTCTTTATGATGAAAATATTCAAAAAGTAGATAAAGACGGTTTCTATACCATTGTTGCGTCTTTACCAGAAGATCGACCAGCAAATGCCCGAGAAGAGTGTGGCGTGTATTTTCTTGAGCTAAGCCCGCGTGGTTCAGGCTATACAGCCGAAGACGGTAAAGCTTTTGGTCACACAGACTTTGGCTTATTTATTATGCGTAATTTATTACCGAATAATGATTTTGCTTACGCCGTTCAAAAAGTGAAAGCACCAGGCGAAGAAAAAGCAGTCATGGGCGACTATTTACCAGATATTCATTACACCTCGAAAGACGCTTTTGAAACAAAAGGATGTTCTTAAAATCTAGGTTCAAACTAAACCAATCTTTTGATGAAAGATTGGTTTTTTATTAGCTCAATAAGAAAGTTTAATTCAATAAAAATGACTCCCAAATATGATGGGATACAACGTATATAGAACATAAATAAGGAAATTTTATGAAACTTAACGTACTCACTACTTCATTGTTATGCGCTTTATCTTTCAATACATTTGCAGCAACTAAAGTAGAAAAAGCAGTTATTGATTCAAATGCTTCTTATAGTAGTAAATATAATCTCCAAAATGCTGATGAGTTTAATAACGCCGCAAGAGGTTTTATTGCTAAACCCAGTGGGCAAATAAAGAATGAGCAAGGAGATGTAATTTGGGATTTTGATGCATTTAATTTTATTAAAGATCAGGCCCCTGATACTGTAAATCCGAGCCTTTGGCGGCAGGCTAAATTAAATAATAATGTGGGTTTGTTTAAAGTTGCAGACCGTGTTTGGCAAGTTCGCGGTTTTGATCTGGCAAACATGACCATTATTCAGGGCAAGAGCGGCTGGATTATTGTTGACACTTTAACGTCAAAAGAAACTGCCGAAGCTGCTATTAAATTTGCAAGGCAGCATCTAGGCGACCAAAAAATCTCAGCGATTATTTTCACACATAGCCATGTTGACCATTTTGGGGGAGCGCTAGGTGTTATCTCTACCGAAGAATTAAAGCAAAAGAAAATACCGATTATTGCACCCGAAGGCTTTATGGAAGAAGCGACCAGCGAGAATATTATGGCTGGTCCAGCAATGACTCGGCGAGCAACCTATATGTATGGAACATATTTGCCTAAAAATACAGAAGGTTTAGTAGATAATGGTTTAGGTAAGGCTGTAGCAGTCGGACAAATCGGGATTTTAGAACCCAATCAGTTAATTACCCAGAAAGAACAAAAATTGAATATTGATGGGTTAGATTTCGTATTTTATAACGTTCCGAGTTCTGAAGCTCCTTCAGAATTAACCTTCTCAATTCCCTCAATGAAACTATATAACGGCGCAGAGATTCTTTCTCATACTTTGCATAATCTCTACACATTACGAGGTGCTAAAGTCCGCGATACGTTAAAATGGGTCAGTTATTTAAGTCAGGCTTTAGAGCAAACTCAAAATTCAGAAGTTTTTATTGCTCAGCATCATTGGCCTGTTTGGGGTAATCAAAATATTCAAGATTTTATTAAAACACAAAGAGATGTCTATAAATTCATTCACGACCAAACAGTTCGTTATATGAATTCTGGTTTAAATGGTGCTGAAATTGCAGAAAAAATTAAACTGCCGCCAGAGTTAGATCAAAAGCTATATGCGCACGGCTATTATGGCACCTTAAAACATAATGCGAAGGCTGTATATCAATATTATATGGGCTGGTTTGATGCCAACCCTTCAAATTTAGATCCATTACCGCCTAAAGATGCAGCAAAGAAATATATTGAACTGGCAGGAGGAGAGGCGAATGCCTTAAAAAATGCTCAGGACGCCTATAGCAAAGCTGAATATAGATGGGCAGCAGAAGTTTTAAAGTATGTGGTATTTAATAACCCAGCAAATTCTCAAGCAAAAGATTTATTAGCAAAAACCTATCGACAATTAGGTTATTCAGCAGAAGCGGCAACTTGGCGTAATTTCTATTTATCAGGTGCTCAAGAATTACAAGGCTTTACTGCACTTAAGAGTACGTCTGGTCGTTTAGGTTTACTGATTCATACGCCTACTGAAAGATTTCTTGAGGCTATGGCAACCAATCTCGATGTTGAAAATTTAAAAAATGAAAATCAATGTATGAACTTGGTCCTGACTGATACACAAGAAAATTTTTCATTGCGGATTGAAAACTCCGTAATGCTCTTTGATAAATATGAAAATGATCGCTTACCAACAAACTGCCCAACGTTAAAGCTGACTAAACTTTTATATTTGCAGTTAATTACAGGTGGGGCCGATGCTTCAAAAGTCTTAGTTTCTAAAGACAGTGAAGTAAAAGGAAACCCATTAAAAATTGGTAAGTTCTTCTCTTTATTTAAAAAGTCTAATAATGGTTTTCCAATTGTGACTCGACCAGAGAGTTGAAAATATCAGCAGCACTTGCACTGAGAAAATCATCAGGTGCTGCATGAGTAAGCCGTAAGCTTAGCAGTTCAAATTGCTCATAATCTTTAATAGTTGCATTTTGCACCATGCTATTTGATGTTCATCGGACTTTTGACGGTCCCAATATAAATTCATTTGGTATCCATCTATATCAATAGGGAGTGGATGTACCTTAAGTTGAGGATAATCATCTTTAAAATAAGCAATTTGACGTTGAGGAATAGTGAGTAAATGATCCGTTTGGGTAATCAGTCGAATCGCGGTTTCATATTGTTGGCAGCGGAAACTTATTGTTCTTTTAATACCTTGTTTAGACAAGAAAAAATCTTCAAATACACGACCTGTGGGACGGGAGGAAACGGTAATGTGTTTAGCCTCTAAATAGATTTCTTTTGTTAGTTCCGCTGACGATAATAAGGGGTGCTGGTTACGGCTTATGACTACAAATTGATCTTTAGAAAAGCATTCATAATTAATGCTTTCTTCGACAGAATGTTCAACATCAATCGCAAAATCGATTTTTCCTGTTGAAAGTTCATGTCTTAAATTCTTACGGTCAATACGTACACTGTTTAGCTGCAAATTAGGGTTAAATTGGGTTAAGTGTTGAATTATAGAAGGTAAATAAATCCATTCATATTCATCATTCATAGCAATGGTGAGATGAGTCAAATCACGTGCGGGCTGAAAGTCATGTGTGCTTTGAATTGCTTGCTGCATAAGTTGCAATGACTGTTCGATTGTAGGCCACAAACGTTTAGCTAACGGTGAGGGAACAACGCCATGTCCATCTCGAACAAATAGTGGGTCATTAAAGTGATCGCGTAAACGAGCTAAAGCATGACTAACAGCAGGTTGGCTAAGAAAAAGTTGTTCACTCGCCCGTGTTAGATTTTTTTCTTTATAAATTGCAACAAATACACGAAATAAATTGAGATCAATACGAGCAAGAGAGGCAATATTATTATTCATTTCATTCATAGTTTGTTATTCAAACAATTCATTTTATTCATTGTAACAAGTTAGCTATGGTCAGGAAATAGCATAAAAAATAGAGCGATTAAAACCGTGAATTTTGAACGTAGCGCTTGTGGCAAATAATATTTAGAAAGCGTTACTTACAACTAATTTTATTAAACCTAGGAACATAAGGAAATGATATGGCAACACATTTATTTGATTTGACTGGAAAAATAGCCTTAGTTACAGGTGCAAGTCGTGGCATTGGTGAGGAAATTGCCAAACTATTAGCTGAACAAGGTGCACATGTAATTGTCTCTAGTCGGAAAGTTGAAGATTGCCAACGTGTTGCTAATGAAATTATTGCAGCAAATGGAAAGGCAGAGGCTTTTGCTTGCCATGTGGGTAAACTAGAAGATATTACAGAAATTTTTGAATATATCCGTAAAGAACATGGGCGTTTAGATATTTTAGTCAACAATGCGGCTGCCAATCCCTATTTTGGGCACATTCTTGATACGGATATTGCTGCATATAACAAAACGGTTGAAGTCAATATTCGTGGATATTTCTTTATGTCTATTGAAGCGGGCAAATTAATGAAAGAACAGGGCAAAGGTGCAATTGTTAATACGGCATCTGTAAATGCTCTACAGCCAGGAGACAAACAAGGAATATATTCTATTACCAAAGCTGCTGTGGTTAATATGACCAAAGCATTTGCAAAGGAATGTGGGCCGTTTGGTATTCGAGTGAATGCTTTATTGCCGGGTCTTACCAAGACCAAATTTGCTTCGGCACTCTTTGAAAATGAAGATATTTATACAAGCTGGATGAGTTCAATTCCATTACGCCGTCACGCAGAACCACGTGAAATGGCTGGAACTGTACTTTATTTAGTGTCAGATGCTGCGAGCTATACGAATGGTGAATGTATTGTGGTTGATGGCGGTTTAACGATTTAGGGAAGAATAGCAATGTACGAACATTATTCAGGTCAAGTGGTCTTAATCACAGGTGCGGCGAGTGGATTTGGTGCATTGCTGGCAGAGCAACTGGCAAAGTATGGCGCAAAATTAGTGTTGGGTGACTTGAATGTTGAAGGGTTAAATACTGTAGTTGAACCGCTACGCCAAGCAGGAGTGGAGGTGGTCGCGCAAGTGTGTGATGTCAGCTGTGAAGCAGATGTACAGGCTTTGGTGCAAAGTGCAGTTACTCAGTTTGGTAGAATCGATGTCGGGATCAATAATGCAGGTATGAGTCCGCCTATGAAAAGCTTTATTGATACCGATGAAGCAGATCTGGATTTGAGTTTTGCCGTCAATGCCAAAGGTGTGTTCTTTGGAATGAAGCATCAAATTCGTCAGATGTTGCAACAAGGTGGTGGCATTATTCTGAATGTTGCTTCTGTTGCAGGTTTAGGCGCGGCTCCCAAATTGGCTGCCTATGCTGCGGCAAAGCATGCTGTGGTGGGATTAACCAAAACAGCAGCGATTGAATATGCAAATAAAGGCATTCGAGTTAATGCAATTTGTCCATTTTATACAACCACCCCGATGGTGGTCGACAGTGAACTCAAAGAGAAACAAGACTTTTTAGCGCAGGCCTCGCCAATGAAGCGTCTTGGCCATCCAAGCGAAGTAGTGGCAATGATGCTGATGATGTGTGCCAAAGAAAACTCATATCTCACAGGTCAAGCCATTGCAATTGATGGCGGCGTGACAGCTTATTAAAACATTTATTAAATACATCTTATTTATTTATTTAGGAAAAAATCATGACAATTAATTTAAACAATCGAGTGGCTATTGTTACAGGTGCAGGCGCTGGTCTAGGGCGGGAACATGCGCTGTTACTCGCTCGTTTGGGTGCAAAAGTGGTCGTGAATGATCTGGGTAGTGATGTAAACGGTAAAGGCGGCTCAACCATGGCAGCCCAAAAAGTTGTAGACGAAATTATTGCAGCCGGTGGTGAAGCAATTGCAAACGGTGCTTCAGTTACGGATATTGAACAAGTTCAACAGATGGTAGAGCAAACCATTGCCCGTTGGGGACGGGTGGATATTTTGGTCAATAATGCAGGCATTCTCCGTGATAAAACCTTTAGCAAAATGTCCTTAGACGACTTCCGTACCGTGATTGATGTCCATTTAATGGGGGCAGTCAATTGTACAAAAGCGGTATGGGATATCATGCGCGAACAAAAATATGGTCGTATTGTTATGACGACTTCATCTTCTGGGTTATATGGCAATTTTGGCCAATCGAACTATAGCGCTGCAAAAATGGCATTGGTTGGACTCATGCAGACACTGGCCTTAGAAGGTGAAAAATCGAATGTTCGGGTGAACTGCCTAGCGCCAACAGCTGCCACTCGTATGCTTGAAGGATTATTGCCCGAAGAAGCCCTTAAAGCTCTTGCTCCAAGTGCGGTCAGTCCTGCAATCGCGACTTTGGTTAGCGAAGATGCACCTACTCGTATGATTCTTTGTGCTGGCGCAGGTAGTTTTGAAGCTGCCCACATTACCCTTACGCAAGGAATTTATTTAGGTACGGATGAACAAGTTCCGCATGTTTTAGCACAACGTTTAGCTGATGTTTCAGATCGAACAGATGAGTTTGTGCCTGTCAGAGGAGGCGCTCAGGGTGAGCTTGAGCTGAAAAAAGCTTCATTAATGGCAGGAGAATAATTTTGACAAAAAATACATTAAGCATCGACCAACTGGTTGAGTTGCAAGGCCAAGCATTAGGTAGCTCGCAGTGGATGATCATTGATCAAAGCATGATTAATACCTTTGCGGATGTCACACAAGATCATCAATTTATTCATGTGGATGAAGAAGCAGCTCGTCAGACACCTTTTGGTGGCACGGTTGCCCATGGCTTTTTAACTCTCTCTTTACTTTCAGCGATGGCTGCTCAGGTCTTGCCTACTGTACAAGGGCAGAAATCAGGCGTGAATTATGGGATCAATAATTTGCGTTTTATTAGTCCTGTGCATAGTGGTAAGAGAGTGCGTGGACATTTTCACTTAAAAAATGTTTCCCAAAAAAATAAGGGAAGTTATCAATTGATCATGGAAGTCACGATTGAAATCGAAGACGAAGCAAAACCAGCACTCGTGACAGAGTGGCTTACACTTGTAAATGTATAGGAATAACCCATGAGCAATGAATTAATTCTCTCTCGTCGTGATGTAGATTTTTTGCTATTCGATTGGCTAAAAGTCGAAGAACTCAGCCAACGCAATTCTTTTGCAGGACAGGACCGTTTTGAATATACGTCTGTTTTAAACGTTTACGAGGCCCTAGCAACCGATTTATTTGCTCCACATAATAAAAAAAATGACAGTAACGAACCTGTTTTTGATGGTGAACGTGTCACTGTTAATCCTGAAGTCGGGGTTGCACTTAAGGCATTTGCTGAGGCGGGTTTAATGAGTGCAGCGTTTCCATCGGATTGGAATGGCATGAGCTTACCTAATACCATTGAGCGGGCAGGTATGGCCTATCTACTCGGTGCCAATTCAGGGACAGCAGGTTATGCTTTTTTAACCATTGGTAATGCAAATTTATTGATGGCGCATGGTGAGCCTGAAAAAGTTAGACCCTATGTCAATGCCATGATAGAAGGTAAATGCTTCGGAACGATGTGTTTGTCTGAACCACAAGCTGGTTCAAGTCTTGCTGATATTCGGACACGTGCGATTAAAACAGAAGATGGTCGTTATCGTTTGTTTGGAAACAAAATGTGGATTTCAGGCGGTGAGCACGATATCTCTGACAATATTGTTCATTTGGTTTTGGCAAAAATTCCAGATGAAAATGGACAATTACCAGCAGGTGTACAAGGCATTTCTCTGTTTACCGTACCGCGTAAATTACTCGATGAAAATGGACAACCAAGTGAACGCAACGATGTGGTGTTGGCTGGAATTAACCATAAAATGGGCTATCGGGGAACCGTCAACTGCGTGCTGAATTTTGGTGAAGGTCGTTACACACCTGAAGGAGAAGCTGGCGCAATTGGTGAGTTGGTTGGCGAAGCCGGTAAAGGGCTGGCCTATATGTTCCATATGATGAATGAGGCCCGAATTTCAGTTGGTCTTGGAGCGGCCGCATTGGGGTATACAGGTTATTTGCATGCTTTAGATTATGCAAAAACTCGAGTACAAGGACGCTCTCGTAGCGAACGTAATCCAAGTTCGCCACAGATTCCACTTATTCAACATGCCGATGTTCGCCGGATGCTCTTGGCGCAAAAAGCGTATGTCTCAGGCGCGTTAGCACTCTGCCTATATGCAGCTCGATTAACCGATGATATTCAATCGCTTGAAGATGCAGAGCAACGCAATCAAACCCATCAATTACTTGATTTATTAACGCCAGTGGTGAAAAGCTGGTCTTCTGAATGGGGACTAGTCGCCAATGATTTAGCGATTCAAGTTCATGGCGGATATGGTTATACCCGTGAATATAATGTTGAACAGTTTTATCGGGACAATCGACTTAATCCAATTCATGAAGGAACATTTGGCATTCAGGCACTCGATTTATTAGGACGGAAAACTCGTCTTAATCAGGGGCTGTCAATGAAACTATTACATGAAAAAATCATCAATACGATTGAACAAGCCAAAGCAGAGCCTTCTTTAAAAGGTCATGCGGATCAATTAGCTCAAAAGTGGCAACTCATCCGAAATGTAACAGAGAAATTGCATGCATTAACCGATGTAGAACTTCAACTGGCAAATGCCGCCAATTATCTGGAAGCTTTTGGACATCTTGTGGTGGGGTGGTTATGGCTTGATCAAGCGGTAGTCATTCATAAACTCATGCCAAACTCAACAGACCCTGATTTTCTGCATGGGAAGCTTGCAGCGTGTGATTATTTCTTTGGCTGGGAAATGCCGAAAATTATAAGTTGGTTAGCTGTACTGGATCCGGTAGAGACGACTCCACTCAATATGCCGGAAGAATGGTTCTAGTAAGAACCATTCCTTAGACAACCCATTAAATGAGCAGGAGTAGAACCTGATTTTATAGAAATTGCCTAATAACAATCATCATGTAAAAACAAAATTTGGGTGTTCAGTATAAGAGCGCCCTAATAAGTAAAAATAAAAATCTAGGACGGATTAAAAGATGAAAAAGAAAACATTAGTCATGGTCATGGCTTCATTTTGTACGAGCCCACTCTATGCAGCAGCATTTGATCGAACAGGACAATCAATTTCTGCATTTCTACAACCTGGTAATTATTTTGAGGCAAGTTTATCTGTTTCAGACACTTCGTTAGAAGGACAAGAAGCAGGTACAAACCCAACACGTAATAGTATTTCTGATATTGCAAACTCTGATTATCGTCCCAGTGCAGCTTTAAAATTACAGTTAGCACCTCAGTTCTCATTTGGTTTTCTTTATGATCAGCCATTTACTTCCGACTCTGAATATTATGGAAATAACAGCTTTGTTGCTAAGCCGAGTGATACGATTTTAGTACCAGGCATTGATTCAGCAACACTTGCCCAAAAGACTGGTGGAGAAGCCGTAACAGGGAACACCAAATCGAATTTTGTTATGCAAAATTTTAGTCTGATATTTGGTTATCAACCGGATAAGAACTGGAACTTTTATGCAGGTCCTGTTTATCAGACGTTTAAAAGTAACGTCAATTTAAGAGGCCAAGTTTTCAGTTTATATAATGGCTATGACTTTAATGCTAAAGAGGTTGGAGATTGGGGATGGTTGGCAGGATTTGGTTATCAAATCCCAGAAAAAGCCATTAAAGCCTCATTGACCTATCGTTCAGAAATTATGCATGAAGTGACTGCCAATGAAAATGCACCACTGGTTGATATGTTAAGTACGCAGCAAGGCCGTGATTTTCTTGATCAGCATTTAGCGTATATGGTTTCTATAGGACAACTCACTGAATCACGTAAAGAAGCACTTAATCATATTATTGCAGGCTTACCTTCAGCAGGAACGTCAGGTCCAACTAAATTTAGAGCGCCAGAGTCAGTAAATCTGGAGTTTCAGACCGGATTACGCAAAGGCACTTTATTGTTTGGTAACGTGCGTTGGGTTCACTGGAATGATTTTGAGTTTAAACCATACCGTTTTGGTGAAATCTCAGAAGTTGTTGGGGTCCTATCAACGCCAAGTCGTCCAAATGGCTTTAATTTAGTTCGTTATTATGACGATCAATGGTCTGCTAATCTTGGGATTGGACAACGTCTAAGCGATAAATGGACAGGTTCAGTTTCTGTAGGTTGGGACTCGGGAGCAGGTGAACGTGTTTCTACAGGTGGGCCTGCTAAAGGTTATTACAGTGTTGGGCTTGGTGCCCAATATAGTCCAACCGCTAAATACTTTATTTCAGGTGGAGTGAAGTATCTATGGCTAGGTAATGCCCAAGGTCAGCTGGGTGCACAGGCAGGCAGTGAATATTATGTCGGCGAATATAAGGATAACTATTCAATTGGTTATGGTTTGAAAATTGGTTATAAATTTTAATTCAACTATTTGATAGATCGCTTATTTATATAGAAGGATTTTTTCGGTAAGAGAGTAAGCAGATCAAGAGAATAAAGAAAATATAAAAAGTGGAGTAGGAATAGTTCCATTTCTCCCTCTCATAAAAGGACAATAAGATGAAAAATCAAATTTGGTTAGATGAATATAAGCAATGGAATATTGAAAGTACGATTACATTGCCTGATGAACAAACTTCACTTCTCGATTTTTGGGACAACAGTTTTAATAAGTTTCAGAAAAGAAATGCTTTTATATTTGCAGATAAGTCTTTTACTTATGGGGAAATCGACTTATACAGCCGAAAAATAGCAACGTTCTTGCAAGGTTTGGGCCTAGAAAAAGGTACACGTGTTGCCATAATGATGCCCAATATTATTCAATACCCAGTTATTTCGCTTGCCGTGATTCGCGCAGGCTATATTCTGGTCAATATTAATCCACTATATACGGCGCGTGAATTAAAGCATCAATTAAACGATGCAGGCGCAAAAGTCTTGTTTATATTGGAACAGTTTGTACCTATTTATGAGGCTGTCAAAGAACAAGTGGCGGTTGAACAGATTATCACTACAACTATGACAGAAATGTTAGATGAACCCGCTCCAAGGTTAGACACATCAGATTCAAAATACTACGATTTTAAGCAAATCTTGTTGACGGTAAATGCCCAAGATTATATACGCCCCAAACTTATTCTTGAGGATACTGCACTTTTGCAATACACAGGTGGGACAACGGGTGTATCAAAAGGTGCAGAACTAACCCATAAAAATATTGTCGCCAATTTATTACAAAATAATGTGATTTTTAAAAGCTACTTTGGTGACCGAGATGCTTTTGAAGATGAAATCGCAATCTGTGCCTTACCGCTTTATCATATTTTTGGCTTTACTGTCTGTTTACTGCACAGCGCAATAAATAAAGGTTATACCACTGTTTTAGTTCCGAACCCACGTGATTTAGATGCTCTTGTGCATTGTTTTGAAAAGTATCGTCCTACCGTTTTTCCTGCCGTAAATACTTTATTTAATGCACTGCTTAATCATGAAGGCTTTAATAAATTGGACCATAGCCGTTTGGAGATTACTACAGGCGGCGGTATGGCAATTTTGAAATCCACCGCCGATGGATGGGAAAAGCTGACAGGGCGTATTATCCGTGAGGGATATGGCTTATCAGAAACCTCTCCTGTTGCGACATTTAACCCGCCGATTTCTAATTGTTTTAGTGGCACGATTGGTATTCCTGTGCCAAGTACAGATATCGCTATTTTGGATGATGAAGGCAATCCATTACCGCCCGGTGAAAATGGAGAAATTGCAATCCGCGGTCCGCAAGTCATGAAAGGTTATTGGAATTTGCCTGAAGAAACTAAAGCAGTCATGACTGATGATGGTTTCTTTAGAACGGGCGATATTGGTTTTATGAATGAAAAAGGCTATACCAAAATTATTGATCGCAAGAAAGATATGATTTTAGTTTCAGGCTTTAATGTTTTTCCAAATGAAATTGAAGAAGTTTTGGCTCAGCATCCAAAAATTTTGGAAGTCGCCGTGGTTGGTATTGCCGATGAAAAATCGGGTGAAGTACCTAAAGCTTTTATTGTTAAAAAAGACGCTTCTTTATCGGTTGAAGAAATCCAGACCTATGCCAAAGAAAACCTGACAGGCTACAAACAACCCCGTCATATCCAATTTATCAATGAATTACCTAAGTCAAATGTGGGTAAAATTTTAAGAAAAGAACTAAAGGTTTAGTCAGAATTTTTTAATTAAAAACATAAGTATTCATGGGCTGGAATGCCTATAAATGAAAAAGGAATAAGATTATGGGTTCAGGATTAATTACCGTATTTTTACCTATTGCACTTGCAATTATTATGGCTGGTTTGGGTCTAGAGTTAACCATAAATGACTTTAAACGCGTACGACAACACCCAAAAGCTGTCTTTATCGCATTATTTTGCCAACTGGTTATTTTAGTCAGTATTGCTTTTATTATTTGTAAGATTCTTGCTTTACCACCCATGCTCGCCGTGGGTTTAATGCTACTTTCTGCATCACCGGGTGGACCAACTGCCAATTTATTTAGTTATCTCTATAAAGGCGATATTGCTTTAAATATTACTTTAACAGCTATAAATTCGGTGATTGCTGCATTTACACTTCCATTAATTGTGAACTTTGCAATACAACATTTTATGGAAAATGGACAAAATGTAGGATTGCAATTCTCTAAAATCATACAAGTTTTCCTTATTATTTTAATACCTGTCGGTATTGGAATGTTAATCCGCCATTTTTCACCCCATATAGCTGAAAAGCTCAATAGACCTGTACGTGTTTTTGCTATTGTTTTTCTAGTAACAATTATCATATTAGCAGTTGTGCGGGATTACCAAAATCTGATGACGTATCTTGGGCAAATTGGGTTAGCAACTTTACTGTTCTGTGTGTGTAGTTTAATGGTGGGCTATTTTGTTCCACGATTATTCGGTGTAAATAGCTTTCAGGCAAAGGCTTGTGCGTTCGAAATAGGGATTCATAATAGTACTTTAGCCATGACCATTGCTTTTACTGTAATGGAAAGCAATATGGCTGCCATGCCAGCAGCGGTGTATTCATTATTTATGTACATTGTTGCAGCAAGCTTTGGTTCATTGTTAAATCGCTTGGAAAAGAAAGATATTTCGCAGCTCTCAACAACGACTTAAATGAACTAAAAGGTTTCTTTAATTTTCAATTAAAAGGAGGTTAAAACCTCCTTTTTGGTTCTATTAATTGTTTTCTAGAACTTGTTTAAGTTTCATGTTATTTCCTTAATATACAAGTCTATTTATACCTATTAATAACTGTTCTAATGACTTCTTGTACATCCAAAATTGCTTTGTCTTTAAGCGATGTTTTTCTACATGAAAGAACCATGGGGTAGGTCGGTATCGAAATTGGACATTTTGTATAAATCAGGGCAGGTACAATTTCAGAAATCTTTCTTGCGGCGTGGGTAGGAAGAGTACAAACCGTTCCTTTATTTTTTAATAACCACGGAATAGCTGCAAAATGAGAAGTAGAAGCAAAAATCCGTCTGGTTTTATTTAATTTCGTTAAATGTTCGTCAACAATCCCAATTTGCCCAGTATTTGAAATGAGTAAATGTTCAAAACTTAAAAACTTATCCAAGCTTAGTTCAATTGCATCTTCGGGATGTGTTACCAAACAAGAATAATCACCTAATACCATTAATTCTCGATACAAAGAATGATAGTAGATTCCACCAGATGTCACTCCAATATCAACATTATGCTTGACCAACATTTCGGCAATGATATGCGTGTAGGTTTGTTTAATTACGATTCTGTAGTGTGGAAATTTTAATTTAACTTGTTCGATAATTTCTTGTGCAAATGCAATTTCAAAATCATCAGACATGCCAATCGTGATAATTCTTTGTTGCAAGGTATTTTCATTATTGGGTAGGGACAACAAGGTTTCCCTAAAAATATTTAAAGCATTGCTCACTAGGGGCTTTAAAGCATGAGCCTTGGTGGTGGGTGCAAGACCTCGGCCAGTCCGCTGAAAAAGTGGATCTTGGTAAATATCTCTAAGTCGTCTTAAGGAGGCACTGACAGCAGATTGAGTAATTCCTAAACGCTCAGCTGCACGTGAAGCATTCTGTTCTTCATATAAGACTTCAAAGCACTTTAATAGATTTAAGTCGATTTGTGCGATATTAATTTCATTCATATCTGATAGTGCCTAAATCCTATTCCATAAAGATGGTGATTATATAACAATGAATTCAGACGTAAGGAACGGAACTTATAAGGAAGGAGAAATAAGCTTCTTATTTTACGTGATGTTTTATCAAGCGATATCAATTTTTAGTGAAAAGTTATTGATATCATTGTTGATTTTTAAACTGGTCTAGCAAATAGGATTGATCAGGTTTATTTGGAAAAATATGATTAAGGACTGATTCTATGACAGATTATATTTTAAATCTAGCTTTTCGATGAGTTAAACACTCTAGACAATTGAACCCTCTGATAAATGTAAATCTAAACACATATGAATGTTGTTTATAGGGGATTCGTTTGCCAAAAAATGCAGGGATGTGTTTAAGCACAAGCATTTTAAAGTTTCGATATAGGAATTCGACATGTTAAAAAAACTACATGTGCAGGTAATTATTGCAATTATTGCTGCCATTATTTTGGGTTTAGTTTCCCCCGAATGGGCAAAGGCAATGAAGCCATTAGGTCAAGCATTTATTGCTTTACTAAAAATGCTTTTAGCTCCTTTGATTTTTCTTACCTTGGTTCATGGTTTAACTCATATTAAAGATATGAAAAAACTGGGCCGTTTGGGTATTAAGTCACTTATTTATTTTGAAGTATTAACAACCATAGCAATGCTGATTGGTTTTGTGTTTGTCAATGTGTTGCAACCTGGTTTAGGCCTTCATGCAACTGACTTAGCCGAACCTGATGCAGCAAAGGGTTCAGCAACACTTTCCGCGGTTGATTTCTTCTTAAATATGATTCCGCATACTATCGTAGACGCTTTTGCGACTGGAAACGTATTACAAGTATTGGTCGTTTCAATTTTAGCGGGTATGGCTATCAATTTATGCTGTGGTCCGGACTCTGTCATTGTTAAAGGAATTGATGAAGCACAAACCATCTTGTTCAAGATGCTGGGTTTTATTATGAAGCTTGCGCCACTCGGTGCATTTGGGGCGATGTCGGCTGCAATTGGTAGTTACGGCGGTGAAACACTAATTTATTTAATGAAGTTAATTGGTGTTTTCTATGCAGCTTGCTTCTTCTTTATCGTATTTGCTCTTGGTGCTGTGACGTGGATTATTGGTCTACCTTTCCTTACTGTTTTAAAAGTAATTCGTGACGAAATACTTTTGGTATTCGGTACAGCATCTGGTGAAGTTGCCTTTCCTAAACTGATTGAAAAACTCAAAAAAACGGGTTGTGACGAAGCGGTTGTCGGGTTTGTCTTACCTACAGGTTATAGCTTCAATTTAGATGGCACAGCTTTATATATGGCGATCGCTGTGGGCTTTATTGCTCAAGCAACTGATACACCTTTGAGTTTAATCGATCAACTGGTTCTATTAGCAATTTTAAGCTTTACCTCGAAAGGTGGCACTACTGTCGCTGGAGGCGCCTTTATTAAGTTGGCGGCGACTTTACAGTCTGTAAAAACTTTACCTTTAGGTGGTTTGGGACTGTTGTTTGGTGTTGACCGGATTATGGCAACCATCATGGCAATTACCAACATTATTGGAAATACGCTTGCGGTTTATGCAGTCGCTCGTTGGGAAAATGCTTTCGATGCAGATGCCTTTGAAAAACAAACAGGGAAAAAACCTAAGCGTAGTTTGCTACGGGCTAAAGATTCTTTGGTAGAGACGCCGTTAGCCTCTGATTCAAATCACTCAAGTCAAGTTTTAGATAAATCTCATTAATTATCTCAACTTCTTATATCGAGAATAGACATGCGTTTAAAAGCTATCGACCCAGAACATTTAACTGCTGAACAACAAGTTGTATTCGATGCAATTGCAAGCGGTCCACGTAAAGGTGTGCGAGGTCCTTTAGCGATCTGGTTGCATCATCCAAAGTTAGCCAACTTAGCACAAAGTCTTGGCCAATATTGTCGCTACGACAGCTGTTTAGAGCCGCGTTTGAGTGAGTTAGCCATCTTATTGATGGGTAGACACTGGCTTGCTGAATATGAATGGGCTGCTCATAAACCTTATGCAATTGAGGCTGGCCTAAGTACGGACGTCATTGAAGCAATTCGTTTAGGTGAGCAACCTGCGTTTATTCATAAAGATGAACAATTAATTTATCAGTTCATTTGTGAGCTTCATGAAACTAAAAGGGTGTCTGAGCAGACCTATAGAGATATAGAGCAACTACTTGGGACAGATACATTAATCGATTTAGTTGCGATAGCAGGTTATTACACCCTGATTTCCATGACGATTAATGTATTTGAAGTTCCACCACCAGCAGGTGTAGCTCCTGAATTACCAACTCCAAAAGCAGGAATTTAATATGTTTGATGAAATTAATCCTCAAGGACGTTTGCAAGACAAAGTTGCAATCATTACGGGTGCAGGTTGTGTGGGTCCGGGTTGGGGAAATGGTCGTGCAGCGGCAGTACTCTTTGCAAAAGCAGGAGCAAAAATTTTTGCCGTAGATCGTTCGATTGATGCAATGCAAGAGACTTTAAATCGTATTCAAAACTTTGATGGTGACGTGACACCTTTTGCGTGTGATGTGACTGACAGTCAGTCAGTCAAAGCCATGGTTGAAGCCTGCGTAGAGAAATATGGACGCGTAGATATTTTAGTGAATAACGTTGGTGGTTCTGCTGCTGGTGGTGCTGTCGCTCTATCAGAAGAGGCTTGGAACAAACAGCTCGACTTAAATTTAAAAAGTGTCTTTTTAACTTGTAAACATGCCATTCCCTATATGGAGCAACAAGGCGGTGGTTCGATTGTAAATACGGCTTCAACTTCTGGAATTCGTTTTACAGGTTCCCCGCAAGTTGCCTATGCCGCAAGTAAAGCCGCAATTATTCAATTATCAAAAGTGACTGCTGTCGAATATGCCCCTAAAGGAATACGTGTAAACACTGTCTTGCCGGGTCAATTACATACGCCAATGGTTGAGGTCCGTTTAGCAGGGCAACGTACAGGCGGTGATGTGGATCAATTGCTTGAAAGTCGTTTAAAACGAATTCCCGCAGGCTTTATGGGAGATGGCCGTGATACAGCGTTTGCTGCTTTGTTTCTTGCAAGTGATGAAGCACGTTTTGTTACCGGAACAGAAATTGTGGTCGATGGCGGAATGACTGCACGCTGTGATTAAGGTGAATTCCGAGTAACTCCAAATATGTGAGCTGCATGGAATATTTGTTGAACCTAATAAGATTTGTTTAGGAAGTACTATGTCATTTAATTTGCCAAGAGGTTCATGGGATTGCCATTTTCATATATATGGGCCTTTTGATCGCTTTCCGTTACCTAAAGACGCTGCATATCACCCTCAACCAGCAACCTTTCAACAAATGCTTGAGTTGCACAAAAGTTTAGGAATTGAACACGGTGTTTTTGTTCAAGCCGTTGCCTACGGTTCAGATAACGCCATCATTTTAGATGCGATTGAACAAAGTAACTTTAATTATCGGGGTGTGGCTTTAGTAGATCACGATATTTCTGATCAACAGCTCATTGAATTAAAGCACGGTGGTATTTGTGGTATTCGCTTTAACATGATGGGGCATTTGCCTGGAAGTCGTGATCCGCAAGCACTACGTAGCTCGGTTGAGCGAGTTGCAAAGCTTGGATTGCATATTCAGATACACGGCAAAATTGAAGATATCCTACCTGCGATTGAAGCTTGGCAAGACATAGATGTCGATATTGTGATTGATCACATGGCGCGACCTAATTTACTCGATTCACAAGATGCAGAAAACACTTTTCATAAACTGCAACAAGTCATGTCGAATCCGAAGCATTGGCTAAAAATTTCCGGAATTGATCGTGCAATGAATGGTCAGCCTGCCAACACTTGGGAGGCTTCACTGAATTGGGTTCAAAAGTTAATCAAGCTTGCTCCAAACCGAGTGGTATGGGGAACAGATTGGCCTCATCCAAATATTAAAGGTGAGGTTCCTAATGATGATGAGCTTTTACAGTTTGCATTAAAAGCACTCGATACGCCCGAATTAAAACAAGCCGTATTTGTTGATAACCCTCGAAATTTATATTTCAAAGAAAATTAAAGTTCTAAAACCAATGAAGTATTCATTGAGTGAATACTTCTTCACTTAAAAGGAAGTAAAAATGAGTTTAAAAAAATTAGTCTCAGGAATGGGCTTATCAATTGCTATGGTCATACCAGCGCATGCAGCGCAATTAAATGTTATTGCTTCTGGTTCTTTTCATGGTGCAATGGATACCCTGATTCCGATGTATGAAAAATTAACCGGAAATACGGTTCATATTGAATGGGGACCATCAGCTGGAAAGTCTCCTGAATCATTACCAATGCGGATTAAAAATAATGAAAAAATGGACTTGGCGATTATTTTGGATGATGCACTTAAATCTAATGAGTTAAGTCAAAATTTTGACTTAACTAGTCGTACTGAATTGGCAAATTCAAAAATTGGTTTGGCAGTGAGTAAAGGAACTAAAGTACCGCCGTTAAAAAATGAAGCAGACCTAAAGGCAGCCTTATTGTCAGCCCAAAAAGTCGCTTACTCTCAAGGTGCAAGCGGTGTCTATATTCGCTCAACCTTATTCAAAAAACTAAATATTGAACAAGAAATGCAAAAAAAAGGGCTTGAAGTACCAGGTAAAAAACTGGTTGGAGACGTTTTAGTAGAACGCCAAGCCGATGTAGGAATGCAACAGATTAGTGAACTTAAACATACTAAAGGAATTACCTTTGTCGCACCTTTACCTGAAAGCTTGCAATACATTAGTAAATTTTCTTCAGTCATTGCCAAAAAAGCTGAACATCCTGAAATCGCAGCTCAATTTGTACAGTTTTTAAAAACTAAACAAGCAGCAAGTATTTTGACTAAAAGTGGTTTGGAACCACTGGGTCAGTGAAAAATCAGCATGAAAAATACTTCACTGTAATTTTGGCGACATCGTTGAGTCTAATGACTTAAATCTATTTATTTAATTTTTAAACCACAATCATCTAAAACATGGAGTTGATTAAGATGAACAAAACCTTAGCTATTTTATCTACAGCAATATTATTAGCCACAGCAACGGTTACGGAAGCAAAACAAACAAATATCTCACCAGCGGCCCATACAACTGCCACTTCTAAGGTCAGCAGTGTGCCTTATGAGATGGTGAATTATGGTGATGTCTCTATTCAAGCCTATGTACAAGGTAAAGGGCCTACTATTGTGATTATGTCGTCACTAGGACGTTCTGTACGCGACTATGATGTGGTTGCACAAGATTTGGTTAAACAGGGCTTTAGAGTAATTCGACCAGAAGTTCGTGGAATTGGTTTAAGCCGTGGACCAATGGAAAAATTACATATTCAAGACTATGGAAACGACGTTGCGGCAGTAATCGAACATTTTAAAGCTGGTCCTGCAATTGTAGTCGGCCATGCATGGGGCAATTTCCCAACCCGTATGGTTGCAACACAGCGTCCAGATTTGGTTAAAGGGGTGGTATTAGCAGGTGCTTCGGCTGGTAAAGTGCCAGAGGGATATAAAGGTAAACCAATTGGCCCTGAAATTCGTGAGGCGATTGATAACGCTGGAAATGAAGAGCTTCCCGAAGCTAAGCGTATTGAATATTTAAAACGTGCGTTCTTTGCGCCAATGAATGATCCGCGTGTATGGCTAACTGGTTGGCACCACGAAGCACACGATGCGCAAGGTTATGCGCGTAATAACACGCCTGTAGATGATTACTTTGCTGCTGGTAAAGCACCTATTTTAGATATTCAACCAGAATACGACACAGTGGCGCCTAAACCTTTAAGAGGTGTTTTAAAAGGTGCTTTAGGTGATCGAGTGACGATAGTCGAAATTAAAAATGCAGGTCATGCCCTAGTTCCAGAGCAACCGAAAGCTTTAGCGGATGCCATTGGTAAATTTGCTAAACAACAATTCGCGAAAAAATCATAGTTGTTCCTTAAAGAAACGGACGTTCAAGAACGTTCGTTTCTAATCGATTTTGTGCATTACGACTTTAAGAGACTTTTCCATATGATTGACAAAAGTAAGTCCTCACTAAGCGAGGCACTATCGCAGATTAAAGATGATGCAACCATTCTGATTGGTGGTTTTGGTACCGCAGGACAACCCGCTGAACTCATTGACGGACTGATTGGACTGGGTGTCAAAGATTTAACCATTGTCAGCAACAATGCCGGTAACGGTGATTACGGTCTGGCGAAACTGCTTAAAGCCGGTTCAGTTAAAAAAGTGATTTGTTCTTTCCCACGTCAGGCAGACTCTTATGTGTTTGATGAGTTGTACCGTGCTGGAAAGGTCGAACTTGAAGTCGTGCCGCAAGGCAATCTGGCTTGTCGTATTCAGGCAGCAGGTATGGGGTTAGGTGCTGTGTTTACCCCAACAGGCTTTGGAACACTTTTAGCTGAAGGTAAAGAAACCCGTGAGATTGATGGGAAAGATTACGTACTCGAATATCCGATCAAAGCTGATTTTGCCTTGATTAAGGCTTACAAGGGCGACCGCTGGGGCAATCTGGTTTACCGTAAATCAGCCCGTAACTTTGGCCCGATCATGGCGATGGCTGCTGATGTCACCATTGCTCAGGTGTCTGAGGTGGTTGAGCTAGGTGGATTAGATCCGGAACACATCATTACCCCAGGTATCTTTGTACAGCACGTTGTACAAGTTGCACCCGCACAGTAAGCAATAAGGAGAAATAACATGAGCTACCAGAAACTCAGCCGTGACCAGATTGCAAAGCGTGTGGCACAAGATATTCCAGAGGGTGCCTATGTGAACTTAGGTATTGGCTTACCGACCAAGATTGCCAGCTACCTAACGAACGACAAAGATATTTTTCTTCATTCCGAAAATGGTTTGTTGGCTTTTGGTCCACCGCCAGCAGCAGGTGAAGAAGATCCTGAACTGATTAATGCGGGTAAAGAGTTTGTGACTATGCTTGAAGGTGGCAGCTTTTTCCATCATGGCGACTCATTTGCCATGATGCGTGGAGGTCACCTTGATATTGCGGTGCTTGGCGCCTTTCAGGTTGCAGCCAATGGTGACTTGGCCAACTGGCACACCGGTGCACCGGATGCGATTCCTGCGGTGGGTGGTGCAATGGATTTGGCTGTAGGTGCCAAGAAAGTCTTTATCACGACAGACCATGTAACTAAGCAAGGCGAACCAAAGATTGTCGCTGAGCTCACTTATCCAGTGACGGGTAAACAGTGTGTGGATCGTATTTACACCGACTTGTGTGTGATTGACGTGACCCGAGATGGTTTAAAGGTGCTTGAGAAAGTGGAAGGTCTGAGCTTTGATGAGTTGCAGGCTTTAACGGGTGCAACTTTGATTGATGCGACGAATTAAGTGTAGTCGCTACAGTTAATAAATAGCATCACGGCCTTGAATTAGATTGATATTCAAAAGCCTTTTGTATAGGCAACACCTTACTTTTCAAAGATGAAAAGTAACAAAAATCTATGTTGAACAGAGGAGGCTTCCTTGCCTCCCTGTCCAACGGGTGACATCCATGTCACCTGTCACGATAGCAAACTGCTAGTAGATACGAGGTGGCGACATGGATGTCGCCTCGTTGCTCAGCACAACAGGGATGTTGTGTCTGAGCAACAAAGGGTTTTGTCACTTTTGCCCTGTCAAAAGTGAGGCATTGCCTACGCAAAGGAAGAATGGATAACCCAATCATTTGTGGCAATGACAGCAACAGATTTCAAAATGGAAATGTAAGAATGAAAAACGCTTATATCATCGATGCCATCCGTACTCCATTCGGCCGTTATGCCGGTGGCCTTGCACCTGTCCGTGCCGATGACCTTGGCGCTGTGCCGATTAAAGCTTTAATCCAGCGTAACCCGAATGTAGATTGGGAACAGGTCGATGATGTGATCTATGGCTGTGCCAACCAAGCCGGTGAAGATAACCGTAACGTTGGCCGTATGTCAGCTCTCCTTGCAGGTTTGCCGTATCAGGTGCCCGCAACGACTATTAACCGTCTCTGTGGTTCTTCACTCGATGCCATTGCCATTGCTGCCCGTGCCATTAAAGCAGGTGAAGCGAACTTGGTGATTGCAGGTGGTGTAGAAAGCATGAGCCGTGCACCCTATGTGATGGGCAAGTCTGACAGTGCTTTTGGTCGTAGCCAGAAGATCGAAGACACCACCATGGGCTGGCGTTTCATTAACCCAAAACTTAAAGAATTGTATGGTGTAGACACCATGCCCCAGACTGCCGAAAACGTGGCTGAACAGTTTAACGTCAATCGTGCAGATCAGGACCAGTTTGCCTTGCTGAGCCAACAACGCACCGCAAGCGCGCAAGCCAAAGGCTTTTTTTCTAAAGAAATCGTGGCAGTTGAAATCCCTCAGCGTAAGGGTGATGCTGTTGTGATTGATACTGATGAACATCCACGTGCAACGACCACGCTTGAAGGCTTAAGCAAACTGAAGCCTGTGGTCAAAGCAGACGGCACTGTCACTGCCGGAAATGCTTCAGGCATTAACGATGGTGCAGCAGCTTTATTGATTGCTTCTGATGAAGCTGTTCAAACTTATAACCTCAAACCACGTGCCAAGATCATTGCTTCAACAGCGGTGGGTGTAGAACCGCGCATTATGGGTTTTGCTCCGGCACCAGCGATTAAAAAATTACTGAAACAAGCCAACCTGACTTTAGATCAGATGGATGTAATTGAACTAAATGAAGCGTTTGCTGCACAGGCTTTGGCTGTGACCCGTGATTTAGGTTTGCCAGATGATAGCAACAAGGTAAATCCAAACGGTGGAGCAATTGCTTTAGGTCATCCACTTGGTGCGTCAGGTGCACGCCTCGTCACCACAGCCTTAAACCAGCTTGAGCAAACAGGTGGTCGTTATGCCTTATGTTCAATGTGTATTGGTGTTGGCCAAGGGATTGCACTGATTATTGAACGTGTTATTTAAAAGGAAAAAATGAATGTTATTTTACGTACGAAAAGATGTGACTTTACCTAGCCATTTAACTGAGCAGGAAATTGAAGATATTAAAGCAAGAGAGCGTGCTTATTCCCAAGAAATTCAAAGACAAGGGAAGTGTCGTCACTTATGGAGAATCACAGGACAATACGCCAATATTAGTATTTTTGATGTTGAAAGTAATGAGGAACTACATAATCTATTACAAGGTTTACCTCTCTATCCTTATATGAAAATTGAAGTGATTGCTTTAAATAGGCATCCGTCTTCAGTGCGAGAAGGTGATTATTAATAGTTAATCACTCTTTTTTTAAAGCAAGAGTTTGAAAGCACGTTGTTTTTGATTTGGGATTTTTATTAAAAAGGAGTTAGACAAAGCTTAAGTCTAACTCCTTACACAAATGAAAATTTATGATTTAGAAGGAATATATTTACGCATAGCAAAGATAAAAAGCGTAAATAAAAGACTAAATCCAAAAATAGGTAAGCTGACTCCTAACACGAGACTCGCCGCTATAAACCATAATTTTTGCGGCCCAGTTGCGCGGTTCCAAATCAATAAACTTTGACTAACAAAGTGGGTTGTCATGTGTTTTAAATTCGAGTTTTTAAACGCAGTTCTATATGCGTAAATAATCATGATACACAGCGCAAGCGCGTAAAGCACCAGTACCAGTTGGTTTATCCAGCCAAATAAAACCCCAATATGCGCATCAACTCCCCAACGGGTGAGCTTTGCTACCAGTGAATAGTCTTTAAACGCAAGTTGATCGATAACTTTGTGTTGTTCCATATCAATGGCGATACTGTCTGCTTGAGTTGGCCATTTGCGCTGAATCTCGGCTACGGTCCAAGCTTGATTTCCACTGGTCGGTGGTTTGATTTGTATTTGTACCGCGTCAATACCATGAGCTCTAGCTATTGAAAGAGCGCTATCGTACTCACTTGAAACGATATTTAAATTGAGATTTTCACTGTGTGGCATTTCGTGATGTTCATGGTGCATCACTGTAGGTAAATTATCTTCTTGAAGAGAGGTTGCCAATGTTGGGGTTTGCCAGTTCAGCCATTGACGAGCAACTCGAATATTATCGCCAGCCCATTCAGACCATGTAAGTCCTGTAATGGCGATTAATAATAAGAGTGGAAATAAAGTTAAACCCAGCGTGCTATGCCATCTCAATAATTTATTTTTTTGTGTTTGTCGGATTTTAAGATTTTGACGACGTTTCAACCAATTATATAGTCCAGTTAAAGTCAAAATAGCTAACCAGCTTGCTGCCAATTCACTATAAAAGCGTCCCCATTTCCCTAGCAATAAATTACTATGCAGTTGATCAAGCGTAGTTCGAAACGGCAACACTCCACTCGTACCATAGACCGCTAGATGGCCTTGGGCTTTAAGCGTAAAAGGATCAATAAAAACGGCTTCACTCGTAAAATCATGTATTGGATCTGAAAAAATGACACGTGTTGTCTCGTCAGCGCTTGGTGCTGGTCTAACTTCAATTACCTGTGCAGACTTAGGCATTACTTGCTTTGCGGCTTCAATTTGCTGGCTCAGCTTATGTGGCGGTTGATCCAGCGGCTGAACGTATAGAACATCTTTATAAATCGCTTGTTCGAGTTGAGGCGTAATGGCATAGAGTAAACCGGTAATTGCAGCAAACAAGATTAATGGTGCAATAAAAATACCAGCATAAATATGAATTAAACGGTAAAGACTACGCCAGAAGGATGATTGAGTCAGCATCAGAAAAGAGTGTCTATCAGGTGTTGGGGCGGATTATAGCGATTTATTTCTGTTGATGTTAAATGAGCTGTAAACATGATTAAATTATTTGACTCGCTTTTATGTAGGCTTTTTAGCCCAATCATTCAATAGTTTTTATTACTTGGTAAATTTGGCGTTTTTTTTGCTTACTATCTAAGACCTTATCTAACATACTTAATTTGATTGTTGTATAAATGATGATACAAACCGTTTTGCTCTCTTATACTGTTTTTTCCACATGAAAAATGCACCAAATAGACACGTCTTTTTATTTTGCACCACATTTGTGCGCAAGATGCCGAAAATGAGATTGCTGGTTTCAATACTCACTTTATTCATCCTGTACGGATGCTCTTCATCTGAACAAAATAGAAAAACTCAAGAAAACTTAACAACTCATTCGATATGTGTTTTTGATAGTACAAATACAAAAGTCTGTGTAGCTGAACCAGCTCAAAGAATTGTTTCTTTATTTGAGTCGGGTTTAGATGGCTTATATATGCTAGGGCAAGGTCACAAAGTGATTGGTATACCAGCTGAAGTATACATCCAGCCTTTATTATTTAATGCCTATTCAAAAATAGATCAACGCATTGCCAATAAGCAGCTTGCGACACCTTCACAAGGTGCTAATGCAACCAATATTGAAAGTCTTGTGTTGTTAAAACCAGATCTGGTGATTGTAGGGAGTGGACAAACCCAAACAATTGAACTATTACGGCAGTTTGGTATTGCTGTATATGTCATGGAGTCAGGTACTTACGAGCTAGTAAAAGAAGAATTATCTGAAATTGCGGTTTTAAGTGGTGCTCAAAAGCGCGCTCAGGAAATTTTAAATTTTTCGGATGAAGTTGTTGCGGAGGTCGCAGCCAAGACTGCACGTCAACCAAATAAGCAATCAATTTACTATGCATGGTCCGGAGGACGTATTTTTTCTACTTCTGGACGTGAGTCAATTACCAATGACTTTATTGAGCTGGCGGGTGCGTACAATATTGTTCAGACCAATGCCAATCAACCTAATGTAAACCCCGAGACATTAATTGAGTGGAACCCTGACAATATTGTGCTTTGGAATACCAACCCAAAACTGATTTATGAACGAAAAGAATTACAAGACTTAAGTGCCGTACAAAATCGAAAAGTTTTTAATTTGAGTCCTGCATTTATATATAACCCACATACCATCAAAATCATTATTACGGCGATTTATCTAAATCACAGTATTTATCCTGAACAGTCTGATTTACCTGTAAGTGCTTTACAACAGCGTATTTTAAACAAGTTGTATGGTGAGCAGCTTGCCAAAGCGTTGGTGCAATGAATATGGAAAAGCTGAAATATTATTGGTTTTACCCGTTACCGTTCCTCATGATTTTTATCTCGTTGCTGATTGGGCCAACTCAGACCTTAAGTGCATGGGACTATGTGCTGTGGGGGGTGCAAGCTGTCTTCGGTACACCATATTTTGACGCGGAACAATTTAGACTGATGCAAAACATTCTAGTCAATGTCAGATTGCCCAGAATCTTACTCACCTTTATGGTGGGAGCTGCATTAGCAACTGCGGGGAATGGCTTGCAGGCATTATTTCGTAATCCCTTGGTTGACTCATATGTACTCGGTATTTCATCGGGAGCGGCGTTCGGTGCAGCTTTAGCACTTTCTTTAAGTTGGCTTTCGCCAAATCTATCAGCCTTTGTTTTTGGTGTGTGCGCTGTTGCCTTAACGTATTTATTCGCGCATCAAAAACATGAAAGCCAGACGTCTTTAGTGATGGTAATTTTATCGGGCATGATTGTTTCAGGGCTGTTTTTAGCAGGCCTTACGATTATTCAATATTTAAGTGATCCATTTAAACTGCAAGCAATAGTGCAATGGACGATGGGTAATCTACATCAAGCCTCTTGGCAAAAGGTTCAATATGCCGTGCTACCGATTTGTATTGGCCTTGCTGGATTATTTGCGATGCGTTGGCGCCTAAACTTAATGGCACTCGGTGCTGAAGAAGCGCAGGCGGTTGGAGTTAACCCGCGCTGGGAGCAGCTTATTTTAATTGCGCTGGTGACCGTATGTACTTCAACATCTGTGGCAGCGGCGGGCATTATTAGCTTATATGGACTGTTTATGCCGCATATTGTGAGAATGTTGGTGGGACCAGATCACCGCTACAGTATTCCTGCCAATATGATTTTGGGCGGCAGTTTTCTACTCATGATTGATAACTTTTCTCGGGTTCTACTGACATTTGAAATACCAATTGGTATTTTTACCATGCTACTTGGTGCACCATTTTTCTTATTATTAATGAAAACACAGAGGACTCAGTGGGCATGATTCAAATTGATCAGTTAAATTATGCCTATGGGCACAAACAGGTTCTTAAAAATATTCATCTGGAGTTTCCTGTAAATCAGTTTTCAGTGATTTTAGGGCGTAATGGCTGTGGTAAATCGACACTGTTTAAATTGATGGCGGGCCTAGAACCTGTAAAAGATGGGTTGATTCGTTACTATGGGAAATCACTATCAGATTTTAAAGGAAAAGATCGGGCAGCCTTACTCGGTTTTTTACCGCAGTTTCATAAAACCGTATTTCCATTTTTGGTTAAAGATGTGGTGATTACAGGGCGTGCTGCTTTTAGTCGATATCGTCCTTCAAAATCAGACTGGCAGCGTGTAGACCAAGCTTTGCTTGATTTAGATATTGAGCATTTGCGTGACCGTCCTTATACCGAGCTATCAGGTGGTGAAAGGCAACTGGTTATGATTGCCCGCATTTTAGTGCAAGCCCCAAAAGTTATTTTGCTTGATGAACCAACCAACCATCTTGATGTTTATTATCAGTCTTATTTAATGAAAAAATTGCGTCAGTTGTCTCGGCAAAATTTTACGGTGATTGCGATTATGCATGATCCTAACTTGGCTTTTTTATTTGCAGATCATCTATTTTTTATGCGACAACATGAGGTGGTTAAGCCTGAGTCAAAAACACGAATAACCGATCCAAAGTTTTTAAAAAGTGTCTACGATGTTGAGTTTCATGAGGCCATGATTCAAGACAAAACCATTGTTATCCCTGATCATTCTTGGCTATAAATATGTTTGATTATCAGTTGGTTGAAAAATCTGACTACGATTCTGCGGTAGAGTTTGTACTTTATACAAGACAGCAGCTATTCCCAGAAATTTATCATGGGCAAGTTCCCAAAGATTTACAGAATTTTGAGCAATATTATGTTCATGACCCATTGGGCTGTTTCATTACAGTAAAAGACCAAAACCGCATTATTGGCACCATTGCATATCGAGCTTATGACCATCGTTTTGATTTAAATTTGCCGTCCAATACGGTAGAAGTGGTTAAGTTGTTTGTATTACCTGAATACCGCCGTAAGGGCATCGCAACCCAACTATGTGACATGTTGTTTAGCCATGCAAAAAACAATCGGATTACTAACTTGTATTTGCACACACATCCATTTTTGCCGGCGGCTGAAGAATTTTGGACTCTACAAGGATTTAAGGTGATTCAACGGGAATGGATCGATACATATGACACCATTCACATGAGTAAATCTTTATAGTCTGTTAAAAAAAATTTATTTTAAAACTACAAGATTTATGGCGGGCAGAGTTGTATCTGCTACTTTTAATAGTAGTTTTACTCGTCATGATTTTTGTAAATTAATTATTTTTTCAATAGCTTGAATAATAATTTCTATTAAATAACTAATTTATAAACGCTCTAAAACCCTCAATTTTATGTCTTAAATTAGCTTGAAAAAAGTTTAAAAAATAGACTTGAAACATATAGTGGCTTTGTGCCACTATATATTTATCGAAGGTCATCAGACAAAAAGAGGATGTTATGGCTATCCAGCTTTTAGATGCGGCAAGTAATGAAATTCCAGTGAAATTTTCGCAGTTTTCTGGTGGAGAGCGTCATGTTCAAATTGATGAGACAACGTTAGGTTCACTATCTGGCAACGTATTGGTCCGCGCACAAATGACCTCAAGTCATGATGTGATGGATTATTTACTACTTGAAAATATATTGCTGAATCACGGCTTAACTGTTGACCTAGAAATTCCATATTTTCCATATGCACGTCAGGATCGTATTTGTGCAGTAGGTCAAGCATTTTCACTCGATGTGATGACCAAATTACTCAACATTAATGCAGACAAAAAAGTGGGCAAACAAGGCAAAATCACTATTTGGGACTGCCATAGTCAAGTAACAACAGCCTTACTTGCTGCCAATACTTCTTTTAGTGAAGTTGTAAATGTCAGTTCAGTCGACATCATCACAAAGAGTGAAGCGCTGAGTGCACTATTAAAAGATGAAAAAACCGTATTGATTTGCCCAGACAAAGGCGCAAAAGCACGTACACAAATGGTTGCAGACGCTTTTAATATTGAACGTAAACAACCCATCACTATTGTTCAGTGTGATAAAAAACGCGACCCAGTGACTGGCAAAATTTTGGGTACGCATGTACATGCGTCTGATTTATCAGGCCTAACCGCGGTTATTACCGATGATATTTGTGACGGCGGTGCAACCTTTATTGGTATTGCCAAAGAACTCCGTCGCCTCAATTGCCATAAGGTCGTTCTATATGTGACCCACGGTATTTTTAGTAAAGGTATAGAGGTTTTTGATGGGCTGCTTGACCAGCTATTTACCTCGGACAGCTTTCCACAACAACCATCAGACAAAATTTCAGTAATTGCTTTTGCAGCAAAATAAAGAGAATAAAGATGACTATTAAACTTAACCCATTAAATGCTATCGATTTTTATAAAGCTGACCACAGACGTCAGTATCCGGCAGGTACAGAGTATGTATACGCAAACTTTACGCCGCGTTCATCTCGCCTCGCTAAAATGTTGCCTGACTTTGACGATAAAGTTGTGTTCTTTGGGCTTCAGGGTTTTATCAAACACTTTTTAATTGATACATGGAATGAAGGCTTTTTCAAGCAACCTAAAGACAAAGTAGTGGCTGCTTATAAACGCCGTATGGATAGTTCATTAGGTGAAGGCGCAGTACCTGTTGATCACATTGAAGCGTTACACGACTTGGGCTATTTACCATTACGCATTAAAGCATTGCCGGAAGGTAGCCGCGTCAATATGCGTGTACCCGTGCTCACCATCATTAATACAGACCCGCGTTTCTTTTGGTTAACGAATTATATTGAAACGGTGTTAAGCGCTGAGCTTTGGAAAAGCTGTACTACTGCAACGATTGCCTACGAATACAAACGCTTATTAACCCAGTATGCCGTAAAAACTGGCGCACCACTCGATTTTGTACCTGTGCAAGGACACGATTTTAGTAGCCGTGGTATGAGTGGCATTTATGATGCGGCGCAATCAGGCGTAGGTCACTTAACCAGTTTTATTGGAACAGACTCGGTTGCTTCAATCGACTACGCCGAAGAATATTACAATGCAACAGGTGTGATTGGAGTATCTGTACCTGCAACTGAACACAGTGTGATGTGTATGGGGACAGAAAACAGTGAGTTAGACACATTTAAGCGTTTAATCTGCGAGCTTTATCCGTCTGGTGTGGTTAGTATTGTGTCTGATACATGGGACTTTTGGCGAGTGATTACCGAGTTTACGGTGGCGTTAAAATCTGAAATTTTGGCAAGACAACCCAATGCTTTAGGCTTGGCTAAATTAGTTTTCCGTCCTGACTCTGGCGACCCTGTTAAAATTATTTGTGGTGACCCAGACGCCGAAGTCGGTAGTCCAGCCTACAAAGGTGCAGTTGAATGTTTGTGGGAAGTATTTGGTGGTACAACCACTGAGCAAGGCTATAAAGTACTGAATGAACGTGTCGGTTTAATTTACGGTGACTCAATTACTTTAGACCGCGCACAGCGCATTTTAGAAGGATTAGAAGCCAAAGGTTTTGCATCAAACAACTTGGTGTTTGGGATCGGCAGCTTTACCTATAACTACTTAACTCGCGATACCTTTGGGTTTGCTGTAAAAGCAACTTGGGGGCAGGTCAATGGTGTAGGCCGCGAGCTGTTTAAAGACCCGATTACTGACTCAGGCGTAAAAAAATCTGCGAAAGGTCTATTACGTATCGAAGAAAGTGAAAATGGTTTTACTTTATTTGATGAGCAAACAGCCGAACAAGAACAAGGCGGAGCACTAAAAACAGTCTTTGAAAATGGTAAACTTCAATATGAGTGTACTTTAGATCAAATTCGTGAGCGTTTATCTATCGTATAACTGAATTTAGATGAGCCGTTGCGTGTGTATCGGCTCATCGTTTTTATTGAGAGGCTGAACGTGACTATTCAAACTGAACAAGAATTCCTTGCCAGTTATGATCGCCGAGATTATGACGCACCTTTACTCACTGTAGATATGGCTATTTTCTCGGTATTTAATGGACAGTTGCAGGTACTACTCATTAAGCGACCAAGCTTTCCAGCCAAAGACCAATGGGCTTTACCCGGTGGCTTTGCCGATTTAACTCATGATCAAGACTTAATGGCCACGGCTTATCGTAAGCTGGTCGAAAAAACTGGGATTGCTTCACCTTACTTAGAACAAGTTGCCTCTGTAGGCAATGCCAAACGTGACCCACGTGGCTGGGCCGTAACTATTTTGTATTTTGCTTTAATTGATTTTAATGCCTACCAACAACAAGCCTTGGCTGAATACAGCGAATGGGTGCCTGTAGCAAAAGCTCAAGATTTTGTATTAGCTTTTGATCATAATGAATTGCTCAGCTTAGCATTAGAGCGTTTAACCAATAAAACTCGCTATACCGCATTGCCAGCTAGTCTAATGCCTGAATTATTTACGCTGACTGAACTACAAACCATTTATGAAATTATTCTTGGGCAATCTTTAGATAAAAAAGCATTTAGACGCCGTATGATAGAAGCGGGCGCAGTTGAAGAAACCAACCACAGTAAAATCGTGGGTAAACGACCAGCTCAGCTTTACCGCTATGCACTCGATTCTTTCGATTTTATATTTCCTCGTTCACTCGAATTACCCAGAAATAAAGAGGGTGAAGATAAACAAAACAATGAGCTTTCTGACTAGCGCATCTTGATGCACTTTTGATTTATAATGTCGCGCTTATGATTGATGTCATGTTTTGATCAGCACTTTGCCTATGTCACACGTTTCTCCCTGCTTCCAGCAAAACCAGTTTTTTGTGTTGGTGGAATATCTCACTTCACTGCATGAGATTTATCCTGTGAAACATGAGTTTGCGGGATTTCCGGCTGCAATGACATTGGCAGATCGCGTACATTCCGATCATGATATTGCGCCGCTTGAAGCCAGTAAAAGTTACCCCGAATCAATAGAGAAAGTCTTACACTTTTCTGGTAAAGCACGAGACATACAAGACTTTGAGCACTTTTTAGAACAAGCTCAGTCAGCCAATATTCAAAACTTGTTATTGCTTACAGGTGATAAACTCAAAGAACATCATCATGGTCGAGATGGACAGCCTCGTAGTCGATACTTAGAGTCTGTAAATGCTGTAATGGCAGCCAAACAGCATGGCGGATTTCGTATCGGGGTGGCTTTTAACCCATTTAAATATGTTGAAGCCGAGCGTGATGCACAATATTTAAAACTGCATAAGAAGATTAAAGCAGGCGCTGACTTTATTATTACCCAATTGGGCTATGATATTGAAGCCTTAAAGCAAGCCAAATCATTTTTAACTAAGCATAATTATTCGCAGCAAATACTCGCTTGTGTGATGCCACTGACTTTGGCACGTGCCAATTTTATGGTAAAGCATAAAGTCGCAGGTATTGTGATTACCCCACACATGTTAAAAGTCTTGGCAGAAGAAAAACAGGCGGGACATACAGACCGCGTTTATTTACGTTGTGCTTTACAGATTTTGATATGTAAACATTTAGGGTTTGCTGGAATTCATTTATCTGCTTGTCATAAGCCAGAAGAGCAAATGCTGCTTGAAAGCTATATTGAGCAATACAGACATTTGGAGCTTAAAGCTTTAGAAGAGCTGTGGAATTCACTGTGGCAAGTCACCACAGGCAAAGAGTTTGTACCTGAGATTACGCATTTTTCACGTCAGCCGACCTCCAAACAAATCATTAAATATCGCCAGCTACATGTTATGCATGAAGCAATGTTTGGATCAAAAATTGCTAAAGGCGTCGGACGTTTTATTTTCAAAGCATCTTTTTGGGAAAACGCTTTGATCGCCAAACTCTTACTTAAAACAGAAGTACTGAGTAAACATACCCTAGTGGGCTGTGAAAGCTGTGGTCAGTGCCGCCTAAGCGATACTTTATATATTTGCCCTGAAACATGTCCAAAAGGTTTAGCCAATGGGCCTTGTGGCGGTACAACTTTAGACCGCTGCGAATTTGGTGACCGTGAATGCATTCACTCTGTTAAAGCAAGGCTTGCTAAAGCCATTGAACAAACCGAAATATTAAAAGAAAAACTGATTCCAACTGTGCCTATTGAAACAAGAGGAACCAGCTCTTGGAAAAATTGGTATTTAGCGACTGAGGCATAAGTTGTATAACTTCCTTGATTTGATTTTGTTAAAAAATTAATTTTTATGCTAAAGCACGGCGATAATTTAAAAATAACAATCGTTTGCCTTAATTATGTCCAATCAAAGTGATCATCTAGGAGTATACTTAAAGCAAATCTTTTGCGTTAAAAGAAAGGCTGTCTCAATGAAAAAGTTGGTTGCTGTACTTACTGTAATTGTTGTTTTAACTGGATGTGTCTACGACCCTGTTAATTACAACAAAATACACGACCAAGAGTTCCAAGATCACCTCAGGCAAAACGGTTAGCAATAAAAAACCCACTCAATGAGTGGGTTTCATTTGGAAGAAATTTTTAAGTTTTTAAATAAATAATCAAAAATCCTTAAATCACTATTTCCTAAATAAAAAAGAGTTACTTTTAACTCTTTTTTAAGGGTTAATTTACTTTTTAATAATATGTTTAAATTTATTGATATGTTGCTTTTTATCTAAAAAAGATGTCATTTTTCTCAATATAACGACTAATTTGTTAAAGATTTATTACTTGATGATTTTATTTAATTTAGTCAGTTTTACTATTATCATTTGGATAAATTATAATATTTATATTTTATATGTATTCTAATTTTATAAGGATATAACGAGTATTGCTAACTACTTTTTAAATTAAAAAACATCTTAATTAACTTTACTTAAATTATACAAATTAAAAATATTATTTTAATAGCTGTATAACAAAGAATGGTATTCATTGCATTTTTATTATTTTTAAGTGTAGTGTTAAGTGGTTGATTAACATTATTTATATGCTAATTTGTACATAAATTTATAAGTAGAAATGAGTTGGAATATAAAATTACATAATTTTTAAATATATTATTTATAAAATACTACCTATTGGCACAAAGAGAAAAAATATATGTCAAAGAGGTCAATGATATTTAATTAGCTTAAGAACCATAATTTGCACCAAATTTTACGCTGTCACGATTCATTGAATAAAACCAAGTGAAAAGTTACGTAAAAAAGACGCCAATACTTTATTGGGGTAAATAAAAAATCGAATATTACAAATACACGGAATGAATATGGATAACGTAGCTCAGCTAGAAACTGATACTAATTTCCAAAGCCGAAAGAAAATAACTTGGGGTGTTTTTAGTGTCCTGCTGTTATTTTTAGTTGCTGGCATCTTATATTATTTTTTTGTATACCGATTCTATCAATCTACTGATAATGCTTATGTACAAGCCGATGTCACTTGGGTGATGCCAAAGATTTCAGGCGAAGTGATGGAGTTATTAATTAACGATAATCAGGTTGTAAAAAAAGGGGAAACTTTAGCGGTATTAGATCATCGCGATTACCAAGCTCGCTATGATCAGGCCCGTTCTGTGGTCAGCTTAAAAGAAGCAGCGCTTGGCGTACAACAACAAAATGAAAAATCTGCTCGGTCTTCAATTACGGAAGCAAATAGTGGTGTAGTGGCAGCGCAAGCAGATTTATCCCGCCTAAAAAAAGATTTTGAACGTTATCAAGATTTATTAAAAGATGGGGTGATTACTCGCCAAAATTTTGAAGGCATTCAATCTCAATATTTAACAGCTCAAGCGCAACTCAGCAAGGCACAAGCCGCCGTCAATGCAGCAGAAGCTCAGTTGGGGAGCTTACAGGCTAGTCGAGCGCAGCTTTTAGCAGATATTCAAAGTGCCAATGCAAACTTAAATCTTTATCAGGTCGATCTGGCTTCGTCAAAAGTGGTCAGTCCAGTAGACGGCAAAATCGGTAGTCTTGCAATCCAGAAAGGTTCGCGTGTTTCTCCGCAAACGCGCTTAATGGCGATCATTCCTGAAAATAGTTTGTATGTACAAGCGAACTTCAAAGAAACCCAAATTGAAAAAATGCATATTGGTCAGAAAGTTGAATTAAAACTTGATGCTTACCCAAGCCTGACCTATAGCGGAAAAATTGAGAGTTTTTCACCAGCTTCTGGCGCAACTTTTTCACTCATGCCACCTGACAATGCCACTGGTAACTTTAACAAAGTTGTACAACGCATTCCTGTGCGTATTGCCATAGATTCAAGCCCGCATATTGATTTGATAAAACCTGGAATGTCGGTGAGCGCTACCGTTGACCTAAGAACTTAATAATAAAATTTTAGGTAATAACAAATGAATAAGCACCTTGAAGCCGAGTGGATGTTTCCCGCAAAGACGGCATGGGCAATTTTTGCGGCCATGATTTTGGGCAACTTCATGGCGATTCTCGATATTCAGATTGTGGCGAGTTCTTTAAACGAAGTTCAAGCGGGGATGAGTGCAAGTCGTTACGAAGTGACTTGGGTGCAAACGGTTTATTTAATTGCCGAGATTATTGCAATTCCAATGTCGAGTATTGTCTCTCGGGTGCTGTCGACACGGGTCTATTACACCATCTGTGCAATTGGTTTTACGGTGAGTTCTTTACTGTGTGCGTTGGCATGGAACTTAGAAAGTCTATTGGTATTCCGTGGCATTCAAGGTTTTATGGGCGGCGGTATGATTCCGACTTCCATGACCGCGTTGTACTTACTTTTCCCTGAAGCAAAACGTTCATTGCCTTTGGTGATGTTTGGAATGATCAGTACTTTGGGTCCGGCCATCGGCCCAACCATTGGCGGCTGGCTCACCAATAACTTCTCATGGCACTGGATGTTTCTGATCAATATTATTCCGGGCATTATCATTGCGACCGTCATTTACTCAGGTCCAAATATCGACCGTGCAAACTATTCACTCATCAAAAGTATGGACTGGTTTAGCCTCGTTGGTATGGTGATGTTTTTGGGTGGACTTGAATACTTTCTTGATGAAGGTGCACGACATGACTGGCTTGCAGACACAGGCGTTCGTATTGCTTTCATGATCTGCATTGTGGGCGGCATGATTTTCTTCTCTAGAAGCTTCACCCAGCCTAAGCCTTTGCTCGATTTATCCGTATTTAAAAATAAAAACTTTACCTTAAGTGCCATCACCACTTTTGTGATTGGTATGGCGCTCTATGGCTTGGGTTACATGATTCCCGTGTTTCTTGGGCAAGTCCGTGAAATGAACAGTAGCCAAATTGGTCATGTCATGATGGTGACAGGCATTGTTATGTTCTGCTTTGCGCCGTTTCTTGCATGGCTGATTCCCAACTTTGATACCCGTAAAACCGTATTTGTCGGAATGATTCTGGCGGGTTTTGGTGTATGGCTCAATTCGCACCTCAGCATTCACAGCGATTACGACTTTATGTTTTGGCCGCAAATTTACCGTGGTATTGGCCTCATGATCTGCCTGATTGTAGTTTCACATTTAGCCATGAGCACTTTACCGCTCAGCAAAGTAGCCGATGCCAGCGGTATTTATAACCTGATGCGCAATATCGGCGGCGCGGTTGGGCTGGCACTGATTAACTCATCATTAGATTGGCTCACTGCACTACATGTCACGCAGATTAATCAGTCGATGACACCGCAGAACTGGATCTTTATGGAAAGGCTGGATCAGCTCACGGCGCAATATCAGGAAGTTGGCTCAAATGCACAGCAAATCGCGCTTAGTGTGATTTATCGAGACATTCATTTTCAGGCTCTGACATCGAGTTTTAATGACTTATTACGCATGCTCGCAATCATCATGTTTGTGACCGCCTTTTTAACCATCTTTATGGATCGGGGGAAGAAAATGAATATGTAGCGATTTAGAAATAAAGAGCAGCTTTCAAAGAATGAAAAACAACAGGGCATATCAAAACATATCCCTTCATAGAAAAAGAACATTGAGATGAGTTTTCTAAAATCGGTGATGAGGTCGGGGAACTCGCAAATTAGAGGTGGAAGGTTAAAGGATTATGATTAATACAACGTATAAACTGATTTCAAAATTGAACCTGAAAAATAGTACCTATGGGCAATATTTTGAAAAGGAACAAATCGATACAGAGCGATTAAAAGTGATGTATTCCATTTACGAGCAGTATTATGAAAATACGAGATTTTCTATTTTCGTAGATGATTTCCAAAATAAAAGTGGCGCGATCTTAATTTTTGACTCAGAAACAGATGAAATTGTCGGTTTCTCTACTGTTGTTGTGCAGCATTTCTACTTAAACGGTAAGGACTACACCGTGTTATTTAGCGGTGATACGGTCATTTTGAAAAAGTTTTGGGGCACGCGTAGTCTGCAAAGTACCATGCTCAAACTGATGATTAAGCTTCGAATCAAATATCCATTTAACGAACTCTATTGGCTCTTGATCTCTAAAGGCTATAAGACTTACCTATTACTCGCCAATAACTACTATGTCTATTACCCAAATATTAAAGATGAAAACCAGCATCTCTCGGAAGTTGTCGAGCACTACTGCGAGAAATTTTTTGGGGAATATTATGACCGTGAAGCGGGCCTTTTAAATTTTGGTGATGACTATCAGCCATTAAAAGGCGAAGTTGCACCAATTACTGCCGAAATGAGAGAGAAAAACCCAAATATTCATTTCTTTGAGCAGATGAATCCAACCTGGAAAGCAGGTACAGAACTACCGTGTATTGGTCGATTAGGCTGGAAAGACATTGCTCGTTTTCCAGTGAAGCTAATGACCAAACCTACAAGTAAGGGAAGATTTGAAGCTTGCGTAACACATAAAACAAAACGTAGAGAGGCCATCCAATGAAATCTAATGAATGGCTCACTTTAGGTTCACATCTGATTTTAAAAAAATGGTGTGATGCAACTGACCGTAATTTTCAAAAACAGTTTAATGCTTTAGAAACAACGCAACGTCAAATTCTGCATTCAATTTTACAAACCTCGACCTTTGCTAAAGATAAAAAAGTTCAAAACTATGAGCAGTTTGTAAAATCATTTCCTGCAACACGTTACGGCGCATGGCGAGAAGAAATTCAACGTTACCGTGAACAAAAGCTTTCACTGTCTAGCAGTAAACTGGTGCGTTTCCAGCCGACCAGTGGTTCGAGTGAACAAATTAAGTTTATTCCATACACCAAGCTATTTTTAGATGAACTTGACCATGCGATTGCGCCGTGGATGGCAAGTTTATACCGTAAGTGTCCAGAGCTGAGGTCGGGCACGCATTACTGGTCGGTGTCATGGTTGCCTGAAAGCCAGCGTGAAGTTTTAAAAGATAAAAACTTAAATGATGATAGTGCTCTACTCGGTGTAGGTAAGCGAATTTTATCTAAGTTTACTCAAGCGGTTCCAAGTAATGTTGCCTTTGCAGCCAATGCCGATGATGCACTGTTTGCCACCATTTGTTATTTGGTCGCAAACCGTAACCTAGCCATGATTTCGGTGTGGAGTCCAACATTTGCGCTGCAATTGCTGGAACGTTTGGAGCTACTGCAAAAAGACGTGATTGAGGTTTTACAAAGTGGTTCATGGGGCAGCCGTCAGGCTTCATTAAAAGAAGTCACCGCACCGCACAGCTCTAAAAGTGCTCAAGCATTAATAGCGAGTTCAAACGGCGAGCAGATCGACTTTAAAAAGCTCTGGCCAAAGTTAAGTCTGGTGTCGAGCTGGGATACCGCAGGTTCAAAAGCTTGGGCTGAAAAATTAAAAGAGAAATTGCCCAGTGTTCAGTTTGAAGGCAAAGGGTTATGGGCGACCGAAGGGGTAGTGACCATTCCCTATAACGACCAATACCCGCTGGCATATCAAAGTCACTTCTACGAATTTGAATATCTAGAAGGTGACAAACAAGGGCAAATCATCCCCTCATGGCAGCTCAAACAAGGCGATGTGGTCAGCCCACTCATTACTTCGGGTAATGGTTTGCTGCGTTACTGTCTGGATGATTGCTTACGGGTAACAGGCTTTATAAAGCAAATTCCGTGTTTTGAGTTCCAAGGCCGCCGTTTTGGTGTAGATCTGGTCGGTGAGAAACTCGCCCCTGAAACCGCTCAGCAGTTGTTATCTCAGTTAAATGAAACCGAATCAAAAGCGATTTCTTTACTTGCGATTGATACCCAGCAACAGGTCAAACCATTTTATTGTGTGCTTTTTGAAGGTGAAATTCATCACAGCATTAGCAACGAATATATCGACAGTATTTTGCGTCAAAACTTCCACTATGAACTTGCGCGAAACTTAGGACAGCTCGACCAACCTCAAATTCGCCAAGCCAATAATGGCTGGAATGCCTACAAAAAACTGGTCATGTTTGATGGCATTATCGAAGGCAATATCAAACCTGAGCCACTCAAAAAAGTCACCCTCAATAGTTTGGAACAACTATGAAAGGGATGAAGCCATTTAACAATCGGTTTTTAACACTTCGACATGCCTTATATGTTGGCGTGTTGGTGGTGTCGAATACACATGCCATGACTTTAGACGAGGCTTTATCTGCCAGTTTAAGGCACGAAACTCAGCTTGAGGTCAGCCGTTTAAGCGTGAACCAGTCTACCGCTATGCTTGAACAGGCCAAGCAGCGTGACGGCCTCAAAGTCAATTTAGTCGGCCAACTGGACTATGAAAGAATAGATACGCCTTCACACGTCTTGTTTCCAACCGAAGGAAATCGTAAAGGCCGAAGTTTGCAATTACAGGCAGATTATCCAATCTATACCTCTGGACGACACCGTTTAGGAATTGATGTTGCCGAAAATCAGCTTTCTGCACAAAACCAAGGTTTGTCAGACCAGAGATCGGAAACCATCTTAAATACCGTGATGGTCTATACCGACGTATTAAAAAAGAAAGCGATTTTAGAACTCAGACAAAAGACTATGGCAAACCTGCAACGGTCTTTATATGAGTCAAAGCGCCGTTTTGACGTGGGCATGATTACCCGTGCGGATTTGGCTCAGGTTTTGGCGCAAGTCGCACAAGGCCAAGCCGATATTACACAGGCTCAATCTAACCTGACTGTAAGTGAAGCACAGTTTTACCAAGTAACGGGCGTAACGCCTGACAACCTTGTTGCGATTAAACAACTACCCGCTATTCCGGCTAACTTAGATGAAATTTTGGCTCAAACCAAAAACCATCCGGCTTTAATGCGTAGCAAATATGAAAAGCAGGCTGCCGAGAAACAATACGCTTTAACCAAACGCGAACTTTGGCCAACAGTGATGCTCACCAGCCGTGCTGGAAAGCAAGATGAAGCGAGTTATATAGGCTCTGAAAGTAATAACTATATGGTTGGGGTGCAGCTTAATGTACCTCTCTATGATGATGGCTTAAATCGGGCCAATGTCAAAAAAGCGCAGGCCGATATCGATTTGGCTAACCAAAAAACGCGAAGTCTTGAACTAGATTTGAATAAGCGAACACGTACCACCTATGCGCAGCTTCAAACCATTCGACAAAATAAAGAAGCACTGGCAAATGCCATAGAGGCTGCGTCTATTGCCTTTGTCTACACACGTAAAGAGTTTGATGTGGGCACCAAAACCACGTTTGACTTACTTAATACCGAGCAGAAATTACTCGATGTCCAAACCCAAAAAACAGTCAATGACCAAGACGAAGTGGTGTTTGTCTATCAGTTACTCGACCAAATGGGGCGTTTAAATAACTTGGTTCCCGTACAAACCGCACAACAGGTGAATAATGAATAAAACAAATACACCGCTTACTGATAATACGCTTATTACCCGTGAAGCGACTTTGGCAGATGATCAGGCTTTACGAGAGTTAATTGCCGTACCGATGACCACCAAAGGCATACAAATTAGCTTTCAGCGTGAACCGAGTTATTTTAGGGCATCCGACATTGTCTATCGGCATAAACTGCACGTCGTGATTGAAGACACCGAGAGTCAAAAGAAGGTGGCTTGTTATAGCAACGGTTACCGTCCGTGTTATATCGATCGAACCGTTCAAAATTTAAGATATGCGGGAGATTTACGGGTAGACCATAGCTATCGTGGTAAATCACTGGTAAAGGTTTTAGGCAAGCATGTAAAAGATACGATGCACGCACCTAACTTTAGCCAAATGATTATTTTTGATGATAACCATGCCGCGCGCGCTGCCATCCAAACGGGCAAAACGGGAATGCCTGATTATTATGACGAAGGACTCATTGAGACACTCAGTCTAACTGACTTAGGTACAAAACGAAAAATCACGGCTTTTTTAAAGCAGACTTCTCAGCAGAGTGACATTCAAGAAGTCCGTAACTGTGTTGCCGAAGCCAAACATGTACCCGCAATGAATCAGTTTATTAGCGACATGGCAGAGTTTTATAACTTTATTCCAGCTTATAACTTTGAAGAACTGGCGCAAGGACATCAGTATTTTTCAGGCATAAAACTCTCAGACTTTTCACTTTATTTTAAAGGTGAAAAACTGGTGGGCATGTTTGGTTTGTGGGATCAGCATAGTATTAAGCAAACCAAAATTTTGCATTACAGCTCAGCCATTGGCGTGCTTAGACCCATTTACAACTTGTTGACTCCAATCACCAAAGGTATGCGTTTGCCTAAACTCGGCGACTCTATCCAGTACCATGTGCTACATACCCTCATGTGCCATCCCGAAGATTTAGCTTTGCATCACAAAATGCTTGAAGATGCCTATAGCAAGTCAAAACAGCAGGGCGTTGGTGTGGTGAGTTTTACGCTTTCCCATAAAGACCCGCGTTATCAGTTAAACCAGTTTTATAAAGGTGAGCGCCTAACAGGGATGCATGGTTTTATTAGCTATGAGGGCGACCCAAGGCCAAATTTTGATAAAAACTTGATTCCATACTTAGAGGTTGGGCGTATTTAATCTTAAGAGAGGTTCGCCGTAGGTTATTAATGCGCAAAAATTTACGGATGTTATCCATAACCTTGCTCTTGCATAGATCTTTATTTCTTTTGGGCCGTTGAAACAATTAACATGGTTTGAAGGTAATAATCTACACGTGAGTGATTATTGTCCTTATGTGAGTTATGCGCATTAAAGGCGGCGTCATGAAGTTTTACGACTCGAGCGATCGGATTCGAACTACAACGAATTAAATATTCCTCGCGTGTTTCACTTTCCCGTTTTGTTAATGCATCAACGGCATCGCGGACTTCTTTTCCAAATAAGCTTTCGATTTTGTCTAGCGTAAGAGGCGTGTCTTCAACGCTATCGTGTAGAAGGGCTGTAATAATATAAACTTCTGAAAATTGATGCTCAATTAATGAATTGACCACGCCTTTAATATGGTACTCAAAGTAATCATGAGGACCATACTTTTGACCTTGATGAGATTCTTTTGACAATTTCTCTGCGAGTTCAACTTTATTTTGAGTCATTTTTTGCTCTTGTTACTTTAAGTATATGGCACGGTCTAATTTGTGAGATGGGTCGTTTAAATCACAAGTTTATACTGAATAGTGACTCATAAAAACACCGCTTAATAACAGTAATCACTCATTTTTATTTATTCACTCTTTGTTGATGTGAGCCAAATCAGACCTTAAGTTTTCAAAATTTTAAACTTTAACTTAATGATATAAAAGATGATTGTAAATATTACTTAAGAGTTTCCTTAATTATCTAATTAAATGAAAAATAATAACTATTTAAATAATTTCTAGCCAATTTCACATTGACACCTCAAATATTGGAGATTACCATTTGCGGGCTGGCCTACATTGCCAGTCGGTTGTCGCAGACCGTTTTAAGACCGCATCAGGATTATTTCTTCTGAGGAATAGTTTTGTGTGAGCATCTCCTCGTTCCCTCCCGTTGCGGTAGGACGGGAGAGGGACACCCTCGGGTGTGCTGGAGTCTTAACCAGTCTGCGAACCCTCTTTCGTTCTGCCACCATAATTCTAATGTTTTGGCAGAACTCCATATATAAGGAGTTGGCTTTGCATATTCATCATTTCTTGGCAGCTATTGCCAAAAGCTATAACAACACAGCTTAAAAATTTAAAGCAGCTTGATTGCCGTAAGGCTTTTTAGGCTTTAGCTCGTTATTACTTAAAACTTTCATCAACAACTAAAACTTGAGATGTGCTGGGCACAGTCTTTACGGCTTTGCTATGCCTTTTTTTCTCCCTAAAGGCGGCAGTTTTTATATCTCATTTATATACAACAATAATTTTTTATAACGGTAAAAATATGCAGCATTTAGTTCTCCCAACACGTGCATTAAAAGTCGTAAATAAATCAATTGAGCTATTTCATCACAACGGATTTCATCTGGTCGGCATCGACAGAATTGTTAAAGAGTCTGAAATTCCAAAAGCGACTTTTTATAACTACTTTCACTCTAAAGAACGCTTTATTGAAATCTGTCTGATTGTGCAAAAAGAACGATTAAAAGAAAAAGTGGTTTCAGTGGTTGAATACGCCCATGACACAAGCGCAATCGATAAACTCAAAAAGCTCTATCTTTTACACGCAGACTTAGATGGGCTGTATTACTTATTATTTAAAGCCATTTTTGAAATAAAACTCACTCATCCAAAAGCCTATCAAACCGCCGTGAGATATAGAACATGGCTCATCAACGAAATATATAGCCAGCTTAGAGCACTTAATGCCGATGTTTCCTTCAACGATGCCAAGCTATTTTTATATCTAATCGAAGGCGCGATTATTCAGGGCTTAAGTTTGGGTGAGCTTGATGAGAGAGTGGTTGAGGTGTTTTTGAGGGGGATGGGATGAGATACTTTCAATTGTAAGATTAATAGGTAAGTCGAATATAAATTTGATTTTTTAAAAAAGCTCATATTACTAAAATAATTAATAATATGTATTATAATTCCACATATTTAAAATGAACTATTAAAGAAGTGATAAGAATTTATGGAAATTTTTGAAGCTAATAAACTATTTCTTTTTATTGTTTTTGCTATACCGGGGTTTATTGCAATAAAAACTTACTCTTTACTTTGCCCTAATCAAGAAAAAGAAAGTACAAAGTTAATAATCGATGCAATTACCTATAGTTGTTTAAATTATGCAATTTTAGGGCCTTTTATTTACATGATGTTATTTAGTAAAAAGTGGGAATTTATTTGCTCATTCTTTACTATCTCATTTTATTCTTTCGTAATGCTTGTTTTTCCAGCATTACTTGCTTGGTTCTGGTTAAAACTTCGAAATATGAAGTTTTTTCAAAAAAATGCACCTCATCCAACTCCACGAGCATGGGATTATGTTTTTGCTCAAAAAAAACCATATTTTATATTGGTAACTTTGGCAGATGGTAAACAATTAGCTGGAGAATATTCTGATGCATCTTTTACATCTAGTTATCCAGAAGAGGCTCAAATATTTTTAGAGAAAGCATGGGTCATCAATTCTGATGGGGGGTTTGATAGAGAAAGGAATCAATCAGCAGGAATTTTAATATTGGCTAAAGATATACAAAGTATTGAGTTTTTTAATCATTCGTAATAAGTTGAAGCTAACAGAATTTTTTTATATTTGGGTAGAAATATGTCAAAGAACTTACCTGCAATGGATGGGTATCAACCCATGATAAAAATTCCACAAGATTTACAAACTAGGGGATATCAACCTCAACAACAAGTATCAAATAGCACTAGTACGCCAAAGAAAAACCCTCCGAAGAAACCATAATTTAGTAGAGAAAATTAATGAGTGATAAAAATAATCGTTTCCCAATTGGTGACGGATACAGCCCTTCATCAGGTAAACCTAATAATCCCCAACCAGGTGCTGGATACCAACCAGAGAAATCAAAAGGAACTAATCCGAGCAATCCTCAACCAGCTTCACCACCCAAAAAGCCTTAATTAAGAGTGATAAAAATGCCAGATAAAAATAAGTTGGTTGATTTAAATGAGGGGTATCAACCTAATATTGTACCCAGACCATCTGAAGGTAATGTTAATTTAGGATATCAACCTGCTAAATCAACAGGAACTAATCCTACAAATCTTCCACCGAAAACATCTTCACCTCCAAAGAAACCTTAGTAAAAAGAGTCCATTTCCTCTAAAAGGTGGACTCTAGTTTTAATTATTTGGATTTATATTTTATAGAGTAATTTTAATCTCTGATAATTTGTAAAATTTGTTCTTCTGATAATTCATACTTTTGCTCTAATTGTTCCCATTTAGTTAACATTTTTTGATATGTTGACGTCATAGGAAAATGTGAGTTTAATTCTCCATTTTCAATAACCTCACTAAATCGTCCAGCATCGCCAAGAGCTTCAGCGAAATACATGAGTTCACCTTCATTATTTCCATCAAAGCCTTTAAATGTAATCTCTGATTTTTTTAATTGTTTTTTTGTCTTTAATTGTTCATAACTGTTGAGTAAAGCTCTATATAATGAAAGGACATTTATAACAAAATTAGCACTCTCATCATCTAAATTTTCTCCAATAGAATCAAAAATTTGTTCATACAACCATTTGTGACCATCTTTAAGTTGTTTTGAAATTCTAAGAAAATATTCTGTTTCATATTCATTTTCAGCTAATTTGCTAAGAAGTTCATATTGATTAGCAAGAATTAAGCGTTCTGTATCAGTTAAATTTTTTAAATTAGACATTATTTTACCATTTTAAGTTGTAAGTAATGGTTATATTGGTATGTAATTCAGTGAATACAAGTTTTTAATTAAAAATGCTCAAAATAATCGTAAACAGATTTTGGTATACTATTTAATATTACCCCCCCAAAATAAAGTTCATCTATCAATTAATTTTTAAACTCAAAGTCTTTTCCAAAAACTTGTCGCTTTTAGATTTCCAGATATTAGTAGGTACTGGATGTTTAGCATCTTGTATAAGTTCTAAGGTGTTTGGAATACCTTTATTGTCGAGTAATTGATGTAGTTGAATACTTCGCTTTGGGTCAACAATTGGGTCTTTGGTGCTAACCAATATAAGAGTAGGTGGATACTGAGGCGAAATCGGTAATGATGATCTAGTTGCGGACGCAGTTTCTATATTTTTTTCAGCAGTGATTGATTCATTTATTTCTTTCATTACATTTGCTGGTAATGTTCTAGTGTTAGAACTCCACTGAGCATACATACCTTTAAAATCATAAAACCCCGATACCAGAACCAATGCGTTTATCTTTCCAGTGTTAGCCGCAACATTTACTATAGATGCACCACAACTAATTCCCATCACTACAACTTTGTTTTGGTCAACATGGGGCTGTGATCGAGCAAAATTAATAGCTTCCACAAGATTTTTTTGTGAGGCTTTACCACAAAAATCTGATTTTCCAGATGACTTACCATATCCACTCATAGATACAGCAAAACTGAAAAAGTTCTTTTAGCATATTCATTTAGCAAGCCAGAGCGTACAAAGGCTTTAGCACCTTGTTTGTCTTTTTGAATGCCATGTAAAAAGACAATTGCTGGATACTTTTTATCGGCAAAGAGATCTGGTTCTTTCCAGTAAATTTCAGTTGTTTGATTGTTTGCTGTTAAAAGTTGATGCTGTGCTTGCTTGATATAAATATAAGGAAGAATAGATACACGAAAAAAGGCATAGAAGCCCATAACTAAAATTAAAGGAAAGATGTAGTAAAGGGCTATATTCTTTTTCTGCTTAGAAAGCATATAGAACTCTATTGTAGTTATTTATGATGGGGAGTGATTCTCTAACTATTGAAATTGGAAATCAATATATAAATTTATTAATTGTTTTGCAAACTTGAATACTCAATACAAGGTTTGGAAGGTTTCTCCGATTGAGAAACTTTCCAATATAAAAATTAAAGATGCTTTTGAAAGAATGGAATAATTTTTTCTAAAGCTTGAGCAACAGGCTCAGGTTGATCATATAAGTCATAATGGCTTGCATCTTTCACCACAAAAAGATTTTTATCTTTAGAAGCAGCTTTGCTAAATAGCTCATAACCATCACGATAAGAACCGAACCCGCCCGGAATTTCACCAATCACAATTTGTAAGGGTTGGGTGAGTAGGTGTTCTGCCAAATGAAATGCATCGAACCCAACAGCAGCAGCTAAACTTGAAAAGCGAAGTTTATTTGGTGAACCTTCTGCCTGACCACGCGGGGTTTTGTAGTAATCAATCGCTTCTTTAATATCAATATCATTGATTCCAGCTTGTTCACGCGCTTGTTGTGAGTTTGGTATGTACTGGGTAATAAAGGGTTCAGCACCACGCGCTTCGGCAGTTCGCTGTGCAGCAATGGCTTCTAAAGTTTTAATGGCTGCATCAGGTGTTTGATCGCCTTCACGCATGAGACGACCATAATTTGCGCCTACAACAGTCGCCACCGCTTTAAAACGGCGTTCAGTCATAGCCGCATTAACCGCATAACCACCGCCACCACATACACCTAATACACCAATGCGGTTTTCATCGACATAGCTTAAGGTTGTGAGGTAGTCGGCCGCGCAGCGGAAATCTTCAACACGTGTTGCAGGGTCTTCAAGAAAGCGCGGTTCACCACCGCTAGCACCTTGATACGATGCATCAAACGCTAAAGTTATAAAACCAGCTTCAGTCAGTTTTTCACCATAGATGCTGCCGGCAGTCTGTTCTTTACAACTACTAATGGGGTGAGCACATACAATGGCTGCGTATTTTTTGTTTTTATCAAAATATTTTGGAAAACAAATAGTTGCAGAAACATCAATGTTTTTATTTTTGAAGGTTACAGTTTTCATCATCTTATCTCCGAAAGAGAAACTAGGTCGATGAAATCAATATACCCGTAGTGATTTATTATGATAATCCACTATAATTAGATAGCACTTATATTGAATACTTATAAATAATGAAAGAAAATTTAAACGATTTGCATACTTTTATGGTCGTTGCTCAAGAACGGAGCTTTACCCGTGCAGCCGCAAAACTGAGAACGTCACAGTCAGCCATTAGCCAAACCCTCCGCAATTTAGAAGACCGAATTGGCATAAAACTCTTATCACGAAACACAAGAAGCGTAGCGCCTACAGAAGCGGGGGAATATCTACTCAATTTGCTTCAACCTGCAATACAAGAAATAGAACATGGCATAAATCAAATTAGTGCTTTAAAAAATGATCCAACAGGAACATTGCGTATCAGTGCAGATGAATATGGAATCCAAAGTGTTATATGGCCAGCAGTTGAAAAAGTCATCCAACAATTTCCTAAAGTTTCAGTAGAAATCATCTCTGACTATGGTCTAGTCGATATTGTAGAAGGGCGTTTTGATGCAGGACTTCGAAGAGGCGGTTTGGTTTCTAAAGATATGATCGCTTTACAAGTGAGTGAGCCAATACAAATGCTAACGGTTGCCACCAAAGAATATTTGGATCGTTATGGTCACCCTAAGCAACCAAAAGATTTAGTTGAACATCAGTGTATTAATTTAAGATTACCCACGCATGGTGAACTCTATCGTTGGCAATTTACTAAACAAGGTAAAACTCAGACAGTTACCGTTAACGCTAAAGTTATTTTTACAACCTTATCTCCAGTGCTTCAAGCAGCAAGAAGTGGTGTAGGAATCGCTTATTTACCTATTGATATGGTTCAACCTTATATTGAAAGTGGTGAGTTAGAAGAAACACTAAAGGACTGGCGACATAGCTATGAACCTTATCACCTGTATTATCCTCATAGACGTGAGCAAGCACCTTTATTAAATATCTTAATCAATGCGTTAAAGGAAAATTTTAATAAGAGATAATTCTAAGTAAAGGTACTGTTAAAAATAATAATTCTGATATTGATATTTCTAAGTCAGGAGTTGAGAGATGCAATTTCTAAGTTCCAATAACTCGGAAGAAAGAGATGTCATGCTAGAGCAGATTTTCAAACCAAGTAGCTGAATTAAAATAATAATTTAAAAATATAGTGTGATAAGTAAACCATAAGCGCTGTGTGATCAACCGAAAAAGTTAATGTTTTGACTTTTGGGGGAGAATATTGTTATTTTATTTTACGTTATTCATAAATTGATTATGAATAACGTAATTAGAATGAAAATAATTGAAAGCGCAACATGGAGAAAGGATGACCATGAGAGAAGTTGCATTAAGTGATTTGATCAATCAGCAGAAAGTTGGACGTTATCAGAAATTTATTTTATTCACCTGTTTATTACTGATGATTATGGATGGGTATGACATTCAGTCCATGGCTTACGCAGCCCCAATGATTATAGAAGAATGGGGCGTACATAAAACCATGTTAGGCGTTGTGTTTAGCGCCAGCTTATTTGGTTTGTTTGTCGGATCATTTTTATTAAGTTCTCTTTCTGACCGTTTTGGCCGCCGTCCAATACTACTGATCTCAACCTTTATGTTCTCCATATTGATGCTGGTAACACCACATGTCGGCAGTATTGAGCAATTGACTGCAATCCGCTTTGTTACAGGAATTTTTTTAGGAGGTATCATGCCAAATATCATGGCTTATAGCTCCGAAATTGTTCCATATAAATCTCGTATTTTCACCATGATGGTCATTTCTTGTGGCTATACGGTCGGGGCAATGTTGGGAGGAGGCATATCGGCCTTACTAGTTCCTTGGGGAGGATGGCAGGCGATTTTCTATTTTGGCGGTATTGTTCCTTTAATTATTTTCTTTATCACGTTCTTTAAGTTGCCAGAGTCTTTATATTTTTTAAGTGAAAATAGCAAAAATACTCCCAAAATTTTGTTTTGGTTAAAGAAATTTTATCCTGCGTTAACATTCAACTCAGAGATGAAAATCATTAATACTACTGAAGTTCAGGTTAAAAAATCACCGCTTGAGTTATTTAAAAATAAGCGCGCGTTTTTTACCTATTCCATCTGGATCATTAGTATTTTAAATATGATCAGTCTCTATTTTCTGGCGAACTGGCTACCGACTTTAGCCAAAGAGTCTGGACTCTCATTAAATCAGGCATTGATGATCGGCTCCACTCTACAATTAGGCGGTACGATTGGTAGTGTGGTGATGGGTCTTAAAATCGATAAAACTGGATTTTATAAAGTATTAATTCCTGTTTTTTTGGTTGCAGTGATGAGTGTTGCTTTAATTGGCTATGCTGTTAGCCATATCGTTTTATTATTTATCATTATTTTCATTGCTGGCTTTGCCATTGTTGGTGGGCAACCTGCCATTAATGCGCTGTCTGCGAGTTATTATCCAGTTTCGCTTCGTACCACTGGGGTGGGCTGGAGTATTGGAATTGCCCGTTTAGGTTCGGTCATCGGTCCGTTGTTTGGTGGCTATCTTTCTCAATTTCTGGTCATTACTCATTTATTTGTGATTGCTGCAATACCTTCGTTGTTCGTTATTATCATGCTGATGATTCAGGCCAAGTACCGATCATAATGTTACCTACAAGTGAATGAGCGTGAATAGTTGGTTGAGTATTTTTTACTATAATTAGGGATATGAGAGTCTAAAAGACTCTCACATTTAAAACTTGATTGTGCCAAGCTGGTCAATCAAATTACTACAGCTCTAGATATTTTTTCAAATAGTGGCCAGTTAAAGATTTTTCTGCTGAAAGCAAACCCTTAACAGTTCCTGAGAACACCAGTTCACCACCTTTGTCACCCGCCAATGGACCAATATCAATAATCCAGTCGGCTTGACTCATGATGTCTAAGTTATGTTCAATCACAATGACTGTGTTGCCTTTATCAACTAGGTTATTTAATAAACTAATCAATTTTTCAGTATCAGAAGGATGTAGGCCCGTACTCGGTTCATCTAATACAAAAATATTATCTGTTTCATTGATTTGTTTGGTGAGTTTTAATCTTTGACGCTCACCACCCGAAAATGTATTTAAGCGTTGGCCGATTGCAATATAATCTAGCCCCAAGCTGACCAGAGCATTAAATTGCTGCTGTAAAGTTTGATCTTCAAAAAATTGACTTGCTTCTGCAACCGTCATTTTCAAAATTTCAGCAATATTTTTACCTTTATAAAGATACTTTAATACTTCAGGCGCATATCCTGAGCCATGACAAACATCACATGTCATTTCAACATCATCTAAAAATGCCAGTTCAATTCTTTCGATACCTGCGCCTTTACATTGAGGGCACGCACCTTCGCTATTAAAACTAAACAGCTTGGCACTTACTTTATTGGCTTTTGCAAATAGCTGACGAATCGGATCAAGAAGGTCGAGATAGGTCAGTAAATTGGACCGAATGCTGGCAGTAATTGCAGATTGATTAATGACTTTTGTTTCAGGATATTGTTGGGGTAATACTTTACTGATCAATGTGCTTTTTCCTGAACCAGCCACTCCTGTAATCACGGTTAAACAGTTCTTAGGAATATCGACATCAATATTTTTTAAATTGAATAAATGAGCATTTTTAATTGAAATCCATTCTTTGCCTATACGTGGTGTTTTCTTATAGGTATTTGGTCGTCTAAAAAACTTACCTGTTAAACCTGATGAATTTTTTAATTCTTCGAAAGTTCCTTGGTAAATAATTTCACCGCCGTTGGTGCCAGAAAGAGGCCCCATATCAATGACATGATCCGCTGTTCTAATCAGATCAGGGTCATGTTCAACCAGTAAAACGCTATTTCCTTTATCTCTAATCTTTTGAATAATTTTAATAATATTATCTAAATCTTTGGGGTGAAGGCCGATGCTTGGTTCATCAAAAATATAGAGTAAGTCAACCAGACTATTGCCCAAATGTTTAACCATTTTGATTCGTTGTGATTCACCTCCCGACAACGTATTGCTCACACGGTTAAGGTTTAGATAGCTAAGTCCAACGAGATTTAAGTTAGTCAGTTTATTGATGATTTCATGCAAAACGGTTTCAAATTTTTCACTTTTTATCGATTCGATAAACTCTAAAAGCATTGAAACAGATAGGGCCGTACATTCCGCAATATTTTTACCGTTAATCTTACAGGATAAAGATTTTTGATTAAGCCGTTGTCCCTTACATAGGGAGCATTCTTTGGTGGTAATAATTTGCTCAAGTTTATTTCGATAGCGATTTCTTTCCTGCGCTTCGCCTTTTAAAAAGTTACGTTCAAAGCGGGTCACTAATCCTTCATATAGTGCCGTTTTTCTCCATTTACTTGTTGGGTTTAAAGGCTTGTGCTGAGGAGCATATAAAAATAATTCCCATTCTTTTTCACTATAATCTTTTAATTTTTTATCTAAATCGAAATAACCTGAATCTGCATATCGTGTCCAACGCCATGCGGTAGGTTGATAAGTCGGGAAGTTTATAGCACCTTCTTCATTCAAGGATTTATCTAAATCTAATATTTTATAGATATCAATTGTTTGCTCTAGCCCAATACCTTCGCATTGCGGGCACATGCCATTGGGATGATTAAAAGAAAAAACGTTTGAATATCCAACAAAAGGTTCACCCATACGTGAAAATAATAAGCGAAGATTGGCGTAGATATCTGTAATTGTTGCCACTGTTGAGCGGATGTTACCCGTTAAAGGCTTTTGATTAATAATGACAGGTACATTTAAATTCTCAATTTTATCGACATCAGCGACCCCAAAATGCTGTAAACGATTACGCACAAAACTGTCTTGAGTTTCGTTGATTTGTCTTTGTGCCTCCGCGCCAATGGTTTCAAAAACTAAAGAAGACTTCCCTGAACCTGAAACTCCGGTAAAGGCGACAATTTGGTGTTTAGGAATTTTTAATGAAATATTTTTAAGATTATTTTGTCTTGCTCCATAAATATTTATTGTTCTTTTTGTCATGTGTAATCACTTGAAGTTAAAGATTTAGGCTAAAGGTAAAACAAAATTTGTGAAAAGGATGTATATGTTTATTAAGTAAATAGTTTAAATATTAAACTTATATGTCTTTTCTTTGCCTAGCCTAAATCTCTGGTGGTGACATGTTGGTATGTACCATATGGGCTAATGCAGCAAAGAGATATAGAAATGGTCCGAGTTTAAAATGGACTACAACCATGTAGTCCATTGATTATTTACAGCACTAAAACATGCTTAGCTCTATGAATCCTTTTTAGCTGCAAGCGCTTTGCGGTCAGTTAAACGATCATAGAATGCCGCTGCCTTGAAACCTGTTTTAAATACGCACCACTGGAGTGGTTCAGGTAGCGTAGAAGGGGTCTTGTGGTATAAGTTTTTCAGAATAGGATTTTCTACTCCTTTAATTTTCTCTGCAAGAAGCTGCCCCATGAGCGACTGAGTCGCAAGCCCATGTCCTGTACAGCCAGCTGCATAGATAATATTTTGATGTGGCCCAGTTGATCCAACCACAGGCAAAAAGTCATAAGCCACGCTAACGTAACCACTCCAGCAGTGCTTAATACCAAGACCTTTCAATGTAGGGTGACGCTCACGTAAGATCTGTGCGAGTGCTGCATAGGCTTCGTGATCTGGTACGTTCGGAGTTTTTGAACCGTAAACATAATTCAACTTCTTAACTGTCAACACCATTGTGTTGTGTGCAGTCAGTCGATGGCTTTCCATCATGAGATGCGGTGTAATAATACCTTCTCGGCCCGGCCAACCCAGAGACTCCAACTGCTTTTGAGTTAATTGTTGAGTTTCAATTGCCGACACCCGTATCGGAGCAACTTTATCACGCAGCAATCCCAACTGAGGTGTGAAAGCATTTGTGGTTAACACCATGATGGGTGCGCTGGCACTACCGCGAGCGGTTTTGCAGGTAATGATTGATCCTTCGCTATAAGAGAGCAATGGTGTTTTTTCATAAATTTTAACGCCTGCCTGAATGGCTGCACGGCGTAAACCACTCACGTATTTACCGGGGTTTAGCGTACCGCCTCGCTGTTCGCTACCAAACAGAAAAGCTGGTGGAATTCCACGAGCACGCATTTCGGCTTGATCTACAAAGCGAGTATGGGATCCTAATTCTTCACCAACTCTCATACTGCGGCGTAGCCATTTTTCCTGCGAAGGATCTATAACAGCACGTATAATGCCGGAAGGGTTGTAATCACAATCGATGCCTAACTCGGCCAGACGTTTTTCAACATAGGTCACGCCCTCATCGTAGAAATTGACAAACTGCTTTGCACGTTCAACGCCGAGGCGCTTGGCGAACACTTCGAATTCAATTCCCATACTACCAAGCAGATAACCCGCATTACGGCCGCTGGCACCGAAACCACCGAACTCTTGCTCAAGTACGATGACCTTTGCACCTCGTGCAGTGAGTTCAAGAGCTGTAGACAACCCGGCAAAACCAGCACCAACCACAATGACATCTGTGTTGACCGAACCCACCAACTCAGGTTGAAGGTCGCTAGGCTGTTCTATCCAACCACCTAAAAGACGAAATGGCATAGATTCAGGGTGGCCACTCATCACTTGTTCATTTGAATAATTCATTCGCTATCCTTCTGTATTATTTTACAGTTCTAGACATCGTCTTTAATCTTTTTAAAAACAATGCTCTTAGTACACTTTACTGGCGGGCTGGAATAAAAGATTGATTGGAAACGTTCTGTGCGCGTTCTAGGGCTTCATAGGCGTAATACAACTGAATGATGGCATAGCCCCACGTCACGAAAGCCCAAGTCATGAAAATCATATGAGTATCGTCGCCTGGGATCGGGAAAAAGTCATATACGATGGCTACTGCCAAACTCACTACAGCGGTTATTGTGGTGGCCAATGCATGAAAAGCCTCTCCAGCGCGTACCAAGCAAATAATGAAATAGAACAGATACATCACAAGAATGCTCCACGTGGTGACGTAAAAATACGGACGTATTTCTTGAAAAAAATCTGCTAGAAAAACCACGAAAGTGCCGGCGAATGCCAATACGAACAGCATGACTTCCTTAAAAGCGGACGGTTTGTAATTATGAGTCAATGCCATCAAACCAATTACAGCAATAACTGGCATACCAAAACTACGCGAGAATGAATCGAGAAACATGGTAATTGAAAAATTAACGTTCGAAGCTGTCAGCATGTAAGAGACAAAATTCGTCGCCGAAAATGCAACAATCCACCACTCTAAACCAAGTAGATAATTCTTTTTCTTAAGAAATTTTGCACCGTAGATCCAGCCGGAAAGCGCTAGAACAATACAAGCGACCAACCCAAAGATATTTATAAGTTCCAAAATGGCAGCATGTGTCATTTCACTGTGCGTTAAGATTTTTGAGGTAGTAGCTTCCGTTTGGCTACCCGCATCAAGGCCAAGAATTTTCATAATATGACTTCCTTGTAATTAATTGACTGTCATGTCAGTAAAATAATATGCTATGATGAATTAGTAAACAATTTTTTATTTATGACGATGATGGAAAACAAAATAGGGCGCCCAAGTAAAGCTCAAGAAAGGTCTTATGAAATTCTTCAAGCTGCTGTTTCAGTTGTGGCGAAAGAAGGGTTAGAAGGAATTACTTTTGCCAAAGTAGCGGAAGCTTCAGGCATGCAACGTACTTTGGTACATCATTATTTTTCGTCACGTTCAGATTTAATGAACGCTTTCATTGAACATTACATTTCAAAAATGGGCACTGAGATTATTCATCGTTTTAGTGGAAAACCATTGAGCGAGCGAATCATCATGATGTTCACACCTGAAGTGTATCGGACTCAAGATGATTTAATAGTTTGGTTCGAGTTGGTAGCTCAAAGTGCGAGAAATCCATTTATTCAGCAAATGCTCCATACACTTTGGACAAAGCACTGGCTTCCGGATTTTGAAAATCAATTGGCACAAGAATATCCAAAAGCGACCCCAGAGGCGATTAGCTCAGCGACCTATGTCATTGTTTGTTTATTTGAAGCTTATTGGGCGTTTAGTATTCAAGGCGTCACTGATCAACAGAGACAAAAGCAAATGGAGCAAACGGTATTAATGATTTTAAATGGGTTAAGCTAAATTTAAATAATTTAATACTTAATAAAAATGTGTAGATAGGGGGTGTTAAAGTTCTCTAGAAATGACTACATCTTCTAAGGAGTGGTTGCGTAGTGAACAACAATAGGTAAGATGAAAGAATAGAAATTTTATAAAGTACGGTATCTATGAAGAAAAATTCAAAACTTGATCAAGATACACTTTTTATTAAATTACTATTTAAGTCATCTGCCAAAGTGACAGAAGATGAAATCGAGTATTACCGAAAATATCCTGACCAAATTGACCAAGTCACAGCACCTATTAATATCCATAAAATATTCTTATGGACTGGAGCATTATTAGGAATCGTAATTGTAGCAATTGCTAAACTCCTTAAGTTTTCAGGAAGCTTAGATTTTCTGTCAGAAGGCATTTTAGAATTTGTTATTGATATTATTTATGAAAGTGGAATTGCTTTAATTGGTGCAGCAGTGACCGCTTATATGCTCGGTGTTCTGCTGAATAAACAACAAGAAAACGCCGTAAAATGGCGAGAAGAAATTCGTAAACGTATAGAAGAAAATGAACAATAGAGAAAAAAGCTAAAGTGATTTCACTTTAGCTTTCTTATTTTTAGTTCTTTAAATTATATAAACCATGATCGATTAAATGTTGACTTAAGATCCGACGAAGTTCTAAAACTGATTCGGGCTTTAATTGAATTGAATGTCCACCTTTAATGACTTTTTCTGAAATGGCACCATCCAAATGAGCACTTTTATAGGGAACAATACCGTCTGTAATGGTGTTTGGATCATCGCTTTTTGTGATATTGCCCATAATAGAGTGGAAAACTAATCCTTCTTTAGGCGTTATGCTTGAGGTGAGCTCCATAAACTCAGATTTATTACTCAGATCACTCGGTCCATTTTGGAGTTGATTATTAATTGTTCTTACAAAGTCTTTAAGGTCGTCATCATAACTCGTCAATGTATCGGTTAATGTTTTTAAAAAAGTCGAAGGTAATCGAATAATTTTTCGTGCTGTTACAGTAAACCAGCGATCTGCATAACTTGTTCCACGATGAGGAGCAGCAAGGAAAATGACGCGATCAAAGTTTGGAATGGCCTGCATTCTTAAACGTTCACCAATGACTGGATGTTTTCTCATACGTGCTTGTGCATGTTGACTCATCATAGGCAAAGCTTCTTTTGAAATGTCGGCATTACTCACTAATAGTCGGCTAATAATTCCTCCCATGCTGTGACCAATTAAAACGGCATTAGTGGCAGCGGGGTCTTCTGGATTAAGAGATCCAAATGCTTGCTTGAGTAATGCGTAAATTTGAAAACGACTTTCTAAAATAGGCATATTGGTTGAGTAAAATATTTGCCAAACTTGATAATGCTCACGTAAGGTTTTATCTCCCATAATTTCGTTGGTTACCGCAATCCATGCCTCAGGACTACTGGCAAGTCCGTGAACTAATACAATTACTTTTTTATTGGGATTATAGGGTTCAAGCATATATAAATGCGGCATGTTTAAACGTTGATTACGGTCAATCAAGGTTAAATATGCGGCTGCACCTAGATTATTTTCGGCTAACCATAAACCATACGGTGCAGAGAAATTTGCTGCCAGTGAGTATTCTTTGCCCGCAACATTAATTTTTTCAACATTGTAAGGATCATAGATTTTTATTTTGAAATCTGGACTATTTAATATGTCGCTCTGGGATGCTACCTCATTTTGTGGTTGGGCCACCAGTGTAGAAGCAAGGTAATGGGCTTTATGAATATTCGGATTGATGCCATTTGGATAATTGTAAGCTAGAGGATCAAGAATATATGGATTTTCTTTTTGGTTTGGGTCTTCATTAGAGTGTAAAACCGCAACAAAATCTGAGCCAAAACCATCACGACGGTTAATGCTTCTTAAACCGGAAAAATTCATGTTGTAACTTGAGGTGAATTTCTCAAGTTTTTTGTCTTGTAATTTTTGATAGGCTTCAATATCAATCGTATATGTACTTTTACCAATTTTTATTTCGGAGGGAATTGTTGCAGAAGCTTTTTTTTCACTATAGGCATTCACTAATTGGTTAAGTGCTTGATTATAAAAATCTCGAATTTGTACCTGTCGGTTATCAAAAATACGATCTTGAGGTTCGCGAGAAGACTTAAATAAATAAGCATAGCTATAGCGAATACTTTTATCTAAAGCTTGAAGTTCTTGTTCCAAACAATTGCCCTTGTTTGCTTCTTCAGTTTTAGTATTTACATTATTGTTGGTTTTGCAATCATAAGACTCCGAAAGAGCCAAAGCTTTTGAGAGGTAGAGTTCACTGGCGGTAGATAATAATTGCTCTCCCTGTATTTGAGGAATCTTCTCTAAATCAGAAATACATGTTTCTGGAGTTTGCATGCAAATTTTTGCATCCATACCAGACATATATAAGACATTTAGACTGGCTTCACTTAATTTTTTTTGGGTAAGAATACTATTACGTTCGTTAGAAATAGTGGTGTGAAGTGTTTGTTTCTTCAAACTCACTAACTGACAGCCACTTGTAATTAAAATGCTAAATAGGCTGAGGATACACAGGGGTTGGCGTGGTGGAAATACTAGCATGTTCATAAATAGACCTCGTAAGCAAGGCAGCGCAAAATTCAAATCAACTGAATTAAAGATGCGAAATAACGAATTTCTAATCGTCCTTTTTTAGAAAAAACATGAAATTTAAAGGCTAATGATGGGTGCAAATTAGCCTTTAAAAGATTTATGAAAAATGGGTTATTTATTTAACCCGCCACCCAAGGCTTTATAGAGTTCAATTTGATTATTTAATTTGGTTTGTTCGAGAACCAATAAACCTTGTTGAGCCGCATATGCAGAACGCTGGGCATCCAAAACAGTCAAATAACTATCAATTCCGGCTCTAAAGCGGGCTGTAGAGAGTTTATAAGTGGTATCGGTTGCAGACACTAAACGGCGCTGGGCATTTAAACGTTCTTCAATATGAGCATGGGCCGCCAAGGCATCGTTGACTTCACGGAAAGAAGCCTGAATCGCTTTTTCATATTCAGAAAGCGCAATTTTTTGGTCAATTTCTGAAACCTTAATATTGGCTTTACGCGTTCCCCAATCAAAAATAGGCAGGTCTATGCTAGGGCCAACTGACCATGCAAAACCGCCAGATTTAAATAAATCTTTGAGTTCCGTCGATGCATATCCAGCTGAACCCGTAAGTGTGATGGTCGGAAACATGCGGGCTTTTGCCGCACCAATGTTGGCACCCGCTGCACGAAGTTGATATTCAGCGACTTTCAGGTCTGGACGGTTTTGTAGTAAATCGCTACTTAAACCCGTTGAAAAATTCTTCTCTTGAGTAATTGTTTTAACCGACTGAGTTGGAAGCAGGTTTGATGGAACCGCTTGTCCAGCCAAAAGATTTAACAAGTTCTGTGCTTGTGAAACTTGAGTTTTGTAGTTTGCGACATCATTACGTGCTGTTTCGACCGAAATTTGGGCTTGGCGTAAAGGTATTTCGCTATCAATCCCGACATTAAAACGCTTTTGATTCAGATTGTACGAATCAAGTTGAGCTTTTAAAGTTTGCTGCGCAAGATTTAAGTTTGCTGTAGCAAAAGAATAATTTAACCACGCTTGTGCAACTTGGCTCACCAAACTAATTTGGGTGGAGTCTTTAGCACTCTGAGTTGCTAGGTAATTATTTAATGCTGCATCTTTAAGACTTTTAACACGTCCCCAAAAATCCAGTTCATACGCCGTTACACCTAACCCTACCTGAAATGTAGAGTAAGGATTATTAGGATCTACAGAAGGGTTAACTTGCCTAATGGCATTTGCTGTTGCCCCAATGGTCGGGAGTTGGTCGTATTTACTAATTTGGTATTGCTGCTGGGCACGTTCAATATTTAACGCTGCTGTACGTAAGTCGCGATTATTATTCAAGCTTATTTCAATAACTTCCAATAAACGAGGATCGGCAAAGAAAGTTTTATATCCTTGGTTAGCAATTGAAGGACCAGCATAGGTTTCAGCAAAATTTTGCGGAATATTAGACTTAACAGCGGGTTGAGGCGATTGCATGCTTATACATGCAGTTAAAGTAAGTGAGAGTGTGGAAATCATAAATCCACGAGATAAAACAGCCGACTTAGACATGCTTTTCTCCAAATAATAGAATAAATTTAGGCATAAGAGGAGCAAGGGAAATAGGTTAATTTCCCTTGCTTTATTTCATTTAAGATTTAATTTTCTGTTTGGAAGAAAACAGTTTTTCGGCTGCACCTAGTACAAAGATGAAGAATACCGGTACAAAGAAAATTGCTAGAATGGTTGCTGAAATCATACCGCCAAACACACCAGTTCCAAGCGCATGTTGTGTTTCAGAACTAGCGCCTGTCGCAATCACTAAAGGCACCACCCCACAAGTAAAGGCAAGAGAAGTCATTAGAATAGGGCGTAAGCGGAGTTTGGCTGCGGCAACAGTAGCTTCAACTAAACTCATTCCTTCTTCTTTAAGCATCTTGGCGAATTCAACAATCAAAATCGCATTCTTGGCGGAAAGACCAATGATGGTAATCAGACCAATTTTGAAAAACACATCGTTCATCAGCCCTTTGGTCATAATGGCAATGATTGCTCCAAAAATACCTAATGGCACAACCAGCATAACCGATAGCGGAATTGACCAGCTTTCATAAAGAGCTGCGAGTACGAGGAATACCACTAACATCGACAAACCAAGTAAGAAAGCCATTTGTGATTCTGATTGTTTCTCTTGAAGAGAAATACCAGTCCATTCATAACCAATCCCTTTTGGTAATTTTGCGATGAGTTGTTCCATTTCACGCATTGCATCACCAGATGAAGTATCGAAGTTAGGAATACCCGCAATACTCAAAGATGGACGTCCGTTGTAGCGGTTGTATTGTTGTGGCGCTTTGTTCCATTGAGGTGTCACAACTTCCGATAAAGAAACTAACTGACCACTTGCACCCATCACTTTAAGATTCAAAATATCTTGCAATTTCATACGTGATTTTGCTTCAACTTGCACAATCACTTGCTGCATACGACCTTGGTTTGGAAAGTCATTGATATACATTGAACCCATTGACGTTGAGATGATGTCTGACACGTCGGCAAATTTAACGCCGAGTGCATTTAATTTATCTCGGTCAATTTTTAAAGAAATATTGTCTCCTTGAGGTAAACCCTCATTCCAAACCATATAAAACTTCTTATTTTTGGCTGCCATTGCCATTAATTGATCTTGGGCAGCAAGTAATGCAGGCATACCTAAGTTCGCCCGATCTTGTAATCGAAGACTAAAGCCAGAGAACGTGCCTAACTCATCAATGGCTGGAGGTAGAACGGCCATAGATGAACCTTCTTTACTATGTGCCATTGTTTCATTAATTGAGTTGGTCATCTCAGATGCTGACGATTTTCTTTCTTTGAAATCTTTTAGTGTTGTAAAGGCAACGGCAACATTCTGACCTGAACCACCGAAACCCCAACCTAAAATTGATGTATTACTTTTAACATCTGGATTGTCTTGTATGCTTGCTTCAAACTCTTTCACCACACTTTTAGTTCGTTCAGTAGAAGCATCAGATGGAAGTTGGAAGGTTGTTAAAAACCAACCTTGATCTTCTTCGGGCATGAATGCGGTTGGCCAAAATTTCATTCCGGCAAAAGTCGCAACTGTAATAATGATAAATAGCACCATCATTGGAATGGTATGTTTGATGACCTTAAAAAGAATGATTTCATACTTTTTAGTAAGGTTATCAAAGGTACGGTCAAACCATGCAAAGAACCCTTTTTTCTGATGGTGTTCATCAATTGGTTTAAGAATTGTCGCGCAGAGTGCAGGGGTTAAAATCAATGCCAATAATGCCGAGAACAAGATTGACACCGACATGGTGAGCGTAAATTGCTTGTAAATGATTCCGACTGAGCCACTTGCAAACGCCATTGGTAAAAATACGGCTGCAAGTACCAAGGTAATCCCAATAATTGGACTGGTGATTTCCTTCATTGCTTTAGATGTCGCTTCTTTAGGTGGTAAGCCTTCAGTCGCCATAATCCTTTCGACATTCTCTACGACCACAATGGCATCATCGACGATAATACCGATGGCGAGCACCATACCAAACATGGTGAGCACGTTAATCGAGAACCCTGCAAGCAACATCACAGAGAATGTTCCTAGCAATGCAATAGGGGCAACGATTGCTGGAATAAGCGTATAACGGACATTATGAAGAAACAGATACATTACAATGAAAACCAAAACCATGGCTTCAATTAACGTGTGAATTACTTTTTCAATAGAAATTTTAACAAATGGAGCAGTATCATAAGGAATACTAAATTGCATACCTTCCGGTAAATTGACTTTTAACTCTTCAATTTTGGCTCTGACACCTTCAGCCGTTTTTACAGCATTTGCGCCAGGGCTAAGCTGGATTGCTGCCGCCGTTGCCGGTTTACCATTTTCTAAAATAGCGAAGTTATATGCTTGTGAACCAATTTCAACATTAGCTACATCAGAAAGTCTAATGACACTACCGTTGATCTTACTTTTTAAGCTGATATTTCTGAATTGTTCAACGTCATTTAATTGTCCTTGCGCAGACAAAGGAACTGTAATGAGCTGTCCTTTCTCAGCAGGTAAGTCACCTAAACGGCCGGGAGCGATTTCGACATTATTTTCACGAATTGCCGCATTTACGTCACTGATTGAAAGACCATATGAAACTAACTTATTTGGATCTACCCAAATACGCATGGCCTTTTCGGCGCCAAATGATTGGACTTTACCTACGCCTTCAACACGTTTTAGTTCTTCGACGACGTTACGGACTAAATAATCGCTCAGATCAACTTCAGAATATTGATTGTTAGGTGAATTAATACCCACCAACATCAAGAAACCTGAAGACGAAGCCTCAACTTGTAAACCTTGCTGACGAACAATTTGAGGAAGACGAGCTTCAACGGCTTTAATTTTATTTTGCACATCAACTTGAGCCATATCGACATCTGTACCCGGTTTAAAGGTCGCCGATATTTGAGCCATACCCGAGGTGTCTGTCGTTGCGCTGTAATAAAGTAAATTTTTAACGCCGGATAGTTCTCTTTCAATCAGAGTAACGACACTATCGTTAATCGTTTTGGGTGTCGCACCTGGGTAGACAGCACTAATGGTGACTTGTGGAGGCGCAACACTAGGGAAGCGTGCTATAGGAAGTTTGGGAATACTGAGTAATCCAAACAAAATAATGAAAATCGCAATCACCCATGCAAATACGGGGCGACGAATGAAAAATTGTGACATCATCATTGAGCTCCTTGAGTAATGGGTGCTTCCCACTTACTTATTTCAAGCTTTTGATTCGGTTGAATACGATCAATTCCTTCAACGATGACTTTGTCACCTACTTTGAGTCCTTTATTCACTAAGTAGAACTGTTCATATTGTTGTCCAAGCTCGATCGGACGAACCTCTGCTAAACCTTTAGCATTAATGACATAAACCTGTGGGTCACCATTGTTATTACGCTGGATTGCTTGGGCAGGTACAAGGAGGGCTTGAGGTACGGATGCTCGGTCAATATTGACACGTACATACATTCCAGGAAGCAATTTACGTTCAGGGTTGTTCACTACGATACGAATGGTGACATCACCTGTTTCTGGATCTACATTAATATCTTCAAACAGCATTTTTGCGCTGACGTTGTAGAACTGACCATAGCTATTAGAAATACGAACAGTTTTATCGCTATTAGCAGATAATTCGCCGTTTTGTAATGCCGTTTGTAAGCGCTCGTATTCACCAATAGATTGCTTTACATCAACATACACTTTGTCAATCTGTTGTATGGTCGCCAAAGTATTGGTATCACCTTGGCTGACTAAAGCACCTTCGGTCACAAATGATTGCCCAATGCGACCAGAGATTGGTGCGCGTACTGTTGCATATTGCAAATTAAGGTTTTGGCGTGCCAATAAAGCTTTCATTTGTGCAACATCAGCTAAAGCTTGGCGATATTCAGCCTGAGCATTGCTGACTTCCTGTTTACTAATCGCATTACTTGGTAAAAGTTGTTCATAGCGTTCCAACTGGACCTTTAAACGTGCGACTTCAGCTTCGGCTTTATTGAGTGAAGCTTTGTTGCTGTTTACATCAGCCTGAAAAGTTTCAGCGTTAATTTTGTATAAGGCTTGTCCAGCTTTAACTTCACTACCTTGAGTAAATAATACCTTTTCGATAATACCGCCGACTTGCGGACGAATTTCAGCAGTACGGAAGGCTTGAACGCGAGCTGGAAGGTTCTCGCTAAAATTAACGGATTGTGGCTGGAGACTTAATACACTGACTTTTGCGGGTGGGACTTCTGGTTGTTTAGCCTCTTCGGAACTACAACCTTGGATGATTAGCCCAATAGATAAAAATAATGGAAGTAAGAGCTGCTTTTGCATGCTGTCTAAACCTTGGGAGTTTTTGATGCTGCTATTATTTTTGTGCTCTGTGTAACGACCATCACTGAAGTGTGGAAAAAGTGTGGAGATCTGCAGATAAATTAGCGTATCATTTAAAATGATTGTAATTATTCGATGATTAATTCATGTTCGAAGCTTCATTTTCTTTTGATTGCCGTGATAAACAAATTCTTGTTGTAGAAGATGAATACGATATTGGGGACATTATTGAACAATATTTAAAACGTGAAGGCATGCGAGTTATTCGGGCAATGAATGGTAAGCAGGCAATCGAAATTCATGCATCACAACCCATTGATTTGATTTTACTTGATATTAAATTACCTGAACTCAATGGTTGGGAAGTGCTTAGTAAAATTCGTCAAAAAGCACAAACGCCTGTCATTATGCTGACTGCATTAGATCAGGATATTGATAAGGTGATGGCCTTACGAATCGGTGCAGATGATTTTGTAGTCAAGCCTTTTAACCCGAATGAAGTGGTTGCGCGTGTTCAGGCTGTTTTAAGAAGAACCCATCAAAACAAACAGACGGCGAACAAAAATCTGCATTATAAAAATATTGAAATCAATACCGAGATTCATAGTGTCTATATCAATCAGATAGACAGGAAAATCTTACTCAACCTGACGTTAACTGAATATAAAATACTACTCTTAATGATTAATCAGCCGCACAGAGTATTTACTCGAGGTGAGTTAATGAATCAATGCTTGCCCGATAGTGATGCTTTAGAAAGAACGGTTGATAGCCATGTCAGTAAGTTAAGAAAAAAACTAGAAGAGTACGGGCTTGAACACATGCTTATTAATGTCCGCGGTGTCGGATATAGATTAGATCATCCCCAACAATAATAGGATTAGATAGAAGAAATCCAACATGCTACAAGTTGAGAAAAGACAATGAAAAATAAATTAGGGATTAATAAGCAATTTTTTATTGCTTTTAGTATGGTGAATTTAAGTATCACTTTATTGTCTGTATTTGTAGGCTATGTTGTTTATAACTATGCAATTGATCATGGATGGCTTTCATTAAGTTCCTTGCAAGGAGACTTTACAGATTTTCATCTTGTTGACTGGATTTGGCTAGGTATAGTCATTTTATGTGGTTCAATTATTTCTTTAATTATTGGAATGCAGTTAGCAAAAAGATTTATTGTGCCCATCAATTCATTGGCAGATGCCGCGAATAAAATTAGTGAGGGTGATTTATCTGCTCGAGCAAATGATCAAAAAGTTCACTCCACAGAGATTTATACATTAATTTTAAATTTTAATGATATGGCTCAAAAGCTTGAAAGTTCTGTACACAATGCACAAGTATGGAATGCAGCTATTGCTCATGAATTAAGAACACCCATCACAATTTTACAAGGTAGATTACAAGGCATCGTAGATGGAGTTTTTAAAGCTGAGCCTGAACTCATCCGAAGTTTGTTGAACCAAGTAGAGGGGCTGTCCTACCTAGTAGAAGACCTGAGAACATTGAGTTTATTTGAAAATAAACAGCTTAAGTTAAATATTGAGTCAGTTGACTTTTTGAGATGTGTTGAAAAAGTAATACGGATGTTTGATGAAAAACTTAGACAATCAAATTTCACTATAAATTACGACATTTCTAATGATCTTGTATCTTGCGATGCAAGGCGTATGGAGCAAGTTTTAATCGCATTGATTGATAATGCAATTAGATACTCTAATCCTGGAAATTTAAACATTAAGTCTTCAGTTGAACAAGGACAATGGATTTTAGAAATAGTCGATGAAGGACCGGGAATCCCCGTTGAATATCAAAAAGAATTATTTAATCCTTTTTATAGAGTGGAGCAGTCCAGAAATAAAGCTTTAGGAGGAACAGGGTTAGGTTTGGCAGTTGTGCAAGCCATTGTTTTAGCTCACTCGGGCACCATTCGATATGAAAATCGCAGTCCAAATAGTGCTTTTATTATTCAAATAAAAACAATTATTTAATCTAAAATATTTATCACTTTTAATAAAAAAGAGAAATCTCAATTCATGCAGATTTCTCTTTTTTGATATTTAGCGTGGTAAGAATTAAATTATTCCAGACGTTTTAAAGTTTTGAACATTTAACATATCTATTGGATTCATCATTTTACCGTCGTGTTCAACAAATCCAACAAATGTCGTGCTCATATTCCAGCCTAGCAAGCCTTTTAGCTCATCTGGAAAGTTTTTAACTGTGTCAGACGATAGAGATAAATAATGGTTTTCTTCCTGTCGTAGAAAGCCAAGATCATAAGACATGGTCAATCCTATACGAGGCGCATGGCTTACATTAGCTCCGCCGCCATGATAGGTAGAGCCAATCCATATTAAAGCATCTCCAGCTTTCATTTCAGCCGCGATCGTTTCGTCTTCTTTAGGTACTCTTTGATCATCCCACAAATGGCTGGAAGGGATGACGCGTGTAGCACCATTTTCTTCAGTAAAATCAGTGACGGCAAACATGATTTGTACCCTAGCTTCACGTCCATAAACTGGATGTCGCCACATCCATACAGTATCGTCACGATGTAAAGGTTGAGCTTTTTGACCGGGCCAAATTTGAATTGCTTGTGTCACACCCACTTGGATGTCTGGACACAATTCAATTTTATTTTCACCACTCCAAGCATGTAGAGGAGTTTGAAGAATAGCTTTTGCAGTGTCTAAAAATACTGGGTTCATAGCAACTAACGGCATTTGCGGCAAGCGGGCAAATAAACGACTCATTCGGCGGGTCTTAGTACCTGCAAAATAATCATCTTCTCCGTCAGGAATTAATTCTAATTGCTTTGAGAGTGCCTCATAAATATCTTTGGTAATTTCATCATTTAAAAAACTTTCAATGATGACCCCACCATCTCTTTTAATAATCGAAACGATCTCATCGATTTGTGTATCTTTGCTTAATTTAACGAGTGACATAAGATTTCCTTATCCTTTATGATTAAGAATATTTCAAATAAATTTATTAGCTTTTAGGCCTATTTGTTTTAGGGGCAAATAACTGCTTTAAAAATTCAATTTGGTCATTTAGTATCTTGCCGTGCCAAGATTCTGTATAGAAATCAAAATGATCAATAGGGTATTCCAATAGTTTAGAAGGCCCTTGAATTAGGCCTGCCGTTTTTCGAGCTGGGTTAGGTGGTGCAATTTGGTCATTAGAGCCGACTTGTATCAAAGTAGGACACTTAACATTTTTTGCAAAAGTAACTGGTCGGTTGTATGAGACTTCCAGAGCTGCACGAGCACAGACTTCATTACGCCAAGTTGGACCTGCCATTGCGGTATAACTTTCTTCAGCACCCGGTGTACTAATCATGGCAGCAGTACCAGGTTGTCCAACAATTGGTATGAGATGTGGAGGACGTTGAGCTATGGCATGAATCAAATCTTTGATGCCATGGCCTATAGCCGTCGAGATCTGTTTTATTCCACCATATTGGAAAACTTGTTTTAACGCTGCTAAACCATCTGTAGCAGGGTTCATGGAGATGACGGCTGATATTTTTGGATCTTGTGCAGCAACCACTACCACATGACCACCAGAATACGAAGTACCCCATAGCACAATGCGATTTCGATCAACGAGTGGCAAACTTCGTGCAGCTGCAATCGCTGCATGGTAATCCTCACGTTGGTTAATATAGGATACATGTTGTCTAGGTAATCCTGCTGACTCGCCAAATCCACGGTAGTCAAATATAAAAGTATCAAAGCCTGCTTGGCTGAACGGCTCGGCAAAATCTAATAATCCTGTATCTTTTGTACCACCAAAGCCTGTTGCCATAACAATGCAAGGTCGTCCTCGAGATGTCATAAACTCTTCTGACGTTGCAGGGATATACCATGCAGAACAGGTAATTCCTTTACTTGTAAATTTAATATTTTCCATCATATTTTCCCTAATTGATTTTTGTCTTTGCTTTTCAGTTTAGAAACAAAGATGCATATTTAATCGTGATATTAAGCTTGGATTTTGATCTGTTCGGGCATCGTTTCTGCAGTAACGACGCTGGGTTTTTTCTTAGGCTTAATATTTGTAAAACATAGTTCTTTATCAAACACTGGACCTTTACGAAGTCGTTCAACATCGAATTTATAATCTTGTTTTACAATCCATGGACCTTCTGTACCTGCCATTGGAAATTGTGCAATGCTTCGTTGAATGTAGCCTGAGTTCAAATCCACAAATGGAACACGTTTCATGTTTTTATTACTAATTACAGGTGTGAATGTTCCATACTTATTTTCATCCATGTAATCTAGTAATCTACAAAAGTGTTTCCATACCAAATCAACTTTTAAGGTCCATGCAAGATTGGTGTATCCGAATGCGAAAGCAAAATTGGGAATATTGGATAACATCATCGATTTGAAAATCGTGGTATCTGGATAATCTATTTTTTTACCATCAACAGCTAATAAGGTTTTGCTAAATACAACTGCATTTAGACCTGTTGCGGTCACAATAATATCGGCTTCTAATGTTTTACCCGATTTAAGTAAAATGCCATCTTTGGTAAAACGCTCAATATGATCGGTTACTACAGAAGCTTTCCCTGCAGAAATGGCTTTGAACATATCTCCATCAGGTACAACACATAAACGTTCATCCCATGGATTGTATTTCGGTGAAAAGTGAGTGGCGACATCAAAGTCTTTTGGTAGGTTTCGTTGTACATCTGAGATTAAAAAGCGACGCATGAGCTTCGGAAAGCGACGACTTAAATTGTAGACTCCTCGAGTCAAAGCAATATTTTTACGGCGGATAAGATCGAAAGCACGTTGTGGTGAGAGGACGCGATTGAGTGTATTTGCGATTGCATCTGTACTTGGCGCTGCCATGACATAACTTGGTGATCTCTGAAGCATGGTAATATGCGCCACCTTTTGAGCCATCGCCGGAATTAAGGTAACGGCTGTAGCGCCACTACCTATGACCACGACTTTTTTGCCAGAATAATCTAGGTTCTCTGGCCAATGTTGAGGATGAAGGAGGAGCCCTTGAAATTCCTCGGTTCCCTTAAACTCAGGTGTATATCCGTTATCATAGTCATAATAACCTGTACTCATCAGTAAGAAGCGGGAGCGGAAAGTGGATAAAGTTTTTTGATCTTTACGCTTCACCTTAACTGTCCAAAGACCTTCAGTAGATGAGAACTCCGCACTTGTCATATAATGGCCAAATCGAATATGAGATTCAATTTCGTTCTCAGTGATCGTTTCTTTTAAATAATTACAGATCATTTGAGCACTGCCAAAAACCCTTTTATTGGTCCAAGGTTTAAAGCCAAATGCAAAAGATTGCATGTCTGAATCTGAGCGAATGCCTGGATAACGGAACAGGCTCCAAGTGCCTCCGATTTCGTCACGGCCTTCTAGCATAGTGAATGTTGTATTCGGTCTATATTTTTTTAAATGGTATGCTGCACTAATACCTGAGATCCCTGCACCGATAATTAAAACATCAGTAATAGCAATTTGATCTGATGTACTCATATCTTTTTCCTCTTCACACAATTTTAATAAATTGAGCATCAGTTAGATTCTCTAAGATGATGATTTTTATAATCTTCATCTTCCCTGATGAACAAAGTCCTTGAGCCAATCCACTTTCACTTCGATTTAAATCTAAGTGAGGTTTAGGTATGTGTGAATATTATTAAGCCAATAATTACACACTGTCAATGACTATGTGTAATTATTGCTTGCAACATAGATAGCTTAATTATTACAGTCATGTGGAGGATGATATTTTTAATTTAAGATTATGATTTTTATAAATTATATTTTATTTTTAATTAAGTGGTTTCTTCTTGTATTACGTCATTAGCATATGTGATAAGAGGGGATAAAGACTTGTCGAAAGATTTTTTAATACCTACAATGACGCCATGCTAAAAGGAAATAGGACAATATGACAACCTCTCGCCGTAGACCTAAACATGATCCAAAAGAATCTGAGCGAGAAATATTAGAAGCTGCTGAACAGTTTTTAAATGAACATCATTTTCGTGACCTCAATATTGATGAGGTCATGCGACGTACAGGTTTAAAACGTCCGGCTTTTTATGTCCATTTCCGTGATAAACACGATCTTACGCTTCGTCTTGTTGAGAATATCGCTAGAGAATTGTTCAATATCACAGAACGGTGGTTGGCAGGAAATAATCTTCAAGACGATCTAGAGCGTGCCTTAGTCGACTCTATAAATGTCTATATAAAACATGGTCGTTTATTAAGGGCCTTTGTTGAAGCAGCAAGTGGAGATGAACGTGTTGATAGCGTCTATCGAACTATAATTCAAGACTTTATCAAGGCCGCTGCTCAACATATAAGAGCAGAACAGCAAGCAGGAAATATTAAACAAAATTTAGATGTCGACGAAACAGCGAAAGCACTGATCTGGTTGGAAGAGCGTTATCTTTCAGAAGCATTCGGGCGCTCATCTCCTGTAGAACCTGAAGTCGTTATCCGCGTACTTCGAAATATTTGGACTTCGACACTTTACGTGAACAAATAAGAATTCCACCTATACGTTTAATCGATTTTAGATTTAAAAATATTTTACTTATTAGCTGATTATATTGAACATTATAAACAAAGATAACAGATTTTCCTATTAATTACACAGAGTCATTGACATTGTGTCATTAATTTTATAGCTTGTATTTTGTTCACTATGATTACTGCACATAACTTTAGTGAACAAATAAATTGCTAGGTACTTAGCGATTTAACAAAAATTATAATTTAAGGATGAATAATGGAAAAATCTCTAAGCAAGGATTGTGCTGACTTAAGATCACACTTAAAAAGAGTGAAAGATACTTTTGTAACTAATCCAAAGAAATATTTCTTAAGCAGCAGACTTCAGTTGAAATCTGGCCCAATTATATTGAGCGTAATTGGTGTTGTTTTTAGTAGTTATAGTCAGGCTTCTGCACTTGAACAGTCGGGCCAATCGATCTTACCTTTTTTAGAAGCTGGTAATTATGCAGAAGCAAATGCCTTCGCTGTTGATCCTTCTGTTTCTGGCGTAGTTCATGATCGTCCAGATCTTGGTAAACCTAATCAAAGCCGAGATACAGGAAATATTGGGCAAGATAATCAATTTTATACTGCCGCCTTAAAGCTACAACTCACAGACCAATTCAGCTTTGGGTTACTTTACGATCAGCCTTTTGCTGCAAAAACAGCTTATCCACTTCTTCCTAATAATAGTTATTCTGATGATGCCAGCCATGAAGGTACATCTGTAAATGTAAAAAGCCAAAATTTAAGTTTTATTTTAGGTTATTCACCTATTAAAAACTTTCAAGTGTATGGTGGACCTGTCTATCAAACGGTAGAAGGTGATGTCTCTTTCAGGGGAATGGCATATACCGAAGCTTTTAATGGATACAATGCTAAATTTAAAGAGAAGGGAGAGCTAGGTTGGCTATTAGGAGGAAGTTATCAAATTCCGGAAATTGCGCTTAAAGCCGCTATAACTTACCGTTCAAAAATTAAATATGATTTTCAGGTAGATGAAAATATATTTGGTGAGCCACTACAATACACTGCGCCTGCAAAGACAAAAGTCGAAACACCTCAATCAGTAAATATAGATTTTCAAACAGGTATTGCTGAAAAGACGCTTGCTTATATGAGCCTTAGATGGGTGAATTGGAAAAAATTTAATATTCGTCCGGCGCAATACGATGCTCTTACAGCAATGTATATGGATGCATTAACGGAAGGGGCATATAAACAAGGTATTGATTTGGATTCTTACCAAAAAGATCAATATAGTGTAACGCTTGGGTTGGGACATCAGTTAACTGACCGTTGGAGTATTGCATCTGATATTGGCTGGGATTCTGGCTCGGGTAGTCCAGCTTCAACGCTTGGACCAGTGAAAGGATACTGGTCTTTTGGACTTGGTGCTCAATTTAATCCATCGCCTAATTATTTTATTGCTGCTGGCGTAAAATATTTCTGGTTAGGAGATACTAAAGCTGAAGGTGGTGGCTACTATTTACCAATCGAAGGTATTAAAGAATTTTCAGAGCAAGCTGAGTTTAAAAATAATCGTGCAATTGCATATGCGTTAAAGTTTGGATATCGCTTTTAGAAGAGTTATGAATAACTATTTAGTGGGATAGAGTTTTATAAATTTCTTTTTATTTATCATTTCAAATATGAAATTAATTTCATATTTGAAATGATTTTTGTTTTTTAAATGTTTGAATTTTAATACAAAAATAGTGGCATGCAATTTGCTCCAATGCATATAGTTACAAGGAGTGAATAATGAATGCTAACCATATACTGCAATTGAGCGGCCTGTTGCAGGAAAATTTGGGGTTAATTCCTCATGAGATTCAGTTAAAAAAGATGAGTGGTGGGGCTATTCAAGAAAATTGGCTCGTTCAAACTCAAGATTTTGCTTTAGTTCTGCGAAAAAATGCTGAGTCGAGCGTAGAAGCCAGTTCAGATCGGGAACAAGAGTATTTACTTTTAGATCGCCTATATCATTTTGGAATTAAAGTGCCACAGCCGCTTTATTTTGAAAAATCACCTAACTTTTTAAATAGTGATTTCTTCATTATGAAAAAAATTGATGGTGTAACAGAAGGCCATAAATTAGTTCGAATTGCTGAAGAAGAAAAACGAAAAAAAATTACTCAAGAAATTGGTAAACAACTGGCTTTAATACATGCCATTCAATCAGATGAAATATTAGAAAAATTACTTCCTAAACCGAATAAAGATCAATATCTAGAGAAAAAACTTAAAAGTTTTATAGAGCAGCTAGATAGCTTGAAAAGACATCGTCCAATTCTTGAGTATGCCATTCAATGGATGTTCAACAATATTCCAAAAGTAGATGATCTGGTGTTAGTCCATGGTGATTACCGCATAGGCAACATCATGATTAATGATGATCAGATTTCTGGAATTTTAGATTGGGAGTTTACTCAGTGGGGCGACCGTAGAGAAGACATAGGTTGGTTTACCTCTAAATGCTGGCGTTTTGGTCAAGATGAAAATATAGCAGGGGGAATAGGTTCATATAAGGACTTTGCCAAAGCCTATGCGGAAATTTCCGATATTTATATTCCTGAATTTGAAATGAAGTTCTGGCATTTGCTGTCTCATGTTCGATGGGCAATTATTGCCTTGCAACAGTCTGACCGAAACAATGAAATGACTACTCCATCACTTGAACTAGCCCTAACGGAATTTTTAGTTCCCCGCCTTGAAAAGAATATCTTGGAAATATTGGGAGAAAAAGAATGAAAGAGCAAAAAATGATTGACCTGATCAAAGCGAGTCAAGCCGTGATCAAGAATGAGCTTTTACCGCAATCGGACAGTCAGAAATATAACTTGTTAATGCTGATGCGAAGCTTTGAAATTTTGCAGGCTTATATTTTGCAAAAGGAAACTTGTTCATTACATAACTCAGGAATTTTGCAAGATTATTTTTCTTTTCCGATCAAAGATGTTGATGAGGCTATTCAATTGTTTATTGCCGATATACGTGAGGGTAAACAATCTGAGCGTACATTTGAAATATTAAAAGCTCTTAATTCTGAAGATCTAAAAATTACTGAACCCAAGGTGGCTCATCATGGATAAGTATCGGCTACGTATTTATTTAGTTCGGCATGGGCACGTTTCATATTTTGATGCAGATAAGAACCCGATTAATCCTAAGTTTGCACAGTTATCTCAACGTGGAATAGAACAAATACAAGGTTTAGCGCATCAATTACGCGATATTAATTTTGAAAAAATTTATTCGTCTACTATGCCTCGTTCAATACAAACCGCAGAGATTTTGAATAGCTATCAAAACGAGCCTAAAGACATTATGTCATTTGATGATATTCGAGAAATTAAAGCAGGGCGTTTAAGGGAAATTTCTTCTGATCGCGCTGAACTGGAAATCAAAAAGGCCTATCAATTCTATAAAAACAATCTTGAATTGTTTGTACAAGGTGAAAGCTGGTCTCTCTTTATTAATCGTGTATTGGCATGGTTTGAAAAGTTAATTTTAACGGCGAACAAAGACCAGAATATTCTGATTTCTTCGCACGATATTGTGAACAGAATACTCATTAATTGGGTATATGGGCATGACTGCAAAGATGTCTATTCGCAGGAGCAGGATTATGGCTGTTTAAATATTCTTGATTTAAAGATTGAAAATCAAATTGTCATAAGTAAACGAATCAAACTCCAGAACTTCACTGCATATAATCTGATTAAAAATGACCTATTTAATAGCGCTATGGATGATGTGTATGAAACTTATATCGCGACCCAAGGTTTTAAATTAAAGGAGCTCAGCTCATGATTACGCTATCTAATGAATTATTAGAATTACAAAAGAAAGTAAGAGAATTTATCCAACAAGAGGTGATCCCATTAGAAAATGATCCTCGTCAAGATAGCCATGGGCCTAGTGAAGCTTTGCGCAGTGAATTAGTGAGTCGTGCACGCCGTTGGGGACTACTTACCCCTCATGCAAGTCAGGAAATGGGCGGACTTGGATGGTCGCACTTACAAAAGGCTGTGGCTTTCGAAGAAGCGGGTTATTCTGCTTTAGGTCCTATTGCTTTAAATATTCATGCGCCTGATGAAGGAAATATTCATCTATTAGATGCTGTTGCAAATGATGTACAAAAAGAAAGATGGTTAAGAAAACTGGTAGCTGGAGAAATTAGATCTTGCTTTGCTATGACGGAACCTGCACCGGGTGCTGGCTCAGATCCATCTATGCTTCAAACAACCGCAATTGCTGATGGCGATGATTACGTTATTAATGGGCGTAAATGGTTAATTACAGGAGCAGAAGGAGCAAGTGTCGCTATTATTATGGCAAAGATGGAAGACGGCACTGCTTCTATGTTTTTAACAGATACGGATGTTGAAGGATTTATATTGGAAAAAAGTATGAATGCTATGGATTCATGTTTTTCGGGAGGACATGGCATTTTACGCTTTGAGAACTTACGAATACCTAAAGAAAATGTCTTGGGTGAAATTGGTAAAGGCTTTAAATATGCTCAAGTTCGCCTCGCCCCAGCTCGTTTAACCCATTGCATGAGATGGTTAGGACAAGCCAAGAGAGCACATGATATTGCTACTCAATATGCACGAGAACGGCAATCTTTTGGCAAGAGATTAGGAGACCACCAAGGCGTTGGTTTTATGCTTGCTGACAATGAAATGGATATTTTAACGACTCGATTAGCCGTTCATTATTGTGCACAGGTTTTAGATTTGGGCGAGAAAGGAAATTATGAGTCGAGCCTAGTTAAAGTGATCAGCTCTGAAGGTATATGGCGTGTGGTGGATCGGTCAGTTCAGATTTTAGGTGGACAGGCCATGACGGATGAATCAGTAGTCTGCAAGATTTTTAAAGATGCACGCGGTTTCAGAATCTATGATGGAGCAAATGAAGTTCATCGCATGAGCATTGCTAAAAAGCTATTAGGGAAGCAGGCATAATAAAGCAGGGATAAGAGAATGAATATTTTTGATGTAAAAGATAAATATATTTTAATTACGGGTGCTTCGAGTGGTTTGGGTCATCATATGGCTGAATTGTTTGCTAAGGAAGGCGCTCATATTGTCATTTGTGCCAGACGGCTAGAACGATTGAAAGAGTTAGAGAGCTATATCAAAAATGAATATGGCGTACAAGTTCATACTTTTTCATTAGATATAAATGACCGTTTAGCTGTAAAAGATATGCTTAATAATCTAGAAGCAGAAGGAATCACAATAGATGTGTTAATTAATAATGCTGGTGTGAGTGATACCAAGCGTTTCTTAGATTATAACGATGAAGACTGGGATAAGATTGTAGATACTAACCTCAAAGCCCCTTGGCAATGTACACAAGAAGTTGTGCAGCATATGATTAAGGTTGGACAACAAGGATCAATCATCAACATTACGTCAATTTTATCTCAGTCTACAAATCTTGGTGTTAGCCCGTACTGTGCGTCAAAAGCTGGATTACGCCATTTAACAGAAGTAATGGCAGTAGAGTTAGCTAGGTTTGGTATAAATGTAAATGCCATCGCTCCAGGTTATATGATTACTGAAATTAATGAAGAATATTTAACCAGTGAGGCAGGGCAACAGCTTTTAAAAAAGATTCCTACAAGGAAGTTTGTAGAATTTGATGATTTAAATGGGCCTTTACTATTACTTGCTTCGCAAGCTGGTCAAGGCATCACAGGCATCGAAATTAAAGTCGACGGCGGTCATAGTTCTGCCCCTATATAAAACGTTTTTTAATGGAGTAAAAAATGCTAAATCGAAAACCAATTAATATTTTGGTCACCTATATTAAAAAACCTAATATTAATGGTTTTCGTTCTTTGGTTGAGCAAGCTATAAAAGAAGTAGATTCTGATGAAATTGATTTGGTGGAATGCCATATTTCTGATGTACAAGATGTTGCTCAAACCTTAGTAGAAAATGGCTGTCAGATTCTTCTTTGTACGGGAGCCACAGCAAGTTTTCTACAAAAGAAATTAAATATTGATATACAGGTTATTCGAACCGGAACTTTTGATGTTATTCAGGCTATATCAAATTTAAAACAATATAAGCGCATCGCTTTGGTTGGGAATACGTCTACTGTCGATCTTGAAAATTATTCGGATATTTTTGCTTTAGACATACAACAATTTAACTATGACTCATATTTAGATGCCAAGAAAACCATTCATTTAATTAAGAAGCAAGGCTTTGACGCCATTATTGGTTCGCCTGTTGCAGTAGAGCTGGCACTGAATGAAAATCTAGTCGGGCACTTAGCCATTAGTGTGCCATCTTTAAAAGACTTGCTGCAAAATGCCTTACGTACCCTTGAAAAGATTCGCAGAGAACAGTATTCAACTTTGCGTTTAACCGAGATCTTTAACCATTTAAATGAAGGCATTTGTTTTATCACAAAACAAAAAAAGATTTCTTTAATTAATAACTCCATGAGTGCTTTACTCGAAAAAGATCCTTCAGATGTTTTGAACAAATCTGCTTTAGAAATTTTTGAAGGATTAAACTTTGATATCGACCAAGAAAACAGTCATCAACTCGTTCAATTTAAAAATTTAAAACTTGCTGTATATATTTCCAAATTAAAAAATGACTACATAGATGGCTATATCTTAAGAGTGCAGGAACTAAACGCATTAGAGCAGTCTAATAGTCAGTTTAGAAAGGTTTCATCAAAGAATTTTAATACAAGATATACCTTTGACCAGATCTTGACGCAAAATCCCAATTTTCAACAAATCATTAAGTTATCAAAAGCATATGCAAAAACTGATAGTACCATTCTCATTACAGGTGAAAGTGGTACAGGTAAAGAGGTTTTAGCACAAAGTATTCATAACCATAGCAGTCGTTATAAAGCACCATTTGTTGCAATCAACTGTGCATCTTTTCCAGAAAGCTTGTTAGAAAGCGAGTTATTTGGTTATGAAGAAGGTGCCTTTACTGGAGCGAAGAAAAATGGGCGTATTGGCCTCATTGAAGCGGCTCATACGGGTACGCTTTTTTTAGATGAAATTGGAGATATGCCATTACATCTACAAACTAGATTTTTACGAGTCTTACAAGAAAGACAAATTAACCGCTTAGGCTCAGTGGTGAGTCATCATTTAGATATACGTGTGATTGCTGCAACTCATGCGAACTTAGAAGAGTTAGTACGAAATGGAACCTTTCGGGCAGATCTCTACTATCGTTTAAATATTTTAAGAGTGTATACGCCGTCTTTAAAAGAACGAAAAGAAGATATCTTGTATTTAGCAAATTCCTTTCTAGAGAAATATAGAAAATCATTAGATGATTTGCCAAATATTTTACAGAAGGCTTTTTTATACTATTCTTGGCCGGGCAATATCCGTGAACTTGAAAATATTGTTGAAAGAATCAATGTGCTGTTACAGCTTGATCAGGAAATTTTAACTCCAGAATTTTTAAAGCAACAATTACCAGAGCTATTTCAGCCGCAAATAAATCAAACTGCACAACCTTTATTAAAAGAAGTAAAGGTAAATCAGGAATTGAGTCTAATTGAACAAATACTTGCCGAAGTAGATGGCGATTTAGACCTTGCTGCACAAAAACTTGGAATTAGCCGGACTACATTGTGGCGTAGAATGAAGTTAATAAATAATTAATTTCAAAATTGAAATTTTTTCAAAAAAGAAAAATAATAACTTGTAATAAGTTTTTGAAAATAATAATAAAAATATTTGGCACCATAGTTGCATTGACTCATATAAGCATCTGAATCAGTTGCTAAATTGTGTGAGGAAATAAGAATGACGAATGGATTAATGATGCATTGTAATTTAAATATTACTTCAATAATGCAGCATGCTTTGACAGTTTATGCAGATCAAGAAATTGTATCCTTAAAGGCAGATGGGGTCACTAAGCATCGATATACATATAAAGATGCTTTCGGGCGAGTTGCTCAGTTTGCCAATGTATTAAATCGATTAGGTGTAAGTCCTGATGCTAAAGTCGGAACAATGGCATGGAACTCATATCAGCACTTTGAATTACATTATGCCATCCCATGTACGGGAAGAATTTATCATACAATTAATCCTAAATTGGCAGCTGAACAATTAATTCAAATTATCAATTCTGCTCAAGATGAAGTACTTATTATTGAGCCTGATTGTTTAGCATTGCTTGATTCTATTTATGAAAATATAAAGCCAGTCATAAAGCATTTTATCGTGCTAGGCGATCCTAATAGAGATCTACAAGCAAAATTTGATTTTATGTTTTATGAAGAGATCATTGCTTCAGAACAGCCTGAATATGATTGGCCAGATATTCCGGAACAACGTGCAAGTGGACTTTGCTATACATCTGGTACAACAGGTGATCCCAAGGGTGTTCTTTATTCACATCGTAGTACGGTATTACATGCGTTAATACTCGCTATGCCAAATGCGATTGGCTTAACGCATGACAGCTGTATTATGCCATTGGTGCCTCTTTATCATATTAGTGCATGGGGAATGCCATTTAACGCCGTTTTATCTGGGGCAAAAATTGTTTGGCCTCATTCATTTGCCGGTCAGACTGAGAAAATTTTCAATTTGATCCAATCAGAGCACGTCGATATTTCTATGGCTGTTCCTACCATCTGGAATTCTTTTAAAAATTATCTTGAAGATCACCATATTTCATCAGTCAGTTTAAAACGTGCGATTTCTGGTGGCTCCGCTGCACCATATTCGCTAATTGAGTCCTTGAGCCAATATGGCGTTGCTGTTGAAAATGCTTGGGGAATGACTGAAACCAGTTCAATGGGAACTTGTAATCGATTAGATCAAATCAAAAACAATATTGAAACTCAATCGATTAAGTGCGGTAAACCTATCTTTGGCCTTCAAATGAGATTACGTGATGAGAATCATAAACTACTTCCTCACGATGGTGTTCATGAAGGCATTTTAGAAGTAAGAGGACATACGATTGCTGAGCAATATATTAATCAGCCTAAAACCTTAGATGAAAATAATACATGGTTTGATACAGGAGATATCGCGTGCATAGATGAATATGGATATATGCATATTACAGACCGTGCCAAAGATATGATTAAGTCAGGAGGAGAGTGGGTAAGTAGTGTTGAAGTCGAAAATGCAGCAATGGGGTATGAAAAAGTTGCTGAAGCCGCTGTTATTGCTGCCAATCATCCAAAATGGGGTGAACGCCCACTTTTAATATTAGTGCCAAAATCTCCACAACAAATTATTGAACATGAGGAAATTGTAGTTTTCCTATCCTCTAAATTACATAAATGGGCCATTCCTTCGGCAACGATATTAGTAGAAGAAATACCTCATACACCGACTGGAAAAATCAGTAAAAAGATATTGAGAGAACGGTATCACGACTATTTCATCAATAGTGCTTTTGCTGAATGTAAATAATGATCTACATAAAAAAGGATTTTTTATATGAAGTATTCTCAGGAAGCAAACATCGTCTTAGATACTAAATTTAAAAAGATGGTGAAGCAAAGAAACCGATTCGCTGTTTTTTTAAGTTTAATCGTACTTAGCATTTATTTTATTTTTATGGGAACAGCCACATTTCGACCTGAGTTGCTTGCAATGCCATTAGAAGCAAGCAAGGTCACAGTTGGTTTGCCTATCGCTGCAATTGTTATTGTATCAAGCTGGCTAATAACCGGCTTATATATCTTCATTACAAATCAATATTTTGACAAACAAAAAGAAAAATTAAGAAAGGAATACCGTTATGAATAAATATATAGCTTTTACCATGCTCGCTTTACTTAGCTCGGGTGCTTGGGCGGCTCCAAGTGAGCCAAGAAACTGGACTGCAATCATCATGTTTGCATGCGTAGTTGGTATTTCATTGCTTATTACCTTTAAAGCTGCCAAGAAAACCGTATCAAAAGAAGATTTTTATACGGCTGGTAATGCAATTTCTGCTAAACAAAATGGTCTGGCAATTGCTGGAGACTACATGTCGGCATCAACCTTACTTGGTATTTCAAGTATGGTTTTCTTCAAAGGTTATGATGGCTTTATCTATGTGACTGGCTTTTTTGTTTGCTGGCCCATTTTAACTTTCTTGATGGCTGAGAGACTGAGAAACCTTGGAAAATATACTTTTGCCGATATTGTCTCGTACAGACTAGATCCGCAAAGAACGCGTATTTTAGCAACTTGTGGCTCGCTCATCGTGGTGTGTTGCTACTTAATTTTGCAAATGGTGGGAGCAGGCCAGCTTATTAAATTACTGTTTGGATTAGATTATAAAATTGCTGTCATTCTTGTTGGCTGTTTAATGCTGGTATATGTCATTTTTGGAGGAATGCTTGCTACAACGTGGATACAGATTGTTAAAGCAATTCTTTTACTCTTTGGTGGAACAGTTTTAGTATTTCTGGCATTTAAAGCATTTGGTTTCAGTCTAAATAATATGGCTACGTCAGCCGTTAATGCACATAAACTTGGACAAAAAGTCTTAGAACCAGGACCAATGCTATCAAACCCAATTAATACGTTATCTATGTCTATCGGTTTAATTTTTGGTTTAGCAGGTTTACCACATATTCTTATGCGCTTTTTTACAGTACCAAATGCTGCTGAAGCACGCCGTTCAGTATTTTACGCTTCTGGCTATATTGGATATTTCTTTATTGTAGTCTGTATTTTAGGTTTGGCTTCAATCGCTATAGTAGGCACTAATCCACACTATTTTGTAGATGGACAATTAGGTGGTGACCTCATTGGTGGTAGTAATATGGTTGCGATGCATCTAGCAAAGGCGCTTGGTGGAAATTTATTACTTGGCTTTTTATCTGCTGTAGCATTTGCAACAATCTTGGCGGTTGTTGCTGGTTTGGCATTGGCTGGAGCTTCAGCAATTTCTCATGATTTATTTCAAAAAGTCATTAAGAAAGGCAAAGCAACTGAAAAACAAGAAATGATTGTATCTCGTCTTTCTGTCGTAGTTTTAGGTGTGATCGCAATAGCATGTGGAATCTTATTTGAAAAAATGAATATTGCTTTCTTAATGGGTCTCACGTTCGGTATTGCTGCTTCAGCTAACTTTCCTGTACTTATTCTTTCTATGTATTGGAAAGATTTGACCACTCGAGGAGCTATATATGGTGGTTTTACAGGGATTATTTCTGCAATTATTTTCGTAGTTTTATCTCCGACAGTTTGGGTTGGAGTATTAGGGCATGAAAAAGCCATATTTCCATTTGATAATCCTGCATTATTTTCAATGCCATTAGCATTTTTGGTCAGTATATTCTTTTCATTAACCGATAAAAGCGCTAGAGCTGTGCTGGATAGACAAGGATTTGAATTACAGGTTGTACGTTCTGAGCTAGGAGCGCAGCAAAGTATAGTAGATAAAATTCCTTTACATTAAACAGAAAAGCCCACGAAAGTGGGTTTTTTATGGCAACTCATAAAGATAGTGAGTGGCATAGCTCACTAGGGTAAATTAAGAATTAATGACAATTTTAGAGAAAGCTTCCTAGAGAATTATTCTGGTTAAGATTAGAAATAGGGTTAACCCAATTTAAATGGTTAACAGTGTCACAGCTTGGTAAGTTGCTTGAGCAACAGATACAGTTGTGAGTAAGCTCAGAATTCAGTGCAGTAAAGAATAAAACAGCGTAGCAGCAACATAGAGAGTGAAGCCTTATATATGGTAGGTTTCCAAATATCTTATTTAACTTATGTTCACCTAGAATCTAATTCACAATTAAATTTATGTTTAATAAACAATAAATTTAATTACTTAGGGCATTAAAATTATAACTTATAAAATATTTAGTTCATGAACCTAGCTATGAATACATATTTTCCTACTAAAAAGGTCTTAAGAATAGACTAAATTTGTCTAGGAGAGTGGTGGCAGTCCACCACTAATTAAAATGCTGAGGCTAGGGTTTTGATGGCTACGATTTCTGTTTGGCTTTTTGGCGTAAGACATACAAATATAAGTTTTCTACTTTTTCACGTGCCCATGGTGTGGTACGTAAGAATCGCAATGATGATTTAACACTTGGATCTATACAAAAACATCTAATTTCAATTTTACGACTTAAGCCCTCAAAGCCACCGTAGTAATCCAATAACTCATCCAAAATGTCAGCAAGTTTTTTGCCATGTAAAGGGTCATTGGAGGTGTTCATAATAGATCAACCATATTTTGGGAGACCATCATTATAACCTGAGCGAGTTGAAATAGGTCAGCATCACAAGGCTTATGCATCAAAGCCATGATTGCATAAGCCTTTCGAGTAGCGATCTGATTTCTGCATAACTTATATCATGTTACTTGGAATACTCAGCAACGTGAATTATGATCGTAGAGATTCAGGTTGCTGAGCTGTGGCAACAAACAGTGTTGTGTAGGCTACAGTCTTAGATATTCTATTTAACATAAAATGAAGTTATGCGACACAATGACTTTTATTGATACATTAAGGTTGCTATGCAAAAAAAATATTCAAGATCAGATTTTATGAGATTAGCAATAGAAGAGCACCTTAAATGTAAACAGTTTCCTAGAGTGGGAGTTGTGGTTTCAAAAGATGGTATTTTATTAGCCACAGGTTATCGAGGAGAGACTAGCAATGTTCATGCTGAAAGAGTCGCTCTAAGAAAATTACAGTCAGAGGACATACAAGGAGCTACAGTTTATACAACCTTAGAACCTTGTGTTGCATTGCATGATGAACAACAAATAGAGTCCTGTGCTGATTTATTAATAAATTCTGGTGTAAAAGAAGTTGTGATAGGGGTGTTAGATCCAAATGGTACGATATATTCGCAAGGTTTTAGAAAGTTATTGGAAAACAATATAAATGTTAGTTTTTTCAATAGAAGACTCAGGCAGGCAGTAGAAGAAGAGACTTTTGAATTTGGAGATATTGGAAAAATTATTGGCTGCGGAAAAAGAAGAATACCTGTTGTTGGTAGTGGAATTGAGCTTAAGGTTCAGTTTAGCGAACAAGATACTAGAACAATTAATATTCGGTGGAATACTTTGCAATTTCGCTCAGGTTGTGTAGATCTTCTAAGTGACGATAATGGCGGTGTAAGATATGCCTCTGGCGCTAGAGCTTTTAGTGATATTACTGATCCTATGGTTTTTAGATTCGAAAGCCACGTTGCGAGAATGCGAAAGGGTATGATTGCCATTGTTAAACCAAAAAACTCAACATTTTATGTTCTCATAGAACTTATTGAAATTTTTGAAAATGATATCCTTTTTAAATGGGAAGTCCGTAATGATAGATAAAAAGTTCTAAAGTCTTAATAAAAAAGAATCCACGCTATCTAATGGTGGACTCTAGTCCGGTACTAAGCTGTAGCACCAACAGCGTTGTTTAGGCTACAGTTTTAGATATTCTATTTTACTTATGTTTACCTAAAAAATTAGTTTATAATTCTAAGTTTTTAAATTTCAACAATTTATCTAATTTTTTAAGATTTGTGTTAATAATATTCATAAATATAACTTATTACTTTAGTAAAGAAGCATGTATTGTATACTATACGTAAACATAATTTTATGATAAAAATATAATAAAACAGCTACTTAAAAAATTATGATTACAGAAATTAACCATTTGATAAATGAAAAGCTTAGAGCATGTCAACGAATCAGCATAGATACAATAAAACTGTATTTGCAATCAGACTCAGAGAAATCTTGTCTTATTAGTCTTCCGACAGGGGCCGGAAAAAGTGGTGTTATTTGTACAGTTGGCCATTTTAGTACTTTTGAAAAAATTTTAGTTGTTACTCATAGAAGGGCTGTATGTGATCAATTGTATAAGCAATTGAAAGGTAAATTTTTTGAAAAAATATTATTTGAAGAAGAAAATCATAAGCAATTTCTCACTAAAAAGATTTTTAACCAAATCAATGAAGTTGAAGAGAATGGAATTTATTGTACCACCTTTCAAAAAATTATAAGTTTAAATGAAGACGAGTTAGCAGCCCTAGAAACTACATTTAACCTCATACTAATTGATGAAGGGCATGCAGAACCATCCCCTAAATGGGGAACTGCAATCAGAGCATTAAAAGCAAAAAAAGTAATAATTACAGCAACACCATATCGAAATGACCTATTTAGCTTTGATATAGATGCTGAACATAGCTATATTTACACCTATAAACAGGCGATAGATAATCAAGTAATTGTTTCACCTAAATTTGAGACTATTTCTATATCTCAATCCAATGAGAATATTAATGAAGATACTGATTTTTCTCAAATTTATAATAAATTAAATACTATTAAAGAATTACAGCCCGATGCTGTCTGCATTATTAAATGTAAGGAATTTAGTGATATTGAAAAATATTTCTTAAAATTTAATCAATCTTTTAAGACGGTTGCAATTCACGAGCAATTCAAAGATAAAGATATTGATAATACGTTTAGTTATGTACCAGCAGACCTTGCTGAACTAGGTTATGAAGTTCTAATTCACCAACGGAAATTGGATGAGGGGATTGATATACCTGAAGCTAAAGTTTTAATTTTGACTTATCCTGTTGGTAGTGGAAAAGAGCTTGTACAAACTGTTGGCAGAGTAGTAAGAATATATCAAAATTATCAGCCAACAGTTTTAGAAATATCCACTGAAAGCAATAATCATTTATGGAAAAATTATCTTGAATTTGATGATTATATTTCCAATGCAGAATCAGCAAAACGTTTTTTAAATACATTAGATACTGCTCTTTTGGTAGATAATTATCTCGAAGTTTTTCCTGAACATAGTTATTTTGATTCTTGTTATCGGAAAAAATTTAATTTTAAGGATTTTGATCCTCTTACTTCTTTAGAAATTCCTCTTGCATCAGTCTGTTTTTATTATAAATTGAACAATTTTAGTTTGAATGATTGCATTGATAAGCTTTATTGGGAGTTTAGTAGGGAAGGTGCTTTAACTAAGTATGATGTTGAATCAGGTGTTATTACATCTGTTTGTTTTAATAATTCTAAATTTCTTAAAGATAGCTTGTTTTTTGAACCATCTTTAGAAATTATGATAATAAAAGAAATAGGAGACATTATTTCTATTTTTGATAGCAGAGGTAGAAAGTTCAATCACAGAGATGATCTAAAAATTGGTAGAACTATTGATTTAGAAAAATTATTTAGTGTAATAGCTGAAACAGAGAAGACTAGAACAAAACAAGCTAATACAAGAGCACTTCAACTTAGCCAAAATCGGCCTGAAGGTATATTACTTAAAAGCTCTGATCTAGAGGCAATTAATCATTCTCAAGCTAATTCGGCATATGCAGTTACAACTGCAGTAGTATCAAATATTAATGAAAGCGATAAGGTTACCTCTTCTTATTATTTGGGTGTCGGGTCTGGACGAATATGTGATCAAAAAAAGAGTAAATTTACTTATGAAAGATTTATTGAGTGGCTGGATCAAATAAACATAGCTTTTATGAAAAACCAACCAACCAAAAGTCGTTTTCTAAACTCTTTTGCGCAAGCTATAGATGAAGCACCTGAAGAAGAACCTATATCTTGTATATTGGATTTTTCAGAAATTATAGGCACCATAGAAGTGCACTATAATAATTGTATACAGCAAATAGATAATACTTTTATCTATAAAAAATATACAAAAGGAATTTCTTTTTTTAATTTTTATTTTATTTCTAATGATAAATATAATGTTTATTTACCTACTAATAATTTAAATGGTCTTATAACATTTACTTTTGATGAAAAAAAGGGGCTAATAGCACATGGTGTTGGTGATATAGCTTTCTTTATTGATGGTATTGAAATAAATATTAATGAAATTTTTAATAACAAAACTGTGAAATTATTATTTAAAGATGGAACAACTTTTTTATACGGCTCATTTTACAAACACAAACTTCCTGTCGAAAGAAGCCAACTAAATCATAATATCATAAACAACATAATTCCATTAGATTGTTTGTTAGCTAAAGATATGACGGAAAAAGATGAGGATAATTTATCAATTAATTCCTTTGGAAATAAGTCAATTTTCTATTTAATAGATCAAATGTCCAATGTTAGAAATCCACATGTTAGTCTAAATAGTTTAGGTCAATTTTTTCAATATCTACCGAATATAGATCTAATGTTATGTACAGATATGGGGACTGAACCAGCAGATTTTATTTTATCTTCAAAAGATAAGGTTATCTTCGTTCATGTCAAATGTGGAGATAGTTCAATATCTCCACAATCTTCAGCTGGTGCTCTTTGTTTAGTTGGTGGTCAAGCTCTAAAAAATCTACACTTCTTATTGAATAGTAGCCCTTCAAGATACGGCAATATTACAAATATTCGTGGAGCATGGCCTGCACCAAGCGGTAATAAGCATAAAATTTGCCTTAATAGTCGTATTCGATTGTTCAATAAAACATTTGATCTTACCCATTCCTTAGATGATGTAATCGAAACAATTGACAAGCGTAGACAAGATCCATTAGTACGTAAAGAAATATGGTTAGTAATCGGCAATGCTTTTTCACATAAGCATTTTATGTCTCAACTTAATAGTCCAAGTACAGCTAATTCTGAAACAGTTCAAGCATATCAGTTACTAGACACTTGGTTCAGCCAAACATCTAGTCATGATGTGGATATGAAAATATTTGTATCTAATTAATTTATTAGAGATATTGTATATGCTTAATATATGTGAAATTGATAAATTTTTAATTAAAAGAGAAGTGGTTATGCCTTTTAAAGCTAACTATTTCTTCTATGAAAATAAAATTCTTTGCACAAACTCACTTATTGACATGTGTCTACAAATTAAGGATATTACTAATACGGATGATGATTGCAATCAATCTTCTGAATTTTTATTTGCTAACACTATTTTAGCATTTGTAGATAAAGATTATAGTCTGCAACGTGAGAATTCAATTAGGTTGCTATTCAAGAAAGATGAATATATTCCTGTTTCTCTATTAAATGCAATTAATTGTTCCACTGTTTTTTTTGAAAAAAAAGACAATTCAGGTTTGATATTTGATCGGCTTGAAGGTGTTGAGTTAAATGAAGCTCACCCTTATTTTAAGTTTATTTATTATTTATTAGGTGTTGATTCCAATAAAAAAATAGAACCGTATATTAATGCTCTTAAAAAAATGTATGATGGTGATATCGTAGATCAAGAAATTTTGATATATTTTTATGAATATTTTCATGATATTATTAAATCAAAATTAAAAGTTTTGGAAGTATTTACACAGTTTGTTTTTAATAATATTCATAAAGATAAAGTAACTCAAACAATTTGGTTCTTTCTATCCTACTTTAATTTATCAAAAGATGATTCCAAAGCTATAGAGTATGCTAATAATTTTATGGGATCTGCTAATTTAGCTCATACATATTCTTATAATAAAGCACTCTATACAAACACCTTGAGAGCTGCAATTAGAGTTTCAGCGTGGGATGATTTTTTTTATTTTAAATCTCAAGTCGATGGTAAACCAATAGGAAATAGTCAAGAGTTTTTGGAAATTTTTGAGGCTGGTGAGAAAAAATACCTGAAGGAACGAGAGAGATTAGATCATCCTTTACATCCACAAAATATAAAAAAAATTAATCTAGAGAGTATAAATACAGATAATCTTATTTTCCTCGCATGTGTTATATTGAATAGTGGAGAGGATTGGGGAGTCCTATTAAATGAAAATAGATTTAAGTATATTTTTCCATCTAAAGAAATTGTTTATCGGATTCTAAAAAAATTAATATTAACTCATTACTTAAAAATATCTTTGAAGGATTTCAATAATATTGATGATGATGAATTGTATGATTTTAATAAATTAATAAACAATAATAGGTTTCATTTGAATATTGATGGTATCATTGATAGTAAGGAAATTTCCTTATCTTTGATTAAAGAAGAGATAATAAATAGAAGAGATATTAAAGATTCTATTTTGTCAGTATGGAAAATTATTAACATAGGATATTTTTATAGTACTTATGAGTTTTATTTAGATAAAATCACAGACAATTGGGTAGATGATTTTGAACTCAATCAGAATACTATTGAACGAATAGAAACGATACAATCGACAGCAAAAAGATTTTCTTTTACCGCTTATAGTGCTGTGAGTGCAACTGTTTCATTTCATGAACTACGGAGTACAGGGAATAAACACACACAAAATACTCTACTTTACAATATAAATAAATATTTAGATTTTATAGAGAAAGGGGAGGCTGACTATTCTAAACCTCGCTTTCATAAGGCTCCAGTTTTAACCATTGAAATGTTATTTGATGAACTTTTTAATTTATCTCCAGAAACTATATACAATGAAAATATTTCAGTTGATCAATTATCTTTAGAGTGAAAATTTATACAATATTTAAGGAATGCTATTCACGTGAAAGATACTTTTTAAGAAGGTGGGGAGCTAGTAGATGATCTATTTTCAAGTTAGTTCTTAACTTTACCTCTTCTATAATATCTATAAGTGTTTCTGTATTCTGGTGAAGTTGTGACTCCAAATCATCAATTTGTGTGCGTAGATTTTTATTGGTATCCGTAAGTGCCTGTCTTGTCTTTTTATTCACATAAAGTTGCTGCTCTTTGGTTTTTAGATGTAGTGGAGAAATTTGCTCTGATACATATAGAGATATTAGCTTCTTCCGTTCAGCAGAACTCAAAGTACTTAGCCCACCGGATATATAGCCCTTAGCTGCTAGACGGGTATGAAGTGCTTTGTGCGAAATAGGAGATTTTTCAAAACCTTCAACCAACATCATTTGCAATTCTTGTTCGATGACTTCATCTAATTGTTTACCACGTAACATATCATGCTTCCTTAGACTCAATTTTTTGTTGTTCAATGGCGAACAGTTCACTCAATGTAGTTGGCAATTTACTAATCGTATTTTCATAAGGAAAAACAGGGATAGGCGTTAAATTCTTTTGTCTATCAAGTGCTTTAGCTTTTAAATCACTTAAATAAAGAATCTTTTGATGTAAATTTTCCAGCATTTCTCCATAAGAAAAATCATGGGCTAGGATTTTTTCTATATGTTGAAATTGATTCAATAGTTTATTCAAAGTATGTTGAAGGGTTTCTAATTCACCTTTACGACCTGTTAAGGCAAAGTTTCCACATTGATCACCTGACTGGCATGCAAGACGTTTAGGGCAATCATGGACTGCTATTTCACGCATACAGCCGCCAAAAGGTAAGGGGTGTAAATTTGCATGACGCTGCACTAACTCATCTGCATCTTTTTCATTATTCTTCGTTAATTCATTGAACGATTGAGTGATGTCTTCAAAGTATTCATCAAAGAATGATTTTTTAATGTAACTCGCAACTTCATTCTTTGAATCAAAAGATTGTAGGTTCATCTTTAGATTACTTTCTAAATCTAGTTGGGTTGAAAAATACATTAATCCATCATTTTTTACAGAATCAATTGGATACTTCACAGGCTCTTGTTCTGTAGGGAACTCAGAAACAACCAATTCATGCTTTTCAAGAATACTAGCTGCTACTCGATGTTGCTTTAAAGCTAAGTGTTGGTAGTGCTGATTCTGTTTAATATCAACACGACCCATGAGCATTGCTTGTAGATGTTCAGCTAAGCCACTGAGAGCAAGAAAAGTGTTGATATTGTGCCTTGGAATGTGGCTAGTAAGCTTTGAATGCTCAGTCTCATTTTCTAGTAAACTGTACTTTTGGAAAGCAGAAACATTGTTGCTACTTCCCAAAAAACTATTAATGATATTAGCACTTAATGGAATGATATTGGTTTTGTTATAAAAAGCGCGTTGAAGTGTTGCAGATCTATATTCATGGATGAAAAGTATATCTTCGTAAGGTATGTTCTCGATTTTACCTTCATAATTAAAAACATGATTAAGAGGTTGATCTGAATCATAATTAGCGAAAGATCTTATAAAAGTGTCTAAATCTTTTTTTAAATAATATTTTTTAACTTTTGATCCAATTGTTATTTCTTTATAGATAGGTACTTTACTGAGTGTCTTGATTACAACCTCACGACGACCAGCATGTCCTCTGTAATTATCCTTAACTGCAAAGACTGTATCTATCAAATCATCAATCTCTATAAAATCTTCCGAAATTCTATCAATTGATTCCGGTAGAAAGTCCTTACAGTCTTTTGATCTGAGATATAAGATGCGTTCTCTAAACTCTTTTGTAAGTTCTAGGACTGAGGCAAAAATTGTCTCAACTAGGTTCGCTGCTAATGGTTCTACCCAATGTATTCTAAATCCAGCACCTTTGGCGCCATGATATTGGATACCTAGTGTATATTGTTTAACACCATCAATACTTAGATGCTCTTTGGTGACAGGGTCTAAGATAGGTTGTTTGATTAGCGCATCTGTCTTTAGAAGTATGGCTTCGGTAGAACGGAGTCCTGTAATAATAAGTAATAACAATAGATTGAGAACAATCTTTTCGCCATTGGTTTGACATAAACTAATCAATGAAATGATATTAATGAACGTCCGAATAGAAATTAGTTTATCTGTATTGAGATCATCTTCATCCAGGTCAAGTTGGTCAATTAATGCTTTTGTACGTTTTGCATTTGGTGTTCTATTCTGCCTATTGATATATAGATATTTTTGAGAAAACTCTAAGTTTTTCTCAGTAAAACAATAATGATTCAAGAGTTCTTGTAATCTTAAGTATGTGCCTGCATGGTCAGGTAAGTTAGTTTTACTGGCGTTTTCCTTCAAAATTTCAAAAGACTGGTTCAGAGTGGAAGTGGATAGCGTACAAGGGTGGCATGTATTGGGATTCTCATTATATAAAGAGTTATACCAGCGTTTAAGAACTAGAATTTCTGCATATAATTTTTGTGGTGAGGCTTTTGAGTTTGATTTTCTATAACTCAGAACCATTACTGCTTTCATGAACTCTTGATATGTAGGATCTACAAAAAGGCTCTTAACTCCCTTTAACTTTTTGATTGAATTAAATAAAAAGTGGACTCTACCACTTCTAGAAAGCAACCAACCTGAGCCGATAGTTCCCCCATACCAAGCTGAATCATCCCATCTTAATTTGAAAGTTGGTTGGATATTATTCTCAAAAAATTCTCGCTGTTCATTTATAAATACATGGTATTTTTCAAGATTCATGAATACCATCCTTATGCATGTGGCAACGATTTATTACTGATTCTATTTCAAATTTTGTAGATTCATGGACTCTAATCAATGGATTTCTAGAAACACCTATACCATCAGACAGCCTAATCAGATCATTAATTTCACATTGAATACTTTCTAAAACATTGCTGTGATCAGCATCAATGAAAGGATGAAAATATATACACCCATAGCAATTACGGACAGGTTGAAATAAGCATTTGTCATTGTAAGAACAACCACCTATGTCATAATGAATTTTATGCCCAATGTTGCCCATTACTTTTTTCTGTTTCCATTCCTGCTTATAAACTAAACGCCCTGTGAGTAACATAGCGATCATCTGCTTATAAAGAGAATTTCTACCCAAGGCTTGGGCTCTAATTTGTGCTAATTGTGGTGTAGAGAAAATATAATGTCTTGCAGCCACAACTGATGAATGACCTAAAATATATGCTATTTCTTCAGCGGAAGAACCAGCCATAGCTAGGCTATAACCAACATGATGTCTAAAGTCTGAAAAGGAATATTTTTGTCTAATCATTTCTCCAGCTAAAACAGCATCTCGATATGATTCTGGCGAAAAAGCAAATAATTGAGTGTTAATAGCCGTTGAGCAGAAACGAGCTGCATTTTCCCCCATATCGAATAATTTTTCATCCGGATGCAAGTTAAACCTTTCGATATATGAAAGAATAATTTCAGCGACTTCTTCTGGCAGTTTTACAGCTATTTTCTCATGCACATATCTTGCTTGCTTTGCATAGGGAATTAGTACGCTATAGCGATGGAAATTATCGGTAGTACGTGTAGTGTCTACTTTTATATCTTCTACCGACAACTTAGCCAATTGGACAGGTCTAAGTCCTGATACATAGATTAGACCTAATATTGAAGAGTTGATTAAGGTTTGATTAGTGACTTCTAAAGAATCTTGCTTTAATTGATGATTCAATTGGCTAAGACCTTGTTGAATCATGGTAATAGTTGGGTAATCAATAGGATCTTCATATTGTTGATAATACAATTTTGAGTTGAAAGCTGTAGGACGTTCAAGAAATTCTAATTCGTATTCTTGATCAATATCAAAATGTGAAAAATTTTCTAAAAATAATAATTTAACTAGAAATTTCAAGTGGTAATAGTAAGGTGACCTTTCATCTTTTGCCAAATTGCCCAATATCGATTTTAAATTATGATAATCAAGTTTTTGCTTATTGGCTTTCAATATTCTTATGGCATGACTAAAAGCCTGCAATTTAGCTTCAAGTGATGAGGGTGTGTTGACCTGAATGTAATTAGCAAGAAAAAATTTAGCTAGTTTTTTCTCAAATTTACTGAAATTAGAAAAATTTAGCTGAACTCTTTTTCCTGAATAATTAAAGCTCCAAAGATCAGAAGAACTCTGAATAAATTTACTATCAAATTTATCGGCCCTTTGAAATTTAATGATTTCAGGGAGTTGTAATGATTCTATTACGTTAAGGTCATTATCAAAAAAGACTATGAACTCATTAGGCTTTTTATCTATTTTTTCAAAATTTAGACTAAGTTGAGGCATATTTTTATCAATCATAATTTATACTGGAATCTATGATGCGAGCCAAGTTCATAAAATTAGCACGTTCTACAATAAAGCGTTTACCATAATATATGGGCATTGTACTTGTAGGTGACCAGCCACCTAAGGCTCTTAGATCACCCTGTGCTTTTAGCAGAGCATCATTTACACTTTGTTTGAGATCGGAGTAACTAATATTTTCTTTCTTATACTTCTCAAAAGAAAAGCTTAACATCATATAAGCCCAAGAATGTCTACATACGTGTGGGGTTAGACGTTCTATTGAGTCATAAGCTGAAGTATCAAAACATTCAGGTAGCAACGCTTTTAATGACAAATCTACTTGATCAAATATCTTTTTAACACTGGCATAACTTAAAGCAGAGTAGGGAGGCTTTAAGGAAGTAAACAAGATTTGTGAAGGAATTTCTTTTCGTATTTCATTTATATAAATTTGAAGAATTCTATAGTCTCGTTCCTGTAATTTAATTACTCGGTATGAGTATTCATTCTTGATTTTTGGCTTTTTTGATCGATTATCGAATTCATCATCTGTATTTGTAATAATTAAACTAAAGTTATGATTCTGAATTGATTTTTTAATAGAATTGGTTGTTAATAGCATAAGCTCACCAATTCTAAGACCATAGTTAAGCATGAGATGTATGATCAGAAAGTTTCTGAGTTGTACATTTTTTGACTTAAATGGGTTTAAAGTATTGTATTTAGTAGAATTGCTCGGTGAGATAATTAAATACAATCCTTTAATCATCTCATCAGTCATACTTTTGAAAGAATAATTGATTTCACTTTTAATTGTTTTATTAGACTTTGAGAAGTTGTTTATAATTTTTTTCTTTATAGTCATATATTTATTTAAGTTTTCTTTAATTTTTTGGATTTCCTTCGGTGAAAGTTGTGGCTGAGATTGGATAGTTAGATACTCATCAATCAAAAAACTGTAAAACTTTAAGAAGGATCTAAGTCTATGGCCAATTGTAGTGTAGTTAGCATGTTCTGCATTTCTTAATCTTATAAGATTACTTTCAATTTTTTTGTTGTTTTCTAAATAGATAATGAAGTTATCAATTTCACTTTGAATAATTTCAAAGTTGTAGGATGATGAATAGAAAGACTCACAAAAGGAAGTAGTAAACTTTTCAAACCAAAAATCGTACCAAAATTTTAATGCTATCAAATCAGCATGCTGCGTAGAGACACTTTGAAATCTGAGAAATTTCATGGTGTACAGCATAGGGTACAAACATGGAAAAGTTGTATCCATATCAAATAACAGAATAATTTGGTTTTCGTTTGAGACTTTCTTTTCTAAATGAATTGGCTTTAGAGCAAACATAATAAAGTTTATAAAGTATTCTTAAGGTCAACATATCATATTCTTTAAGTAAAATAGAAATTACTTAAGTTATTGAATAGTGGTGAAGGAATGAAAAAGATGAAGTTATTGTTAGGTGTATCGGATTTAACATAATATACATTATACGAACAATTATATAATTCAATAATATATTCTTTTACTTGCTTAATTTCCCTTTAAGAATATCCTTGTAGCTCTGTAGCTCTGTAGCTCTGTAGCTCTGTAGCTCTGTAGCTCTGTAGCTCTGTAGCTCTGTAGCTCTGTAGCTCTGTAGCTCTGTAGCT
>NZ_KB976987.1:1052953-1440818 GCF_000399685.1 Acinetobacter pittii ANC 4050
TGTAGCTCTGTAGCTCTGTAGCTCTGTAGCTCTGTAGCTCTGTAGCTCTGTAGCTCTGTAGCTCTGTAGCTCTGTAGCTCTGTAGCTCTGTAGCTCTTATAAAAACGTAAATAAAAAATGATTTCTCCTGATTTTGGATACTCTATGGCTGTTCTCCAGCTTAGGCTTCTGAAGCATAATTTGATTTGAAAATATGTGGATTGATTAAATTTTTAAAAATAGTTCAAGCCTACTTAAAATGATGAAATTTTATTTCACTATTTTTATATACCCTAATACTTAAGATAAAAATAAAAGTTATTTTGTTCTTAAATTTTGAATCCTGTTAAATTTAGAATAGTAATGTATCTTATATTTACTTAAATAATGGTGATATGAGTCACAATTTAACTGTATTAAGTGTCTTTTTAAAAGCTATGCAAGTGAATAGATATAAATTACATATCAATTAATTATTTTATAATATTATATTTCAAATGTTTTTATTTTAGTATATTTTAAAATGTATATAAATATCAGTAGCTTGTATATTTTTTGGGTTTTTAAGGAATATACATCTTTTATTTACAATATAATTTAAAAAATTTTAACTATTACATTATTTAAAATAATTAATGTGATTTATATCACATGAAAATAGATAAATTCTTGATAATTTTAAATTAATAATTGTTTTTAAAGAAAAAATATTGTATCAAATAGATATAAACTATTTTATAAATAGGTATATAAAATGAAAAATAATATTTTTAAACTTCTAGTTATGATGGTGCTTTCCACTTCCCCATTATTTTGTTATGCAAATAGCACAATAATGATAAGAGGAAATATTGTTGAAGATACGTGTTCAAGAGAACATAGCGAGATAGAATGTACAGAGGTAAATAATTTAAATATTAAACTTGATAGTGAATATTTAAATAAAGATAGTCTTTTTAAATTAGCTCAACATACTGAGAAAATGGATACTAGCATTGAAAGCATAGGTTCCAATCATAAGGTTGTGCTTATCAATTATCACTAACCACACTGAAGTATTTGAGCTTATTTCAATCATAAGTTTAAATCAAAAGAGCAATTTGACGAGTTCATCACGACTTTTGATGAATTAATAAGAAAATTGCTCTTTTTTCATCAAAAATGCCCATTTGTATATTTTTTCTGTATACATATACACAATTTATTCTATATAATTGTATTCTAAGAATTTAAGCTTATTTTTTCACATAAATGGTTTAATTTTAGTCTATTTACCTCGTGTTCTTATGTAACTAGGTCATCTCTTTAGCTTCTCTTTTTCTGAAACAAAAAAATTATTTATAAACAGCTATATAGGCTGTTTACAGTAGCTTTTAACTACAAAACAATAGTGTGAACCAATTACTACTATGAAAAAATAATGTGATCTAGTTTGCATTTTGTTTGAAATGTGTTTAGGATTGTTACATTACTTTTCAAGATGTCAAACACTGGAAAAGTAAGGAATTAAACTTTTATCCAGACTTTTGAGAAAACACTATGAAAAAACTTGCTTTGATCGCTGCTCTTTCGGTTGTAGGGATTGCGAATGCTCAAGCTGCTGATGGTACAATTACAATTAATGGTTTAGTTACAGACAAAACTTGTGACATCGTTACCCCTGCTGGTAAAGACTTCACAGTTACTCTTCCAACTGTTTCTAAACAAACTTTAGCTGTTGCTGGGGATGTTGCTGGTCGTACTCCTTTCCAAATCAACTTAGCTAACTGTTCACAAGGTAAAGTAGCTACTTACTTCGAACCAGGTGCAACTGTTGACTTCAATACTGGTCGTTTACTTAACCAAGACGCTACTGGTGCTAAAAACGTTAACGTTCAACTTTTAGGTAGCAACAACAATTTCATCCCAGTACTTGCTGCGGGTGCAAACGGTGCTCAAGCTAACTCTCAATGGGTTGACGTAGCTGAAGGCGCAAGTGCTGACCTTAACTACTATGCTGAATACTATGCAACTGGCGCTTCTACTGCTGGTAAAGTAACTACTTCTGTTCAATACACAATTATCTATCAATAATTAATTGATAGCGGGGTTTCTGTGTCCGCATGGAAACCCTGTTTTGTGTAACACTTTCCTGAATCTTTCTTGGTTGAGAACTCGAAAAATGAAATTGAACAGTTATAATTTTTTGTTAGGTTTGGCATTTGCTTCGACAGTAGTCGCACCTGCTACTCAAGCAGAAATTGTAATTCATGGCACCCGTGTAATCTATCCATCGGATGCTCGCGAAGTTACGCTACAAGTTAGCAATAACGGTTCAAAGCCAGCACTTGTCCAAGCTTGGATTGACGAAGGTGACCCTAAGAGTACACCGGACCAATCAAAAGTTCCTTTTATGATTGCTCCTCCAATTTCTCGTGTTGAAGCAACGAAAAGTCAGACTCTTCGTATTACCGCTTTGCCAAATGCTTCTCAATTAAATCAGAAGCAAGAAACGGTTTTGTGGTTGAATATTTTGGATATCCCACCAAGACCTACTTCAAAAAGTGAAGATACGACACCTGATAACTTCTTACAACTTGCAATTCGTTCACGTATTAAATTCTTCTATCGTCCTTCATCGATTAAAGAAGATGCGAATTTAGCATCAGATAAACTTCAATGGGTTAAATCTGGTCAAAGTTTAATGGTAAAAAATCCTACCCCTTTTCATATCACTATGACTTCTATTTACCAAAAGGCAGGTGATAAAAAAGTTGATTTATTACCTCAAGGGCTAATGATTAAGCCTTTTTCTGAAGCGTCAGTTCAACTTAAGAATGGCAACCTTCAAGATATGAGTTTTATTAATGTCAATGACTACGGTGGTCGCGTTGAGCACCCAATAAAGCTCCAGTAATCAGATTTATCTTTTTAATAAATTTAAGCACCTATATGTGTAGGCGGACTTAGCTATGCCAAAAAAAAGGCAAGAATCTTATAAATTATTAAAACGCCATATTTGTTACTACTTGGCTTCTGGTGTTGTCACAATGACAATGCCTGTATTCGTGCATGCTGAAGAAACAACTACGAGTGCTCCAGTAGAGGCTGAATTTGATTCTGCTTTTTTAATTGGAGATGCGCAAAAAGTTGATATTTCTCGTTTTAAATATGGTAACCCCGTTTTACCAGGCGAATACAACGTTGATCTATATGTAAATGGGCAATGGTTTGGTAAACGTCGTATGGTCTTCAAAGCATTAGACCCTAATAAAAATGCAGAAACGTGTTTTACAGGTATGAACCTGCTTGAGTACGGCGTTAAACAAGACGTTTTGTCTAAGCACACTACCCTTCAAAAAGAAAATAATAGTTGTTATAAAATTGAAGAGTGGGTTGAAAATGCATTTTATGAATTTGATACCTCTCGTTTACGTGTAGATATTTCTATTCCACAAGTCGCTTTGCAAAAAAATGCGCAAGGCTATGTTGACCCAAGTGTATGGGACCGTGGTATTAATGCTGGTTTTTTATCTTATAGTGGTAGTGCCTATAAAACATTTAATCAGTCTGGTGACCGAAGCGAAACAACAAATGCATTTATGGGGGTTACAGCTGGTTTAAATATTGCTGGTTGGCAATTACGTCATAATGGCCAGTGGCAATGGCAAGATACACCTGCTGAAAATCAATCTAAATCAGACTATCAAGAAACAAGTACATACTTACAAAGAGCCTTCCCTAAGTACCGTGGGGTTTTAACACTAGGTGATAGTTTTACCAACGGCGAAGTATTTGATTCTATTGGTTATCGTGGTATTGATTTCTCAAGTGATGACCGCATGCTACCCAATAGTATGTTGGGCTACGCCCCTCGTATTCGTGGTAACGCAAAAACCAATGCAAAGGTTGAAGTTCGTCAACAGGGCCAACTTATCTATCAAACAACTGTTGCACCAGGTAACTTTGAGATTAATGACCTTTACCCTACTGGTTTTGGTGGGGAAATTGAAGTTTCTATTATTGAAGCAAATGGCCAAGTACAAAAATTTTCGGTTCCATATGCTTCAGTTGTACAGATGCTCCGTCCAGGCGTAAACCGTTATTCTTTAACTGTAGGTCAGTTCCGAGATCAGGATATCGACCTTAACCCTTGGGTAATTCAAGGTAAATACCAACAAGGTATTAACAACTATCTAACAGGCTATACGGGCATACAAGCTACAGAAAATTATGCTGCTGTATTGTTGGGTGCTGCTTTTGCTACACCAATTGGCGCTGTTGCGTTAGATGTTACCCATTCAGAAGCTGACTTTGAAAAACAGTCTTCACAATCTGGGCAAAGTTTCCGTTTAAGTTATAGTAAGTTAATTACTCCAACTAACACCAACTTAACACTAGCAGCTTATCGTTATTCGACAGAAAACTTCTATAAATTACGTGATGCTTTACTTATTCGCGATTTAGAAGAAAAAGGCGTAAATACCTATGCTGCTGCTGGCCATCAGCGCAGTGAATTTCAAATTACTTTAAACCAAGGACTTCCTGAAGGTTGGGGTAATTTCTATGTGGTTGGCTCATGGGTTGATTATTGGAATCGTAGTGAAAGTACTAAACAGTACCAAATTGGTTATAGCAATAACTACCATGGTTTAACCTATGGTTTATCTGCAATTAACCGTAAGGTTGAGTACGGTTCAAATGATGCGACGCATGATACTGAATATTTAATGACGCTTTCATTCCCAATTAACTTTAAGAAGAATTCAGTCAACGTCAACGTTACTGCTTCTGAAGACAGCCGTACTGTTGGTGCAAGTGGAATGGTGGGTGATCGCTTTAGTTATGGTGCCTCTGTTTCACATCAAGACTATGCAAATCCAACATTTAACGCTAATGGTCGTTATCGTACGAACTATGCAACTGTTGGCGGTTCTTACAGTATTGCTGATTCTTACCAACAAGCAATGGTTAGCTTAAGTGGTAGTGTGGTTGCACATTCAGATGGTATTTTATTTGGACCTGAGCAAGGCCAAACGATGGTACTTGTACATGCACCTGATGCAGCTGGGGCAAAAGTTAATAATACCGTTGGTTTAAGCGTAAATAAGGCTGGTTATGCGGTTATCCCATATGTAACGCCTTATCGCCTAAATAATATTACGCTTGACCCACAAGAGATGTCGAGCCAAGTAGAGCTTGAAGAAACAAGTCAACGTATCGCACCTTTTGCTGGTGCAATTGCGAAAGTAGATTTTGCGACTAAGACAGGTTATGCAGTCTACATTAATAGTAAAACTGCTGATGGCAACAGTTTACCGTTTGGTGCTCAAGTCTTTAACCAAAAAGATGAAGCTGTAGGTATTGTTGCGCAAGGTAGTATGATTTACTTACGTACCCCACTTGCTCAAGATCGTCTCTATGTAAAATGGGGCGACGAAAGCAATGAGCGTTGTTCGGTTGAGTACAACATCAGTAATCAGTTGCAAAGTAAGCAACAAAGCATGGTAATGACTGAGGCTGTCTGCAAATGAAAAGAATATTATTAACGGGTGCTCTATTTACGGCTGGCCTTGGCATGTATAGCGAAGCTAATGCTTACTGTACTTTAGACAATAAGAATGGAGGCTCATTTAGCACGGTTGGCATTTCCATGGCCGTAGGTCGCGTTGTGGTAAGACCAAGTGATCCTGTTGGAATGGTTTTAAGAAAAGCAACTTTTCCAATTACCGACAATGGTTCAAGAGCTAAATGTACGTCTTATAGTGATACTATTACTGCCGCACTTACTCAAGGTTATGCATTAAGCCCACTAGGGAATAATATCTATTCTACCAACATTCCTGGGATTGGTATTCGTCTTTACCGTGAAGCGGAAAATGCAACTAACTTTTCAGGGTATTATCCATATACTCGTAGTTTAACACCAAGCACTTATTATACTCTTGCTTCGGGATATTTTGTTGTCGAAATTGTGAAAACTGCTGCACAGACTGGTTCTGGTGCATTAGTGCCTGGTTTATATAGTCGATACTATGTAAGTGGTTATATGAATCGCCCTTTTTTAACTAGTACAGTTAACGGTGATGCAATTACCATTGCCTCTTCTTCATGTGAAATTCAAGGTAACATCAATAAAGTTGTACAGCTCCCGACAGTTACAAAGGCTGGTTTCAAAGGCGTTGGTTCCACTCAAGGCGAACAAACTTTTGATATGAATATTCTCTGTAATGGGGGTATCAATCCAACAGGTTATGAAGAGAAGAACCTTATTAGTTTAACTTACGACTTTATCCAAGACGGAACAAACAATCAGGTACTTGCAAATACTGCTCCGACATCTGAAAAAGCAAACGGCGTAGGTGTACAGTTACTCTGGAACTATCAAAATAAAAATCAGGTCATTAAAAAAGGTGACAAATTAGCATTAGGTACATTGTCTTCTAATCAGACACTTCAATATAACGTACCGATGACTGCCCGCTACTATCAAACTGCAACAAATGTGACTGCTGGTAAAGTGCGTGCAATGGCTACTGTAACTATTGAATATGATTAATCATATTCAATAGTTTTTAAACCTAATAATTTCAAATATTTAAATATTAATAATAAATTTTACTTTAACACTACTTTCTAAGAATTTCATACTTAACTAGATAGGAATGTTTATGAAAAAAATAGGTATATTTGCTGTTAGTGCAATTACATTATGCTGGGCCATGTATGAAGTATCTTCTGATAATACCAATACAGTAACGCATAGCGAGTCAAGCCAAAAAGTAGCATCTAAAAACTTTTCATCATCTGCAAAGGATGAAAAATTAACGTCTCAAACCCTTTTGGCCCAAACTAACTCACTTAATTCTTCTGCTCCAGTCTGCAAATATAATTTTGACTCGACTCAAGAAGATTATGAACTTTGGAATAATGAATACCCTGATTTTCCTAAAAAAATATTCCCTTCGATAAATGGTCAAAAATTTGGTTTTACAGTGGAGCCTAGGTTAGAAAGTGAGTATGGTTACGTAGATTATATAGCTAGAAGTAAAGTTAGTCTTAATTCTACTAACGATATTGGTGATTTAACGATACCCCACACAGGTATTATCGCATTAGAAATGGAGCTTAAAGTGCCAACATCAGCTCTTGGCAACTCATCATTTGGTAACTCTTCTTATATTTCTAATATTGGTTTTATGGGTGTAACAAATAATGGTTACACAGTTAGATCCAACTATTGGTTTGATATGGGGACTTATGATCCAGATTTTGGTGAGAATCCCCCTAGATTAAGCTATTCTGTAGATTACCGACTTAGTGATAATAGCGGACCTGATAATCCTTACATCAAAAGTCAGAATATGACAAATAATACAAAGGAATACCAACGTTTAGGTATCTATATTAATCAGAATACTGGGCAGGTCGGTTTCATTTTTAATGGGGTTGATCAAGGTTATAAAACTACATTACCTGCTCCACTTGAAAATATAAGTTTTTCTGTTTTAAGTGGTATATCAATTTATTCTCAACAATTATTTGGGAAAGAGTTTTCTAATGAACTCATTACTGACCGTAATGCGCTACAATTTAGCTATCCTCAGGGTACAACTGACATGTGCGGTAATGCCATTTAACATATAAAATCACAAGTTGTAAAAAAGGGCTGAATCACAGCCCTTTTTTTTATTTCGTTTAGAAATGAATGACTGTACGGATTGATTTACCTTCATGCATTAAATCAAAAGCTGTATTAATGTCTTGTAAAGGCATAGTATGCGTTACAAAAGGTTCAAGCTGAATCTCACCTTTCATGGCATCTTCGACCATTTTAGGAAGTTGTGAGCGCCCTTTTACTCCACCAAACGCAGTACCTAACCATTTACGGCCTGTAACTAACTGGAATGGACGAGTCGAAATTTCTTGACCTGCACCGGCAACACCAATAATAACGGATTGTCCCCAACCACGATGTGCACACTCTAGAGCCGAACGCATAACATTGACGTTACCAATACATTCAAATGAGTGGTCAACACCCCAACCTGTCATTTCTACAATGACTTGTTGAATTGGTTTATCGTAATCTTTTGGATTTAAGAAATCTGTAGCACCAAACTGCTTAGCAAGTTCAAACTTATCTGGGTTTGTATCTACGACAATAATACGTCCTGCTTTTGCTTGACGTGCACCTTGTACAACTGCTAAACCAATACCGCCTAGACCAAATACAGCAACCGAATCACCTTCTTGAACTTTTGCTGTGTTATGTACGGCGCCAATACCAGTCGTCACACCACATCCAAGTAAACAAACTTGTTCGTGATTGGCTTCAGGATTGATTTTAGCTAAAGAGACTTCTGCAACTACCGTATATTCACTAAATGTTGAACAACCCATGTAATGGTAAATCGGTTCACCATTATATGAAAAACGTGTGGTTCCATCCGGCATTACACCTTTACCTTGAGTCGCGCGTACTGCAACGCACAAGTTAGTTTTTCCGGATTTACAGAATAAGCATTCTTTACATTCAGCCGTATAAAGCGGAATCACGTGATCACCCGGTTGAACACTTGTTACGCCCTCACCCACTTCAACTACAACACCTGCTCCTTCATGTCCTAAGATGGCAGGAAAAACACCTTCTGGGTCATCGCCGGATAATGTAAAAGCATCAGTATGACAAACGCCTGTATGGGTAATTTTTATTAAAACTTCACCCGCTTGAGGTGGTGCAACATCAACTTCAACAATTTCTAAAGGTTTTCCTGGGGCAAAGGCGACAGCTGCACGAGATTTCATCTTTGGGTTTCCTTTAAATCATTCGGTATTTATAGTCGAGCAAAATAGATTATGTAACAGTAATACAAGAGCTTAATTTTGCTTAAATTAAAATTGGCTTTCATGACAATCCATCACAGCATAGCCAGTCATGTACCTCTAAGCAAGCCTACATTTAAAAAAGAAGAAAACCCCTTACTTAAAGAGGTTTCTTATTAAATCACTTATCTTATAAATGGTTTATGTTTACTTAGAGGTAAATATCCGGTGGATATGGTGTGTTATCACTAATTGGCGAGTAAAGTGTATTTTCAACGAAGAAGCCATTTGGAGCTTGAGTAGTATCAATCGTAATTGAATCAAACATAACTTGTGGATAGGCCCAAATAAATTGCTTCATTAAACCGAGAGGAACATTGTTTTTCATATCACCAAAAATTCGTTGCCAGATAGGTGTGCGATAAGGTTTGTTTTTGTCGAACCCATAGATATAAGCAATAGATTCATCAGGAACAAATCCAGATAAGTAAATGACTTTATTGGCAGGATAGCCTAGCCCTTGTATAGGTATTTGGGAAACTGCCTGATGGGCCAAGTCTAGGCGAGCTTCTAATAACCAGTCATAAGCTTCTGTCATCATGTAATCAAAATTAGGATATGAATAGTGTTGGCTTGGATAGTTAATATAAGTGGCTAATGTCTGAATTGGGGATTGAATAGAAGGAAAGAAAATAAGTGGGCTAACTTTGGCACTAGAATATTTTGCTTTGATAACGGTACGAATATTTTGACAGGTTTGTCCTAATTTATTTCTAAGCCATGTTTTAAACTCATCATACGGCGTTCCTGTTTTATTCATTGCTTCGTAAATAGTACCTAGATCTGGTGCATATAAACCTGTATCTGCATTAAATGCCAGTTTAGTTGGATAGTCATATACACAAGGTAGATTTGTACCCGTGTTATACCACCACCAAGGTTCACCAATCTGCATGTTTACATCACATCCCCCTGCAACCATTGCATCTGCAAACTCAATAAAGACTTTATGTAGATATGCCAAAGCATTTTGATGGCTTAAACTAAAGAAATAGCTAGGTGGCTCATAACCTGTCCGACCTAAGTTATTATTCCAGTCACGTTGTGCCCAATATTCATTGGCCCCCAAGGAATACATTTCAAAGCTGACCCCAAAGATGGGCTGCATACTGGCGTTATGTAAAGCCTGAGCATATTTCTCATGCCATTTACGAGTACATGAGTTAACGACCGCCTCACCTGTCACCATCGTATCTGGTATTTGCCATTTATTAATGTCAGTTTTCCAAGTCATTTCAGGATAATGCGACATTCCACAATAATGGTTCACCAAACCTTTATATCCCAAAGCCACCATATTGTTGACTAGGCGCTGGGGGTTTAAATCATAGTGGTCATCATAACTTGTACAGATACCATAATTGTGTTGAGGGACAACTACACGACTCAAATTTAACTTTGCATTTGTTCCAGTCACAACTGAATTGGTCACACGAATGTAGCCATCTTTTGGTTGGCTTAAAGGCGTGGCGGATTGGCTATTGTAGTCACTGGTAAATCCCGAAAATGAAATTCGCTGAATATTGGTTACCGGAAAGCTATCTGTAGCAGAAAAACCTGCTTTTACTGTGTCCCAGTTAATACGGATGTGCGCCGTTCGCGATGAAGGATTATTTGCGTAATTAAATAGAACAATATATGCAATTTTATCTATACCATTATCTTTATAGTACACCGTTAAAGTCGGTGTTAAACTCGGATTATTTAGCACTGGCATAGAAGCCGATAGTTCAATATCGAAATCCCAAACCACCCCTGCATAGCTATACTTGGTTTCATATGCTAAAAATTTATGGTCTTTAGTGTCAGAAGAATCCCAACTAATTCCTACTAAGTCATTTGCCATACGTGATCTAAAAGATGCCTCAAATCCATTCCCATAATTTGTAATGGCAAAAGACATGGTTTGCGGACCGTCTATTCTCCAGTAAATAGGACTAAACCGATCAATAAGTGTATTTTGAGTGATTGGATGAGGTGATGAATTAGAATTATTTTGCACATTTTGTCGATTAGTTATCATGTCTACATTCTCTTAATGCATTAAGAGGTTTTATCTTAAATAATAATTTTTATTGCATTGTTCAGATAAGTAACAATGGAGTTTAATTTATTTACAGTGATTATTTTTTATAAAGTTCAAAATGATCTTAAACAAGAAAACTTAATATTACCTAAAATATTTTTGTACTGAGGAGATAATAAATGGCAAATTTTATACAGCCTATAAACTTTAAGTTTTTGTATGTATTTACTCCTCTTGTATTTGTATTAACAGGTTGCAGTGAAACTTTACACTCTCAGACACCCTTATCAGTGAAGACTTCTTCAGAGAATATTGCTTATCCAGAGATTGATCCGATTTTAGGAGAAAAGTTACAACCGGATGAGGAGCTCATCGCCCACAATATAGCCCAAGTGATTGAAAAGTCGATCCGTGAACAATATAGGGCTGGAAATGCTTTACGTGATGCACATCCTAAAGCGCATGGATGTGTGCGAGCTGAATTTCATGTCTCAAAAGATATACCCACTCAATTGGCTAAAGGGATGTTTATTCCAGATCAAACTTATCAAGCATGGATTCGCTTTTCAAATGCCTCAAATGACGCCTCTAATGCGGACATTAATAAAGATGCGCGTGGTATAGCAATAAAAATATTGGGTGTATCTGGACAAAAAATTTTAGAAAGTGAAAAGCAAGCAACCACACAAGATTTTATTATGATTAATCATCCGGTCTTTTTTGCCAATGATGCTAAACGATATCTTTCTTTTATGAATGATGTGAATAGCCATAATATGATCAGAAAACTTCATATTCCGATTGCCCTAGGTTTTAAAGGAACCATGAATGCACTCGGAGCACGTAATTCGCAAATCGCAAACCCATTATATGCACGGTATTGGTCTATGGTTCCCTATCAGCTAGGGGTGGGTAATGATCGAAAAGCAGTTAAATATTCAGTTCGTGCCTGTTCAATGCCACCAAACAATCTACCTAAAAATCCTAACCATAATTATTTAAGAGAAGCTTTAAAGAACACTTTGCAAAGTACAGATGCTTGTATGGAATTTCTTATTCAGCCACGGACCTCAAGCCAAATGTTAGTAGAAGATTCAATGACAGAGTGGGATGAGAAAGTAGCTCCTTTCTATCAAGTGGCAACTATCCATATCCCAAAGCAAAACTTTGATACAGCTGAACAAAATAAGTTTTGTGAAAATCTATCTTTTACGCCGTGGCACGCCTTAGTAGAACATAGACCATTAGGTGCAGTAAATAGAATGCGTAAAGTCATTTATGAAAATATCAGCAGAGTTCGGCATGATATGAATTCAGCACCTAGACAAGAACCTTAAATACATTATCCATTAATGCCCTTGCTTGTATCTATAGTGATGCGATCGATGAAATCTGCCAACCATAAAATAAACTCATCTTCATTTTTATGTCGTGGAATCAAGCTCATGTCTAATCTAATGGGTAATTCATTTTTAACGCTAATTACAGTGCCTTCAAAATTCACAAAGTTATATAAAAATTTTAATTCTGTACCTGCAATAGCTTTTTTGATTTCTACAATAAGATTGTTTAAGTTCTTTAGATGATTGTTTGAATATTTATTTTTAATATTTTTATTAATTTTTTCTGCTAATAGTAAATATTTTGGCATTTCTACCTCCTTATTAATTATTTATAAGTATAAGTTTAAAGTTATAAAAATAAGTTTTTAATTTTTATTAAATTGTTTCTAGTTTTTTAATTTTAATTCACAAGTTGTGCCTAGTATAACTATTTATTGTTTTAAAATGTGATTTAGTTTGTTTTTTTATTCTGATTAAATTAGTAGGTTTTTAATATTGACTAAAATACTCGGATTTTTAAATTTGTATTAAATAGGCTCAATATAGTTAATCTATTAAGCCTATTTAATTTTTAATATTTACTTGAGACTAAAAATTACTTTTAAAATCTTAAGTAAGTTTCTGGAAAATTTTCATTTTATGAATTTTTCCACATTTCCTGCATTCTCTAATTTCATTATGAGCAATATCAAATTCATATTCCCAGACATGAATACAGAAAATTTGTCTAAGATTGTGGAGCATAGACGCCTCCTTATAAAAAACCGACTCAGCAGTAAGTTCTTTATCAATCTACTTAGCTTATTTTGATGAGTTTTCCTCTTTAGCTTTATCCTCCTTGTGTTTACAGCAATAACCGAAAACAGCACCAGCGCCAAAGAAAAACATAGCTTTAAACATACTTATCTCCAAAAGATAGTTAAGTAAATTTAAAACTAACATTGAAGGATGTATCTGTTTTTAGGCCAATGAGTCTGTTTCTGTGCGTTATGCAAACTTTTGTGAAAAGATATAACAATATATTTTTTAGCAACAAGACAAGCAAAATTAAAAAACCGCCCCAGTAGGCGGTTGCTGAATTTACAGCGACATATAGAAGTGTAGTGGACGATCGCTTCTATATTTTTTATGTACTTATTTTTCTTCTTTTATAATTTTAGTAAAATCATCTGATTTGAAATAATTGATAATCATCTCTCCATCATCTCGAGTCGAAGTAGAAGTTGATACTTTAGATAGTTCGTCATAATTAAATTTAAAATCAGGAGGTATAAATTTTGAGATAGGTGGAAGCTTGGTCTCTCCTCCTGTTGTAATTCTTTCAATAAAACCTGCGAGCCAAAGTATATATTCATCTTTATTTTTATATTTCGGCATAAGGCTCATGTCTAACTTTATGGCACACTCCTCTAAAGGCTTAGTTAGGCATTCCTCAAAATCTATAAAATTGTATTTAAGTTTAAATTTGGTGCCTTTAATTTCATTACGAATTGCACCCACTAGTTGATTTAAGTTTTCTGCTGAGCTTTCTGAAAATAAATTTTTGTCCTCAATCTTTTTATACACATTCTCAGCGATGATTAAATATTGTGGCATCTCTATTTTCTCCCTTTTATTGTTAAGCTACTCACTCAGCCTTTTAAGGAAGTATGATAGATATCATGTTTTCTAATGTAATTGTTGTGCTGCCAATTGTAATTAATGTGTTTTTGTGAAACTTGCAAGCATAACCATCCGAAAAAAATAAATTTAATGCAAACTAAGTCTCATTTTTTGGATAGGAATTTACTTTAATCAAAAAGTATTTTTAGTTCATTTAAAGTGGGAAGTTGATTATAGGACTCATCAGCCGCTATTGTGTTTGCCCAATTGGTTTTTGAAACCATACAAAAATTAAGTTTCTTTAGCACAACAATATCTTGATCTATCAATCCTAATGGAATCCACATAAAGTCGGTACTGCCCACTAAGTTCGGTACTGGCGATCCGCATTTGCTGCAAAATGAAGAAGTGAAGCCGGTTTCTTTTTTATAGGTGCGGACAAGTTCTAAACCTGATAACCATTCAAATCTATTCTTACTTACTAAAGTTGCTGCGTTTGATCCCGTTCCGGTTTGTTTACGGCAGAGACTACAGTGGCAATGATAAACCGTGTTTATTTCATTGCGAATAGAAAATTTGACTTCATTGCATAGACAAGAACCCACATGGCTCATCTCGAGTATCCTTTTTAAAATAATGTTGAATATAGCATTAGGCTTAAAAAGGGTTAAATTTAACTTTATATTTTTAAATAGATATGTTTTCGTAGAATTACCTATAAATATAAGAAATTGCTAGAGTTGAGACTTGGCAGAGTGTATTTATAACGTTTAATATGAATTTTGACATATAAATTGAATATAAAAATGCTGTGATGGATTTATCTTGGATGCGACTTAAAAGCTTACATGATTAATCAATTGTATCAGCAATATAGCCGTATGGCATTAAATGCTTGGGGCTTTACAAATACACCTTCGTATAACGGTACATACGACCCTGATGAGAATGATACAGTGACGAATAGCTTTAATTGGTTGAATGATGAGCAAGCTACGGAAAAAACGAAACAAGGTTTAACTGCTTTTGTCGCATTAGATGATGCCTTTATCAGTATCGCTTCTCGTATGTACCTCATTAGAAATGCAAAAGAAAAGATCGATTTACAATACTATATTTGGACCAATGATTTTGTTGGAAACTTAATGCTGCATGAGTTGCTAACGGCGGCAGATCGTGGCGTAAAAATCCGTTTACTCATCGATGATCAAAACGGAATAAAGCTCGATGGTGTTCTCCGGAGTCTTCTGCACCACCCTAACTTTGAAATTCGATTATTTAACCCATATAAATTTAGATATTTAAGAATCTTGGACTATATTTTTCGGTTCAAAAAAGTAAACCATCGCATGCATAATAAATTAATTATTGCAGATGGCATGATTGCTGTAACAGGCGGTAGAAATATCAGCAGTGAATATTTTGATGCAAGTAGTAAGTTTCAGTTTACAGATTTAGATATTTTATTTTATGGCCATACAGTACAGCATGCTCAAGTCGTATTTAATGATTTTTGGCAAAATGATTTAAGTCAAAATGCTACCGAGCTCATAGGTACATGTGCTGTCCACCACTTGCAAACACTCAGGCAGCACTATCATGATCTGCTTCACGAAAGTGAAAATCATATTCAAACTGAAGATAAGCTTTCCGATGCACAAACTTATTTAAAAGAGCTCCTACAAAATTATCCAATTCAATGGTCAAAAGCATATTTCGTTGCAGATTCACCTAAAAAAATCTTAGGGTTAGCCTCTAAGGAAGAGATGCTTTATGGGCAAGTCATAAAGATTATGGGTGAACCAGAGCAGCATATCGAATTAGCTTCTGCTTATTTTGTGCCGACTCAGCAAGGAACTTATTATTTAAAACAGCTAAAAGTACAAGGGGTTAAAGTCAGGGTTTTAACCAATTCTTTTGCTGCAAATGATGTAGCGATTGTGCATGCTTTTTATAGTCAATATCGAGTTGAAATGCTCAAAAATGGCGTAGAGCTATTTGAGTTTAAGCCATTTTTAGAACGTAGACGCCGAACATGGTATGAAGTAGTGACTGGAAGTGTAATCCCTGCAAAAGGTAAAAATAAATCGAGCTTACATGCCAAATTTTTTGACGTAGACGGTAAAGTATTTATTGGTTCATTTAATTTTGATCCACGTTCAACTTACTTAAATACTGAGGTTGGTCTTGTGATTGAGTCGAGTCAACTACAAGCTCAAGTTTCAGTCATGCTTGATCAACATTTACCTCAAGTCGCCTACCAGCTTAAGTTAAATAATGAAGGAAAGATTATTTGGTTAGATTATCAGTCAGATGGAAAAATTATTGAATATGACAAAGACCCAGATACGAGTCTTTTTCAACGTACCATGGTTAAAGCAGTTTCATATTTACCAATTGAATGGATGATGTAAAAGCGTTTTAGCTTTAATTATAAAATCCCAATTTCTTTAAAGAATTTTCGATAAGCCTCTGCTTTCTTTTCTAGTGCCAATGGATAAGCTCTAGAAGACGATGGTAGACGGTATAAATTAATGTTACGTCCTGCAAAGTAAGTCGAGGTAGACATTCCTATAAGCGGTTTTTCAGTGTGTTCCGGTAAAACAGAAATTAAGGTGTCAGTCGCTTTATCGCCAGTGGTCATAATGGTCTGACATAAAGGAATCTGCTGAAGCAAAACAGCAAGATCTGTGGGTGTTACAATTTCAAGAAATTTATCTGCAGCATTCCCCTTCAACCTTTTAATTTGGTAAGCGGTATCAAAGATTGCAATGCCAGTTTCAATCAAGAAATTTCGAATACGTTCTTCATTAAAATTTTTTTGGCTTTCACTTAAAAAGTAAGTTTTGTCTTGGAAAAAGATCAAACCGAAAATACGCCACATGTCATTTTGGAAATTTGGATAGTAAAAGTCCATCTTCCATTTATTACGTGGTGGTGGAAAACTACCTAACATGAGTAAACGAGCATTTTCAGGTAAAAATGGTTCAAGTGGATGTGTTTCTATCTCAATTATCATAAAAAATCAGTAGTTACTTAAAAGTCTTATAAATAAATTAACCTATTTTCTAGTTAATCACGAGTCATGAAATGCAATTTCTCTTCATTAAAGCATTAAAGGATGTCACAAAAGTAAGCATTGTTGAAGAATACTTATTTTAAAAATATTTTTTTCTTAAGTAAGTGCATTGAAGCGAAACATATTTATACTTCACCTCAATCACTTAGAAATATTAAAATGTTCTCACAGAAAAACGATTAAGAATTAAGGACTTTAAAAACTTTACCTGTTCTTGGATGAGCAAAAGTATTATCTTGGTCTAAATTGATGACTTTATCCGAAATCACAATTTTAGAAAGTGGTAACCAATTCTGCTCTTGTTCAGCTTGGACAAAGTTTTTTTCATAAATATTTTCATAAATTTGTTCAACAACGATTTCCATTCCACACATACTTTTAGCATTCACTTCTTTTAAAATATGGCGCTTTGACATTCTAGTCTCCATTTTTTTATTATCCGCATCGCTCATAATAAAGACTCCACTGATACAATATGTAAATTTTAATAATGAAAGTGTTTTTTTTGTTTTAATCATATTTTCGTAATAGTTAAATGAATAGTTGAGTAATTATTTAATTTAAAGATTATTTTTAAGTTAAACTATGAAAAGTAAATATTGCCGATAAATTTTTAATTTTAATAAAAATTGAAGGGTTCATTAACTGAACCCTTTTTTATTTAATTCTAAACTTGTACTACGTTATCAAGCGAACTATCGTCTTTATTTTTAGCAGTGTCTTTACTCATCATTGTGTCAGTATCGCTATCTGTGTTAAAGCTCTTACTATTTTTTTGCTTTTTCTTGTACATACACATGCCAATCGCAATACCTGTTCCCAACACTATAATTGATTTTAACATTTTGCACCTCTTTGATTAACGGAGTAACTTTTGAGCAATTAGTTTAAATTAATAGCACAAATTTTGTTATTTAAAGGCTTTCATTTGTCCGCTTTTGTAAGGTGTTTATTTTTTATGTTAATTGAAGAGTAAAATATTCTGAAAAAATAAATTTTGATACAAAGCAAAAAGCCTATTCTAAAAAAGAACAGGCTTTTTACTGTATTTCAGGATTAAGCAGTATTATGAATTGCTTTTAAGCAATCTTATTATCTTTAAATACAATACAACTGTATTTAATGCTGAACTTTTAGTCAAGATGGAATTGAGGGATTTTACTAATAATTAGTGATTATTGTGATGAGTGTCACTTTATTTTCTTAAGATAAGAAAAAACCCATTTCTACTTCTCATGAAGAAATGGGTGATGTGAAAACCACAAAAGACCTGAAATACCAAATGTTCTTACATTCAGTAAGGTTAAGTGTAGTGAATATACCGAATGGTTGACAATTAAACTATTTGTATTTTTTTTAGTCATTTCGGCCAATAAAAACAGTGAATGATTTTACAGATTAATTCTGTTTAGTCGTTCATTTCATTATTGACCAAAAATTCTATGAAGTACCCGTATCCAATTATTCATACATATATTTTCAATTAGCGTTTTAGAATAACCACGCTGTTGCATACCTTCAATTAAACGATGTAGGCCAGTTACATCTTCAAGTTCAGTACCAATAAGTGCACCGTCAAAATCCGATCCAAAACCTACGTGTTCTTCGCCTAAATGATCCATTAAATATTCTAGATGTTCCAAAATTACATCTATGGATGTATTCGCATTGCGTTGCCCGTCCGTCCGTAAAAAAGCAACATCGAAGTTTACCCCAACCATACCTTTACTTTCCCGAATTGCTTTGAGCTGTGGGTCAGTTAAATTACGGGCTTGAGGACATAAAGTATGTGCATTAGAGTGCGTTGCTACAATTGGCTGCTGCAATATATCTACAGTATTCCAAAAAGCTTTCTCATTCATATGAGAAACATCAATCACCATTTTTTTATCTGCGCAGCGTTTTATAAAATCTTTGCCATCACTCGTGAGACCTGCTCCTGTGTCGGGTGAGTGAGGAAACTTAGCATTTAAACCATGCCCAAAACGACTAGGTCTATTCCACAGTGGGCCAATACTACGCAGACCTTTTTCATAAAATATATCGAGTAAATCAGGATTTTCTTGTAAAGCTTCAGCTCCTTCCATATGCAACATAATTGCTAGCTTTTGCTCTACTAAGCAATCCTGAATATTTTGAACCGATGTGCAAATTTTAATATTTTTAGAGCGGTGACCAAGTTGCTGAGCTAAATCGAGTTGTTCCAAGCAAATTTGTTCAATTTGCTGTTGGGTAAAATCAGAAGCATTTTGATCAAATAGTTTATTGGCATGATGCTGTTGAACATAGCTATATGGAGGTAAAAAAATCGCAAACATTCCCCCCATAAAACCAGCTTGTTCACAGCGTTTTAGATCAAGATGGCCCGCTAGGCGTTCATGAATAAAAGCATGTACAGGATCTGAATGATCACTTAGCCATAAACGTGTTAGAGCATCATTATGCCCATCAAAAACTGGAATATGGCTAGGCTTCATAAGTATTCCTATTACTTGCTATATGTCTGTAATCCTGTGGACTGGAATATTTTGTGTGGCGCTTAAGGACTTAGAGTTTCGACTATTACGGAAAACTAACTGTTGTAGAGGTGCAGCCAACTGACTTTCTGCGCGTGCTTGTTCAATCATTTGATGATACGGCGATTTTCCGCATACAGGATCGGCATTAGCCGCGTCTCCAGTCAACATATAGGCCTGACATCGACATCCACCAAAATCACGATCTTTATCTGGGCAACTACGGCACCCTTCTGGCATCCACGCATCGCCACGGAAATGATTAAACCCCGTTGATTTGTACCAGATATCTGACAATTTATGTTCACGGACGTTTGGAAAGGAAATTGGTAATTGTCGTGCTGCATGGCAAGGCAGTGCCATACCATCTGGAGCAACTGTAAAGAAGATTTTACCCCAGCCATTCATACAGGCTTTTGGTCGTTCTTCATAATAATCAGGCACTACAAAGATTAGTTTGCAAGGATGGTTTTGCGCTTTTAATTTTTCTCGATATTCATTGGTAATCCGTTCCGCACGGGTCAGTTGCTCTTGGGTGGGTAATAAACCTTGGCGGTTTAAAAAAGCCCAACCGTAAAACTGACAAATTGCTAACTCAACTGTATCTGCATTAAGTTCTAGGCAAAGTTCAATGATTTGTTCTATCTGGTCAATGTTATGTCGATGAATAACAAAGTTAAGCACCATTGGGTAATCATACTTCTTAACTAGTCGGCACATTTCATACTTTTGTTCAAAAGCATGCTTTGAACCTGCTAAGGCATCATTTACCACAGGGTCACTCGCTTGGAAGCTCACTTGAATGTGATCTAACCCCGCTTGCTTTAAATCAGCAATGCGTTGTTCGGTAAGGCCCATACCCGAGGTAATTAAGTTGGTATAAAAGCCTTGTTGATGAGCATGTGCAACGAGTTGTTCTAAGTCCTGACGTACCAGCGGTTCACCGCCAGAAAAACCAAGTTGAACAGCACCCATCTGACGTGCTTGATCAAAAACATCGAACCACTCTTGGGTGGTCAGTTCATTTTTATGCTGAGCGTAGTCTAATGGATTTGAGCAATATGGGCATTGTAGCGGACAACGATACGTGAGTTCCGCTAATAACCATAAAGGTAGGCCAATACCTTCTGTCATACTAAATCAATCCAGTGTTGTTGCTTTGCGACTAGCATGTAATCCACTACATCCTGATCAATTTCAGCAATATCACCAAATTTTTGCTTTAACTGAGTAATAATTGCAGAAACATTTTGCTGCCCATCAATATATTGTCCGATTGCTCCTGCACTTTCGTTTAACTTGATCATGCCTTCAGGATATAAAATCACAAAACCATTTTGAGCTGGCTCGAACTGAAAACGGTAACCTTGGCGCCATATCGGCACAAGGTTTAAATCAAACTGCTCTTTATTCATTTAAATAGTCCTTTGTGCCAAACCCGTTTACTTGTCACACTGTGATACGGCGCTTCATTGTGAACATATGCCAAAGTTAAAGCATCTAAAATGCTCCATAAAATATCCAGCTTAAACTGCAATATTTCAAGCATTCGTTCTTGTTGCTCAAAAGTTGTAAATGAATCAAGCGTAATTGTTAAACCATGTTCAACATCACGGCGCGCCTGACTTAAACGAGAACGAAAATACTCATAGCCTTTATCATCAATCCATGGATAGTGCTGTGGCCATGAATCAAGACGTGATTGGTGAATTTGTGGGGCAAAAAGTTCAGTTAACGAGCTGCTTGCTGCCTCACGCCATGAGGCACGGCGTGCGAAATTTACATAGGCATCTACTGCAAAACGGACACCAGGTAATACCAGTTCTTCAGAAATAACTTGTTCACGACTCAAGCCCACAGCTTCGGCTAAGCATAACCATGCTTCTCGACCACCGCCATCAGGATATTCACCATCTTGATCGATCATGCGTTGAATCCATTCTTGACGGACTCGTTGGTCAGGGCAATTTGCCATAATGGCTGCATCTTTAAGCGGAATATTAATTTGATAGTAATATCGGTTTGCCACCCAAGCTTGAATTTGCTGTTGAGTTGCTCGGCCTTCATACATCATCACGTGAAATGGATGATAGATATGATAATACTGGCCTTTTTCGATAATGGCTTGTTTGAATTGCTCGGTCGTTAAAGCTTCAGGTGTTTGAGTCATGTTTCACCTTAGAGTTCAATCTGCATGCCATCATAGGCAACCTCTACACCATTTGCTTTAAGCTCAGCAAACTGGCTAGAGTTTTCATTTAAAATTGGATTGGTATTGTTAATATGAATCAGCACTTTTTTAGGTGTGGTTAGCTGATTTAAATAAGACAGTGAACCACCTTCGCCACTAATATATAAATGCCCCATTTCACGGCCAGTTTTCGTTCCAACCCCTGTCTGTTGCATTTCATCATCTGTCCAAAGCGTACCATCAATCATGACGCAGTCTGAACTCTGCATAATCTGCATGATTTGATCGTCAATTTTTCCAAGACCCGGTGCATAGAACAACTGCTTTTGTGTTTTATGATCTTTGATAATTAAAGCAATATTGTCGCCGTCATGTGGGTCATGTCGATGCGGTGAATATGGCGGTGCAGCACTTTTAATAATTAAAGGTAAAAATTCTAAATTTTCGAAACCATCAACTTTAAAGGCTTGCGTAGGATTAATCTCATGGTATTGAAGACCACCATTCCAGTGTTTGAGCATATTAAAAACTGGAAAGCCGCTCGTTAAATCTTGGTGGACCATTTCTGTACACCATACATTCATTGGGCAACCTTCACGTAAGGTTAAAAGCCCAGTGGTATGGTCTAACTGACTGTCCATTAAAATAACGCTCGTTATTCCTGTATCACGCAATTTACGTGCTGGTTGAGCTGCTTTAAATTCGAAAAGTTGCTGCCGAATATCAGGTGATGCATTTAATAAAACCCAGTCTGTCCCATTTTCAGAAACAGCAATTGATGATTGAGTACGGGCTTTGGCTTGGATTGTACCTGTGCGCACCCCATGACAATTCGGGCAATTACAATTCCACTGCGGGAACCCGCCTCCAGCAGCTGAACCTAAAACATAAATATACATAAAATTAATATCTTATTAGAAAGAGATAAGCCCTAGAGCAAGACTAGGGCTTATAACATATTTGGATGAAACTGATTAACGTGCTTCGAAGTACATTGTAACTTCAAAACCAATGCGTAAATCAGTAAAAGCTGGTTTAGTCCATTGCATAAATTATCTCCAGTTCATATTAATCTTGTGAAATGAATCACTTGATTAAGATTTTAAGGCAATTAAAAATTTATTTTAAATAATAAAAGTAGTTTTGTAGATAATCTCTAGACAATATATTGTTCGATAATTGTGTTTTTTGTCCAAATTTTAGCAATCTTATTATTTTGGAAAAATTATTTTATTAATATTTATAGTTTTTTTAAAGAAATTAAATTTAATTTTATTAACTATAAAGATTAGCTCGATATTTATTATATCTTTGATAATTATGTGAAAATTTTAATTGAAAAATTATGTATTTAATATTTAAGATATTTTTTTAATAGTGCTATTTTATTAAGTATGCTAATTGTCCAAATTTTATTCTCTTCTAGGTTATATTCATTTTTCATCAAATATTCATACTAAAAACGTATTTTTTATGCGTCTTAATTGAGCAAATGATAAAAAAATGAAAAATTTAACAACACTATTTAAAGTAACAGCACTTTCTCTAGCAATAGCGGTATTGGCGGGATGTAATGACGATGATGATAACGACGCAGCACCACCTGCCCAAAGAAGCAATCAGACTGTAAATATTTTAGCTTTTAATGACTTTCACGGAAATCTTGAACCCCCCAAGCGTTATGTTGAGGCACCAAATCCAAATGAGGCTACTCAAACTGTTCGTATTCCTGTGGGTGGGGTGAGTTACTTTGCCGATGCCATTAAAAAACTTAAAGCAGAAAATCCAAATAATGCAGTAGTTTCGGCAGGCGATTTAATTAGTGCTTCGCCTCTAACCTCTTCTTTATTTTTAGATGAACCAACCATTGAAGTCATGAATGATATTCAAATTGACTTTAATGCTGTCGGCAATCATGAATTTGACCGTGGTACAGATGAATTACGCCGTTTAAAGAACGGCGGATGTCAGCAATATACCAGCACTGCCCCATGCCAAATTAATAAAAACTTTAGTGGTGCAAAATTTGATTTCCTTGCTGCCAACGTAGCAATGAAAAGTGATGCCAGCAAAACAATCTTTCCTGCTTATAAAGTCAAAACTTATGGTGGAATTCCAGTCGCATTTATTGGTTTAACTCTTAAAGCGACCCCAAGTATTGTTTCTGCTGCTGGTATTAAAGACGTTGAATTCCGTGATGAAGCAGATACGGTAAACGCTTTGATTCCTGAGTTACAAAAACAAGGCATTGAAGCCATTGTCGTAGTTGTGCATGAGGGCGCAGCGCCAAGTACGAAGCTGAATGAAAAAACATGTGATGGCTTAAGCGGCCCAATTTTAGGAATTTTGGATAAATTAAATCCGGCAGTTGATATTGTTGTTTCAGGCCACACACACCAATCTTATATTTGTGACTATTCTACAAAAAATCCGGCGAAACCGTTCTTACTTACTTCGGCTGGACAGTATGGCACACTCATTACTGACATCAAGGTTGAGCTAGATGGTAAAACTGGGGATGTGATTAAAAAGGATGCTAAACAAGTCCCTATACAAAGTGAAGCCTATATGTCTGGTACAACCACTGTAAGCCTTACAGACCTCTATCAAAAATTTAGTAAAACCCCAAGCATTGAAGCCATTTTAGATAAATACCGCCAAGCTGTGACCACTATTTCAAGCCGTGTGGTTGGAACTGCGACAGCAGTAGTCAGTCGTACTCAAGTTGAAAGTGGTGAAAGTCCGCTCGGTATTATGATTGCCGATGCTCAACAAGCGGCTGCATTAAAGGCAAGTAATCAAGGCTCTGATTTTACGTTAATGAATCCAGGTGGTGTACGTGCTGATCTGCTCATCAATAGCAGTAATCAGATTACCTTTGGTGATGTTTTTGCAGTTCAGCCCTTTGGCAACTCGATTGTGACTTTGAGCTTAACTGGCAAACAGATTAGAGATGTGCTTGAGCAGCAATGGTCAGGTGCAAATGCAAACTCACCTAGAATTTTACAACCCTCTAAAGAATTAAGTTATCAATATGCGGCAAATGCGGCTGTTTCACCAAGAGCAAGTATCATCATGGTCGCTGGTTCACCGTTGGTTGACACTAAGGTATATCGCGTGACGGTAAATAGTTTCTTGGCAGATGGAGGTGATAACTTCACCGTATTAAAAGAAGGTCAAAATCGTGTAGGTGGTGGTCAAGATATTGATGCCCTTGAGAGCTATGTTGCTAAGAATTCACCTTTAATTATTCCAACTACAACACGTATTAAAGTCATTAAATAGTAAATTTAATAGAAAAGGACAGTTTAGGCTGTCCTTTTTTATTTGTAGTTCTTATTCTGTATAGAGATTAAGTTCAATACTACTGATATTGGTTCCTGTATTCGCAAAAATAACATCTATGACTTCATGCAGTAACTCTTTTACTTTTTCATGTTCATAACTGGTTGCTTCTGCCGTTTTTAGACAAATCAAGTTACAGCTCATTTTATCTTTTCTGATCTTATAAATACTTTTACTTTTTCCTAAGAACACCCTTTTGATGAGTTTGCGATTTTCAAATTCAGACAAGATTCGATAAATTGTTCCAAGCGTGATTTTATGTTCATTTTTAATTTGTGCATAAATACTTACCGCGCTTAAGCCTTGTGGATTTTGATTTAAAATTTCAAAAACCTGAATTCTCGATTTTTTTATTGGTAGTCCATTTAATAATGATTTTGAAGTTGCCGTCATGATTAATTAGCCTTAATGTTGAGAAGTATAGAAATTTTTAAAATTATTTTGTCTATACTTACTTGAAAATTATGGATATTTGTACGTTAAAAAGCAAAGCCTACTCCCCTATGAATAGGCTTTGCCCTTCGTTTTACCTTAGAAACTATAAGTCGCTTTTACAAAATAATTACGGCCATAAAGTTTGGTATTAAAGGTTTTATTTTTATCTTCTAGATCAACATCGGTCAGGTTTTTCACACCATAGTCCAATGTTAAGCGTGGTGAAAGTGGTGAAGTAAATGTCACGTCATAAGTGGTATAAGCTGGTAACTCTTTAGTTGCGGAGTACATTTGCTTACCAACGTAGCTTACCCCTGCATTTACACGAAAGTCTTCAACGGGTGCCCAAGAAATTGAACCATTAGCCAGCCATTCTGGTCGTTCAGTTAAATCTTGACCTGTCGTTTTATTTTTTGCATCAAGATAAGTGGCATTTGCCTTAACACCTAAATTATCTGTGAAATCATAACCACCTGTAAGTTCAACACCTTTAAGCTCTGCACGACTTACATTAGTCCAGATTTTTCTAAAATCACCCACTAAACGCGGGTCTCCATTACTTAATGTAATGGCTTCGATCAGGTTCTTCACATCATTTTGGAAAACGGTAACACCAGCATTCCAGTTTGGACGGGTTACAATTAAGGATGCTTCATAGTTGGTGCTTTCTTCTGGTTCTAAGTCAGGATTACCTCGAATGTGACAACTACCACCACATGAAATCATTGAGTAATTGATGTCTAACTGTGCAGGAGCCGGAACTTTATAAGCTTGGCCTACACCACCTTTTAGCACAACACCTTCCGCGAGTTGATAAGACAAATAGGCTTTACCAGTCGTTTTACCATCAAAGTCATCAAAGTCGTCGTAACGGCCGCCTAAAGTTAAAGTCAGTGCATCATTAATATGGGTATCGTTTTGAACAAATACTCCGTAACTCTTCTGCTGGTTTTTTCCCGTGCCGATATAGCTCACAACGTCTGTAATTTTTTGGTCTTTATAATCAAAACCTGCTGTAGTGTTATTCATCAGCCAATCAAAGTTAGCGAAGGCACGACCAATTAAATTTTCTTGCTTATATTGACGGTTTTGTGGCGCATCATATTCGCTATCGTAGTCAGAAATTTTAGCTGTTTCTTTACCAATGTAAGCTTCTGTTTTACCCCAACCCCATTTTCCACGGTGAGCAATTCCCACATTGGTTCGTTTCATTTCTGATTCTTGAATTGAAGTTGCCGCATCTTGAGTCAGTGGGCGTTTATCGTTGTTATAACCCAAATCTAGGTCTAAAGTTTGTTGGTCATTAATATTCCAACTTAATGTACCGTTTACGTTTTTAGTATCTTTTTCTACAAAGTAAGCCCCATCTGGATCTGGTTTGCCATTTCGGTACCATGCATCACGGTTATAGGCATCTCCTGCCAAAGTAAAACTTAGATTATCGGTTAAACCGCCGTATAAGTTAAATCCGTAACGGAATTGCTCTTTACCATTTCCGCGGTCTGCTCGGTTATATTGGCCAAAGACCGAACCATGCAGCTGCCCATCCTCGGCTTTCTTGGTAATAATATTGATGACTCCGCCCATAGCATCTGCTCCATAGAGCGACGACATTGGTCCTCGAATCACTTCTACTCGTTCAATACTATTTAAAGGGATTGCACTCCAATCAAAGTCATTACCTCGCCACATGGCACCATTAGATGACATGCGCTTACCGTTAAGTAGGATGAGTGTGTAGTTTCCCGATGTATTTAGCATTCCCCGTATAACGATTTTATCTTGTCCGCTGTTGTAGTTATAAACCCCAGCTTGTTTTTGTAAAACATCAGCAAGGCTGAGCGCCGCACTACGTTCAATCTCTTCACTCGTGATCACACTAATGGATGCAGGTGCTTTATCTACATCTTGTTCTTTTAATGCAGCGGAAACCACAATAGTTTTAAGTTTTTGAACTGATTCATTATTACTTGGCTGTTCACTATCTGTATTTGCTTGAACTGCAAACGGAAGCAGTGTTGAGATGGCGACCACCAGCGCCTTTTTAGTTAACGTCATTTCTCGGCCCTTATTCTGGATAATAATTACCATATGATAATTGTTATCATTTATGATGTGCCGAGCATCATATACTCATGACTTTTTCTGTTCAAGATAAAAATAATTATTAGTTATATAATGATAATCATTATTGTTTGTGATTTAAAAAAGCGTTAACATGGCACTTTCGTGTGCCTAAAAACCTATTTAAAACAATCTTAAAGTAGACATAACAATGCTCTCTCGATTTTTTATCTACCACCCTATCTTTGTTTCTGTCATTGCAATTACTATTCTTATTTTTGGTTTTTTTGCCACTTTAGCCATGCCGGTCGAACGCTATCCGAACCTTGCACCACCCGGTGTCACGGTCGTGGCGAACTACCGTGGTGCAGCTGCTGACACTGTAGAAGAAAGTGTGACCCAAATTTTAGAACAACAAATAAAGGGTCTGGATAATTTGCTGTACTTTACATCCCATAGTGAATCGTCCGGAACGAGCAGCATTGATATTCATTTTAAAATTGGCACAGATATTGATAAAGCGCAGCTTCAAGTACAAAACCGAATTAATGGTGCTTTAAACCGTTTACCTGAGGAAGTTCAAAGACAAGGCGTAAACATATGGAAAACCACCGGCGATATGCTGCTGATTGTGGGGCTATATGATGAAACTGGTAAAACCAGCAATATTGATTTGTCTGATTATATGGTGAATCACTTTGAACAACCTTTAAGTCAATTACAAGGGATTGGTGAAGTTGATGTTTTTGGTTCAAGTTATGCCATGCGCATTTGGTTAAACCCAAATCAGCTTAGAAATTACCAACTTGTGCCGAGTGATATTGAAAAGGCCCTCGAAGATTATAATACCCAAATTGCTGCTGGTTCGATTGGTGCAATGCCCTCTGCTTCTGATCAAAATATTTATGCAAAAGTAAAAGCAGGTTCGCGCTTAAAAACAATTGATGACTTTAAATCGGTGGTGGTTAAAGCAAATGTTGACGGTAGTCTTGTTTATTTAAAAGACGTCGCGAGAGTCGAGTTAGGCGCAGAAAATTACGAAAGCATTAATACACTTAATGGCTATCCGTCGGCAGGTTTAGGAATTTCTTTAAGCCCCGATGCCAATGCAATCGAGACTTCTGCTCTTATTAAAGAAAAAATGGCTCAGCTTAGCCAACATTTACCAGCTGGATATAAAGTTGTTTATCCACGAGACAATACGCCATTTATCGAAGAATCTATTAAGCAAGTCATGATCACTTTGCTTGAAGCAATCGTACTTGTCGTTATTGTCATGTATCTCTTTTTGCAAAATTGGCGTGCAACTCTTATTCCAACCATTACGGTTCCCATCGTCATTAGTGGAACATTTGTAGTGTTATATCTCTTTGGGTTGAGCATTAACACGCTTACGCTATTTGCACTGGTTTTAGCAATTGGATTATTGGTTGATGACACGATTGTAGTCGTAGAAAACGTTGAACGTCTCATGCACGAACAACAGTTAAGTGTACGTGAAGCTTGTTTAATGTCGATGCAAGAGATTAGCGGCGCATTGGTAGGTATTACGCTGGTCTTAACCGCGGTATTTATCCCAATGGCTTTTTTTAGTGGTTCGACCGGTATGATTTACCGTCAGTTTTCTATTACATTAGCAGCAGCGATGTTGTTATCGCTATTTGTAGCCATGACCATTACGCCAGCAATGTGCGCAGTTCTGTTAAAAAAACAGCATAAAAAACCAAAATGGGGACAAATGCTTGAGCTTGCTCTTCAAAAAGTCAGATCAGCTTTTAGTTTTTTATCGGTTCGCTTAACCCAATTTAAAGTATTTTCCAGTCTATTGGTTGTGGGTATAGCGGTTATTTTATTTATGATTTACCGCAGTTTGCCTACAAGCTTTATTCCAAATGAAGATCAAGGACTGCTGGCTGTGCCTTATAGTTTGCATAACAGTGCTTCAATGAGCCAGACGGAAGAAGTTGGAAGACTCGTCAATAATTATTTTTTTGAACATGAAGCCAAAAATATTAATACCGTACTGGTCGTAAATGGACAAAACTTTTCAGGGAGTGGTCCAAATTTGGGTATGGCCTTTGTTTCGCTTAAACATTGGAATGAGCGTAAAGGAGAAGCCAATACGGCGAGTGCTATTCGTGAACGTGCCCAAGCATATTTACAAAAGAATTTACCCGCTAAAGTCATGGTAGGTATGCCGCCAAGTGTATCTGGTTTAGGTCAGTCTGATGCTTTAGAACTTTGGCTTAGAGATGTAAATGGTCAAGGGCGCGATGAATTAATTAAACAATATAAAGCCTTAGAAAAAGAATCTCAGAATTATTCGGCCTTTGAAAATCTAAGCCCTCTTGTGAGTGAAGATAAAGCCGAAGTATTTATTCAACTCGACCAAAATAAAGCCAAAATGTTAGGAATTGACCAACAAGCAATTCGTTCAACCCTATCGACGGCTTGGGGTGGAAACTATGTGGGCGATTTTGTTGAACGAGGTCGAATTAAGAGAATCATTATGCAAGGCGATGCAGAATTCCGTTCTAAACCCGAAGATTTAGCATATTGGCATGTGCGAAATAACTCAGGTGGCATGCTTTCTCTCGCCCATTTTGCGCAAAGTCAGTGGAAAGGTGGCCCAGAAGCACTTACCCGATTTATGGGACTAACTGCCATTCAACTCGAAGCCAATGTAAGTCCAGGCTTTAGCTCAGGTCAGGCAATGCAACAGTTAAGTGATATGGTCAGTAAACAATCTGGTATAGATGTCGCATGGAGCGGTCTTTCATTACAAGAGCAACAATCTAGCCGCCAAGCAATTTATTTATATCTTATTTCTATTTTGTTTATTTTCTTATGTTTGGCTGCCTTGTATGAAAGCTGGAAAGTTCCTTTTATTATTTTATTAGGGCTTCCCTTAGGTATTACAGGCACTATTATTTTTGCTTGGATTTTTAAGTTACCTAACGATGTTTACTTTCAAATTGCCCTATTAACAGGTATTGGTTTATCTTGTAAAAATGCGATTCTCATTGTTGAGTTTGCGACTCAAGCACTCAAACAAGGAAAAAGTAAAATCGATGCGGCAAGTGAGGCTTTGAAACTGCGTTTACGTCCGATTTTGATGACATCTCTTGCCTTTGGTGCTGGTGTGGTTCCTTTGATTTTTGCAACTGGTGCAGGCGCTGCGAGTAGATATGAAATTGGAATGAGCATATTCGGTAGTGTTGTGTTTGGTACATTACTGGTACCGCTATTTACTGTGTTCTTCTTTGTTGTGGTTCATAGTTTACCGAGTTTTCAGTGGTCAATGAGCAAACTATGGTTGAGCCGAACTTTGAGATTTAACAGCCGTATAAAAAAGAATAATACCTCCTTTTAAAGATTAAAATAAAAAATGGCAGATATTAAATCTGCCATTTTTTATTCTTTAAATTTAAGCTACCAGCTTATCAATCCAAACTTCTAAGGTTGGTTGTTCAGCCAAATCTTCAAAACTCACCTGTGCGCCGTAAGCTTGCCATTTACCCACTAATGTCATGAGTCGTACCGAATCAAGCCCAAGCATGAGCAAATCATCATTTAACTGAATGTCTGATGCAGGAATCTGAAGCTGTTCGCTCACCGCCAAAACAATACCTTCTTCAGTGAGTGGTGATGCCGCTTGTTCAAGCGCCCAAGCTCGTGTGACTTGCTGAGTTGTCATGACTTGCCCACAACGAGTACTTGCGTATTTTAAAGCCATATCGTGTTCTTCACGGCTAAAATCAGCGAGCGCATCTCCACATAAAAATGGCTGGATATTTAGCATAAAGGCTTCCGCTGCACTCATAAGACAGCCGATATGAGCATAAACACCACAAATGATGAGCTGGTCACGGTTTGACTCACGCATGAGTTGTTCAAGTGGAGAAAACTTAAATGCGCTATAACGCCATTTTGTTAAGACAGTATCATTTTTTTGAGGAGAAATTTCCGGCAAAATTTGAGTGATTTTCGGATCATCTTTTAGGCCAGTTCCCCAAAAGTCAGTTAATAACTGGCGATGTTCCGGTGTCTGGTTACCAGGCTGTGCCGTATACACCACAGGGATATTAAACTTACGCGCAGTTTCAATTAGTTCTTTGGTATTTTTAATAAGTTCTGGAATAGGCGCTTGAGTTTGATCATAAAAATCTAAAAAATATTGCTGCATATCATGTACTAATAAAACAGCGCGACTGGTATGCAACTGCCAAGATGTTTTATTCGCCGTAAATTCGTGGGCTTGTGGCATGCTGTAACTAGCAATTTTAGGAATACTCATCAAATTTTTCCTTTTTTATCTTTAAGCAAGAACATTGGTGTTAGTTTCAAGTTGTTGACGTAATCTTTTTTTGTCGATTTTTCCAAAGGCTGTATATGGAAATTGCTCGATAAATTCGACCCGATCGGGAATTTTGTAGGTAGCAAGTCCATAGTCTTTCAGATGTTGACGAACTGACATTGCAAGGCGAATTTGGCTTGGGTCATCACTTTGTGCTTGCCATGCAATAAAGGCACAGCTTTTTTCCCCCATAATCTCATCAGGCATAGCAACTAGTGCTGCCAAACGGATTTGTGGGTGAGTTAATAAAGCTTGTTCAACCTCTTCAGTCGCAATTTTTTCACCAGCGCGATTGATTTGTTCTTTTGAACGCCCTTCTACCACAATGCAGCCATCTTCGCGAATACGCACTAAATCGCCTGTTCGATAAAAACCATCCGGTGTAAAAGAACGTGCATTATGCTCTGGTGCTTGATAATAGCCGCGAATGGTATAAGGCCCACGAGTCAGCAAATGCCCTACTTCTCCAGCGTCTACTGGCTGATCGTTATCATCCAGCACCAAGATTTCATCATCTTGTGAGATTTTTAAACCTTGGGTATGAACGATTTGCTCTTTCGTCATGTCAAAACGGGTGTAGTTCACCAGTCCTTCAGCCATACCAAAGACTTGTTGTAGATTGACTTGAAATTCATCAATTAGGCGTGAGGCAACGGCATTGGGTAAACGTGCTCCTCCGACTTGCAAACAACGTAAAGTCGATAATATTGGATCTTGATCTTTTGCTGCTTTATCCATCCAAGGTCGGACTAAAGCAGGAACTAAACAGGCATCGGTTACGCCGTGTTTCTTGATTAATGAAAAAGCAGTTTCAGGACTTGGATCAGTTCCTAAAACCACAGCTCCGCCCGAATAAAAAATGCCTAAAGAACCGGCCGAGCTCATTGAAAAGTTATGTGCCGCGGGTAAAACCATGAGTAAGCGTGATGACTGATTGAGACGGCAGATTTTTGCGCTTTCGCGTACGCTATATAAGTAGTCGTCATGGGTACGTGGAATCAGTTTAGGAACACCAGTACTTCCACCTGAAAGTTGTAAGAAAGCAACCTGATCTGCCGTAGTAGGCGAAATCGCTGTATCCAAAATACTGGTTTCTTTTAATAGATCTTGAATGGCTATAAATTTGCCGGCATTTCCAAGGACAAATACATGTTGTAAGCAAGGAGCAGTTTGCTGAAGCTTTTCGGCAAGTTCTCGGTAGTCAAATTTTTGTGCTCCAAAATCAGCACAGAAATAAGCTTTTGCTTGAGTTTGTTTAAAAAAACTGCTGAGTTCTGCATAGCGATGTGCAGGTAAAGACATCACAGGTAAAGCACCAAGCCGAATCAGTGCAAAAAATAAAATATAGAACTGATAGTGATTCGGCATCTGTACAACCGCTTTATCACCCGCTCTTAGTCCATGTTGATATAAGTGGCTGGTACAGTAATCAACTAAATGATCAAACTGAGCGTAACTGACGGCTTTTTCCCCATCATATACAGCAATATTTTCTGGGTATTTTTGAGCACTTTCACGCAAGAAATCACTCAAGTTTTGCCCAAGCCAATAACCTTTTTTACGGTAAATCTTAGCAAATTCTGCTGGATATGGCACGGCACCATCCAGATAAACCTGTGTTGTCATGTGTTTGGTCCTTGTATTGGCAATTGATTGGGTGAAATCTGGAATCCATCCAGTACAGTACGAAATTTAGCGGCAGTTTCAGCATGTTCAGCTTGCGGACTAGAAGCTTCCACAATCCCTGCACCAGCAAATAAACGGGCAATATTTTGATAAATTCGGGCACAGCGAACAGTCACCGACCATTCACCATTACCTTGTTCATCTGCCCAGCCCATGGTTCCTGCAAATAATTCACGGTTGAATGGTTCAAGTTGCTGAATTAATTCTTTAGCAATTGGACTAGGCTCTCCACAAATTGCGGGTGTTGGGTGTAAGCGTTCAATTAAGTCAAAAACATGTGTATTGGCTTTCTTAAGTTCGCCGGTGATATGGGATGCCAAGTGCCAGAGGCGTTTGGTACGAATGAGGGATGGTTGTTTTGGTACTTGTAATTGCTTGCAAAAAGGTGTGAGCTCATCGGCAATCATTTCGATGACGAGTGCATGTTCACGTTGATCTTTTTGTGAAGCCAGTAATGCTCTGGCATTGTTTTGGTCTACGGTTGGGTCATCATCACGAGCCAATGTACCGGCAACCGGTTTACTCCAGATTTTTGTATTTTGCTTTGCAATTAAGAGTTCGGGGCTTGCACCGACAAACCACCCTTCACTTTGAGGATGCCTCGCAACTGCATAGTTATAGCCTTCGGGATTATGCTTAGCTAAGTTATAAAATAAGTCCGAGACAGGAATATTTTGTTCAAATTCAAGTTGTAAAATACGAGCAAGTACGGCTTTATCGAGTTTTTTTGCTTGCATTTGTTGAACTAAATACTCAACTTGCTGTTGGTAATGTTCACCTAAAGGGAAATAATCCGCCTTTTCTAAAGATAAAAAACCAAAATCAATATCAGACTGTGCATAGAGTGCTTTCTGATAGATTTTTGCATTTTGCATGAGCATTAAATTGACATCGGCTGCCGAGCAAAATGGTAGTCCACCCATAATTTTGACGTCTTTATAACCGTCATTTATTGCATGCTGTAATTGAGTTCTCGCTTCATCTAACCAATCTTTTAAAAGGCTATTTTTAGCGACTTGAATATCTCGTAATTTTTGATGACTATTGATGGTGTATTCTGGCGTGGTAAAAATAAAACCTGCGTCATTTCCACAATTTAAAATTTCTTGCGCTAGTGCAACGCGGCTTTCAGTAAAATTTTCTCGTTGGATAAAATACGGATGCTGTGCCGACATCTCGCAACTCCTTATCAGTTATTTTGTTGTAATGAATGGATGTTTAAACACCTAAAGTGGCTCCTCCATCAACCACAATTTCTTGCATGGTAATTTGTGCAGCTTGATCAGAAAGTAAAAAACTTACCGTATTGGCAATATCTTCAGGTTGGGCTAATTTCCTTAAGGGAATGCCTGTACGGTATTGGCTTAAATCTCCATCGAGTACTGCAGGCGGAGGCGAATTATCGGTCCAAAGCTGCTGCTGCATTTGAGTTAGCGTAGAGCCCGGTGAAACAATATTAAGCCTGACTTGATGAGGTGCAATTTCAAGCGCAAGATTACGGCAGTAATGGCTCAATGCAGCTTTTGTAGTTGCGTACATGCCAAGTTGTATACGTGGCATCCGTGAACTATTTGAGCTAATCGTGACAATACTTCCCTGCTTTTTTTCACAAAAATGCTTAGCCATTTGTTGACTAATCGCAATAGGTGCCATGACATTTACTGCGAAAAGTGTTTGCCAGTCTTCTGTTTTTGCTTCAAGCATAGAACGCATAATCAAAACGCCCGCCGCATTCACTAAACCCGTCACGCTATATTTGTTTAAAATATTGTTAATGAGCTTTGCTGTTGTTTCTTGATCAGTAATATCTTGCTGAAAGCCTTGCCAACGTGAAATTTCACGTTCTTCTAGCTTTTGAGTAATTTCCCATTGTTCTGGGTTTTCCTGTCGGTCGATGCCGATGACTTGATACCCTTGCTGCAATAATTTTTTTGCAATAGCAGCTCCAATACCTCTTGCAGCACCTGTGACTACGATGGTAGAGCTCATGTTTTACTCCAGTTTGACTCGAATATTAAATTGCGCCACATAATTGCAAATAATTATCATTATTATCAAGTGCGATAAATAACAAACATAAGATTACAATCTAAATCAAGTTATTTATTAACCATAAATCTAACTTAAATTATTGTTTCTAATAAATATTAATAAAACTCATCTTTTTTTATTGATTATAATGATAATTGTTTTCATTTACTAATGATAATCATTCTGATAATTTGACCGCGCTTTCTTGTCGAGATGGACTCAAAATGAAGCCATTTTCTCAACCCTTACATCCCCTATTTCAACAACTCAATGTTGGGAGTGAAGTCTGGTGGAATACCGTAAAAAAACTAGGTAGCCCGCTAGTCACCCTACAAAAAAATAAAGCGCTATGTACCTTTATTTGGCGTAGTTCTGAACTCAAAGAAAGCCTTTTTATTTATATCGATATCTATTCACAAAGCCCTTCTATCTATCAAAAGTGGAATCGTTTTAGCCGCGTAGCTGGGACAGATGTGTACTTTTTTGAAATAGAGTTGCCTCTAGCTTGGGCTGGTAGTTACGTGGTCGTGACATCTAGTGAGGAGGCCCCAGAAACAGATTGTGCAGCAACACGACGCGCATGGTGGCAAACCCAGCTTAAACAGAATGCTCAAATTGATCCATTCAATCAACATCGGTTTTACACGGGATATCTGGCTCGATATATCAACCAAATTCAACTTGAAAACACAAAATCTTTAATAGCCGATTGCCCGATTACAAAAACATTTCAATGGTCAAGTCGCTTATGCCAGCAGGACTATTTAGTCGACGTTTTTATTAGTCATCAATCAACTCAAGAAGATTTGCCACTCATCATTTTGCTTGATGGCCAAATCTGGAGCCGAGAGCTTTCGATTATTCCCGATCTTCAGCATTTAACTGTTGAAGATAAGATTCGCCCAGCAGTTTATATTTTTGTTCATAGTTTAAATAGTCAACAACGCCAACGAGATTATGGTTGTCATGATGCATTTAGTCAGGCGTTGGTTTATGAACTTATTGAAACGCTTCTAAAAGAATATTCCTTTATTTCTAAAACAGACATTACCTTATGTGGTCAAAGTTTAGGTGGATTATGTGCTTTACATAGCGCCTTGTTGTTCCCGACCATTTTTACTTCTCTGATTTTACAGTCTGGATCTTATTGGTGGTCAGATTTTTCGAACAGTACGTTAGGTCAAAAATATAAAGGGAATATTTTAGAACTGTTTCAAAACCTATCTCATCCATTATCAAAAACAACTCAAATTTATATCAGTGCCGGCACGTATGAAACCGATATGCGGGACGATGCCCTACAGCTTTATCAACAATTGCAATCATTCAATCAAGTGAGCTTTCACAGTTTTTCAGGCGGACATGATGCCGTGAACTGGCGTACCGACTTGCTTAAGGCATTGCAAAAAACTCTTTCACTATAACCATTTGTTTCATCAAGGATAACAATATCATGAGCAACTTACAGGAAAACTATATTAATCCTTTCGATAACGAAAGTTTGTCTTTTCAGGTTTTAAAAAATCAACAAGGTGAGTTCAGTTTATGGCCTGCTCAACATCAGGTGCCATCGGGGTGGGATGTTCAGCATGGACCGGATACACGGGCTTCGTGTATTGCATATGTGGAAAAGCACTGGGTTGCGATTAACCCCTTTCAACAAGCATAAAGGAGTATTGTCATGAATCAGGCATTAAACAATGAATTTACTCCGGACCTTTCACAACCCGCTCGTTTTGAATTGGCCTCTACTCAGCTCGGCATTTTCCTTGCCGATCATTTAAGTTCAATTGAAGATTTATATACCATTGCGCATTGTTTGGAACTACCAAAAACTGTCGACATCCCCACATTTAAAAAAGCAATTCAAATCGGCTTAAATGAAGCCGACACGGTCATTGCTTCATATTCATCTGACCCGTCTCAACCATTTATTGAGCTTAATAATCAAGTTCAGTTTCAAATCGAAGAATTTGATTTTTGTCATTTAACGCCTAAAAAAGCTCAACAACGCTTATGGGACTGGATGCCATCAGATCGTCAATGTGCTAAATCACTTAAAGCTGGTGAATCTCAACTGTTCCGTCAGGTGCTATTTACGACACACGACAAAGTGTATTGGTATCAACGTTATCACCACATCATGCTTGATGGCTTTAGTATGATTAACCTAACCAAACGTATTGTTGAGCTATATCAACAATTACAAGAAGGAAAAGATCTTTCGGTTTCCCCGTTCATTGGTGTGAATGACGTTATTTCGGAACGTCAGGCTTATGAAAATAGTCATCAATTTAAAATAGACCAAGCTTTCTGGAAAGCTTACTGTGAAGATTTACCGAGTCCAATTAGTTTAAGTACTCATCATTTAGCGGCAAAAACTACAGCAACATTTGTTAAGCATCAGCTGCGTTTTTCGACAGGAATTTTAGAGCAAATTCAGGCTTTAGCTGCGCAAACCAAGTTGGCTTTAAATGACATGATGATGTCATTGTCATTACATTATATTTACAAAATGACTGATAAAGCCGAGTTGGTTAACGGTATTCCATTTATGCGCCGTTTAGGTTCAAAAGCGATTCGCTCAACCTTACCTACGGTAAATGTCCTACCTGTGAAGTTTAAAGTTGCTGAAAAAGACAGTTGGGTGAGCTTGGCTCAACACGTACAAGAGCAATTACGAGAAATTCGTTCGCATCAAAAATACGATGCAGAACAAATTTTAAGAGATTTAAATAGTATCGATATTCATGAACGAATGTACGGCCCTATTTTAAATTATAAAGCTTTTGATCAAGACTTGGTTTTAGACGGTGAAAAGGTCAAAACACACCATATTTCTACAGGACCAATTGATGATTTTGAGTTTTCCTTTATTGTTCAAGATCATGAACTCATTATTGAACTGCGTGCAGATTCGCAGCGTTATACACAAGATGAGCTATTTAACCACGGTCAACGCTTAACGTTATTGCTCGAACAAGCCTTGATTCGTCCAGAACAGCCATGTAGCAATTTTAATATTACAACACCACAAGAGCTTACTGCCCTGACCCAAAGTGGTATTGGTCCGCGTGTTAGTCATCCTGAACAATATAATAATGTTTTAGATATTTTTTATGAGCAAGTGAAAAAATATCCTGAACGTACCGCCATTGTGAGTGGTGAACGTCCAAACCTTCAGCATCTCAGTTTTGCTGAGCTTGCAGTAAAAGTGAATCAACTGACTCGTTTTTTACAAGAAAATGGGGCCAAAAAGCAAACTGTGATTGCGGGAGCTATTCCTCGTTCGATTGACTCAGTTGTGGTGATGTTATCTGTACTCAATTCTGGTGCGAGTTTCTTACCTCTCGATTTAGATTATCCAATCGATCGTATGCAAATGATGTGTGAAGATGCAAATCCATTATTTGTATTAACTACACAAGCTCTTGCACAGCAACTACCACAAAATATTCAGCAGTTATATCTTGATCATGAAGATGTTCAAACGCAAATTCGAAAGCAAGATGCGAGTGATATTCCTGCCGAAAATCGTAAATTTGATTTCCAAGATGTTGCATATGTAATTTTTACCTCAGGAAGTACGGGTCGCCCTAAAGGAGTAATGAACACACATGGTTCTTTACTCAACCTCATTTTGTCGCATAAACCAACCATTTACTGGCCTGTATTAGAAGCGGTAAATGAGCGTTTCCCTGACCGTCCGTTACGTGCAGCGCATACCCACTCTTTCTCGTTTGATTCATCTTGGTTGCAAGTTTTCTGGATGTTATGGGGCCAAGAGCTACATATTTTTGATGAAAACATGCGTCGTGATGCATTTGGCTTAGTGCAAGAAATTCAACAACGACAAATCGATACACTGGATTTACCGCCATCTTTTTGTGCGCAAATGATGACAAACGGCTTATTTCTTGAAAATCAGCATCATCCAAGTCTTATTTTGATTGGTGGTGAAGCTGCACCTCTAGCCTTATGGCAACAGCTCAATGCTCAGCCAGCGCTTTTTGCTCATAACTTATATGGCCCAACAGAATATACAGTTGATACTTTCCGGGCAGAGTTAAAACAGACCGCTCGCCCTGTCATTGGTAACCCTATTGGTAATACACAGGCCTATGTATTAGATCGTCATTTACAACGATGCCCGACTGGCGTCATTGGTGAGCTGTATATTTCTGGCTTTGGGATCGCCAATGGTTATTTAGGTCGCGCTGACTTAAGTGCTGCCCGCTTTGTAGCGAATCCATTTGAACATGGACAGCGCATGTACCGTACGGGTGATTTAGTCCGCTGGAATAGTGCGGGTAAACTTGAGTTTATGGGGCGCTGTGATGACCAGATTAAAATTCGTGGTTATCGAGTCGAGATTGGTGAAGTTGAAAATGCACTTTCGATTTTAACCAATGTTGAAAGCGCAGTCGTGATTGCAGAACCGATTAATAACAGTCATCGTTTACTTGGTTACTGTGTAGTCAAAGACATTGAACTTGATGAAAAAACCAGTGAACAATTAAGTCAGCAATATTTAAGTCAGTTACGTCAAAACTTACCTGAATATATGGTGCCTTCTGCCCTAACTGTTATGTCTGAGTTTCCACGAAATGTAAGTGGTAAAGTCGATAAAAAAGCATTGCCGAAACCTCAAATTCGTACCCATAGCCGAATGGCTGAAACGCCTGAACAACAGCTTTTATGCCAAATTACTGCATCTGTTCTTAAGCTTGACGCTATTGGGATTGATGACGACTTCTTTATGACAGGTGGCGATAGTATTTCGGCTATTATGCTTTGTACTCAATTGCGCCAACGTGGTTACGGCGTAAGACCAAGTGATGTATTCCAATTTAAAACAGTCGCCGCTATAGCACCGCAACTTACCCGTTTAGATGAGCAACAAGCGGCCGTTTCAAAACCGTTATTTTCAGCGGACCTAGAACAAAAAGTTCAAGAAAAATATGGAAAAAACAGCACGATTTTGCCTTTGCTTCCTTTGCAAAAAGGCATGTTATTCTTATCTCAAGTAGAAAATCAATCAAATTATAATGCCTTTACTCGGCTTAGTTTAAATGGAGAAATTGATCCGGTACGCCTACAGCAAGCATTGATTACCGTATTAAAACGTCATCCTCAATTAGGTGGACATTTTGATAGCGAATTAGCTGAAGAACCTGTTTTTATCTATTCATTACACCCTACTCAAGCTTGGCCAGTTCAGTTTTGCTCAGTCACTCGCGATCTGCTTGAGCAAACTATTCAAGAGGCATTACAGCAACCGATTCACCTTGACCAACCCTATGGCTTAATTCGGGCAACCTTAATTCAACATGCTCCTGAACAATCCGAATTATTGATTATGGTGCATCATCTTTTAACAGATGGTTGGTCAACTCCACTGTTTTTACAAGACTTTATTAAAGCCTATCAGCAAACGAACCAACCACTGCCAGTGCTTGAACATAGTTATGAAACGGTGATTAAAGCTTTATCTGGGCGTGATCATGAAACGTCAAAAGCGATATGGCAACGTGATTTAGCTGATTTACAACCACTTATTTTATTTAATCAACCACAGCAAGCTGTACAGGAAACTTCCTATCGTTTAAGTGCCGAGTTGGGTGCAAAACTTCAACATAAATTACGCCAACAAGGCATCACGCTCAATGTCTTCATGCAAATGATTTGGGCAATGACTTTAAATATTTATGCTCATCGTGAAGATATTGTGTTTGGTACTCCTGTTTCGGGGCGTTCGGCACCTATCAATGGTTTAGAGCAGCAGATTGGATTGTTTTTAAATACGATTCCGGTGCGTGTAAAACTCAACATGCAACAAACACTTTGGGAACAATTGCCTCAGTTACAGCAATTGCATGTTGAACATTTAGAACATGATGGTTTAGGACTAAGTACAATTCAGCAATTGATAGCTCAGGGCAATCTTTTCGATAGTTTGTTAGTCGTAGAAAACTACCCAGATAACCAGTATTTACAGCAAAAACTTGGTGATGCTGCTATTTCCAAACTTACAAATCGCGGTTATAGCCATTACCCGCTTGCTTTGTTGGTTATTCCTGATCATCAAATTGAGTTATTGCTCGAACAGCGTGGTGTAATTGATCAGCCAGAACATTTCTTAGAGCGAATGGTTCAATTGATTGAAATTGCACTAAATGAACCAGAGACGTCTCTAAGTCATTATCGCTTACAGCTGGCTGAAGAACACGATTTAGTCCAGAAAACAAATCAAACTCAATACTATGTTCGCCAAAGCACGTTACAGCAATTACTCAGAGAACAAGCTCGAATTACGCCTGAACAAACGGCGTTATCTGATGAAAATCATCAGCTCAGTTTCAGTGAAGTGCGTTTGCAAGTTTGTGCATTAGCACAGCAATTGCAAAGAACGGGCGTACAGGCGGGAGATATTGTTGCGGTTGCCCTCCCAAGATCAGTCAAATTGAGTATTGCGATTTTAGCGGTGATTGAAGCAGGTGCAGCTTATTTACCTATTGATTTACAACATCCGTCTGAACGCATCAAATTTATGTTGCAAGATGCTAAATCTAAACTTGTGATTGGTGAACAAAAAGATTTAGCAGCTATTGTTCACCCATCAATAGCTACCTTTGCTTTTAATGAATTATTTGATGAAACCAAGGTTGATTTAAGTAGCTATAAAACGACAGTTATTACCCCACAGCACCCGGCATATTTAATCTATACATCGGGTACAACAGGCCAGCCAAAAGGTGTCATGGTTTCTCACCAAGCCATTGTGAACCGTATTTTATGGATGCAATCAGAGTATCCGCTGTCAGCCAACGATACGATTTTGCAAAAAACGCCATGTACTTTTGATGTTTCAGTATGGGAGTTTTTCTGGTCATACTTAGTGGGTGCAAGATTGGTTATGGCTCCTGTGGATGCACACCGTGACCCATTGGCATTATTAAGTCTCATTCAAAAATATCAGGTAACAACATTACATTTTGTACCGTCAATGTTGGCTGTTTTTGAAAATGCTGCTACCGAAATTTTGTCATCTGCTCAGCGTCAAAGTTTACCAATTCGCCGAGTGTTCTGTAGTGGTGAGGCATTACCAACAGCTCTAGCAAAATCATTTACCGAGCACTTTAGCTGTGAGCTACATAACTTATATGGCCCAACAGAAGCGGCCGTAGATGTGAGTCATATGGATGCAACACTAGGTTTACACCCTGAAGAAAGTAGCGTCGCAATTGGTTATCCAGTCTGGAATACCCAGCTTTATATTTTAGATCAATACTTACGCCCTGTTCCTGTTGGAGTGGACGGTGAGCTTTATTTAGCTGGTCATCAACTTGCCATGGGTTATTTACATCGGCCGGACTTAACCGCATCACGTTTTGTGGCAAATCCATTTACAGCAGGTCAACGCATGTATCGTACTGGTGATATTGCCCGTTGGCATGCAGACGGCAGTATTCAATATGTGGGCCGTGCTGATGACCAGTTAAAAATACGGGGTCAACGTATTGAACTGGGTGAAATTGAACAGCAATTACGCTTACTCAGTGGTCTTGATGCGGTTGTACATCCTATCTCTTCTGAGCAAAATAAAGCAGATGTTCAATTGGTCGCTTACTTGCAAACAACTGCACCTGTGGACATCGACCAGTTAAAGAAACAATTGGCGAAACAGCTTCCAACTTATATGGTGCCTACACACTATATGCTAGTTGAGAAATTCCCATTAAGTCATAATGGGAAGCTGGACCGTAAAGCACTGCCACAACCACAGCTTGATCTTTCAAATATAGAAAAACAGTACGCCACTAGTGCTTTTGAGCATGAACTGACACGTATTTTCCAGCAAGTTTTAAACACCGATCAAAATATTGGTGTGAACGAAGACTTCTTTGCTATTGGTGGACATTCCATTTTGGTAATGAAACTTGCAATTGAAATCCGAAAAGTATTTAAGCGGACTATTCCAATTGGCCAGTTGATGAGTCATGTCACGATTCAACGTTTAGCAGCTTTACTTCTTACACAAGAACGTTTGGCAGAAGTTGAACAAACTGGCATGCAGCCTATTTTACCAATCCGTACAGGTTCTGGGCATCCATTGTTCTGTTTCTACCCGGGTTCTGGTTCGGCATGGCAATATACAGTGCTGAATCGTTATCTACACTCTGAATTACCCATTATTGGGTTGCAGTCTCCTCGACCTGAAGGCCTATTGGCAAATAGCGCTGATATGGACGAACTGGTTGAAAAACAACTTGAGATTATTCGTAAGCAACAACCAACAGGACCTTATACGTTACTAGGTTATTCACTTGGCGGCACTGTGGCTTATGCCGTTGCAGCGAAGTTAACTGAACAAGGTGAAAAAGTTGATTTTCTCGGCTTATTAGACACTTATCCTGCTGAAATTCATCAGTGGTTAGATTTATCGGTAGAGGAAATGAATGCTGAAGCTGAACAAGAACAGCTTCAATTCTTCAATGATATTTTAGCCGATGCAGATACGGCATTAAGTGTAGAAACCCGTCGTTTACAAGAAGATATTTTCGCGAACTACCGTGATGCCGTCCGTTTATTAAAACCGTATAAAATGCCGCACTTTGATGGTGAACTACACTTAGTTGTCGCTGAAAAAGACTTGCTGCCGTATATCCAACCAGAACAACAATGGTCACCTTTAGTTAAAAAACTCAATATTGTTCGACTCAGCGAAGCGGACCATACCGATATATTGTCTCCACAGCAGCTTGAAACACTTGGTCCGATTTTAAACCGCATGATTTGTCAGGCGCGCGGTTTAGAGGAGCACACGCCATGAGCTTCAAATCTGTATTGACCGATTTTAGTCTTTTAAAACGTAATACTCATTTCCGACATGTATTTATTGCCCGTACATTGTCATTGTTAACCATTGGCATGTTGGTTGTGGCTATTCCAAAACAAGTCTATGACATTACGGGTAGTTCGTTAAATGTTGCAGTTGCAATGGCTTTTGAAGGCATTGCCATGTTTATTGGCCTGTTACTTGGTGGTTTGCTGTCAGATCGCAAAGACCGAAAATGGCTAATTTTATTGGCACGTGGTGTGTGTGGTTTAGGTTTTGCTGGTCTCGCCATCAATGCCATGTTTGAGCACCCTTCGCTCTATGCCATTTATTTTCTATCCGCATGGGATGGTTTCTTTGGTGCACTCGGTGTAACCGCAATGATGGCAATCATGCCTGTGATTGTAGGGCGTGAAAATATCGTACAAGCCCGTGCAATCAGTATGGTATCCGTACGGCTTGCAACCGTTATTTCACCGGCAATCGGCGGTATATTAATTGCTGCTAGCGGTGTTGCGACCGTGTATTGGGTCTCAACCGTAGGTACTTTACTCACTGTGTTTTTATTAATGGGACTACCTGCGCTTAAACCGCAACATGTATCAAATGGCGAGAGCCCTCTTCGCCAATTAGTTCAAGGTTTTAAATTCGTTTTTAAAAATAAAGTAGTCGGTAGCACGATTTTAATTGGCACATTGCTTAGTTTCAGCAGTGCTATTCGAATTATTTTTCCGCAAATGGCAGATGAAATTTTTCACGGCGGTGCGTTCGAACTCGGGCTTATGTATACGGCAGTGCCTTTAGGCTCGACTTTAGGAGCTTTACTCAGTGGCTGGACAACACGTTTACTCAGACCCGGCTTGGTCATGCTCTATACATGTTTAGGTGTTTTTAGCTGCATGATTATGATTGGACTTTCACCGTGGTTAATCGTGACTTTGCCCATTTTATGTGTATTTGGATATTTGATGTCGATTGCCAATTTGCTTCAATACAGCATTGTGCAAGGACATACGCCTGATGAATATTTAGGACGTATTAATTCAATCTGGCTTGCACAAGATGCGTTAGGCGATTCGATTGCCACCACAACTTTAGGTCTTTTAACTCGGTTCTTACCAATATCCGGAAGTATCCTCTTCTTTGGCATATTAAGCTTTGCAGTCGGTTTTATGTTCTTATTCAACTCTCAAGATATGCGGGAAACAGGATTCCAAGATCCTAAGTTATAAGAAAATTAATCTCTAAATAAAAAAGAAGGCAATTCGTTGCCTTCTTTTGCTTTAAGCAGAATGACGTGCCTGAAAAACCCAAGTCATAATATGGTCTTGTTCTATGGTCCAGCCACCGTCATAGTATTCTAAGAGTTGATAGCGCTGCTGAATTTCTGGCAAAAAAGTTAGCATTAATGTTTGATTTTCAAAATTAATATCAACTATAGATGCTTCTAAAAAATCAATATATTGCTTTGCAGTGGGATAAACCGCTTTATATAGACTTTCTTTTATAGAAAAAATTAAACTCACATAACAGGCAAAATCAAAAAACTCAACCGCTTTATTTTTCCATAAATCAAACTCAGATGGTGTTAAAACAAGATGTGCACTTTCTTGAGCAAATTCTGAGGTCACCCAGTGTTCAATATCAATTCCCAAATAATTCGCGTTGTTAGATAACGCAACAATTAACTTATTTTGTGAATGACTAATACTCCCCAAAACATGGGATGGCCAGATGGGTAAATGTTCGTGCATCGAGGTTATTGACTGATCTAAACCAAAATGATGACTTAAAACAGCCTGAGCCAATACTCTCCCACAAAGGTATTCTTGTTGACGTTTTGGATGTGCTTGAGCAATTTTTAGGGGATGCTCTAATTGCTGGTCTATATGCAAATGATGCGTTTTTGATAAATCTAGACCATAACAAAATAGCTCGGATGTAAAAAAAATAGGGTGCGAAATTTCATAAATTGATTTACTGAGTGGTTCAGGAATGTATAGATAATGACTCACTGGATTCGGCTTCAAAATAAATATTTTTAATGAGTTATCTTCTATATTAACTTACATACTGCAAATCTATAAATAATTATATTTATCATTTGATAATAATTATTATTTACTTATACTGTTGGGTAAATTTTGACTTTAATTTACTTATAAACATCGATTATGAAACTTATAGGACTTTTTTTGACCCTGTTAGGAGCGGTCAGTATCTATTGTAGTCATAGCAACCAGAATCTGTTGTCTCAACATCTTCCTAATTTCTTTAAGTATTTAGGTCTAGTGCTATTAGGCATTGGATTTATTACGCTCTTTGCAAGCTTACCAAAAGTAGTTGCCGCTTTTTGCTGGTTCATGCTCATCATTTTTGCGTGGTCGTTTCTTCCCTTTATGGCGCTTTTTAAACGGAAACTGGTCTCATGAAAGCTAAAATTCAGTCTCCTATCCAGCCAGACTGGTGGAGTAAAACTTTTGCTGGTGGTGTTTTTGGTCTAAGTCTTTCTATCGCGATTGGTAATTTGATTGTTTTATTAGGCCAACCTTATATAGCTATGGATTTATTGGTGCAATTGGGGATGTGGAGCGTTCCGTGGTGTTGGATGCCTATTATGTTTGGCAGTTATTTTTTTACATCTGGGCGAAAAGCGCTTATCTATTTATTGATTGCCAATACCCTAGCGTATAGCTGTATTTTTGTATTACGGGGTTAAACATGAAAGTACGTTCAGACATCATGAAATTAGCAAAAAGCATGCATACTTGGGTGGGTGTATGTGCAGGGATTTTGCTTTTTATCTGTTTCTTTGCTGGTGGGCTCAGCATGTTTCAGCACCATATTAGTAAGTGGGCTACCCCAACACAGCAAGTTTTACCGAAAGTCTCACCCGATCAATATAATGAACTCATTCAAAAAGTACAGACAGCCTATCCTGCTGCGCAAAAGAATTTCACACTAAATTTATCGTCTAATGAATTTCACTATGCGCCCATTACGTGGAGTGAACATGAACGTGGAGAAGGCTTTAATGCTGCTCAATCTACGTGGATGGCAAGCTTAGATGAAAAAGGTCAGTTAATCGTTGCTCAAGAAAACCTATCTAAAGCTGGCTGGCTAATCGAACAGTTACATGAAACAGCAGGCATACCGGGCATGGCAGGTCATCACGGATTAGGTCTCTATGTGATGGGCGTGGTTTCAATTTTATATTTTCTTGCCCTGCTTTCAGGAGTGATCATACTTTTACCAACCTTGGTAAAAGATTACTTTGTTATTCGCCCTGGTAAAAATAAAAAGCGATTTTGGTTAGATGCGCATAACGTGATTGGAATTACCAGCTTACCTTTCCACATCATTATTAGTATTAGCGTTATTGTCTTTGCTTTTCATGACTTTTTTTATGATGCGATTGGACAACTTGCACTCAAAGGACAGCCTGTTTTTCAGCGCTCTGCGCCTGCACTTATTCAGCCTAAACAAACACAAATCGATGTTCAGCAAATATTAGCTCAAACTAAAAAAGTAGCACCTGAATATTCAGTCGACTATATCCAGTTCAGTGGTCTAGATAAGCCTGAAAAAGCCAATGCACGTATTGCTCTCTATAGCGCAGATCAGATGTTGCGCGGTGCGAATCATGACTTTATGCGTATGAACCCATATGCAGTTGAGCACTTTAATCATAAAGGCATTAACACAAAGACTGATGCTGGGAATAAGTTAATCAACGCCATGTTTAGTCTACATTTTGGAAGTTTTGGCGGTACGGGCGTACGCTGGATTTATTTTGTTTTAGGTGTTGGTGGCGCTTTCTTGTTTTATACAGGTAACATCCTTTGGGTTGAAACTCGTGCACGTAAGCAAAAGCGTGCTGAAGATCCAGTTCCTGTTCAACGTAAAGATGTAGTGTTCCTTGCGAACTTAACGATAGGCGCATGTTTAGGATGTGTTTTAGCAGTCGTGGGCACAATGTTAGCCAGTCGTTGGCTTTTCGCTGCTTTCAATATTGAAAGTATGAATCACCTCTTTATGTATGGTTATTATGCGATTTTCCTACTGAGTTTGATTTATACCTTTGTGATTGGCTATGCAAAAGCTTTACCACAATTACTCTTAACCTTAGTTTTTGTGTTATTCGCAATTCCACTAACCTCTTTTGTGGCCTATTTCATTCCTCAAAGTGGCTTATGGGTACATGGCGGAGAAATCTTAGTGGTTGATTTCTTAGCTATCATTTTTGCTTTCGCTTTCTGGCGTTTTTATCAACAAGCCCAAGATCGCCTAAAATCTGCTCCAACAGGCAGTTTATGGGCTAGCTAACAACCTTGAATTAACCAGACTGAAATAATGTGTGGAATATGAAAAATTATAAAACCCATATTGTTTCGGTCAGTTGTTTAATTTCTTGAATATCATGACTCACATAAATCATCGGAATTTTTATTTCCTGTTTTACCTTTTGAAAAAAAGGAATAATTTCAGCTTTATGGTTCGCATCAAGTGCTGATAAAGGCTCATCAAGCAGTAATAGCTTAGGTGAATATAACAATGCTCGTCCTAGAGCTACGCGCTGTTTTTCCCCTCCAGAGAGTTTAATCGGCATACGTTGTAATAAATGCTCTAACTTTAATAATTCAATAATATAATCTGCTTCAAAGTGACGTTCTTGTTGGGATAGATGTTTAAGACCAAATAATAAATTTTGCTTTACCGTTTTATGCGGAAAAAGCTGAGCATCTTGAAAAACCAAACCAACATGTCGCTTTTGCGTGCTCAAATTAATTTTCTGATTTGAATCAAACCATGTTTGATCCTGTATTTTAATGACTCCACTGCGTGGTGTATTTAATCCTGCAATGGCATGTAGAATTGATGTTTTACCTGCCCCAGAGGCACCGAATAAGCCAATAACAGAAGCATCTGACTGGAAACTAGGTTCAATATGAAATTGACCCATTTGTAGCTGAAAACGGCATTCAATCAACATAATCTCACCGTCCTAAACGCTTCTTTTGATAACGATGAAACCACTGTGCAAACCATAACGCTAAAAAAGCCACGCTTAGCGACAAAACAATAAGCCTTTGAATAGCGGTCTCGGTATCGGGTTGTTGCATTAGGCTATACATGGCTAGAGGCAAAGTACGTGTTTCATTTGAAATATTACCCACAAAGGTAATGGTAGCCCCAAACTCACCTAAACTGCGACAAAAACATAAAATAGCACCAATTAAAATACCACTGCTGGCAAGAGGCAATGTGACATGAAAAAAAGCCCCTAAAGATGAGGCACCTAATGTTTTTGCTGCCATTTCTAAACGCTGATCGACCAGTTCAATCGCTAGACGAATAGATTGAACCAATAGCGGGAAACCCATCACTGCAGAAGCAAGAACGGCGCCTTTCCAGTTAAATGCAAGATCAATTCCAAGCGGTGCCAAATATTGTCCAATAAAGCCGCGACTCCCAAAAACTTGTAATAGTAAATAACCCGGTACAACTGGCGGTAACACCAAAGGTAAAAATACCAATGTTTCAATGAATGACTTACCCCAAAACTCTTTACGCGCCAAAAACCATCCCACACAAATCGCAGGAATAATACTGATCACAAGGCAACTTGCTGCAACCTTACAAGAAAGTTGCAGAACGCTGAGCTCTTCTGGGGTTAAAGAAAACATCATGGTTTAACTGGAACCAACACGCTAAAACCATATTTTCTAAATACGGCTTTAGCTTGGTTGCTTTGTAAAAATTGATAGAACTTTGTTGAGTTCGGATTCTTTTTAATTATCCCTATAGGATAAGTAATTGGCGAATGCAAATTTTCCGGAAATACGCCAGCTACTTTCACGTCTTTACTAATCGCTGCATCAGTTGCATAGACAATCCCAACCTGACATTCACCACGCGCAACAAAGTTTAATGCAGCTCGAACATCTTCTGTTTCAACTAACTTTGGCTCAATACGGCTCCACCAACCTAAATTGGTAAAAGCTTGTTTAGCATATTTGCCTACAGGTACACTTTTAGTATCCCCTGTACAAATCTTTCCGATAAACACTTTGCTTGGATCGGTGGTTTTATCTAGTTTTACGTTTAGTGACTGCCCTTTTGGAGTAATTAGAACCAAACGATTGCCTAATAAATTTATACGGTCATTAGCGGCTACTCGTTTTTTGTTTTGCAGATAATCCATCCACTGTATATCTGCTGAAATAAAAATATCTGCAGGTGCCCCAGCTTCAATTTGTTTCGCTAATGTCGATGAGCCTGCATATGAAGTTTTGATTTCTATATTATTTTGTTTTTTATAATTTTTTTCCAAATCACCAATCGCATTCGTTAAACTCGCTGCTGCATAAATAGTAACTGATTCAGCCTTAGCGGAAATATTAAACATCAATCCTATGCTGAGGACTGAATAAGCCAGAACTAATTTTTTTATCTTTCTATCACTTACCATTATGTCTTACCTTATTGTCGTTTTTTGCAGCGATATATACCCAAGAATATAGCGCCATACAAAAATTATGAAAAGCATAATTCGTCAAATATAAATGATCGGAATGAAGGTAAATAGCGCAATTTGTATTTAAAACTTCATTTTGGTGCATTCCGTAGTGAGGCTAACCATTTAAGAGCACTATATAAAACTTATTTTCTTTAAATATTAGTGAATAATTTAATTGGTTTTATGGTCATCCCTATGCCAAAAATCACATAGAGATAACCATAAAGATCAGTCGTTTATGCCAGCTACTTTTTTAGATACGCAATAAAAAACGTCTATTCCAGACCATCTTTTACGATCGTGCAGAATAGACGCCATTGTCTGTGTAACTGAAAATTGCAGCAGTGCTTTTTCAGCGTGCAATTTATATTAAGCAAAAGCTATACCACATTAAAAAATTGAGTCACTATGAAAGTTTTCATTTAGCCTTTTAAATAGCTACTCATGATTTGATAATCATGTTCTAAAGCTTGTCGAGTATTAATTTCCATTTGCCGATAATGCTGTAAGACTTTTTGGCCCAGAGCTGTGATGGCTGCCCCACCACCATGTGTTCCGCCCGTTTGAGTTTCCACTAAAGCCGTTTGAAAGCACTGATTCATTGTGTCGACCAATTGCCATGCACGGCGGTAGCTCATATCCATAGATTTTGCAGCTTGTGAGATCGACCCCGTTCTTTCAATTGCTTCAAGTAAGTCTGCCTTACCCGGACCAAATGCAATATTCTGCTCTAAAAGAATTCTAATTTGTAATTTTAAGTTTTTTTCTTTCATGGGCTTAGTTCACAAAATTTCATTTTATGCTCATTAATATTATAAGGAACTTTAATAGGTTAAAACACATACAATTTTAAATCTCTACTCTTTCATAAAAAGAGTTCATTTAAAAAATCAAATCTGCACAAAGTGGATAAAGATCTGGAAAAAACGGATAGAGGCCATGGCTTAATCGCGGTTCAATCAGTTAAAAGCTGAATGAATGGAGGATTGAGCAAATGACCTCATCTAATTTAAAACAATGGAATGATTTTATAGATGGATGTATCGACTTCCGTCCTAACGATGGCGTGTTTCGTATTGCACGTAATATGTTTACCGAGCCTGAACTATTTGACTTGGAAATGGAACTTATTTTTGAAAAGGTTTGGATTTATGCATGTCACGAAAGTGAAATTCCAAACAATCATGATTTCCTAACAGTCCAAATTGGTCGTCAGCCGATTATTGTGAGCCGTGATGGTAAAGGCGAATTACACGCGATGGTCAATGCTTGTGAACATCGTGGCGCAACCTTAACACGGGTTGCTAAAGGCAATCAGTCTACATTTACTTGTCCATTCCACGCATGGTGCTATAAGTCAGATGGGCGCTTGGTTAAAGTCAAAGCCCCAAGCGAATATTGTGAAGATTTTGATAAATCAAGCCGTGGTTTAAAACAAGGCCGTATTGCCAGCTATCGTGGATTTGTATTTGTAAGCCTTGATACTCAAGCAACAGATTCTCTAGAAGACTTTTTAGGCGATGCCAAACTGTTCCTTGATTTAATGGTCAACCAATCACCAACAGGTGAACTCGAAGTGCTACAAGGCAAGTCATCTTATACCTTTGCGGGTAACTGGAAGCTACAAAATGAAAATGGCTTAGATGGCTATCATGTCAGCACTGTTCACTATAACTATGTCTCTACAGTTCAACACCGTCAGCAAGTCAATGCATCAAAAGGTGAAGAACTTGATACGCTTGACTATAGCAAGTTAGGTGCCGGTGACTCAAAAACTGACGATGGCTGGTTTAGTTTTAAAAATGGTCACAGTGTTTTATTTAGTGATATGCCAAACCCAACAGTGCGTCCAGGTTACAGCACAGTTATGCCATATATGGTCGAAAAATATGGCGAAAAATATGCTGAATGGGCAATGCATCGTTTAAGAAATTTGAACTTGTACCCTAGCCTATTCTTTATGGACCAGATTAGTTCACAGCTTCGTATTGTTCGTCCTGTGGCATGGAATAAAACCGAAGTCATCAGCCAATGTATTGGGGTTAAAGGCGAATCTGCGGAAGCACGCCGTAACCGTATTCGCCAGTTTGAAGATTTCTTTAATGTGTCGGGTCTTGGTACACCAGATGATCTAGTTGAATTCCGTGAACAACAAAAAGGTTTTCAGGCACGACTTGAACGTTGGAGCGATATTTCTCGCGGTTGTCAGTCTTGGGAATATGGCACGACCAAAAACTCACAAGATTTAGGCATTCAACCTGTCATTACTGGCCGTGAGTTTACCCATGAAGGACTCTATGTAAATCAGCATGGACACTGGCAACGTCTCATGCTCGACGGCTTAAACAAGAAAGCATTGAAAATGCAAGATATTACTTTTGAAAACAATGCCGTAATGGATGAGGTGTAACCATGTCACAAGAACTACATTTTGCTGTATCTCAGTTTTTGTACAAAAAGGCAGAGCTTTGCGATGCTTATGACTGGGATGCCTACCTAGAGCTTTACGATGAAGATAGTGAATATCATATTCCACAGTGGATTGATGATCATAACTATGTTCAAGATCCAAATCAGGGTTTGTCTTATATTTATTATGCAGACCGTACAGGGCTTGAAGATCGTGTATTCCGTATTCGTACCGGAAAAGCGGCATCTGCAACACCATTACCACGTACTTTGCACAGCATAAACAACATTCGAGTTAAAACACTAGATGATGGATTAATTGAAGCAAAAGTTGCATGGCAAACGCTTTATAACCGTCAAGGCTTAGAAGGCTGTTTTTACGGACACGCGACTTATCTTTTACGTCAAACCGCAGATGGTTTCCGTATTCGTCGTCAACACAGCATTTTGCTGAATGACAAAATTGATTCCGTTTTAGACTTCTATCACGTTTAAGGGGAATGAAAATGGGACATTCAGTTGCACTTAACTTTGCCGATGGCAAAACCTTTTTCATTTCGGTAAATAACGACGAATTGCTGCTTGATGCAGCAGTTCGCCAAGGAATTAACCTGCCGCTAGACTGCCGCGAAGGTGTTTGTGGTACTTGTCAGGGACAATGTGAAACCGGAATTTATGAACAAGAATATGTTGATGAAGATGCATTAAGTGAGCGTGATTTGGCTGAGCGTAAAATGTTAGCTTGCCAGACGCGTGTAAAATCAGATGCAGCTTTTTATTTTGATCATGATTCTGCTATTTGTAACGCTGGTGATACTTTAAAAATTGAAACCAAAGTAACTGCGGTTGAGTTGGTTTCTGAAACAACAGCAATTTTGCATCTTGATGCGAGCAGTCATACTGCACAACTTCAGTTTTTACCGGGTCAATATGCTCGTTTGCAAATTCCAGATACTGACGACTGGCGTTCTTATTCTTTTGCAAATAGACCAAATGCAACCAATCAATTACAGTTTTTAATTCGTCTTTTGCCAGACGGTGTGATGAGCAATTACTTGCGTGATCGCTGTAAAGTTGGACAAACCCTGCTCATTGAAGCACCTCTGGGTAGTTTCTATTTACGCGAAGTACAGCGACCACTCGTTTTTGTAGCTGGTGGAACAGGGTTATCGGCTTTCTTGGGAATGTTAGATAACTTGGTTGAGCAGCCTAACTCACCTGCTGTTCAGTTGTATTACGGCGTAAATAATGAAACCGACTTGTGCGAACAACAGCGTTTACATGCCTATGCAGAACAGCTACCAAACTTTAGTTATCACCCGATTGTGACTAAAGCAACAGAAACTTGGCAAGGTAAAGCGGGTTATATTCACGAGCACTTAAATAAAGATCAACTGGCTGAACAGGCTTTTGATATGTATTTATGTGGCCCACCACCAATGATTGAAGCTGTTAAAAATTGGTTAGATGAACAAGCTTTGCAAAACTATCGTATTTATAGTGAGAAGTTTTTACAGAGCAATACATCACGTTAAAAGTATAAATAGCTTAAAACCACTAAACCTGAAATGATTCAATATACTCTTATAAGGGGTATATTGAATTTTTGTTTTTGAATTAAAAACTATTATATATCAATAATATAAAATAAAAGATTCCGATAAAATAAATTGACCAATTCGCTCGGATTTGCTATAAATTTTGATAGATCTTAAGGAATAAGATCATGATGAGATTAACTTATAGCACCTTTTATATTCCCCTATTCTATTTCTCAAATGTATTAAATTGATGGACAAAATCCGACTTAAAATTTGAGAAAATCACATTAATTAGCGGTTAAATTGGTCTGTATTTTGCTTATATCTCATTGTAATTTGTGAGTAACTTAATTTTTTAAGTGCCGTATTTACGTGTTGCAAAGCTATGATTTACATATTTTGCACAGTAAATACAGGAGTGAGCCAAAAGGGATATATATGAACCAAGCCAACTCCCCCGAACTCAGTGGGCGTCATTTTCAAAATGAGTCTATCTTTACCAATCATAATTTGGTGTTTGATCATCACGATTTAAGTGAAACCTGCCGAAATGTAGGTCAAATTTTTAAACCACATGATCTTAAAATCTCTCAGCAGAAGCGAGATTTCAGTGCAATCATGCACCATGTTAAAACAGGTGCATTGTCTATTAGTCGTTTGGAATATGGCGCTGATGTCATTATTGAACCAGATCACCTTGATAACTTTTACTTAATTCAAATTCCAACTCAGGGCTATGCAGAAATCGAGTTTGGTTCACAAAAGTTTATTTCTTATTCTCAAGTCGCTTCTCTTATTTCTCCTCAGCAATCTTTACGTATGCGCTGGCACGCGAACTCACCCCAGCTCATTCTAAAAGTTTCAAAGGATGATTTTACTTACCATTGCCGTCAGCACATTACTGATTCAGACAATAACTTACTCGTTTTTGATCCTAAATTAGACTTTGCTACACAAAGTGGAGCCTACTTTTTACAGCTCGTTAGAACATTGATGGACGCTTTAGCATGTGATCAACATCCACTCCATCACCCTTTAGCCTTTAAACAATTTGAGTCAAATCTATTTAATGCACTTATTTATGGTCAACCCAATAATGCATTACATAAAATTGATCATTATAAAGAAAAAACCGTCTCACCTTATTTCGTGAAGCGTACAGAAGCCTATATTAAAGAACATTTACATGAACCACTTAACGTCGAAATTTTAGCTGAACATGCGGGCGTGAGTGTGAGAACACTATTTACTGGCTTTAAAAATTATTTGGGGACTACCCCAATGTCTTATCTTAAAGAATTACGCTTTGAACAAGCTCATTTAGAGCTCATGCATAATGAAAATCTCTCTGTCACAGACGTTGCGTTTAAATGGGGATTTACTCATTTAGGCCGTTTTTCTCAAGAGTACAAACGTCGTTATGGTGAGTTACCTTCGTCTACTCGCCGATCTGGACAGAGTGAAGGTGCAGGCTTAATTACTTCAATTTTTTCTTAAAAAAAAATAGAGTAAGCCTTTTATATTTATTGATATAAAAGGCTTTTTTATAAATTGTTTATAGATTAGAAATGGTGAACATAGCGAACTTGCAGTCGTGTTCCCTCTGGGCGGTTTTCAGCATCTTGCTCAAAATAAGCATTTGCAACCAAGTGATCATTTTTAGAAAAACTATACATCGCACCAGGACCAATTGCCCAGACTTGCTCACGTCTACCTTTGACTTTTTCACCATCAACTTCAGTGTCAGTGACTTGTTTTAGCCAATAACCATTTAGTCCTAAGCGGAATTGTTCGGTAATGGCATAGTCTGTTGCAAAGTTTGCATGAATCGCTTGACCAGCTTTCATATCATTTGCTCCAGCAAATGCATAGCTTGGGTCATCATTTTTAAAGTTATAGAGATAATGGATACGCGTTGAAGCTGTCCACTTGGGATTAAACCAATACGTTGCAGCCCAATAAGGATCAAATGAAACAGCGTTATTACTTGGGTTAATATCTTTTTGTTGATCGTATTCGCCAGTAGGTAAATTCACCTGAAACTCAAAACGATGTACAAACTTCGGCCCTTGTGCCCCCATAACTGGATCGAACTGAATAAAAGGTCCAATCATGATATCCCCAAAGCCACTTTGGGCCTTAATAGCAGCATTATTCGAGCCATCATCCATGTCCATTTTGCTGACAAAAGGAATTAAAAAATTCATACCTAGACTGGCTTTATCTTTTACTCGGACATTCGATAAATAACTAATCTGTTCAACCAGTACTTGATAATTTAAATCAGTTTTAGGTAAACCGAGTTTTTGTCCATTGGCATCGACCAATTTATTGCTATCATAATTTTGAAAATAGGTTTGAGCATACCAACCGGGCCCTGCGGGTAAGCCGCCATCGAGAAAGCTGGTCATACCTAAGTTTACGGTCGGTAAATCATAGGCATGTGTAACCAATGGCAAACCCAACAATGTCCCTGCTAAAAAACCATGTTTAATTAAAGTGCTTTTCATCTTCTTATTTCCTATAAAAAAATCACGACCGGATTGATCGTGATTGTGGTGAATTAATGTGCTAATTCTGGATGCTCTGCGGCAATCCGATACTTTCCTGCGTGGAATACCAATGGTTCACCTTGGCGTTGTTGGTATTGTTCAATTTGACCAATAAAAATCAGGTGATCTCCCCCTTCATACTGATTTACATTGCGGCAAACCAAGGTTGCGAGTGCATCGGTCAAAATTGGAACACCTGCATTGCATTGCTGATGTGCAATGCCGGCAAACTTGTCTTCAGCACCTCGAGCGAAATGTCCCGAAAGTTGATGATGCTCCTGTGCCAACATGTGAATGGCAAAATATTCAGCTTCTACAAAATCAGACAAACTTGGCGCTGTTTTTGAAAGACTCCACAAAATTAATGGCGGATCTAAAGACAGTGAAGAAAAAGAGTTGGCGGTCATACCTATTTTCCGGCCATCTTTACCACGTGTGGTAATCACAGTAACGCCCGTTGCAAATTGTCCAAGCAAATTACGAATTTCTCTTGGATTTTCAGCATTAATTGCTTGTAAAGCTAAAGTTTCAATTGTGTCCATTTTTAAATCTCCCTTTGCTGTTTTGCCCTTAAGCCACTTTTGCTGCGGTTTTTGAGGCCAAGAATGCTTGAGCCTGATTTGCGTCAAACCACCAAGGAGCAAAAGCGCGCGGATCATCAAAGTTATTGGCCATAATTGAAGAAATGCTTTGGTTTCGGCTTGCAGCAGCTAATAGTTCAACAACATGAGGCTGTGGTGGTACTAATAGGCTATTGGTCCAAGCCACGACTTTTTCTGCATAGGCCCAATAACGCTCAAAGGTTTGAACCATCCATTGTTCATTAAAACCTTGATTATCATTGGCTAAAATGGCATCGAAATAGATTTTGCTACATTTGGCAGCATTGTTTGAGCCCTGACCTGTAATCGGATCATTCACCACCAAGGCATCTGCCATCCCAAAAATTTTCTTGCCAGAAGGTAATGTCAAAACGGGTTTACGTACGGTCGGTGGGAAACGTCCAGCCAAATATCCGCCTGCATCGGTTAACTCAACATTTGCGCAGCGTTCATATTCCCAAGGCACAAATTTCTTGAGTAAGCCCAAACTGCATTGCATATGCTGTTCTGGTGTTTTCACATCTTGCCAGCAGTCCATTGGCCCATTTGGAATACCTTCAAACACCATAATGTCGCAAGGCCCATTCACGGTAAGTGCTGGAAATGAAAAGTATTCGCCAACTTCGGGAATAATATTAAAAGTCACACGTGAATAAGGTGAAATTGGTTTCATGTTTTTGACATAGGTCAATGCTAAAGCGCGCTGCGGTTTATCGAAAACACTACGTGCATCATCACGCTCAAACTGTTTAACGACTTCACCTTTACCAGCCGCGAGTAATACAAGCTCGTAGTCGTTTGCGAGTTGTTCTAACTCTGCTATTCCCACATCCTGAATTACTAATTGACCACCACGGCGTTCAAATTCTTCCATCCAATATGGCATTTTGACGCGTTGATCGACCGATTGAGCGTAGCGCTCAAGACGAGCACTCCATTCAAATGCTTTATCACCATTTTCAGGGTTAACTAAAGCCAGCCCAATGCCTTCTACTGCTGGACATTGCTCTTCCCAAAAATTTAAACCTAAGTCACGTTCAGTTTGTAAAGCGGTATGAAACATACACTGGCTTGACATGACTTTACCTTGACGGATTTCATCGGCAGTTCGGTTGGTGATCATGGTTACGTCATAGCCTGTATCTAATAACCCCAAACCAAGCTGTAAACCAGACTGTCCTGCTCCAACAATTGCAATACGGCGCATAATATTCTCCATAATTTTCTAAATGTGCTTTTAAAACGCTGTGCTATTCGGCTAAACGTGGAATAGCGGGCTGTGATCCTTCAGGGCCCATTACTGAATAGCCACCGTCGACTGCATAATCTGCTCCGGTGACAAAACTCGCAGCGGGTGACAATAAAAACAAAACGACATTGGCGACTTCTTCGGGATGACCCAATCGGCCTAGCAAGTGATAATCGGCTGCCACACTATCGGCCTTTTCGCGGTTATTACCGCTGACTTCTGCAATGACACGAGACCATGTCCAACCCGGTGAAACGGAGTTGACGCGAATACCATCGGCAGCAAAATCCATTGCCATGCTTTGTGTGAGTTGACGTATCGCGGCTTTAGACACTGGATATAACCAGCGCCCTGTTTGTGCCACTTTGGCCGAGATTGAAGTAAAATTAACGATTGAACCTTGCTGTTTTTTTAGGTCATTGTATAAAGCACGGCTCAGCTCAACTGTAGAGACCAAATTAATATCGAGTGCTTGTAACCAGTCCTGACGTGAAGATTTAAAACCGTCATCTAAGTAGGTACATGCTAGATTGACCAAGTAACTCACCTGACCTAAATGTTGGTGAATATCTGCCACAGCTTGTTGAATAGCCGCATCACTGGTTAAATCGGTTTGAATAAACATCACGTCATGGTTAAAGCTTTCTGCAATTGCCTTGCCTTTGGCATCAATATCTAAAATAGCGACATGAGCACCTGCACTCACCAAAGCTTGTACAACGGCTTTACCAATCAGAGTTGCACCACCACTTACGACAGCAACTTTTCCTTTTAAATCTATATTCATTGTCGATCCTCCTTAATTGACTGGCTTGTCTTCACTACTTGACCAAGATGGCATCAACGTATTTGAAGGAAGGTCTTCATCAAGAAGTTTTCGTGCTGTCTCGACACCTGCAACTGGTAAGCCTGTTGGGTCTAATAAACCAATTTGAACGAGCACCGACGCTTGGTCCCAGTAAATATGCTCATGGCACAGCTTTGAGCCTCTAAACTGAATTACACCTAACATTGGAATTTCGACGTATTTACCAGTCGGTTTTACACCCGGTAATAACCAATCAATTTCAGCATCGTGTGTAAAGCTCATAATGAACTCGTCTACCACTTGCGTTGAGCCAACCGTACGAGAGATCGAAGTGATCTTCATATCTTTCGGGTTTTGATGAACAAAGTGATATTGATAAAAACGAGCAAGCTGGCTTTGGCCTACACCGCCAGTCAAAGTTGGAATATGGTTGACATAAGGTTCAGCAACCATTGTTGCCATGGTTGCGGGTACGTCACGCGTATCGAACTCATGACGGATATGCTCTTCCCATAATGCAACTAAGTCATATTTCGGCCCAATCGTGTCGTGTAGTGCTGTTACTGTACGTTCGTGAGCAAAGCGTGCTGAAGGTTTGTGGTAATGGTTGCTTTTTGGTCGTGCAAAGGCATGATCAACACCTTCATAAACATAAGCTTGTACATTTGAATATTGGTTGGTTGCATCGACAATCGCTTGTCTCGCATCTGGCGGTGTAAATTGGTCCAGTTCTGCAATATGTAAAACCAAACGCCCCTTTACGCTGGCTAACTCATCTAAGGCTTTTTCAATGCCTACACCGTAATAAACTACGGCACATGCCACTTCAGAAAGTCGACAGCCTGCCAAGTAAGCTAGCTTTCCACCTAAACAATAGCCCACTACGCCGAGACCTGTAGAGGTATCACATTCTGGTCGTGTCTTTAAAAAAGCTAAGCTGTCTTGAATATCTTCAACACCGAGGTTTTCGTCATATTGTTGATAAAGCTCGAAAGCTTTTTGAAAATCTTCTGGTGTGTAACCCAGTTCAATATTAGGTGCTACACGCCAAAATAAATCAGGTACTAAAACGATATAGCCTTCTTCCGCAAGAAAATCTGCTTTTTCCCGCATTGCTACATTCACCCCAAAGATTTCCTGGCAAAGCACCACACCCGGTCCTTTTCCTGTTTCTGGTGTTGCTAGATATGCACTGAACTGCTTTCCAGATGCAGTTTTAATTTGAATGGTTTGACCAGCCATAGTGTCAACTCCTGACATTGTTATGGCTTTATCTTCTATCCGAATATTTTTTAGACTGTCCAAAAGCTGCAAGCATTATCCAATCTCTGCGCAATTATCAAAATCAATAAAAATGGATAAAAACTAAAAAAACAAGAAATACCTATATTTCAAAAGCTTAAATTAAAAAAATAAATGGATGCTTTTTATCTAATTTGGAAAAAATGGATGAAGATTAGGACTTATTGGATAGTGGCTATTGGCTAAAAATAGTTCAATCAAGGACACATGTTGTGTAACGAATGCATTGAATTACTCAGGGAACAAAAAATTTTAAAAAAGGAATACGTATGAAAACGATAGATGCAAACACGATTATCAACCGCGAAAAACTGTCTCCATTACAGTGGATAGTTTTTATCCTAGGCTTTTTTGTCTTCTTCTGTGATGGTCTAGACACAGGAATTATTGGTTTTGTTGCTCCTGCATTACTGGATGATTGGGGAATTACCAAACCTCAACTTGCTCCCGTTTTAAGTGCAGCTTTAGTCGGTATGTCAATTGGTGCAATCATTTCGGGACCCTTAGCCGATAAATTTGGCCGTAAAGGCGTTATTGTTTTTACCAGCCTTTTGTTTTCCATATTTACGATTTTGTGTGGCTTTGCCAATTCAACTCAAGACTTAATGATTTATCGCTTTATTACAGGTGTTGGTTTAGGAGCAGCCATGCCCAACATCAGTACCATTGTCTCTGAATATATGCCTGTAAAACGTAAAGCATTCCTTACAGGCCTTGCTGGCTGTGGTTTCATGCTGGGTATTTCGTGTGGTGGTGTGCTGTCAGCTTATTTGTTAGAAAGCTATGGCTGGGCTAAAGTGATTATTATTGGCGGAAGTATTCCCCTCATTTTAGTGGTTGCTTTATTGCTTAAATTACCTGAATCAACGCAATACTTAATTACACGTCATCAACAAGATAAAGCACAGCGTATCTTAGAAAATATTCAAGGTCATTCTTTTCAAGAGCCAGTAAAACTTGTCTTAACTCAATCAGAAACTGCATCAGATGAAAATCCAGTTAAAGTAGTTCTAGGAAAATATCTGTGGGGTTCAAGCATGCTTTGGCTCTGCTGTTTTACTAGTCTTTTGGTGTTCTATCTTTTAACAAGCTGGATGCCAACAATTTTAAAAACAGCAGGTTTCAGTACTCAACAGTTTAGTTTAATCGCCGCGATTTTTCCTTTTGGCGGTGTGATTGGCGCCAGCATTATGGGCTGGTACATGGATAAATTAAATCCAACTACAGTGATTAAATATTCATATCTTATTGCTTTCGGACTATTCATTGTTGCTGGTCTGGTGAGCTCAAATATCTTCTTATTGGGTCTTACTATTTTCTTAATTGGTGCCTTACTCGCTGGTGCACAATCTTCATTGCTGCCACTTGCTGCTATGTTCTATCCGGCAGTGTGCCGCGCGGTTGGTGTTTCATGGATGCATGGTATTGGTCGTATCGGTGCAATTTTAGGTGCTTTCTTTGGCTCGCTCATTTTTACTTTTAACCTAAGCTTAAGCGGTATTTTCTTTATTCTCGCACTACCAACCTTCATTTCATTTATTGCACTTAGCCTCAAAGTGATTTATGAGAAATCTAAAAACAAACAAGTGTTAAAGCTCGAAGAAAGTATCTAAAATTAAGCAATAAAATAAAAAACTGATTTAAGTAATTAAATCAGTTTTTTATTTGGAAAATATTAAATATTAGAAAATTTTGCCTTTGGTCTCACTTGGATTTTCGCCAAATTCTTCACGATACTCTTGAGAAAAACGACTTAAATGGTTAAAACCCCAGTCATAGGCGAGCTTTGAAATAGAAATCTTTCTATCTGCTCCTGTGGTGCTCAAGATTTTATAAATTTGTTGGAGACGATATTTTTTCAAATATGACATTGGGCTGGTGCCGTAGTACTGTTGAAATTCATCATACAATTTTGATTTTGAAACCCCAGCCAGACGCTGCAAGTCTTCTGCACAGATTTCTTCATGGGCATGTTCAATAATAAAATTACGGACCTTACGGATATATGCTGGCTCATCTTGACGTGAGAGAGACTTTAAGGCTTCAGAGTAATTATTTTCTTGAGACAACAACAGTGCTTTAATGACAAAATTTTCGTAGTCTTCAGACAACATCTGCAAACCATAAAAATTGCTATATTGAGATTTTAACTGTACAAAATTTTGAATATTCTTCCACCATGCACCAATGAGTTGCTCAGAGTCCAGATGCATTTCAGGATTAAAAATAATAGGAGTTTCTATAGGTTTATTTAATAGATCTGCAAGGACAATCTGCATACTCCGCTCAGGAATAACCACCTGAAATTTTCTGCAATCTTTATCGATAATCAAATCTTGTTGATCGTTATTTGAAACAATAAGGCCTCTATTTTCATCAGATTGATAGTGAGCGCCACGAATGTTGAGAGCTTGTCGACCTTGTATCGGTAAACTAATACTATAAGCCTTTAAATTTGAGATGTTAATGGCAACGTTTGCACCATAACTGATTGTACCGATTGCCATTTTTTTATTAGGCAAACGCATTCCGTCATAGTGAAAATCGAGAGTGTCTTTGTAAATTGTATCTAGACGGTGTTCACCACAAATCGTGGACATCAAATTCTGCGCAAATTCAGCTTTGCGTGAATAATGATTGAGTTCCATCTGTTGGCTGAGTGATATCATATCATTTTCACCTAGCTAAATAACTTATTGCTAAAAAAGCAACTTGTATGCCAATTAATATCCGTAAATTGGCGAGTTTTCCTGAAAAATATCTAATCAAGAAAGAGAGTAAAGATTACTTTCTCACACTCTATTAGATTTTAAAAATGGAAATAAGTTAAATACCTTTAAAGTATAATTTTATACCTTAACAAACTTATTTTATTAGTTTTTTATCAAAAATATCTTAGGGATAAATCATAATTTTGAACAGTAGACTATGGTAAATTTTAACACATAAAAAACCGCTTATTTTAAATAAGCGGCTTTTATAAAATACTTAAATTATTGGGCGGTATAACCACCATCCATAACCACAGCTTGACCTGTTACTCCACCCGCTTTACTACTCGCAAGGAAAATTGCATAGTCAGCTATCTCTTCAACAGATAACAAACGTTTTTGAGGAACCATTGCCAAAATTACATCTTCAAGTGCGCTGTCTAAACTCACATTACGCGTTTTAGCCAAATCTGCAATTTGACCGCGAACCAATGGTGTATCTACATAACCTGGGCATAAGGCATTCACCGTAATGCCATCACGTGCACATTCTAATGCCGCAACTTTTGTTAGGCCAATTACGCCATGTTTAGCACTGTTATAACCTGCCTTTCCGGCGAAACCAATTAGGCCATTAATTGAAGCCATATTAATAATACGGCCATATTTCTGAGCTTTCATGATTGGAAAAACATGTTTAATACCAATAAACGCTCCAGTTAACATGACTTGAACTAACTTTTGAAAAACAGCCGTTGGAAACTCTTCAATAGATGAAACGTGTTGGAAACCAGCATTATTAATTAAGATATCAACCGTACCAAAGGTCTTTTGAGTGAGCTCAATTGCTTGTTTATAAGCATCTTCATCGGTCACATCACATGGTGCAGATAATGCATCAAAACCTTGCTCTTTAAGTGAATTCGCCGTTTCTTGACACTTTTCAGCATTCATATCAGAAATAACAACTTTGGCACCTTCTTGAGCAAATTTCTTAGCAATCTCTAGACCAATACCACTTGCAGAACCTGTAATAAAAGCGACCTTACCGTCTAAAAGTTTTGTCATTTATTTACTCCTTAATACTTATAACGCGCTGATTTAAACAATACCTGTTACGGTAAAGACCGTAATCACCACAAATACCGCTAATGTTTTAATTACCGTGACTGCAAAAATATCTTTATATGATTGTTTATGGGTTAAACCTGTAACAGCGAGTAAAGTAATAACAGCACCATTATGCGGAAGCGTATCCATACCACCCGATGCCATCGCAACCACACGATGCATAACTTCTGGTGGAATACCTGCGGCTAAAATCGCGGCGTTATAATGTTCAGCCATTGCACTTAAAGCGATACTCATACCACCAGAAGCTGAACCGGTAATACCTGCTAAAACGGTTGTGGTCACAGCTCCATTCACTAAAGGGTTTGTGAAGGTACTGCTCATTGCATGGCTAATGAGAGCAAAGCCTGGTAATGACGCGATAATTGCCCCGAAACCATACTCAGAAGCTGTATTCATCACCGCTAAAAGTGAGCCACCAATACTGGCATTAATGCCCTCTTTAAAGTTTGTCACTACACGCTGATAATCAAATAAAATTGCAGAAATAATCCCGACAATAAGTGCAAGGCCTACTGCCCAGATCGCACCAGTTTTCGCAACATCTACGGTGTAATCCGCTAGACCGACAGTGGCAAAATCAAATCCATTTGGATACCACTCTTTGATTGCTTTAGACAAATATTTGTTCATTACAGCAACAAGAATAAGAGGTACAAAAGCTAAGAACTGACGCGCCGTACTTCCATTATTTTGCAAGTTCATATCGGCTTCAATTTCTTGAGACGAGGTACTGTCTACTCCAAAGCCAGAGTAGCCTTCACCTGCTTTTGCAGCGGCGCGGCGACGCCATTCTAAGTAAGCCAAACCCATGCATAAAACAAAAATTGCACCAATAATTCCTAGAAATGGTGCGGCATAAATATTGGTGCCAAAGAATGTGGTTGGAATGACGTTTTGGATTTGTGGTGTACCCGGCAATGCATCCATGGTAAATGTAAATGCACCAAGCGCGATGGTTCCCGGAATTAATCGTTTTGGAATATTGGCTTGTCTAAATAGCTGGTTTGCAAATGGATAAATGGCGAATACAGCAACAAAAAGACTCACACCGCTATAAGTTAAAATTGCACCTAAGAGTACAACGGTTAAAATTGCCTTTTTCGCCCCAATCCATCTTACAATGGTTCGAGCAATAGACTCAGCAATTCCTGACATTTCAACGACTTTACCGAAAATTGCCCCCAGCAAAAACACAAGAAAGTAATCTTTAATAAAGTTCACCATTTTGGGCATAAATACACCCGAATAAAACGGTAAAACATTGGCTGGATTAATGAGTAGAACAGCAAGTAAGGCACAAATTGGTGCCATGAGAATGACTGAAAAGCCCTTGTAAGCTGTATACATTAACAGCCCAAGCGAAAGTAGAATTACAAATAATTCCCACATATATTCTTTCTCCCTAAAGAATAGATATTAGGTTCAATAAAATTACCAAAAAATATTTAGGTTATCCCAAACCTAAAATGATAAAAATCACAATATCTATGTGTGGTAATAGGTAAATGAGCTTAAAAATAAAATATCACTAAAATATTTAAAAACAATGCAATTTATTTAAATTTTAAAATATCAATAAAACACATATATTTATATAAATTTGTTGGTAAAAACATATTATTTAAAAACTATTATTATTTTATAAAACTTATTAATTATTGAGTAAATTAAATCAATAATTTCATATTATTTAGTAAAGACAATTAAATAATATATTTTTAAAAATATTCTTCATCAAATAAAAAATTAAAGCCCTCTGATAAGGGCTTTTATCAAAACTTATATCTGATTTATAATGGTAACAATCTAGGTCTACGATATGGACCAGAACTTATGCGAAAAATATTTTTAACATTTGGTTTGATATTTTGTTTCTCAAAGGCAGGGTTAAAGCTTGATCCAGTACATAATCCCTTTCCTTCAGGATCAGGTGCCACTGCCATACTCCATTGCCCTACTGGTAAATAAAATGTTGCTTTCTCACCTGTATCAAAACGTCCAATAGTTTCGAACACTTAAGTAACAAGCACTACCTAGAAAGCCAGTATCTCTAGCGATTTCAACTTCAGTATAACCATCTTTATTTTCTTGATAAGCTAATAAACGTTCTTTGGGTGATTGCTTTGCCATAGTTGTCGAAATAGGCGTTGTGGCACACCCAACCAAAGAAACGACAAAACCCAATAAAAGTATTTTTCTCATGACATTATCCACTTTAATAACGAGTTAAATTTAAAAGTTAAGGATAATACAAATCCCCCGTGAGTAGTTTAAGTTTTTGAAAAAAGTATTTATTTTATCTTCGTTATTCAATAGAATGCCGATATAAATTTTTATAAGAAAATGAAAACCTATGTGGCTTAAATTTATATTATACCCTCTGGGCCTGTTTGTGCTGTGGCAAATCATTTTCATCATTGAACAGCTTTCTTTAGAATTTTTAAATGCGCCACAAATACTTGTAGCTATAATTGCACTGATCATAAATTGCGGTATGCAAATTTTGATTGGGTATAAAGTTCCTCAATTAGCACCAAAATATAAGTTTGTAGCGAGTATTACATACATCATCTTATTCACTTTTTTAGTAGCAATTTACTCAACAACTATTTTATTAGAAGGCTTAAAAGTTGCTCCTCAAGCAATTTGGCTAGGTTATTTATTTTTTCATGTCGTTGGAATGGCTCTATATTTTGCAAACAATACTGATGAATTCTGCTTGGATAACTTACTAAAGTAGCTCATCCTAGTGTTCCCTGGTTTATTTTTCATAATTTTTTGTCAAAAAACATAATATTAGACAAATTTTCGTATAAATTATCCTTTTAGGTGAGCTGAGCAACTTAAAGGAATGAAATGACGCTTAAACAATTAAAAGCTTTTTTAGCTCTTGCGCGTACACTTAACTATGCCAATGCATCTTTAGAGCTACATCTAAGCCAGTCTGCTTTAAGCCTCACCATCAAAAGCCTAGAAGAAGAATTAGGCGGAAAATTGTTTAATCGTAATACACGTCGTGTCGAGCTTACCCAAGAAGGTAAATCCCTTATTCCATATGCTAAAAAATTACTCGCCAATTGGGACGAAATGGAAAACGATGTCAAACAACGTTTTAAGCTTAATCGTGGAACTTTAAGTATCGCCTCAATGCCCTTCGTGACTCATGCAATTTTGCCTGAGGTGATTCATCAATTCTTAGAACTTCATCCCAACCTGAACTTTTCAATTCACGATATTCCAAATGAAACCATTATAGAAAAAGTACAAGATGGTATCTTCGAGCTTGGCATCTGCTTTGAACCAGACCTTACCGAAGGCTTAGAGTTTAAACCTCTGTTTGAAGAAGACTTCTTGGCTCTATTACCTAAGACTCATCCTCTTGCTCAATCACCTTCTATTACATGGCACGAGCTTTGTTCAAATCCATTCGTGACCTTACAAAAACCTTCAATTGTTCGATATTTAGTTGAGCAAAATTGTTTGCGAAATAATATAACGCTCGATTTAAAAGTCGAATGTCATCAAATTTCATCACTTTCAAGTTTTGTGGCTTATGGAATTGGAGTAAGTGCTATTCCTAGACACTTTGCTAAACACATTGATAAAGAACATAACGTGTTAATTGATTTAAAAGATGAAGCTATTCATAAGACTGTTGGAATTGTTTATAAAAAGAACTTTGAAATTTCAAATATTTCTGCCCAATTTATTGAGGCTTTAGTTCAATATAAATTTTAAAAAATTAAACACTGCATTTTTATGGTGAGCTAAGCCTACGCTTAAGCTAAATTTATTAATTATTATAATTTTCAATGCCATGAGATGAATTTTTAAATTATTTCGCTTTATATTAGTCTGATCTTTTGTCGGTAATTTGATACCATTCATTGATTATACTTATTAATCCTTTAAAAAAATTAACTTCTATAACACGAATTGTGATGCTAAAACTAAGATTACTAAGGGATATAGGATAACAATAGAATGAATAAAGTTTATGCCAATGCAGAGGCAGCACTGAAAGACGTTATTGCTGACAATCAAACACTTGCGGTAGGCGGTTTTGGTTTATGCGGAATTCCTGAAAAACTAATTGTTGCAGTTAAGCAAAGTGGTGTGACTGGTCTCACTTGTATTTCAAATAACGCAGGTGTAGATGATTTCGGTTTAGGTATTCTGCTTCAAACCAAACAAATCAAAAAAATGATTTCTTCTTATGTTGGTGAAAACAAAGAGTTCGAGCGCCAATATTTAAATGGTGAACTTGATGTAGAACTTACCCCACAAGGCACTTTAGCTGAAAAGTTACGTGCTGGTGGTGCTGGAATTCCTGCGTTTTACACACAAACTGGTGTAGGTACACTCATTGCTGAAGGTAAAGAAGAACGTACCTTTAATGGCAAAAACTACATTTTAGAAGAATCTTTAACTGCAGATGTTGCTCTAGTTAAAGCATATAAGGCAGATAAAGCGGGTAATTTAGTATTCCGTAAAACTGCTCAAAATTTTAATCCTGAATGTGCGATGGCTGGAAAAATTACTATCGCAGAGGTTGAACAGGTTGTTGAAATTGGTGAATTGGATCCGGATGAGATTCATCTACCAGGTATTTATATCAACCGAATCATTCTCAATACCACGCCAGAAAAGCGCATTGAACAAAAAACCATACGCACGGAGGCAGTATAAAATGGCTTGGTCACGTAATGAAATGGCACAACGTGCTGCACAAGAACTAGAAGACGGTTTTTATGTCAATTTGGGTATTGGCTTACCTACCCTAGTGGCTAACTATATTCCTGAAAATATTAATGTTTGGCTTCAATCTGAAAATGGCCTTTTAGGTATCGGTGAATTTCCAACTGAAGAAACTGTTGATGCTGATTTAATTAATGCCGGTAAACAAACAGTTACTGCACGTCCTGGCGCTGCCTTTTTCTCAAGCTCAGAATCTTTTGCCATGATCCGTGGTGGCCATGTCAACATTGCGATTTTAGGTGGAATGGAAGTTTCTGAAAATGGTGACTTAGCTAACTGGATGATTCCGGGTAAAAAAGTCAAAGGTATGGGTGGTGCAATGGACTTGGTTGTTGGTGTTCAAAAAGTTGTTGTGCTTATGGAACATTGTGCAAAAGATGGTACGCCCAAAATCGTAAGAGACTGTAGTTTGCCTTTAACAGGTAAAGGTGTGGTTCATCGCGTAATTACTGACTTAGGCGTAATGGATATTACCCCACAAGGCGTAGAACTCATTGAACTAGCTAAAGATGTCACGCTTGAACAGATTCAAGCTGCTACAGGTGTTGAGTTTCACAAAACATTAGCCGCGTAAATTTTAATTTTTAGTTAGCGAGATAAGACTTAAGTTAGAAGGTGAGCTTAAGTCTTAACCCTTTTAAGCACCGGATGTGCTGTCTATAAATAAGAACGAGAAGGATTTTTTCAGCTATGGAAAAACAGCAAGGAATTTTTGAAAGATTTGCTCTTCGGATTAGTGACTGGTCTGAAAAATGGTTTCCTGATTCATATATTTTTGCTCTACTTGGCGTCATTATTGTCTCTATTGCCGCATTGGGCATTGGTGCACCGATACATGATGTAGCGACTTCATTTGGTAATGGCTTCTGGAGTCTTATTCCCTTTACTCTGCAAATGACCATGCTCATTATTGTGGGTTATGTCGTCTCTGTATCTAAGCCCGTAAAGTTCCTAATTCGAAAAATGGCACGTATTCCAAATTCTGGACGTGGTGCTATTGTTTTAGTTGCAACTGTCAGCTTATTAATTTCACTGGTCAATTGGGCAGTAAGCACGATTCTTACAGCACTTTTAGTGATTGCATTAGCAAAACGTAAAGAGCTGAATATGGATTACCGTGCAGCGGCAGCGGCGGCAATTATTGGTATGGGAGCAACATGGGCACTGGGAATTAGCTCTTCGGCAGCACAGCTTCAAGCGAATAAAACTAGTTTACCTGAGTCAATTTACAACCTAACTGGTGTTATTCCATTTACTGAAACGATTTTCCTTTGGCAATCTATTGCGATGACTATTATTTTGGTGATTGTTTCAATTGCAATTGCTTACTGGTCAGCTCCAAAAGGTAATAATGTTAAAACGATTGACAGTTTTGATGTGCAGTTTGAAGAAGATAAACCACACGAGGAACAATCAACACGCCCAGGCGACTGGTTAGAAAACTCGCCTATTTTAACGATTATTGTGGTGGCATTAGGCTTAATCTGGATGTTTTTTGAATTTTCAAAAAGTAATCCAATTATCGCTATTTCAAGTTTAAACACATACAACTTTGTGTTTTTAATGCTTGGGTTAGCGTTGCATGGAACGCCAAGAAACTTTTTAAATGCTGTTTCAAAGGCAGTTCCTGCTGTATCAGGAATCTTAATTCAGTTTCCACTTTATGGAAGCATCGCTTTTATTATGACACAAGCTTTAAATAGTCAGGATTTATCGCTGTCGCATTATATAGCCGAGTTTTTCGTTTCAATCGCCTCAAAAGAAACCTTTGCAATTGTGATGGGAATTTACTCTGCCATCCTTGGGTTCTTCGTGCCATCTGGCGGTGGAAAATGGATTATTGAAGCCCCATATGTCATGCAAGCAGCAAATGATTTAAAAGTTCATTTAGGCTGGTCTGTACAAATTTATAATGCAGCCGAAGCTTTACCGAACTTAATCAATCCATTCTTTATGCTTCCAATGTTAGGCATTTTAAAACTAAAAGCAAAAGATGTGATTGGTTTTACAGTCACTCAGCTTGTTGTGCATTTTCCGTTAGTTTTATTTTTATTGTGGTTCTTTGGAAGAACGCTTAGCTACACCTCACCCACTTTTTAATTTATTGGCGCCTTTAGTTCGACTAAAGGCAAATTTAGCAAATACATCAATAAGAGATATTAAGATGAGTTCAATTGTTATAGTTTCAGGTAGCCGTACTGCAATGGGCGGTTTTCAAGGTAGCCTATCTGCTTTAACTGCACCAGATCTTGGCGCTGCTGTCATTCGTGAATCGATTCAACGTGCAGGTATTGCTCCTGAACAAGTAGATGAAGTTATTTTTGGTTGTGTATTAAGTGCAGGTATTGGCCAAGGTCCAGCTCGTCAGGCGATGCGTAAAGCTGGTGTACCTGACCATGTCGGTGCAGTCACCATTAATAAACTGTGTGGCTCTGCCATGAAAGCGGTGTTAATGGCATCAGACACTTTAAAAGCAGGCAGTGCCAATATTATTGTTGCAGGTGGCATGGAATCTATGACCAATGCTCCTTATATTCTGCCGAAAGCTCGCGGTGGTTACCGTATGGGACACGGTGAAATTAAGGACCATATGTTCTTAGATGGTCTTGAAGATGCTGAAACAGGCCGTTTAATGGGTTCGTTTGCGCAAGACATGGCAAACACTAAAGGCTTTACACGTGAGCAAATGGATAACTTTGCAATTTCTTCACTTAAAAAAGCGCAAACTGCGATTACCGAAGGTTATTTCAAAGAAGAAATTGTTCCTGTTGAAGTAAAAACACGTAAAGGTGTTGAAGTTATCGATCAAGATGAACAACCATTAAAAGCCAATCTTGAGAAGATCCCAACATTACGTCCAGCTTTTAGTAAAGACGGAACAATTACAGCTGCTAACTCAAGCTCCATTTCTGATGGTGCTGCTGCGTTAGTACTTACGACTGAAGAATATGCTCAAAGCCATGGCTTAAATACTTTGGCGAAAATTGTTGCAACTTCGACTCACTCACAGCATCCAAGTGAATTTACCATTGCTCCGATTAGTGCAATTCAAAAAGTGCTAGAGCGCGCTGGTTGGTCAGTTGACGAGGTAGATGCTTGGGAAATTAATGAAGCTTTTGCAATGGTGGCAATGGCACCAATTCATGAACTCGGTATTGATGAAGCAAAAGTTAACGTACATGGTGGTGCTTGTGCTTTAGGCCATCCAATTGGCGCAACAGGCTCAAGAATTATTCTTTCTCTTATCTATGCTTTAAAACGACTAGGTAAAAAGAAAGGTGTTGCCGCATTATGTATTGGTGGTGGTGAAGCTACAGCTGTCGCAATTGAAATCTAAAAATCAAACCACGCAGAAGGTGTAAGCATTTTTCTTACACCTTCTTTTTTTAGACTTTAAAAAGTTCATAACAGGTTTGGCGGAACCATTTATGACTACTTTTATGATGGCACGACATATGCCAATGTTGTTTAACATCATAAGTTGGGAAGTCTAAAGGCGCCGGTAAAATCTGTAAATTTTCTCTAACCAATAAAACTTGGCTTAAATAATACGGTACCGTTGCAATCGCATCTGTTTCTTGTACTACTAATCCCACGCCTAAATAACTTGGTAATCGAATTAAAATATTTCGATCCAATCCTTTGTTCTGTAATTCATTTTTAATATGGTAGTGCCCGATTCCTGCATCAATATCAATATGATATTCGCGCATATAATCATCTAAAGTGAAATTATTTGGGTCTAAACGAGGATGGCTTTTAGAGCTAATCACCACATAATGCTGTTTAAAAAACTTTTGTTGGTAAAAGCCTTCTTCTAATTGGGGTAAAAAGCCAATTGCGAGGTCAATTTCACCATTTGCCATTTGGTAGCTGGTTTCTGGCGTAATCGGCCTAATATTTAAGCGAATTAAAGGCGCTTTTTCTTTCAAATAGTTGGTTAATTGCGGTAATAAAACCAGATGAGAGACATCTGTCATGGCAATTGTAAAAAGCTGATCTGAAGTTAGCGGATCAAAGTTCACACTAAAGTTATTAATGCTTTCAACTTTATCAATCACCTCACTAATGAGCGGAAAGATTTCTTTAGCCAATTCGGTTGGAATCATTTCATTTCCAACACGAATAAAAAGTGGATCATTAAAATGCTGACGGATTTTGTTCAGTCCATTACTAACACTCGGTTGTGTAAGGCCAATAGCATCGGCAGCCATTGAAACGCTTTTAAACCGATAAATATGATAAAAAATATTTAGTAATCTACTATCTAGATCAAACAAAATTGTCTCCGTCTGGATCAAATAATCCATTCAAAAGGAATGAAATGAAGTACAGCATATATAAAAATGCCCACTCAATTTCTGAATTATTGATATATGGTCTAAATTAACAAAGAATCTAGACCATGAGCAATGCTTTATAAAGCCTTTCATCACAAAGACAAAGGTATGAGCTCTTTAATTGATTACTTTGTATGTAAATATGTTGAATACATCACATATCATTATAAATTTTAATCATGCTGAGTTTGGAAGCCCTTCCAGATTTGCTGAACTGATTTATTATCACTCAAGTTATTTTTAAAAATATAAATATCTTGTGGCAGACAATACTCATTATGGTCCAACATGACCAATTTTCCGGTAGCAAGATCTTCCTCTACATTAATTTTTGGAATCCATGCGACACCTAGACCTTGTAGTACAAGTTCTTTCAAATTGGTGGCATTGTCAGTTTCATATAAAGTTTTATAGATCAGTTTGCCTTCGATCAGTTGATCTACCAATTTTCGTAAATATGCATGCTTACTATAAGCAAGTAATGAAAAATTACTCTGAATTGTATGCTTAGGCGTATGGTCGGCCTCGGTAGCTGATACTGGAACGATCTCTGTTTCGGCAATCTTGATGCCACTTAAAATATCATCACCAACCCGATTAATATTAGATCGATCTGCATAACAAATCATAAAATCACAGGCGCCTTCCTTTAAAAGAGATAAGCCTTCACCACTATTCGTCGCGACAATTTCAATTTTTAAATCACGCATAAATGTTGGGAATTTTTTTAAAAAAGTAGTCAAAAAACCTGATGCTAATGAGTGGACAACACAGAAACGAATCGTTGATTCGGTTTCATTTTTGATATTTTTAATCAGCTTGGCTGTTTCTTCTACCTGCTTCTCAATATTTTTAGACATTACCAACATAATTCGCCCAATGTCGGTAAATTCAATATTATTTTTATTATTTCGAATAATAACTTCAGCTCCAATCATCTCTTCTATTTGCTGAATCCTACGTGTAAACGCGGATTGACTAATAAATCGTTTTTCGGCTGCTTTTGAAATAGAACGCTCACGCTCTAATGTTAAAAGGTCTTCTACCCAACGTACTTCTAAGTTCATTTTATGCATTCCCTTTTTATATTTATGTCCTTAATTTGTTTGGTTGGGAAGCTGAAGAAATAGCTGAATAGATGAATAAAAACTATAAAACATGGGAGTACCTGCAAAAATGCGATGGAGGATTGGCAAAGCCAAACAATAAAAATAGGTATTGAATAATTCTGACATAGAAACGAGCGTAAGAGAATAAAAGACTTTGATTTAACTCAACAACTCATAAAAAGATAAAATTATTACTCTAAAAATTATTTTAAATCAAAAACTAAGGTTAATATAATTCAAGTAAATAACAAATTTCGCCTTAATAAAAAACAGAAATAATCCCAAGATTTACTCAAGTTTTATTTTTAATAAAAAAAGTCCGCACCTTGGGGAAGAATACGGACTGTAAAACAGAAAAATTAATATCTTGGCTATTTCAGGATTTAAGCTCTCTGACCTAATAAATTCATTTAAATCAGAAGATATGTTTGCAGTATAGCTCAACCAAAAAAACCTGACTATTCTACTAAAGTATTTAATCTAAGACTGAATTTCTAATATTCACCAATGAGATAATATAACTTTCTTGAAATTTCAACCATCATATTAGAAGTATATTGAGTAATTTCAAAAACTTGCTTTTTCTGGGGATTGAACACCATATTGTCTTTTTCATCGCTAAAAAAGATATAGGTGGTGTATTTATCCATATGGTGAATATGCTCTTTTAAGTTTAATTTTTCCCCAGAATTGGGATCATAGGCGATAAACTTCATTCTCATGAATTTTGTCTCTATACATACAGTCTTTTACCTAAAATTTTAAAAAAGTTTAAGTAAAACAATATTTTGATGGATGATATAAAAGGTTAATCTAACAACTGCGGCTACTTATAAGATATGGGTACAATACTATTGGCCTTATTTACAGAGGTTTCAGCAGAAGCGATAGATTGCTCTGCTTCTTTAAGCAGACGAGAAGTTTTAGACTCACTTTTCTCTTCACCATGGAAAAGTACATAGTATGTAAAACTTCCCAAGATAATTAATGTGGCTGTGATTTTTAACATAAACTTAAAACTAAAATTTTTTCGTATTATAGTGCTTTTTATGTGAAATGCATCACATTTTTATATAAATTTGTTAGATAGACTTCACTTTGAAAGTCGATAATATAGATAATTAAGTTGATATTTCACTTAAATTAATCAGTGTTATATTTTTTAAAGGGATTATTTCAAAAAATTAGATCATTCTTCACTTTATAAAAAAATTATAAAATTAAATTTATCTTAATATTAAGTATTTAATTTAAATAGAAAAATTCCATATGAATTGATGGCTAAAAACGGAATCTCCTAATGCATTCATTGTAAAATTAAAAATTTGATATGCAAAAAATGCATAATTAACTTGATAAATGCATTAGAAGTGAAGCATTTCGAAATCTAATATGAATTATCTTCTTTACTAATTCGAAGTTTAATGATGAACGCTGAAATTACCACCCGTATTGAGAAGGATCTTATTGGTTATAGAGAGATCAATAATAACGACTACTACGGAGTTCAAACATTACGTGCTCTAGAAAACTTTAATTTAACTCAAAGCAAGGTCGGAAATTTCCCTCACCTTATTAAAGCTTTAGCCATGGTAAAGCTTGCTTGTGCTGAGGCGAACTATAATCTTAAAAGCTTAGATCAAACTAAATTTGAAGCGATTGAATACAGCTGTAATCAACTTATTCGTGGGAATTTTCACGACCAGTTCCCGATTGATATGATGCAAGGCGGTGCCGGTACTTCAACCAATATGAATGCAAATGAAGTATTAGCAAATGTGGCTTTAGAATATATGGGACATTCTAAGGGTCAATATCAATATCTACATCCAAATAACGACATTAATATGTCGCAGTCAACAAATGACGTGTACCCTACTGCGATTCGCTTAGGTTTGTTATTAAGTTTAGATGAACTAAATCTTCCTTTTAATAACTTGATTTTAAGTTTCCGTAATAAATCTCAAGAATTTGCTCATATTTTAAAAATGGGTCGTACACAGTTACAAGACGCTGTGCCAATGACATTAGGTCAAGAGTTTGGGGCTTTTGCGGTAACTTTACAAAAAGACCTTGAGCAAATTAATACGCTTATTCCAAATGTTTTAGCCTATATGAACCTTGGCGGTACTGCGATTGGTACGGGAATTACTACAGAATATAGTTACCGTGAACTTGCGATTCAGGCACTTGCAAAAATTTCTGGTAAGAAAATTAAGTCTGCTCCTGATCTAATCGAAGCAACTTCAGATATGGGCGACTTTGTTCTTTTATCTGGTTTATTAAAACGTACCGCAACTAAACTTTCAAAAATTGCCAATGACTTGCGTTTACTCTCAAGTGGTCCGCGTACTGGTATTAATGAAATTAACTTAGAAGCCCGTCAACCGGGTAGTTCGATCATGCCAGGTAAAGTAAACCCTGTTATTCCTGAAGCGATGAACCTTGCTTGCTTCCAGATCATTGCAAATGATTTGGCTGTAACTTTAGCTGCTGAAGCTGGTCAATTACAGTTAAACGCAATGGAACCACTTATTGCATTCAAACTGTTTGAATCTATGGACTTGCTTGGTAAGGCAATGGCCATGTTCCAAAGTAAATGTATTGATACGATTACGGCGAACCCTGAACACTGTAAAGCTTTAGTTGAAAACTCAATTGGTATTGTGACTGCACTTAACCCATACCTAGGTTATGAAACGACAACTCGTATTGCTAAAACCGCAAACGAAACTGGACAAAGCGTATTGGCTCTAGTTCAGAATGAAGGCTTATTATCAGCACAAGTGCTTGATGATATCTTGTCGATTAATAATATGGTTAAACCCAAAATGTCGGCTTAATTCCTGAAATAAAAAAGGAGCTTTTATAAGCTCCTTTTTTATTTGTTCTATATTTTAAAAACTGAAAGTTGTAGAGAACTGAGCTGCACGTGGATTACCTAAGAATAAATAGTCATCACCCATAAATGCACCTACATCACGCCAATATTTCTTATTAAATAAGTTATCAATGTTGAATCTGAAAGTTGTGTCATGCCCAGCAAAATTTGTTTTATAGGCAGCACCAATATTAAAGACGCTATAGCCACCTACTTTTGCAGTTCCCTCTTTATTTGCATATTTACTGCTACTGTATTGCATACCACTCAGTAATCTTAACCCTTCAACAGAAGGTACTTTATAAGATAACTGCGCAGTTGCACGGACTTTTGGAACATTTTGAGTTTGATGACCTTTGTAGCTGTCACTATCAATATCAACAAGACGTGATTTGGTATAGGTAATGCCAGAGCTTACGTCGAGTGTATCTGTTAAAGCGCCCGTTAAACCTAACTCAATACCTTGATTGTGTTGTTCGCCTTGTTCAACAAAATCAAAAGATCCATCTGCATTTACTTTACTGTATTGATTGTCTTGCTTTAAATCAAAAATAGCTGCTGTTAACAAGAAGTTTCGAATTTGTTGTTTAACACCAATTTCATATTGTTCAGAATTTTTAGGAGCAAGAACTTCTAAGGCATTATTAGCAAACCACGGAGCCTCTCCACCATCAGATAATCCTTTGGCATATGAAGCATAAAGATTAGTCGTAGCAGTTGGGCTATACATGAGCGCTAATTGCGGTAAAAACTTATTTAAATCCGTATCTCGGCTTTGCTGCCCCTCTGGATCATAAGCTTGTTCATCAAGATGAATAAGTTTTCCACCTAGTAGAGTTGACCATTGATCGTTAAATTGAACTCGGTCAGAGATTGTAAATGCAGTCTGATCACTTTCTAAAGCTTTGTAACGATCGCCCAAGCTGTCTGATGACGGGCTGTAGTCGATTGTACCTTGATAGATATTTCCTGTTCCTACCAATACATTAAGTGGCGTATGGTGCTTTAAGGTTTTATAAGTACGTTGTAATTCGAAAGCAACCTGATGCTGAACACTAGCAGTATTGAACTGACCATTTAATCCAGCAGCAAACTGGTTAGTAATACGTGTGTCATCTGGGCTGCGGAAGTCATAAATGTCATAGTTACCGTGTTTATCAAAAGTATTACCTAAGCCAGTAACTTCACAAATATCGCTATAACATCCCCACGGGAAAGCACTATTATCATCAATTACAACACGGCTTTGCGATGCACTTAAGCTACCATTCCATTGATCATTAAATGCGTATTGATATTTTAAACTCGCATTTACACTGTTATTTACAACCGGTTTACTCCAAGACTGATAACCCAACAAACGGTCTTGATCTACATTTGTTGGTACTTGTCCATCAAGCAGTTGATAACCCGGTACGGAGCGTTGACTTTGGTGCTGAGACTCAATATCAAACAATAATTTAGAACGCTCATTAATTTTCCAGTCTAAAGCTACTGAACCAAACTCACGCTTACCATTTGCATGATCAACATTTGGATGGATGCTTTCATGCGATAAATTGATTCGATAACCGAAACTATCATTAATAAAGCCGCCGACATCTGTTGCCAGTGTATAACCACCTTCCGAATTTGCATCTACAGTAATGTTTTTAACATTGGCAGGTCTTTTGGTTACATAGTTAACCACACCACCTGGTGTCGACATGCCACTTTGAATCGCAGAAATGCCTTTTAAAATTTCAACTTGCTCTTTATTTTCTAAAGCTACATTTTGCTCGCCACGTATGGTGTGACCGTTAATGAGATAACTTGAACCTAAATCGAGTGCAAAACCTCGTGCTACAAAGTTTGGATAATAGCCAATAGCAGCGTAACCATCTCCCAATGACGAATCATTTTTAACCACATCGGTTAGGGTTTTTGCATGTTGATCTGCTATGCGTTCAGAAGTAATTGTTGTAATAGATGCCGGAACCTTCTTTACATCACCAGTTTGAAAACCAGATAAATTAACTTTCTTTGATGTGTATAGCGCATCATTATTTTGGGTGGCGTTCACAGTAATGGTTGGGAGCTGGGAAACCTCCGCTTCATTTGCATAAACGACAGATGTTATGAGTGCAATAGATGAAGCCAATGCTGTTTTAGAGCATGTCATGAAGTGAAGATTTAACGAACGTCTTTCCATTGAATAACTACCTGCCATACCGTGCATAATTTGAAGCGCTAGAAGTAACTACTGAGCCTATTTTTAGCCACGCAAGAATACCGCTACATATATTGAGAAACAACATATTCTGTATTTTTTCGATTAAGTGAATGTGATACAACTTTTATAGGCTTATCATTATATAAATTTCATGTATTTTCTTAGAAATTGGCGCTATAACTTTTTAAGCATTACCAAATATTCAAAATAAACTTAAGCTAAAAATGGTACTCAACAGGAGAAATAGAACAGAAAAATAATGTTGTTAAATTAGCTTACTGATTTTAAATACTATTAATTATTAAGTTAAGACAAAGGAAGTGTTCGATCATCGGTAAAAATATCATTAAATCGAACAAAAGGACGTAATCTCACTAGAATCGAATTTTAAAATTAGAAAAAATGAAGGGTTAGGAATTTAAGGACATGCTCAGGATTGAGTGATATTTAAAGTTTCATTCTTTTTTTCTATCCAGCATATCTAAAAATTCCTCGTTTTTGTCTGCAAAATGATGGAAGAAATATGACATACACTCAGGAAGAAAAACGTAGCAGAATACGTGGGATTGTAGGCGCAGCCTCTGGTAATTTAGTTGAATGGTTCGACTTTTATATCTATGCAGTATTTGCTGCCTACTTTACTCAAGCTCTAACTGCACCAGATATGGATAGTACGACTAAATCTATCTATGTGTGGGGGGTATTCGCTGCAAGCTTTTTTATGCGTCCTATTGGTAGTTGGGTATTTGGGCGTATTGCAGACCGGCATGGTCGAAAAAAATCGATGGTCATCTCAATTTGTCTTATGGCTTTGAGTTCTTTTTTATTTGCAGCCCTACCTACTTATGACCAAGTTGGCTTATTTGCCCCGTTTCTTTTGCTGGTAGTGCGTTTACTTCAAGGTTTATCGGTTGGGGGGGAATATGGCGCCGTAGCAACATATATGAGTGAATTGGGTTTAAAAGGCCAACGTGGTTTTTACTCGTCTTTCCAATATGTCACCCTATCTGGTGGTCAATTACTTGCCAGCTTACTCGGCGTAATTTTATTAACATTTTTAAGTGAGCAACAATTACATGATGGCGGTTGGCGTATTCCATTTGTTATTGGTGGTTTTGCCGCAATTTTATCTTTACTGGCACGTAGCCGCTTAGAAGAAACACTTTCACATCAAGACAGCGAACGAAAAGAATCTGGGAGCTTAAGAGAGCTCTTTAAAAAGCATTGGAAAACTTTTTTATTGGTGGTGGGTTATACCTCGGCTGGTTCATTAACGTTTTATGTAGAAACTGTTTATTCAAAAACCTATTTAACCAATTTAGGAATGGACGGAAAAACCGTTGGTTATATCATGACCTTCGCACTATTTGTCTATATGTGTGCTCAACCTGTATTTGGCTCAATTTCGGATCGTATTGGGCGACGTTCTTCAATGCTGGCATTTAGCTTATTATCTGCGATTTTTATCTATCCAGTCATGGCCATTGGGATGCCTAATTATATAGATTCGCCGATTATTATTGCCTTGCTACTCATTTTTATGATGATGATTCTGAGTTTCTATACCTCTATTAGTGGTTTGGTAAAAGCAGAAATGTTCCCACCTCATGTACGAGCTTTAGGTGTAGGGTTTTCTTATGCTGTAGGGAATGCGCTGTTTGGTGGTTCTGCACCTTCGGTTGCCTTGCAGTTCAAAGCCGCTGGAATTGAAAACACCTTCTTTATTTATGTGATTGTCATGCTCATTATCTGTTTCTTGTGTAGCCTTGCGCTTCCTAAAAAACCCGATTATTTAGAACATGATCATTAGAAAATAAAAGATAGATATTCTTCTAGAGATTTTTTTAGAAGAATATCTTTTTAAAATAATAAGAAATTCATTTTTATTCTGTATCTTATAGCTGCATAGTGCATCCAACTTATTTAATTCACTAAAAGTAACTAGTTTTTAATGTTCTTGATCCATATGAATCAATTTTTTTGATGGGATAAAAATGGAAAACGAAAAATCCCCTTTACCTGAAAGTATTATTCAAGTCACCTTCTGGCAAGCTTTTTTATTTTGGCTCAAGCTTGGTTTTATTAGCTTTGGCGGGCCAGCTGGACAAATCGCTGTGATGCATGAGGAACTCGTTGAACAAAAGCGCTGGATATCAGAAAAAAGATTTTTGCATGCCCTGAACTACTGCATGTTGTTACCCGGTCCTGAAGCGCAGCAGTTAGCAACCTACATTGGTTGGCTTATGCACAGAACTGCTGGAGGATTAGTTGCAGGGATTTTATTTGTATTGCCCTCTTTATTTATTTTAATTGGGCTATCTTGGGTCTATATAAAATTCGGAGATGTTCCGGTTATTGCAGGTATTTTTTACGGGATCAAGCCTGCCGTTACCGCAATTGTCTTTCATGCAACATACCGTATAGGTAGCCGTTCACTTAAAAATAAATTTTTATGGTTTGTCGCAATTGCTACGTTTTTTGCCATTTTTGTCTTAAAGCTTCCTTTCCCGCTTATCGTATTATCAGCTGGTATTGCCGGCTATTTAGCGAGTAAAAAGTATCCAGAACTTTTTTCTTCAGTCGCTGGACATAAAGCCAGCCAAAAAGATTATGGCCGAGCATTTATTGATGATGATACCCCAACGCCAGAGCATGCTAAATTCCATTGGTTGCGGTTAGCTAAACTTATTTTTGTGGCAATCGTTTTATGGTTATTGCCAATTTTAGCTTTAGGTACATATTTTGGGTGGTATCACTCTTATACCCAAATGGCTTGGTTTTTTACTAAAGCTGCACTGCTCACATTTGGAGGTGCATACGCTGTTTTACCTTACGTTTATCAAGGTGCTGTAAATCATTTTAGATGGCTTTCACCAACTCAAATGATTGATGGACTCGCTTTAGGTGAAACTACACCTGGCCCACTCATTATGGTGGTTGCCTTTGTTGGTTTTTTAGGGGGTGTTAATCATTCATTACTTGGGCCCGAGCATCTATTTTTTGCTGGAGCACTTGGTGCTGTCATTGTAACTTGGTTTACTTTCCTTTTCTCATTTGTCTTTATTTTTGCTGGTGCACCAGTTATTGAATCTACCCATAATGAAATTAAGTTTACGGCGCCACTTACTGCCATTACCGCTGCTGTGGTTGGTGTTATTTTAAATCTGGCATTATTTTTTAGTTATCATGTGTTATGGCCAGAGGGTTTTTCAGGACACTTTGATGCTGTCGCAGCCATCATTACTGTGGCTGCATTCATTGCTTTATTCCGCTTTAATATTAACGTGCTGTATGTGATTTTTGCATCAGCGCTGATTGGACTAGCCGTCACTTTCTTTTAGTTATTTATTGATTTAGTTTTTTAATTATCCATAGATACAGCCGAACAATGATATTACTGCTCGGCTGTTTATATTTTTAACCCGCTAATTGTGCGATTTGTACTGCTGCATTATCTAAGGCAGCTTGACGTGCTTCTGGGCCGAAAGCGATACCTTCTGCGCGCACAAAAGTAATATCAGTCACACCAATAAAATTGAAAAACGCTTTAATATAAGTTTCTTGATAATCTAAAACTTCGGCTGGTGAACCTGCCGAGTACACTCCACCACGCGAAGAAGCAATAATAATACGTTTCCCCTTTACTAAACCTTCTGGACCGTTTTCCGTATAACGGAATGTTTTCCCAGCAATAGATAGTCGGTCAAGCCATGCTTTTAACTGTGATGGGAAGCTAAAGTTATACATAGGTGCACCAATCACAACGATATCTGATGATAAAAACTCATCCAAATATTGGCTGTTTTGTGCAACACGTTGTTGCGCTGTTTCATTATTAGGTTCTACCCCTTGCCATGCCAAAAACTCGGCATCAGACAAATGAGGAATTGGCTCTAAAGCAAAATCATGATGAATAGTTTCTGCATCTGGATAAGCTGTGTTGAGCTGACGAATAACAGATGAGGTGAGTTGGCGGCTAACAGATTGTTCACCCAAAATACTTGTGTCAATTTGAAGTAGTTTCATCGTTTATACCTACAGTATAAAATTGTTACTTGAACTAATTATGTTACTACTATTATTCTTGTGCACAAGAAGGCACATTTAGGGAACCAAGTAATATGACTGTAACCATACCTCATGATTTACAGAGTTCAGATTGCCAAAGAGTCAGCCAAGTTCTGGCTAGAGTTGGTGAAAAATGGAGCATTCTTATTGTAATGACACTTGCATCACGCCCTCATAGATTTTCTGAAATAAAGAGGAATATCAATGGAATATCACAGCGTATGCTCACCTTATGTTTACGCGGTTTAGAAAGAGATGGATTGGTTAAACGTACAGTCTATCCTGTAGTTCCACCGCATGTTGAATATGAATTAACACCTCTGGGCCATTCACTTAGGGAGCCGGTAATTGCTTTAGGCCAATGGGCACAGCAGCATATCGCGGATATTGATGCGGCAAGAGCTGCATTTGATGCAGCTCAAGATAAACCAATTACATGAGATGCTTAACGTAATTGTGAAGGACTTATGCCATAAAACTGTTTAAAGCGATGGCTTAAATGGCTCGCTGAACTAAAACCACATACAAGAGCAACATCTTGTAAAGAAAGTTGAGATGACTGAATTAAACCTTTTGCCTTAGTTAAGCGCCTTTGCATGACATACTGGTGAGGCGCCATATTCATAGACTGTTTAAACATATGGGCAAAATGATATTCGCTTAAATTCACGACATTTGCTAAATCAGACAAAGTTAATGCTTGGTCTAAATGCCCTTCAATCCAGTCTTGAATATATTTAAGTTTATGAGGCGCCAGCCCCCCTTTAATGACGGGTTGCTGCCACTTCACGTTGCTATATCTTCGAATTAAATGATTCAGCAATAAGCTGGCAGTGGTACTCATCTGTAAATGGTTTGCTGAATCTTTCCAATCACAATCTAGTAAGAAGAACTGATAAAGCGCTCGGATCCTTTCATCATCATTAAAAACGACTTCATTCAATTCAATTTGATTGGGTTCTTTGTCCCATATTTTTTCAGCAACATCACGCAAATGTTGATCGGTATAATACAAGTGGACAAATTTAAGCCCACCTCGTATATCCCAAGTCGACTCCTGATGTTCAGGCAATAAGCAAAAACGACCCGGCCCACCGCCATTTTTCCAGCCCGCAGGTGTTTTTTGATAGCTTTCATAGCCATCTTGAATATACAGACTTAAAGTGTGGTGATCGCTACAGACACTTACACGATCTTGCTGATTAGACCAAAATGCAAGTTGCATATTTTCATCAAGCACCACCGTTTCGTGAAGCTTGGCTTTAGATTGCTGTAGCTGTTCTAAAGTTTGATAGGCCATGCAAAATTAAAACGAATCTCATTGAGCTTAAGTTAACCATATTCAGCAAAATTGAGCTAGTTTAGTTCTATAAAAAACGCAAGATCTTGCATGTAGAACACAAGAATATATACGTGAAAAATTATGCATTCCTAGATACTTAAGCTTGGTAATCGAGGATGAACTTATGAATATTTTACTCTATGTTGCGGTGGTGTTGATTTGGGGAACAACATGGATTGGAATTGCCGTTCAGAGCCATTATGCAACACCCGTCGTCGCGATTTTATGGCGTTTTGCTATTTCAGCCTTATTACTTTGGGTTGTTTTACTATTTTCAGGAAAATTACAGCGAATTGCTTTAAAAGATCATTTGTTTTGTATGCTGCAAGGCCTTTGTGTTTTCGGCCTAAACTTTATTTGTTTTTATACCGCCGTGAAATATGTAAATAGCGGTTTAGAGTCTGTCATTTTTTCGATGGCTGTTTTCTTTAATGCCATTAATGCGCTTATCTTTTTTAAGCAAAAACCTTCACCAAATTTTGGTCCAGCTGCACTTTTAGGTTTAGGTGGTATCGTTTTACTCTTTTGGCATGATCTCATAAATAGCCAGTTTAATGCTCAGTTATTAATAGGTATTGGGCTATGTGCTATAGGCACTTACGGTTTTTCTTTAGGGAATATGATCAGTGTTAGACATCAAAAACGTGGTCTAAATATCTTTTCAACAAACTGTTATGCCATGACTTATGGATCGTTAGTGATGTTAAGTTTAGCTTTATTTACTGGCCAAGATTTAATGCCTCCAATGAATTTCCCATTTTTAAGTTCGGTACTTTACTTGGCTGTATTTGGCACAGTTATTGGGTTCTCTGCTTATTTTTCTTTGGTTGGTAGAATTGGTGCTTCAAAAGCAGCATATAGCACGTTGCTCTTCCCTTTAGTTGCTCTAACTGTTTCTACCTTCTTTGAAGGATATGAGTGGACCTTAAACGCTGTATTTGGAATTTTATTAATCTTACTTGGCAACTACCTAATGTTTAGTAAGTTTGAAATTGGAAAAAAGTTATTTAATAGTCAAAAAAATTGTGAGAAGCAGGCTTAACAGCCTGCTTTTTTATAAATAATAATTAATTTTAGCAGCTCATTTTTAGCATCAACTCGAAATCTTTTAAAGCCGCGGCGGCTGTAGCTAAGGGCGCAGATGCTCCTCCACTTACAACAAGCTCACCCATTTCTTGAGTTAACACTCGAATGCATTTATTAGAACCTTGCAGATGAGCAAAAGGATGATTTGCTGGAACTAATCTTAATTCAACACCTGTTTGAATTTGCTGATTTTTACTATGAATAAAACCCACCAAACGAGGAATTAGATTTTCTTTTTTCCAATCACGAATATGATCAGCAGTCACATGACTGATTCCTTGTCTTGGAATATCTTGAATTTTTACATCAGCTCCCAAAACAGTATTTGCCAATATCGTAATTTTGGCAGCGGTATCCCATCCATCTACATCGAAAGAGCTGTCAGGTTCTGCAATCCCTTTTGCTTGAGCTTTTCCAAGAGATTCTGCAAACGCACATTCATGTTGCAACATATCATTTAAAATAAAATTTGTGGTTCCGGTAAAGACACCTTCTATTTCTAAAATTTGACAGCCAGCCAAGTTATATTCAAATAAATCAACAGTTGGTAAAGCCGCAGCAGTGGCACCACTAAAAAATAGTTTTTTATTGTGCTGATGTGCCAAGTTAATTAATTTTTTACCATCTACGACTAGAGCACCTTTAGATACTGCAATCGCATTCATGTTATGTGTTAAAGCATAATTTAAATAAAATAGTCCTTTTCCACCGGTAACATAGTCACTTGGCCCTGTCTCAATAATGACATCTGCTTGAACCTGTTGTAAAAACTTTTGCTCAGTTAGGCCTGCTTGATACTGTGTTTTATCTAGCCACTTAGCAGCTTGTAAACCTTCTTGATCAATTAAGCCTGATGATGAGTTGCAGACACCCATTAAACGGGCATCAATTTGATATTTTTGTTGATAGTATGCCGATCGATTTAAAAGAAGCTCTGCAATTTGTTGCCCAATCCGTCCAAAACCACAAATTGCCACGTTAATTCGCTTCATATCGCTTTCTCAAAAATTTATATGGTTTAAAGCAAATTTCCAAAGATAATTTTAACATCTCATCTTTGGAAAATTGCTATTTATAGAGATGGTTAAAATACTATATCGTTTAGATATTTGTTAGATTAACAATTTTAATGGCCATATAAATTGCGACAGCAAAAACCATCAAAGCAAAGACTTTTTGCACGATTGCAGACGGAATAAAACGAATAGCTCTGCGTCCTAATAACATACCAAATGCACATGCGAGTGCAAACGCACTGGTAATGCCTACTGGATAGTGAAAACCCTCTGCAATATGCATCACAATACTCATTCCACTAATGAGAAAAATAATCATAAGTGAAGTTGCAACAATGCTATGCATATCCAAATTTGTGACTTTTCTAAGCGCTGGCACAATTACAAAGCCACCACCAACTCCTAACATTCCAGTTAAAAGCCCAGCAATAATCCCAATACTAGCAAGAACGCTTCCCGTTTTAAAATTCCAGATAAAGCGTCCCGTACTTGGGTTGACCTGACACGGCGGGTTATGAAAGTCTGATACTCGGTTACTAATAAGTCGATAGCCCACTGTAAACATGACTAAGCTAAACATTAACATGAGCCACACAGGTGGAATCGCATTGGCTATTAAAATGCCGATATGTGCCATAGGGGCACCAATTAAGGCAATCCAGATTGCAGCACGATAACGAACTATCTTTTTAAATAAACCTTCAATGGTGCCAATGAGTGTAGATAGAGCAACTGCCAACAATCCAATCGGCGCAGCTTGAGCCACACTCCAACCTTGACTGGTCATGAGCGCAGGTACGGCAAGAATACCGCCACCTGCACCAGTGAGACCCAGTAAAAAACCAATCACAATGCCTTCAACGACAAGTAATAACATATCAAAAGCCTAAAATTGCATATACATCGTTTGCAGTAGACTGCTGGTTAATGAGGGAGTAAGTTCTCGTCTTCTTGCGAAGCTTCAACCGCTTCTCAGGACAAAGCGTTGCTTTGTTTATCCTCTTAACTCGAACGTAGTTCTCGTCTTGCGCTCGGGTAAAGATTATTAATCTTTACTTATCCTCTTCCGCTCAAGCACAGCTTTCGCCTTGCGCTCGGACAAAGCGTTGCTTTGTTTACCCTCGCTCAGGTTTGACCATCCATTCGTGGCCTTTGAGCATGCCTTGCCAATAAATCGGCGGTAAAATCTGTTCTTTTAGCAACCATGCTAAACGTGATGGTTTTTGCCCATCGATTACCCATTTCGGAAAACTTGGAAGTAGTTTTCCGCCGTAACCAAACTCAGCTAGAACGATTTTTCCACGCTCTACGGTAAGTGGACATGAGCCATAGCCGTTGTACTCGCAGAAATTCTGCTCACCCTTGAGCTGGGCTATAACATTCACAGCAACGATCGGAGCTTGTGCCCGTGCCGCAGCAGCAGTTTTGGCATTAGGCGCATTCATCACGTCGCCTAAAGCAAAAATATTGGCATGCTGTGTGTGTTGTAAAGTTTGAGGATTCACACTCACCCAGCCTGCTTCATCAGTAAGAGTACTGGCACGAATAAAGTCTGGGGCTTGTTGCGGTGGAACAACATGCAGCATGTCAAAATCTGTTTCGACCAATGCTGCATTTTCATCGTTTACTACCTTAAACCATGCTTTTTTTGCAGGCCCATCTACTTTGACAAGTTGATGGTTAAAGTGCAGTTCAGATCCATATTTTTCGACATATTGCATTAGTGCAGGTACATATTCCTTCACACCAAATAAAACACCGCCGCTGTTATAAAAATGAAGAGAGATGTCTTTAAGTTTGCCTTGCTTTAACCAGTGATCGGCTGAAAGGTACATTGCTTTTTGAGGAGCACCGGCGCATTTAATTGGCATAGGCGGCTGGGTAAAGATTGCCTTTCCACCGTTTAGCTCTTGCACCAGTTCCCATGTGTACGGCGCTAAATCATAACGATAGTTAGACGTCACCCCATTTTTACCTAAGGTTTCAACTAAACCTTCAATTCTATGCCAATTCAGTTTTAAGCCTGGACAGACGACCAGTGCCTTATATTGAATGGGTTGGCATCCTTCCAAAATAACCTGACTATGCTCAGGGTCAAATCCAGCAACGGCAGCTTTCATCCAGTTAACTTTTGAAGGAATCACACTTGCCATAGAGCGTGCGGTTACTTGTGGTTTAAAAATACCAGCCCCTACCATGGTCCAGCCGGGTTGATAATAATGAGTATCGGCTGGATCAATAATGACAATATCTAAATGAGGTTCACGAGACAGTAAGCTCGATGCAACAGAAATTCCTGCAGCCCCAGCACCAACAATCACAACGCTATAACAACGAATAGTGGCTGGTTCATGATCACGTTTTAAAATACGTGGGACTAGGCCTTTTAAGTTAAACCCAAGCGTATTACCCATTTCTACTAATAGCGCTGTATCTTTTGGGTCAACTTCGGCCAAAGCCCATAAACTAATTGCACGCATACCAGAACGGCAATACGCTAAAACAGGTTTTTTGGCATTCTGATAAAGTTGCTTAAACTCGGCAACTTGCTGATCAGTAATTTTTCCACTGGTAACAGGCTGATAAATTACTTTTAGGCCATATTGCTGAGCTGCTTCTTCAATTTCAATTATATTGGGTTGGTCTGCACCTTCTCCATCTGGTCGGTTACATATCAGAGTTTTTACTCCCTGATCTGCAATTTTTGCGACCTCATCGACAGTGATTTGACCAGCAACATAAAAATCTTGATTAAATTGTTTAAGTTCCATATTGCCACCTTATTATGATTGTGAAGTTGAACCACAGGCCTGATTAGCAGGTAGTGCTTTATCGATTTGTTTTGGATATGGCAGATTTAAGTTATTCATTAATTTAATAAAATCTTCGCGCGAGCGATTCTGTCCTAGGCGTGAGTTATTTAAGCGTTCATAACCAATCGTTGAAGATAGACGACCTTTATAATCGTGTCCCGGATACACAATAGTGTCGTCAGGTAGGCTGAAAAGTTGTTTATGTATACTGTCATAAAGTGTGCCTGCATTACCTTGCTGGAAATCGGTTCGACCGCAACCATCAATTAATAATGCATCGCCCGTGAAAACCATGTTTTCAACTAAATAACTCGTACACGCATTGGTATGACCTGGTGTATAACGCGCTTCAATACTGAGGTTGCCGAATTTAAGCATGCATCCATTTGTAATTAAAATATCTCCACAACTTACATCTGAGTTTCGGTGTAAAACCGATTTGCAATGGAAACGTTCACGAAGTAAATTTGCAGCAGTAATATGGTCTGCATGAACATGTGTATCTAATGTATAGATGAGTGTAAATTGATGCTGCTCTAATTCTTTTACATAAATCTCTATATCTGAAGCGACTGGATCAATTAAAACAGCCTCTCGTGTTTCTTCACACCCAAGCATATATGTATAAGTCGAACTTTCCTGCTCAAAAAACTGCTTAAAGAACATGATTTATACCTTAATAATTTATTTCTTTCCTATATTTTGCAAATAAGGTGCCAATTATTTAAAATTTAATAATAAATATAAAAATCAAATTGTTAAGTTAATTAATAAAATTAAGATAAGAAAATGAACTGAGCTTGATGTTCCCTTGAAACTCAAGTATGTTTCAATGAAACGATTGTGAAACACATGAAATGGCAAAGTTAAATTTTGAGTCAGAACAAGATTTTTATATATTATTTGAGCAACTTAAGGCTTTATTTCCAAATGCGAGTCTGTTTTTAGCAGACACAACGACTCACGCAATTCACTATAAATTTAATACAGACGATATTTCTGTTGAGAGTATGGCAGCGCTTACTCAAGATCATCACAATCAATATCTTGAGATCAATACTCCTAAAATAAGAAAGCGATTTATCTATCAAGAACATGATATTTATATTGCCGAGCATCATATTATTGGCAAGTTACATATTTTACAGCCAGTTGGCACAGAAAATGATATTGCTGGTCAATCAACGCTAACAAAACAATTGCAAGACTTGGCTAAAGTTTTCAATAGTTGCTCACCAGAAATGGCTCGTATGTTTTCAATCATTCAAAGAGTAGCAATTACAGAGTTTCCAGTGCTGGTCCGCGGTGAATCTGGTAGTGGTAAAGAACTGGTGGCAAAAGCAATTCATGATTATAGCCAGCGTAAAAATAAGATTTTTGTAGCGATTAACTGTGCTGCGCTCAATGCCAATATTTTAGAAAGTGAACTTTTTGGACACGTGAAAGGCGCTTTTACAGGAGCAATTCGTGACCATAAAGGCGTGTTTGAACGTGCCGCTGGTGGGACTCTTTTTCTGGATGAAATTGCAGAGATTCCTTTAGAGCTTCAAGCTAAATTATTACGGGTGTTAGAAACAGGTGAATTCACCCCTGTAGGTGGTGAAAAACCGATTCAAGCCAATGTCCGAATTATCACTGCAACACATAAAGCTTTACGCGAAGAAGCTAAGGCTGGGCGTTTCCGTCACGATTTGCTTTACCGCTTGCGTGTGATACCAATTTTTATACCACCACTCAGAGAGCGAAAAGTCGATATTCCTCTTATTGTCGATCAGATTTTAAAAGAGAGCTCAACTCAACTCGACACAATGCCTCGTCATGTCAATCAAAAAGCCATGCAGATTTTATTGAACTATGACTGGCCCGGGAATGTTCGTGAACTTAAAAACACCCTGCTTTATGCTTTAACCATGGCAAATGGTAAGGATGAAATTGAAGTCGAAGACTTACCAAATGAACTCTTAAATGCTGAAGATTACGTTAAATTGCCTGAGACAAATACAGAACTTACCCCTGAAAATGTACAAGCAGCTTTAGAAAAATATAACCACAATCTGAATATGGTGGCGAATATTTTTGGAATTAGCCGTACCACGCTTTGGCGATACAGACAAAAGCATAAGCTTTAGCTAGGTATTTATCTCGTCTAAGGCGTATCATACTGCACTTGGTTAGGTTCGTTAGTTCAAAGGCTTTATATGATTGTTCGTGATAAAAGCAATGTATTTAAATTATTATTTGCTTGGAAAGGAACAATTTTGCCGAAGGTTTTGCCTGCACTGAGTTTTGTTGTACTTATTTCAGCCTGTGTGGTCTGGCTCTCTTATTATCATTGGATTCAAATTCCTACCGTACCCGCGATTGGATTTACAATATTTGGTGTGATTCTTTCGATTTGTACAGGTTTTAGAAATAACGCATGTTATGACCGATGGTGGGAAGGCCGCAAACTTTGGGGTGCTTTAATTGCCAATGCCAGACATATTGTTAGAGATAGTCATGTTCTATCTAATGAACAACGTGAACATTTAATCCATCAGGTCTTAATTTTTAGTAATTTATTGCGTGATCGACTGCGTCAACAAACAGTCGAACCCACAAAATTTCTTGAACATGCTTATTTAAATAATTCTTCACTTAATTATTTAAATGAACATATTAATGCCCCTCAGTTTGTACTTGAAAATATTCAAAAAGATTTAGTTAAAATACTCAAAGATGGTGAAATTAGTGACATTATCTATAGCACTTTAAATCGACATATTGTTGAGTTAGGCAATATCCAAGCAGGTTGTGACCGTATTGCTGGGACACCTTTACCCTATTCATATTCAGTACTTTTGCACCGTGCCGTTTACTGCTTCTGTTTCATATTACCATTTAGCCTTGAAGCAGCTTTGGGCATCTGGACACCACTTATTGTCGGCTTAATCGCTTATATGTTTTTAGGTTTAGATGCCTTAAGTGCTCAAATTGAAGAACCTTTCGGTTTGCAAGAAAATGATTTACCGCTCGATTCAATTGTACGCTTGATTGAACGAGAGTCTCTAAGCTCTTTAGGGCAGCCATTACCGCCTATTATTGAAGCCCAAGACAACAATTTACTTTAATAAAAAAAGAGCGAATCATCGCTCTTTTTTTATAGGTTTAAGTATCTATTTAGGGCTGTACGATAATCTTAACGGCTGACTCATTGTTATGAATTAAGGTTTCAAAACCTTGTGAAATCAAATCATCAAGTTGAATACGCTGGGTAATAAAAGGTTCAAGATTTATTTTACCTTCTTCGACCAGTTTAATCGTTTCTTGATGGTCATTCACATAGGCAATCGTACCGCGTACATCAAGCTCTTTCATCACCACACTATGTACATTAATTGATGCCGGATGGCTCCAAATCGAAACAATAACGATAACGCCTGTTGGTTTGACTGCTGCAACCAAAGTATCTAAAACTTTGTTAACGCTACTACATTCAAATGCGATATCGACGCCATCGCCATTAGTAATTTTCATGACCTCAGAAACAACATCAACTTCTGAAGGGTCTAAAATATAATCTGCAACTCCCGACTCTTTGGCCTTTTCTTTACGTTTTGCACTTAGCTCGGTAATGATGACCTTAATACCTTTCGCTTTTAAAATTGCTGAAAGCAACAAACCTATTGGGCCCGCACCACCTACCAGTGCAATATCACCAGCCTTTGCACCACTACGCACATAGGCATGATGACCCACTGATAACGGTTCAATTAAGGCCGCCTGATCTAATGGAATTTTATTGGAAATTGGATGCACCCAACGGCGTTTAACCGCAATTTTTTCGGATAAACCACCACCACGCCCACCTAAACCAATAAAGTTCATATTTTTGGAAAGATGATAATTATCGCCCGGTCCAGTCGGCACATCATCGGCCACAATATAAGGCTCTACTACGACATGTTGACCAATTTCAATGTCATCAACACCTTCACCAACGGCATAGACCACACCTGAAAACTCATGTCCCATGGTAATCGGTGCTGATTCGCCTGAAATAGGATGCGGATGTCCACACGGTGGAATAAAAATCGGCCCTTCCATAAACTCATGTAAATCTGTACCACAAATTCCACACCAAGCCACCTGAATACCTACAGTGCCGGGTGTGACTTCTGGTTCAGGGATATCTTCAATGCGAATATCGCCTCTGTCATAAAAACGCGCTGCTTTCATTATTATCTCCCTCACATCAGGATGTTGTTTTAGCGATAGACAATGCCGCCGTCCGTTAAAATGGATTGACCCGTAATATAGTCCGAATCTTCGCTCGCCAGAAAAGCAACTAAAGCGGCTACATCATCTGGTGTTTGGGCTCTACCTAAGGCAATACCTTCCACATATTTTTTATAAGTTTCACCAATTGCAGCACCCGTAATTTCAGCAAAACGTTTATCGATTTCAACCCACATGTCCGTTCCGACAATTCCGGGGCAATATCCATTTACCGTAATACCGTGACTGGCATATTCTTTTGCCGCGGCTTGGGTAAGTGCTCGTACCGCAAATTTGGTTGCTGAGTAAATACCGAGTAAAGCAAACCCATCATGGCCCGCAATTGAGCAGGCATTAATGACTTTACCTTTATGTTGGCGTTGCTTAAATTTTGCAGCAGCAGCCTGTATTCCCCACAGCACTCCACCAATATTAATATCAACAATTTTTTGAAATTCATCAGGTGTGATATCCGCAATCGCTTGAACTTGTGCAATTCCAGCATTATTAATCATGACATCAAATCCACCAAGGGCCTGCTCAGCATGATTTATAGCAGCGTACACTTGCTCACGGTCACTGACATCAGCAATAAATGTGCTCGCATTTATACCTAAAGCCTGAATTTCCTGCTGCACATCATTCAATCGATCTTGTTTCATATCAACTAATGCAATATGTGCCCCTTCTTGCGCCAAGCGCAGGGCAATCCCACGGCCAATGCCTTGAGCTGCCCCTGTGACTAAAGCGACCTTATTTTTTAATCCCTTAACCATGTTCAACTCCTGTAAATGCAGAATTTCTACATATGAATCGCTCGTTGCATTGAAGCCAGAATGGACTCATGCATGGCTTCTGATAATGTTGGATGCGGGAAAATCACTTGAGCTAAGCTTTCATCAGTTGCTTCTAGATATTTCGCAATGGCAAAGCCTTGAATGTGTTCAGTCACTTCATGGCCTACCATATGTGCACCAAGTAGTTCGCCCGTTTCTGCATGAATGATTGTTTTAACGAAACCTGACGCATCTCCAATTGCCAAAGCTTTGCCATTCGCAGTTAAAGAAAACTTGCCGGTTCGTATAGGCAAATTCTTAGCTTTTGCTGCATTTTCAGTTAAACCAATACTCGACACTTGTGGATGCGTAAAAATACAACCCGGTATCTGGCTACGATCGAGTGAATGGACGTTTGCTACACCAGCAATTTTCTCGACACATATCATGGCTTCATGGCTTGCTTTGTGGGCAAGACACGGTGCTCCAGCCACATCACCAATCGCATAAAGCCCTGCTACATTGGTTTTACAATAGTCATCAATTGCCACAAAACCTTGTGGATTGAGTTCCACACCTAAACGTTCTAGCCCTAGCTCCGTAGTATTAGGCTGTACACCAATTGCCGAAAGTACACGGTCAAAAACAAGCGTTTGAACATCATTTGCCGTTTCAACCACACAGTGAACTTGACCATTTTCAATTTGAATGCTTTGAACAACAGCATCGGTTAAGACTTTCATACCTTTTTGTTCAAATTGTTTTCTGACAAATTGAGCAATTTCTGCATCTTCAGTTGGTAAAATCTGCTTGGCTAAATCAATAAGCGTGACCTGACAACCTAAGTCTTGATAAAGACTAGCAAACTCGCTACCAATTGCACCCGAACCCACAACCAGTAAGCTTTTTGGTAACTGCTCTGGTACAAGCGCTTCTTTATAGCTCCACACGTACGTTCCATCGACAGGAAGCTGAGGAACATGTCGAGCTTTAGCTCCAGTTGCCAAAATGATATGGGGTGCACTCAAAGCCTGACTTTTACCTTGAGCATCGGTCACTTCAATTTTTTCTTTCGCCATCAGCTGAGCACGACCATTAAACACAGTCACCTGATTCTTTTTAAGTAAGTAATCAATGCCTTGTACTAACTGAGCTGACACTTGACGGCTATGTTGCACAAGCTTTTGAATATCAAAATCGAGTTGAGAAACTTGAAAACCAAACTGTCCGGCATGTTTAAACTGAGTTGCAAGCTCTGCCCCTGCAAGCAAAGCTTTAGTTGGAATACAGCCCCAGTTTAGGCAAATTCCGCCTAAATGTTGTTCTTCTACAATTGCGGTTTTTAACCCGAGCTGGGCTGCACGAATTGCAGCCACATACCCACCCGGTCCCGCGCCAATCACAATTAAATCAAATTGAGCTTCTGACATGCGGGTTCTCCTACACCAAAATTAAAGCAGGGTTTTCAACAAACTGCTTAAAGCTGGCCAAGAATTTCGCCCCAACTGCACCATCAATGACTCGGTGATCGCATGACAAAGTCGCTGTGACAATCTCACGAACCACTACATTGCCATTTTCAACAACAGCGCGAGATTCAGAAGCACCTAATGCCATAATTGCACCTTGCGGTGGGTTAATAATGGCATCGAACTGTTTAATTCCTAACATTCCTAAATTTGAAATGCTAAAGCTGCCGCCTTGAAACTCATCAGGTTGTAACTTGCCAGTCTTGGCACGCGTTGCCAAATCACGCATGTCATCGGAAATTTGTGCCAACGATTTTTGATTCGCCGCTTTCACAATGGGTGTAATTAAACCGTTTGGAATTGCCACAGCTACTGAAATATCTGCTTGAGAGAACTGTAAAATTGATTGAGTCGCCTCATCAAATTGAACATTCACCTCAGGTACTTTAATGAGTGCTGCTGCAGCTGCCTTAATTAACATGTCATTAATAGAAAGCTTCACCTGTGGCACAGTTTCATTAATTTGCTTACGTAGTTTTTGCATAGCTTCTACGTTTAGATCGACTACTAGGCGGAAATGCGGTGCGTTACGTTTTGCAGCCTGTAACCGTGAAGCAATCGCTTTACGCATACCATTCATCGCCACAGTTGTAACAGTCGACTGTGGCTGAGCAACAGCACATTGAGCAGATTGTTCATTTACCGACGTTGGGTTATTACGATAGTAAACTGCTTCAACATCTTCTTTACAAACGCGGCCACGAGTACCTGAAACACGGCAGTCATTTAAGTTAATGCCCCACTGTTTTGCTAAACGACGTGCTACAGGCGTCGCAGAAACTCGGCTATCGTCGGCAGTAGATTTAACTACTTTAGCTTGAGTTTGCTGTTTAATATCAGGCCACTGACCTCCAGCAGCCTGCACAGCTTTCTGGATGTCTTGAACACTAATACGTCCTCCACGGCCAGAACCTGTGACTTTCGCTAAGTTCACATTATGCTTTTCAGCAAGTTTTAACGCATGCGGTGTTGTAAACAACTCATCAGATGTTTGATAACCTTGTAATGACTCGGGTACAGCGTAGTCACCTTTAGCAGCCTTTACTGGAACTGGAGCACTTGCAGCTATAGACTGTGGTTGTTCTGCTTTTTCAGCAACAGGTGCAGATGTTTCCGCTTTACTCTGTTCCGAAGATGCTTCAGGAGCTTTAGCTGCTGAACCACCGAGTGATGCAATAAATGTTTCAATTTCTGCATCAGAAACTTCACTTTCAGCACATACCGCAATAAACCCACCGACCGGTAAAGTCTCACCATCTTTTGCTAAAATTTTACGGAGCGTTCCTGCAAAAGGCGCTTCTAATACATTGACGATTTTTGTGGTTTCAATTTCACAAATTTCATCACCTTTATTAAAGCTATCACCTTCTTTAATCAACCATTGGGCAATCGTGCCTTCTTCCATGGATAATCCCCATTTCGGGATCTCCAGCGTTTTAATTTCGCTCATCCTAAGCCTCCAATGTTTTTCGCACAGCTTGCTCAATACGCTCTACACTTGGAATCCATTCTTTTTCTAAAACTGGAGAGAATGGAACAGGCGTATGTGGTGGCGTTACGAGTTCAACAGGTGCTTTCAAATAGTGGAAACCTTTTTGTGCAACTAGTGCAGCAACATCATGCCCAAAGCCACAGCGTGCCGCTGATTCGTCCACAATAACCACACGTCCAGTCGATGCAACAGACTCTAAAATTCCTTCTTCATCCAGAGGTGAAATTGTACGAGGGTCTACCACTTCAACTGAAATGCCATCTTTTGCCAATTTATCCGCTACTTCATTGGCACGGTGTACCATCAACCCTAAAGCAATAATGGTCACATCTGTCCCTTCACGGGTGTAATTTGCTACACCAAAAGGAATGGTATAGGCATCATCTGGAACTTCACCTTTAATGTCATAAAGCATTTTATGCTCACAGAACACCACAGGGTCGTCATCTCGAATAGCCTGAATTAATAGCCCTTTCACATCATATGGGCTAGATGGAACTACAACTTTTAAGCCTGGAACCGCAGCAAATACGTTATATGGTGACTGAGAATGCTGAGCTGCCGCAGAAAAACCTGCACCAATCATGCCACGTACAACCATTGGCGCTTTTGCTTTTCCGCCGAACATATAACGGAACTTAGCGGCTTGGTTATAAAGCATGTCATGACACACGCCATAGAAATCCATAAACATTAAGTCAGCAACAGGACGTAAACCTGTAGCCGCAGCACCAGCGGCCATACCAATAATCGCTGATTCGGTAATTGGGGTATCAATAACACGTTCTGAACCAAATTCCGTCCACAAACCTTTGGTTACACCAAGTACCCCACCGAAGCCTTCAAGCTCGTTCTCTTCGGTATTTTTGCCACCATGGCCGCCGCGCACATCTTCGCCAACCACAAAAACAGTTGGGTCACGGCGCATTTCTGATTCAATGGCTTCTTTAATCGCATTACGAAAACTTTTATTTGGCATCTTTACTATTCCTTTAGTAAGAGACATAGACGTCAGTAAGGAGTTGTTCTGGTTGTGGGTATGCCGCAGCACGAGCTTTAGCAACGGCATCATCAACATTTGCTTTAGATGCTGCATCAATCTCGTCTAGTTTGGCTTCATCAATTTTGCCTTTGACTTTTTCTCGGAAAATTTTCAAAGGATCTTTATTTTCTTTGATAAATTCGACTTCTTCTTTAGAGCGAATCAAACCAGGGTCACCTTCAAAGTGGCCATAAAAGCGGTTTGTAATGGTTTCAATCACACTTGGGCCTTCACCACGGCGTGCACGATCAATAGCAGTTTGGGCCGCTTCATAAACTGCAAAGAAATCGGTACCATCAACTTTAACTGCTGGTAAACCAAAACCAGCTGCACGGCCAGCAATATCCTTACTTCCTACCGCGTAATCATGGCCCGTTCCTTCACCAAAACCGTTATTTTCGAAAACAAAAATTACTGGAAGTTTAAGAACAACAGCCATGTTCATTGCTTCAAAGGTCAGGCCTTGGTTTGAACCACCATCACCTGTAAAAGACAGACCCACGCCACCAGTTTTTAAGGTTTTTGCTGTCAACGCTGCACCAATTGCTAAAGGAGGCCCGCCGCCCACAATTCCGTTGGCACCGAGCATACCTTTATCCAAATCGGCAATATGCATAGAACCGCCTTTTCCACGGCACAGTCCCTCATCTTTACCGAAAATTTCCAGCATCATGGCGTGAATGTCACAACCTTTTGCAATACAGTGCCCATGTCCACGATGGGTTGAAGTGATATAGTCTTTGTCGGTTAGGTTTTCACAAATACCAACCGCAACAGCCTCTTCTCCACTGTATAGGTGAATAAAACCTGGAATATCACCATTGGTATTTTCTTCGTGAAGTCGATCCTCAAATTCACGAATATCACGCATGCGTTTATATGCTGCGAGTAATTGCTCTTCCGTTAATTGCATATCCTTTTCCTTTATTATCTTGATTTTAAAAGTTCAACCAAGTTTCAAGCGAAAATCTAATTCGCTATAAATACTTAAATCTAAAATCAAGAATTAATCTATTAGACTAAAAAGTTTTTATTTAAAATAAACTTAATTAATTTTTTAATTTCAAAAACTTAACCTATAAAAATAATTTAAAAAATTTTTTATAATTTTCATTGATTTAAAAAACAAACCTTTAACCAACCTTTCTTATTTTATAATACTCGCCACACCCTGTGTATTTAATTAATTACGACTTATTAATATGATTTAAATAAGTTGTTAAATTAAAAAAACAGGAGTTTAAATAATTTTTAAACAAAATGGAATTATTAATATGGATTTTAAAAGACAAGCAGAAACTGGTATTAAATTAAGAGGAGCAGATAAAGTCGCTCGCATTCCTATTAAAATTTTACCTACAGAAGAGTTACCCACTAAACCGGATTGGATTAGAGCAAAAATAACCGATTTTGAAGAAATCAAACGGATAAAAAATTTGCTACGCCAACAAAAGTTGCATAGCGTTTGCGAAGAAGCAGCCTGTCCAAACTTACCCGAATGTTTTGGTGGAGGTACAGCTACATTTATGATTATGGGAGACATCTGTACTAGACGCTGCCCTTTTTGTGATGTGGCTCATGGTCGTCCAAAAGCTTTAGACGAAGATGAACCTAAACACTTAGCTGAAACCGTCGCAAACCTAAACTTAAAGTATGTCGTGATTACCTCTGTTGACCGCGACGATCTACACGACGGTGGAGCTGCACATTTTGTAAAATGTATTGAAGAGATCAGAAAGCGCTGTCCAGAGACATTAATTGAGATTTTAGTACCAGATTTTCGTGGACGTTTAGAAACAGCGCTTTCAACTTTGAGTTTATCTCCACCAGATGTGTTTAATCATAATATTGAGACAGTTCCTCGTTTATATAAAGCGATGCGTCCTGGGTCAGACTATCAACATTCACTAGAGCTGCTAAAACGCTTTAAAGCATATTGTCCCGATATCAAAACCAAGTCTGGTCTAATGGTTGGGTTAGGAGAAATTGAGGCAGAAGTACTTGCTCTACTTAATGACTTAAAAGATTATCAAGTAGATCTTGTCACGATTGGTCAATATCTTCAGCCTTCAAAATCACATGCACCTATTCATCGGTTTGTAAATTTACAAGAATTTGAACGATATACTCGACATGGTAAACGATTAGGTTTTAAAAATATCTGGAGTGCACCGATGGTCCGTTCTAGCTATTTTGCTGATCGACAATATTTTGGAGAAGCAGCACCAAAACCTTTCAGCCGACAAGATGTCTTGTCGTAAGGAATAGGCAATTAACAAAACTTATCCAATAGGATAATGGTCAAGACCTATAAAATTATTTAAGGTAAGGAGATAACTAGGAAATAGTCACAATAAAAAAGTTATAACAGTTGAGCGGCTACGGATACGCCATTTCAATGATAAAGGAATTTCGATATGGATATGTCAGAACAATTATCATCGCCTTTTATAGACACTACTTCGTCCTTATTTCGGCCGGAATCTTCATCCCATTCTCAAAAATTAGGAAAAAAACCATCTCTTGATCTTGATGCAGCCCCTATTTTTGATCTTAATGAAGAATGGGAACATTCATTATTTGGTCGTTCGATTCATGAGTGTCATCGCAATTTAATGCATATTGCCGAAGATGCCGATATGGCAATTGGTGTGACTGATCCTCATGGCACTCTACTTTGGACATGGAGTAGCCATCCAATGCGCTCATCAGCCGAGCAAGTACACTTTGTTGAAGGTGGTCAGTGGTCTACTCAGGCTGTAGGACAAAATGCAATTGGATTAGCATTGAATACTCACTCACCGAACTGCGTTTATTCACATGAAAACCAGATGAATAGTGTCAGGGATTGGGTGTGTTATGCCGCACCGATTACCGACACACATACTGGTCAATTTTATGGGATTATGAATTTATCGACTAAATCTCATAAGCATAATTCTCTTGGTCTTTTAGCCGTTGAAAGATGTGCAGATATTGTTAAACAAGCAATTCAGCTACATCAAAAAAATATTTTGTATATTAAGGCCTTTGGAACGCCCAAAGTTCAATATAACCAACACAGCCTTACATTGACTCAACGCCAGATTGAAATTCTATGTATTCTAACCCTCTGTCCCGAAGGGATTAATCTTGAAGAACTTCACTATGCATTATATGGTGACCGGCCTGTAAGTACCACCACGTTAAAAGCAGAACTTTCTCAACTTAGAAATTTAATTCCAGGTGTCATTGAGTCACGGCCTTATCGTCTTAACTGTGAAATTCAATGTGATTTTTTAATGGCAGAACAAGCATTAAACCTTGGTTTCACATCGACCACCCTTACACTCTATAGAGGAAGTTTTTTATCTAAATCAGAAAGTCCATTTTTATGTGCATGGAGAGATTGTTTTGATGCTCGCTTGAGTCATGTGATTTATCAAATTGAGGATATTGATCAACTATTACGAGTAGTCAGCCGTGTTCCGGACCGTGTAGATGCCGTTGAACGTTTGCTTGAATTATTACCCGAAGAAACACCTTATCGAACTAAACTTTTAAAATTGCTTGAATAAAATAAAAGGGAGAATATCCATACGATATTCTCCCTTTTTTAAGTGAGATCAAGCAGAAGCCTGAAGCTGTACTTTATAGCAGTCGTCTAGGGCTAATTCATAATACCGTAGCCCTTCTTCGGCAGCATGAAATGCTTTTTGCTGCCAGTCAGGACGGTCATTACATAAGCGCTTAATCAACTCCATAGCTTCATATGGATGAAGATCATCATAATGGGCATGAGCGCGCAGCCAAGCTAAAGAACGTTTATCAATCGTGACTTCAGGATGATTAGTATAGGTATGAATACCTTTATACACCTGAATTGACCAATCTCCAGTTGCCCATTCAATCGCCAAATTTGTTGCAGCAAGACATTCTGCCAAATTTCCACGATAACTCATATTCCATAGAAAATGGTTTACCGCATTCATTGCAGCCGGTGGGCGTACATGATCAAGCTCATCGACAGTTAAGCCAAAACCTCCAGCCCAATCGCGATACCATTTTAAGTGTCGCTCTTCTACCTTGATATTTTGGATTAACCAATCTCTTGCTTCTGTAACTCCAGGCTCAGAAAAACCTGTTGCTTTGCCTAATGCTCCAGCCATATACGACGGGAAATGGGCGACTAATGGATAGAAATTAAGTAAAGCATAACGGAAACTATCTAGGCTCAATCCCCCATTGGCCATTTCCGTAAAAAACGGATGTTTACTCACCCGTTCTTTCGCTGGTAACAGGTCGTCCCAGAACCGTTGTGACCATTCATTATGCGGTGTAATTTCTAAATTCATTCCATATTGATTTAGAGCAGTCATTGCTAATTTTCCTATTTATATGACAGCAATCATCTGTATTTCACGCTATAAGTCTATCCGAAAATGATAAAGATACAATCGTTAATCGACCATTTGTAACTTTTTTCGATGGATTGTGGATCTTTAGATAATTGTTCCACTAATCATTGAAATGTCGTGATTTTTATCACATTTAACATAGATAAAAATCATTACTTTTTTAAAAAAACTGTATTATTATTTTCTATAAACCACACATTATATAATCAATATTTTTAGATGGAACTTTACTTAAAATAAGTCTCATTTTATGACAACTTCCAATATAGAGAGCATTAATTATGAAGTTGCAGGGTTCCAATATATTGGGGCAGGAACAAATAGATTTATTAACCACGCGAGGTTTAAATTTCGTATGGTTTCCAAAGCAGCTTGAAACGATTTATCGTTTTCAATACCAAAACGGTGCTGCCTATGAGTTCCGCTATAGAGCACCTATTATTTTAATATTATATATATTTTTAAGTTTTGGTATATATCAAGTATTGCCAACTGAGCAAGTTTTACCCTGGTTTAACTATTATTCTTGGGTCGGTGTAATTATTTTTATTGCTTGGATTTTATCATTTATTAAAAAATTAAATCAGTATTTTGATTATTATGTAGGAATTGGCTCAGCTTTAGCGGTAGCAATTACTTTTATTTTAATTAACGTTATAGAAAATGGACAAGAAAATGTTCTTTTTCATGCAGCGATGATGTATGCAATCGTCATTATTTATGGTGCTGTTGGTATGCGTTTCTATACCGCCATATTTGCTGGATGGATAGGAGGACTAGCTGGAATTTTAGTAAGTAACTACTTAAATGGTGTAATCGACTGGACTTTTCTGAACCGCACTTATACCTTTAGTAGTTTTCTAGGAATGACTCTCGCCTATGCAACTGACCGTCAGCACCGTGAAAACTATTTACAAAACTGCATGATCGAGCTAAACCGTATTGAGCTCATGCAACAAGCACAGCAACTTTCTTTACTTTCGCAGCAAGATGCACTTACAGGTTTAGCCAATCGCCGCTATTTAGATGAGACTCTTGATAATGAATGGCGACGTGCATTACGCCATGAAACACCACTCACCATTATGATGGTCGATATTGATTATTTTAAATCTTACAATGACACACTAGGACATATAAAAGGTGATGAATGTTTAAAAGAAATCGCAGTTGCAATTTCCTCTATTGCTGCTCGTAGTGGTGACTTAGTTGCTCGTTATGGTGGCGAAGAGTTCTTACTCTTATTCCCAATGACAAATGCCCAGCAAGCTTTAATACAGGTCGAGCGTTTAATGAATGCAATTAGTAAGATTGCGATTAAGCACCCTTGTAGTGATGTTTCACCCTATGTCACCATTAGCGTTGGAGTCGCAACCACAATTCCACGACTAAACGACTCAATTTCTGCTTTTGTTGCACGAGCTGACCATGCATTATATAAAGCAAAAACGAATGGACGTAATCAATATAAGATCGCTGTAAATGAAGAACAAATTGTAGATTTAACTTAAAGAGTCAGAATAATATTGAGAATATTTTTTGATTAATAAATATATAATTTACTGTTTTGCACTCCTTGATTCGATTCAAAATGATAAGTAATCAATAGTAGCTTTTCCATCCGTGGCAAAAGCTAAAGATAATTTATAAAAAATTATCGAATTTAATTACTCTACTTTAGAAATACTTTAATTTATTAGAAATCCACTCCTCAACTTTCTCCATATTTTATTAAAAAAGTAAAATAGAAGATTTTGTTGTATTCTTTGGGGTGTATTGGGAATAGTCTTATTTGAAAATGGTAATATTGAAACAATATTCTCATGTATTGTTTCATCGTTTGGATAGGCTTCTTTTCTAATAATTTCTATAATTTTTTGTATTTCATCTACAGATAAGTTCAAAAACTTCTTAATTTCTTGTGCTGTTTTTGATTCAATAGACAATAAAGCACAAACTCTAGTTACGTTAACAATCTGCTCCGCATGAATGTTTTTAAAGTTTGGATAACAAACAAGTTTATATAAAATTTTTGTTTCCTCAAATTCTTTAGAAGCTATATTTTTATTACTTGCTATACGCTCTTGATGAGTCTTTTGGAAATACTCGTTATTTTCCACTTCTTTCAATATATTCAAAAGTTCCTGATACCGTATTGGTCTCTTCAGCCCATATTGGTAACCTTTTAAAAGCTCAGGATTATTACTTAATACGATTTTAATTTTTTTAGGAATAAGGATATTGGTGTAGCCACTATCTAAATCAATAATATATATATCTGGGTTATCATCGCTATATATCCAGTTTTCACATAGCTGAGAAGATAAAGATAAGTCATGAATAACTTTTATCATTGCCTGTAAGTTTTTTGGCAATAGTTTATCCTTTGACATACAGCCAATTCTATATGTGCATTGATTCATTGATATTTCCCCAATTTCAATGATGACTTCAAAATAATTTGTTTAAAGTAATAAAATTTAAATATGTAATAAGCTTATATAGAAGCAGTTTAGTGAAATTAGCTTCTAGAAATAAATATAGATATTGAGTCCTCTCAGTAAATTAATGAAACTTTAATTCCCAATATTAAAAGATAAATATATTCAAAAATAAATCGCACGGCATTATATTTGTATAGGAATTATAAGACAAGAAATAATTTAAAATTTAACAAGTTCTAATCTAATAAAAATTAAAAGCCCCACATTTAGGTTAAATATAGGGCTTTATTTAATATAGTCAAAAATTATAACTATGGTTCAATTGGTGCAAATGGTGGAATTACATCTGCATTTTGGGCACGATGGCGCAAGAAATGGTCCATGAGGACAATAGCCAACATTGCTTCTGCAATTGGAGTCGCTCGTACACCTACGCATGGGTCATGACGACCTTTAGTCAATACGTCAGTATCTTCACGATTTAAATTAATCGTTTTCCCTGGCGTTGTAATACTTGCAGTAGGCTTTAATGCAATAGCGACTCGAATGGTTTGACCACTTGAGATACCACCCAAAATACCGCCTGCATGGTTCGCCAAGAAGCCATTACTCGACAACTCATCACGTGTTTCATGACCAAATTGCCCGGCAACTGCGAAACCGTCACCAATTTCTACCCCTTTAACCGCATTAATACTCATCATGGCATGAGCAATATCAGCATCAAGACGATCAAAAACAGGTTCACCCCAACCTACAGGAACTTTTTCAGCTAAAATTTCTAGCTTGGCACCACAGCTGGTACCTTGTTCACGCAAAGATGTCACTAGTGCTTCAAAACGGGGAACAGCATCGACATCACCACAGAAAAATGGATTATTCGGAACTTCATTCCAATCCAATTTTTCAGCTACTTCATTACCAATTTGGGTGACATGGCCGCGAATCAAAACGCCGAACTTTTCTGCTAAATATTTTTTAGCGATAGCACCCGCTGCAACACGCATAGCAGTTTCACGAGCACTAGAACGTCCACCACCGCGGTAATCACGGAAACCATACTTTTGTGTATAGGTGTAGTCCGCATGGCCCGGTCTAAAGGTTTGCGCGATATTGCCGTAATCTTTGGATTTCTGGTCAGTATTACGAATGAGTAAACCGATTGGTGTACCCGTGGTTTTACCCTCAAACACACCAGAAATAATTTCAACTTGATCAGGCTCTTTGCGCTGAGTTGCAAATTTCGATGTACCTGGCTTACGGCGGTCTAGATCTTGTTGTAGATCTTCTTCGTTTAGCTCAAGACCAGGTGGCACACCATCAACAATTGCCATGAGGCCAACGCCATGAGACTCACCACATGTCGTTACACGAAAGAGTTGTCCAATACTGTTCCCTGCCATATGTACAACTCCTTATGCTTGTTGCTGTTCAAATAGTTTTCTATAACGACGACATTGTTCTGCGGTTAAAGCAAAAATGCCAGAACCACCTTTTTGGAAAGTAAGCCAGTTGAAATCGATGGTATTGAAGTTCTGACGCATAGCCCATTCAGAGTTACCAACTTCAATAACAATAAGACCATCTTCAGTTAAATAATCTGCTGCTTGAGCAAGCATTTTACGCACGAGGTCTAAACCATCTTGGCCTGCTGCCAAAGCAAGTTCAGGTTCATGTAAAAACTCTTCTGGTAAGTCAGCCATATCTTCGGCATCAACATACGGAGGGTTACTTACAATCAAATCATACTGATTTTCAGCTGGAATCTTGGCAAATAAATCAGATTCAAGTAACGCAACTTGATATTGTTTATTGTGGTGTTCAACATTAATCGAAGCTACTTCTAAGGCTTCTTTAGAAATGTCTGTTGCATCCACTTCAGCATCTGGGTAAGCATAAGCCAAAGCTACAGCTATACAGCCCGAACCTGTACACATATCTAAAATACGTTGTGGTGTTTTAGGCTTTGCATTTTCTGGTAGGTTATTGAGAGCTTCGCGCATTTGACCATTTTCATCTAAGCAATAAGGTGCAAAACGTTGCTCAATTAACTCTGCAATTGGTGAACGCGGAATAAGTACACGCTCATCTACATAAAATGGCTTATTAAAGAAGTAAGCTAAATTTAATAAATAAGAAGTTGGAATACGATCATTAATACGACGTTCTAACAAACTTAAAAATTCTGCTTTTTCACTTGGTAATAATTTGGCATCTAGTATTTCTGCGTCTGCTGACCATTCAAGAGATAAGGTTTGTAAAACTAGTGCAGAACTTTCTGCAAAATAATCTTCAGTACCTTGTCCTAAATGTGCATCATGTTGACGTAATGCTGATACCCCAAAACGAATAAAATCTCGAATTGTTGATAAATTTTCAGCAGCTTCCTGTAAATGTTCAGGGCTAATCGTCGGTCGCTCCACTTAGGCGTCTCCAAAGGCAAATTTTGCAAAGTGACTATTCTACTGAGTGAGACCAAGCAACGCAACGCTTTGCCTTGTGAACCAGTGTTTTACACACCTATCTCTAACAATCACAGCTTAAAATTAGAATACTTTGTTTTAATTAAGAAATAATGAAGTTTTAAGTAGCCATAAATTTAATTTATAAAATAAAAAAGCGGTTTTTAAACATTGACCGCTTTTCGTCTTGAATTGGCTTAAAGCTTAAGCTTCTCTGCTACATAATCAGAGTCTTTATCTCCACGTCCAGAGAGATTAACCACAATCATGGTTTCTTTCGGTAGTTGAGGCGCTTCACGAATTGCCCAAGCGACCGCATGTGAACTTTCAAGTGCAGGAACAATGCCCTCAACACGAGATAAGGTCATAAAAGCCTCTAAACATTCTTGGTCAGTTGCAGTGCTATATTCAACACGTCCTAAATCTTTTAAGAAGCTATGTTGTGGCCCAACACCCGGATAGTCCAATCCTGAGGCAATAGAATGCACCGGTAACGGTTCACCAGCTTCATTTTCAAGCACGTAACACGCCATACCATGAATTTGGCTTGGCTTACCTAAGGTTAAAGTTGCCGAATGCATGTGAGTTTCTAAACCATGTCCTGCTGGTTCAACGCCAACTAATTTCACATCTGAATCATTTAAAAAGGCTGTAAACGCACCAATTGCATTTGAACCCCCACCGACACATGCCACCACATAATCCGGATTTTTTCCAAAACGATGATGCGTCTGCTCTTTAATTTCATGACCAATAATCGATTGAAAATCTCGTACCATTTTTGGAAATGGATGTGGTCCAACTACAGAACCAATGGCATATATAAAGTTTTTAGGATCTTTTAAATATTCTTCAAATGCACTATCTACAGCATCTTTTAAAGTTGCTGTACCACGTGTAACTGCTACCAAATGAGCACCCAAAATTTTCATTTTGACCACATTAGGATGCTCTTTTTCGATATCTACTTGCCCCATGTAGATTTCACATGGAATACCCACTAAAGCACAAGCCGTTGCTAAAGCGACCCCATGCTGACCCGCACCTGTTTCAGCAATAACCTTCTTTTTGCCCATATATTTAGCAAGTAAGGCCTCACCTAAGCAGTGATTAATTTTGTGGGCACCTGTGTGATTTAAATCTTCACGCTTTAAATAAATTTGCGCACCGCCTAACTGTTCTGACAGACGCTTAGCATGAAATAAAGGACTTGGACGGCCTACATAATTTGAAAAAAGATCTGATAGTTCATTTTGAAATTCCGCTGTATGGCGAATTTCTTCATAAGCAACATTAATTTCATCCATTGCTTCTTTTAAATGTGGTGGTATGAATTGACCGCCATATTCACCAAAAAATCCCTGTTCATTCGGTAAAGCAATACCATTAATTTGATGTTGCATATCATCCTCTTTTTTAAATTATTAAAGTTATCAAGTTTATCGAGAAAGGTAGCGCGTTAAATCCTCAATGCCTTTTAGCGTCATTGAATACATATGATTTTCAAAAATCTCTTTAATCCAACCAATGGTTTGAGTGTAATGCCAATACCCTTCAGTTTCAGGGTTTAACCACGCTGTTTTATCAAAATGTTGACGTAGGCGACGTAACCAAACCTCACCTGTTTCATCATTCATATATTCAACCGAACCACCCACTGATTTCAGCTCATACGGTGCCATACTGGCATCACCTACCACAATTACACGGTAGTCGCGTCCGTAGGTATGAAACAAATCCCACGTATTCATGCGGGTCGCTGTTCTTCGGTAATTATCTTTCCAGACATAGTCATAAAGACAGTTATGGAAATAAAAGTATTCGAGTGTTTTAAATTCAGTTTTAGCTGCACTAAAAAGTTTCTCACATTGAGCAATGTGCGCATCCATCGAACCGCCCACGTCAAACAACATGAGTACTTTGATTCGATTACGACGCTCTGGCACCATCTGAACATCCAAGATACCTTGTTTGGCTGTTTCTCGAATAGTTCCGTCAACGTCTAACTCTTCGGCTGCCCCTTGGCGAGCAAATTTGCGTAAACGGCGTAAAGCAATTTGCATCTGACGAGTACCAAGAACTTGGTCATCATCTAGATTTTGGTATTTACGCTGTTCCCAGACTTTAACCGCCGAACGTTTACGGCTCGGCCCACCAATTCTTACGCCTTCTGGATGGTCACCAAAAGCTCCAAAAGGTGAAGTTCCACCTGTGCCAACCATACGGTTACCACCTTGGTGTTTCTTGTGCTGTTCGCGTAATCGCTCTTCCAGCATTTTCATCAGTTCTTCTAAAGAACCTGCTTTTTGGAGTTCTGCCCGTTGTTCAGGAGTTAAATGCTTTTCGAGAAGTTCTAAATCGAACCAGTCTTTTGGCAATTTATGAACTTGCTTAAGCAACTCATCGATATCAAAAGTTTCAATGCCATCAAAGTAATCTTTCATGGCACGATCAAACTTATCAAAAAAGCGCTCATCTTTAACTAAAATAGTTTTAGCAAGCTGATAAAACTCTTCTTGATCGGCAAAAACTAAGCCTTCACTCACTGCACGGTTTAAATCAATGAGTTCACGAGTAGTAACTGGAACACCATATTTACGTAAGGTGTAAAATAACCGCACAAACATGGGTTACTCCCTCCCTTAACGTCGAGACATGAAAGCCAAGCGTTCGAGAAGTTGTACATCCTGCTCGTTTTTGATGAGAGCACCATATAAAGGTGGAATCGCTTTAGATGTATCTCGATTACGTAATACATCTTCTGGCATATCATCTGCCATGAGTAAACTTAACCAATCAATTAACTCAGAAGTCGATGGCGGTTTCTTCAAATTAGGAATTTCACGTAGTTTAAAGAACACCTGTAAAGCTTCGTTCACCAATGTTGCAGAGATATTGGGGAAATGAACCGCAATGATTTCTCGCATGGTCGCTTCATCTGGAAATTCAATGTAGTGGAAGAAACAACGACGCAAGAAAGCATCGGGTAATTCTTTTTCATTATTCGAAGTAATAATGACTATTGGACGTTGTGTTGCGGTAATTGTTTCATTCGTTTCGTAAACATAAAAAGACATTTTATCGAGTTCATGCAGCAAGTCATTTGGAAACTCGATATCAGCTTTATCAATTTCATCAATTAATAATACGCAGCGCTCTTCACTCGTGAAAGCTTCCCACAATTTACCGGGCTTAATATAGTTCTTAATATCGTAAACTCGGTCATCACCTAACTGGCTGTCTCGTAAACGAGAAACTGCATCATATTCATACAACCCTTGCTGCGCTTTGGTTGTAGATTTGATATGCCAAGTAATCAGTTTTAAACCTAAGCTTTCTGCTACTTGTTCAGCAAGTAAAGTTTTCCCCGTGCCAGGTTCACCCTTAATCAGTAAAGGCTTTTGCAAAGCACGAGCTGCTTTTACAGCAAGCTTAAGACTATCAGTCGCGATATATTGATCTGTACCAGTAAAATGTTGGGTATCAGCAGACATGTAAAGACCTTATTTTTCTATTTCAATGGTTAGATGGAACGCATGTTTTTGTTAGTTGAATATTTTGACCAACAATATCCAATCACCAAACCTAGACCAACTACAAACAGAATTAAAGATAAATTTGACCAAATTAACGGACTATCTTTAGTTAAAACACCAAAAAGGAGTCCAAAAATAGCAGGTGCCACAGATGCATTCGGCCCCTCAGACACTGTTGGTGTGACTAAAATAGCAAATACCACAAGCCAGCTAATTGCACCAAGAGTTGTAGGAAGACGGCGCATTAATCGCCACCAACACCACAAAGCAATAATAGCGCCTATTCCGTAAGCTGTTAAAGCAATAACACCTTCAGGAACAACGTCCAAAAAAGAAAATAATTGATTCATTATTCCAGTTTGATCTTCACGCACCACGTAAGCCCTCTGGTTCAACTGCATTTGGGTTAATTAACCCTTCTGGCGGCATCTGAATAAAGAAACCTTTTGTTTGTAATGAGTCTAAAACATGTAAAACGTTAACACGCGCCAATTTACGTGTTGGAGCTAACTCTAAATGCATGACAAACGTTGCACGACCAAACGCTTGTAAAACAGCTTCAGGAACATTTTCAAACGGATCAGCTTGCTCCGCATCGTCAGGATAGTTTGGACGAGCAATATACATGTACATTTCATCTTTTTTGCTCGATCTATAAATATCACAGTGCATTTCAAATCAACTCTTGAACTAAGGACAGCATACATGAAAAAAAACGACACACACACGTAGGTTTGTTTACGCATCAGTCGTTTTTTTAATTCTTGAGAAATATTAACCTACAACATTGATTAAGGTCGATAATTACTTTGTTGTAAACAAGAATGGAATTTTACCAAATTCATATAACCACATGATTTAAAATGATAAATTAAAAATCTATTTTACTAAAATAAAATCAGTTTTAGGACTGGCAAAAAAGCATTCATTATTGAATACTTGTTGATAGCTTTCTTATAAGATTTATACTTAAACTATTAAAAATAATAAATTTCTTTTTTACTTGTTTAAGAATATACACTTGAGTAAAACTTTTAACTACTTCACTACACATCACCAGATATTATTTAACTCGTTTAATAGCGAGATATGTTTTAATAAAGTATCTTGTTCATAGATATGGAGGACAAAATTATGCCTCGTGGTGATAAAACTGCTTATACAGCCAAGCAAAAACGTCAGGCCAAACATATTGTTGAGAGTGAAGTAGATAGAGGTCATTCTGAAGAAGAAGCCGAACGAATTGCATGGTCTACCGTCAATAAACAAGATGGTGGCGGTAAGAAAAAGTCTCATTAATATATAAAAATAAAATACTTCTTTAGCTCAAACTAAAGAAGTATTTTTATCTAAGCACTTATTCATTTGCTCTAGAAAACTCGAGAGCTTTTTATATAGTCATCGCTTACTTGATTTAAAGCATTCAAAATAGCGCTATCCTCATGGCTTAATAAAGCCTGATTAAGTCTTTCCATATAGGAAATAAGCTTAGTTTTAGAGGCATGGGAAAATTCAGTCGTTACTGCTTCATCTTCATATAAGAGTACATAACTACGGGCAAAACCATAGATTAGGTAAACGGCTGCTTTTTCTTTTGTATTCTGAGATTCTTTAAGAGACTGTTCACAAGCATTTTTTAAATCTTTAAATGCATCTGTACCAGTAGATTGATTTTTGAAGTTTAAAAGTATTGTTTGGAAGTTCATATCCATATTCCACTCAAAAAATAAAGCTACAGAAGAAGATGGAAGCTGTCAAATAAAAACCTGATTAATATAAGTTTAATTGTAAATAATTTTATATATGCTTCTTTTAGGTCACGAAAAATCATGCAATAAAAAACCACTCTTATTTTAAGAATGGTTTAGTTAAAACCTATCAATGATTAGAAGCTTATTTCAATTGTGATTGTAGTACCTGAATGTTCAATATCAGTTGAGACATTAAAACCTCTACTTTTAAGCTCCTCTTCAACCAATGTAAGATGATCAGGACTTATGGCATCAACAGGAAACCAAAAATTTGCTTTTCGCTTCCCCTCCTTAGATTCTGACTCAGTACCAGTTAAAATTTTTTCCAATATGACATCTTGATTTATTTTAAAATTTTTAGCATTTTGCCGAGCTTGTTCAGCATTAAAGTTATTAAGCATATTTATCTCTCTAATTATTAATTTATCTAATTTTATAACATAAAAAAGCGATATAAGTTTTAGTGTTATGTAGTTAAATTCATTTAAAGATATAAGTTTATTGATTCAATAAATTTTCTACCCACTCGATAAATTTTCTAGCATTTCTATTCTTAAAATCTTCCTTATTTGGTATGTAGTAACATAGCTTTGATTGAACTGTTTTAGTTTCAAACTCTTGTAAAAGATTCGCTTTAACAAACCTATGGGCCAGTGTATGAGAGCAAAATACTAATCCATTGGCAGATAAGGCTTCATGTATCCCAAAAATCTCCTGATCAAATTTCTTAATTGTTACCCTCTTTTGATCCCATTCATTTTCCTCAAACCAAGCCTCTAGAGGTGTACTTGGTAATGCCTTATTTTTCCATTCTGTTGTAAATAAAGTTATTGGCTCACTCGGGCATCTAAGTGGATCAAGTTTAGATGAACCAAACATATTAAAAGAATCATATTTAATAATATCTTGAGACTGGACGAAAGATATGTCGCCATATCGGATAGGTAAGGTATATAAATGATTTTCTAAAACTTCACCTGTAGAAAATTCCACTGAGATATCGGGATGCAATTGATAAAATTCATTTATTGAAGGAATTAATACCATTGCAGCTAGTGAAGACGTACTCGCCACTCTCACTACGTTTCCATTTACCGTTATTTCATCTAAGGCTTCTTCAATTTTACGAAATCCTTCAGAAATTGCCCCAGCGAGTCTTTCTCCTGTTGTTGTAAGCGTGATTTTTCTTACTTGTCGGTGAAATAAATCAACATTTAATCTACTTTCTAGATTCGTAATATGATGCGAAATTGCAGTTGGTGTGAGTGAAAGTTCTTCAGCAGCCAACTTAAAACTACCTAATCGAGCTGCTGACTCAAATGCTTTAAGGGCTTGCAAAGAAACTTGCATGCTTTCTCCCAATAATACTTATAGGTGAACCAAAATCATCTATAAATATAATTTTCTCGTTTGTCAACTTATCTTTTAAAACTCAAAATAAATTAAATCTTAATTATTATGGAACTAATGATGAGTAAAATATTACATATAGATGCTAGTGTAAGAGCTGCAATTAACCCTAATCCAAACCACAATTCGATTTCTAAAAATATTGCTACTCGATTGATCAATTCATGGAAAAAACAGCTACCTATAGATGAGTATATTTATCGTGATGTGGGAATGAATCCTCCACCATTTATTACTCAAGAATGGATCGCTGCCGTATTCACCCCTAAAACTAAAAGAACACAAGCTCAACACGATGTTTTATCTATATCAGATCAATTAATAGCAGAAGTTTCAAATTCAGATATCCTTGTAATTTCTTCACCTATGTACAATTACGGTATGCCTGCTCCGCTTAAAGCATGGTTTGATCAAATTATTCGGATTAATAAAACTTTTGATTTTGACCTTGCTCGAGGAGACTTTCCTTTACAACCTCTTTTGTCTGGTAAAATATTAATTATTATCACTTCGAGCGGAGAGTTTGGTTTTGAGGAGGATGGTATCAGACACAACATGAGTCATCTTTTACCTCACATTCGTACACTCAGTAAATATTTAGGTGTAGAGAAAATTTATGAAATTACCTCTGAATATCAAGAGTTTGGTGATCATCGGCATATATCGTCATTAGAAAATGCTTATCACAAAGCTGAAAACGTTGTGTCTGAAATTGCTCATTCATTTATGTAGAATTTAGAGGATATTAATACTTAAAATTTTAAAATTAAGTTAGATTAATATTAGTCCAATAAAAATAAATAAGCCTACCCTATTGGGTAGGCTTTTCATTTCTGCACCGAAACAAACTTATAGTTATATATTATATATGTTGAAATTGTTTTTCTTAAAACCAAGAATATACAGACCTGTATGTTTAAGCAATTGAATTTTTCTCACTATATAAGTTAATTTAATTCATTATTGGAATTTTAAATTGTTTTATGAATTTTATAAGGCAATATAATTATTTAGATAATCTACAGAAAACTCATTTTTATAATTTTAATATTTAATTAAGTTATTTTTAAATAAGATCTCATTAATTAAAATCTTAATGTATTAGCCATTTATTGAATAAAAAGGCCCATCCATGATGAGCCTTTTAAGTTTAAATAGGATTGGATATTAAATCGATAGACTTTGTTTTTCTTCTTGAAACAATTGGATTAATGGTTGGGTTAACAACTCATAGCGCCAACCTAATAAATAATCAGGTAAATCTTGTTCATTACCTTGCGAAAGAACATGTTGATGAATAGCATTTAACCATTTTTTTCTCAGCAATACTTCTTTAGGAATAGAAGTTTCATTTATTGCATGAGCAAGCACCATATCCATTTTATGTAAAGTCTCTTTAGACGTTACTTTAAAGGGTTTTGCAATTTTCGATGGCCACTGATTTTCGATAGGTAGATCTTTAAGTAATTCTAAAATAGTTTTGCCATATTCACGAACCACATTTGGACGAATATCCTTCACTTGCGAAAGTTGAAAGCTATTACGCGGGTTCTTTTCAACCATATCAATCATAGTTGAGTTTCTAAGAATAAAACTACGTGGCTGGTTTGTTGCTTTTACAATATATTCGCGCCATTCGCTTAAATTTTGTAACTGCATTAGCTGACGACGTGAGTGACGATAATTGCCGACATCGGTATAGAGTAATTCTGTCGGAGTTTCACTAATAATTTCTTTAGTTAAGCTACTACAATCCTCAAGAACATAGTCATAAAGCCCTTTTTGCTTAAGCTGTTCTTGAATATGACTAGCTAGCTTCATTAGATATAAAACATCATTAGCTGCATAACAAAGTTGCTGAGGCGATAGAGGCCGAGCTAACCAATCAGATCTTGTTTGATCTTTTTCAATGTCAATATCAAGGCAAAGTTTTAAAGCACCTTGGTAACTCACTTGCAAGCCATGGCCTAAGAAAGAAAGCCCTACCTGAGTGTCAAACACTTTAAGCAAATCTTCTTGATCTGCATAATGGTAAATTAAGTCGATGTCCTCTCCACATGCATGAAAAATATTTTGCTGTGCGAGAAAGATCTTTTTCCAAAACTGACTTAGATCTAATGAAACACCATCCAACAGATAGACATTGCCATTTACATTGACTTGGCATACTCCAAGTTTCGGCCAGAGTGTGTCAACCTTAATAAATTCTGTATCAAGTCCATATATTGAACATTGATCCATTTTTTGAAGAACATCAACCAATTCGGTTTGCTGTTGGATAAACTGAAACATGCTTTCTCAAGTAAATGCAAAGAGTGCTTTAAACTCTGGTATATATAACATAGAAGCAGAAAAATGCCACTTAAACCTTTATGAATACTCTATTTTTGAACAATTTTTCGAAAATAGATAATTTTTTGAGCTTTTATTTATATTTTTAAATTTATCTCCAAATACCCCTTCTATAAAATTTATAAGATTTTTTTCATGCTTATATTCATATTCTATTTAAACTTTCTACTATTATAAAAACAAAATAATATTTATGTTTAATAGTTGAATTCAATTCAGAAGTTTTTCAATTAAATTGATATTGTATTAATGAAATAAGCATCGCAATGCTTATTTCATTCTCATGCGGTTATGCACTGCCTGACTTAAGGTATGGCTATCGACATACTCGAGTTCACCACCCTGAGGTACACCCTGAGCAATACGTGTCATTTGTATTGGTAAGTGCTTAGTCGCCTCTACCAAATAATGAGCTGTTGCCTGTCCTTCTACAGTTGCATTCGTTGCCAAAATCACTTCTTCAATCGTGCCTTGGCTTAAACGCTGAATCAGATAAGGAATACCAATTTCTTCAGGCCCAATACCATCTAATGGAGAAAGATGTCCACCTAAAACATGGTATTTGCCACGAAAGCTACCACTTTGCTCAATCGCCATCACATCTGCTGGTGATTCAACTACACATAATAATTGATCATCTCTGTCTGTTGAGGCACAAATATCACAAATTTCATGTTCAGTCAGAGAATGACAAACACTACATTCATGTATATAACTTGAAGCTTCATGTAGAGCATGAGCTAATGCAAATGCACCTTCTCGATTTTTCATCAAAAGATGTAAAGCCATACGTTGAGCCGATTTCGGACCAACGCTAGGCAATATACGTAAAGCTTGAACGAGTTGTTCAAATCTATCACTAAACACTGAATTTCCTTAGAACATGCCCGCTAAGCCAGGTGGCAAGCCCATACCAGAATTTGCTTTTTGCATTTTTTCTTCAGAAATCACTTCTGCTTGACGTACAGCATCATTAACCGCAGCAGCGATTAAATCTTCAATCATGTCTGGCTCATCTTGAAGTAATTCTGGATTAATTTCGATACGTTTTACGATATAACGGCCAGTCATTGTTACTTTAACCAAACCACCGCCAGCTTCTGCTTGAACTTCAGTTTGAGCAAGCTCTTCTTTAGCCTTTTTTATATTTGTTTCCATATCTTTTTGCATGCGCTGCGCTTGCTGCATGAGCATATTGATATTCATAACCTTACTCCGTATCTCTATCAAATCTTTAAAGTATTATTCAGTTCTGCCAATACTTTATAAAAACTTAATCTCGTTGAGCTAGCCTTATTGATCAAAATCTATATAGGCTAGTACATTGAACTCAAATTAATCCGTAATTCTGACACAATAAAGTAATGTTTTCTATCGGTATCTCTAGCTCTGTTTGACGCAGCCATATACATGGCAAAAGCAAAATTAGCTGCCATTTCTTTAGGATTTAAATGCTTTAGAAGATTATTGAGACGCCTGCAAACCATCTTTGATTGTTTGATATTCGCTTAAAGGAACTTTTTTGAAAGAGTTATTCGCTTTTTCAATAGACTCATCTGCTTCTTGTACTGATTTCTCAGCATTGCTGATTAATAATGTCGTTTCATTTGATGCGGGGCTTTGCGCAGGTTTAGTTAATAATTTGTATCCAATGACACCAACTACCCCCACCACAACAACAATAGCAATAGGCTTAAGCATTTTAAAACTCACATTTATTTTAGTTTGATTTAAAGTCTTTATAACCTTTGCTTGGCATTACGATTTAAATAAAATGTAGTTTTTTTATTGCAATTGTAAAAATTAAGTAACTTTAGATAAAAAACCACCTCAACTCATGAGATGGCTTTTAAGCAACTAAAATAGTTTCGATAAAAATTTTAAAATAATTAGATGAGATCTAACCCACGTGAAATATCGCCAATGATGTCATTAATATCTTCTAGACCTACAGATACGCGAATTAAACCTTCTTGAATACCTGCAGCTTCTTTTGCTTCAACAGAAAGTTTGCCATGTGTCGTAGTTGCCGGATGTGTAATTGTTGACTTCACATCACCTAAGTTACCGGTAATCGAAATAAACTTGGTATTATCAATAACCTTCCAAGCACCTTCACGCTCGCCTTTAACAACGAAGGATACAATCCCACCGAAACCCTTTTGCTGTTGTGCAGCAAGTTCATGACCAACATGATTTGGTAAACCGGCATAGTAAACCTTCTCTACTTTTTCATGGTTAGATAACCATTCTGCAAGAATTTGAGCACTTTCACAGTGTGCTTTCATACGCAAGCGTAAAGTTTCCAAACCTTTTAAGAAAACCCATGCATTAAACGGACTCATTGATGGTCCAAGCGTACGAACAACACCAAAAACTTCTTCTAATAACTGATGATTACCCACAACCGCGCCACCTAAAGCGCGCCCTTGCCCATCTAAATATTTAGTTGCCGAGTAAATTACAAGGTCTGCCCCGAACTTTAATGGTTGCTGCAAAACAGGTGTACAGAAACTGTTATCAACTGCAAGTAAGGCACCATTTGCATGAGCAATATCTGCAAGCGCCTGAATATCTGCGATCTCAGCTAGAGGGTTAGACGGCGACTCAACAAAAAAAAGTTTAGTTTCGGGACGTACAGCGTTTTTCCATGCGTCCAAATCACATAAATCAACAAATGTAATATCTACACCAAACTTGGCAATATATTTTTCAAATAAGGCAACAACTGATCCAAAAACTGCTCTTGAGCAAATAACATGATCACCAGCTTTTAAATATGCCATAGCAACTGACAAAATCGCGCCCATTCCCGAGCTTGTTGCAACAGCTCGCTCAGCACCGTCTAAAGCTGCTAAGCGTTTTTCGAACATCGATACAGTCGGATTAGTAAAACGAGAATAGATATTTCCTTGAACCTGACCAGAAAATTTTGCTGCAGCTTCAGCTGCGTTTTCATATACAAATGATGAAGTCAAAAAAATCGGTTCGCCATGCTCACCCTCAAAACTACGAGTATGTCCGGTACGAATGGCTAAAGTATCAAGTTGGTATTCTAAATCATCAGACTGGTTCATTAAATGTGCGCCTTTACTGGTCATGTACTAAAAAACTATCATCATTTTGAGTGTCTAAGGTATTTAAGGTCAAGGTAAACCTTAAAATTATCGCTTAGACTTTATTCAACTTTAGTAAATAGTTGGTAAAGCAAGATGAAACGCTTAAAGTCCCTTGTTTCTGAACAAAGTCAAATCAAGCACCTTTCTACCCGACTATTTCATCCAAAATCATTGGTACTATCACAAAGCACTCCCTTTGAAGTGATTGGGGAGTTCAATCAAACCCGGATTCGCTATTACGCTGCGACCAATAAACAATTTAAAGAGCCTTTAGTATTTGTAGCTCCTTTAGCCATCAATATGGCAATTTATGATTTATACCCTTATCGTTCTCTTATCAAATACTTCCAAAATGCAGGCTTTGATGTCTATTTAGTTGATTGGGGGCGTTTAAAGTTTAAAGATAGACACCTTAACTTTTTATCATTTATTAAAGATTTTATTCCTAAAGCAATAGAACTTGTTCGAGCACATTCAGGGAGTGAACAAATCTCGCTACATGGATGGAGTATGGCGGGTATATTCGTTACTTTATATACCGCTCTCAATCAACCTAATCATGTTAAAAATCTTATTGTACTTGGTAGTCCAATAGACAGTTATGCCTCTGGTTATATTGGGAAGCTCTATCGAACCATGAATCATTTTATTGGTCGCAATAAAATGATTCAGGACCGTGTTTATGCTGGATTACCAAAACGTTTGATTCATAGCCCAGGAATTTTAAACTCCTTGGGTTTTAAAATTCTTGATCCTAAAGGTTGGTTTGATGGCCATGTTCAACTACTAAAAAATCTTGACGACCTGCAATTTGTACAAGAGCATGCTACCCTCAGTAACTTTTTAAATAATATGATTGATTATCCTGGTGGAATTAATCAGGACATGTTGTTTAATGTGTGGTTACAAAATCCATTGAAACACGGCTTTATTCAGCTAAAAGATCAGAAAATTGAATTAAAAAATATAGATTGCTCTCTCTTGGTTGGTGCTGGCCGTAGTGATCAGTTGGTAACTGCTGACGCTGCATCTCCATTAAGTGAGTTGACAAGCAGTCAAGATGTTACGTTTACGCTTATCCCTGGCGGTCATTTAGGCTTAATGTCGAGTCAGGCAAGTGCTCTAGAATTCTGGCCACAACTAGCGAAATGGCTGACCGAACGCTCAACAAAAATTTAAGGATAAGATCAAAATTCAATCTATAGAATTTATTAGCAGATCTATTTAAGAATTCTTTTTGCTCATCACTAGCGATTATAAGACGTTCAACAACCATTAGATTATGGAAAAACATATAATTTTTTAGTTAAGTTTATGTTTTTATTTGATATTTTTAAGTTATTGATATCTAATAATTTTATTTATTATTTGAACAAATTATAAACCAAAATGACACTTGAGTAATTAATAGTCATTGAAATCTTGGCAATAAACCTTATATTGAGTACAGGTTCATACCTTTAACTGAGGAAAAGCTCATGAATAAATTTATGGTTGCAGTCTTTACGGGCATGGTGAGCATTGCTAGTTTAGGCTTACAAGCTGCAACACCTGAGCAAGAATGTCAAAAATTGCAAGACGATTACAATTTGATTTATGCATCAAAAGGCTTTTGTTTTAAAGATCCTGATGCAAAAGAGAAATATGGTAATGAAAACTGTCATACGACAAAACCAAAGTTTTCTGACAAAGAGCAGCAACGTCTTGACGCTATTAAAGAACGTCAGAAAGAATTGAAATGTAAATAGTTTTAAAGGAATAATACATGGCATATGATGATCAAAATATCTTCGCAAAAATTTTACGCGGAGAACTTCCTGCGATAAAAGTCTATGAAGATGATCAAGTTCTAGCTTTTATGGATATTATGCCTCAAGCCGATGGTCATACATTAGTTATTCCAAAAACACCTGCTGTAACACTCTTAGATTTACCTCCTGAAGCAGCGGCATATACCATACAAATTGTCCAGAAGATTGCTAAGGCAATGGAAAAAGCGCTCAATTTAGAAGGTATTGTCTTAATGCAACTTTCTGGAGCAGCAGCGGGACAAACTGTCCCCCATGTTCATTTTCACCTTATTCCAACAAATGTGCATCAACTTGGACGCCATGCTGTAGAGTTAGGTGATCAAGAAAAAATTAAAGAATTAGCGGAAAAAATTAAAGCAGCTCTTTGATTTTTCAATTATTAAAGCGGAGTTTAGACTCCGCTTTTTTTCGTTTTAAGAATTATAAAAAATGAAAAAACTAATTTATTTCTAAATTTTAAGCGTCATAAAACTGTCATTTATTCTTCACTTCCCTGTCACAAAATTTGCCGATACTGCTTAGCAAGTTGGTGAGCTTTTGTAACTTTTTGTACACAAGTCAACTACAAAATAAATAGTTAGCTAGGCATACGCCCTTTTTAAATACCTTTTGGAGAAATCTCAATGAAGAAATTGCTACTCGCTGCCGCAGTTGCAACTTTGAGCATAAACGCGGTGCAAGCAGCGCCAACTTTGTATGGCAAACTAAATGTTTCTATTAACCAAGTTGATAATAAAAATTTCGATGGAAAAAGTGACGTTACCGAAATTAACTCAAACTCTTCTCGTATTGGGGTTAAAGGCGAAGAGAAATTAACTGACAAATTATCTGCTGTTTATTTAGCCGAGTGGGCAATTTCTACTGATGGTTCGGGTTCTGATACTGACCTTAGCGCACGTAACCGTTTTATTGGTTTAAAAACTGAAGGTGTTGGTACATTAAAAGTTGGTAAGTATGACTCTTACTTCAAAACTGCTGCTGGCGGTAACCAAGACATCTTTAATGACGATACACGTTTAGATATTACTAATATCATGTACGGTGAAAACCGTTTAGACAATGTGATCGGTTTTGAATTAGACCCTAAATTATTAGCTGGTTTAACATTCAACATCATGGCTCAAACTGGTGAAAGTACTTCTGATAGCAAACCGGGTGAAACTGGTAAAGATAGCAAAAATGATAGTTTCGACTCTGTATCAACTGCGCTTGGCTACGAAAACAAAGATATTGGCTTAGCAGTAGCTGCTGCTGGTGACTTCGGTATTAAAGGTAAATATGCTGCTTATGGCCTAAAAGATGTCTATACAGATGCTTACCGTGTAACTGGTTCTTATGACATCGCAAAATCTGGTTTTGTGGTAGGTGCTTTATGGCAACATGCTGAACCTACTGATGACTTAACTGCATATGGTCAATCATATAAATCAGATGGTTCAATCGATAAAGCTGGTAAAGCTTACCGTGGTTTAGAGGAAGAAGCATATGCAGTAACAGCTGCTTATAAAATTCCTAACACTAAACTTAAAGTGAAAGCAGAATATGCTTCAGCTGAAACACAAGTAAGTGGTCAAGCGGATCGTAAAATCGACTTGTACGGTTTAGGTCTTGATTACCAAATCAATAAACAAGCTCGCTTCTATGGCATTGTTGCTCAACAAAAACGCGACTGGTTGAATGATGACGACAAGCAAACTGTGGTAGGTACTGGTATCGAATATAACTTCTAATCAGTTATGTTTGATTCATATCTAAAATAAAAGGGCTCATGCCCTTTTATTTTATGGTACTAAATATAAAAAAGCCGATATAAAAGTTATCGGCTTTTTTGAAGTTTATACCTTATTTTAAGAAACCACTTACAAGGTTCATAACGTTTTGGATATCTTGATTTGCTTCTTGATGATCTGTACTGTCACCCTGAGGTGTTAATGAATCAATAACCTGAGGTAAGACTGAAGCAATTGCTCCGTAAACTTGCTCTTTTGGTGCTTGGGTTTGCTCGGCAACTTGTTCAATATCGGCTGGATTAAATAAACTCTGTAATTGCTGAGTCGGAACTTCGCTATTACTTTGATTTGGATCAACCCAGCTTTGAACCTGACTTCCTAAACCCGCACCTTTCAACTTTTCTAATGCAGCCTGTAAACCACCTTGTTGCTGCACCCAACCCAAGATTAAAGGCACAACTGCAATTAATAAACTTTGTACACCGCCACCTGCTTGAGGTGTGTTGTTATTGCCAGTGACTTGTCCTAATACAGAACCTAGTACGCCTCCCAAGCCACCTTGAGTACCAGATGAAGTATTACCGCCCATTTGTCCGAGTACTGAACCTAAAATTCCACCTAAACCACCTTGACCTGCTGCTTGCTGATTCCCACCTAAAGCTTGCTTAGCCAAAACTTCTACAATGTTGCTTAAATTTGTCATGTGTAACTCTTATGTATGGTTTATACATGAGCATACGCGGATTCTTGTTAAGACAGCAAAAGCCAAATTGTTAAATTTTGAAAGAGATTTAGTGCTCTTTTACCAACGGAATTTATTCCAGTTTTCTGGATTTGCCCAAAATTTTGAATTAAACCAATCTGGCACATGTTTATAGGTCAAGATGTTAAATTGCCATAAAGCAAAATCACTATCATGCGAAGTTTTATCAATGAGTTGCGTAAAACCTAAAGAACGTAATAACTGTTCATCACTGCGCTTGCTCACGACAACAATGCGTTTTGCTAATAAATCTCTTAGCTTCACTAATAATTGTGATTTTTGCATATCGCTGATGTTCTGCATTTCCTCAGTATCGAACAATACAAAACCCAAATCATAACGCTGAGTAAAAGGCAGACTTAAAAGCTCAGTTACGGTAAAATAGTGCCATTGAATTGCGTTATTCTGGTCAATTTTCTGGCCAATACAAAGTGCAGTATGAATGGGCTGTTCGTTTGATAAATCGTCTAGCATAGAAGTGATGACATTTTGTTCAGCCATAACTGCAACCCTTAATTGAAAGATGTGAGTTTAAACTTTATGGAACTACAAGGCATTTGCCATAAAATGCATGCAGGCCTAAAAGATGCTAGTGTAACTGATCAACAGACAACCAAGGCAAATGTTGAATACAAATTTGTATTAGACCGTTCAGAAATTGATCTTCCTTTTAATTTAGGACAAGAACTAGAAATCGAATGGACAGGTAATATTTATTGCACGTCATGTGGCACTAAAACACCGAAATCTTATTCTCAAGGTCACTGCTTTAAATGTTTTAAAACCAAAGCGGAATGTGACCTTTGCATTATGAAACCTGAAACATGTCACTATCATTTAGGCACATGCCGTGAAGATGATTTTGCCCATAATGTTTGTTTCCAGCCCCATATTGTATATTTGGCAAACTCTAGTGCTTTAAAAGTGGGAATTACCCGCGTTAGCCATATGCCAGGTCGTTGGTTAGATCAAGGCGCAACTCAAGCCTTACCTATTTTAAAAGTTGGATCACGCCGTTTATCTGGTCAGCTTGAAACCATGTTTGGCTCTTTAATTGCTGATAAGACAGATTGGCGTAAACTTCTTAAAGGTGAAGCTGAGCCTTTAAATATGATTGAACAGCGTGATCAATTAATTGAAGAGTTTGCACCTAAAATTCAATCTATTCGTGAGGAATTCAGTCAAAACCTTGAATTTAACGAAACTGTTGAATTATTAGAAAACGAATTACCACGTGAGTTTGTTTACCCAGTTGAGCAATATCCTGAAAAAATTAAGTCTCTAAATCTGGATAAAACACCAAAAATTCGCGGTGTATTACAAGGTATTAAAGGCCAATATTTAATTTTTGACATTGGTGTTATCAACATTCGTAAATATACGGGTTACGAGCTCATCGTACGTGCATAAATAGAAAAGGCATTCATAAGAATGCCTTTTTTTATTTTTCGAGCACATTTAAGATGACTTGAACCGGATCTTCCGTATTTCCAGAAATAAGCTGTTTATGCATAGTTAAATGCTGCATCACTTGAATTTGAGCAGTTTCCACATTCATCAGTTTTTCTATTTCAGCTGCTAAGTTTTCTGGTGTTGCATCGGTTTGAATAAGTTCTTCAATTACTTTTTTACCCGCAATAATATTAGGTAAAGAATAATAAGGAATTTTCACTAAAAACTTGGCAATTAAGTAAGTTAACCAATGCAACTCATAAAAAGTGACCATCGGTCGATGCATTAACATTGCTTCTAATGTCGCCGTTCCAGATGCTAAAGCGATAATATCACTCGCATTCATGACCATACGGCCAATTTTAGATTCACTATCCGTATTTTCTAAAATATGAATTTTTGCTTTTAACTGAGGTGCTAATTGTTCGACACCCTGCGCAATCTGTTGTTTACGAGCATCGTTAATCGCGGGAATCAAAAATTGAATGTCTGGATGTTTCGTATTCAAAATATTAGCAGCACCCAGCAGCATAGGAAGAAGTCGTTCCACTTCTCCTTTTCGGCTACCTGGTAACAAAGCAATATGTTTCTGATTTTCATCAATACCTAATTGTTGTTTGGCAATTTGAATCGGATTCTCAACCGGTAATTGTTTAGCTAATGGATGTCCTACGAATGCTGCTGGAACTTCATATCGTTCATAGAAGACTTTTTCAAAAGGAAATAAGCACAGTACTAAATCGACACTCTGTTTGATGCCGTGAACACGTCCTTGACGCCATGCCCAAACCGAAGGACTCACATATTGAACAGTTTTTATTGGAAGATTCTTTTCCTTAATACTTTTTGAAAGTCTGAGGTTAAAGTCAGGTGCATCAATTCCAATAAAAATATCAACTGGGTTTTGAGTCCATTGACTGATTAGACCATCCCTCACGGCGAATAGCTTTTTTAAGTCTTTTAAGACCTCAACAATCCCCATCACAGACAGAGTTTCCATTGGGTAATAACTGTTAAAACCTTCAGCAATCATTTGAGGACCACCGATTCCCTCAAATTCGGCATCGATTCCTTGTTCTCGGAAACTACGCATAAGCTTAACGCCAAGCGTATCTCCAGAAACTTCCCCAACTACAATGCCTATTTTAAGTTTTCGATTTGCCAAGGCGAATTACCCAAGAATTTGAAATAACGCATTCTAGCATATAGGTTTCCCAATCTTGAACTCGAAAGAAATCTCGGTATTAAAAGTAATACATGGATTATTACTATCTAAAATTACATTCATCACCTACTTTTTAATCTAAATTAACAATGTTATTTGAATTGTAGCTTACATTCACAAACAATAAAATAAATGAGAATTATTTACATTATCTTTAATCCCATGAATATCCCACCTCGACCATTTAAGCTTACCGTAATCGCCTGCGCGATTTGTTATGCGAACCTCTCTTATGCTCAAGACTCAGAGGTACAAGCTTTACAGACAATTCAAATTAAAGCATCAGATGCTGAGCAGTCTTCGGAACAAACTAAAGCATATAATGTTAAAAACTCGAGTAGCGCAACCAAGCTTAATATTGAGGCTAAAGAAACTCCACAAACTATTAATGTCGTTACTCGTCAGCAAATTGAAGATTTCGGGCTTAGCAGTACCCGAGATATTTTAAGTAATACACCCGGTGTAACTGTAACCGGATTGGAAACAAACCGCACAACTTATACTGCTCGTGGTTTCGACATTTCAAATATTTTGGTAGATGGGATCGGTATCCCTCAAGTTGATAGCTATAATTACAATAATAGTGATGCGGATAGTTATTTCTACGATCGCGTTGAAATTGTCAAAGGTGCTGATGCTCTAACGAATGCGCTAGGTGATCCGGGGGCTACAATTAACTATATTCGTAAACGTCCGACTCAAGAATTTCAAGCAAATGCTGGTGTGAGCTATGGTTCATGGGATACGCAGCGTTATGAAGCTGATATTTCAGGGTCTCTCACTCAAGATGGACGAGTAAGAGGACGTCTCGTAGGTTATGAGAAAGTCGGAGATTCTTATCTAGACCGCTATTCAGAAGAAAAAAACGGATTTCAAGGAATTTTAGAGGCTGACGTTACAGACACCACGAATGTTTCAGCAGGATATTCCAAAACTCGTCAATACGCTAATGGTTCTCAATGGGGTGCTCTACCCTTGGTTAATTCCAAAGGCGAACCATTAAGTTATTCTCGTAACTATAATTATGCACCTTCATGGACATACTACGATTGGGAAATAGATAATTATTTTGCCAATATTGAACAAAAATTATGGGGAGACTGGAAGTTAAGATTAGGATATAACCTAAAAAAATCAGATGTTAAAGATAAAATGCTTTATCTCAGCGGCTCTCCGTCTGATACTGACAATACATCTGGTATTTCGCTCTATCCAGAGATTTATAATCAAAAATTTAAAGAAACTACTGCTAATGCAGACATTCAAGGTACTTTTAATTTATTAGGGCAGCAACACGAAGCAAATATTGGTTATAACTGGTCAAAGTATAGCGCTCAAAGTGTTTATTCGTATGGTAGTAGTTTAGGTGTTATTACCACAGATTTACCAAGCTGGACTCCTGATGAACCGACTTGGGGAGACTTTACCTATGCTGACCCAGAAGAAAGAACCATGAAGTCCGTTTACGGTGCAACTCGCCTTCATTTAGGAGAGGATCTGAAATTTATCTTAGGTGCCAACTACACTGAAATCGACACTTTAGAATATAAAAAGAATAAAGTTTCTCCATATGCAGGTATTACATATAACTTTACTCCTGAATATACAGGTTATATGAGTTATACCTCTATTTTTAGACCACAAACTGTTATCGATCTTTCTACTAAACAAACAGCTGTACCAGTAGAGGGTGAAAGCTATGAATTAGGTGTAAAAAGCGCTTGGTTAGATGGGGCTTTAACAGGAAATATCGCCATCTTTAGAACAGATGAAGATAATTTTGCACTAAACCCATTATGGGATCCGCTTTATAACAAATACTCATCTCCAATCGGAACAATTAGATCGCAAGGTGTTGAGGTCGGATTAACTGGAAAATTAACTGATAACTTAGATTTGGTTTTTGGTTTTTCAACATTTAGTCTAAAAAATATGGAAACGGGTGAAAGAGGTAGACCTAATATCCCGACTCAAACACTTAATGTTTTAGCTTCTTATACTGTTCCACAGATTCCAAAATTAAAAGTTGGTGCAAGCATTAAGTGGCAAGATGATATACATGACACCTCTTACTCAACTGTAAAACAAGATGCGTATGCATTGCTTAACGTTATGGCCAGTTATGATTTAAACGAACATGTACTGTTCCAAGTAAATGGAAACAATCTAACAAATGAAAAATATTTGACAGGTTTATCTGGTGGCCAAGGTTACTATGGCGCTCCAGCCAACTATACAGTTGCTGTAAAGTTTAAATATTAATATCGTAGCCAATCCCAATTTAGGGATTGGCTTTACTTATTATTCTTTGTGTATGTGTCAGTCAAGATGTCCAAAACTGTAAATCTCCCAGTGTCATATCGTATAAAAGTTTTCTATCGATTCTTGCTAGTTTTCGGTATGGGCTTTGCCTGTATGGCGTATTTAAGTCTTGGACTCACTGGAATTTTCCTTTTGTCCCTCGACAAAGCTGAAGCTATATATCTCGCGGCATTTATAGCGATTTTATTTTACGTCGTCTTTGTAATTGCTGGTTTCTGCATTCAATCACTTTTGAAACTCACTGGGCTGTCGATCATTTTGTGCGCCCTTTTCTTTTCTGTGACACGTATGGTGGGTTATGCATAAGGGTATACGTCAATCTATGGCATGGCTACACTCATGGACTGGCTTAATTTTTGGATGGCTGGTGTTTGCCATTTTCTTAATGGGTAGCCTATCTTATTACCGACACGAAATTAATTTATGGATGCAACCTGCACTTGCGCAATATGAAGTAAAGCAAGATATTGCTATTAAAACAGCATATCAATATTTACAAAAAAACGCTCCAGACGCCAAATCTTGGTATTTAACTGTTGCAACACCAGAAAGTCCCGTCAACACTATGTACTGGGAAAAAGCTGACGGCGGTTATGGCAATGCCACGCTTGATGCTAACACAGGTAAAGAACTTCAACTTTCGGCGACCTTAGGCGGCGATTTTTTTTACCGTTTCCATTACCAACTTTTTGGTATTCCAATCATCGTTGGACGATTAGTGGTGTGTCTTGCCGCATTTATTATGCTGATTGCTTTGATTTCAGGCATTATTACCCACAAAAAAATATTCACCGACTTTTTTACTTTACGTACATTTAAGTCTCAGCGTTCATGGTTAGACTTTCATAATATTTCTTCAGTCGTTGCACTACCCTTCTTTTTAACCATTACGTTTACAGGCTTAGCTATTTTCTTTTATTTATATCTGCCTTGGGGAATGCAAAAAATTTACCCCCAAAACCCTTATCAGTATTTTACTGAGATTCGCACAAAGACTGTACTTGAGAATCAATCGATTCAGCCTGCTCAAAACTTAGCTATCGATAAGCTACTAAAACAAGTTCAACAAAGTTGGGGGAATCAACTTTTATCAACGATTAGTGTAAAAAACCCGAATACTAATCAAGCTCAAATTACTTTTCTTCAAAAAGAAGATCACTCCATCACTCGTAATCAGGCTCAAATTACATTAAATGCTTCAACTGGCAAAGTCTTAGCAGATACACGTAATAATAGTCCTATTGCAACGCTAAATGCGGGTGTTTATGGCTTACACATGGCGACATTTGCTCAACCTTTACTACGCTTAGGATTCTTTTTCTCAGGCATTTTAGGCTGTGTAATGATTGCCTCTGGTCTGTTACTTTGGAGTCTTAAACGCCAAATTCAAAATAAAAATAGTAAGTTTCATTTCGGACATTATTTAGTTGACCGTTTAAATGTTGCGGCATTTATTGGATTGCCTTGTGCAACTGTTGCCTATTTAAGCGCTAATCGGTTATTTACAGTCACTTCAACCACGATCAATTATGAAGTTTATAGCTTTTTCTTGGTTTGGTTAATCAGTTTAATCACTGCACTAATCACTAAAAAGCAGCATTTATGGCGAACTCAACTTTGCTTTTTTATTATGCTCAGTATTGCACTTCCAATCTTAAATCTAAGTTATTTAGTCAAACATGATTATGTACAAAATTTGAGTGATTATTTGACCTTTACACGTGTAGATGTGTTTTTGTGGATATTTGCAGCGTTAGCCATTTTTATATTCTGCAAAATTCAACCTATTCAGCATAAGGCTGTAGAAAAAATTCAAAAAAAGCTAAATAAATTAAATACTGAGGTGAGCTCATGATTGTTATAGCTTTCATCTTAATTTTATTAGGAATGTATTTGCTATTTATGGCGAGCGAGAAATATAGATCGCCAAAATCAACAGGACATTTCAAATCGTTGGCTCAAAAGTATTACCGACACTTTAAAGTCGCTGCATTCATATTATTTGGTTTATGTGCATTTATTCTTATTCACCAATATAAATTTTCAATTGGTTTTGTGAGTTGGTGGATCTTCGCAACGCCATTAACTTTTATTTTTATACTTTTAATTAATCCACTAAAGTCATCAAAATAATCATTTTCTTTAAAAATGATGAAAAATAGTACAAGCTGAGCAAAATTTTCATTGCTTAGCTTTTTTTTGCATAAGTAAATCATTATTCATGACAACTGTTTATCTCTAAAAGGAATAAGATATCTGCGTTTCGTGATAAGTGGCGATAAAGATGTCTGGTGCTTTTGAATTTATCTTAGCGGGTATGTTAGTTGGTTTCTGTGTAGGGATTACAGGAGTTGGTGGTGGATCATTAATGACGCCAATTTTAATTAGTCTTTTTAGAATTGAACCACATATCGCAATTGGTACCGATTTACTTTATGCCGCAATTTCAAAATTTTGCGGATCAATGGTTCACGCTAGAAAGCTTAATATTGTCTGGCCAATTGTTTTATGGTTAGCAGTAGGTAGTATTCCTGCATCTTTCGGTACTGCGTGGGTACTTGAACACTATTTAAGTCAGTCTACACACTATAAGTCTGTGTTAACCATGGTATTAGGCTTTATGCTGACTTTAACAGGTGTGTCTATTATTTTCCGTTCTCGTATTGAGAAGTTCTTTAATAAATTCCGTAATAAAGAAACCATCCAAACTGAAAATGAGCAGTTAGCAATCCATAAAAAACGTAGCTTTATCGTGATTATGGGCATCATTTTAGGCGTATTCGTAACGCTTTCCTCGGTTGGTGCCGGTGCATTTGGTATCATGGCACTCGTGATCATGTTCCCGAACTTACCAATGATTCGCATTATCGGATCAGATGTTGTACATGCTGTATTGCTCACCTTAGTCGCTGGCCTAGGACACATGAGTGCGGGTAACGTCGACTTTAACCTTCTAATGTGGTTATTAGTGGGTTCGATTCCGGCAATTATCATTGGCACATTAATTAGCTCTCGTATGCCGGAACGTTTAATCCGAAAAATTTTAGGGATTACCCTATTTGCCCTCGGTGTTAACTTTATGGTTCACCCAGTCAAAGCAAAACCGAAAGCACCTGTGGTACAACAACAAGCCGTGGTTGCCGAAAAAACAAGCAACTCGACTGAAAGATAGTAAAATCAATAGGATTTTTCCAAACTGAAATACCATGAGATGTAAGATTTTCATAATTATTTCATGGTATATTCAGTACACAAAACAACCTTTAGTATGATTGAACCAGTGACAGCAATGACTACACATTTAAATTCCGTTTCAAAGCCAGATATCGACGACGTTAATATTAAAAGCATTCAAACTCTTGTAACACCAAATGAGCTTAAGTCAGAACTTCCTCTATCTGATGTTGCTTCACAAACTGTTCTAAAAGGCCGCGAAACTATTCGTAATATTTTAGATGGTTCAGATAAGCGTCTGTTTGTCGTTATTGGTCCTTGCTCTATTCATGATCCCAAAGCTGCTCACGAATATGCTGATCGCTTAAAAGCGCTAAGCGAAAAGGTTAAAGATACTCTATATCTAGTTATGCGTGTTTATTTTGAAAAACCACGTACAACAATTGGTTGGAAAGGTCTAATCAATGACCCAGATATGAATGATTCATTTAACATCGAAAAAGGTTTACGTATTGGTCGTAAGCTGTTGCTTGAATTAAATGAAAAAGGTTTACCATGTGCAACTGAAGCACTTGATCCTAACTCACCACAGTATTACCAAGACTTAATTTCATGGTCTGCGATTGGTGCACGTACAACCGAAAGTCAAACTCACCGTGAAATGTCTTCTGGTCTATCTTCACCAGTAGGTTTTAAAAATGGTACAGATGGTGGTTTAACTGTTGCAACCAATGCGATGCAATCTGTTAAATATGGCCATAGTTTCTTAGGCTTGAACGAAGATGGACAAGTTTCAATTATCAATACCAGTGGTAACCCTTATGCACACGTTGTATTACGTGGTGGTAATGGTAAACCAAACTATGACGCAGGCTCGGTTGCAGAAGCAGAAAATGCTTTAGCAAAAGCTAAAGTTAGCAATAAAATCATGATCGATGCGAGTCACGCCAACTCAAATAAAGACCCGTACTTACAACCGCTTGTTCTTAAAAATATTACTGAACAAATTTTAGATGGTAATAAATCAATTGTCGGTATTATGGTTGAAAGTCACTTAAAAGGTGGCCGCCAAGATATTCCTGAAAATCTTTGTGATCTTGAATATGGTAAATCAGTAACTGATGGCTGTATTGACTGGGAAACTACCGAGAAGACATTGCTTGAAATGCATGAAGCTTTAAAAGAAGTTTTACCAAATCGCTAATTCATCTTTTTAAGTTTGAAAGTTAAGCCCTCATTCTTGAGGGCTTTTTTATTTTTGGGTGAAATTCAAAATCAAACTAAATAAAAATAACTCACAACAAAAGCAAAAAGCAGTACGGTTTCACTTAGCTCAATCGTTGCACCGACTGTATCCCCCGTAATACCACCTATTCTTTTTATAAACAGATGTCTTAAGTAAACCAGGCTGATCAAAAAACCAATAATGGCAATAAGCCCCTGCCATTCCCAATATAAAGCCAATAGCAGAACCAACCCAGCTATTATCCAAGAAGTCGTTTTAGGTAAATGATCAGTCAACGAACGACCTAAACCTTTTTCACGGACATAGGGTGTAGTTAAAAACAAAATAGATGGCACAACACGACCTAGTACGGGAACAAAGACTAAAAATAACGTTTGATGCTGTTCAATCAACACATAAATCAGTGCAAATTTGAGTAAACAAATAATGACTAAACTGAGTACTCCAATTGGGCCACAACTTGGATCCTTCATGATTTGTAAAGTACGCAGTTTGTCACCAAAACCACCTACCCACGCATCAGCAGTATCCGCTAGCCCATCTAAATGCAATCCACCTGTCAGCCAAATCCATAAAGTGAAAATGATTGAAGCAACTAAAAGAATAGGTAATTTAGCAAAAAGACAGGCCGTAATAAAAAGTATGCCACCAATAATTAGCCCAACTAGCGGATAGAATAAAATAGCCCGACCATTTTGTTGCGCCGTCGGTATTGTCTTTAGCTCAATAGGCAGAACAGTTAAAAATTGCAATGCAATCCAAAAAGGTGTCATATCCAAGTCTCTAACTGATCTATATTTAAAAACAAATAGAATTATGAAGAAATAAAAATGGGAATAGCAATCCCTATTCCCATTAAAGACTTCAAAACTGAAAATCTATTGCATTTGATAGCACTGTTTCAATTTGATGTAGTCGTAGTAAAAACTGGTTGGTGTGTAACGTGCATAGTTACAAGCAGATTTAAATAAAGTCTCTTTTTCGTTATAAAGCATTTTGACCAAAGTATTACCTTGGCTATTTTGATAAATATCCCACTGTACATTTGCCGCCATAGGAGAAACCACTTCACCACGCCATGTACTTGTTGAATAATTATAAGTCTGGCGAATTGGCAAAGGTTGCATCATATTATGCAAATCTAAGCTGGTCGCCAAAGGAATAATAATTTCAGCATGGGCAAAACGTAAAACGGCTTTATAAGGCTGGGCCTTATTCACCACGGCATCAACTTGTTGGAATAAATCTTGTTTTAAACCTTGCGCGATTTCACTGGTGACTTGATTTGACTCTGTAAAGCTTGGGCCTTTTTCATAAAAATCATTGGCATCATTAAATTCAGCATAAAACTTTGCGGCTTCTAACGGCATATATTTATCAAAATCGACACCTTTTAACTCTTCTTTCATACCGCCAGAAATTGAATAGAGTTCATAAACATAAGCTGCTGCATCAACTGCACTAGTAATTGTATTTTTACCCTTACCTTTTTCTGTAATTTGCTCACCTTTTGGGGAAGTTACCGTGATGGCCCCGGTATTACTAAAGCTATAACCTGTTGTACCGAGTTTTTTAATAAATTCTGCTTTAAAAATCGGGTTCAGTACTGTTTGAGCAATTTTTTCAGCTTGAGTATTCTTTGATAACTCATCCAACTTTTGGGCTAAATCTTTATTATTTTCTTCAAAATCTTGATAGGCCTGACTAGCATCATAAATTTTCTGCTGGCTAGCACTCAGTGGTTGATTTAAATCCTCATCTGCATTCAAACTATGAAAGTAAAGTTTAAAACGATCAACGCCACCATCTTCAACGCTTGGTACACTTTCACTCGATAAACTAGTATAAGTCGCTGGAACAATTTTATCTTTAAGCTGAGGCTGTTGTTTGATGAGTTCAGCAGTAAAAAATTTAGCACTATCAACCGCACGATCTACCCCAGAACTCTGTACCAATATAGAGGCTTGGGAATTTAAAAGAGTTGGTAAGCGCTGTAATAATCGGTCTGCAATGCCACGGTGTTCTAAGATACCCGTCATGGTTTCGTTTCCATAACCATACTGGCGGATTCCTTCCACCCCATAGCCTAATAAGATATTGGCTTTCATCATTGCTTCTAAATCAACACCTAATTGTTCACCTAACGGTGTTAAGGCATTTTCTGCTTTTGCCTGTTTCCATAAATTATAAAGTGCTAAATCATATTTCAGACTTGAGAGTCCTCTCGAACCATGGCGTGCTACTAACTCTGTAAAAACAGGCTGGAATCCATTTGGCACTTGTTCGTAGCTTTTTAAGTCTTGTTGCGGTTGATAAGGTGTTTTTGTTTGATAATATTTTGATTGGTTTGTATTCGGTGGGTTTTGAACACCTTGATCATTATTATCGTTACAAGCCGCAAGTAATAATGAGGCTGAAAGAATCGTTGTTTTAAATAAAATATTCATAAGTCAGATAGTTTATTAATTAGAAATGTTCGTATCTTAGATTTTAATAATGACAGTTCTATTACTTTAAAGTAAATATCTGTATAAAAATAATAACTTACAAGTGTATAGAAATATAAAAAGGCTATATCAATATAAAGTTTAATTGATCATCTTTTTCATAAAATTCGAGTGAATATAATTTTCCAAGCTCTGCAGGCATTTTGAGTAAATCATCTAAAGATTGTTGTCTAGCCAAACAAGCCAATAGCTTAATCACACCGCCATGTGTAACAACCAATGCATGCTGTAAGTTTTGTTGTTGCATATGTGCAAATAAATCCTGAAAACCTTTAAGAACCCTTGTTTGAAACTCCATTAATGTTTCTGCGCGAGGTGGACAATATTGACTTGGCTTTTGCCAAAAATTTGCCAGTAATTCTGGTGAGGTGTCATAAATTTGCTGAGTTGAGATGCCTTCCCAATCTCCAAAATACATTTCTTTTAAGTCATGATTTAAAAATAAAGGGAGTCCAGTTGTCTTCGCAAATTGCTCAGCAAAACAAGCGCAACGCTTTAATGAGGAACTTACAATAATATCCCATGGCTGATTTGCAACTTGCTCAATAGTTGACTGCATTTGCTGCCAACCTTTTGCTGTTAACTCATCATCTAAATGGCCACGTAAAGTGTGGCTATATTGACTTTCACCATGTCTAAGCAAATCAATTTTAAATTTGCTCAATTTTATCTCCGCTTACAGCAGCTTGGACAAAGGTAGCCATTTGGTTGTGTAATACGCATGCCATTTTGACTAATGCCAAAGCAGCACCTGCACCACTCCCTTCACCTAAACGCAAATTCATCTTTAAAATTGGGTCAGCATTGAGTTCTTGTAAAATACGCTGATGGCCATATTCTGCCGATTGATGACCAAATAGCATCCAGTCACGTACTTTAGGATTCATTCGTACTGCACATAAAGCTGCTACAGAACTAATAAAACCATCGACAATGATAGGTAACCCCACTTGCGCACTGCGAATGTAAGCACCGACGATTGCTGCAATTTCTAAGCCACCAACTGCGCACAATGTTTTGAAAACATCACCAATAACATGTTTATGATGAAGTTCTATTGCTTGCTCAATTACTTCAATTTTATGTCTTAACTGATCGGCGCCAATTCCTGTACCAACTCCAGTCAATTGTTCGGCAGTATCATTTAATAAAAGGCATGCTAAAGCGGAGGCAGAACAGGTATTTCCAATTCCCATTTCACCCGCAATATAAATATCTGCACCGTCGGCCTTAGCCATATCTACGCTTTTTTTACCTAACTCTAAAGCAGCACGACCTTCGTCAGCATTCATTGCAGCTTGTTTAGCAAAATTTGCAGTACCAGCACGGATACAATGACATTCAACGCCTGCATATTCATATACCTCACCGACTGTACCGCAATCAATGACCTGCAAATGAGCTTGATGATATTTGGCAATGACACTAATTGCTGCGCCACCAGTCGTGAAGTTTTGCAGCATTTGACGAGTTACTGCTTGAGGATATGCAGAGATATTTTCTTCAACCACTCCATGATCGCCTGCAAAAATTGTAATCCATGGGTGGCTAACTTGTGGATGTACATTTGACTGTAAACTGGCAAGTTTAACTGCTATCAGTTCTAAATCACCTAAGGCACCAGTAGGTTTAGTGAGTTGGAGTTGGTGGTGCTCAGCTTGTTGTTTTGCATCTAAATTAGGTTGCTTTATAGATTCTAACCACCAGTTCATTTTATTTCTCACCTTTTAAAATCATTGGAAAACCAGCCACACAAAACACAACTTTATCTGCAATTTGTCCTAATGCTTGATGTAGCCTTCCTGCTTCATCTACAAAACGACGACTAATCTCACCGAGTGGCACAACGCCTAAACCCGTTTCATTACTTACTAAAATAATTTCTGACTGAAGCGTAGGTAAGACTTTTAACAGCTGCTCACACTCACGTTGTTGAACACTTTGATCATCTAACAGTAACAAATTGGTTAGCCAAAGCGTTAAACAATCCACCAAAATAATTTGATTAGGACTATCAATTTTTTGCAGAGCTTTTGCTAACAATAAGGGTTCTTCAACCAAAGACCAGTGAAGAGGACGCTGATTTTGATGATGCACAATTCGGTTTTGCATTTCTGGATCAAGCGCTTGCGCCGTCGCCACATAAGTGACAGCTAATTGCATAGATATTGCCGTTTGTTCAGCCAGTCGGCTTTTACCAGAACGGGCACCACCTAAAATCAATTGCAACATGAATCACCTAAAAACAAATGCTGATATGGATATAATTTACCTTGTAAAGATTGAGCCTGATAATAACCAAACGTTAAATGCTCAACTTTAAGGTCAAATTCAGCTCTTTTGTATTGTACAGGTAATTGAAAAATTTTTTGCAAAATCAAATCACTACTATAATCTTTTTTATATAACCCTAATGTGATGTGCGGACAATAATCTAAAGCCGCAATTTCATTAGAAACTAGGCCAAGTTTTTGGCGAATATGAGATAAGATATTCTCGGGGTCTTGGATTTGAACAAATAAAGCACTAGTAAAACTATCAACTGAACCAATTTTTAATCGAAATGGTGCAATATTTTCTTTTTTTAAAATTTCGCTTTGCTGCTCAAATTCACTGAAACTAAAGTCATCACTATAAGTTTTAGTCTCGTTAGTTAAAAATCCACATATAAACAATGTGACATGAAATTGACGAAGATTGGGTTCTAATAACAACTCTGAAAAATGCGCACGTAAAGTATTTAGATCGTTAACTAATTTTTGATCATTAATTTCTAAATACCATAAAGCATAATTTTGACGCCCAAGGTGCCATTCAGGATAATCCCGTATAGATGTTGGCACCATGAAAGTCGAAGGTTTTAGCAGCACAGCTTTAATTCAAAATCATTTATGTTTCGTATTAAAGCATGTTTGCCTTTTAGTTGTGGGATTAATTACTTAAAAGAACTTAAGCATATTGAGTGTGTGTATTTTGGGAGTTGGTCATATTCATTTCCAAAGGTTGTTTGCCTTGTTCAGAAAATAAATATTGGATTAATTCCGTTAACTCAGCTTTAAGTTGGCTTTTTTGAGTCGTACTCATATCCAATTTCTGAATTTGCTGGTGTAAATGTTTAATTGCATCAGTCTCTTCAATTTCTAAAAATTGAATCGCATAGGCATAACCTAAAGCAGCTCCTTTTAATAGATTTTTATAAGGCAAATCATGGCTAATATTTACCTCAATTGATGCAATTACTCTTTCATTATGAGTTAATTTTCGTAGTGGATCTCTCGCTACTCGTTGACAAGGGTCTTTAAATGCATATTCGCATGAGTCTAAAAAGCTTTGTGCTATTCGATCTAGATCTTTTGCATAATTAGGTAAGACTATGGCAAGGCCCTGTTTTACTTCTCTAATTAAGTTCTCTGCAAATGCTTTAACCGAATGATCTCCCATTGCAACACCAATAGATTCATACCCCATTAATGAGGCATACCAGGCAAGCATGGCATGTACGCCATTCCATAGACGGTTTTTGATTAATTGGATGTCCGTAATCTGACTAACCAAGACAACTTGACGTAGCTTTTCGAGTAAAGGACTGCCTTTCTCTACATAAATTGGCATATCCGTTTCGCTATGAAACAGAATTAAGTCCATACTTTGTAAAATATGCCCTGGCTGGAAATTACGGCGCATGTTATCAATATATACGGAAGCCTGATTTTGCTGATCTTGGGTCAGTTTATTGCACTCTTCAATTTCGACCTGTTCTTCATGCTCCACGTCTTCTAAATGCTGTTCAAGAAAATGGTGCTTAATACGAAGTTGGCGATATAAATTCTGATTAGTTAGCTTTGAAACCATGCGGTTTACAACGGTGTCGCAAAAGTAATGTTCTTTTAAAATATGCTCAGTAACATCTTCATCGTTGGTTAACTCTAGTAGAGCTTCTCTAAGATGCTTCATAACCAAATATTTCGCACTGACTTTATTTAAAATAATTAGAAAAGTGAGCGGTTCAATACATGTTTCAAGTGGTGAGTTAAAACGTGCATACAGCCCTTTTGCAATTATTTTTGATTCAGCTTCAATAGCTTGCTCAGGTAAACAAAGTGCAATCAAACTGGAATGAGTATACATCTCTAACATTTGTTGTTCATTTTCAGAATCAACAATGGTCATATTCTCAATACGTTCATCATAAGAAAATTGCCCATAGCGAATACTATAGGTCCCAAATGCATTTACAGCTTCGCGGAAAAGACTATTTCGTGTAGAAGCAATAATTCTCTTTGGTTTTGTGTATCCATCCCAATGTGACAAGATTTGCGCTATGTAACCACCACCAATAGCACCGAAACCATGTATCCCAACTGTCAATTGATTCAAACTTTGAGGAAAAGGTTCCTGTAGTTCAGGCATATCCATAACCGGAATAAACTGGTCGAGATCTGTTAAGAAGTCATACATCTGGTCATAGTAAAAATGTGCTTTTTCCAGCATTTCATCATTAGGCTCTTTAATATCTTTTAATAAAATCGTTAGACCTTTTGAAGTGTGAGCTGAGGTTAAACCGTTTTCAGAATCTTCAAACATAAGACACTGATTAGCATCTAAGTGGAGTTGGCTAGCAGCTTTCAAAAAGATTTCTGGATGTGGCTTTCCTTGTTCTACTTCATCACCACAGGTAATTACATCAAAAAATTTATATACATTGGCATTAATTAAATATTCTTCGGCAATTGCTCTACGGCTTGACGTGGCAACAGCCATTCTTAACCCGGATTTTCGTAAACGTTCTAGAACCTGAACTAAACCCTTTTTGATAGGCACGCCGTGTTTTCGAATATGTTCGAGTTCCATCTCATCAGCTTTTTTTCGAATTTCTTTATAGGGAACATTTACACCATATAACCGTTGAGCTAATTGCTCAGCAGTAGTTGCACTTAAACCCAAACATTGCATTAAATATTCGTGAGAAAACTCCTGCCCAATGAGTTCTTGAGATGCCTGTTGCAATGTTTGAAACCGTAATCGCTCAGTGTCAAACATTGTCCCATCCATATCGAAGATAGCTCCATGAACAGGTTTTCCATGAAAAATAAGCACGTTTTTACCTCTTTTTTTGATCATGTTTTATTCAGGGTATACAAAAAAATGCCTAAAAAGGCAGGATGTTAATAAATGAAACATTAGTGGTTATTTTTTAATCAAAAATATAATCCATCTGTTACTCAGTAGAGTTAAAAGTCTAAAACAGTTGAAATATATGAATAACTATGAAATTAACCTTAAATACAAAAGCAGCAAGCCTTCCTCGCCTGCTGCTTTTGTTTAGTTCTTTTTGTTGCGCTGATAATGTTTATTTTTATTAGTTCCATTTACCGCTAGTTGAACCTGCCTGTTGTTATAATATCTTGCAGGCGCTCACATACCAGAAATCAACTCATCTTTCAGCCTTATTGTTATTGGAGTCGCTGGTATAACTTTAAATCGACTAAAAACTTAACGTTAGAGTGGTACGCACTATAATTAATTTTTAGAACCCTCCTTAACTCTCAATAAGGATAATGATAATCATTTTCATTTAATGATGCAAGTTTATTTTGCTATTTTTTTTATATTTATTAAGGAATACCTATAATTTATAGATATTCCCTATATTGCTTCACATTAATAATTAAATGTATAACTAAGACCATAAGTACGTCCTTCAGCTGGAATACTTTCTACAAGCCCATATACTTTTTCTGCTTGTTGACTATAGACAGTTCGATAGTCTCTATTCCAAACATTATATACACCAAAATCTATACGTCCTTTCCATGCTGGAAAATGTGCCAACACATCCATCGTGCTATAGCCTTTAATCTTTACAGCTGAAAGTGAGCCATCTTTTACGGCTTCATTTGTACCTTTTATAGCAAGCATTTGCACACGAGCGCCATATCCCTCATCACTGTTCCATTCAGCAAAAACAGTACCTTTTATTGGTGAAACCTGAAAAGCATTTAACTCTTTCCATTTACCATCCGTATCTTTATATTGACCTCGCGTATAACCAAGCGTCCCCCCAACTTTAAACTCTTCCATAAATGGATAGGTCGCCGTTAATTCAGCACCATATACACGCTGGTCTTTGTCCATAACTTCAGCAACATTTTCTTTATTACTATTCTTGTAGAACTGAACTACTTTGTCTGAGGTATTATAGAAACCTGTTATACCTAGATTTAGGCTCTGCTCCCCTTGTAAACGCCAGCCCAGTTCATAGCTGTTTACACTAATAGGTTGGATATTAGCTGTTGAAATATTAAATGCATCACGCATCATCCGTTGTACATCTGGAAAACTAAAGCCTTGAGAGAAATTAGCAAATATTTGCTGCTCATCTGTTAATTTATATATCGCTCCCAAATTGAATAAAATAGCATCGTCATTTACAGATCCGCTTGGCTGTATTCCATTTTTAGTCGAATATTGTTCGGTTTCAGCTTTAATATATTGATAACGAGTACCAGCTTGTACGTTCATGCGCTCTGTTAAAGCGTAATCACCTTGTAGAAAAACGCCAGCACTTTGAATTGTTGTATTTGGGCCAGCATCAGAAGTTTTACCAGTAGGTTGATATATCAAACCTGTATTAAATGCTGTGAAGTGCTCATAATGTTGATGATCTTTTTCATGTTCATAATCTAAACCATAAGTTAAATTAAGATCACGATTCATAATATTCAGATCAGTTTGTAACGTTGAGCGCAGACCAGTAACTTCGATTTCAGATTGAGACTGTTTTGCTTCTGTGCCTTCTCCTCCTAAAAAGACTGGAAAGAAACGAGCATCCTCTTTACGGTAATATCCTTCGAGATTTAGGATCTGACCTAAAATATCTTTATTTTGATATTGAGTATTAAATGCATAGCGCTCTGTAAAAGGTTGATTAGTTATTTCTAATCCCTTTTTTCCAATATAGGAATTAGGTGCTCCTCCATAAATATAATTTTTTCCATAATCTGGACCATAATTCGTATCCTGTTCATCTTTATAGTACTGTGCACCCAAACTTAGTGATTGGTTATCGGTTAAATCTATATTTAGACGACTGTTAATATCAATTGTATCAGTATCAGGACGGCTACCTTGCATAGGTGCTATAGCAATACGATCACCATGACTATCAACTTGAGATCCACGGCTAGTAAAATTAGCTCCCAAGAAACCATTTATATTATCTTTATTAAATGAAATAGATTGACCAATTTCATAAGCTAGGCTATCTCCACGAAATGTATCAGAAGATGTAATACCAAGTTTGGTCTCAAAACTTACAGGTTTAGTCGAATCAGCACGTTTCGTAATAATATTAATGATCCCACCGGTAGAACCAGATCCATAAATACTTGTAGCTCCACCAAGGACTTCAATACGTTCAATCATGCCTGGGCTAATACTATTTAGCTGCCGAGCGACATCGCGTGATCCATTTTGCGATACTCCGTCAATCATGATCATGACATCGCGACCGCGCATTGTTTGCCCATAGTTAGTAGTTGTTCCACTACTCACGCCTAGTGATGGAACTAACTGAGCTAGAATATCGGCAATTTTTCGTCCAGCTGTAGCCTGGTGTTCAATTTGCTGCTTTTCAATCGTTTGAACTGTACCTGCAATTTCAGCAATATTTTTTGGTGTTCTTGTCGCCGTCACTATAATTTTTTGCAATTGGGCTACAGGCTTTTGTGTCGTTTGATTATTAATGGATTCTTCTTGAATATTTGTATTCGCATAAACCTGTTGTGTAAATATTGCTGTCAGAGCAAGACAGCAAGGTTTTAATTTAAAATATTGTGATTCAGCACGCATTAGATGATTTGAGTTTGTCCCAACCTTTTTATATTGATGCATTTTTTTTCCCTTTCTCCTAGCCCAAAAGTCATTAGTTAAATTTTATAAAGCTCGGAATAATACTAAATATAAATAATAATGAGAATTGTTTTTATTAAATAAATCCTACTTATATTATCGGGAAATTAATTAGATGAGATAAGAAAGAGATTGATTTTACTCATCAATTACATCAACAAATTGAGCGTTTAAGAGTTGTGCTAAATCTTTAGGGTTTAAGCCAATATCTAATCCCCGTTTCCCGCCACTTACATAAATTTTGCTGAACTCTTGTGCAGATGCATCAATAACAGTTTTTAAACGTTTCTTTTGACCTAAAGGACTGATTCCTCCGACTAAATACCCTGTTAGACGCTCAGCATCTTTAGGATTAGCCATCTGCAATTTTTTACAGCCAAACGCCGTAGCTACTTTTTTCAAATTTAATTGATGATTAACTGGCAATACAGCGACAAAATAATTCTTATCGTCGCTCACCATTAAGGTTTTGAATACTTCCCTTACGTCTAAATTTAGTTTTTCTGCGGCTTCTAGTCCAAAACTTTTAGCATTTGAATCATGTTCATATTCATGGATTGAAAATTCAATTTTATTACTTTTTAACAGTCTACATGCAGGAGTCATAATAAGTAGTGTTAGAGATGAAATTGTTTCGATTATAGTTTTTTTTAAAAAATTTTTAAATTTGCTTAGGCTATTTACAAGAATTACATAAAAAATCAAAGAGCAACTGAATAAAAAATAATCTCAACTTGATATTCAGGACTCGACTCCATATATTTTATTTAGAGTTGAAGTCTGAGCTGACAATTTTATGAGTTATAAACACAACAATCTGATGGCTATGCGTCACCGTTTTTGGGATGAATCTTCAGATCATGTATTAAATGAAAAGCAGTTTTTGCAGCAGACGTTAGTTGAACAAGGTGTTTTTAATAATGCCACACTCGACGATGTTAAGTATTTTTTCTATACCTTGCCTAGCATTATTATTGTAAAAGCTCATGCACTTGGTTTTATGCATGATTCCGTTAAACAAATGTTATTACAGCATATTCAGGCTAATCGTCTTCACTTGATGCAAAAGTCTGAATTTAAGATCCAATTTAAAATGTAATCTAAGTGATTATAAAAGATCCGTTTACCCTATTTTTACTCATCTGAATGCTGTAAGTTTCTTCAATTTTAAAATTGCTTAGGCTATTTTAAAATTATTGAAATAAAGATAGCCATTTCGACTGATCATTCAGTCTAAGAGAACTATTTTAATACGCTCAAAACATGTAATATTCGTTACAATTTTAGATCACCAGCGTTTGGCTGCATGATGCGCATAGGATTCTATTTTCATGTCAAATCAGAAAGATAAGCTTAAGAGTTTAAAAACTTCTTCCATGGATCGACGCTTATCAATCGCGAAAGCTTCTTTACTTGCAGGAACACGTTGGGCAACTGCAAGTGCCTCTTCTATATTTTCTAATGAGGAAGAAAAAGAAAAGAAACGTAAAAAAGCGATGAGCGAACAAGCTAATTATCTGGTTTCTGAAATAGGTAAACTTAAGGGTTCTATTGTTAAAATTGGCCAAATGATGGCCCTTTATGGTGAACATTTTTTACCTGAAGAAATTACACAAGCGTTAAATACTTTAAATAACCAGACAGTTGCATTAGATTGGCCTGCAATTAAGCCACATCTTCAAGAGCAATTAGGCGCTAAATTAAATGATTTAACTATTGATCATGAGCCAATCGGTACTGCCTCTCTCGCGCAAGTACACCGTGCAACGCGCAAATCAGATGGCTTAGAGTTAGTTTTAAAGATTCAATATCCTGGCGTTGCAAATGCAATTGACTCCGATATGAGCTTGTTTAAAAACATGCTTAAACTGACACGTATGGTTCCACAAACCCGTGAATTTGATCAGTGGTTTGATGAAGTACGTGAAATGATGCATCGTGAAGTTGACTATGGTGTTGAAGCTGCCACTACTCGTCGTTTTGGTGAACGTTTAAAAGATGATGAGCGCTATATTGTTCCAACAATTGTAGATGAATATTGTACCAATCAAGTACTCTGCATGACTTTTGAACGTGGCGTGCCAATTAACAGCCCGGTTATGCTGTCATTACCTCAAGAACGTCGCAATCAACTTGGTGAAGCTTCGCTAGAAATTGCGGTTCGTGAAATTTTTGAATGGGGTGAAATGCAAACTGACCCTAACTTTGGTAATTACCTAGTACGTTTAGGTAATGGACAAAATGTTCAGGACAAAATTGTATTATTAGATTTTGGTGCTATTCGTCAGTTTGATGAACACTTGCTAACAGTTGCACGTCAACTCATTCAAGCAGGTTATCAGCATAATAAAGATGCAATGGTGAAAGCCATGACTGGTTACGAGTTTTTTGATGCAATGCCTGAAAGTATTAAACCGGGTATGGCTGATGTATTCTTACTCGCGACAGAGGCATTTAGTACTCCTGCAAATAATCCAGATATGCCTGCTGGCCTTATGGATGAACACGAACGTTACGACTGGAAGAAAAGCCAGCTCCATAGCCGTGTTATGCAGCAAGCAAGTAAATCAATGGCATCACGTTATTTCTCAGTTCCTCCAAAAGAATTTATGTTTATTAGCCGTAAATTTATTGGAGCCTATACGTTTATGACAGTGATTGATGCAAAAACCAATGTACGACGTATGATTCGTAACTTTGCTTGATTTAGTGAAAGACTAGAATGATTCTATGTCATTCTAGTCAATTCCACTCAACTCACCCAATATTAAAACCAATTTAAACAAATAAAATCAGTATTTTAAGACTTAATTAATTTTTATTTACCTTTTATCTACTCATTTTTCGAATGTCAGTAACGACATAGTTTTTTACTATGAGGCGTGTCAGCATAAAACAATAACAATGTGTTAGGACACCATAATCATGACAAGTATGATCAATAAAGCTCAGGGTTTGGGTTTATCGCTGATCACTAGATTGGCTGGAAGCGATGTACTTGATCAACTCAAGTTGCGTAAATTTGTTGAAAAATCTCTTTATCAAGGTTCAAAAGCTGGTTTTAGAGCATTAACACAGACTCAAAAAGCATTTAAACCCAAACAAATTTCTCAACAACGTTTGCCTCGTCAACAAAAAAATCTATTTGATTTAAGTCTAACTGAAGAACAACAAATGACTTCTGAGGCAATGTCTCAATTTGCTCAAGAAGTCTTATTGGAGTTGGCTCATGATGCTGATCAGGCAGCTCAGTTTCCTGAAAGTCTTTGGCAATATGTTGAAGATTTAGGACTCAATTACTATGCACTTCCAGAAGCATTAGGTGGTGTAGCGACCGAACAAAATATTGTTAGTAACTTATTAATTGCTGAAAAATTAGCTGAAGGTGATTTTAGCCTTACAGCAGGATTACTCAGTACCTTTAGCGTTATTAATGCAATCACACGTTGGGGTTCTGTTGAAGTTCAATCAATGTATTTGCCATGTTTTGCAGAAGATGCAGACATTACCGCAACCTTTGCAGTACAAGAAGCTATCCCAGCATTTAATCCTTATACTTTAAAAACTAAAGCTTCTTTTGAAAATGATCAATATTTTATAGATGGTGAAAAAACCTTAGTCATTTTAGGTGATTTGGCTGATGTGTTTTTGGTAAGCGCAGACTTTAACGGTAAACCCGATATGTTTGTCGTACAGAGTAACGAAACTATTTCTATTAAAAACACTCCGGCCATGGGCCTTAAAGCGACAGAAACAGCAACTCTTCGCTTTAATCACACGCCTGCTCTACGACTAGGCACAACAGATTTTGATTACACCGCCTTTTTAGATTTAGGCAACTTAATGTGGTGTGCAATGGCTGTCGGTACATGTGAAGCTGTAAAAGCCTATTGTATTAAATATGCCAATGAACGAACTGCATTCGGTGAACCTATTTCTCATCGTCAAAGTGTCGCTTTCATGATTGCTGATATGGCTATTGAAATTGATGCAATGCGTATGTTGATTCTAAATGCTGCAAGCCTTGCAGAGTCCGGCAAACCATTTCACCGCGAAGCTTACTTAGCTCATCTACTTTGTGCTGAGAAATCCATGAAAATCGGTACAGATGGTGTGCAAATTCTTGGTGGACATGGTTTTACAAAAGAACATCCTGTTGAACGTTGGTACCGCGATTTACGGGCTACCGCAATTTTACAATCTGGCTTACATGCTTAAGCGATCAATCAGAGGATACTTTAATGAATTTACAAAATCCTAAAAAATTCAAAATGATGATTGATCAGGCACGTGATGTTGCGATCAATGTTTTACGCCCTATTTCTCGTAAATATGACAAAGCTGAGCATGCATATCCAAAAGAACTTGATATGCTCGCTTCTCTTATTGATGGTATGAATGAAGGCGGCGAAGGGATTAATGCTGGAGCTGCGGGTGCAGGAAAGCGTGGTGATACAGACAATGAAGGTATTCGTAATGGAACCAACATGTCGACCGCTCTTGGCATTATTGAGATGTGTTATGGCGATACGGGTTTATTACTGAGTATGCCTCGTCAGGGTCTTGGAAACTCAGCAATTGCCGCTGTCGCAAATGATGAGCAATTAGAACGGTTCAAAGGAACATGGGCAGCAATGGCCATTACCGAACCTGGTTGCGGGTCTGACTCTGCGGCTATCCGTACCACGGCAACAAAAGATGGCGATGACTACATTCTAAATGGTGAAAAGATTTTTGTAACTTCAGGCGAACGTGCAGATTCTGTCGTTGTTTGGGCTACGCTCGATCGTAAACTTGGACGTGCAGCAATTAAATCATTTGTCGTACCTAAAGGTACGCCCGGAATGAAGGTTGAACGTCTCGAACATAAATTGGGAATTAAAGCTTCAGATACAGCCGTGATTAGTTTTATTGACTGCCGCGTACCAGCCGAAAATCTTTTAGGTAATGCCGAAGTCGACGTTGCCAAAGGCTTTGCTGGAGTAATGGAAACTTTTGACAATACTCGTCCCTTAGTTGCAGCAATGGCAATTGGATGCGCAAAAGCTTCTTTAGAGCGTATTAAAGAGATTTTTAAAGATCAGCTAGATCCTGACTATTCCACCCCTTACCTGCATGCTTCTAACCTGACAGCACAGATCTACCGTATGGAAGCTGAATGGGAAGCTGCTCGCCTACTCATGTTAAAAGCCACATGGATGGCAGATAATAAAAAGCCAAACTCTAAAGAGGCTTCTATTGCAAAAGCAAAAGCAGGTCGTGTTGGGAATGAAATCACTTTAAAATGTGTAGAATTAGCAGCAAGTGTTGGCTATAACGAAGATGAGTTGCTTGAGAAATGGGCGCGTGATTCAAAAATTCTTGATATTTTTGAAGGTACACAGCAAATACAACAATTAATTATTGCACGTCGTGAACTTGGTAAATCATCGAGTGAACTAAAATAATAGAGTAAAGGGAATTTCAGTATTCCCTTACCCATTTCCAAATTTTAGAAGCTAAAAACCCTCTCATTAAGAATAATAAGAGGGTTTTCATATTTCAGGACTTAAGTTTTTATTTATTTAACAGTTGTTGGTTCTAATGATTGGTCTACTACTCCAAATTTTTTGAAGATTTTTGCACGACGTTTTGAAGAAATATTTGCTTTGTTTAAATCACCTTTATAGTGATCAAAAACTCGCTTATCCATTATTTTAAACCACAATGAAGGGATTAATGCTGGTAATAACATACTTGCATAACCACTTGGTAATTCTGGAGCTTCATCAAAATGACGTAGCGCTTGGAATGGACGAGTTGGATAAGCATGGTGATCTGAATGACGCTGCAACTGATACAAGAATAAGTTTGTTACGACGTTATTATTGTTCCAGCTATGCTCGGGCATTGTACGCTCATATTGACCATTTTCTTTTTTCTGACGCAGCAAGCCATAATGTTCAATGTAGTTAATAATTTCAAAAAGACTAATGCCATAAAATGCTTGTGTCGCTAAATATGGAATTGTGCTTTTACCAAAAATTCCTATCATAGAAGCATGGAAAGCCGCACTCATTCCCCAACCCTGTAATAATTCATTATCACCTGACCAGAATTCTTTACCTTTACGTTTTAAGCGATTTTTCTCGATTTCAATGGCAGATTTAAAAGAACCTACAACTGTACGTGGCCAGAATTCATAAAATGTTTCACCCATACGTGAAGAAGCAGGATCTTCAGGCGTTGCTGCACGTTTATGATGGCCATATGGATGCTCAATACGGAAATGGTTATAGACTGTCGGAACCAACGCCAAGTGCGATAAAATATGATCAATACGATCATGTTTATGACTTAACTCATGTGCGGTATTAATAGCAATACCATTAATAGCACCCATCGAAACACCGAGTAAAATCTTATCAATAAATGACGTGGTTTTACGGCTTGTTAAATAACATGCATAAGCGTTTGCGGCATACTGTAAAGGAATAAAACTTTTCACAAGGCGTGAATAATATGGATCTTTTTCTAAAAGCTTAATTTCTTCATCAGTCGGATTACGTGCATCTTTCCCAATAACAGTATCAATTGCGGGAATCACAACATGTAATAAAAGTGGGCCACCTAAAGCGAAAACTTTTTTTAATGGGCGTGGACCAACATGGTAACCAGCTAAAATACCTAAACCAATTACAGGTAAAGCGGGACTAATCATCCATAAAAAGCGTTTACGATCTATCTCACGCATAGACGCAGGCACTGGCATAAGTTCTTGCTGAACATTCACTGGTGCATTCATAGTCATATTTCCTTTTTCTATATATCTATATAGTTAAAGAAATAGTGTTTACTTAACAGTAGTAACCGTCCAAAAAACCTATGTTAAAGTCTTTGGCATTTTCTTCCACTTTTTTGTCCTAAAAACACATGTTGATCTATTCTTATAGCTCACTATAATTTTATTAAAATAATGATTGATCATTTAAAGATGGATGCACTAAGTAAGTTTTTTGATGATATTCACCTTAATAAGTCTGAATACATCTATTTAAAAGCACAAGGAGAATGGGCTTTTAAAACACAAGATCAATCTGCTTTACTTGCCTATATTGTTTTAACTGGTTCAGTATATATTCAACTTAATGCGTCAGAAAAAATAATTGCGACAGCTGGTGATATTATTTTAATTCCTTCAGGAAAAGCACATAGTGCCACTGATTCAAAATCAACAGCCAGTAAATTAGTAGATTCTCTAGATATTACTTCACTTTTTAACGGACATAGACAAGACGCGATCGAGTTTGGTACTTCTTCTCCGGATAAAACATTATTGCTATGTTTACGCTGTCAGATCGATACTCATATGGCCGGTCCTTTGATTAATGCATTGCCATGTATTATGCATATTCAACATGAAAATCAAACCAACCCACCTGAATGGCTACAAATTGGACTTTATTTTTTAGCAATTGAAACTCAAAAAATCAGGCCAGGTCATGACAAAATTATTGATCATTTAGTCAGTATTCTTCTTATTGAATGTATACGTGATCACGTTCAACAAATGACTGATCAACAAAACTGGCTAAGTGCCTTAACTCACCCTGAATTGAGTAATGCCCTATCTGCTATTCATAGCCAACCAGAAATGGCTTGGACCGTTGAATCTTTAGCAGAACAATGCTGTATGTCACGTTCCAAATTCGCAAATCTATTTAGCAGTATTATTGGTGAACCGCCTTTAACTTATTTACAACATTATCGCTTTCGTTTAGCTAGCCAGTATTTACGTACAAGTAACCTATCAATTCAGCAAATATCAAACAAAGTTGGCTACTCGTCTGAAACTGCTTTTAGTCAAGCATTTAAAAGGAGTTTTGATTTATCACCTAAACAATATCGACAGCAATATATCGAACAACCTCTCGATTAATAGAAAATAAAAAAAGCGCCGAAGCGCTTTTTTTATTTGATTAAATTATTATTTAATCTTTGCATGTGATTTTAGATATTGGCTGTAATCTTCCAATATTTGTTGGCCACGTGATTGGCGATAAAGTTGTTTTAACTGTTGTAACTGATCAGCAGGAATAGCATTTACAACTGATGAATTTACATTTGAAACTGCAACGACTACAAGCTCATTTGGTAAGTTTGCTGTTGTAACAGACCACATGCCTGGCTTAGGTGTAGCTAAGCTAAATGCAGCACGTTCAATTTCGCGTTTTAAACCTTGTGATCGAGTAAATACACCAGCTGACTCAAATGCGACTTTATTTTTAGCAACCACTTGGCCTGCAGGTTGAGTTTTAAACTCAGTCAACATAGTAGCAATTTTTGCTTGAGCAGCCTTACGCGCTTTTTCATCGATAACTTTTGCTTTCGCTTCATTCATCGCTTGTGCTAATGGTTTTACACCAGCTGCGTGGTAATCACGTACTTTAACCCATACCGTATCGCCATTCGCTAACTGAATATTAGAGGAAGTATTACGGTCACCATTCTTCACATCATCATTAAATAATTTAATTTTGACGCTTGGATCGCTTAAATATGGATTTTGAGTAGCTAAAGTTACACCATTTAATGATTCAACTTTTGTACCTTTTACTTCTTGTACAACTGCTTCTAAAGAATCATTGCCAACAATCGTTTCATTCAAACTATTTACGGTATCTGAATAAACAGTCGCAACTTTATTCTTTTCAACCTCAGCAGTTAAACGTGCCTTCTCAGCTTCAAATGAAGGGATTTGGTTCGCTTGCGTTTCTGCTTCAATAATATGGTAACCATATTGTGTTTTTACTGGCTGTGAAACTTGCCCATTTTTCAAACTTAAGACAGTTTTATCAAATGCATCTGAGAAAACACCTGGTGCATATGCTTCTACTAAACCACCTTTTGCTTTAGAACTAGGATCTTCAGAAAACTGAGATGCAGCCTGAGCAAATGAAAGTCCGCCCTGAATTTTTGCATACACTTCTTTTGCAAGCTTTTGAGCTGCTGCATCATCGCGAGCATCAGTAGTAATTAAAATATGCTTCACAGTTCGCTTAGCATCTTTTTTCTGAGTTTCAACAAACTTTGCATAAGCCTGCTGAAGCTCAGCTTCAGTTGCAGGAGCTGGTTTAGCTACCATTGAAGGAGATAACACAACATAATCCACATCAACCGAAGCTTGTTGCTTAAATTCATTTTGATGCTTGTTGTAATAATCTGTAGCTTCTTGATTAGAGGCAGTTAAACCTGTTTTGTAACTATCTAATTTAATACTAGCTAAATGCAAAGTACGTTGTTCAGTTTGCAAATTCGCAATTTGCATAAGATCAACTTTACTTACTAGAGAGTAATCAGCAAATGTAGAAGTTAACATTTTTAAAGCATGATCTTGACGTAGGCTTGAAATTAATCCTTGGCTTGTCATGCCGATCGAACGTAAATAATTTTCATAGAGTTTTTGTGAGAATTGACCATTCTCTTGCAAACTAGGCTGTTGAGCTAACATTTGCTCAATTTGAGTATCACTCAAAGAAATACCTAATTTTTCCGCTTGCTGAATCAATAAATTACGCGACACTAAAATATCGAGTGCCTTAGCCTGAATAACAGGCAAATTAAGTAAACTCTCATCACCTTTAACAGCAGCTAAATATTGTTGTTTGTAAGACTGAGTTAAAGTTTCAAGGTCTTTTTTAGATATTTCTTGGCCGTTTACTGTCTTTGCAACATCAGCCTTGTTTCCCCTATTAAAATATCCTTCAATACCTACAAGTGCTAAAGGGGTCAAAAACAAAATTAGAAGGACTTTGCCGAGCCAACCCTTAATGACTGTACGAAACGATTCCATAAGTATTCCAATATTTTATTTCGAGGAGAATTTTAACTGAAAAACCACAATCAATGAATGAGCAATATTGGTCAATTCAGATTTTTAATAAAAAACGCGCCTATATTGGCGCGTTTATTCATCTTAAAAGATTAAGCTACTGAATCTTTAAGACCTTTACCAGCTTTGAAGCTTGGTACTTTTGTTGCTTTAATTTGAAGCTCTTCACCAGTTTTAGGGTTACGACCAGTACGTGCAGCACGTTCTTTAACACTGAAAGTACCAAAACCAACTAAAGTTACTGTGTCACCTTTTTTAAGTGCTTCAGTAATTGACGCAATTGTCGCATCGAGTGCCTTGCCTGCATCAGTCTTAGATACTCCCCCTTTTTCAGCAATTGCATCGATTAATTCTGATTTATTCATGAATAAAACATCCTCTTAATATCGTTTGTTTAAGGTCCAAGGCTATAGTTTAAAAGGCCATGACGCCTTTATAGCAATGCTTTAGGGGAAAACGCAATACTAGAGCAGGGCTTTTAGCAAAAATAAATGCTAAAAAACTGTTATATATTTGCTAAATCCCAACATTTTTTTACTTTTTATTCAATTTTGCTTTCAACTGCTGGTTTTCTTCTATTAAAGCATCCACCTTAATATGCAGTTGTACAAGCAGCTGTTCAATGTGTTGCAAATCCTTCGGAGTGACTAGTCCTATTCGGTTTAAAGAATGATTAACACTCGTATCAAGAATCTTCTCTACCTTATCTTTTGTTTCAGATACAGATTCTTTAGCTTTTTCTGTAACTTTACCTACAGTATTATCGGCTAAGTCCCCAGTTTTTGACTCTAACTCTTCACCAACTTTGACCAAGGAATCAAAGAGTTTGTTGCCCTCTTCTTCCGCACGTGAAAATGCCCCTAGTCCCGCCAACCAAATTTGCTTAGTATATTTTCTAAAATCCAAAGCCGATTTTCTTGAACCTCTTGATTTTAATTTATTTTTTTCTTCTGACTCTTCTGTATGGTTATCTATATTTGCATTATCCATTAATCTAAACTCCTAATCAGATGAGAGAAATGATGACTGATTTGACCACAAAATATTTCTATAATATCAAAGTAAAGACTTGATCCATTTACAAAACTGTTCTACAAAGCAATTAAGTCATGTAAATATATTTAACACGACATTGTGTTAAGTTTGGGATAGGATGTCCCATTCTTCAATTAATTGCTATTTGTAAGGATAAACTTTTATGAGTGAAACGCAACAAAGACAAAAACATCCGCGTCTGTTGCTGAATATTGTTCTAATTATTTTAGAAACTTTCTTTTCATTTATTCTCACCCACGATGGTGCTCTTCGCTTGCAAGCGAAAAAGTTTATCTTAAACAAAACAACAATTCGCATTAACAGCTATCTGCCTTTTTTTGACTTCTATGTTCAATTTACAGAGAAAGGCTTGTTATTCGATATCCACTCATTTGACAGACGTATTGATCTTGAAATCAATAGTACTCTGGTTGACCTCATTAAAATTTTCGGTTTTTCAAATCAGCGCAGTCTTAACAATATGCGTATTGATGGAGATGAAGAAACTAAAAAGGAACTTCTAGATTTAATTTCTCACTTCACGCTACCTAAGTTACTTGCAGACTGGAAACAATGGTTCAATGCAGTTGATGATGAAGCTGAAACACTTGCTTCGCATAAAAAGATTGCACCTTTACTTGAAAAAATTGATCAACAACGATCAGAAATCAATTCACTTCATGTAGAAATTAAACAATATCAAAATCGAATTACCCGTTTACAGCGACGCCAACGAAACATTAACCTCTCCTTTGGTATAATTAGCCTAATATTTGTTGCTTATTTCATATATAATTTGTTGGTTGTTTAATTTATTTTTCCATTTTGTTCCTATACTTGAATTAAAAATAAAAAAACTTGACTATTTTAGTCGGGATTCATAAAATCCTATTATCTAGTCTTAACATGTGTATCGAATCATGCGCCTTACAACTCGCGGTCGCTACGCAGTGACTGCTCTACTTGATTTAGCTTTGCAGCCAACTGAACAAACGATCACGCTCGCCGAAATTGCCGCACGCCAATCCATTTCAGTTGCTTATTTAGAACAGTTATTCGCAAAACTTAAGCGTCATGGGTTAGTTTCTAGTGTTCGTGGTGCAAATGGTGGTTATCATTTGGCTCGAAATGCTGATGAAATTACTGTGTTAGAAATTATTGAAGCCGTAAATGAAACCGTTGATGCAACACGTTGTGACCATAAAGGTAACTGCCAGAATGGTGCAATGTGTCTCACTCACGATTTATGGCAAGAACTCTCTCATCATATTGCCGACTATTTAGCAAAAATCTCTCTTGCCGATCTCATTAGCCGAGACAACGTTCAAACTGTTGCATTACGCCAAAATGTGACTGGCACAGATTCAGCTCTTTTATCGGGTACAGGTATTTGATATGAAACGTCCAATTTATCTTGATTACGCAGCAACCACTCCAGTAGATCCGCAAGTTGCAGAACGTATGATGGAGTGTTTAACTTTCGACGGTACCTTTGGTAATGCTGCGTCTCGTTCCCACGCTTATGGCTGGCAGGCAGAAGAAAAAGTTGAATATGCACGTGAGCAAGTAGCAAATTTAATTAAAGCTGATCCACGTGAAATCGTTTGGACTTCTGGTGCAACTGAGTCAGACAACCTTGCCCTTAAAGGTGTAGCTCAGTTCTATGCATCTAAAGGCAAACATATCATTACAAGTAAAATTGAACATAAAGCTGTTCTAGATCCTTGTCGTGAATTAGAAGAACAAGGTTTTGAAATTACTTATTTAGAGCCAGAGCCACAAACAGGTTTAATTACTCCTGAAATGGTTAAGGCTGCCCTTCGCCCAGATACTATTCTTGTTTCACTGATGATGGTGAACAATGAAATTGGTACAGTTACAGATGTAGCAGCGATTGGTGAATTAACACGTGCCAATAAAACATTCTTCCATGTAGATGCAGCACAAGCGGCTGGTAAAGTCGAAATTGATTTATCTACGATGAAAATTGATCTTATGAGTTTCTCTGCTCATAAAATTTATGGTCCAAAAGGTATCGGTGCATTATATGTACGTCGTAGTCCACGTGTGCGCTTAAAAGCACAAATTCATGGCGGTGGTCATGAGCGTGGTATGCGTTCTGGTACTTTAGCGACCCACCAAATTGTAGGTATGGGTGAAGCTTTTGAAATTGCTGGCAAAACAATGCAAGCAGAACAAGAGCGTATCCGTAAGCTTCGCGACAAGCTTTGGAATGGTTTACAAGATCTTGAACAAGTTTTCTTGAATGGCCACCCAACTCAAAACGTTGCTAACTATTTAAATGTCAGCTTTAACTTTGTTGAAGGTGAATCTTTAATGATGTCTCTTAAAGATGCTGCTGTATCAAGTGGTTCTGCTTGTACTTCTGCAACCTTAGAGCCTTCATATGTTCTTCGCGCATTAGGTTTATCTGATGAGCTAGCACACAGTTCAATCCGCTTTAGTTTTGGTAAATACACAACTGAAGAAGATATTGATCACGTGCTTACAATTACCAAAGCCGCTGTTGAGAAATTACGTGAACTTTCTCCGCTTTGGGATATGTATAAAGAAGGTATTGATCTTTCTACAGTTGAATGGGCTGAACACTAATTCATTGAAATTAGTGTTTTTACCCTCATATTAATATTAGGCTGACCCCGAGGTTTGGAGAAGCGAAATGGCTTATAGCGAAAAGGTAATTGATCATTACGAAAACCCTCGTAATGTTGGTGTTTTAGACAAAAACTCTGAAAATGTAGGTACAGGCATGGTGGGTGCACCTGCATGTGGCGACGTAATGCGTTTACAAATTCAAGTAAACGATAGCGGCGTGATTGAAGAGGCACGTTTTAAAACTTATGGCTGTGGTTCTGCAATTGCATCAAGTTCCCTTGTAACTGAGTGGTTAAAAGGTAAAACTCTTGATGAAGCTCAGGCAATCAAAAATATTGATATCGCAACTGAGCTTGCACTTCCACCAGTAAAAGTTCACTGCTCTGTACTAGCTGAAGATGCAATTAAAGCTGCGATTGATGATTACCGCAGTAAAAAATCTAAAGCTTAATTTGTTACCATTGTAAACGTTGGAGTTTTCATGATTCATTTAACTGAAAATGCTGCGACTCATATTAGCAATTACCTTAAAAACCGAGGTAAGGGTGAAGGCATTCGCGTGGGTGTGAAAACTTCTGGTTGTTCTGGGTTAGCTTATGTTCTCGAATTTGTTGATTCTATCGATGAGCATGACCAAGTTTTCGAACAATTTGGCGTTAAGGTTGTTGTAGATCCCAAAAGCTTAGTCTATTTAGAAGGCTTAGAAATGGACTACGTTAAGAACGGCCTTAATGAAGGGTTCGAATTTAACAATCCTAATAAGAAAGGTGAATGTGGTTGCGGTGAGTCTTTCACTGTATAACCCACTTCTCCTTCCATCCTTTTCATTAAAACAGTGTCTTTTTATAGCACTGTTTTAATATATTTAATTAACGTGGACCTCCTTTCTAATGAATCATTTTGAGTTGTTCAATTTACCCGTAGAACTCGATATCGATTTGGCGAGCTTAAAATCTAGCTTCTTAAGCTTGCAGCAGCAATATCATCCAGATAAAGCAGAAGATAAAGATCAGGCGTTGATCAAATCAAGTGAAATCAATCAAGCTTTTAAAGTTCTATCGCAGGTAGATAGCCGCGCTGCTTATCTTCTTGCATTAAAAAAGCAAGACCATCACCTAGATCAATCTATTAGTGATTTTGAGTTTCTGCAATCAGCTCTAGAACTTCGTGAACAACTTGATGAAGCAACTTCACAAGAGCATTTAAGCACTCTTAAACAAGAAGTGTTTCAGTGGATTGAGGGTTTAGTTCGCGAGTTTAAAATTGATTACTCAGATGAAGACTGGGGTGAAGCTCGAGATACTGTACGTAAATTACGTTTCTTTCAGCGCGTTCTTAACGATATTGAAAAAGCAGAAGATCAATTGTTGGATGATGAAGACAACTTTGATTTAGATGACGATTTTTAATTCGCTTTTTTCAATTTATATTCAAAGGATTTAACTCATGGCACTTTTGCAAATTGCTGAACCGGGTCAATCCAGTGCCCCACATCAACACCGCATTGCGATTGGTATCGACCTAGGAACAACACATTCTCTAGTTGCGACAGTGTTATCAGGCAAACCAAAAGTCCTCAATGACGAAAAAGAAAGAAGACTTCTACCCTCTATTGTGCACTATGGAAGTGATATCACTCACTATGGTGAAGAAGCAAAGCCTTTCATTATTGCTGATCCAAAAAATACAATCGTTTCTGTAAAACGTTTTATGGGACGCTCAAAAGCAGATATCAAATTTCAACACCCTTATGAGTTAGTGGGTTCTGAAAATGAGATGCCAGCTTTCGAGACACGTTCTGGTCGCAAAACGCCTGTTGAAATTTCAGCTGAAATTTTAAAACAACTAAAAGAACGCGCTGAATCTAGCTTACAAAACCCAGTAAATGGTGCTGTAATTACTGTTCCAGCTTACTTTGATGAAGCTCAGCGCCAAGCGACACGTGATGCTGCACAGCTCGCTGGTTTAAATGTATTACGTCTTCTAAATGAACCAACAGCTGCTGCTGTGGCTTATGGTTTAGATCAGGAAACGAATTTAGCCACAGATCACAATTATGTGATTTATGACTTAGGGGGTGGTACTTTCGACGTATCAATCCTACGTTTTTCACAAGGTGTCTTTGAAGTATTAGCTACTGGTGGCCATACTGCTTTAGGTGGTGATGACTTAGACCGTCTTATTGTTAAATGGGCTAAAAAACAGCTAAACATTGATACGCTAAGCGATGAAAACTATGCCGTATTTATTGTTGCTGCCCGCCAAGCAAAAGAACAATTATCTACACAAGAATCTGTTCAGTTAAAACTACTTGAAAACGAACTAACACTTGATCGTTCAACCTTTGAAAGCATCATTCAAGTTGCTTTAGATAAAACAATCAGTGTTTGCAAACGTGTTTTACGTGATGCAAAACTTGAATTATCAGATATTCAAAACGTTGTTTTAGTAGGTGGCTCTACCCGTTCTTATGCTGTTCAACAAGCAGTTCGCAATGTGTTTAATCAAGAACCACTTTGTACAATTAACCCTGATGAAGTAGTTGCAATTGGTGCTTCCATTACAGCTAATCAGTTAATTGGAAACAGCCAAGACGGTTCATTACTTTTGGATGTCACTCCTCTTTCTCTTGGCTTAGAAACCATGGGTGGATTAGTGGAGCGTCTTATTTCACGTAATACAGCTATTCCAGTTGCTCGTCGTCAGGAATTTACTACTTATCAAGATGGCCAAACAGCCATGCTTATACACGTAGTTCAAGGTGAGCGAGATTTAGTCGAGCATTGTCGTTCATTAGGAAGATTTGTTCTTCATGGCATTCCTCCAATGACTGCTGGCCAAGCACGTATTGAAGTTACCTTTCAAGTAGATGCAGACGGCTTACTCACGGTTTCAGCTCGTGAAACAACTTCAGGTGTTCAAGCTCAAATTGATATTAAACCATCTTATGGTTTATCAGAATCTGACACTGAACGCTTATTAATTGAAGGTTTCCAGCACGCGGAAGAAGATAAAAATCTGCGTCATTTAAAAGAAACCAAAGTTGAGGCCCAACGTGAGCTTGAAGCATTAGAACAAGCTTTGAAAGTGGATGCTGATTTACTCAATAATGAGCAACTCGAAGCACTTAAAGCCGCTGAAAATTCGCTTAAAGTACAACTTGAAGGCAATGATATTCAAGCAATTGAAAAAGCTGTAGAACAACTTAAAGTACATAGTGATGCTTTTGCTGCACTACGTATGAATCGACATATTGACCACGCCTTAAAAGGTACAAAACTTGAAGATTGGTCAAATTCAAACTAAAGGTATAGGTGATCAATATGCCCCGTATTAAAGTACTTCCTCACGCTCAATTTTGTCCCGAAGGCGCAGAATTTGAAGTTGAACAAAATGCAAATCTTTGCCAAAGTTTGCTTGATCGAGGAATTAAAATCGAACACGCTTGTGACATGTCATGTGCTTGCACTACCTGTCACGTAGTAGTTCGTAAAGGTTTTGATAGCCTAGAAGAAATGGATGATGTGGAAGCAGATCTTTTAGATCGCGCTTGGGGTCTTGAACCAGATTCTCGTCTCTCATGCCAAGTAAAAATTGTTGATGAAGATTTAGAAATTGAGATCCCTAAATATACAATCAACCACGCTTCAGAAAATCATTAATCGAGTCATTAAAAAAGCTGCTTTTAAAGCAGCTTTTTTATGTTTTATAAACTCTAAACTTGGTCTTGCGGATCTATCTCTAAAGGTTTAACTTCATCTTCAAGTCTTAACTGTGCAATACCTTGAGTATTTACTAGAGTTTGTTGAACTTTAATTCGTTGAATCATCTTCTCAAGTACTTCTACCAATTCAGGATATTCATAGTTTTGTACTTCTTCTAAATTAAGCACCAAATGGAAGCCTTTATACTCATAGTCAAACCATTGCTGATGATCCGACTTACTCCCTGTATATTTCTCCATTACTTGCCATGTTTTTACCGCACCTTGAATACCTTTTAGGTAAATCGGTGTTTTAGGAGCACAGAGGAAATCACTCTTAATTAATTGATAAGTATCATCTGAAATTAAAATCTCATCTATTTCAGCAGCATACTGCAAACGAGCCGCTAAATTCACATCACGACCAACGATCGTATAAGCCATGCGATGTGTTGCCCCATAATTCCCTACGTGACAATAACCTGTACTAATCCCCATTCGGATATGTAAGGCTGAGTAACCCATTTTTTTCCAGCGCTCACGTAGCAATTTCATTTGCTGACGCATAGCAATTGCCATTTCTACACAAGCTTTAGCATCTTGTTCTACACCTTGTGAATTTGGATCACCAAAAAATATGAGGATGGCATCCCCCATAAATTTATCGACAGTAGCCTCATACTGTTTAGCAATTTCAGTCATATGACTTAAATAATCATTAAGCAAAAATGCTAAATCATCTGGAATTAAAGTTTCTGATAACTCTGTAAAACCCTGAATATCAGAAAAAAACACCGTCATTTTTTTACGCTTATATTCAATCTTTGCTTCAGCCTCGCCGCGCATAATAGACTGCCACAACTGTAGTGGCGCATAACGGCTTAGCTGATTAGCAAAAGCAATATAACGGGTCATTTGGTCATAGTAATGTTGACGCTGCTGACTGATTTTTTTAACCCAGCGATGCTGGTAATAATTTCCAATGGTAATAAACATAACCAAACCAAGGAGTGTTATTACTGTCAACTCTTGGCTAGTAGGCTCAAAATATGTATAAAAACCAAATAGGAAAAAAGTACTTAAATAAAAAATAATCGCGCCTAGCAAACTCGTTAAACAAATGACTGCGAAAGAAATACGACTATTAATTGCTGAATAAAACAATGCAAAAAGTGCAATAAATGTAGGCACTAAATTAAGATGCAGTCCTGCCAAAGTAACTGCTACAACAATTGCATCGATTGCAAAGAAAACACTTTTTTGAGTTTTTTTATCGAATTGGTACTGAAGCCAGTGTTCTAATTTCGAGCTAATAAAAAGCAGAAATAGAAAAAAAGGTGGAATATAGATCTGATAATTTGTATTTGGTGAGGTAAAAGCGTAGATCACTAAAATTAATGACAGAATTGAATATCCCATCAAACGATGAAAATATGCAAACTGCTTAGGCTCTCTATCGATAAACCTCTCTAATTGCACCCTATCCTCCACACCTCAATGTAGCCACATTCATATAAATGTGGCATTGCATTGATTTAGTCCATGCGCCAATCAAAAGGCATGTCGCCTTGACCACGTAGCGCAAGCATAAGGGTTTGACGCATATGAGCCAGCACATCATTTGTATATGGAACAGCTGGTGTACCCCAAACTGGTTTAGGCCATGCAACATCATTCTGATAACGTACAACATGATGAAAATGCAATTGAGGCACCATATTCCCTAAGGCTGCAACATTCATTTTATCAGCACGGAATACACGAGATAGCTGGCTAGATAACCAACTTGATTCGCGCAAAAACTGTTCTTGGTCGGCTTGGCTCAACTCATATAATTCTGTGATTCCCGGCACACGAGGGATTAAAATCAGCCAAGGGAATTGCATATCATTCATTAAACGACATGTTGAAAGCGGAAAATCGCCTACAAAAAAAGTATCTTGAGCAAGTTGTGGATGCAAACTAAACATATCTTTTATAAATGACAATAAACAATAATGGCTAATACTATCACATCAGTTTTAATGTGAGTATTGCTAGTGTCTGGTTTGATTACAAATAACAATGATTTTATGCACTTATTCCCCAGATAGACCAAGAAATCGTGCATAAAATTCTGTTATCAACATACAAAAGATTCTTGTTGAGTTGAAATCAATTTAAAACACGATTTAAGCATGTAATTCATTCAATAATTTCGCTAACAAATCATTAATAAATTGAATTCGTTTTTCCTGTTCTTCAAGCTGAACCATCACTTTTAAGCGCTGACCACCTTCCATACGATAATAGGTTGGATGCTTTTGCATGAGTTGAATAATACTAATGGCCTGAACAGGCGTATCAGGCGAGAATTCAATATTGCCACCTTGGGTATTAATATCGATTTTAGTAATACCTAACTGTTCAGCTTTCAGTCTAATTTGATGGACACTAAATAAGTGTTTAACTGATTGCGGTGGAACTCCAAAACGGTCAATCAGTTCCATACGGATATTGTCGAGTTTTTCTTGGGTATCTGTATTACTAATACGCTTATAGAATAATAAACGCTGATGCACATCACCTAAATAATCATCTGGAATTAGTGCAGGAATGTGTAAATTAATTTCTGCTGTTAATGATAAAGGTGCATCAAAATTCGGCGTTTTCCCTTGTTGAATCGCCTTAGTAGCTTTTTCAAGCATTTCCATATACAAGCTATAACCAATTGCCTGCATTGAACCACTTTGCTGCTCGCCTAAAAGCTCGCCTGCACCTCGAATTTCTAAATCTTCTGTAGCCAGCATGAAACCAGCTCCAAGAGTTGAAGCACGTTGGATTGCATCAAGGCGTTTTTCAGCATCACCTTTTAGATGCTTTATCGAAGGAACTAATAAATAAGCATAAGCTTGGTGATGTGACCGCCCCACACGGCCACGCAGTTGATGTAATTGAGCCAGACCAAGTTTGTCGGCCCTTTCGATCAAAATGGTGTTGGCATTTGGAACATCAATTCCAGTTTCAATAATGGTTGAGCATACCAATACATTGTATTCTTTGTGATAGAACTGTTGCATGACTTGCTCAAGTTCTCTTTCCCTCATTTGTCCGTGAGCCACTGCTACACGAGCTTCCGGAACAAGCACACGAATATTTTCAGCAGCTCTTTCAATCGTATCAACTTCATTGTGCAAGAAATATACTTGGCCACCACGTAGTAATTCACGCAAAATCGCCTCTTTAATAGATGCTTCGGTATGTTCTTGTACAAAGGTTTTAACAGCTAAACGACGGGCTGGCGGTGTAGCAATGATAGATAAATCACGCATTCCCGAAAAAGCCATATTTAAAGTTCGTGGGATTGGTGTAGCTGTAAGCGTCAACATATCTACATCTGCGCGTAATGCTTTAATACGCTCTTTATCACGCACTCCAAAACGGTGTTCTTCGTCAACCACCATTAAGCCTAGATCTTTAAACTGTACATTTTCTTGTAAAAGTTTATGGGTGCCTACCACAATATCGACTTTGCCCTCAGCAAGGTCTTCAATATTTTTCGTATGCGTTTTATTTGAACCAAAGCGTGAGAGCACTTCAATACGAACAGGCCAATCAGCAAAACGGTCTTTAAAAGACTCATAATGCTGTTGAGCAAGCAATGTCGTCGGTACTAAAACAGCAACCTGTTTACCATTTTGCACCGCAACAAATGCTGCACGCATCGCAACTTCAGTTTTACCAAAACCAACATCCCCACAAACAAGTCGGTCCATCGGTTTAGCTTGTTGCATATCATAAAGCGTCGCTTCAATAGCATTGGCCTGATCAAGTGTTTCTTCATACGCAAATCCACTCGCGAATTGCATATAAAGCGACTGATCTATTTCAAAGCCAAAACCAGGTTTTGACTGCCGACGTGCTTGTATATGTAACAACTCTGCTGCAACATCATGAATTTGTTCTAAAGCTTTACGTTTTGCTTTACTCCACGCATCAGTTCCAATTTTATGTAATGGTGCTAAATCCGGATCTCCACCACTGTAACGGCTAATAAGATGCAAATTCGTCACAGGCACATAAACTTTTGCCTCTTCAGCATAGTCTAATTGCAAGAATTCATAATCTTGCCCTTCAATTGCTAAAGTAATTAGCCCAGCATAACGCCCTACACCATGGTCAATATGAACAACAGGAGCGCCAATACTTAATTCGGTCAAACTACGAATTAAGAACTCTTCTGAAACTTCTTGCTGACGTTTACGACGACGTTGAACTACCCGGTGCTCATATAACTGATTTTCAGAAATAACAGATAATTGATCGGTTAAAAGCAAACCACGGTCTAATGGCGCATTAGTAATCGCAATCGCGAACTGACTTTTCTGGAACTGCTCAAAACTATCTACGCTAGGAATATCTCCTAGACTGGCACGCAAACCATCTCTTAAACTTTCACGACGACCAGCACTTTCTGCAACCAATAAAACTGGATGGTTCGCTTCATCAATATATTTTTTAACTACCGCAAATGGTTTTTCTTTTTTCGGGTCAACTGCCAACTTTGGAGGTTGCTCAACTTTGAGATTTAAAGCTCCAGCTTTTTCTTCAACTGACTCAGCACTCACAAGCATACGTGGGAACTGATTTAAGGCACTAAGCAAGTGGTTTGGCGCAATAAATAACTCATCAGGAGGTAGAATTGGCTGATCGGCGTTATGACGTCTATCTTCATATCTACGGAAAACTTCTTTCCAAAAACTGGTTAAATCAGTATCCACATCATTAGTTGTAATTACAATGCAATTCTTTGGTAAATACGTTGTCAGTGTACTTTGAGCTTGCATTTGAGCTTTATCAAAAAATAAAGGTAAATAAAACTCAATTCCCGGAGATGCAATTCCATCAAGAACATCTTGATAAATGGGGTTTTTCTTAGGATTTGCGGTCGGAAAAAGTTCAGAGTAACGGTCTCTGAAAATTGAACGAGCTTCTTTTAAAGGAAACTCTTTCGCTGGAAGAACTGTAAAACTTTTTAAAGTTGTGGTGGTTCTTTGTGTTTCTGGATCAAAGAATTTTAATGTATCAATTTCATCATCAAACAGGTCAATACGGATAGGCGCATCCTGACCAGATGCAAAAATATCCATAATGCTGCCACGTACAGCAAACTCACCGTGATCATAAACCGTGTCTACTAAATGATAGCCTGCTTGTACTAACCGTAACTTCTGTTGTTCTAAATCAAATTTTTGCCCTACACGAATATCAAAATGCTCACCTAAAACCCAAGAATATGGTGCAACTCTCTGGGCTAAAGTACTCGCTGAAATGAGCAAGACCCCCTTTTGCGGCATATTAGATAAAATTGCAAGACGTTCCGAAACAATATCTTGATGAGGTGACAAACGGTCATACGGCAAAATCTCCCAATCAGGGAAAATTGTCGGTTTTATACCATAAAATTCAAGTTCACTTTCTAACTGAGCAACATGTTGGTTATTTCGAGCCACCACCACGAGCAAAGATGAGTGCTGAATAGCAATTTCTTTGAATAATAATGCAGCAGATGAACCTAATAACGACCCTACCCAACGCTTTTCACCGGCTTTGAGCTGTTGTAAATTCAATTGAGAGATTTCTTGTTGAAACATGTATATGGCTTTTATCAGCTAAGAAGATATGAGCTCAATAGTAGCATGATGTTTTTAGTGAAATGAGTTATTTTTTTGAAAATCAAACTACTACTTCGCTCTAATTTTTATATTTTTTAATCAATCAACTATGATTATTTATCACGCAAAAACAAAACGTAATATTGATTTAATATTTGTATAACGGATTTAAGTTCAAGTAACTTTTGTTCTGTATTTCCTAACCTTTCTACATAGCGTTGCATTGCAATCTCTAAATCAATTTTTTCATTAATTTGTGGCGTAATTTGAAATAGTTTAGGTAGATTATCAAAATTCTGTAGTTTACGATTTGAAAAATACTCAAGATGCTCTGACCACTTTTCATTAATCACGACATTTTTAATCATCGGGCCATGTTCGGAATCAAACCTGAGTTGATTCTCTTGTAAATAAATTTGCTCAGGTGACTCTTTCGAGCCTTGGAAGAGTTGTGTTAACTTTTTAAACATTTCATCACATCATATTAATTTCAATGTACATAGTGGAGGTAATCTATTCACCTCCACCATTTAAGCTTATTTTTAATGATTACTCATCGCCTAAATCATCCAGAAAATCCACAGTTGGTACGAAAAATAGAGTTCCAGTTTGGGCAGTACTAAAATCAAGTAATCGGTCAAGATTACCTTGCTCATTTCCTAAGAACATATTTTCAAGCATTTGTCGGGTTGTACTAAATTTACGCGAGTAGCCGATAAAGAATGTGCCATATTCATTTCTAGAAGGATTCGAAAAAGGCATATTAGCTCGCATAATTTTAAGTTCATTGCCTTCTGCATCGTGAGCTTTACTTACAACATTATGAGCAGTTAAAGGTTTTTCATCATCGCTGAGCTCAATATCATTGAACTTTTTACGGCCAATCACTTTTTCTTGCTCTTCGTCAGTTAATGAACGCCATTTATCCATATCATGCGTATATTTTTGGATAAAAGCATAGCTTCCGCCCATAAAATCAGGATCTTCATCACCGACCAATGCCCACTGCGCTGCAATAACGGGTTCAGGGTTCTCAGTCCCATCCACAAAGCCAATAATTGCCCGTCCGTCAAAATAACGGAAGCCATGAACTTCATCAATTGGATATGTTACTTTACCAAGCTGTTGATTAATTATATTACCCAGCTCATAACATAAAGTCTGGCGATCAGCACGAATATGAAAAAATAAATCCCCTGGAGTGGAAACAGCTGTATATTTCGGACCTCTAATTTCTTGAAATGGTTGTAATTCTTGGGGCTTTGTTTGCTCTGGAAATAAAATATCCCATGCATTTGAGCTAAAACCTAAGGTAGCATTAAATTTACTATCTGGATAACGATTAAAGAGACTTCGAGTTAAAGCTGAAAAATTAGCAGCAAAATCTTTTACTTTTTCTATTACAGAATCACCTTGAGCCAGCCCCAACACAATAAATAATGCATTTTCACCAGGAGCACTCGTTACAGGTTGAATTCTCATACATTCCATAAAATATGCCTTTTTAGGTATTTAACCTCGTTAATTTAGCATATTCACTTTCTTTTCATACATAACTTCATAAAATCTAATATTCATAAGAGTTTAAGTAAAATGCCTTAAACTCTTGCTCACATTAACCTTAATTAATGTCCGTACTGCTTTTTTAAATATTTTACGATTTGAGCAGATTCAAACATCTTCACTCCCGTATTTGGATCTACCAAATATGGCACTTGCATTTTACCTTGCATAATAGGCAATAGCTTTTCCCTTTTCCCATCTTTTAAAGGTATATATTTCCCTGGTTTTAAGCGAAAAATAGCAGGTCCCATATCTTGCCATCTCTCTTTTGCCACATTATGCAAAATATATGGAAGCTCAAGTTCAGAGAGTAGACTTCTTACAATTCGTGAATACGGACTCGCCTCAAAGCTCCACAACTCAAGTTTTTGCTCAGGCGCAGCTCTATCAACAATTTTTTTATTTATCCAAACTCCACGAGCACCATTTAATATAGTCCCTGCAACTGCAACATAAGGCATGTTTGGGTAACTCGAAAATTTCTGAGGTGTTTTTCCTGTCTTACCATAGTGTTTAAATAAATGATGAATAATATCTTGTGATTCATATAGCTGATCACCAGTATTTTCATCAATTAAAAAAGGAAATTGTAATTTGCCGCCTTTTTCTTTTACAACTGATCGATACTTTTTTCCTCCCTTAGGGCATGGATAAATTTCCACATCCAAATTCAAAAGTGTAATCACTTCACGAACGCGACGGCAAAATGGTGAACCTTCAAATTCATATAGTTTTAAAGCTTTTACAGGTTGCTGTGGAAATGCTGTTCCTGTAACACCTCTACCACCTTCGGCAATTGCAGATACAACTGCTTGAAGTACTTTAATTTGATGAATCACCATCATGCGTTCCTTTGTATGAGAGAATTAGACTAATTTTTCTTTTGCAATCACAATTCCATTATTATCCGCATAGATAAAATCACCAGATTGAATTGTGACTCCACCAAAATACAAAGGAATATCTACTTCACCAATGCCTTTACGATTACTTTTTTGGGGAATTGCAGCCAATGCATGTATGCCTAAATCCAAAGTTGCAAGTGCATCAACATCGCGTACACAACCGTAAATCACCACACCATTCCAATTATTTTTAACCGCTGATTCAGCAATCATGTCACCCATAAGCGCACAACGCATAGAGGCGCCACCATCTACCACTAATACTTTATCTGTACCATCTGTTGCTAATAACTCTTTTACTCGTGAGTTATCTTCAAAGCACTTTACGGTTACAACCTGCCCCCCAAACGTTTTACGCGCCCCATAACTTTGAAAGAACTTTCCATCCATTGATGGAATTACGACTTGCAAGTTTTTTTCAGGGTTATCATCTAATAAATCACAAGTTACAAATGGTATTGTCGACACTTTAATACTCCATTATCGAGTTTGTTGTATGCTCAGATTATCATATCGTTTAAAAGCTTCAATTTGCGTTAGCGCCGCTACGACCATCGTATGAGCCAATTGCTCTGCAGTTACAGGCTTATATTTGAATGGTTTTTGTAATTTATTCTCAATAAACTTAAAAAGACTTTGCCCTATGTCTTCAATAAACCGGACATCACTACGTTTACCAATCAGTAAAGACGGTCTAAAAATAGATAATTTTTCGATTTCTAAACTTTCAATATAATCTTCTAACTGTCCTTTCACTTTATTATAGAAAATTAGAGAATTTGCATTTGCGCCAAGAGCACTCACAAGCAGTAAATGAATGTGCTTGTCTTGCACTAGGTCTGCTAAATGAGCATTGATTTCATAATCCACGGCGTAAAAGGCCTGTTTTGAACCAGCGACTTTTAATGTTGTTCCTAAACAGCTAAATGCATGAGTATGTCCACTCACATCTTCGTCATTGAGCAATAAAAAATCTTCTATAACGAGTTGAGTAACTTTTTTATATGTATTAAGTAGTTGTGATTCTTTTCTCACGACTACTGTAATCTCTTCAAATTCGGGTGTTTGCTCAAGCTGTTCAACAAGAGCTAAACCCACAAGTCCAGTAGCACCTATCACAATTGCTTTTTTAGCACTTATAGTCATTTTTTATCCAACCCTCTTTAAGTTTGTATCAAATTTAACCTTTTCTTACCGTTTTAGCAGCCCCTAAAACCGCTTAAAATGCTCGCAAGGCTTGACTTCACGGTGTTGATTCATCACAATATGGCACTTGTTTACGGGCTGGTGATGGTTACATCAGTTTACTGAATTGACCACAGCCCGCCCAGACCAACTTATTTTCAAGGAGTGCAAGAGTGGCAAACTCTGCTCAAGCTAAAAAACGTGCGCGCCAAAACGTTACAGCGCGTAAACACAACGCAAGCTTGCGTTCTATGGTTCGTACCTACATCAAACGTACTTTAAGTGCAATCGCTGGTGGTGATTATGCTGTTGCTACAGAAGCTTACAAAAAAGCTGTTCCTGTAATCGACCGCATGGCTGATAAAGGCATCATCCACAAAAATAAAGCTGCTCGTCATAAGAGCCGTTTAAATGCTCAAGTTAAAGCGTTAGCTAACTAATTTGAACATGTAAAAAAAGCCCAATAGGGCTTTTTTTATTATCTATCGTTTTTGAGCTTATAGTACTTTATGAAATTTAGCCACATTCAGTTCGTAGGCCTTTCCTCTCCAAATCCACTTTAATTTACAATTTGGAAACTCTTCACCTTCAAACCATACAAATAACCCTTCCATCATTTCAGGCCAATCTTCTTTCTTAATTTTATTCTCACCTGAGATTACAGCAACAATTGCAGCAATAATCGTGTCATGGCTGACGGCTAAACTAAGGCCACCTTGAGTTTTAGGATGAGTTCGGTAAATAAGCTCTAGTACATCTAAAACCCCAGTAATCGGATGTTTCATGCCAGGCAATGCATTATTTACAAAACTATTAATAAAACCTAACGCACCTTGTTTTTTGAAATAAGGAGCTGCTTGTTTTATATCCAAAACAAAACTACCTGGTTCAACAAGTAGACCTTGCTCAATAATTTCAATCGTATGTGTATTAGATTGAGGGCTTACATCGTCAGCCCCTTCAATCATGAGCGCAGCCGTATCGACACAGCGCTGTATTGGACTTGAAATACAATGCTGAATAACACGATCTGTATTTTTTATTAAATAATTACCCCACGCCTGTGCAAGCTCACGCCCCTGAGGAGTAAGTTGGAGATCATATCCAGCCAAGCCCTGCCCATCTACAAGTTCTCTTAAAGAATGGCGCGTAAATAAGGTTACAGGAGTTGAAGCATCGGGCAATAAATCAATTGCTTCAAACATACTTTTAGGCAATAAATCGAGTGCCATTTTTATCTTGTCATCTTTTTTCAATACTTTGCCACTATAACATGTCTAGCATAACTCTCAATCTATAACACCTGATTGGGCTAAAGCTTCAAATGCTATTTTTTTACTTTCCTCATCACGAAAAGCGATAAAGCCCTTATTTAAAACCGTGTTTCTTTGGTTATATTCAAAAGGCTTACCATCCAGAGTAAGTAAGCCGCCGCCTATACTTTCTAATAGTCCTTGACCTGAACTTGTGTCCCATTCAGAAGTGGGATGGAAGCGTGGATAAATATCTATTTCACCTTCTAGCATCATACAAAATTTGTAGGCACTCCCAGCTTCTCGTCGAATGATGCGATGTTCTTTTTCAATAGGTTGAATAAATTTTTGGTATTTTGGATTTTTACTACCGTGACTAAGCCCTATTTGTATAGGCGCATCTAACGAAGTTGAATTGACCTGATATTGATACCATTGTTTTTGGCTAAAACTATATTTAAAAGGTAAATCTTGCAGATATCCTAAGTACACCACTTGTTCGCATGGCACAGCAATAACGGAAAAAACGGTTTCTTTACCCTTAATCAGGCTTAAATTAATCGTAAATTCATCACGTTCATGTATAAATTCTTTGGTTCCATCGAGTGGGTCTAACATCCAACAAGTAGACCAGTCATGACGGGCACTATAATCACTTTCTTCAGACAATACAGGCAACTCTGGAGTAATCTCTGCAAGATGCTTTAATAAAAATCTATTTACCTTTAGATCTGCTTGGGTTACAGGTGAATCATCTTGTTTTTCATGAATAGTAAACTCACAACCCGCAGAATAGTTTTGATATTCTTCTAATAAAATTTGGCTCGCCTGTTCCAAAATAGGCAGAAGTTGATTAATTAAATTATCTTGTGGACGTGTAGTTGTTATAAACATAAATATGCTCGATATAGTTTCAATTCTATTATAGGTGAATTATGAACAATTCAATATTCGCCAACAGTTTGATTTACTAAAATAGTAATCTATCTTAATCATTAGGCGAGCACTGCTTTGTGCGTACGCTATATAGTTCATATGAATAATTATAATGTTTATAAAAGCTTTTATTCCGTACAAAAAACAATCTATAAGTTATGAAAAATAAACAACTTAAATCAGATTTATCCATTTCCTTTTCATATATTTCTTGGTATGTTCAAAGACACAATAACAAGATGGAAGAAAGTGCACATGATGCTATATGGATATCATTTCTCTACAATAGAACATAACTGGGAAGACCTTAAGCCCTTAACTGAGTTTCTACAAACCTTTGCAGATGATGATGGTGACGTCTCTCAACGAGATAAAGAATCACTTAAAGAAATCATAGCGAAATCTGATACGGCCTTGGCTTTAGCTAGAGAAATGGGTTGGGATGGGAGTTATACAGGTTGCCCTTATCTATTCTGGTTACCAAGTAAAAATAGCCAATCTTTTGAATATGGCTTCGTATTTAAACAGACCTCAGATAATACGACTTTTGTGATTTCGCCTATTGAATTGACCTATCTAGCTGAAGATTCTGAAGTACAAACATTAAGTAAAAATATTGAATAAGACATAGAGGTTATTGATTCAAATTGAGATCAATAACCTCCTCTTAGTTTTAAGCAAGTTAGTCAAACATACTTAACTGTGGTGTAGGTTTTATAATTTTTTCTTTTGGTACATGAGAGCATTCAAATTCTTCGACGGGGAAGCCCTCAATAAAACTTGAAATGTCAGGCGATTCTAAACTTAACCACTCTTCCAAACGATCATGTGGAATTACAATCACTGATCGTTTAACGTCACCTGGTTCGTGAAAGTCTTTCATCATTGGATGGTCTATAGCATCCATGGTCAACATGCTTGCAGAACGAATAATCGTTTCATTTATTTTGCAAATTTCATAAATTGCTGCAATAAAAAAAGCTTGCCCATCTTTACGGCGCACACCCCACCGCTCTGGCTTATCATTTATATATTTACTTTCATAAAACTCAGTCACTGGAATCACACCGAACTTACATTTAAGCGCAGCTTCTTGAAAACTCGGTTTTTGGAAAATTGTTTCATGACGGGCGTTATAAGTATGTTTTGCTATATTGGTATCTTCAGCCCATTTTGGAACCAATCCAAACATCACTTCACGCCATTCAAGGCCTTGCGATGATTTAAATAATAATGGCATTGTTCCAGCAGGATAAACCTCTTCGGCATAGCTAAAGCCAACTACAGGTAACTGAAGTTGCTGCAATTGAGCAAGCGTTAAAGGTTTAAAGTTAGCGCACATAGCAAGAATAAAATACTCTACATTTACTTTTTATATTTTATAAGCATTTGCCCTATAAACCAAATAAAAAGGCACTAGAAAGTGCCTTTAACGACATAACTTTACGCTTATGAGATGTGCTGAATTCCTTGAGGAATAGCCTGCAATAATCGTTTAGTATAGTCATGTTGAGGATGTGCATAGAGCTCATCTGAATTAGCGATTTCAACAACCTCACCATGATTCATGACCATGACCTGATCAGAGATATATTTCACAACCGACAAGTCATGTGAAATAAAAATATAACTAAGCCCAAACTCATCTTGTAAGTCTTGTAATAAATTAAGTACTTGTGCCTGAACTGAAACATCCAAGGCCGAAACCGATTCATCACAAATCAAAATCTCAGGCTTTAGCGTTAAACAACGTGCAATGGCAATACGTTGGCGTTGCCCACCCGAGAACTCATGCGGATAACGATAATAAGCTTGTTCAGGTAAATTCACTCGTTCAAGTAAACTAAGCGCAATCTGTTTACGCTCAGTATCATCTTTACCAATACCATGAATTTGCATAGGCTCTAATAATATCTGCCCAATGGTAAAACGTGGATTAAGAGAGGCATATGGATTTTGAAAAATGATCTGAATCTTTCGTTGATATTTAGCAAACTCTTTTTCAGTTAATGAAAGAATATCTTTACCTTCGATGAAAGCCTGCCCACCAGATGCTTGATGTAAGCGCATGAGTAAGAGCCCAACGGTCGTTTTACCTGAACCTGACTCACCGACTAAACCCAAGGTTTTTCCTTTAGCAAGTTTAAAAGAAACTCCTTTTACGGCCTGAAACTCTTCTTTGCCAAATAGGCCTTTACGACTATAAAAGCTTTTTTTCAGGTCTTTTACTTCTAAGATAATTTGCTCATTACCATTTAAACCCCGTTTGCGCTGGGGAATTTCTGAAGCATCAAAACTTTGCTCGACCAATATATTGTCTTCTTGACGCATAAAATCGCTGGTAACAGGCAAACGATAAGGTCGTTGTGACATTTGCGGGCGGCAATAAAGTAATGCTCTCGTATATACATCTTTAGGCTGTTCAAAAACCTCTTCAGCAACGCCTTGCTCCCTAATCTCGCCATGACGCATCACAATGACTTTATCTGCAATTTCACCAACCAACGCTAAATCGTGAGTAATAAAAAGCATCGACATTTGACGGCGCTTACGCAATAACTCAAGTAGATCAATAATCTGTTTTTGGATCGTGACATCAAGTGCTGTAGTCGGCTCATCGGCAATCAGCAGTTTAGGCTCACACGCAATCGCCATAGCAATCATGACGCGTTGCTGCTGACCACCCGAAAGTTGATTTGGATAGGCATCAATTTTAGTTTCAGGTGAAGGAATACCTACTTCTTTAAGTAATTCTAAAACGCGTTGTCGGGCCTGTTTACGGCTCAACCCCATATGCAAACACAACACTTCTGCAATTTGATTGCCAACCGTAAAAACAGGATTTAATGATGACATCGGCTCCTGAAAAATCATGGCAATATCTTTGCCACAAATTTTACGCATCTCTGTACGAGATAAGCTGAGCAAATCTTTGCCTTCAAATATAATTTTACTTTGCTCATCAATTTTACTCTGACCTACAGGCAGTAAGCCCATAGTTGCCAAAGAAGTAACTGATTTGCCGCTACCCGACTCACCTACTAAAGCAACCGTGGTGTTTGCAGGAATATCAAAGCTAATTCCCTTCACGGTTTCAATATATTGTTTATCTTCACCTTTAAAACTCACTCGTAAATTTTTAACATGCAGCAACGGCGCATTCTGATTTTCTTGTTCTGACATTAGGATTTCCTCTTATTTTAGTTTTGGATCTAATGCATCACGAAGTGCATCAGTAAACATTGAAAATGCCGTTACCAAAACAGCCATCGCAACAGAAGCTGCGACAAGCTGCCACCACTTACCTAAAAGAAGTTCACTTTGTGCTTCATTTAACATGCTCCCCCAAGACACTACACCTACTGGCACACCAAAACCTAAGAAACTCAAGATGACCTCAGATTTAATGAAAGACACCACCAGAATTGACATTTGGACCAAAGCGATATGGCTGACATTAGGAAAAATATGAATGAACATACGGCGGAAGTGTCCAACGCCAATTGCCTTAGCAGCAAGAACGTACTCACGTGCAGTATGTTTCATATATTCGGCACGTATTAAACGATAAACACCCGTCCAGCCCGTTAAACCTAAAATCAGAACAATAGATAAAATGCCTTTTTGTTGAAGTACAGCAGCAATAGCGAGAACTAATAATAAATATGGAATTGAGGTAAAAATGTTATAAAACCAGTTGAGAATATCATCCACCCAACCACCGAAATATCCAGAAATTGCGCCTAAAAGTGTACCGATGCCTACCGCAAGTAAAGCGGATATCACCCCAACAATGATTGATGTTTCAGCACCTTTAATAGTCTTTCTAAGGATGTCTTGTCCCCATTTGTCAGCTCCAAATATAAGTGTGCTTTTAAGTTCACTTTGCTGATCAAGTAAATGTCCACCAAGTTGCTGATCAATGGCCTTCATATCATCAGCTAATGGGTCTACAACACCATAATAATTAATCGCGCTGTCGGAGCTCTTCTCTTGTTTAATTTCAGCCTTAAGTTGATGAATTACATCTTTTAAGGGATCGACAGGATTTTCTGGTAATTCCTCATCAACCACCGCAGCATTTTGCCCTGCACCTGTTGTCTTGTCTGCGCCTATAAATGTAGGTGGTGCATAACTTACTGCAACCTCTTTATTCCAGTCAGATGCAATCACACCTGTCATTGATAGAACCAGAATAATAAAATAAAACAATACAATCACTAGCGATGACATTGCGATCTTGTCGGCCCGAAGACGTCGCATGGCAAGTTTCCACAGGCCAGATGAATGAGCTTCCGCTTTTGTTTGTTGTTTTCTTTTTGATAAAACGCTCAGCATAGCCCACCTACTTCAACTGTACACGTGGATCAACCACTTTGTAGACCAAATCGGCAATCAAGTTAAAAATCATGGTTGCAGCTGCGATGTAAACTGTAATTGCTTTAATAACAGGAAAATCACTCCGCTCAACTGCAATAATCACCTCTCGACCAATCCCAGGAATACCAAAAAAGCGTTCAATTAAAAATGCGCCTATGAGTAATGCAGGTAAAGTTGACATCACGTCGGTAATAATGGGAATTGAAGCGTTCCGCAGCACATGTACGCCTAAAATTCGGCTTTCACCTACACCTTTAGCACGTGCTGTTCGAACATAATCCTGATTAACTTCATCAAGCACAAAGCTACGATATAAACGCAAAGTCGGTGCAATACTCACCACCAGCATGATGAGAATCGGTAGTAAGGCAAACTTAAATAAATTATCAGTAAAGCTATCGCTCCAGCCTTGTACAGGGAACCAACTTAGCTGATACGCCAGAACATATTGAAAAACGATAATATAAACTAAAATACTGATCGACATGCCGATGGTACATAGCATCATGACCATACGGTCGGTTAGAGAGCCACGTACCGCTGCAACAGCCAAAGCTAAAATAATTGAAATAACCGTCTGTAAAATAGTCAGTGGAATTAGAAGCGTAAGCGACGGTCCTAATCGGGTTAAAATAATTTGGGAAACAGGTTCACCCGTACTCCAACTCGCTCCATAATCAAAAGTTAGTATTTGTTTAATGAAAATCCAGAGCTGAACGTAATAAGGCTGATCGACACCAAGCTGCTTACGAATGTTTTCGATCTGCTCAGGATTAGACATCTTGCCCGCTAAAATATAAGCAGGATCGCCACCTACCCAGTTAAAAAGAATAAAAATAAGTAAGACTACCCCCAACATAGTTGGAATCATCTGCCATAAACGCCGAATAACATATGCCAGCATAGTGATAATTCCTTATTTAACCCGTTGTCCGGTAATTTCATTAAAAAACGCTTTGTTATCAGGTTCACGGCCAAGGAAATCTTTAACTAATTCAGCAGCTGGCTTTTGACTACCTTGTGACAAAATGGTTTGACGGTAACGCTGTCCAACTTGTGGATTATTAAGGTTGTCCCCATACGCAGAAAGCATGTCTAAAGCTAAAACCTCAGACCACATATAGCCGTAATAACCAGCTTGATAACCACCCATCAAATGCCCAAACTGCCCAGGAAACTCTGTTGTTGGTACATAACCTAATGCTGTAGCAGCTTCCATTTTTTGCCAATTTTCTAAAGGCTTTACTTTTAATGCATCGGCAGTATGTAATGACATATCGTACTGTGCATAAAGAGTTTGACGCGCATAACGCAAGCCACGACCATAGTTATGTACAGCTTTTAAACGAGCAATGAGTTCGTCATCAACACGTGGACATGCTGGATCACAGTAATCAGCTACTTTAGATAAAGTTTCCTTACGGCGTGCCCACTCTTCATACATTTGAGACGGTGCTTCTACAAAATCACGCTCTACGGATGTTCCCGACTGACTGGCATAACGTGTATTTGATAATATGCCATGTAAAGCATGGCCAAATTCATGAACAAAAGTTTCTAGCTCATCACTGTTTAAACCTTTACGGTTAAAATTGGTGACTAAGGCTGAAACGGGTAATCGATTGGTTAATGTACTGCCACCGTATACTCCCCAAACCGCAGCATGACCATATTTCCCTTCGCGAGGGAATTTATCCATATACAGACCGCCAAGAAGCTTTCCTGTCTTTTTGTCAACTACGTCGTAATATTCAACTTCGTTTTGCCATGCTTTCACTTTGACAGGTTTAAAATCAATACCATAAAGGTCAGATGAAATAGCAAATAACCATTTTTGAGCAGCTAAAGTCGGGAAATAGTCACGAAGTTTTTCCTGATCAATCTGATATTTACTCTTACGAAGTTTTTCACTCCAGTAAGCTTCGCTCCAACGGGTGATCTCGGTTTTTTCTAATGGCGTTTTTAATGTTTGCGCTTTAAATGCGCGCAGTTCTTCTACTTCTTTGCGCTCAAGTGGAGCTACTGTTTTTTGTACTTCTGCTAAAAATTGATTTACGGCGTCAGGTGTTTTAGCCATACGGTCTTTTAAAACCCAATCTGCATAACTTGCTTTTCCAAATAACTGCGCAAGTTCATAACGCAAATCTATTGCCTGTTTAAGTAGTTTTAAATTTTGTTCAGTACCACGTCGCGTAAAGGCAATTTGATATCTTTTTCGGGCATCATCATTATCCGCGAGCTCCATAAATGGACGATATTCCGGATATTCGAAACCTAATAAATAGTTGCCTTTAGCATTTTTCTTCAATGCAGAAATATAACTTTGAGGCAACCCTTTCATCTCTTCAGGAGTAAACTCAAGTTTTTCCGGATTATCTCGGACATTACGTGCATATTCTTGTTCGAGTTTGGTCAACTCATTCAGAATAGCCTTCATTCGTGCACGTTTTGCTGGTTCTAATTGAACACCAGTATCTTCAAATTGACTGAGAATATCTTGGCGATATTTTTGGTCAATTGGATCTGTTGCTTGCGTATTTTTAATTAAATTATAGAGCTTTGGGTTTTGAAATATATCAGTATGAAATTGATTAATTTTGATTTCGCAGTCCTCTGCGGCCTTACGCAATTTTGCATCTGGATCTACATTACTATAGAGACTTATCGGACCTGAAAAATCTTCAAAATGGGCAAAGATTTTATCCCATTTTGCCAATATAGGTGCAGCTGCTGCATTATTTGTAACAGGCGTTTTTTCAAAAACTGTAATCTGCTGTTGAATCTTTTTTAAATTTGCATCACACCATGCTGGAAGTTGTTGTGCTTTCAGTAATGGCAAAGTAGGACGTGTTGTCTCTGCCATTACAAACTGACTTACACCCATGGTCAACATAGATAAAGTTATCATTTTCAGTGTATTGTTTTTCATTTTATCTCCAATTTTTTTCACTTAATGATTCGATTTAGTATTTGTATCAATATCGAAATACATCCACTCAGCATGTAAAATTGGATGTTTTTTATATCCAATGATTTTGGGTTGAGCCAGCATATTTCGGTAACGTGCATAAGATATTTGAGCGGGCATATATACTTCTAGTAGACGTGTCATTTTGCGATAGAGCGCATCTCTTTCAGGACCTGCTTGCATTTGTTGGGTTTGGCGATACAACGGATCAAATTCTGGTGTAGAACCACAAGACCAGTTCGTCATGTGTGTATTAGGTCCATAAAAATTCTGCATAAAATTATCGCCATCTGGATAATCGGCTATCCACGCAGAAGACCCAAACATCCCTTCACATTGTTTTTGCGCGCGAATGAGATCTGCAAAAAGCATGGGTTTAAAAACCATTCGAATGTTCAAACTATCTAAGTTCTTTTTCCAAAGCTCAGCACTTTGTTGCCCAATACTGTCGCTACGCGCCATATACTCAATAACAAGAGGTTTCCCATTTGGTTGTGTTCGCCAACCTGATGCATCTTTTTTATAGTGATATCGATCTAATAGTAAATTTGCTGCTTTCACCGAATATGGTGTGCTGGTTCTATATTGAGGGTCATTTCCCACCACACCGGGTGGAACTGGAAAATGTAGACGCTGTGCATCATCATTTCTTACCAATTTAATTTCTTGGTCTATTGAACGGGACATCGCAATCGCACGGCGTAAAGCAATTTTTTCTTTACTCATTCCCCCTACGACTGGATTTTTAAGATTCCAATAAATATAGCTAATTTCAGGATCAACAATGCGGGATAACTGCACGCCTTCTTTAGCAAGCTCAGGCCTTAACTTACCGTCTTTAACCGCTTTTGCGACCAGTTGGCCTTCAAGCTGAAATATATCAACCTCACCACGTTGAAATGCTAGCCATCGTGATTGGTTTTCTTCCATCACCTGAATATCAATTGTGCCTATTTGAGGCATTTTTTTACCTTTAAGGCGTTTTACAATTACCTGATCTTCAGGGCTACTAGCAGTAAAGTTCCAAGTAAAGCCACGATAATCAGGATTCGCCTTTAAAACAATGCGCGATGCTGGTACCCACTTGCTCAGTACATAAGGACCTGTACCCACAGGATGACCCATTACATAACCAGCTTTGTCTTTATATTTTTCGATAACTTCGCGTGCCACAGCACCTGTCGGATCATGAGCCAATAATAAAGGAAAGTTATAATCTGGTTTAACTAAACGAATCACCAAAGTGTACTTATCAGGTGTTTGTAAACCACTTACCTTTTGATCATAGTTAAATTTTCCGGATTTATTGGCTGCTTTGACTAACGCCTCCATACCTTCAATTTTGTTTTCTAATAACCAGCTATTTGGAGAACGTAAATTCGGGTCCAATAAACGCTTAAAAGAGTACGCATAATCATTGGCTGTTAATTCTCTTGGTTTACCTTTAAAAACAGGGTCTGGCGTAAAATAAATACCCTTTTTTATGTGAATGGTATAGGTCAGACCATCGGCACTGACTTCGGGCATAGCGGTTGCTATTTGAGGAACAAGCTTTGCTGGCCTTGCTAAATAGTCATAGGTATATAAGGTTTCAAATATCGATGTGGTTACATGTGCAGAATATAAATCATGGATATAAGCCGGGTCGAAACCTGTTTCAGCTGTTGGAAATACATAACGTAAAACTTTATTCGGATCGGCTGGGCTTTTCGCAAAAATACTTGTAGGTCCCGTTAAGGCCATACTAGCGAATAGCAAGCTGATACTACAGTGCTTGAGCTTTTGTTTTAAATTTTCAGTCATCATGATCTTTATCTAAAATTATTTTTTAATAGGAGTAATATCAAGATATTGCCAGTTTGTATTCATCATAGGATGGGGTTTAAAACCCTGAACTTGTGGCCGTATCAACCAGTTACGAATTCGGGTTACATGAATAATCCAAGGATTATCAGCTTCAATCTGGCGGTTAAGCTTTTCGTAATATGGTAAGCGTTGTTGAGGCGGCAAGTGGATGGCCTGAGTATAAAGCGCATCATATGTTTTAGACTGATAACAAGTATGATTTCCCTGACCTGCATTTGGCCCATAAAGCAACTGCGCAAAATTATCTCCCTCAGGATAGTCAGCAATCCATGCGCCACTCCAAATCATATATTTACATTGAGTTGCGGCTTTTAAGTTATCTGCAAAATTACTCACCTTAAAGTCAGCACGAATACCAATCGCATCTAAATTCTTTTTCCAAAGTTCAGAGTGGATAACTGAGGCCGAACTATTTTCTGTATTAATTTTTAAAATTAAAGGTTTCCCGTTTGGCATAGTTCTATAACCATCAGCACCTTTTTTATAACCATAATAATCAAGTAATTTATTTGCCAATAATGGATTGTACCCTACGCTACTTTTATATTTAGGGTTATAGCCATTTACACCTTCAGGTATAAACATTTCTGCTCTAACTGCTTGCCCTTTATAAGCCTGTTTTATACTTTCTTTTTGATTGTACGATAAAGTAATTGCTCTACGCAGAGCTATCTTTTCCGGGTTAAAACCACCAATGACCGGATCACGCATGTTCATCATCGTATAGGTCATTTCGGGTTCCTTATATGGGAAGTGCTTAATTCCTCTTTTCTGAAAAGAAGTCTTAAGTTGATTTCCATCTAAAGCTTGCGGAACAGCATCTGCTGTAAGTCTATCAAAATCTAATTGACCAGACTGAAAAGCTAACCATCGTGACTGTTGTTCTTCAATAATACTGACTACAACCTTACCAATTTGGGGCATTTTCTTACCGCTCATTTCTTTAATAAGCTGGTTATCCCACGGCGTGCCTGTTGACTTAAAATTCCAGACAAAACCTCGATAATCAGGATTGGCAACTAATTCGACCTTACTTCTCGGTACATATTTACTTAACATATAAGGTCCTGTACCAACTGGATGCATGCCAATACGATCACCGTAATAGTCAACAACCTCTTTAGCAACGCCACCAAAGGTAATATAGGCAAGAATATAAGGAAAGTTGAAGTCTTGGCGAGTGAGAGTAAATTGCAGAGTATATCGATCAAGCGCTTTGATCCCAGCAATGGGCGCAGCATAATCAAATTTTCCTGTTTTTTTTGCTTGAGCTACAACTACATCGGCCCCTACCAGTTTTCCATCCAGAAAAGAAACGGAAGGTGCTCTGTTTTTGGGGTCTAAAATACGTTTAATTGCATACACATAGTCTTCAGCTACCAACTCACGGCGTTTACCTTTAAAAGCGGGATCATTGGTAAAATAGATACCCGGTTTAATTTTAAATGTATAAACTTTACCGCCTTGTTCCACTTTGGGCAGGCTCTCTACCGTATAGGGAACTAACTGTAATGGGCTTGCTAAATAATCATATTTGAGTAAAGGCTCAAATATGGCTTCCGCAATACTCGCGCTATAGAAGTTGTTAGTTTTAACCATATCGAAGCCATCATCTGGGGCTTCATAGGCAACGTGCAAAATTTTGTTTGGTTGTGCTGGCGTAATTGCGTAAGCACAAGGGACTGATGTAATAGCCAGACTTAAAATGGCGAGCTTAAAAAATTTTAATTTCAAGTTCATACCCACGTAATTAGTTTTTTTAAAAGATATTATCCTTTTGAGTAACATCTAAATCTGCATAAGAAAAGTTCTTTTTCGACAGATAGGCCTATTTAGGTCTTAAAATTCACTTTCCTTTATCATCTTTTTATTTGATCAAATGGAAAAATAAACTCAAATACCTAGAGTTTTATAACTATTGAATATAAAGCGAATTTCATGCCATTTATTAATATCCATCTTAAAATATTTTAAAATATTAAAAATTCATATTTTTATTAGATACTTAAAAACATTTGAACTATATAAATAAAAGTAACTTTTTGCCAAATATTATATTCATATAAGTTAATCATCTCACACCTTAAATGCACAAATAAAATACATTAAAAATTAATTATGATCCACATTAGAACCAGCTTACTTTACACATAATTTTTAAATAATTTATTGATTAATAATTAAATTATAATTAAACCACATAATTATAAATATTATAACATTACCTATTAAAAAGCTCTAAAACGATACATTTTTATTTAATAAGCATGTGAAGAGTCTAGTAATGTATATTTTTTACACAAATAAATTTGAAACTTTTCGCCACCATCAAAAATTTTTCCAAATGGAAAATTTATTTTTATCTCAAAAAAGCTAAAGCACCCTACTCAACCATAATAAAATCAATATATATCAATATTTTGCATAAACTAAAAAAAGAAAAATATATAGTTGGCACTTGCTTTGCTTAAAAACTTTCCAGCAATATCGCTAACGACAACAAAAAGGGATCAAATCCACGATGAAAAAAAAATACAATGTTCGATCTCAGGTAACCCCCAAGATTGGCAAAACAATTCTTAAATTAAGCACCCTTAGTTTAAGCATGATGTGTCTTACCATGGCACAAGCAGCAGAAACAGAACAATCAAGTACCGATGAAAAACCAACAAAAGTCGTAAAAGTTGCGGTGACAGGTTCTTCAATTAAAGGGGTTGCAGCACAAAGTGCTTCGCCCATTACTATCGTAAAAGTTGACGAAATTTTAAAACAAGGGGTGACAACAACCGAAGAGGCCTTAGCAAAAATCAGTGCAAATCAATCAAGTTTTGTTACTGCGCAAAATGTAGGCGCTAGTGGAACTGTAGGGTCAGCAGCAGATCTCCGAGGAATTGGTGCCAATAAAACCTTAATCTTACTTAATGGTCGTCGGTTGGCTGCAAATGCATATGATAGCGGCGTCACAAACTTAAATATTATTCCACTCGCTATGTTAGATCGCATTGAGGTCTTACGAGATGGAGCATCAGCAATTTATGGTACAGATGCGATTGGTGGTGTAATCAACTTCATTACTAAAAAACAATTTACTGGTTTAAACATCAGTGGAGGTTTGACACAACCAGAGCAAAATGGGGGGGATACACAAGATGTAAGCGTATTTGGTGGTTATGGTGATCTTGATGAAAATGGCTTCAATATCTTTGGTGTCGTTGATTATCGACATGGCAACGATGTTATGGCTAAAGATCGTAAAGTTAGTAAACGCGGAGGATTATTGCCAGAGTTAGGTATTACAAAAGGTAGTAGTGGTAGTTTTCCTGCTAACTTTTATGACACAAAAACTGGTACCGAAGGAAACCCATATGCAGCAACTGGATGCGGGAATAACCCGCTCGTGTACGCTCAAGGTGGATTCTGCCGCTATAACAGTCAAGCAGTGATTGGAATTGTTCCAAAAACTGAAGATATCTCAGCATTGGGACGCGCTACTTTTAAGCTAAATGACAATTTAAATGCTGTAGCAGAATATGTTTACGCACGCAATGAAATTACTACTTCTGTCGCTCCAGACGTTTTCTTCGATTTAACATTGAATCCTGATAGTAAATATTATCCAGGTAATGGAATTACACCTGCTATGAATAAAGTCAGTGGCCCACTTGAACTTTATATTCGTTCTCAAGCTGGTAATCGTGTTAGTTCTAGTATTAATGAGTCACATCGAATATTCGGTGGTTTAGAAGGCGAAGCTTATGGTTGGGATATCAATACCGGTATTACTTATGCTCATAGCGAAGCAGAAGACCGGCTAAACAGTGGATATCTTAACTACAAAAAAACTCAAGAAGCTTTAAATAATGGGGTTTTAAACCCTTTTGGACCACAAGCACCAGAAGATGCGGGTTTATGGGATACACTGGGCGTAACTGGTACTTATTTAAAAGCAGATGTTGATTCAACTACTGTTGATTTCACTGCTAGTCGACCTATATTTACATTACCAGCAGGTGACGTTGGTTTTGCAGTAGGAGCTAGCTATCGCCATGATGAATGGACCTCAAACGTGGTTTCTGAAGTGGCTAGTCAAGCACCAAGTACAGGGGTTGATCCTGATGAACCTACAAATAAAGGAAAAAGAGATATTAAAGCAGTCTTTACTGAACTGCATATTCCATTACATAAAACATTAGAGGCTCAACTTGCAGCCCGTTACGATGATTATAGTGATTTCGGAGATACGTTTAATCCTAAATTCGCACTTCGCTGGGAACCAATTAAACAATTAATGTTTCGTACCTCTTATAGCACAGGATTTAGAGCACCAACTTTATGGGAAGTAAATGCTCCTAACTCTATAACAAATACTTCAGCTTACTATAATGATCCGGTACTTTGTCCGAATGGCCCTCCTAAAAATCCAGGAGATACTCTTCCACCTGGTGGTGTTGCCAGCCGTGATTGCGAAACCCAATTTGACCGCAAAAATGGAGGAAATAAAGATCTTGATCCTGAGGAATCAAAATCGTTTACAGCTGGTTTGGTTCTAGAACCAATTAAGAATTTAGTTCTAACTTTAGACTACTTTAATATTGAAGTTGAAAACCAAATAGCAGCATTACCTGAAGGTGATATTTTTAACAATCCAACAAAATATGCCGATAAGTTCGTACGTAATCCAGATGGAACACTTAATCATATCATTACAACTCAAGACAATATGGGTGACTTAAAAACTTCAGGAGTTGATGTAAGTTTAAACTATATAACACCAATGACAGCAACAGGTCGATTTGGTTTTGGAATTGATGGAACTTATGTCATTAAATATAAATATCAAAATGAAAAAGATGGGGAATGGATTAGTAGTTTAGGAGCATATGTTGGAGATGCTCCAATTATTCGTTGGAAACATACTGCTAATTTATATTGGAATTACCAAAACTGGGGTGTAAATTTCCAACAACAATTCACTCGTGGTTACGATGACCAAAATTCAAGTTCTTCTGTTGCGGAAGGTTATCGCGATCATAAAGTAAGCGACTATACAATTTATAATATTTCAGGAACATACAAAGGCTTTAAAAATCTAGAAGTTACAGCAGGTATTAAGAATATCTTTGATGAAGACCCTCCTGCTTCAAATGTTGGTGACAACTTCCAAATGGGATATGACCCACGTTACGCAGATCCTTTAGGACGTACCTACTTTGTACGAGGTACATACAAGTTCTAATTGGTTATTTTGCAAACACGACTTTAGACATCGTGTTTGCAGACCGAATACTCATTCTTAGCCAAACAGTCATTTAAAAAAATTGTTTGTCTACAGTTTCAGGAGTAACTATGGGCATGACTTTTACAGACATAGAAAATAAATCTGCCAAACGCCTAATTGGTATTGCTGCAGTCATTTTTCTGCATCTTCTTGTTGCCTATATTCTGATGTCAGGTTTAGCAAACAATATTCAAAAACCAGCAGAAAAACCTGTGGAATTACAAATTATTCAGGATATTAAGCCGCCGCCTCCACCAAAGCCGGAAGAGCCTAAACCCAAGGAAAAACCACCTGAGCCACCCAAAATGGTGGAAAAAGTTGCCAAGGTTCCAGAGCCGCCTAAACAAGTAGAGAAAGTGGCAACACCGGTACAAAAAACGACACCAGTGGCTCAACCGACTAAAGTAGCTACCCCTGTTGCTGCGGCACCTAGTACTCCATCTCCAAGCCCTGTTGCTGCACCTACTCCAGTGGCTGCTGCGCCGGCACCAAAACCAGCTGGTGTAAGTCGTGGAGTTTCGGAAGGCTCTGCTGGCTGTGAAAAACCGGAATATCCTCGTGAAGCACTGATGAATGAAGAACAAGGTACGGTGCGTATACGTGTTTTGGTTGATACATCCGGCAAAGTCATTGATGCCAAAGTAAAAAAATCGAGTGGTAGCAAAATTTTAGATAAGGCGGCAACTAAAGCTTATAGCTTATGTACGTTCAAACCAGCAATGAAAGATGGTGTGCCTCAGCAAGATTGGTATGAAATTGAATATCCATTCGTAATTGAATAAACAATTGAATTAGTAAGAAATTAAAAAATATTGGAGATATATGATGAAAAAATCAACTCAACCTTTAGTTCGTTTCGCCTCTGCAAGTCTAATCGCAGCTTGCTCGTTATTTCCATTAAGCTCAGTTTTTGCAGAAGAAACAAGCAATGCACCTGTAGCCACAGCAACCACTGAAGCCACATCAAATACAAATACCCCAACCCCACCACCGGAGCCCGCAACGAGTGAAACTGTTAAAAATCCTTATGGTCTAGAAGCCCTTTGGCGTGAAGGTGACTTAGTTGCTAAGTCTACATTATTTATTTTAGTACTCATGTCGATTGGAACTTGGTACATCATCATTTCTAAACTATTGCAGCAAGGTAAAGTCAAACGCCAAGGCAAAGAAGCTGAAAAACATTTCTGGGAGGCTACTTCCCTTGATAATGCTGCAGAAGGTTTAGAACAAAGTAGCGCTTATCGCTTTATTGCAGAAAAAGGCATTAATTCAACTAAATCACACGGCGGTTCTTTACTTGAGCGAATCGATTTTAATACATGGGTAAGCATTTCTATCCAACGCGCAATTGAAAAAATACAAAATCATTTAGGTGGTGGTTTAGCCTTTTTAGCAACGGTAGGTTCTACCGCACCATTTGTTGGACTTTTTGGTACCGTATGGGGAATTTATCACGCATTAACAGCTATCGGTATCTCAGGTCAAGCGTCTATCGATAAAGTTGCGGGCCCCGTTGGTGAAGCTTTAATTATGACGGCTATTGGTCTTGCAGTCGCAGTACCTGCTGTACTTGGTTACAACTGGCTTACTCGCCGCAATAAAGCCGTTATGGAAAATGTCCGTTCATTTGGCTCAGATTTACACGCGGTTTTATTAAGCGGAGAAATTAATACCAATAATTCAGTTAACCGTAATATTAAATAATCAGGAGCAAACATTATGGGTATGAGTGTTGGTTCTGAAGATGATGATGATGAAATGATTGGAACAATTAACACGACACCTCTGGTAGATGTCATGTTGGTTTTACTTATTATTTTTCTTATTACTATTCCAGTAGTTACACATACAGTTCCAGTGAAACTACCAGAAGAAAAAAATACTCCGTACGCAACCACGCCTGAAAATATTCAACTCTCAGTCAATAAGACAGGAGATATTTTCTGGAACGAAAGTTATGTACCGAATAAAGAAATATTGTTGGCAAAATTACAAGCCGTGGTACAAAAAAGACCGCAGCCTGAGGTACATATTCGAGGAGATCAGCTTACCCATTTTGAAGCGATAGATCAGGTCATTAGTACAACCAAACAAGCTGGTATTGGCAAAATTGCATTTGTTACTACCCCTCCAGCCTCCCAGTAATTATTTAAGGAGAATTTTATGGGTATGAATGTCGGTTCAAATAATGATGACGATGTAATGTTGGAAGTCAATATGACACCGCTTATTGATGTCATGCTGGTACTTATTATTATGTTTATTATTACTATACCTGCCCCAAACAACGCGATTAATATTAATTTGCCAAATGGGACACCACCACCAACAAATGAAAAGCCACCGGAAGTAATTGATGTAAGAATTGATGCAGCAGGTAAAGTGTTTTGGAATAACCAACAGGTTTCTAACCGTACGGCATTAGAGACTTTATTTCAAACTGTTGTTGCCAAAAAAGATCAAGACCAGATCAAACTCAAACCAGACCAAATGGCTGAATATAAAAATGTAGCAATGGTCATGGCTACAGCACAGCGTTTAGGGGTCACTAAAATTGGAATTGTGAGTAATAATTAAGTCATACATTTAATTTATTCTTTCAAATAAAAAAGCCTCCGAAGAGGCTTTTTTTATGACAGGTTAAAATTAGTCACCTGTATAACCTTTTAACTTTAAACGAGCAGCATGAAGTAACGGCTCAGTATAACCTGAAGGCTGTTCACAACCTTTAAAGATAAGGTCTGAAGCTGCTTGGAAAGCAATGTTAGTTTCAAAGTTAGCAGCCATTGGTTTATACAATGGATCATTCGCATTTTGCTCATCAACAACTTTTGCCATGCGTTTAAGCACTTCTTCAACTTGTTCACGAGTTACAATACCGTGACGTAACCAGTTAGCAACGTGTTGAGAAGAAATACGTAATGTGGCACGGTCTTCCATTAAGCCCACGTTATTAATATCAGGAACTTTTGAACAACCCACGCCTAAGTCAACCCAACGAACAACGTAACCTAAAATACCTTGGCAGTTATTTTCAAGCTCATTGTTAATCTCTTCTGCTGACCAGTTTGTTTCTGGTGCAAATGGAGGAGTTAACAAGTCATCTAATGACAACATTTCTTCAGCTTTTAACTGATCTTGACGTGCTTTTACATTCACTTGATGGTAATGCATCGCGTGAAGTACAGCACCTGTTGGAGATGGTACCCAAGCACATGAAGCACCCGCATTTGGATGTGCAGCTTTGGTTGCTAACATATCTTTCATGCTATCTGGTTTTGGCCACATGCCTTTACCAATCTGTGCTTTACCTTGTAAACCACATTTCAAACCAATTGCAACGTTACGGTTTTCGTAAGCAGCAATCCATTTTTGTGTTTTAACAGCTTCTTTACGAACAACCGGCGCAGCTTCCATAGAAGTATGGATTTCATCACCTGTACGGTCCATGAAACCAGTATTAATAAAGATCGTACGGTCTTTAGCAGCAGCAATACAGTTTTTCAAGTTTACAGATGTACGGCGCTCTTCATCCATAATACCGATTTTTAACGATTTAGGTGGCAACCCAATCGCCTGTTCAGCACGTTCAAATAGCTCTACAGCAAACCCAACTTCTTCTGGTCCATGCATTTTTGGCTTAACAATATACATAGAACCTTTGCGTGAGTTCTTATTTTCGTTTGTACTACGGATATCAGCAATTGATAACAATGGTGTTACCAATGCATCCATAATACCTTCAAAAATCTCTTCCCCATCTACTAAAATAGCTGGGTTAGTCATTAAGTGACCTACGTTACGAAGTAACATAAGTGAACGACCATGAAGTTTTGTAGTTCCACCAATTAAGTTTTTAATTTCGCGATCTTTATTTAAATCACGAACAATCGTTTTACCATTCTTTTCGATAGATTCTTGAAGCGTACCCTTCATTAAACCTAACCAGTTACGGTAACCTTCAACTTTTTCCTCAGCGTCCACAGCCGCAACAGAGTCTTCCAAATCTTGAATTGTGGTTACTGCCGCTTCAAATGTTAAATCTTTAACACCAGCGGAATCTGTTTGTCCAATTGGGCTAGATGGGTCGATTTCAATAATGACATGAAGACCATTGCTTAATAGTACGACTTCTGAAGGATTTGCTTCTTCACCGTTGAAACCAACGAACTGAGCTTCATGAGCTAAACCTGTTTTTGAACCATCTTTCAAAGTTACAACAAGTTTATTTTGCTCAATCGCATATTTTGTTGCGTCTGCATGTGAACCTTGCGCAAGTGGGAAAACTTCATTTAAGAAATTTTTAGCAAACTCAATAACTTTTGCACCGCGTACAGGGTTATATCCTTTGCCTTTTTCAGCTCCACCTTCTTCAGAAATTACATCGAAGCCGTAAAGTGCATCATATAAAGAACCCCAACGAGCATTTGCTGCATTCAAGCAATAACGTGCATTACGTACAGGTACAACTAACTGTGGCCCTGCCAACAACGCAATTTCTTCATCAACATTTTCAGTTGTGATTTGGAAGTCTTCAACTTCCGGTAATAAATAACCAATTTCAGTTAAGAACGCTTTATAAGCACCTAATTCAAATTTGTTGTTACGGTGCCATTCATCAATTTTTGCTTGTAATTCATCACGCTTAGCCAATAATGCTTTATTTTTTGGGCTAAGATCGACAACAACTTGCTCAAAGTTCTTCCAGTAAGTTTCACTATCTAAACCAGAACCTGGTAAAGCTTCATTTTCGATAAAATCGTAAAGTTCTTTAGCAATCGCTAACTTGCCTTTTTGAATACGTGCAGTCATTGTCTTTCCTGAAGTTGCTACTTTTTATACCAAGAGAATCCTAGTATACCGATTTAAATTAAGCTGAATACTAATATCACATTCCTAAATAGTAAGCATTTTCCCTTGCAAAACTATTGACAAAGATAAATTTTTCTATAAAGGAAATATTAAAATTCTAACTAGGATTCCCAACAATTTATTCAATATTTAAAGATACTGAAACTAGACTTTTTGTTAACAGACAAAAAATTTCACTATCTTGTTTTTCTAAAGCGTATTTAGTTATATCAAACTTTACAGTGTGAAAAAGCACTATTTAACTAAATTTATCAATTTTTGTTGTAAAAAAAGCGCCCTGTTTAGAGCGCTTTTTATATCTATTTTTTATGCGTTTTTAGTATCATCAATATGACGATGTTCAGAATGTAAATATTCGTCAGATTGCATTTCGAGTAAACGTGAACGCGTACGCTCAATTTCAAATGCTAATTTTTCACCCTGATAAATATCAATAATACTATCTTGAGAAGTTAAAAGTAATTTTACTCCTCGATCATAGAATTCATCGACTAGGTAAATAAAACGACGAGTGCCCTCTGACAAGAAATCTGTCAAATGAGGAACATTACTGACTAGAACCGTATTATAAATATTTGCAATCTCAATAAAATCTGCTGGGCTACGTGGTTTAAAGCAGAGTTCAGAGAATTCACACCATAACACGTCTTCTGTATGTCCGAGGGTCTCAACAACACGGTTATTAATCACAATCGGCTCTTGAGAATGAGATTGTGTATGAGTTAATGCATTAAAGCGCTCTGACATCCAGTTTTGTGCTTCATTACTTAATGGTGATTTAAATAATTGAGCCTGTTTTAGTACACGTAAACGATAGTCCACGCCCGCATCTACATTTAAAACAGCACAGTTCTTTTTAACCATTTCAATTGTTGGTAAGAAGCGATCGCGATGAATACCGTTTTTATATAAGCCATCTGGGGCAATATTTGATGTTGCAATTAATGTCACACCGCGAACAAATAATTTTTGGAATAAATCACTCAAGATCATTGCATCTGTTACGTTTGATACAAAGAATTCATCAAAACAGATAACAACAGCATCTTTATAAATTTGGTCAGCTACAATTTCAAGCGGATTACGTTGGCCTGAAAGCTTATTTAGCTCTTTATGAACATGTTGCATGAAATGATGAAAATGCATACGCGTTTTACGGCGAAATGGTACAGACTCGTAAAATTGATCCATCAGCCAAGTTTTTCCACGACCTACTCCGCCCCACATATATACACCCTTAGGTGAAGTTTGGCGACGAAAACGACGGAAAGCTTTTTTAGAGGCTTTATAACGGTTTAAAAGTTCCTTCCATACGCGATCTAATTCTTGCACTGCCTGTGCTTGCGCTTCATCTGCCATAAATTGGCCTGAAGCTAAAGCCTCAGCATAGCGTTCTGCTGGGGAAGAAGGAGTGAATGCAGTACTATGAGAAGATTTTAAATTTAACATATCGTTTTATTTCAATTTTAACTGATGAGAGTATAGCGAACATTTTGTTCAACCACATTAGCTTTTAGCATCAAGAGTTACGACGATGACTCTTTTGCATATTGTCGAGGACTCTGCCCAAACCATCGTTTAAAAGCATGATTAAATGCCGCTGGTTCAGAATAGCCGAGTAATTCGGCAACGACCTCTATTGAGTATTCCCTATATTCCATAAGCTTCAATGCCTTATTCTTGATAATTTGTTCACGAATTTGCTTATAACTCGTATTTAGCTGTTGCAATTGATGCCTTAATGTCCTTTCAGGCATTTTCAATGCAAAAGCCGTTTCTGCCATGCTCGGGATAATTCCTTGTTGCAACTCAAGATAATCTTGTACACATTGTATGATATGTGGAGTTTGATGATCTTGTTGATTTAATCTTGTTATCTCTGCAATACATTTTGATTCATAAATACGATGTGTAATGATATCGGCAGAAGGAATCTTGATTTCAAGTACATCCTTACTTAGGCTAAATGCCGCATATTTACCATTAAAATGCACATCTTCGCCATAATATGCAAAATATCGTGACAAAGTATCTAAATCAGTAGGTTTTTCAAAAGGAAGTTCTATACGCATCGTAGGCATTTGTAATCCCATCATCGTATAAATATCTTGAATAAACTTATAAGTCCCCGAGACTTCGCATTGTGCCCGTAACTGACCAATTTCAGTTTTCAAATCAACAGGCAAATAATTTAGAATGGTGCGCTCATCAGTTTCGTATAAACCTAAGCTACCAAATAAGTGAGTAAGTTTTTGATATTTTATACCTTTATTTAAAGCGGTTTGAATATCATGACTTGTAACAAGTAACATAAGCAAGGGGCCATACCCTGCTAAAGCGTAATGCTGTCCAATAAACAATCCCTTTTCAGGCTCAACATTTTTACTAATAATTTGTTGAATATCCCATTCAAGACGATCATGAATTGTAGAACTTGGGTCTAAAGCATCAACTTTAATACCTATATCGGCCAAACGTGAGTCGACATCAATGCCAGCGTTGCGCATTCCTTGAATTAAATAGATTAAACCAAGTATCGACCGTTTCATTCTTCTATCAATTTCCCTAGACTGAAATGTTTTACTATAAAGAAGCAAGAAAATTAATTGCCTAATCTATCAATTTTCACGTCGATACAATCATGTTTAAACTGATCAAAAAACGTTAGTCTTGCGTGCAATCCTCTTTTCAGCTTATGCAGGGTTTCCAATGCTAAACGCAAAGCAAGATACTATTCAAAAAACTAAAATCGCTATTATTGGGGCTGGATTTGGTGGCCTAGCAATGGCAATCCGTTTACTACAAAATCAACAGCACGACTTTGTTCTTTTAGAAAAATCAAACGATGTTGGTGGAACTTGGCGAGAAAATCGTTATCCAGGTGCAGCGTGTGATGTTCAATCTCACATGTATTCCTTGTCTTTTGCACCAAAGACCGATTGGACCAAACGCTATGCTGAGGGTCCAGAAATTTTTGAATATATTCAGAATATTACAGAAAAATATAAAATTAAAAATTACTGTAAGTTTAAGCATGACGTAACTCATGTCCAATATGATGAAACACGTCATGTGTGGACTCTAGATTTTAAGGACCAGCCTTCTATAGAAGCTCAATTTGTAGTTTTTGCCTCAGGTCCCTTACACATTCCACAAATTCCTTCTATCAAAGGGATCGAAAAATTCAAAGGGAAAGTATTTCATTCCTCACAATGGGAATACGACTATAACTTGAACGGCAAGTCAGTCGCATCTATTGGTACGGGCGGCAGTGCAATCCAATATATTCCTGAAATAGCTAAAGATGTTAAACAACTTTATGTATTTCAAAGAACAGCTGCATGGGTCATACCACGAGATGAGCGCAAATATTCAAGCTTAAGTAAAGCATTATTCAAATCTTCAAATATTTATCGCCAAATTCATCGTAGTCGTCTTTACTGGAGTAATGAATCTCGCGTTGTACCAATTGTTCAACCTCAAATCATGAAATATGGCCAAAAATTGGCAGAAGCATTCATACGTTTTCAAGTCAAAGATAAAGAGCTAGCAAAAAAACTCACACCTGACTTCGTCATGGGATGTAAACGTATTCTTATCTCAAATAAATACTTTCCTACCTTTAACCGAAAAAATGTTGAGTTAGTCACTGATAGCATTCAAGAAATTAAAGAAAACAGTATTATCACTAAAGATGGTAAAGAACGACCTATTGATTGTTTAATTTACGGTACAGGTTTTATTACTGACCCACGTATTTATTTAAAACATTTCACCTGTATGGGACGCAATCAAATCGAGCTAAAACAAGCTTGGAAAGATGGTGCAGAAAGTTATTATGGAATAATGACCAAGAATTTTCCTAACCTATTCCAACTCGTCGGGCCAAATACTGTTTTAGGACATAATTCGATTATTTTTATGATTGAATCTCAAGTAAATTACATTTTACAGCTTATTCAACTTGTAGAAAAATCTGGACAACAATCAATTGAGATTAAACCAGAAGTTCAAGACGCTTTTAATGAACGTGTTCAAAAGCAGCTTCAAGGAACTGTATGGCAAGCTGGTGGCTGTAGTAGCTGGTATCAATCTGCCGATGGAAAGAACTTTTCTCTATGGCCAACTTACACATGGAAGTATTGGTTAGAAACACGTAAAGTTAAGTCCAAAGATTACTTACTTTTAAATAAAAGCTCACAGAGCTATGCAGCTTAAAATGTTCAAGACATAATAGGTAGGTTGATAACAATCTATCTATTATATGCAATCCTTTTATCTCATCATTCAAATATTTTTAGCACTTGCTTCCGGTTATTTTTTAGCTCCAAAACTATCTCTAAATATCCGACACTTCATATTTAAAATACTTCCCTATTTTTCTTATATTCTGTTAGCAAGTGTAGCTTTAGAATTAACATTGGCCCTTGACCAAATTAAGAATCCTTCTGCCATACTCCCACCAGCGATTATTATTGCTCTTACAACATCTTTCGGTTCTTTCTTTACCTGTTTATTGGCTTATACAATTTTTGATAAACAAAGTGTCAAAGGGAAAATCTCACTTCAACTTTTTGTAAATGCTTTAAAAAATATTACAAAAGCTTTTTTTGCATTAGGAATAGGTGTTTTATTAGGAGCTATTGCCACCCAATTCAACTCACATATGGCATTTAATAGTTGGTATTTATTATTACTTTTTATTTTCTTAATTGGTATCGAACTTGCCTTTACCCACTTTAACCGTACATGGTTAAGCTGGAAAATTTTAATTGTACCTTTAGCTGCTTTTCTAGGGTCATGTATAGCGGGCTTTTTGAATTACTATTTACTTCACAAGCATTTTACACTGAATGAAACTTTAGCTTTAGCACAAGGTTATGGCTGGTATTCAATGTCAGGGATCTTATTTACGCAATTACATTCGGCAGAGTTGGGTGGAATCGCCTTATTAACCGACTTGTTTAGAGAAATTGTTGCTATTTTTCTAATGTATACCATGGGTTGGCGTTTTCCACGCCCTGCTATCTCAAGCGCTGGCGCCACGTCAATGGATGTTACCTTAGCAATGGTAAAACAGTCATGCGGTACACATTATGTACCACATGCCATGATGAGTGGCTTATTATTAAGCCTACTCGCCCCGTTATTAATTAGCTTATTCCTAAATCTTTAGGCAATTGAAGCCAAAATAGATTTCAACATTTCTGTTGGGTTTTCTGCTTTAGTAATCGGTCGACCAATAACCAGATGTGTAGAACCATCAAGCATAGCTTGCTTTGGAGTCACAATACGTTTTTGGTCGTCTGCATTAGATCCCTCTGGGCGAATTCCTGGTGTTACCAAAGAGAAGTCTTGCCCGATCAATTCACGAAGAATCTTAGCTTCTTGAGCAGAACAAACCACCCCATCCAAGCCACTTTCTTTAGTTAATTTAGCTAAGCGCTTCACATGCTCTACAGGTTCAACATCTAGACCAATATCTTTTAAATCTTCACGGCCCATCGATGTGAGTACTGTCACAGCAATAAGTTGAGTTTGATAATTACCTGCTTTTAAACGCTCCACACAGGTTTCCATCATTTTACGACCACCTGAAGCGTGAACATTTACCATCCATACGCCTAAATCAGCTGCCGCACAAACAGCTTGAGCTGTAGTATTAGGAATATCGTGAAATTTAAGGTCGAGGAAAACTTCAAAATTTTGTTCTTGGAGTTTTTTTACAACAGATGGGCCTTCATGAGTAAAAAGCTCTTTACCTACTTTTACACGGCACAAAGCGGGGTCAAGCTGTTCAACAATTTTTAAAGCGTCATATTGGCTTTTTGCATCTAACGCAACAATGATACTCAAGAGACTTTCTTCCATCATATAAAATCAGCGTTATTATAATAGACAAATCATGAAGGAATAAAGGAATGTAGATGCTCGCTTTCCAAATTTAAAAGCGATAAGACTAAAAGATTTTATATTTAGAAGAATAAAAGAAGAACGGATTAAATTAGGGAGATACTACTCTTTACTCATCAATAAAGAGTAGTACGGGGATTATAGCGGAGTAGAATTTTTATCTTGCGGATAAATATCTACAACGGTTTTTTCATGTCTTACATTTGCAGCTGCTTCTGCTGCTGCTAATTGAGCACTTTGAATTTGTTCTTTTCTTAAATGTTCAATATCTTTACGCAGGCGTTTAATTTCCCAACCTTTTTGGAATACTCTGAAAACCTGTACACCTAGTAAAAGACCGACCACTGTTCCTAGTACTAATGTGAGTAGCAATAATAAGCCTAAACGCATAGCAGGAACTTGAGTAAACAACAAATCAACAGAAAGCTCTGTTGGATTTTGCAAAACAAGTGCTAAAGAATAGCCAAATACAACAATAAGCAATGCAATTAAAATATAACGCATAGGCACCCCGACTTATAAATTTTATTTATTTCCCAGATTCGTTTACAGCATCACGAAGGGCTTTTCCGGGTTTGAAATGTGGAACAGCTTTAGCTGCAACTTCAACTGATTTTCCTGTTTTAGGATTGCGACCAACTCTTGGATCACGGTGGTGTAAAGCAAAGCTACCAAAACCACGGATTTCAATTCGATTATCAGTTGATAGTGCTTCTATCATTTGATCAATCATAATTTTAACCGCCTCTTCCACCAAAGGTTCAGCTAAGTGTGGGTTTTTTAGCGCAATGCGTTCAATCAAATCAGACTTATTAAGAGCTTCAGTAGTCATCTACGACCTCGTTATTTATTGCTACTCTATGTCGTTCGATAATAACCTGTTTAAATACAAAACGGTAGCGCAGTATGTTGAATACTAGGCTACCGTTTACAGTAATTTGTATAAAAAGTACAATTCCGTTACATGAAACTGTACTTTGTTAACTTATTACTTCATTTGTGCTTTGATCAAGTCACCAATAGTCTTAGGACCATTGTCTTGACTTGTTGTTGCTGTACGCAAGCTAGCAACTGCTTCTTTCTCTTCAGCTTCGTCTTTCGCTTTGATAGACAAGTTGATAGAGCGAGATTTACGATCAACGTTGATGATCTTCGCTTCAACTTCTTGACCAACTTCTAAGAATTTAGTCGCATCTTCTACGCGGTCACGGTTGATTTCAGAAGCTTTAAGAGTTGCTTCAACTTCGTCAGCTAACTTAACAGTTGCGCCACGAGCATCAACTGCAGTTACAGTACCTTTAACTAAAGCACCACGTTCGTTAGCAGCTAAGAAGTCATTGAACGGATCGCTGTTCAATTGCTTGATACCAAGACTGATACGGTTACCTTCAGCGTCTACAGACAAGATAACAGCTTCAACAGTGTCACCTTTCTTGTAACGACGAATAGCTTCCTCACCTTGCTCGTTCCAAGAAATATCAGACAAGTGTACTAAACCGTCGATACCGCCGTTCAAGCCAATGAAGATACCAAAGTCAGTGATAGACTTGATAGTACCAGATACTTTTTCGCCTTTCTCATGAGCTTTAGCAAACTCTTCCCATGGGTTAGCACGAGTTTGTTTGATACCAAGGCTGATACGACGACGTTCTTCATCAACTTCAAGAACCATAACGTCAACTTCATCACCAATCTGAACAACTTTAGATGGGTGGATGTTTTTGTTAGTGTGGTCCATTTCAGAAACGTGAACTAAACCTTCAACGCCTTCAGCGATTTCAGCGAAACAGCCGTAGTCAGTTAAGTTAGTTACGCGAGCTTTAACGATAGAACCTTTAGGGTAACGGCTCATGATCGCTAACCATGGATCTTCGCCTAATTGTTTAAGGCCTAAAGATACGCGGTTACGTTCACGGTCAAATTTAAGTACTTTAACAGTAACTTCTTGACCAACTTCAACAACTTCTGAAGGGTGCTTGATACGCTTCCAAGCCATATCTGTGATATGTAGAAGACCATCAATACCGCCAAGATCAACGAATGCACCGTAATCAGTAAGGTTTTTGATAGTACCTGTAACTGTTTGACCTTCTTCAAGTTGAGCAAGTAATGCTTCACGGTCAGCAGAAGATTCAGCTTCCATAACAGCACGACGAGATACAACAACGTTATTACGTTTAGCATCAAGTTTGATTACTTTGAACTCTAACTCTTTACCTTCAAGGTGAGTAGTGTCACGGATAGGACGAGTGTCAACTAATGAACCTGGTAAGAATGCACGAACAGGACCGATGTCAACAGTGAAACCGCCTTTAACTTTACCAGAGATAACACCAGTAACGATTTCGCCATCTTCAAAGATTTTTTCAAGTTTAGTCCAAGTTTCAGCACGCTTAGCTTTTTCACGTGATAAAACTGTTTGACCCATACCGTTGTCAAGAGCTTCAACAACTACGTCAACAGTATCACCAACCTGAACTTCAAGTTCACGTTGTTCATTTAAAAATTCAGCACGGTCAACAATGCCTTCAGACTTTAGGCCAGTGTCAACAGTTACCCAGTCGCTATCGATGTTTACAACAACACCTTGGATGACTGCACCCTTTTCAACGTTGAGGTTTAATTCACTTTCTTCAAAGAGGGCTGCAAAAGATTCGGTCATGATATACCTGATAAATTCAGCGGTCTTGGATCAGACAAGGCCGGTTTAGTTAAGTATCAACATAGTCTTTATAGACTGATCAAGCTATGCTTCAACTGATAATTCTATTTACTAAATAGTACGGCTATCGACATAATCAACCATTAACTTAAATACCTGATCGATCGTTAATTCCGAACTATCAATGATATAAGCATCTTTGGCTGGCTTGAGCGGAGCAACTTCTCGCTCCATATCTCTTTTGTCACGCGCCTGTATATTAGCTAAAATGTCGTTTATTTTAGCATCTAGCCCCATACCCTGCAACTGTTTTACTCTTCGCTCAGCACGCGATTCAGCCGAAGCTGTCAGATAAATTTTAGCGTTTGCTTCAGGAAAGATAGATGTTGCCATATCACGACCATCTGCAACTAAACCAGGGTTTTGCGCAAAAGCTCTTTGTCTTTCAAATAACGCTTGTCTAAGCTCTGGAACCACTGCAACTTTTGATGCGTATTCACCAACTCGTTCTGTACGAATTGTTTGAGACACGTCTTCACCATCCAAAAAAACCAAAATCCCTGATGCAGAAGTCTCAAATTTAATATCCAGTTGACGAGCATATTGAATACATTCATCAAGCTGACTATCTAATTTCTCTAATAAATCGTGTTTATGTAATGACAACCCTAACAAACGATATAACGCACCCGAATCAAGTAAATGATATTGATAATGTGCTGCAAGTTTTGCAGCCAATGTTCCTTTACCCGAACCACTCGGACCATCAATAGTAATAATTTGAACTGTCATTGAACTCTCACTAAGAAGCAACTGCTTTAGCTAATCTCGAAAAGCCTAGTGTAATGGCTAGTTTTAGCTGTGCAAGGATTAATTTACTTACCATTGGCGCTTTTGCCGTTAACTCGATGCGGTATGTAACTAAAGTAATATATGGGGTAATTTCAGAAAACTCGATTCTACCTAAATGATGTTTAATCAAAGGATTATCTATTAATTTATATTCAATACTTTTATTTTCTTCAAGCAATGTAATTTCTTCTTTAAGGGGCTTGATTGGACCAAAGCCCATACGTCGAACTGAGCCTAAACCATCAGGTCTTTTAGAATCAGCTGAGTCTTTTACACGCACAACTTGTAAAGGTGCAAAAGCAGTATTATAAGTTGAATGCTTAGAGAGCAAGTTAAATACATCACTAAGAGGGGCATTAAATTCTTTTTTTACGGTAATTACATTACGCATTGAATAGTCCTTATTAAATAGAATCATGGCATTAAAACCGCATTAGTTTGCCATAAGCACATGTTATTTTTTAATCATTTAAGGACGTTTTTTGTAGTTTCTCTTGTCTCTTTTGCTCACGTCTTTGTTTAAAAAAATGACTAAGTTGCTGAGCACATTTTTCTTGCAGACAGCCATTCTGAAATGTAAACCTGTGATTGTAATAACCTTGCTGCAATAACTGGCGTGCACTTACCAAGGAACCTGCTTTAGGTTCGGGTGTACCAAAAACTACATGTTTGATTCTCGCATGTACTAATGCACCTACACACATCGTGCACGGTTCAAGAGTGACATATAAAGTTGTATCTTCAGGTAATCGATAATTTTCTAATGAGGAACATGCTGCCCGAATAGCTTGAATTTCTGCATGTGCAGTTGGATCTAACAAAGTAATAGGAGCATTATAACCTGCTCCAATTAGTCGATTTTCACTCACCAAAACTGCTCCAACTGGAATCTCTCCCTGTTGAGCAGCTAATTCAGCTTGCTCGTAAGCAAGCTGCATCCAGTATTCATCACTATATTCAGTCATTATTTTAGGTGATCACACCGTGCTGTCTAAGTAAGGCATTCCAGCTATCTATTGAAGTGACTGGTGGACAATCAGCCAAAATACCTCTTAGACTTAGATCATCACATTGTTTCCATTCTGGTGATAAGTCTTTATCCACCAAGCGCGCACGAACACCTTCCACAAAGTCAGGATGACGTATTTTCCACTCAGAAATCTGAGCTTCTAAGTCAAAGACCTCATCCCATGAATGTATTTGTTTGCCCCATTGCCATAGTAACCAAGTAATTGCCGCTGTACTAGGAGAACCTTTTTGCAAGTTTTCACTCGCTTGGCGCAACCAATCGCTGCTCGCATCACGCAAACTAACAATCGCTTGATAATCTTGTTCAAAATTGAAACCACGGCAAACGCTATGAATTACATCAAGTGAGTTTTGCAATGGACCTGCTGCAACAGGCCGGTGCAAGCTATTTAAAGTATCATCAATTGCTCGAAAATCCCCTGCAGGATAATGAGCCCAATTAATATTTAAAACTTTCTGCAAAACATTATCACGCTGTGCTTCACAAATATGTGTAGCCCAACCGATGCTATATGCTCCAGCAGCTGTCATGATTGAACCAGTTAAACCGGTAAACAAACCTATTGGACCACGATCAGCCAAGAAACGGCTCGCCCCAACATCTGGATATAAACCAATATTAATTTCAGGCATTGCTAAGCGTGAATATGGTGTTACTAGACGAAATGGTGCAGCCATAAACAAGCCTAAACCACCACCCATCACATAGCCTTCACCCCAAACAACGACTGGTTTAGCATAATTATGTAAGAGTAGATCTAAAGCATATTCCTGTTGGAAGAACTTATTTGCCGTATCTACTTCTTGATTTATAACAAGTTGACGTAATTTTCTAACGTCGCCACCTGCACAAAAAGCTTTTGGTGTAGTTGAGTCTAACCAAATTGCTTTAACACGCTCATCATCACGGAAATCTTCAAATACACGCAATAATGCCGTTACGATTGATTCATCTAAAGCATGTAATGATTTAGGACGATTCAAACGTACTATACGCCAGCCATTTTTTGCTTCTTCAACCACCAAGTCCGGGTGATAGTTATTTACATTGGGAGAGTTCATCATGCGTCCAATTGCCAGTCTATGGGCTCAATGCCATGTTGTTTCAAATATTGATTTGTTTTTGAAAACACTTTGCACCCGAAAAACCCCCCTCTATTTGCAGCAAGAGGTGATGGATGAGCGGCTGTTAAAACCAAGTGTTTATCTCTATTTATACGTTGTCCTTTGCGCTGCGCATAAGCACCCCACAAAATAAATACTACATGTTCTCTTTGCTCATTTAAAACATCAATAACTTCATCAGTAAAGGCTTCCCAACCCTGTTTTTGATGCGAAGTCGGCTGTCCAGCTTCAACTGTAAGCACGCTATTCAGCAAGAGTACACCTTGTTTAGCCCATTTTGTTAAGTCGCCATGGCGAGGAGCTGGAATACCTAAATCTGTATGTAATTCATGAAAAATATTGCGTAAAGATGGCGGTAATGCAATACCTTTTTGAACAGAGAAACTTAATCCATTGGCTTGATTTGGGCCGTGATATGGGTCTTGCCCTAAAATCACAACTTTCACTTCAGCCAATGGTGTCGTATTTAAAGCATTAAAGATTTGCTTACTCGGTGGATATATTATTTTTTGAGCTTGTTTCTGTTGAAATAAGAAATCGCGCAAGTTATCCATCTGAGGACTTAATAGAAAAGGTGCTAAAGATCTTTTCCAACTTTCTTCTAATTGAACTTTACTGAGTTTATCTTGCTGTTGCTCAGTTAATTGCATTAATGTCATCCTAGATCAATTTTCAATTCTACAAATACTGTAAGTAATTCGATTTATACTTCGACTTGTAAATCAACTTGAGGATTATTAAATTTAATCCCTGTTTTCAAGTCTTCATACATGCGTGGATTTGCCCACTCTATCTGAATTTGTTCTGAAAAAACAATTCTATCGAGACTTAAAATACCCATTTGTTCATTTTGAATATCTTCAATAAAGCTTTGAGCATATCCAGTATCAGTCTCATGAACAATAACAGAATACACTTCAACATCACCTTCCCCATTTTGAGTGACTGTTGATTGCAAAACTTGCTGAGCTAGATAAAAGAATATACGTGAAAACTGTTCAGCCGACGGTGAAACTGGTAAAGAAATCCAACGAGCACTAAAAGTCTGGCATGCATCAATATATTGGGGATCATCTTTTTCCCAAAAACAGATTGCATGGTCAAAGCTATCGAAAAGATCTTTTATTACTCCCTTTAGGAGTCCAAAATCATAAACCATTTGCCCATGATCTAATTTCGAAGCTTTAAGCAATAATTCAACTTTATAGCTATGTCCATGAATTGATCGCTTACAACGATCCGATGTACAGTTACGTACAACATGTGCATTTTCAAACTTAAATAACTTACGAATTAACATGTGCCAAATCGATCATTCCTTCTAAGAACATTATTATAAAGCAAAAGACGAAAATTTCGCACCACTTTTCAATTAGAAACAATTAGCAAAAAGTATGATAAGACTTGTGAAGAAACATTGAAGCTACGCATATAAAAAATTTAGATTTATTCCAATATGTACTCGAGAAAAATTTATAATTACAAACCTCGATATTCCACCAAAAGCAAATAAATTATAAATTTTCAATTAGTTAAAAGGCGCCATATTTCTAGAATATACATAAACCTGCTTATCGCTGCGCATTAAGGCACTTGTAAACTGTCTTTTTCTATTATTCAACACAACCTCAATTTGTGCCTGAAAAAAGCTCGACTTCACATCTAAAAGGCTATTAACTTCAGTTTTCTTTTGTGTATCAACTGCTGAAAAAGCATTCAATTGCCATAATTCATCAATATTTTGAAAGAATTTTAAATTTTGTTGGCGTGATTGAAGTTCTTTTTCTATAGTCCCTAAATCTAATTTTTGATCAATACTCGCTAATACTAATGGTGATGCAGTATTAATATTCACTTTTGTATTTTCAGGTAATGCCGATATGTATGGTGCAATTAAATCATATTTTTTCCCTTCAAAACCTCTTACCAACTTCAACTCTTCAATACGATGAAATTTAGCGTTTGAAGCCAAATAGCCAGGATCAAGGCCTTCATAATAGTTACTTTCTGCTCCCATAGGTCCAGATGGTTCGTCATCTGGATCTTGCCAATCAATAACTGCTTGGCTTAACTCTGCCGGCAAACCTACACGCACAAGCAACCGCTCAAACCAATTTTTAGCAGCTTCGTTTACCGTACCTTCATTAGTCGTTAAATTGTTCAGATTAAATTTACCTGACTCATCTAGTAAACGTCCCGATACGATTCCATCTTCTATTGGGAAAGGTGGCATCGGTTGTGCCCAGCTTTCCTTTAAATGATCAATACCACCAGCATTATTTGTATCTTGAATTAACAACTCAGAAAAAAAAGCTTCTGCACTTTTTGCATAAAGTAATGACTGATTTTGGCGCATCAAATAACCCGTATTTTCCATGGTATTAGTTTGATGCTTTGCAATAGAGGCAGCTAAAATTGTAGCCAAAGCAACCATAATTAGAATGGTTAATAAAGCTACACCTTGCTGGTTCTTTTTATAGTGCAACATATCACCCTCTTCCTTCTTTGGAGAGTGATGAACCCCCTTGATTCAAGCTATAAACCCACTCATAAGTTACACCTGCAACCGTGAGTTGTATTTTTATACCTTTCGGTAACTTTCTAAATTCTTCAGGTTTTGTAGGGTCAAGATTAATTTCTGGCCACTTTGTCACTTCTTGCGGTGTCAACACCATAATTTGAAATTGTTCAACTTGGCTCAACAGTGTACTTGATAGGGGCTGCTCTCTATTTGAAGTATTTAAATTACTATATTTAAGACGATAAAGCTTTTTTTGGTCAGGGTCATATTGATATTCAATACGCTCAAAAGGTGATAATCCTTGCTTTAAAGGGTCAGTAACACCTGCCTTACTAAAACGAAGAACTTGATTATTAAGCTCTAGAGCTGGATGTAATTGCCCGCCTTGATTTGCTGACAAAGGTATAATCTGCAACGTATCACGCAAAACTTGTTGATAAGCATCTTGTAATTCAAACAACTGCACTTCATGTTGAGTATTACGATCACGGACTTTTAGTAAATAATCAAAAACCTTCCAACCCAACAGAGATAAAATAGCAAAAATTGCAATCGAAACTAAAAGCTCAACTAAAGTAAATCCTGAGGCCCGAATTAATCGAGCACTGCTCGATCGTGCCGCAAGACGAGGAGCTGTGCTTTGAGAGCAAAAATATTTATTTTTTATCATTATTTCGCTTTCATTGGGTAATTAAAAAATACCAAGTGGGTAATACCATTTTGAACTTTCCCCTTATCAGAATCATATAAACTAACTTGTACATCTACTTTTTGAACATTTGGACTAATTGTAGGTTGCGCAGATTTATCAATCTGCCAAGTCTCGCCTTGAGAAGCCACTTGCTTACTTTGTGTACCTTCGAGCCATTCCTGATTTATTTCCATTAAAGCAACTTCATTCATTGCAACAAACTGTGCTTTTGTTCTAAGAATTGCATTTGAGGTAGATTGAGTATATTGCATGGCTACTTTAGTTAGCGCCACAGCCGCCACTGCAAAAATTGCTAAAGCAACCATCACTTCTAATAGAGTAAAACCTTTAGATTTCATTTATTTTACCCAAATGATCAATTTGTATTTCTGAACCAATTGGTTTTTGCTCAAAGTAGAACTGGATTTTAACGGTTTTAGCTTCACCATTGCCAAACCAGATTAACTGAGGAGCTTGCCCTCCAATTAAATCGGTATTCGTAGCTTTTGAATAGTTTTGCGTATCTAAAGGTTGTACTGTAAACGATACATGTTTAGGCAGTTGCCGCGTAGTAAATTCTGAATATTTTTGCCAGCGATTTTTTATATCTTGAACCTGTAATTTACTCTGGTCGTGATATTCATACAGTTCATAAGAAAATGGTGAAACGTCGGTTTCGCTGAGAGTGGATAAAGCTAGAACACGAGATTGATCAAGCGACTCTTTACCAATTTTATGTATATCAAGCAAAAATAGCTCTCTTGCTTGCATTGCTTTCTTTTGGTCAACCCCACCAATGTTAAGTACGACGAGTGAAGTCATAATCGTCATAATAACAATCACCACCATCACTTCAATAAGCGTAAAACCTTTTTGGGATCTAGGTGATTGAGTTTTCATATCGACCTAAGCATATTGCTCAACAGCTTGTTTAGGTAAGGCTAATGCCTGATCAATATAAGCCACTCTCAAAGTGTCTCTTGAACCTAAATACCGTTGGTAAAAACTTGAATTGAGAATAGCTGCTGCACCATGAGTTAATGACCAAATAGAAGCCAAATAATCACGAGTTGTCATATTACTTTGAATAGATTCTAAATAATGATCTGTCATACGAATGATAATTCGCAATCGCTGTTTACGGACCTGATAAAGCTCATGAAAAAGATGATGGACACCTTGAGCAGTGATTGAGAGTTTTTCTTCAATTTGGTGAAATAAAACTGTTCGCTCAGGATGGTGTAAATGATGCAACATGAAAAAAGCTAAATGTTCTGGAAAGGCCTTTTCAGTATCTTGAACCATTTCAAGTAACATACGCTCATTACGAATAATCAACAGCATGTACAACTCATCTTTGCTTTGAAAGTGTTTGTACAAAGTTCCTTTTGCTAAATCAAGCTCAGCAGCCAGGACATCAAGTGTCATTCCAGCTTCGCCATTTTCTAGCAATAATTGTTCCGCAACCTGAAATATTAATACTTCTCTTGCTCGGAACTGAGCCTGACGATCCATCTTCACGCAATTACTCTCTTATATAGTTTCTATAACCTAAATCGCTTTTAACAAGTTCTCAAAATTTTGTGAGGTGATCATTGCAATTTCCTCAACCGATTTATCATATACATCACTGAGCGCTTTGGCTACATAAGGCACATATTTTGGCTCATTTGTTTTACCACGATATGGAACAGGGGCTAAATATGGACTATCTGTTTCAATTAAAAGACGATCTAGAGGAACCTGTTTAGCAACATCTCTTAGATCTTGCGCGTTCTTAAATGACACAATGCCGGAAAAAGAAATGTAATAGCCACAATCCAGCACAGCTTTAGCCGTTTCCCAATCCTCAGTAAAACAATGCAGAATCCCATGTGTTGAGTTTTCAGCACGAATAATATCTACCGTATCATGCTTTGCTGAACGGGTATGAACGACAACTGGTTTTTTTACAATTTTTGAAGCTTGGATATGTCTTGCAAAACATGCCTTTTGCTCCTCAATAAAATCTGTACTGTGATAATAATCTAGTCCAGTTTCACCTAAAGCCCATACTTTTTCTGATTGAGCTAAGTCAACTAAATATTCGGTTGTTGCGCGTGTCATAGTATCTACATCTTCACAAGGATGTACGCCGACCGTATAACCAACGTCTTCATGTTTTTTTGCAATTTCTGCTAGTGCAATATGGTCATCTAGATCTACGGAAATTGCCATAAACTTAGACACTCCTTCTGCTCGCGCTGCTGCAAGCGCAAGATCCAGATCACCGTTATAAGGCGTTAAATCCAACATCGTTAAATGGCAATGCGTATCAACAAACACTTTTCTTTCCTATTTAATTACATGGTATAACTTGGGCGGTCTAGAGACATACTACCAGCCAAAACTCGTTCTGCCTCGTTTTTATAGTAAATTCCCTTATCTCCACTCAACTGAATAGCAAAACCTTGAGGTTTAAATCCACTTTGCTTATGGGAGATCCAGATTACCTTACCTGTTAGAGGAATTTTTTGAGACTGCTCAGGCAAAGTTGCCAAAATGAAAATTTCTTGTCCCATCTTTACCTTTTGTTTTGATGGTACGAATAGACCTCCACCTTGCACATACCCCATATAGCTTGCTTGTAAAGTAGCTTTATCAGGAATATTTACCTGAATAATCCCCCCCATTTGCGGCTGCATCATCTTCCCCTTAAATATTCATTAACGTTATAAACAACTGATCTATAATTAGTTGACTTTGTACATTTTGCTCAACAAGCTTTTTTGCTTGTTGTAATTCATTATAAATATTAAATAAGCTTTCTAAATCATAATATGAGCTTAACTGATCAAAATCTAAATCAGTATTTTTCTGTGGTTGATTTAGCTTGACACAAATTAAATCACCCAACAAGTATTCAAAAAGCATTATAAAATCACTAAAGCTTAATTCTTTTTGCCACTTGCCAGAGAAAAATAGAGGCATATCTTTTTGAGCAACAATCTTAAGCCAGTCATTTAAGAAAATCAGCCTTTTCGCAAACCAATCACTTTTAGCAATTTCTATTGCTTGTAAAGGCATATCATTGGATAAACCAAGTAATAAATCTGGTTGTACTTCTGCAATCTCAGATAAATGTTCATTCAAATAGGATGTAGCTTGCTCGTAGGAGATACGATCCAAAGCAAAATGCTGTAAACGGCTACGAATAGTGGCAGGTAATTTAAGGTAGTGATCAGCCAATAAAATTAAAACAACACGCTCCCCCGGCTCTTCTAAAGTCTTTAGTAAAGCATTTGAGGATGCCAAATTAAGCGCCTCAGCAGGTTCAATCACAATAACGCGCCAACCTTCTCCCGTTTGTTGTACGAAAGGTAGTAAGTCACGTATCTTTTCTATTTTAATTTTTGCATTCTGCTTTTTATTTTCTTCATCCGTTGTGATATGAACATAATTGGGATGAGTGTCTGATTTTAGCCATTGGCAACTGCTACATTCCCCACAAGGGCCTTGCGCCTGCTTATTTAAACAAAGCACCCACGCTAAAAAATGCTTAGCAAAAGCATGTTTCCCACACCCTTGCTTGCCGTAAAATAAGAGACCATGTCCAATATTGGGAAACCTTGTAGTCAAGGTATCCCATGTTGTTTGCTGCCAAGGATAAACCTTTGAAGTTACATTCGGATTCATTAAAAATTAACGCTTATTCAAAAGATTCAACAGGCATATTATTTAAGCGATCAAGATCAGCTTGTGTGTCCACACCGGGTGGTAAATTTGCTTCGGCTACAGCGATTGCAATTCGATGACCATTTTCTAAAACACGTAATTGTTCAAGACTCTCAAGCTTTTCAAGTTTACCCATATCCCATGTTACATACTCTTGTAATAAGTTCACTCGATAAGCATACAAACCTAAATGACGAAATGCTTGTGTATGTAAAGTTGGTTCAGCATGCTTAGCCCCATCTCGATCATACGGAATAGTTGCACGGCTAAAATATAATGCTTCATTTTGTTTAGACATGACTACTTTTACAATACTGTCCCGCTGAAACTCATCTAAGGTATGAATTGGCTCACACAACGTAGACATTGAACAATTTGGTTTATCCACCAAAAGTTTCGCAACTTGTTGGACAAGTTGAGCTGGCAACAAAGGTTCATCACCCTGAACATTTACAATAATATCGTCTGCATCCCAGCCTTTAATACGAGCAACTTCACTTAAACGGTCTGTTCCTGAAGGATGATCCGGACTCGTAAGAACCACATCAACTCCATCTGCACGGCAAATCTCAGCAATACGCTCGTCATCTGTTGCCACACACAGATCATCAAAACCTTCGACTTTTTTTGCCTGATCCACTACACGTAAAATCATAGGACGGTTATGAATAAGCAACAATGGTTTACCTGGCAAACGCGAACTTGAGAAGCGTGCTGGAATGACGATGTGTTTCATTTTTTCTACCTAAGATAATTGAATATCAAGTTCTTGCAATTGCTGTTTTAAAACCTGATAACACTGTGGAGACAGGACGGCTTTAACAGGAACCACCCAAATAGACTGTTTAAATTCAGGATGCTTTTCAAGTAATGCTAATAATTTAACCGCATCTTTTTCAGTTGTAACAAGCGGCAGGTCATCATTAAAAATCAAATCACTAATTGTGTAATCATGATGGTCACGAAATGCGTGTTCTTGAAATTGTTTCAGACCCAAATCTTTAAGTGTTTGATAAAAGCGTTGAGGAAAGCCAATACCGACTAGAGCGTGATAACTATTCTCAGGATTGAAATTGGGTTTAGAACTAGACAAAGGATTGAGTAAATATGGCTGTCCTACCTCGAGGTGCATATTTAATTCTGTAACGGGTTTATAAGTATGCTCAATCACCGTTCCTATTTCTAAACGCTCAACAGGTTCGCGTAAATAGCCTTCGGGTAATAATTTTTTATTACCTAGACCACGATTTTGATCGAGTACAATCCACTCTATTTGCCGTCCTAATGCCCAATGCTGTAGCCCATCGTCACTGATAATCAAATCTATTTCTGATGACTTAAGCAATAGCTCTATAGCAGCCTGCCGATTAGGACCCACCGCCATTGGTACACTTGTAGCCTGAACAATTAATGCAGGCTCATCTCCGACCTGAGCGACTTGTGCACCTGAGGTAACTAACATGGGAAAAGGACCACTACCCCCATACCCCCGACTAATTACCCCCACTTTTACATTATGCTGCTGTAGATAATTCACCAGTTGTATTAATAATGGAGTCTTCCCACTTCCTCCCACTGTAATATTACCTATAACCATCACAGGCACAGGTGCTTTATAAACCGGCTTAAAACCTGAATGATAAAGATTACGATTAAATAGAAACCCAGCACGATACAAGCAAGATAATGGACGTAAAGCAACCAACCAACTTGATTGCTTATTCCATGCATTTTGGATTAGCTGGGCTAATGACATGCTTAGTTATCCTCGAAATTACGTTGATGTAATTGATAATAAGCACCATGTTTTGTGAGGAGTTCTTGGTGAGTACCTTGTTCAACAATTTGCCCTTGATCCATCACTACAATACGATCAGCATTTTCAATTGTTGATAAACGGTGAGCAATAACAATAGTTGTACGGTCTTGCATCGCTTCATCAAATGCTTGCTGAATAAAATGTTCAGATTCATTATCTAGAGCGCTTGTAGCTTCATCTAAAATTAAAATTGGAGCATTCTTTAAAATAGCTCGAGCAATAGCAATTCGCTGGCGTTGTCCACCTGATAAGTTTAGGCCTTGTGCACCCAAGACAGTATCATAACCATTTGGTAAATTCATAATAAAGTCATGTGCATATGCAGCTTTTGCAGCAGCATGAATTTCCTCGTCTGAGGCACTCTGCAACTGACCATAAGCAATATTTTCACGAACAGTACGGTTAAATAATACAACTTGCTGATTTACCATTGCGATTTGTGTACGCAGACAAGAAAGATCAATGTCATTAATTGGCACACCATCTAAATAAATTTGCCCACTTGATACCTCTTGAAAACGTACCAACATGTTAACCAATGAGCTTTTACCAGCACCTGAACGACCAACTAACGCTACAGTTTGACCAGGAAGAATATCTAGAGAGAAATCTTTAATTGCTTGTACGCCATCAGCATAATTTAATGCCACATGATCAAAACGAATCGCACCATTTAATTTAGGTTTCAAATGACCATTATTTTGCTCTTCAGGCAAATCTAATAATTCAAAAACAGAGTGAGCTGCCGCTAAACCGCGTTGTAACTTTTCATTAACATCAGTCAAGTTTTTAACTGGCTTTGCTAACAAACCAGCTGCTGTAATGTAAGCTACAAACTCACCAGCACTCGTACTACCCAAAATTTGTGGACGTAAAGCTAACCATACAATAAGGGCCATAGCACAAGCCATCACCACCTGAACCACTGGACTATTCAGGTTTTGCACAATTACCATTTTCAGACCACGTTTTAAGTTTTCTTCCGATGACTTATAGAATCTTGCTTGTTCAGATTCCTCACCTGCAAAACTTTTTACTACCGCATTACCATTAATACTTTCTTGGACAACATGGTTCACATCGCCCATCGTATCTTGGACTTGTAAAGAAAGCTTTCGCATTCGTTTTGAGGCTTTACGTACCAATATGCCAATGACTGGTAAAAATACAAAAATACACAGCGTAAGGCGCCAATTGGTATAAAACAGATAACCTAATAGCCCAAGGGTAATCATTCCATCCCTAACAATGGTTCTTAATGATTCCGAAGAAGCTGCTGTTAGCTGCTCAACGTTATACATAATCTTGGCAGTAATATGACCAGATGAATTATCTAAGTAATATTGTGCAGGTAATCTTAAAAGCTTGGCATAAACTTCTTGTCGAATACTAAAAACCAGACTACGTGAAATCACCGCAGTATAGTAACCGCCCATAAAAAGGCCTAAACCACGGAAAAAAACTAATAAAATGATTAATAATGGGAACCAATCCAAATCAGCTCTGCTACTGTGTTGGATTGCATCAATAATAAATTTAATCAATTTAGCAACGGAAACTTCTGTTGCTGAGTTAATACCGAACCCGATAAGAACTAATAAGGCCACGCCCCAATAAGGTTTTAAATAGGCAATGAGACGCAAATAAACCTTAAAATCTTGATTCACTCAGAAAAACCTCTAGAAGGAACTTTGGTACTAATATTGATGTTAACAAAACCGAGTTGTCCTGCTACATCCATAACGCGAATTACATCCTGATGAGACGCTTTAGCATCCGCAGCAATGATGAACATAAAATCACGGCGCTCTTGAGCAACTTGCTTAATCGCAGTACTCAGATCAGCAACCTCTTTAGACGAAAGTGCCTGACCATTTACAGCATAATGACCAGCAGAGTCTACCACGACTTCAATTTTCTGATCGTACTGTTTTGGTGGAACACCTTGTGCATCTGGTAACGTTAAATTAATGCGACTTGGCTGATTAAAAGTAGTCGAAAGTAATAAAAAAACCAAAATGAACAGCAAACAATCAATCATGGGCGTTAAATTGATATGAATGTCTTCGACCTGAGAACGTTTAAATTTCATCTGGTTATTCACCCATTACCCAACACGACGGTGTTCTACTATAGACGATGAACGTTTATAGAATAATGAGGCATGAAATAAAGTCGATTGCTGTTCGAGTTCAGCCACATAATCTTGCACCACTCTCTGGAAATAGCGATACGCGATTAAAGCTGGAATTGCAATTAACATTCCCACAGCTGTGGTAATAAGCGCCTTAGAGATACCTGGAATCATTAAACTTGGGCTACCAGCCGATCCAAAATCAATCACAAGGAATGATTCAATAATCCCAACTACCGTACCCAATAACCCGAGTAAAGGTGCCACTGCACTCAAAGTTCCTAAGAAATTAATATTTTTTTCTAAATAAGAAATTTCTTGAGAAGCTGCCACTTCCATTTGGGCACGTGCAAATTGCTCACCATGTTCACGATGATCAAAACCTGCTTTTAAAATGTGAGCCAATGCGCTGTTTTGCACTTCTACATTTTGTTCCAAATTTTCCACAATATCTTCAGTTCTTAAAGAACTATCATCAATTAATGCTTTGGGTAGAACTTGTGAACGTCTTAACCGAACAAAACGCTCAATACTGATCGCAACAGTTAAAATCGAGCATAGAATTAAAGGCAGCATTAACCAGCCACCCGCTCTCACAAGTTCCCACATATCTTCTTCCCCAAGAATATAAAATTAGAAATATATGACCCAAATGCAAATTAATCAGGCAAACAAATATTTAAAATACCATCCAACTCATCTAAGGTATGATAATGAATAACAAGCTTACCCTTACCTTTTTGATTGTGATCAATTTTTACATTAGCGCCAAAACGCTCTGATAATTTTTGCGTTAATTGCTCAATATCTGGTGCTACAGGTGCTTTTTCCTTCTCCTGTTTAGGTTCACTTCTATCACGCACCAATTGCTCTGTTTGACGAACAGATAAACCTTTTTCAATTACAATTTTAGCAACGTCTAATTGATCTTTACCTTTTAACGTCAAGATAGCTCGAGCATGCCCCATATCAAGTAGGCCTTGCTGCATGAAGTCTTTAATTTCATCCGCCAAACTTAACAAACGTAGTAAATTACTTACTGTAGTACGTGCTTTTCCTACCGTATCAGCAATTTCTTGGTGGCTTAAGCCAAATTCATCATGGAAGCGTTGTAAAGCTATTGCTTGATCAATCGGGTTTAAATCTTGACGTTGAATATTCTCAATGAGTGCTAAAGCAATAGCAACTTGATCATTTAAATCACGAACAATTGCAGGAATTTCAGATAAACCTGCAAGTTGTGCAGCACGCCAACGACGCTCACCAGCAATGATTTCGTACGGATGTACTTCATCATCCACTGGGCGAATGACAATAGGTTGCATCACCCCATGTTTTTCAATAGAAGATGCTAATTCTTGTAAATCATGCTCATGAATAAAACGACGCGGCTGATATTCACCACGTTTTAATAAATTTACATCAATTTGCTTCAACTGTCCGTGGTCAAGTGCCTGTGCTTCAAGTTGTAATTTTTCTTTTTGAATTGAACCAAGTAATGCATCTAAACCACGTCCTTTAGCCAATCCGCGTTTTTTGATGCTCATACTTTACTTCCTTTCTTCACTTTACTTTTCTTTAACATCTCAGCCGCAAGATTTAAGTATGCAACTGCACCTTTAGAACTTTTCTCAAAATAGATCACAGGTAAACCATGTGCTGGCGCTTCTGCTAAGCGGACATTACGTGGAACAACAGTATCATAAAGCTTTTTGCCGAAATACTGTTCTAGCTCTGCAGATACATCACGTGTTAAGGCATTTCGTGCATCGTACATTGTACGTAATACACCAATAATTTCTAAATCAGGATTTAATGCTTTTTGAATTCGATCAATAGTCTGGGTTAAATCAGCTAAACCCTCTAGCGCATAATATTCGCACTGCATTGGAATAATTACACTATCTACAGCCGCTAAAGCATTAACTGTAATTAAACTCAAGCTTGGAGCACAATCCACAATAATAAAATCAAATGAGTTTCTAATTTCATTCAAAGCATTTTTTAAAATGAACTCACGGCCCTCTTGCTCTGCAATAGCAAGTTCAACACCTGAAAGCTCACGATTAGAACCTAAAACTTTATATCCAACTTCAGCTTTTTGAATAGCTGTTTCAATTGGCACTTCACCAAGTAGTACATCCGTAATTGAATACAAAAGATCGTTCTTTTGAATACCGGACCCCATCGTAGCATTACCTTGTGAATCCATATCTACAAGTAATACACGTTTCTTTAATACAGCTAGAGACGCTGCAAGATTTACTGCAGTCGTTGTTTTACCAACACCACCCTTTTGGTTTGCAATCGCAATAATTTGAGCCATGGTAACCCTAATACTTTTTATTTAAATACGTTGAAGTAAAAGTAAATGACGTTGTTCATCAAGTCTTGGTACATTCAGCTCAATCACTTTACATGAAAAGTCTGGCTTAAGCTGCTCAATTTCCTCAACCGGCACAACTCCTTTCATTGCTGCAATAATACTGCCCTGATGTAAGTATGGCTGAGCTGCATCTACAAAATCGGTTAAAGAAGCAAAAGCACGGCTTGTGATGACATCAAAATCTCCAAGCTCATCAATTGTATCTTGATTCTCAACACGTGTTTGTACTGCCACAACATTGCTCAATTTAAGATCAGCAATAAATTGTTTCAAAAAACGGATTTTTTTACCATTTGAGTCAAGTAGCACACAGTTACGTTCTGGCTGACATAATGCAATGATCATGCCTGGCATACCACCACCAGTACCAACATCGAGTAATCGACCTTCTGGCAAATCTTTCAAAATACTTAAGCTATCCAACAAATGCTTCACTAACATTTCTTTCGGATCGCGAATTGCTGTCAGATTATATGCTTTGTTCCAAAGCACTAATGCATCCTGATACTTCAACAAGAGCGTCAATGCTTCGTCGCTTAAGTTCAGGCCTAATGCCTGACTACCTTGCTTTAATTCTTGGAAAAAAGGATGCATAGCTGCAAGTCATCTCAAAAAAATTTGCCAAAGTATACCGATTTCTATAAATCGGCACAGTATTTACCGCTTAGCGATTATTCAGTTAATCGTATAAGCCCTGCTTAATTTGCTGATCTAGTTGATTTAAACGCTCAGGCGTTCCCACATCAACCCAATTTGCATGCATTTTCTCAGCACTAATCCGATGTTCCAACATAGCTTGTTTTAACAAAGGCGCAAGTGGACGCTTACCATTTTCGAGCCCTAAGAACATGTCTGGAGAAAGAATTGCAATACCGCTATAGGTAAAAGCAGCTCCATTTTGTTCTTGCTCAAAGGTATAAGCTAAACCATTAGACAGAACAAAATCACCTTTCAAATGCTGAGGAGGATTATCAACCAATACTAAATGGCCTAATTTATCACCTAATTGAACATTTAAAAGAGGAGCAAAATCCATCGTAGTCCAAACATCTCCATTCACCAAAATAAATGGATCGTTTCCTAAAAGAGGTAATGCATTGATAATTCCGCCAGCCGTCTCTAGGCCTTCACCTTCATGAGACCATAAAATTTTGACCCCAAATTGAGAACCATCACCCAATGTTGAAGCAAGTTTTTCACCTAACCATGCAGTATTAATAACGATTTCAGTTACACCAATTTTTTGTAACTTTTCAATATGCCATACGATTAATGGTTTACCACCTACTTCAAGTAAAGGCTTAGGCGTATGTAAAGTCAAAGGGCGCATACGATTGCCCAAGCCAGCAGCAAGAATCATTGCTTTCATTATGCTGCTACCTCATAGCTACCATATTTCTCGATAAATTTAGGCATCACTATGTTATTCATAAACACCATAAACTCTTCAAGTTCAGCGTAACCACGACTTTCTTCAAGTAAATACCACATGACACGTGGCAAATCCTTCAAATAACCAGACTTACCATCACGTTCAAATAAACGAACGAAGATGCCTAAAATTTTAATATGGCGTTGAATAGCCATTAAATCTGCATCACGTTTAAATTGATCAAAACTGCGGTTTTGTTTAGTCGACTCTGGTAGTAGGTCATAAAACACTTTAAACCATTGATAAACATGTTCAGCATTCCATTGAACATATGCATCACGAGTAATCGAAATTAAATCATATGTATCAGCACCAATAACAGCATCCTGGAAGTCGATGACCCCCAACTCTTGCTCATTGGTAATTTTCATCAAATTACGGCTATGAAAATCTCGATGTACGATGACTTGTGGTTGGGCTAACGCAGCACGAGCCAAGAAATCAAACGCATCATCAATCGTTTTTTTCTGCTCAACAGTCGGCTCAATAGCAAGCGATGGCAACATCCAATCTGTGAGTAGCTGCATTTCCGACATTAATTTTTCGTAGGAATACGCTGGGAACTGACTAGCACCTTCTATAGACTGCAACTGAATAAGCTGTTTAAAACTTTGTTCATAATATTTATCAACTGTTTCATCAGTTAATAATGTCGATAAAAGCACATCACCAAAGTCTTCCAATAACAGAAAACCTTGAGTCAAATCTTTTGCGATGATCTGAGGTACACGCACACCATGACCTGCAAAAAATTCGTCAATGGTCACAAACGGAACACAGTCTTCTTTTTCTGGAGGAGCGTCCATGAGCATATACGTTTTATTTTGTAACTCGATACGCGCATAACGGCGGAAGCTAGCATCACCTGCTAAAAAAGCGATCTTAAATTGATCATTTTCCAGAACAGATGTAAGCCATGTATATATCAATTGTTCACGTTGTGTATTCATTTGCAATAAAATCTAAAACAAGCTGAGATTTTTGAAGGGTTAAGTGTAGCCACTTATAAACTTTTTCTCTATGATGCGACAATAATTAATTGTGAATTAGCATACTTGGTTAATGAGACAATGAAGCATCAGTTTAAATTTAATCCTTTAGCGACAGCTATTTTTACGCTCTTATGTGGCTCCATACAATCAAGTTATGCTGAGTCAACTGATGTTGTCTCCAATATAGACAATAATCAACTTAAAGCGAGCATCAAGGAAGCTTACCCAGGCCAAGAGTTTTTTCAGCAATACTATGTTGATAAATCTGCACCTGAAGCTCAGCTTCGTGACAATAAATATTTAAGCTCGGCATTTTGCCAAGGTACATGGGTTACACCGATTAACCCTGAGACAAAAGCTTTAGATGCCGATAAAGCGACTTCTGTCGTTACGGCTAACTACGGACATTACAATCCAGCGGGTGATTCTGTTTTAGAAGGTGATGTCGTTATTGATCAGGAAGGACGCACAGTTCGCGCTGATAAAGTAACGATTGATAAAACCCAAACCTTTGCACATGCACAAGGTCGAGTACAGTTAGCTCAAGGCGGGTTACTTTCACAGAGTGATGAAATTAATTACAACCTAAAAACCCAAACCGGGAATTTAGATAATAGTTTTTATATTTCTGAGCAACAACACGCCCATGGTCATGCAGGAAAAATCGAAAGAACCTCACCAAATGTTATGGTTCTTAATGATGCAACCTATACAACGTGCCCTCCAGGCCAAAAACCGGGCTGGAAAATCCAAGCAAATAAAATTGAGTTAAATCAGGAAACTGGACGCGGTGTAACTCGCGGGACAAAACTATATGTTAAAGATGTCCCGGTTCTAGCTGTTCCCTACTTTAACTTCCCAATTGACGACCGCCGTACTACCGGTATTCTCAACCCACAGTTTGGTTTCTCAAACGATGGTGGTGTTGAACTTTCTGTTCCGGTCTATTTAAACCTTGCCCCTAACTATGATCTGACACTTACTCCACGTTATTTAGCAGATCGTGGTGCAATGTTAAAAGGTGACTTCCGTTATTTAACCGATGGCTTTGGCGCTGGTGAAATGTGGGGTGGCATCTTGCCATCTGACAAAGGTTATGACGATAAAGATCGTAAAGATTTCCATTTTTTACATAACTGGGAAATTAACGATCAGTGGTCTACCAACCTTGAATATAACTATGCATCAGATAAAGATTATTTCTCTGACTTAGATAGTAGCCCTAACTCTAAAACAGATCTTAACTTACGTAGAGCATGGGAACTTAACTATCAACATGGTATTCCGGGTTTAAAAGCACAGCTTAAAGTCGAAGATTTCCAGACGCTTGACCCAGAAGTTCTAGATGTCGATAAGCCGTATGCTCGTTTACCACAATTCTTGTTGAATTATGTCACTGGTAATCCATTAGGCTTACAATACGAATTTAACAACGATACCGCTTACTTTAAAAAATCGATAAATGATGACTCTGCTCAGGAAAGTAGCGGTACACGTATTTATAACCAGTTTGCAACACGTTATAACTACCGCACACCGGCAGCTTTTGTGATTCCTGAAGTTTCGGTACGTTCTATTCAAACGTTTTATGATAAGGACAGTATCGCATCTCAAGGTTTAGATGGCGGTTCTGAAAATAAATCAGTCATTGTGCCACAATTTACTTTGGATACTGGACTGAATTTTGAGCGTGATGGTAAGTACTTACAAACACTTACACCACGTGCTTTCTACGCATATGCGCCATACAAAAATCAGGATGGCTACCCTAACTTTGATTCGACAAGTGCGTCAATTAGTTATGATCAGTTATTTAATCCATACCGTTTTTATGGACATGACCGCCTTGAAGACAATAACTTCTTATCACTAGGTGTAAGTTACAGCCTCTTCGATACAGTAGGTTTAGAGCGTTTACGTGCAAGTGTTGGTCAAAGTTATTATTTCGAAGATCGCCGTGTCACTTTAAAACAGCAAGATGAATTTGACACCGAGCGTAATACTGGCCCTGTTGTTAGCCTATCTAGCCAACTTAATCAAAACTTCACTATTGCGGCTAACTCAGCATGGATGTCGAATGGCGACAACGCTCAACGTGATTTCCAACTTTACTATACTGGTGACAAAGGAAATCTATACAACTTAGGCTATTTCTATCGTAAAGATATTCCTGGCCGTCAAGATACTTACGACCAAGTTGTTGCATCCTTTATACAACCAATTAAAGACAATTGGCGTATTATGGGCCACGTACAATATGACATGGACAATGATGTTGCTCGCGAACTCTTACTAGGAGTTAACTATGAGTCATGTTGCTGGGGTATTTCTGTCTACGGCCGCTCGTATTATAACGATCTAGACGATCCAAAATCTCCAGATGTTAGTGAAAAGCGCGCGATCATGGCTGAAGTTACACTAAAAGGTTTAGGTGGTTTAAACAATAAACTCGCGTCTTTACTTGAAAATCGCGTTTTAGGTTTTAACAAAATTAATCAATCTTGGACACAACGTTAATGAAGACAAAGCATCTTAAACAGTTTTTTAAAGCAACTACACTTGCTGCCCTAATCTCTTCATCAATGCATAGTTTTGCCCAACCCGCTGATGAAGTTGTGGCAATTGTGGACAATAGCGTAATTTTAAAAAGCGATCTTCAACAAGGTATGGCTGAAGCAGCTCATGAACTGCAAGCACAAAAAAAAGAAGTTCCACCTCAGCAATATTTACAGTTTCAGGTATTGGATCAATTAATCTTGCGTCAAGCACAGCTTGAGCAAGTTAAAAAATATGGCATCAAACCTGATGAAAAGAGCTTAAATGAAGCTGTACTCAAAGTAGCTAGTCAATCTGGGTCTAAAAGTTTAGAAGCTTTCCAGCAAAAACTAGACGCTATGGCTCCAGGGACTTATGAAAGTTTACGTAGTCGAATCGCTGAAGATCTAGCAATTAGCCGTTTACGTCAACAACAAGTCATGTCTCGTATTAAAATCAGCGATCAAGATGTAGAGAACTTCTTAAAATCCCCTCAGGGACAAGCTGCGTTAGGCAACCAAGCACATGTGATTCATATGCGTATTTCTGGTGATAATGCACAGGAAGTTCAAACTGTAGCTCAAGAAGTGCGTTCAAAGCTTGCACAAAGTAATGACATAAATGCATTAAAGAAACTTTCAACTGCAAATGTAAAAGTTGAAGGGGCTGACATGGGTTTCCGTCCACTGTCTGATATTCCTGCTGAACTTGCTGCCCGCATTACTCCATTACAAGATGGTCAAACAACTGACTTAGTATCGGTACGTGATGGTGTGCATGTTTTAAAGCTTCTTGAACGTAAACAAAATGAGCAAAAAGCTTTAGTACCTCAATTTCAAACTCGCCACATTCTTATTCAACCATCTGAAGTAGTGAGTCCTGAGAATGCCAAGCAAATTATTGATAACATCTATAAACGCTTAAAAGCTGGTGAGGATTTTGCAACATTAGCTGCAACCTACTCAAACGATACAGGCTCCGCACGTGATGGCGGAAGTTTAGGCTGGGTAACACCTGGAATGATGGTGCCTGAATTTGATAAAAAAATGCAGGAAATTCCTGTAGGTCAGATTAGTGAACCATTCCAAACTCAATTTGGTTGGCATATCTTACAAGTGACAGACAAACGCGAAAAAGATATGACTCATGAATATCAAGTGCGTATGGCACGTCAGATTTTAGGTGAACGTCAATTTAACACCGAAATTGATAGCTGGTTACGTGAAGTACGTGCAAATGCGTATGTAGAAATCAAAGATCCAAGTCTAGATAAAAAGAATTTACAAAAGTAAGTTCTTCTATTGTCATCAAAACCTGTGTTTATCACAGGTTTTTTTATGAATGAAATTTACCTAATAAAAAAACCGGTTATATAAATAACCGGTTTCTATAAATTAGACCCTAATGGGAATTATTTATAACGATCAACCATTTTCTCTAAAGAAATTGGACGAATCTTGTCAGCATTTCCAGCTGTACCAAATGCTTCATAACGATCAATACAAATTTGCTTCATTGAATCTACAGTTTTAGCAAAGTATTTACGTGGATCGAATTCAGCTGGGTTTTCAGCCATAAACTGACGAATTGCACCAGTAGATGCTAAACGTAAGTCTGTATCAATATTAATCTTACGAACACCATGTTTAATTGCTTCTACAAGCTGTTCAACAGGTACGCCATAAGTCTCTTTAATATCACCACCGAACTCATTGATTACTTTCAACCATTCTTGTGGCACAGAACTTGAACCATGCATAACAAGATGAGTATTTGGTAATGCCGCATGAATTTCTTTAATACGGTCAATCGCCAAGATATCACCTGTAGGTGGACGAGTGAATTTGTAAGCACCATGTGAAGTACCCACAGCAATCGCCAATGCATCTACATTAGTATCGGCAACAAACTGAGTCGCTTCTTCAACAGAAGTAAGAAGTTGTGAGTGATCAAGTACACCTTCAGCACCAACACCATCTTCTTCGCCAGCCATACCAGTTTCAAGGCTACCTAAACAGCCAATTTCACCTTCGACAGAAACACCGCAAGCGTGTGCTAAAGCAACAACATTACGAGTTACATCAACGTTATATTCGTACGATGTAGGTGTTTTACCATCTGTACCTAATGAACCGTCCATCATCACTGAACTAAAGCCAAGCTGAATTGAACGCTGACAAATTTCTGGGCTTGTTCCATGGTCTTGATGCATTACCACTGGAATATGCGGCCATTCTTCAATTGCAGCCAAAATAAGATGGCGTAAGAATGGAGCGCCTGCATATTTGCGAGCTCCAGCTGATGCTTGAACAATTACTGGTGAATTGGTTGCATCTGCGGCAAGCATAATTGCACGCATTTGTTCTAAGTTATTTACGTTAAATGCTGGTACGCCGTAGTTATGTTCAGCAGCGTGATCCAAGAGCTGGCGCATTGAAATGAGTGCCATAATATCCTCCCAGGTAGTGCGGCTTATTCTACCCTGTCATTTATTTCAATTCAGCAACAAATCACAGTATTTCAAAAAAAATCCCCGCATTTGCAGGGATTTTTTAACAAAAAACAACAAATTAATGTGTTTCTGAAGCAGCAGCCTCACTTGGCGCGCTCCCTTCAGCTACATCTGTATTCTTTTCATCTAGCACTGGCTTATCAATCGCATCAATTGCTGCTTGTTGCTCAGGCGTTACTTTTTCAGAAACAGCAGTAGAAGCTGCCGATTCTTGTCCAGCTTGAGATGCTTCATCTTTCTTAGCACAAGCAGTCAACATCATCGGTACAATTAACACAGCAGCAAATGTAAGCTTTAAATTCATCACTATTGTCCACAGTTGGTGATTTAACACTCATTATTTTATTGCAGATATATGACAATTTAATGACTTATCAATGAAAAAGGGATTGGTCACCCAATCCCTTCTTATTTTTATATAACAGTATTAAGCACGTTCAAGTAGAACAGCCACTGCTGGCAATGTTTTTCCTTCAACAAACTCAAGGAACGCACCACCACCTGTAGAAATATAACCAATTTGATCAGCTACATTATATTTATCAATCGCTGCCAATGTATCACCACCACCAGCAATAGAGAATCCTTCAGATTGTGCAACCGCAAGGGAAAGTGCTTTCGTACCCTCACCAAATTGATCTACTTCAAATACACCCACTGGGCCGTTCCAAAGAATCGTTTTTGATGTTGTTAAAATATTGGCAAATGCTTTAGCAGTTTCAGGGCCCACGTCTAAAATCATGTCATTTGCAGTCACATCTTCTACTTTCTTCACAACAGCTTGAGCTGCTGCTAAAGAACCTAAGAAATCTTCAAAATTAATTTGTGATGCATCAGCAACCACAACATCTGTAGGAAGCGGAACGCTTACTTTAGCAGCAATTTGTTTTGCAGTTTCAACCAAGTCAGCTTCATATAATGATTTACCAACGTTAAAACCAGCAGCTGCCAAGAATGTATTTGCAATACCACCACCAACGATCAGTTGATCACAGATACTAGAAAGTGAGTTTAAAACATCAAGCTTAGTCGAAACTTTAGAACCAGCAACAATTGCAACCATTGGTTTTTCAGGAGTTTGCATTGCACGTCCTAACGCATCTAATTCAGCAGCCAACAAAGGACCAGCTGCTGCTACCGGAGCGAAACGAGCTACACCTTCCGTAGATGCTTCTGCACGATGAGCAGTACCAAATGCATCCATAACAAATACGTCACATAATGCAGCATACTTTTGAGCAAGTTCTGGATTATTTTTCTTTTCGCCATGGTTAAAGCGTACATTCTCAAGCAATACGACTTGACCAGCTTCAACTTCAACACCATCAAGATAATCTGTTAATAATTTAACTTCTTGACCCAAAACTTCTGTTAAATAAGCAGCGACTGGTGCAAGTGATTGTTCTGGCTTTGGTTCACCTTCAACAGGACGACCTAAATGTGAAAATACCATCACTGCTGCGCCTTTATCTAAAGCAGCTTTAATCGTTGGTAATGCTGCACGTAAGCGGGCATCGCTAGTAATCACACCATTTTTGACAGGAACGTTTAAATCTTCACGAATAAGGACACGTTTGCCTGTTAAGTTTAGGTCAGTCATACGCTGAAAATTCATGTAAAGCTCTCTTTATGATTTTAAAAACGCGCCAATTTTAAATGATTACATCAAAAAAGGTTAGTTTTTTTGCATAAAAGCTGTAGAAAGCCCCAGTTTTGATTATGATAGAGGTAGTTATTTGATATTTCACCCATTATGTCTATTCATCCAGATCCGCAAATCAATCGCTTAAATATTTTAGGGGAACCTTTAGCAAGTTGTTGCTTTGACCCTATTACAGGCTATTTTAGAAATGGTTTTTGTCACACTGCAGTAACAGACCTTGGTCAACACACAGTCTGTGCACAAATGACCTCTGATTTCTTAAATTTTTCTCAAAAAATTGGCAATGATCTCATCACGCCTTTACCAGAAGTAGGCTTCCCAGGTCTAAAACCAGGTGATTTCTGGTGTATCTGTGTAACGCGCTGGGTAGAGGCTTATCAAGCTGGTGAAGCCCCTCCTATTAAAATACATGCATGTCATCAAGCTGTATTAAGCTATGTACCCTTAGATGTTTTAATGGAATTTGCAGTGTAATGGTACAACCACAAATTATTTTGGCATCCAGTAGTCAAACTCGCAAAGACTTAATGAATCGTCTTGGAATTAATTATATCTGTGTAAGTCCGGATATTGATGAAAGTCCTCGTGGTGAAACCCATGCCGATGAACTTGCGAAAAGGCTCGCTTTCACAAAAGCCCAAGTGATTGCTGCACAAAATCCTAATGCGATTGTTATTGGTTCAGATCAAGTTGCTTGGCGAGAACATGCTCCGCATGACTTTATTGGCAAACCATTGACTACCGAAAATGCTAAAGCACAACTAGCAGATAATTCTGGCCGAACTGTTTTCTTTAGTACAGCTCTTAGCGTGCAATGGCTTGATAGAAACTTTGAACAAACACTGGTTGAACATTATCAAGTTAAATTTCGAAACCTGAATCAAGCTGAAATTGAACGATATGTTCAATTAGATCAGCCACTACATTGCGCAGGTAGCTTTAAGTGTGAAAGTTTAGGAATTAGCTTGTTTGAAAAAATGATAGGCCAAGACCAGACAACACTTATGGGGCTTCCTATGATTCAACTTTGCCATATTTTAAGGCAGCTTGATCTACAAATTCCTTAATTTTAGATGTTTTATAAATAGGTTATTTCCATGACAGAACCTTTAACAGTTTTAGGCGGTATTACTGCCGAACAATTCTTAGCAGAATATTGGCAAAAAAAACCTTTGTTGGTACGTAACGGATTGCCAGAGATTGTAGGTCTTTTAGAACCCCAAGATGTGCAAGAACTTGCTTTAGAAGAACATGCAAGTGCCCGACTCATTCGCCAAAAAGATAGAAATCCAAATGAATGGCACGTAAAGTCTTCACCTTTAACCAAAGGTGACTTTCAAAAGCTACCAAAATTATGGACTCTGTTAGTACAGGCAGTAGATCACTACTCTTTCGATCTTTCTGAACTTTGGAAAAAATTTCCTTTTATTCCTCAATGGCGCCGTGACGATATTATGGTGTCATATGCTCCAAAAGGTGGTTCAGTTGGAAAACATTTTGATTTTTATGATGTGTTTCTAGTTCAAGGTCACGGACACCGTCGCTGGCAGTTAGGGCAAATGTGTGATGTAAATACTGCATTTGTGCCAAATCAACCTTTAAAACTTTTACCAGAAATAGATGTGCAATTTGATGAGGTTTTAGCACCAGGCGATTTACTCTATGTTCCACCCGGAATGGCACATTATGGCGTTGCTGAAGATGATTGTTTAACTTTCTCTTTTGGCTTTCGCATGCCAAACATTGCAGGAATGATGGAGCGTATTAGTGATCAGTTTTCAGCTAATACTTTATTGCAAAACCCTGTTATAGATATCGCACGCAAACAAATGAGCCAAATTGGCGAAATGAATGCAACTGAACTGAGCTACCTCAAAGACTTAGTTTTAGCACAGTTACAAGATTCCTCAGCTCTTGATGCAGCAATCATGTCTTACATGAGTGAACCTAAATATCCAGATAACATTCCTGAACCTGATGAAATCGAAGCTGATGATCTTAAAGAGATTTTACACGAGCGTTATGAAGTTCTATTAGAGCCAGCCTCCCGCTTACTCTATACGGAAAAAGATGAGGCATTAAACTTTTGGGGAAATGGCGAAGCATTATGTATAGCTGAAAATTTTGCACCAAAATTAAAAGCTATTGCTAATGGAGAAAGTCTAGCTTTCAATAGCGAGTTTAATGATCTTGAAGTTCTAGAGAATGTTGCTTACTTACTCAATGAATCTATTCTGATGTTATTACCACCTTCAGAATAATAAGATTTACGAAAATGGACTTTTTATGGAAATGAAAAGTCCATCTTTTTAAATAGATTAATAATCAATATTGCTTTAAAGTTTTAAACAAACTTATGTTAAAAAATGATTAACTTCAAGAAGTTTGAAATGTAATTGAGAAAATTTGAAAGCTAAATTATTTAAAAATATATCCTAGAAATTATTTACTCTTTCCTTAAAAAGTAAAACTTCAGCGTTTAAAAAATAATATCTTTTTTCTATCAATAACAAACAATACCTTGTAAAATTAAGCCATCTAGATTCTCATTGATAAAGATCACCGTTCAAGCTAATAGCAATTCATTTATGAGAGGCTAAAATATGTCGAAAAAAGATGACATTATTAACACCGCATTAAGACTTTTTAACTCGTATAGCTATAATTCTATAGGTGTAGATCGCATCATTAATGAATCTGGCGTTGCAAAAATGACTTTTTATAAGCATTTCCCATCAAAAGAAAAATTAATTGAAGAGTGTCTACTTCTACGTAATACGCTTTTACAAAACTCTCTTACCGCAGCCTTATCAAAACATGATGAGTTAGACCCTCTTGCAAGAATTAAAGCAGTTTTTTTATGGTATTCCGACTGGTTTAATAGCGAAGATTTTAATGGCTGTATGTTTCAAAAGGCTTTGGAAGAAGTTTTAAAACAATATCCTTCAACGCATCAACCAGCAACTTTATATAAAGCTTGGTTAACTCAACTCATGCAAAACTTGCTTAACCAGTATGAGGTAAAAGAACCAGTTCCCCTATCCTTGTTATTAGTTAATATCTTGGAAGGTATGACCATACAAGCCCAAGTTGAACACGGTTCAATAAAGATTAATGATTACTGGACTCGAGTAGAAAAGTTAATCGACTTTGAAAGAGCTGCATAAAAATAAAGCGTGATATTCTTCTTCTTATATTTAATGATTCTTCTTATGTATCACGCTGCGTCTGAAAGTCATTTTGGTTCAAATTTAGACGTTTTTTTCGACCTTACTAAACCAAAATATACAGACCTGTCTGTACAAAACAGATTATATATTTAAAAAATAAAAACTCAATCATTTTTTATGATCTGCTTAAAGATAAATTAGATTTAACTATTTATTGGAACTGAATTGGAATTATTTTTGGTTGACTTCAATTCAATTATACTTAACAATTACACTTATAACACAACGCAACACTTTAGACACAAAATAAATACAAATAGTTGTTTTTAATTAGAAAGACTGCTTATTTATCAATTCCACTTATATTGCTTTTCAACAAAAACAATTGGATTGATTAGTTTTGCTACATTCATTTTCGTAAGATCAATCTATACTATGCCCGCTATATTGATATAGGTATAAAGTATGAAAGATGGACTCCAAATTGAAGAAATGAAAAATGCGGCTGATTCAGTCGTTGGAATTCTCAAATCTTTGGCTAATACAGATCGTTTATTAATTTTATGTCACTTAGCTTATGAGGAGTTAAATGTCTCTCAAATTGAAGAGAAGACCCAAATTACCCAGCCTACTCTTTCACAACAACTTATGATGCTACGTAAAAGTGATGTGGTATCAACCCGTCGTGATGGTAAGCAAATTTTTTATTCTATTAAGGATGACAATATGCATTCAATTTTAAATACGCTTCACCAGCTGTACTGTGCAAGTAAATAATATTTTTAAATTATAATTTTATAATAATAGTAGTAATTTCCTGAAATATGCGATTTTTCAGCTTGAAAGCTTAGAGTTTAGTCGAAGCACAAAGTTTTGAAAATTCGCGTAGCTTTTCCCAAATCGTAACTACGATAAATCTTTTGTCAGTCTATTCTCCTTTAAGCAGTTTAGTAGTTTCACAGCTTTTTGATATCACAAGTTTTTTAATGAACAATTAACAAACAAAACCACCAAGTAAAAAAAATAAGATTTAAAATTAAGAATAATAAAAACAACAGTTTAATATTACCAGCAACTATAAAAACTTATTGTTATTATAAAAAAGCTTAAGATTCACATCACTTAAGTATAAAATACTCCGCTTGTTCAACCTTTAGCCATGATTAGGTTAATAAGGCCTTTATATGCTTGCATTCTTTTCTCGATTAAGCTTAGTCACTAAGATTATTATCGCCATTATTCTAGGGATAGGCGTTGCATTACTATTTCCAAACGTTACGCCTTACTTAAGTTTATTTGGTGAGCTTTTCATTAAAGCCTTAAAATCGGTTGCTCCTATTTTAGTCTTTGTATTGGTGCTTTCCTCTATTGCCAACTTTCAAGTAGGTCATAGTGCGAACTTACGACCTATTATGATTTTATACGTGGTCGGTATGTTGCTTGCTGCTTTCACAGCTGTGATTGTTAGCCTTTCTTTTCCAAGCACGTTATTCCTCAATACAATTTCACATAATGATTTACAAGCGCCTGGTAGTCTCGCAGATATATTAAAAAATTTGCTTTTAAGCTTTATTGCAAACCCTGTTCAAGCAATTAGTGAAGCTAACTTTATTGGTATTTTAGCTTGGGCAATTGGTCTAGGTTTAGCTATGCGCCACAGTTCAGACACGACAAAACAAGTGATGCAGGATATTTCACATGCTGTAAGTGCTATTATCCATAAAGTAATTGCTTTTGCTCCTGTTGGTATTTTCGGGTTAGTTGCAGTGACTTTTGCCGACGCTGGTCTTGCAACACTTGAGAGCTACGCACAATTATTAGTAGTGCTATTAGGCACTATGTTCTTTGTTGCTTTAGTTATTAATCCTCTTCTTGTTGCCCTTACTATACGCGGAAATCCTTACCCTCTCGTATTTAAGTGCCTAAAAGAAAGTGGAATTACTGCATTCTTTACACGTAGCTCAGCAGCCAATATTCCAGTTAACTTAGATTTGGCAGAGCGCTTAGGAGTTAATCCATCTACAGCAAGTGTGTCTATCCCTCTAGGCGCAACAGTAAATATGGCAGGCGCAGCAGTGACGATTACCGTCCTAACACTCGCAACTGTACATACACTTGGAATCCATGTTGATTTTGCAACAATGCTTATCCTATCAGTTGTTGCAACTGTTTCGGCTTGTGGTGCTTCTGGCGTTGCAGGTGGTTCTTTACTTCTGATTCCGGTAGCTTGTAGTTTATTTGGAATTTCAACAGAAATTGCTATGCAAGTTGTGGCTATTGGCATGATTATTAGCGTATTGCAAGACTCTACAGAAACAGCGCTTAACTCTTCTACAGATGTTTTATTTACCGCAGCTGTAGATATCCGCTCTAAGCAAACTTCATAAACGAAATGCCACTTCAGCGCCTACCAAACTGGTTCCAACTTGGAGCCTTTTTACTGGCATTTAATGCTGGAATGATTAATGTATTAGGGTTAATCACCCTTTTACATCAATCGATTTCACATATGACTGGCAACGTTAGTATGCTAGCGATGAGTTTGGTAGAGTGGCAACCAGAACATATTATTTTTTTGCTTCTGGTGATTATTTGTTATGTTTGCGGTTCATTTTATAGTGGTTTTATTTTAGGCAGCAGTCATTTTCGACTAGATCGTCGTTACGGTTTACCTTTGAGCCTTGTAGCCTTCTTTATTTTTCTTTGCTGGCTATTACTTCCTTATTTTCCACGCTATGGATTATTATGGGCATGTACAGCAATGGGTTTACAAAATGCGATGGTAAGCCACTATAAAGGAACGATCATCCGCACCACCCATCTATCCGGTGTATTGACAGATATTGGTTTAGCGCTTGGATATAAAGCCAGAGGCTTAATTGTAGAAAAACGACGTATTGTTTTACATTTACTTATTTTTGCTGGCTTTCTACTGGGTGGGATTCTTGCCGCTGTAGTACATCCATATTTGAAACTACAATCATTTTTATTGCCGGCAATTTTAAGCTTAACCTTAAGTATCTCTTACTGGGTAGTTTATTTTTATAGCACTTCAACTTCACATAAGGATTAAGACATGGTTAAAAATGCCTTACAAGCACAGCTACTCAAAGCTGGTTTAGTTGATAATAAAAAAGCAAAAAAATTAACTAAACAAGCTCATCACGAACAACGTCTTGGACTCAGTGATGAGGCTGAAATCAAAGCGAATATTGAAAAAGCTCAACAAGAAAAATTAGCTAAAGATCAGGCTTTAAATTTAGAAAAACAGAAACAGCTTGAAGAAAAAGCACTTAAAGCGTCAATCATTCAGATGATTAAGCAACATAAAATTACTGATTTTGCTGGCGATGTGGCTTATCAATTTATTGATGAAAATAAAATCAAAAAAGTTTATCTATCTCAGCAAGTTTATAACGCACTTGTTGCTGGCAGTTTAGTCATTGCTAAAGATCAAGATCAATACGCCTATCTTCCGAAAGCGTTAGCTGAAAAAATTGATCAAAAAATGCAGGGTTTCATTTTAATTAATAATGCTGAGAAAAATGAACAAGCTACCGATGAAGAAGATCCATATGCAGCATATGTTATTCCAGATGACTTAATGTGGTAATACCATAATTTGGCCTTTATGATACTAATCTAAAGGCCTTTTTCAGTTCTATGTATGACACTAGCAATTTAACAAATGTTCAAAATACGAAGAAAAAATACCTAAAGAATAAATTCGTTCACCCTTTATCTATTAATCTCGATATAATGAATAATATTTTAGTCCTCGCGACGTTCTTGAAGATTTCTTCAGGTCTCCAATATTTGCGTCATCTATCAATTAAAGACGTATAACATAATCAGTTCATGTGTATTTGCACATACTCACAAGATCGAAACCCTAAGTGATATTGATCTAACTGACTTTTTGCAAATTAAATTGCAAAGATTTAATGAAGTGGCTTTTGTCTCAAAGGTAGTAATTCATGCTGAAGTGGTTTGAAAAACTTGTAGATCCCTACCCAACTAAAGGTTTGGATGAACCTTTACCGACTCGTTTTTTCCCATTTGTTTGGCAAGCTACGGAAGGCGTGCGCCCTTATTTATTTTTACTTATTCTTTTTACAGCAGGTGCTGCAAGCTTTGAAGCCTTACTTTTTTCAAAGATTGGGCAACTCGTAGATTGGTTAAGTAAAAGTCATCCCGAAAGCTTTTTAAATCAGCATGCTACTGATCTACTCATTTTGATTGCTGTTTTATTTACTAATATCTTTTTTGTAAATATACAATCTATTATCAAACATCAGATTTTATATAGTACTTTTCCAATGCGTTTGCGTTGGCGTTTTCATAATCTTTTATTGAAACAGAGTTTGGACTTTTTCCATAATGACTTTGCAGGTCGACTTTCTGCCAAGGTTATGCAAACAGCATTAGCAATCCGTGAGTTCTGGATTATCTTGGGTGACATGTTGGCTTATGTCAGCATTTACTTTATTACGGTCAGTATTGTTCTTGGTGCAATTTCGCCAATCTTGCTTATTCCTCTTTTAGTTTGGTTAAGTCTATTTTTATTAAGCGCATGGTTCTTTATCCCTCGCTTAAGTAAAGTTTCTCAGCAACAAGCCGATGCTAGAGCGATCATGACTGGCCGCGTAACAGATGCGTACACTAATATTCAAACTGTAAAATTATTTGCTCATGCTGGTCGTGAAAGCCAATACGCAAAAGCATCAATGAAAGAGTTTATGACTACAGTCTATGCTCAAATGCGTTTAGGTACCCTCTTTGAAGTCAGCATTAATATGTTGTCTGCTGTTTTGTTTGTAGGTGTAATTGGTACCTCTGTTTGGTTATGGACTCAAGGTTTAGCGGCATTAGGTGTTATCGCGGCAACGACTGCAATGATTTTAAAACTTAATAGTATGGCTGAATTCATGATGTGGCATATGTCAGCCTTATTTGAAAATGTCGGCACCATTCAAGATGGTATGCAAACATTAGGTAAAAAAATCAATATTCAAGATAAACCGGACGCAAAATCACTGAACGTCACCAAAGGCGAGATTGTATTTAAAGATGTAAGCTTTGCTTATAACAATAAAAATGTAATTGATCACTTCAACTTACATATTAAAGCAGGCGAAAAAATAGGTATTGTTGGACGTTCCGGCGCAGGAAAGTCGACGTTAATTCAGTTACTTTTACATTTTTACCATCTTAAACAAGGTGCAATTTTAATTGATGGACAAAATATTGAAGATGTAACTCAAGATAGTCTAAGAGCTAATATTGCTTTAGTTACTCAAGATACCTCTTTATTACATCGCTCAGTTGCAGAAAATATTAAGTATGGTCGTCCAGATGCGTCTGATGCAGATATGGAAAATGCTGTAAATAAAGCCAAAGCTGCTGAATTTATACCGCAATTAGTTGATTTAAAAGGACGTAATGGTTATAACGCTCAGGTAGGTGAACGTGGTGTCAAACTTTCTGGTGGTCAAAGACAGCGTATCGCTATTGCACGAGTATTCTTAAAAGATGCTCCTATTCTTATTTTAGATGAAGCAACCAGTGCATTAGATTCAGAAGTTGAAGCAGCAATCCAGGCAAGTTTAAATGACCTGATGGTTGATAAAACCGTTATTGCAATTGCTCACCGTTTATCTACTATTGCACAAATGGACCGTTTAATCGTTCTTGATGAAGGTCGAATTGCTGAACAAGGAACTCATGAAGAGTTAATTGCGCAGGATGGTATATACGCACAATTATGGAAGCGACAAACAGGCGGTTTCTTAATTGAGCAAAAAGTATTACAGGGTCAAGATTAATGCTTTATTTAGAAGATTTGAAAATTGGTGATCGTTTCATTAGCCGTGAATATGAAATTACCTTAGATGAAATCAAAAAATTCGCAAGCTCATATGACCCTCAACCCTTCCATATAGATGAAGAGCAAGCTAAGCACGATCCAATTTTTCAGGGGATCGCTGCTAGTGGTTGGCATACTTCTGCAATTACTATGCGGTTATGGACAGAATGTATGCCGATTCAGGGTGGCTTAATCGGTTCGGAATCAAGTTTACGGTGGCCACGCCCTACTCGACCGGGTGATAAAATTCATGTTGAAGCTGAAATTTCAGCGATCACACCATCCAAAACAAAATTGGATCGTGGTATTGTAAGTTACGTTACGCAAGCCTTAAATCAAAATGGTGACGTATTACTTATTTCAACAACAAAAATTGTTGTCTTTAAAAAGAATGTTTAAAACATGGTTAATATGATTGTCTAACAGTTTTTATAAACTCAGATTATATTTCATGACAAGATGTATAAGAAATGCATGTGACAAATTGATGAGAGCAATGGAACGCATATGAAAATTACCTCAGCTCGTCAAGATCAGGGTATTCCAGGAGTCTATGGCTTATTGCTATTAGATGTTGTTTCACGTTGGGGATATAACGATGAAACATTATTTGCTCCATTTAATCTTACTAGTGAACAACTGGCCGATCCTGATTATCGTATTTCTACACCTGTAGCAAATGAACTGGTTAAACACGCTCTTAATTTAACTGGTGAAACTACGTTGGGTTACCATCTCGGTACTCAAATGCGTATTTCGATTCATGGCTTCATTGGCTATGCAATTATGACAGCCAAGGATATTACAGAAGCAATTGCTCTTGCAGCACGCTTTATTCAGTTACGTTTACCCTTTTTACAACTCTACTTTTCAACGTTTGGCCCCAAAGCGACCTTACAATTACAATGTGATATAGAACTTGAGCCTTTACGTACAGAAATCGTTTTAGGCTTGACTATTGGTATTATGAGTATGGCCAAAGCGATTACGGGTATTGAAGACTTAGCCGGCGATGTAGATTTAGATTTTCCTGAACCAGAAGGTTTTGAAAAGTATAGAAATAAATTAAGCAGCACAATTCGCTTTAATCAACCCCATTTAATTTCAAGTTTTGATAAAAAATACTTAGGACTTAAATTAATCAATTCAGATCCAATCGCCAGTCAAGTTGCCATTAATCAATGTGAAGCTGAACTTTCTGCATTAGGTGAACGCCGCCGTTTAGCAATGCGTGTTCGTGATATTTTAAGTAATTCTGAACAACATTATTTAAGCATCGAAAATGTAGCTGAATGTCTACATATGTCAGACCGGACACTCAAACGTCAATTAGCGGCTGAAGGAACTTCATTTTCTACATTAGTTGATGAAGTGCGCTATCGACACGCAACTTCTTTGCTTTCACGTACAGACTATAGTCTTGAACAAATTGCAGATGAACTTGGCTATTCGGACGTTGCAAATTTTAGCCGTGCTTTTAAACGCTGGAGTGGCCGCAGCCCGAGCAACTGGCGTAAAGACCCATACTTATAATGTTTAAAACTATTGGACACAAGCTTAAGGAGTTACCATGAATCATCCTTCGGAACTGAAGTATGCACGTACACACGAGTGGGTAAAGATTGAGGGTGATCTTGTTATTACAGGGATTACCGATCATGCACAAGATGAACTTGGCGATTTGGTTTACGTTGAAACTCCAGAAGTTGGAAGCCAAGTTACCGCTGGCGAACAAGCTGGTGTAGTTGAGTCAGTAAAAACAGCATCTGATATTCACGCCCCTGTGTCAGGTACAGTAGTAGAAGTGAATAGTGATCTTGAAGATGATCCTGACTTTGTAAATGAAGACCCATATGGTAAAGGCTGGATTTATAAAATTAAACCAGACAATATTGCAGATGTTGAAAAACTTTTAACAAATTCAGAATATGAAGCTGGCTTATAAAAGATAGGCGTCGTTTTCAATATTTGATAAAAACCAGTTTAGTCTTAAACTGGTTTTTCTTTATCTATTTAAAATTAGTGGTATGAATAGGTGACTTCTATGACAAAACTTGTTGTATTTTCAGGCGCTGGTATGAGTGCCGAAAGTGGAATTAGCACTTTTCGTGATAGTAATGGTCTATGGGAAAATTACGATATCCAACAAGTTGCCACACCTGAAGCATGGCAAAAGAACCCTGCTCTAGTTCAACGCTTTTACAATGAACGACGTAAAAATATTTTAGAATCTGAACCTAACTCAGCTCATCAATATATTGCCAAACTACAAGATTATTTTGACGTACAAGTAATTACTCAGAATATTGATGATTTACATGAAAGGGCTGGAAGTTTTAACGTTTTACATTTGCATGGAAATATTCGTTTAGCAAAAAGTTCGGGGCCAAATGCACAATTTACCACTCAATTTTATGAAATTAATGGTTGCAAACTAGATTTAGAACACGATTTTTGCCCAGATGGCTATCCGTTGCGTCCGCATGTTGTCTGGTTTGGTGAAGCTGTACCTGCTTATGAAGAAGCAATTACATTAGTGCAAAGTGCGGATATTTTTATAGTAATTGGGTCCACATTAAGTGTATATCCAGTTGCAGCTTTAGTACATGAAATTTCAGATCAATGTAAAGCCTACTATATAGATCCAAATGCAGATCATTTGCGTGTTCCCAGACAATATGAATTATTAAAGATGTCAGCGACTCAAGGAATGCATGAACTTTTTGAAAATTTAGTCCAATAACTGTCATTTTTAATACTTAAAAAATTTAGTTTTAATAAAAATTATTGTTAATTGATTATTTTTTTGCCAATTTCACGTAATTTATTTTAAGTTTCTATAGAAAAATTTCGATCAATTGCTTATTTATAAGTCAATATGAGTTTAATTATTTTCTAAAATATCACTTTTTCCCAAAAAAAATTTTAAAAACAAATATTAAAACAATATAAATTAATGATTAATATAGTAATTTTTAATTCATAAAATTCATATTTTTAAATTACACAAATACACAAAAATATAATAAAAAAATAACAGAGCAAAAAAATCTTTTGTGGTTGAATCTCAACCTCTTGAATGCCGTACAAGAAAACAGCGACCTGGATTAGGTTACAATCACGGATTATGGATATAAGGACACACATCCATTATGAGCTATTTTGATCCCACCCTCATCATGTTTATGGTGTACATCGTAGCAATGGTACTCATTGGCTTATTTGCCTACCGTGCTACAAGCGACTTCTCAGATTATATTCTCGGTGGTCGTAGTTTAGGCAGTTTCGTTACTGCATTATCCGCAGGCGCATCAGACATGAGTGGCTGGCTACTCATGGGCTTACCAGGCGCGATTTATCTTTCTGGTTTATCTGAAGCTTGGATTGCAATTGGTCTTATTATCGGTGCTTGGCTTAACTGGCTACTGGTTGCTGGTCGATTACGCGTTCATACTGAAGTTCAAAATAATGCATTAACTTTGCCCGATTATTTTACAAGCCGTTTTGATGATCAGAAAAAAGTACTCCGTATTTTTTCTGCGGTTATTATCTTGGTTTTCTTTGCAATTTACTGTGCTTCAGGCATGGTAGCAGGCGCCCGACTATTTGAAAATTTATTCGGAATGTCTTACAACACGGCTATTTGGCTCAGTGCTATCGCAACCATCAGTTATGTTTGTATTGGTGGATTCTTAGCAATTAGCTGGACTGATACATTCCAAGCTGGCTTAATGATTTTTGCTCTGTTGTTAACACCAATCGTAACCTATCTTGCAATTGGCGATACGACTCATTTCGTTACGCTCATTGAAACTGCTCGCCCGCATGCATTTAATATTATTTCAGATTTAAGTGTAGTGGCGGTTCTATCCTCCATGGCATGGGGCTTAGGTTACTTTGGCCAGCCACACATTCTTGTGCGTTTCATGGCTGCTGACTCTGTAAAATCAATTCCTGCTGCTCGTCGTATTGGCATGACTTGGATGATCTTATGTTTAGTTGGTGCTGTCGGCGCTGGTTTCTTCGGTATTGCTTACTTCCAGCAACATCCTGAATTAGCAGCAGTTGTAAGCAAAAACCCTGAAACAGTATTTATGGAATTGACTAAAATCTTATTCAATCCATGGATTGTAGGTATCATTCTGGCTGCAATTTTAGCTGCTGTGATGAGTACGTTGAGCTGCCAGCTTTTGGTATGTTCAAGTGCATTGACAGAAGATTTATACAAAGGTTTTATTCGCAAGAATGCTTCTCAGAAAGAACTTGTATGGGTTGGCCGTGTTATGGTTCTTGCGATTGCTGTACTTGCAATTGTTCTTGCTGGTAACCCAGACAGTAAAGTTCTTGGTCTCGTTGCTTATGCATGGGCTGGTTTCGGTGCTGCATTTGGGCCGCTTATTATCTTGTCATTATTCTGGAAGCGTATGAATTTACAAGGTGCTTTAGCGGGGATGATTGTTGGTGCAGTTGTAGTCATTGGCTGGAAAAACCTTTTCGCAGACACTGGTGTTTACGAGATTATTCCAGGCTTTATTCTTGCATTTATCAGCATCATCGTAGTGAGTCTTTTAACTAAAGCGCCAAATACAACAGTAACTGGACGCTTCGAAAAAGCAGATGAACTCTACAAAGAAAGCGTATAACTCATTGAAATAAATCAAGGGGCTTCGGCCCCTTTATTTATTTTTGGTTTTAATTTTAATTTTTGAAGTATCTTTTACAACTTGCATAACTGGATAACTACGAGTCTCTTTTACCCCCGGCAATTGCCACAGCACCTGTCCCGCAATGCGTCTAAACTCCTCCATACTGCCACTACGTAATTTAATTAAAAAATCAAAACCACCACTTACCATATGACATTCAACAATTTCTGGATAGTGAACCACAGCATCAATAAACTCATCTAAAACGTTAGGTGTCGTTTTATCTAATAACACCTCAACGAACACCAAAAAATTTGCGTTTAACTTAACCGGATTTAATTTAGCTTCATATCCTAAGATGAATTCATCTTTCGTTAATTTTTGAACTCGGGCCATCACCGCTGTTGGTGACAAGTTAACAAGTTCCGCCAATTTACTATTAGAAATTCGCCCATCTGTTTGAAGAATATCCAAAATTTTTAAATCAGTGCGGTCAAGGCTTAATATTGGGCCATTCATCTGAATTTTCCTCTAAAAAATGGGCTAAATATAGTGAGTTATTCGGTGTTTCTTCTGTAATGATAAATTATCTAAACCTCTCTACTCAAGATGAGTTTACGAGAGCTGGTTGGCGGAAACAGATATGAACACAATGGATACTTTTCATCAAATGGATAAATCTCACCAAGGCTATATCACCGAATTCAACGATAAAAGTGAGTTTGAACAACGCATCAATACAGCTTGGCGACGTGCTGAACCGGAAGCTGTAGAAGAGCTATTACAAGCTGCTGCGGTATCTGATGATTTAGATCATAAAATTTATGACCTTGCTTTTAATCTTGCCAATAATTTACGTGAACGTAAGACCTCTTCGGGTAAAGCAGGTATTGTTCAAGGATTATTACAAGAATTCTCTCTTTCTTCACAAGAAGGTGTGGCACTCATGTGTCTTGCCGAAGCTTTGCTTCGTATCCCAGACTCAGCAACACGTGATTTGCTTATTCGAGATAAAATCAATCAAGGTAACTGGAAAGAACACGTTGGCCAAAGCAGCTTAATGTTTGTAAATGCTGCAGCATGGGGTCTCATGTTAACTGGTAAGCTGATGGAAACTCCAAAGCAAACTAGTCTTTCAAGTGTACTTACTGGCCTTTTAGCACGTAGTGGTCGTGGTATTATTCGTAAAGCCGTTGACGTTGCAATGCGTATGATGGGTGAACAGTTTGTGACTGGTGAAACCATTGAAGAAGCTGTAGACCATGCCAAAGTGCTTGAAGATAAAGGGTTCCGCTATTCTTATGACATGTTGGGTGAAGCAGCTTTAACCGAACATGATGCTGAACGTTACTTTAATGATTACACACAAGCCATCCATGCAATTGGTAAAGCGTCTAATGGCAAAGGTGTATATGATGGCCCGGGTATTTCAATTAAGCTTTCTGCTTTACATCCTCGCTATCAACGTGCGCAAATTGAACGTGTTCATAAAGAACTCTACGGCAAAGTATTTGAACTCGCTCTTTTGGCTAAAAAATACAATATTGGTTTAAATATTGATGCAGAAGAATCTGAACGTTTAGAAATTTCTCTTGAGTTACTTGAACGTCTTTGCTTTGAGCCGGAACTTGCAAACTGGAAAGGCATTGGTTTCGTTATTCAAGCTTACCAAAAACGCTGTTTCTTCGTAGTTGATTACATTATTGACCTTGCTAAACGCAGCCAAAAGCGTCTCATGATCCGTCTTGTAAAAGGTGCGTATTGGGATAGTGAAATTAAAAAAGCGCAAATCGAAGGTATGGATGACTACCCTGTCTTCACTCGTAAAGTACATACAGATTTATCTTATATCGCTTGTGCCAAAAAATTACTTGCTGCGCCAGAATTTATCTATCCGCAATTTGCAACTCACAATGCTCAAACATTGGCAACAATCTATCATTTAGCTGATCCAAGCAAATATTATGCTGGTCAATATGAGTTCCAATGTTTACATGGCATGGGTGAACCGCTTTATGAGCAAGTTGTGGGCCCACGCGAGCAAAATAAATTAGGCGTGCCATGCCGTATTTATGCTCCTGTTGGTAACCATGAAACTTTGTTGGCTTATTTAGTTCGTCGTTTACTTGAAAATGGCGCGAATACTTCATTCGTTAACCGTATTGCTGATAAAACGCTTAAAGTTGATGATCTTATTCAGTCTCCAATTTACGATATTCGTAATGCAGCTAAACTTGAAGGTTCGATTGGTTTAAAACATCCATCAATTCCTCTACCTTTAGATATGTACGGAACACTTCGTAAAAACTCTAAAGGCTATGATTTAGCAAATGATGCTCCACTTGCAGCTCTAGATAGCACAGCTCAAGAATTACGTAATCGTGTTTGGCAAAGCCATCCATTATTGGCAAATAACGATTCATTAGAGCAAGGTCATTCTGTTGCAATTACAAACCCAGCACAAAATGATGAAATTGTTGGTTATGTACAAGAAGCTGATCTTAAGCATGTCGAAATTGCACTTAGCTCAGCGGAACAAGCACAATCTGAATGGTCAAATACACCTAAAGAGCAGCGTGCTGAATACTTAAAACGTGCAGCTGACCTTATGGAAAGCCGCATTCAAGAATTGATGGTTTTACTCTGCCGTGAAAGCGGTAAAACTTATGCCAATGCGATTGCAGAAGTTCGCGAAGCTGTAGACTTCTTACGTTACTACGCAACTCAAGTTGAAAACCTACCAGCAAATACAGCTATTCAGCCTCTAGGTACGGTACTTTGTATTAGCCCATGGAACTTCCCTCTTGCAATTTTCTCTGGCCAAATTGCTGCAGCATTAGTGAGTGGTAACTGTGTTATTGCTAAACCTGCTGAACAAACGCCATTAATCGCAGCTCAAGCAGTTCAGATTTTATGGGAAGCCGGTATTCCACATGGTGCTGTACAGCTACTTCCTGGTCGCGGTGAGACAGTCGGTGCTCAGCTTAGCCAAGATAGCCGTATCGATGGCATCATGTTTACAGGTTCGACTGAAGTTGCAAAAATTTTGCAGAAGACTGTTGCGAAACGTTTATCTGATAATGGCCAATCTATTCCTCTCATTGCAGAGACTGGCGGTCAAAATGCAATGATTGTGGACTCATCAGCATTAACTGAACAAGTCGTTCTTGATGTTGTAAGTTCTGCTTTTGATAGCGCGGGTCAGCGTTGCTCTGCTTTACGTATTTTATGTGTACAAGAAGACAGTGCTGCAACCGTGATTAAAATGCTTAAAGGTGCAATGCAACAGTTGATCGTAGGTAACCCTGCAATTTTAAAAACTGACATTGGTCCTGTTATTGATGACGAAGCAAAACAAACGATTGACCAGCACATTCAAAAAATGAAGTCTAAAGGCTATCCGGTACATCAGTTGATGTTCGGTGCAACAAGCCAGAATGAATTAGATAAAGGAACTTTTGTTGTACCAACAGCGATTGAACTTCCTAATCTTGATGACTTACAACGCGAAGTTTTTGGTCCAGTTTTACACATCATTACCTATAAGTATGGTGAGCTTGAACAACTCATTTCACGAATTAATGCCAAAGGCTATGGTTTAACAATGGGTCTACATACCCGTATTGATGAAACCATCCAAACAGTCATTCAGCATGCTGAAGTGGGTAACCTTTATATCAACCGCAATATTGTTGGTGCTGTTGTTGGTGTTCAACCATTTGGTGGTGAAGGTCTATCTGGTACAGGTCCAAAAGCTGGCGGTCCGCTTTACATGTATCGCTTAATGCAACATTGTTCAAACAAAGTATTGGCAACACCATTTGCCATGAAGACTGAGCAAACTGCTTTTGAAGGCTTTAACCGTGAGGTTTATCAGAGCTTACAAAATTGGGCGAAACAGCATTTACCGCAAGCTAATTGTGATATCGAACCATTTGGTGTTGGTAAATTCTATGAGTTACAAGGCCCTACTGGGGAAAGTAACCAATATATTATTTTGCCGCGTCATCGTGTTCTTTCAATCGCTGATACAGAACAAAATCAATTGCATCAGTTGCTCGCAATTTTTGCAGTGGGCAGCCAAGCGGCCGTAATGCCAAATAGTCCATTGTTGGCAAAATACAAACAAACATTGCCAAAAGATGTGCTTGCCGCAATTACTACAGTTAAAAACATCTCATCAGATGATTTTGATGCAGTTTTACATCATGGTAATCGCGAAGAGATCTTCTCATTACAGCAAGAGATTGCTACTCGTTCTGGTGCAATCGTTGGTATTACCCATGTTGAGCCGAATGAAACTATTCCACTTGAACGTTTAGTGATTGAACGTGCAATTAGTGTGAATACAGCTGCAGCTGGTGGTAACGCAAGCTTAATGACAATGACTGATTAATACCTAACTTTCTAAAAAGCCCAAATCTCAGTATTTGGGCTTTTTTATTTAATCAAGTAATCTATTCTTAAATATATAAACTTTATCAATTCGAGATTCTAATAATGGTCTTTTTAGAACCAGAAAAATATCAACAAAGATGCGCTCAACTTTTTAATTCATATCACAAAGCTATTTGCGCCCTTCTACCATTTGCCAAAATTGAGCATATTGGTTCATCCGCTATTCCAAATGCAATTTCTAAAGGTGATCTAGATATTTATATTGAAGTTATGCCTGAGCAATTTGAATGCGCAATTGAACGCCTAAAAACACTCAACTTTATCGAAAAGCCAAATACACTTAGAACACATGAGCTTTGTATGCTCGAGTCACTCAACAACGATGACGTTGCTTTTCAAATTGTAGTATCAGATTCAATATTCACATTTTTCTTAACATTTAAAAATAAGCTTATAGAGTCACCCACATTGGTCAATGAATATAATCAATTAAAATTACAGTGTAGCCATTTAGATCACGATCAATACAGAGCAGTAAAATCAGATTTTATTAATCGCGTTTTAAATCAGCCCTAGTCTAAGCATTCCTTTCTCTTATAAATATCTGGTTAAAATTGGCTCCTGCAAGTTCAATTTTTTTGATACCATTCACTATTTGATTCTGTCTAAATTTTCATTGTCTATGACCTCTTCTTATCGTCAACAACTTCAAGCTAAAATTGACCGCATTACTACTCAATTTTCTGAATTTACACCACCTACATTAGAAGTGTTTGAATCACCTGAACAACATTTCCGTATGCGTGCTGAATTTCGTATCTGGCACACAGAAAATGATATGTTCTATGCCATGTTTGAGCGTAATGATGACGACAAGCAAAAAACTGTTGTACGTATTGATGAATTTCCTATTGCAGATCAAAGCATCAATAATTTAATGCCAAAACTTTTGGAAGAACTTAAAGCTGAACCTAAGCTTTCTAATCGTTTATTTGAAGCTGATTTTCTCGCAACTCTTAGCGGAGAAATGTTAGTTACCTTAATCTATCACCGTAAACTGGATCAGGAATGGGAACAAGCCGCTAAAGCGCTTGCTGAAAAATTAGATATTAAAATTATGGGCCGTAGTCGTGGCCAGAAAATTACTATTGGCGATGATTTCGTCGTTGAAGAATTCGAAATTTTAAATCGTTCTTTTAAATATAAACAAATCGAAAGTAGCTTTACCCAGCCTAATGCTCAAGTTTGCAAAAAAATGCTGCAATGGGCATGTGATGCAGCTGAAGGATCGAAAAAACACTTATTAGAACTCTATTGTGGTAATGGTAATTTTACCCTTCCACTGTCTTTAAAATTTGAACGAGTACTGGCTACTGAACTTGCAAAATCATCTGTTTATGCAGCTCAATGGAATATCGAACAGAACCAGATTGATAATATTCAGGTAGCACGTCTATCTGCTGAAGAGTTTACTCAGGCTTATCAAGGTGAACGAGAATTCCGTCGTCTACAAGAAGCAAATATTGATATTCAAAGTTATGACTTTGATACGGTATTTGTAGATCCTCCACGCGCAGGAATTGACGATGAGACTTTAAAACTTTTACAAGGTTTTGAAAGTATTATCTACATTTCATGTAACCCTGACACTTTATATGAAAATTTAAAAACACTAAGTCAAACTCATCGAGTGACTAAATTCGCTTTATTTGATCAGTTCCCTTATACACATCATGTAGAGTCTGGTGTTTTACTTGAGAAGATTTAAACAAAATCTTTCATTGTAAATTTTTAAATAAGGAGGTTATATACCTCCTTATTTTTTAAAGTTTTTTTATTTAAGTATTTAAATTTTCAAAAAATATCAAGTCATCTGTGTGTCATAATTTCGTTTAACTCAAACATTCCTATCGAAAATTCTCGAGTTCAACTGGTGGATTTATCACTTATAGAGTCTTGTATTTTATTTTAAATTGGCTATATTTCGAGCTATGTTAGGTTGTATATGAAGGCTCTATGAGTTTTTGGCAAAAGCTGTTCTTAGCAGATCAACAGCATAACGAGCATAAAAACCAGACTGCTTGTGTTGAAAATGACTGCTCATGTAAAACTAATGAACAACTTCTAAGTGCACTAGCACAAGCAACAGATGAAGATGTCATTAAGGGAATTAAAAGAGTTCTTATTTCCCGTGGTTATAGCCGAAAAGAGTTAAATGAAGTCACTCAAAAACCATCTATTCATTAATTAAAAAGCCAGTCTTGTACTGGCTTTTTTACGTTTCATTTCACTTTATTCCACAACTCGATTGATCTACCCAGCCCACCATTGGCCCCAATTCAAATTGGTGATCATTCCGCTTGTTCTTTTGCACATATAAACTAGAAATAGAGCCATCTAGATATAAAGCCTGCTCTACTTTAAGGTTTCTTTGGAAGAACTCGGCAAAATTGTAGAAATTCACGCTATTTTTCGATATTACAAAGTAGAGTTTATTATTTCGAATACCAACACCGTTACGAATTTTCTTTGATTGGGAATCCGGTAAAAAAAGGGAATTTATCTTTCCATCAATAACTAAGATAGGACCTGATTGAGTTGCATAATCAACTTTCAAGTTTTTTCGACTATATTGTTGTGTAGTTAAAACAAAGGCCTGCTTTTTATTCCAAGCCAACACACCATTCGGCTGTAAAAAGAAATTTCCAAACCCTTTATTCTTATTTAGGGGCTGGATCACCTTCTTCTGTTCAACATACAACCCTACTGGAGAAAATCCTAAATGAAACATTCCTGCATTCATTGCGAAGCTAAGTTGCTCACATTGTTTTAATTGTTCCTGAATAGTGTTAAAGCTTTTGTAATATTGGTGATTATGAGGATTTTTTAAAAATAAGCGCAATGCTTTAAAATCGTTGACCGAAACTACCTCGTATTGATCACCTTCTACCGTTTGAACCTGCTGGTAATCTATAGCATATGCGGCCTGAAACAAAAGCCCATACAAAGCGAAGCACCCAACTACCCATTTCATTGAATAACACCTGACATGACATTTTTCCTTCATATTAAGCAACTAAATTATATACAAGAAATATAAATAGATTGGATATGCATCAAACTCATTCATTCGACGTAATCAATACACTCCAAATTGCTGATATTGGTTATAATATTTAGCAGCTTTTCAATAAAAGCCATTTACACTTTATTGGATCAGCGTAAGCATGCAACAACCGAATAAACGCTACCCTTTAGGGGCTCACCTCATCGTAAAGCATCTCGGCTATAGCCATCATGGTATATATGCAGGGAGAGGTCGAGTTATCCATTATTCTGGATTAGCTCATTTCATCAAAAAACGTCCAATTGAAATCACCTCAATAGATGCATTCTCACATGGCAAAATAATACACGTCCGTTCATATGACAGACCTCGTTATAAGGGAAAAATTGTGGTTCGCCGCATGCGTTCGCGTATGCACGAAAATCACTATCATCTCATTATTAATAACTGTGAACATCTATGTAGCTGGGCAATTACCGGCATTGAAAGTAGTACCCAAGTTGAACGGATGATGCATCGTTTAACGACCATTGGTTATGTAAGCTCAATCATGAGTTATATGAATGGCATGATGCTGACCGTAGCCACCACGTGTTTTGCTCTGGTGCTTTATATTAAAAAGAAATTACGTGATCAAGCAAAAAGGAAAGTCCCTACTTATCAATTCTTAAGAGAAAAATCTCAGAAAAGAAATATCGATCCTTCAGCGCCTTTAGTATTTATAGATCCGGATAAAAAAGAATCAGCCTAAATAAAAAAAGCCCTCATATTTGAGAGCTTTTTTAGAAAACTTATAACTTATTTTTTAGTTGCACTAGCAGCAGTTGCTTCAGTGGTAATATTTACAGTGATCTTATCGCCTACATTTGGAACGTAATTACCTAAACCAAAGTCAGAACGCTTGAATGAAGTTGTAGCATTAAAGCCAATCGCTGGAACTTTCGCCATTGGGTGTTCGCCTTGCTTGTTTAAAACAGCGTCAAGTACAACAGGCTTAGTTACACCTTTAACAGTTAAGTCACCAGTAATTTTAAAGTGCTTTTTGTCTTTGGTTTCAACTTTAGTACTTTTAAAAGTAATATTTGGATATTTAGCCGCATTAAACCAAGCTTCTGCTTGGAATTCTTTATCTAAAGCAGGGACGTTTGTATTTACGCTGCTTAAAGGAATAGTTACGTTTACAGACGAATTTGCTGGTTTAGCATTATCAACTTTAATTACACCTTGGATATCCGAGAAGTTAGCGCTTGGAGTAGAAAAACCAAAGTGATTCCATGAGAAAACAGTAGCTGTATGTGTTGGGTCAATTTTGTAGTCTACTGGTGCAGCTAAAGTAACTGAACTAGCCAATGCTACTGCCAAACCGAAGCTTAATGTTTTAAGATGCATTTTTCGTATCCTTTATTGATATAGTCGTTAGTGTATACATCAAGTAATTTAATTCACCATTCTTTATAAAACGATATGTTTCATCCATGCAACAATAAAAGCGTTACAGTTATTATTTAAAACTAATATTATAAAATAGCGGTACTGTCATACCGTGTTCGAATTCTAGAATTTCATTTTTACTTCAAATTTATTAATTCATAATAAGGTAAAACATGGCTAATACTGCTCAAGCACAAAGTACTTCTACCCCATATCGAGTAACTCTCACCGATCCTTCAGGTCATCAATGGTTTGCAGATGAACCAACTGATAAAGGTGGCCTAGATACTGCTCCAAACCCAGTTCAGATTTTATTATCTGCTTTAGGTGCTTGTACCACCATTACATTAGAAATGTATGCAAACCATAAAGGTATTAAGCTAGATCATGTTCAAGTGGATTTAGCATTAAACCCCAATGGTGACCCACAAGCAGGCCAGAATAATATCGAACGAAAAATCACACTTAAAGGTGAGTTTACTGAAGATCAACACAAGCGCTTATTAAAAGTTGCCGAGAACTGCCCTATTCATAAATTATTAACCTCTCAAATTAATATCCAAACAGAACTTAGCATTTAAAATTTTAAATAAAAAAAGCGCTCCACTAGGAGCGCTTTTCTACACTACTCTAATATTTAAGCAGTTAATTCTTTTACTGCTGCAACAACAGCTTCAGTTGTAATACCAAAGTATTGGAACAAATCTTTTGCTGGTGCAGATTCACCATAAGTTGTCATACCAATTACTTTGCCATCAAGACCAACAAACTTCCACCAGTAATCAACATGAGCTGCTTCAACTGCCACACGCGCACGGATATGAGCTGGTAATACTGCTTCACGATATGAAGCATCTTGTTTCATAAATTCTTCTGCACATGGCATAGAAACTACACGCACACCTTCAAGTTGTGCATAAGCTTCCATTGCTAAAGAAATTTCAGAACCAGTTGCAATAATAATTGCTTTTAATTCACCTTTTTCTTGAGCAAGTACATAACCACCTTTTGCAGCGTTTTGAATTTGTTCTTCAGAACGTGTTTGGAATGGTAAGTTTTGACGAGAGAAAATAAGTGCTGTAGGACCGTCTTTGCGTTCTAAAGCAGATTTCCAAGCAATTGCTGTTTCTACAGTATCTGCAGGACGCCATGTATTTAAGTTAGGTGTACCACGCAATGAAGCAATTTGTTCAATCGGTTGGTGAGTTGGACCATCTTCACCTAGACCAATTGAGTCATGTGTATAAACATGAATTACACGTTGTTTCATTAATGCAGACATACGTACTGCATTACGTGCATATTCCATAAACATTAAGAATGTTGCAACGTAAGGAACGAAACCACCATGTAATGCAACGCCATTAGCGATTGCAGTCATACCAAATTCACGTACGCCATAGTATACATAATTACCCGCTGGGTTTTCTTGAATACCTTGGCAACCTTTCCAAAGTGTTAAGTTAGAACCCGCTAAGTCAGCAGAACCACCTAACAATTCAGGTAATAAAGGACCAAATGCTTGTAATGTATTTTGGCTTGCTTTACGTGTTGCAATTGTCTCACCTTTCGCATTTGTTTCACGAATGAAAGCATCTGCTTGAGCTGCAAATTCTGCCGGTAAATCACCACTAATACGACGAAGTAACTCAGCTGCTTCAGTTGGATATTTTGCTTGATATTGTGCAAATACCGCATTCCAAGCTGCTTCAGACTCGCTACCTTTTGCTTTCGCATCCCATGCAGCATATATATCAGCAGGAATAGCAAATGCTTCTTCGTTCCAGCCTAATGCTTCACGAGTTAAAGTAATCTCATCTTTACCTAATGGCGCACCATGACAGTCTTCTTTACCTTGTTTATTTGGTGAACCTAAACCAATAATGGTTTTACACATAATGATTGTTGGTTTTTGAGTTTCAGCTTTTGCTTCGATTGTCGCTTGACGAATCGCATCAGCATCATGACCATCTACACGAAGAACTTGCCAACCATAGGCTTTGAAACGCTCTTCTGTATCATCACTGAACCAACCTTCTACTTCACCATCAATTGAAATACCATTATCATCATAATAAGCAATCAATTTACCAAGTTGTAATGTGCCAGCTAAAGAACATACTTCGTGAGAAATACCTTCCATTAAACAGCCATCACCTAAGAAACAGTAAGTGAAATGGTCAACAACTTTTAAATCATCTTTATTAAATTGAGCAGCCAATGTTTTTTCTGCTAAAGCAAAACCAACAGCATTAGCAATACCTTGACCTAAAGGACCAGTTGTCGTCTCTACACCCGGTGCATAACCATATTCAGGATGACCAGGAGTTCTAGAATGCAATTGACGGAACTGTTTTAAATCTTCAATTGAAAGATCATAACCTGTTAAATGAAGCAAAGCGTATTGCAACATTGACCCATGGCCATTTGATAAAACGAAACGGTCACGGTTTGCCCATTGTGGATTTGTTGGGTTGTGATTTAAAAACTCACGCCAGACGACGTCAGCAATATCTGCCATCCCCATTGGAGCACCTGGATGCCCTGAGTTTGCCTGTTGCACAGCATCCATTGCCAATACACGAATTGCATTTGCAATACGACGTTCGTTTAAAGGGGTCGTCATAGATCAGAATCCAATTTTAATAGATTGATGAAAAGAAGAAGATGAATAACCATTCAATGCCGCTATATTGTCTTAAAAAAAAGGCTTAGGGTAAACCCCAACAAGGTATATTTCTTTATTTTTAACCGTTTCTTGGTTACACAAAAAACATTTGAATCTTTAAGTTATATAAAACAATGCTCATTTCTCTGCAGAGTACTCAAATTTCAAAGTATTTCCCCTGTTAGTTTTTGATATATAGTTAAAATATTACCCTCATCTTGCATAAGCTGATCGTATTAGTTTTCTTTAAAGTCCAAATTTTCAGATAGCATCTTTTTATTGATTTACATGTCTAAAAAATACGCTAGCAACAAGTTGTTAAAATATAAATACTTTAAACTACAACTCTCTATATCAATTTTACTAATACACTTATCAATTAAAACACACTATAAATGAAATAAATTCATGCTTTTTAGTCAGTATGAACTGGTCCTCAAGCTCAAGTCGATGTAACATATTATGTCTTTTGAAATAACCAAGATAGGACTTTCATGCGCGAGTACGCTGTTTTTACCTCGGAATCTGTAAGCGAAGGTCATCCCGATAAAATGGCCGACCAAATTAGCGACGCTATTTTGGATGCAATCTTAAAAGAAGACCCATACGCACGTGTTGCTTGTGAAACACTGGTAAAAACAGGCGCTGTTGTACTTGCAGGTGAAGTGACAACGACTGCTAATATTGATGTTGAAGCTGTTGTTCGTAATACTGTTAACGGTATTGGTTACCACCACTCTGATCTTGGCTTTGATGGATCAACGTGTGCTGTAATCAATATGATCGGTAAACAATCACCTGAAATTGCTCAAGGTGTAGACCGTCAAAAACCTGAAGACCAAGGTGCTGGTGACCAAGGTCTAATGTTCGGTTATGCAAGCCGTGAAACAGACGTGCTTATGCCTGCGCCGATTTCTTATGCTCACCGTTTAATGGAGCGTCAAGCTGAACTTCGCCGTTCAGGTGCACTTCCATGGTTACGTCCAGATGCAAAAAGCCAAGTTACTTTTGCATATGAAAATGGCAAGCCTGTACGTTTAGATGCTGTTGTTTTATCTACTCAGCACGATCCTGAAATTACTCAAAGCCAGCTTAAAGAAGCGGTTATTGAAGAAATTATCAAACCGATCATCCCTGCTGAAATGTTCCATGCAGCTACTAAATTCCATATTAACCCAACAGGTATGTTCGTAATTGGCGGACCTGTAGGTGACTGTGGTTTAACAGGTCGTAAAATTATTGTTGATACATACGGTGGTATGGCTCGTCACGGCGGTGGTGCTTTCTCTGGTAAAGACCCATCTAAAGTTGACCGTTCTGCTGCGTATGCAGGTCGTTACGTTGCAAAAAATATTGTAGCTGCCGGTCTTGCTGACAAATGTGAGATTCAAGTGAGTTATGCCATTGGTGTAGCAGAACCTACTTCGATTTCAATTAATACCTTTGGTACAGCAAAAGTTTCTGATGAGTTGATTATTCAACTCGTACGTGACCACTTCGATTTAAGACCGTTTGGTATTACTCGTATGTTGAACCTTATTCAACCAATGTATAAACAAACTGCGGCTTATGGCCACTTTGGTCGTGAAGGTTCAGACTCTGCATTTACTTGGGAAAAAACTGATAAAGTTGATGCCCTTAAAGATGCTGCTGGCCTCTAATATGCTGTCATAAAAAAGCCCGCGATTGAGCGGGCTTTTTTATACTTAAAACTCTATGGTATGTAGGGTTTAGTCTTCTAGCAATCATCCTTGACGCCATATCATTTATAGCTGTAATCAAAGTTTATTGTCTTGTCGTTTTATCATCCTGATTTAACACATCAAGTAATGTTGACTGCGTAGGAGTATCTTGATGGTTCTGGATATAGATATGGACAACTTTAAATACAACGACAACCGCTAGACAAGCCATCACACAAAACATCCATAAGCCATAAGGACTTCGAATATGTTGTGAGCCACAGTATGGGCATGATTTATCTGTTGATGCCACAACTTTGTCGCAACACGCACAATGGTATTGATATAGCATAGGTAACCCTCCTTCCCTCATTTCAACCGTTGTTGTTTTAATAGGTTTGCTACATTTTTTAATTTATACATCCTTTATATTTATCCTATGTGAAATGAAAAGATAATTCAATCTAGATGAACAATTGAGTCAATTAAAAAATATTTCCTAAAAACAAAAACATAAGTTAAATATTATTTTTATAGGACTATTTTTCTTATTTTGATATTTTGTCTAATTTGTTAAAATAAGCGAATAATCTCACATTTGAGGCAAATGCATGTCACATACAAAGCTCATTAATAAAGGTGGCTTTCGCGAAAGAGCCAACCGAAGTCGAGGTTATCAACAATCAGAAAATAAGCAAACTGCCTTAACTTCCAACAAATATCAACCTCCAACAAAACCACAAGAAGACCAAACTGAATTGGCTCAAAAAGATCTTAGCGGGACTGAAGAGTCTCTAAATAAATAATATATATCTACTCAAAATAAAAAAGGCCTAAACTCTGGAGGTTTAGGCCTTTAAATAAGGTAACTATTAGTCCTTATTTTTATGTTCAATTTTCTTATGATCTGGAGTAACTTCTCTAGCTTCACCATCAATAATGCTTGAATCACGGTATTGACCTTGACTACTTCCACCTTGTTGATTCTGCATATCTTGCATTTGGCGCATTAAATCAGCAAATGGGTTTTGTCCGCCCATATTACCGCCCATACCACCCATCATTTTTTCCATCATAGCTTGTTGGCGCTTTGCAAGAGTTTTCATTGCTAGATTACGGAAAGCAGTTTGAACACCAGGTATCAGAATTAAAACAGCTAACACATCAGAAACAAGACCTGGCAACATTAATAAGAAACCTGCAAAAGCGTAAGCAAGTTTTTTAGTTACTGCCGGATCATTACCAAGCTGGCCTGTCATTTGCATTTGTTGTAATTGAGGCATGATACCAGCAGTACTTCTGCGAATAAGCCCCAAACCAATAAAGAAAGCAAAAATGAACCAAAAGAACACATACCATCCACTGATGAACTGTGCTACGCCAATCCATACGGCAATTTCAACAATCGCGCCCAGAACTACAATAAGAAGTAAATTCATGTAAAACTTTATCTATCTCAAAAAGAAAATTCATTGCAGTTTTATTTGCCCCAACCCTATCGAATCAGCCAGAGTCTGCAATACTAGAGTACATTTGATTTTAACTCGATAAAAACAAACATGCTTTATTATTAATGAGTGCTCTATCTGGTTTATCAAGTGCGACTTTTATCAGATTTTAATTTTTTACTCTATTTAAACAGTATAGCTCTCTCACAAGCAGTTTTTAGTCAAATAAAAAGTCTTAGCTTTTTTGAATATATATGGCTTTTAAAGGGTTAAAAATGATATTTAAGTGATGGCTCACGCAAACAGCTTACACTTTCTCTATCTAAAAGCACCGCTATTCAAGTTAAATTAAAGAATAATACTTTTAAACCTACATAGCCTTATGACTAAAAAAGCTCTTTTCTTTGCCATTAGTACCATATTTTTGTCAGCATGTTCTTTCAATACAGTACAACATCACCAAATACACGCTATTTCTACTCATAAAAATTCAGAAGAAATAAAATCACTGTTTGATCAAGCACAGACCACAGGTGTTTTGGTTATTAAGCGCGGAAATACAGAGGAAATTTATGGCAATGATCTAAAAAGGGCATCAACTGAATATGTCCCTGCATCTACCTTTAAAATGTTAAATGCTCTAATTGGTCTTGAACATCATAAAGCAACAACCACTGAAGTGTTCAAATGGGATGGACAAAAGCGTTTATTTCCTGATTGGGAAAAGGATATGACTCTAGGTGATGCCATGAAAGCTTCTGCTATTCCTGTGTATCAAGAACTAGCTCGACGAATTGGCCTTGATCTTATGTCCAAAGAGGTCAAGCGTATTGGTTTCGGTAATGCTGATATTGGTTCAAAAGTAGATAATTTTTGGCTTATCGGTCCACTCAAAATTACGCCTCAACAGGAAGCACAGTTTGCTTATGAATTAGCACATAAAACTCTTCCCTTTAGCAAAAATGTACAAGAACAAGTTCAATCTATGGTGTTCGTAGAAGAAAAAAACGGACGTAAAATTTACGCTAAAAGCGGTTGGGGATGGGATGTGGAGCCTCAAGTGGGCTGGTTAACAGGCTGGGTCGTTCAACCACAAGGAGAAATTGTAGCGTTCTCACTCAATTTAGAAATGAAAAAAGGAACACCTAGTTCTATTCGAAAAGAAATTGCTTATAAAGGATTAGAACAGCTAGGTATTTTATAATTTGAACTTTATAGCCCAGCTTATACTCATCCTTATAAGCTGGGTTATTTTAAAACTTGAAATTTGAAAACCTTATTATTTATCCGTCAACTGGCGTATGTGGTGTATTTAAATTTAACTGATAGAAAGCAGCATCTAACCATTGGCCAAATTTAAAACCTACTTGCTTAAAAGTACCTGCATGGATAAAGCCCATTTTTTCATGTAAACCGATACTCGCTTGGTTGGTTGCATCGATACAACCTATCAATACATGTAGATCGGCCTCTTGAGCGCGCTTAATCAATTCTTGCATTAGAATTTTGCTTAATCCGCTGCCACGATGTTCATGATGAATATAAATACTATGTTCAACAGTATATTTATAGGCAGGAAAAGCTCTAAAGGTTCCCCAACTCGCAAAACCCAATAACTTGCTTGTCTCATCCACAATACCAATCACTGGAAAACCATGTTCTCTTTTGACTGAAAACCATGTTTTCATTGAATCAATTGAGCGCGGTACATAATCATACAGTGCTGTAGAATTAATAATTGCCTCATTCAGTATCTCTAATATAGCCGCTGCATGTTCTGCTTCATTACAATCAATTAAACGAAAACTAGAATTGAGGGAATAGATCATAAAGATTCCTTAACGGCAGATACGAGTTGACTAGAGACGACTAAGATATAGCGAGCGATTTGAGCTGAATTATTAGTGTATATAACAGGTTGGTTGAGTTGCATTGCTAAGCAATCCCCTTTACTTAAAGCATAACAAGCTTCACCTAATTGAATATCAATTTGCCCTTCAACTACCCAAAGCTGTTGCTGTACAACATTATAGGTTTCATTAATTTCATAAGTAATTCGGGCATGAGCTGGAAATTCAATTTCAACAATTTGAAATGGAGACTTCCAATTTGGAGGAGAGACTTGACGGCGAATATATCCTGTTTCAGGGTCTTTCCATTCTGATTGTTGAATACGTCGAACTATAGGTTGTGGTGACTGATTATTTTGTGAGGTGGCGAATAGCTGAGTTAAAGGAACCTCTAAACCATTTGCCAGTTTTTCAAGGACAACCGCTGTTGGACTTGCCTCACCTCTTTCAATGAGTGAAATTGCAGAACGGCTTACCTGACATCGGGTAGCAAGAACATCTAGCGTATATCCACGCGCTAGACGTAGTTCACGTACTTGCTGCGCAATGCGTATATTTATATCTTCCATCTACCATAGACGTAAATTCCAAAATTATAGATAAGTATTCCATTAAAATAGAATTACATCAAATGATTTTAAACAATATAGATGGGTAAGATAAAAACCGAAAAATAACCATTCATCACGGCTTTCTTTAAATTACTTATGCATAACCGTTTTGGCTATGTAACAATACTCTCTAAATTACTTATATAAGTCTTCACATGGCATTGATTATTGGAATTGACCCAGGTTCACGCTTAACAGGTTATGGAATCATTGAAAAAGATGGTAGCAAACTGCGTTTTGTTGATGCCGGTACAATCCGAACAGAAACTCAAGAAATGCCAGAACGCTTAAAACGTATTTTTGCTGGCGTTGAGCGCATTGTGAAATTTCATGGCCCTACTGAAGCTGCGGTTGAGCAAGTCTTTATGGCTCAAAACCCAGACTCTGCCTTAAAACTGGGGCAAGCTCGTGGTGCTGCCATAGCCGCATTAGTTAATTTAGATTTACAAGTTGCAGAATATACTGCCCGTCAAATTAAACAATCTGTGGTTGGTTATGGCGCTGCCGATAAAGAGCAAGTTCAAATGATGGTCATGCGATTACTTAATTTGACGATTAAGCCTCAATCCGATGCAGCCGATGCTCTTGCTGCCGCTATTTGCCATGCTCATGCATCGGGAAGTATGAGTAAACTGTCTGTTTTAAATGCCTTAGGTGGTATGGCACGTGGGCGAAGCCGCTCTAGCAGTCGCAGACGTTAAAAATTTATTGGTTTACCACTTGAGTAATTGCCTGATTCATTTCAAAAGCCTGCAAGCCACGCATACCATTTTTAGCTAAAAGATCTCCTGCTTGGGCATGAAGGGTAACAATCTCATGTAACGCAATATCTTGGTGGAACTGGGCTTTTAGGCTTGCAATCATTCCTGCTAACACATCACCCATTCCACCCGTTCCCATTCCAGCATTACCTTGTGTACAAATATACAAGTTATTCTCTAAAATTAGGCTACCTGCACCTTTAAGTACCCACTGGCCTGCATATTTTTGTTGTAATGCATAAATTGCAGCAATGCGGTCATTTTCAATTTGCGCTGTAGAAGAACCAAGTAAGGTAGCCGCTTCACCTGGATGAGGCGTCGCATAAATATGTGTACCCAATTTTTCAGGTTGCTTTGCTAGAAACCACAAAGCATCTGCATCTAAAACAGTTTCTAGGTGCGTACTCTGATTTAACAAATTAAACCATTGCTGATAGATTTGCTTAGCCCACTCATCACGCCCTAACCCCATTCCAAAACATACTGCATCGACCTGAGATAAAATATCTTTAATATTGTTTTCATTTAAACCATTGATATCACGAAGCATAATATTAGGCGCCCGTGACAAAATAGCTTGATGATGATTACGATGACAAATCACCGTCACTTTACCTGCACCTGCATGAAAGGCAGCTTCAGCAGCCATAATGACTGCTCCACCCATTTGCTCATGTCCACCAATCACTAAAATATGCCCGTAACTTCCCTTATGCCCAAATGCCATACGCTGAGGAAGTTTAATATTTGTGGGAGCCAAATAAGCCACAGGTTTCAACTCGTGGTCTATAGGAATTAGATTAATTAAATGAATTTTTCCTACATATTCTTTACCTAGTCCTGTGAATAATCCTGCTTTAAGCCCTAAAACGGTAAAGGTATGATCAGCTCTCACTGCGAAAGGTAAGACTTGTCCTGTATTTGCTTGTAAACCACTCGGTATATCAATCGAAATTTTTAGGCCTACTTGTTTATTAAACTTTTGAATCGCTTGTTGCCAATCACTATTTAATTCGCGATTTAACCCTATGCCAAATAACGCATCAATATGGCAATCGAATGTTCTTTCCACATCAAAGTTTGAATGAATTTGGACTTTCATTTCTTTAGCGAATTGCGCTGCACAATGTAAATCATTTGACTCGCCCAATTGAGCCGCAAATATTTCAACCTGAAATCCAGCTTGTTTAAGGTAACTTGCTATAAAGTAACCATCACCCGCGTTATTGCCCTGTCCACACCAAACAGCAATATTATTGATACTCTGATCTTTAAAAAGTTCAATAAGCTGTTGAGCAATTGACCAAGCTGCTTGTTGCATTAAACCTAATGAAGAGTTTTGTGCAGCAAACCAACGCTGCTCCCATGCTCGAATATCATCGCTATGATAAACTACCGCCTGCATATTATTATCCTCTTGCATTTTGGTTTATGACATCTTCCGACACATCACGCATTGCAGTGCAACAACTTGATCCGCATGAATTAAAAGCATGGATCAAAGCTCAAGCATTAGAATTAGGTTTTGCTGATTGTGTCATTGCCAAACCAGATGCTCAAGAGCAAATGCCACGTTTTTTGGAGTATCTAGAACGTGGTTATCATGCAGACATGACCTATTTAGAAGAAAATCTAGAAAAGCGAGCTGATCCAACATTATTAGTGCCTGGCACAAAAAGTATTATTTGTGTCCGTATGAATTATCTTGTGGAATCTCCAAAACCACGATATGTACCTTTCGAACCAAACTCGGCCATTATCGCCCGTTATGCACGTGGCCGTGACTACCATAAAGTCATGCGTGGTAGATTGAAAACCTTAGCGACAAGGATTCGTGAAAAAGTCGGCGATTTTGAATCTCGCCCTTTTGCAGACTCGGCACCTATTTTTGAAAAATCATTAGCTGAAAGTGCTGGAATGGGTTGGACAGGCAAACATACTTTACTTATTCATAAAAAATCAGGTTCTTTTTTTGTATTAGGCGAGCTATTTACATCCCTTGACTTACCTTTTGATGAACCGGCAACAGCACATTGTGGTACTTGTAGCGCCTGTATTGATATTTGCCCGACACAAGCGATTGTTGAACCTTATATGCTAGATGCCAGACGTTGTATTGCATACTTAACTATCGAATATAAAGGAATTATTGCTGAGGAATTACGTGCAGGAATTGGTAATCGAATTTTTGGTTGTGATGACTGTCAGTTAATCTGCCCATGGAATAGCTTTGCGAAAAAAGCTTCAATTACCGATTTCAACCCTAGGCATGGATTAGATCATATTAGTCTGCTTGATATCTGGCAGTGGGATGAAGCCACTTTTTTAGCCAATACAGAAGGTAGCCCTATTCGCCGGACAGGTTATCAATCATTTAAACGTAATATTGCCATCGGTTTAGGCAACGCATCTTATTCAAAAGAAATTGTAGATCAGCTACAAAATGGCAAGAATTTACATGACGAAATTGTCAATGTGCATATTGATTGGGCAATTGAACAACAACTCAGCCAAGTTCAGTCATCAAATTAAAAAAATGATGTTTTTTGCCCTATAGCTTTAATACGAATTCTGTATGATTATGTGTAGTGAATTAATGCCATCATCATGGATATGACAATGACTCTACGTAATGATTGGAATCGTGAAGAAATCCAAGCTTTATATGAACAACCTTTTTTGGATTTAGTTTTCAAGGCTCAGCAAGTACATCGTGAGCACTTCACTGCCAATTCGATTCAGGTCAGTACCCTTTTATCTATTAAAACGGGTAAATGTCCTGAAGATTGCAAATACTGCTCACAATCGGCACATTACGAATCAAAATTAGAAGCAGAAAAACGTATTGCTGTTGAAAAAGTGATTAGTGAAGCGAAAGCTGCCAAAGATTCAGGTTCTTCACGTTTTTGTATGGGTGCTGCTTGGCGTAACCCACATGAGCGTGATATGCCTTATGTTTTAGAAATGGTACGCGAAGTTAAAGCATTGGGTATGGAAACCTGTATGACTTTAGGTATGCTTAACCAATCCCAAGCAGAACGCCTAAAAGTTGCTGGTTTAGATTATTACAACCATAATCTAGATACATCTCGCGAGTATTATTCTCACATCATTAGTACCCGTACTTTTGATGATCGTTTAAATACACTTGATTATGTTCGTCAAGCTGGTATGAAAGTTTGTAGTGGCGGTATTGTAGGTTTAGGCGAAAGTCGTGAAGACCGAATTGGTTTATTACATGAACTCGCTACCCTACCAATTCACCCTGAATCTGTGCCAATCAACATGCTTGTTCCTATTGAAGGAACGCCTTTAGCCGATGTTGAAAAGCTTGATGTCATTGAATGGATCCGTACTATTGCTGTTGCACGTATTATCATGCCACATAGTTATATCCGTCTCTCTGCAGGGCGCGAATCATTAAGTGATTCAGACCAAGCCTTAGCATTTATGGCTGGTGCAAACTCGTTATTCTCTGGCGATAAATTACTGACCACACCAAATGCTGGTGAAGGTAAAGACCAAGCTTTATTTAATAAATTAGGTTTAACTGCTGAAAAACCAAAACCAACGGTTGCCGATTTATCAGTAGATGCAATGAGTGCTTAACTTAACACTTAAAAATTTAAAAGCCCTGATCATTCAGGGCTTTTTTCATTTATATAGAAGTTACTAATATCCCGTAAGTGGCATTCAGGAAAGTTCCGACTCGAATAATATCTTTGCCGGCCGCGTGCGTTACTGTGAACTCTTGGCTCAACACATCAAAATTAAAAGAATCAAAAACATCTTGATGGTGTAAGAGCCAAGTTACTGTATCTGCTATATTATCATCCGCAATATAAGTTAAAGCTTTAAAGTCTTTACTCATAAATAACTCTTAAAAATAAATTTTATGAATTTTATATGAGTTCACTCTACCTTAAAAGAAAATCTAAGCTGCTTTAGGATTTACCAACGAACGCCCCGACAATAGACTTGCCAAAGCTTGAGGTGAAAATTCTAAAGAAAGCACATGATTTTTGAGATTGACTGAATGCTTACTGATTAGTGGAAGTAAGCCATCTTCTGTTTCAAAGACATATTCATCTGCAATATTTAAAATACCTTCAAGGTTCGTCGTACTCGAAGCAAGATCATGGCTAAAGATGTCATAAATCGTTTGCAAGTTAAAGGTTGTTTGCTGTTCCGTCGGATGCTTAATGAGATAATCCTTTAAAAATAAAACTAATTTATGAGCAAAGAAAAAGTAATTAGGTTTATAGCTATACTTCATACTATTCATGGAACTGAACTCCAGATTATCTTTTATTAAATTACAACTAAAACAGTAGGAATTGAATCTTAAAAAATTCTTAAAAAAATAAATTATTTCACAAGTTAAATAAAAAATAAATTTAATATGTAAAAACAACAACTTAAAACCATATTTAGCAATTTTATAATAAAAAATATTTTAAATTTAAATTAATTTAATAAAATACAAACACTTAAATATTTTAAGTTTTTAATTTTATTTTAATGAAATAGTAGTTAATTATTTTACCAAATGATAAAAAATATCTTACCTAGTCCCTCTTAATAAAAATCAATTGATCAAAATATATATAAATATAATGTTTTTCTTGTTTTTTGATTGAAAAGTGATATATTTCCTTCGCCTTACTTAATCAGAATAAACTTACTGAAAAGTAATGGATTTTATTTTAAAGGGCTATTCTGGGGATTTTATGAAAAAATTTATTTTTATGGCGGCTGTTTCTCTCTTAAATATAGCAAATGCACAAGCTGCAGATGGCACAATTACTATTAATGGTCTTGTTACGGATAATACTTGTACTATTGATACTGGAGATAAAAATTTAACAATCAACTTACCTACCGTTTCATCTCAAACCTTAAAGAATGCAGGTGATGTGGCTGGTCGTACGCCTTTTCAAATTAACTTAACGAACTGTGCCGCTGCAGGTAAGGTTGCAACTTATTTTGAACCAGGTGCTACCGTTGACTTTAATACGGGTCGGTTATTAAACCAAGCCACCTCTGGTGCAGCAGCAAATGTGAATATTCAATTACTTGGCAGTAATAATGCTGTGATTCCTGTACTTGCTACAAGCACCAATGAAACACAGGCTAATTCACAATGGGTAAATGTTTCAGCAGGTGGTAGTGCTGACCTTAACTATTATGCTGAATATTATGCTACAGGTGCTTCTACTGCTGGTACGGTAACATCACAAGTAAAATACACGATTATTTATCAATAAAATTAAAATTGAAGCTTCTATTCATGAATAGAAGCTATCTCCTACCTATTATTTATTATTGAGAATATGACTCATGCTTTTTCGTGGTCGTAAATTTTTTTGGGGATTAGTTTGCCTACAGGCAGTACTAACTACTACAGGTCATACTGAAATTGTTTTACATGGTACACGTGTCATTTATCCTTCAAATGCACGTGAAATCACATTACAACTGAGTAATAACGGTACTGCCCCGTCTCTTGTCCAAGCATGGATTGATGATGGCAATGCCAAGTCAACACCAGATGAAGCAAATGTCCCCTTCATTATTACACCACCGATTTCGCGGGTAGAAGCAACTAAGGGACAAACCTTAAGAATTACAGCTTTACCAACCTCATCTCAACTTAGCCAGCAACAAGAATCGATTTTTTGGCTTAATGTTTTAGATATACCTCCTAAACCAGAAGGGAAAACTCAACAAAAAGACCAAGCCACATCTACCTCTAATAATTTTTTGCAACTCGCTGTTCGCTCAAGAATTAAATTCTTTTATCGTCCTACAGACCTAAAAGAAAATGTTGATCAACTCAGTGACAAAGTCGAATGGAAAATAAATGATCAATATATAGCAATAAAAAATCCTACGCCGTTTTTCCTCACTATTACTTCAATTTTTCAAACAAGTGAAGGTCATAAAACAGACTTATTACAGCAAGGTATAATGATTGCCCCTTTTTCAGAGGATAAAATAAAACTAAAAAATAAAAACTTAGCAGATATGAGTTTTGTATATATCAATGATTACGGTGGACGAGTTGAGCACCAAATAAAGTTCTAACCTCACTGTATTACTTAAGAAAATTTAACTACCTATCATGAATAGGCTCTAAAACTATGTCTAAATGGTTTATACCTTATATATGTTTAAAAAGCCCTTTTACTTGTTACATCGTATCAAGTATTACGTTATTCATGTCTGTGGCTGCATATGCTGAAAACAATACTGATGTTTCACATTTCTCAAAAGCCGAATTTGATAGTAATTTCTTAGTCGGTAACGCACAAAAAATTGATATAGCTCGCTTCAAATACGGAAACCCGATCTTACCTGGTGAATACAGCTTAGATGTCTATGTTAATGGTCAATGGCTAGGTAAGCGGCGCATGCAATTTAATGCCCTAACTCCCAACACAAATGCTGAAACATGTTTTACAGAAGCCATGTTATTTGAATATGGTGTAAAAGCTGATGTTTTGAGTCAAAAAGCTTCTACTTCATCGGCTTCGTGCAAAGCTCTCGCTTCATGGATAGATAATGCTTTTTATTTATTTGATAGTTCCCGTTTAAGACTTGATATTTCAATTCCGCAATCAGTCTTAGAAAAAAATGCGCAGGGCTATATCGATCCACACTTGTGGGATCGCGGTATTAACGCGGCTTTTTTAACTTATAACGCAACAGCATATCGAATAGTGAATGAACAGCGTGAAAATACATATGCTTTTATGGGGACTAATCTTGGAGCGAATTTAGCAAGTTGGCAGTTTCGCCATAATGGACAATGGAAATGGCAAAGCCAGTCCAACTCTCAATCCAATAATTCTTCTTATACATCAACAAATACATATGTACAAAAGGCCTTTCCCCAAATTCATGGTGTTGTGACCTTAGGAGATTATTTTACTAATAGTGATTTTATCGACTCCTTACCCTATCGCGGCGTAAATATTTCAAGTGATGACCGAATGCTTCCAAATAGTATGGTGGGTTATGCTCCAAGAATCCGAGGTTATGCAAAAACCAATGCAAAAGTCGAGGTTAGACAACAAGGTAACTTAATCTATCAGACAACAGTACCGCCTGGAAACTTTGAAATTAATGATCTCTATCCAACAGGATTTGGAGGCGAGCTACAAGTTTCGGTAATTGAATCTAATGGCGTAATTCAGAAATTCGCTATTCCCTATGCTTCTGTCATTGAAATGCTGCGCCCGCAAATGAGTCGATATTCACTCACTTTAGGACAATTTCGCGATTCAAACGTTAAATTAACTCCATGGTTAATCCAGGGTAAATATCAACGAGGAATTAATAATTACCTCACGGCTTATAGTTCAGCTCAAGGGGCACAACAATATTTCTCTGTATTATTAGGTACAGCTTTTTCAACACCAATTGGAGCTATTTCTTTCGATGTCACTCACTCAAATGCCGAATTTGCTCAACAGCCTAAAATGGCGGGGCAAAGTTATCGTTTAAGTTATAGTAAGCTATTTTCTCCAACGCATACCAATTTAACATTAGCAACTTATCGTTATTCAACAGAAAACTATCTCAAATTGCGTGATGCAATTTTAATTCGAGACTTACAACAACAAAATATTGATAGTTTTTCAGTAGGCAAACAAAAAAGTGAATTCCAACTTACTTTGAATCAAGCCCTTCCAAACCAGTGGGGAAATTTCTATTTAGTAGGCTCGTGGACAAATTATTGGAATCAATCTACTCCTAATAAGCAGTTCCAATTAGGTTATAGCAATCAATTTAAAGATTTAACTTATAGTTTATCTGCAATTAATAGCGAAATTACTCAAGCTGATGGGCGGGCTGGCCAAGATACTCAATACCTAGCGTCCCTATCCTTTCCATTAGATTTTAAGAAAACCTCTTTAACTTTGAATAGTGTTCTAAGTGAAGATAGCCAAATTTTAAGCTTAAGCGGGTTTACAGGAAGTCGTCTGAACTACGGCGCATCAATTTCTAGTCAAGATCAGGGTCAAACAAACCTCAATATTAATAGTAACTATAAAACAAACTACACAACCATAGGCGCTTCAATAAGTTATGCCGATTCCTATCAACAAGAAATGCTTAACTTAAGTGGCAATATCGTTGCACACTCTCAAGGACTACTATTTGGTCCAGACCAAGCTCAAACAATGGTATTGGTTTACGCGCCAGATGCGACAGGAGCACAAGTCGGGAATACGCCAGGGCTAAGCATTAACAAAAAAGGGTATGCCGTTATTCCGTATGTTACACCCTACCGTATGAATGACATTAGCCTTGACCCGCAAAATATGTCTACACAAGTTGAGCTAGCTGAAAGTAGCTTACGTATCGCACCTTATGCAGGCTCAATCACTAAAGTTCAATTCTCAACAAAAAAAGGTTATGCACTTTTTATTAATACAACAACATTAGATGGTTCACATCTACCTTTTGCCGCACAGGTATATAACCAGAATAACGAAGTAATAGGCATTGTCGCACAAGGCAGTCGTATTTATTTAAGAACACTCTTAAGCCATGGCCGTTTATATGTGAAATGGGGAGATAAGAGTACAGAAAAATGCGAACTTGAATACGATATAACCGATCAAATAAAGCATAACAACCAACCAATTATTATGTCAAAGGCAGTCTGTAAATGAATAATATTTTAAAAAAAATTGGATTTTTAGCGGTGAGTCTATTTGCTTATAACCATACAAATGCAAATTGTACTTTAAGTAAAGGATTTACCACTGTCGATATTCCAATGAACATTGGTAAAATCGTTGTAAAACCGACAGATCCTATAGGAACTATATTACAAAGGAATACTTTTTCGATCTCTCCAAATAACTCAAGTGCAACATGTAATCGTGCGAGTGATCAAATTATTGCAGCTCTCCCCTTAAACTATCCAATTAGTCCAATAGGTAATAATGTCTATGCAACCAATATTCCCGGTATTGGTATTCGTCTTTATCGTGAAGCTGCAGATGCTTCAGATTTTTCTGGATATTATCCATATAGACGCACATTGATACCCAATACAGCCTATACGCTTTCTCCAGGGTATTTTGTTATGGAAGTGATTAAAACTGCGATGACAACAGGTTCAGGTGCCTTAGTAGCAGGCCGTTACAGTACTTATTATGTATCGGGGCAACAGAATCGCCCATTTCTAACCACTACCGTATTAAGTAATACCCCTATTCTAATCGCTTCCTCATCATGTGAAATTCAAAATGGTATAGATACCCCTGTGCAACTTCCTAATGTTATGAAGTCAGGTTTTAAAGCGATTGGTTCAACACAAGGTGATCAGAGTTTTAACTTATCCATTTTATGTAATGGCGGCGAGAATAACTCTGGTATAGCTACGAGCAACACGATCAGTTTAAGTTTTGATTATAACTCTGACCCCACCAATAATCAGGTCATTAATAATAGTGCTGCAAATTCAAACAAAGCCAATGGTGTGGGTATAGAACTGCTATGGAATATGAATGGCGCTAAAAGCCCTATTCAAAAAACAGCCAAACAAAATATAGGCACGGTCAATTCTAACCAAACTATAGAATATGATATTCCCTTAACTGCTCGTTACTATCAAACAGCAACTAATGTGAGCGCAGGTATAGTTACCGCAACAGCAACGGTGACTATTCAATATGATTAATTCACCCGTATACCATTTATTAAAAATAAAAAATTAGAGGTTGCTAAAAATTTAAATTTTTAACTTTTTAAAACTTTGTAGTTATATTAAAAAATTCCATAAAAAAATGCTCATAAGCGAAAATAGCAAATGAGCATTAGTGATAACCACTTAACCTGAAATACAAATTGTGGGAAATAGATCACAATTTGCCTGACTATAATTCCAAAATCTAGCTCAAAAATCAAGTATTTTTTTTATTAAAAAGTTAAAAAAATAAAGTAACCCATTGTTTTAAATAAATTTAAAAAGTATATTTAATTTCAAAACAGCTATTCTATAGTGTTTCTAAAGAATTATCATTCTATTAATTAATAAAAACTTAATTTTAAGAAAATTTAAAAGATCCATTTTTAAGTAGATTAAAAATATTTAATATAATTTCAATAACTTAAATTCAAATATTAAAAATTAATGTTTATAACAATTATAAAGAATTACATAATTTATAAGAAAAAAAACATAAATAAATTTAGAAATCCCCTTCAATTACAAACAAGATCTTAGGCTTTTCACTAGAACGTAACATGCTCATTTTTTGGAAAATATTATGTATTATTTTATTAAGTCTAGGAGCCTTCAGCATAGGGTGTGCAATTAGTAAAATTGATTTTTTTCTGTTCTTAATAGGTCTACTTTTATTGCTATCTTTTATATTAGCTTTAAAGCAAGCACGCGAAGATGCAGGTATCTTTCCTGATGCTTAATTATAAATTCTAAAAATATCGTATTAACCATAAAATCATGGTTGAATGCATCCTATAATTTACTGGGTAATTACTATAAAAATATGTCAAAAAGTTCTTCTGATGCTGGAATTTTTTTATGGATGACCTATCAGACTATGCAACAGATGGGATTAGATGCCGCTTCTATATTCGCAAGCGTTAATTTACCCAATCAACCGCCAGATAAAAATATTCGTAGAAATAACTCTACTCAAGAAAGGTTCTGGATAGCTGCTGAACAAATAAGTAAGGACCCAGATATTGGCTTACATGTAGGTAGCCAAATGCCTGCTTTCAGAGGATTAGTTATTGAGTATTTATTTTTAAGCAGTTCTACTTTTGGTGAAGGTTTACAACGTGCTTTAAAGTATCAGGCCCTTCTAACCGATGTCTTTCACCTTTCTTTAACTATTGAAAAAGATATAGCAACTTTGGTTGGTTTTGAACATCCTGTAAGACATTACCTTGAATGTGGAATTGGTATTTTTCTTAATTTTTTTAAATATATTACAAATGATGAGTTTAGACCTAGTCAAATTACCTTACCGTATCAACAAGGTGCTTCAGCTAACAGTTATCAAGAAGCTTGGAATTGCCCGGTAATTTTAAATCAAAAACAAGGTGCTATAATTTTTCCTAGCGCATTATTAAATAAAACATCACCAGCAGCTGAACCAGAATTATTAAAAATTCATGAAACAATTGCTGAACAACAACTATCAACTTTAGAAAAACATCAACTTGTTTATGCGATTGAGCGCTTACTCAGCAATGGGTTACTCGAATCGCGGGAATTCGATCAAACATTTATTGCTGAGAAATTAAATCGTAACCCACGTACCCTACGAGCTGATTTACAAGCAATAAACACCAATTACGAGAAAATTTTAAACCAACATCGAGAAAAGCTTGCTAGACGCTTGCTTGCGCATACGCAAGAAACTATTGATCAGATTGTTTATTTAACTGGTTTTTCTGAACCCTCAGCATTTACACGGGCTTTTAAACGTTGGACTGGTGAAACTCCAAGCGGATATCGCCAGCGCAAACAGAAACAGTAAAATTGATTCTAAAGGCAATTATTCTGCTGCCTATTAAGTCAAAGAGATAAATCTCCTTTCTTTTACAATGGCTTTAAATTGTAATTGATGAGAAGTAGTCAATATGCTCGGATTCCCTGTAGGTATTTTCGTTGCAAATGGTCTTGAATGGTACTTTCATAAAGTTTGGTTACATGAATATCCAAGTCAGTACCGTAATAGTCCATTTTTCACCCATATCGCGCATCATAAGCGCGCTCGTTTAAATGGCTTTCAAGATGAAGGTTATGCTGAATCAATGTTTAAAAATGCTGAAATGTATAACGAAAAAACCGCCTTACTTGGGTTAGCTGGAGCTGCCACTATTTTTTTACCTGTAGCACCTTTTTTTACAGCTGGGCTTTATTATGGGTTGTGGAATTATTGGCGTGTACATTCAAAGGCTCATTTAGACCCTGAATATGCAAAAAAACGTATCCCTTGGCACTATGATCATCATATGACAAGCAATCAAAATGCTAACTGGTGTGTTACCAAACCTTGGTTTGACTATATTATGGGAACTCGGGTCACTACTGAAGTATCTCAGACTGAAACTAATCCCTTAGGTATCAAATTACCAAAGTTGTTAGAAAAACCGATTAATTTTGCTGCTCGACGCATATTTGCTAAATCGTATGCCAAGATTGATTTAAACTCCGATCAGGACCAATCTAATTTACGTAAAGGAATAGAAGTCAGACTGGCTTGAAAATTTATCCCAATATAAAAGCTGTGGACTCCAGCAGCTTTTATATAAATAAATAGTTCACAAATTAGACTTTAAAAGGCTCAAAGCAAGACATAAGAAAATCTAATACGACACGTATAGCAGGACTATGTCGTAAATCTTCGTGTGTAACTAACCAGATTTCAGCACTCATTGGATAATCATCTTGTAATCTAACCAAATTGCTAAATTCGCCTAAAAAATCAGGTAAAACCGCTAACCCTACTTCGCCACATGCAGCTCTCCACTGTAGCTCAGGATGATTAGTAACCATTATTGGGTCTTTATAGTTTAAATGTTCCTTTAGCTTCTGCTGTTTTTGACCATGTACTCCTCCGACTTCCACACTAATCCATTCATAATTTTCAGGCTCTGTTGAAGCTAAATAATTTGGCCCCGCATATATTCCAAAAGGAATTTCACCAACTTTACGAGCTACTAAATTCTCATCTTTAGGACGTCCGAACCTTACCGCAATATCAGCCTCACTATGCTGCAAAGAAACATAATGGACGTCGCCGAGCACCCGCAATTTTAAGTGCGGATAATCACGATAAAACTTACCCAGATGAGGCATGATCAGATGCGCTGCGGTTAAAGGAGGCATACTAATAGAAACACTTCCCATGACTTCTTGCTGGCCCGCCTGAGTTAAACGTTCGATAGAAAAAGTTTCTTCCATCATACGAGCAACCACCTGCGCAAGTCGTTCGCCATCAGGAGTTAGAATGTAGGTACGGGGTCTACGATCAACTAATTTGAGTTTTAAGTTCTGTTCTAGCTGAGCAATTCTTCTAGACACAGTGGCATGGTCTACTCCCAATTTCCGTGCAGCCGCAGACAGTGACTTTTCTTCGGTAAAAACTGAAAAGTAATGTAAATTTTCCCAATCAATCATTGTGCAAATTTTCACATTAGAAGTGTATTTATATGGAATTGTACACCTTTATGTAATTGCCCAGAATAAAACCTTTCTTAATGGGAGCCTGTCAATGAACAGAACGGTGGCTTATGCCTATGCTGGTGTTGTCTTAACAATGTTTTTTTGGGGTTCAGCATTTAATGCAATGTCTTATATTATTCAACATATGCCTCCGTTATCTGCTGCATCTGAACGATTTTCGATTGCAAGTCTAAGTTTGCTTATAATTTTTTCAATAACGGGTCAGCTTAGATGGACAGCCTTAAAACAGAATCTAGCGATCTATCTGATTATAGGGGTAATCGGAATTGCAGGCTTCAACATAGGCTGTTTTTATGGATTGCAAACGACATCTGCCGTGAATGGTGCTCTAATTATGGCAACTACACCGTTAATGACCCTATTAATGACAATCATGTTAGATGGTGAAAAACTTACCACGAGTAAATTTTTAGGCGTTTTATTCGGCTTAAGTGGCGTTTTACTTGTGATTAGTCAGGGCCATATAACAACTTTACTTCACCTAAAAATAGACATTGGAGATCTATTTATATTATTGGGCGCATTTGGATTCTGCCTCGCAAATGTGCTGTCTCGTCGTTATGTAAAGAATGCTACCCCACTAGAAACAACAACTTTTTCTATGCTGTTTGGAGCAATAACACTGGTTTTGTTGAGTATGACATTTGAAGATCCTCTTTTAGCCATTGCCTCTGCACCTGTAAATGCACATTTAGCGATGGGATATGTCGTGATCTGCTCAACCATGATTGCTTATTTATTCTGGTTTAATGGCATACAAAAGTTAGGTGCTGGTCGCGCTTCTGTCTTTTTTAACTTTGTGCCTGTGTTCAGTATGATAATCGCTCTACTTACCGGACAGTCCCTCAATATCTGGCAGTTAGTAGGAACAGCTTTGGTGATGCTTGGTGTAATGAGTAGTGGAGGTTTTTTAAAAATTAAAACTACTCCACTTATGGCTAAACACTGTACAAAATAAGAAATATGCTGCTACATTAAAATCTATCATTAATATGTAGCAGCATTTTCAAATATAAAATAACAATAATCTCTTTAAGTTCTTATATTTTCAAATATATTCTTACCTTGGTAATGATTTATACAAAAGCTCATCTTAATTATTCCGTTGTAACAAATACTGTATGTTTCTTTAAAACTTAATAAAAGATTGCCATATATAGTTTTAAAACAACCAAAGGAGATATTAAAATGAAGCTGGATTTTACAACAATTGAAAAGCAAGCAAAATTGCTACAAGAAGAGCAAGAAAAGATCGAGCAACGAGATCATGAATTTCAAGTTGCCTTAGATAAGCATAGAGAATCGCTAAAGAACTTATTTAAGGATCTTTTCTCTGACCGAGAAATTAAGACAGAAAATGGAGGACACTTTTGTGTAACCTTCGGAGATTTCAAAATTTCCTTATTAATTGAAACTGCTAAATTTGAAAATGGTGTTCCTGTAAAACTAAACTCTGTAAACCCCGTTATTATTAAATGCAAAAAAGATAAGCCTATTGCAAAAGCACAGTTTACTGATGCAACCCAATATCTAGATAACCATTTAGAAACTCCAAATTATCAATATTATTTCAAACAAGAAGATAAAACCCAACTGGTACAATTTTCTGAACTACCTACTTATTTTCAGCTGGTTTTAGATGCAAATGCATAAAATTAAGCCCTCTAGAGAGGGCTTTTTATATATTGTTTTTTTATTATTTAAATTAAAAAAACAATCTCAAACGAATATTTTTCTTTTAACTATGAATAATTTAAGTCAATTTTAATTGCTCAAACTTTAAAAAATGTTTGATTCTTTCTTAAATTACTTGTATATACATGTGTATATTTGATTATACAGATATGAATAAATAAGAATAGAGTGACTCTTAAAGGATAAGGAGAGTGAAATGGACTCATCGGCTGGGAAATCTAATAATAGTTTCATAGAAAATCGAAGCATTGATTTTATTCCAGAAAATGAAAGACATGGAGGTGTTTTTGCTCAATTCACCCTATGGTTCGGTGCCAACTTACAAATCACAGCCATTGTGACAGGTGCTCTTGCCGTTGTTTTAGGTGGGGATGTTTTTTGGTCTATTATTGGTTTATTGGTAGGACAATGTTTTGGTGCTGCCGTCATGGCGCTACATGCTGCCCAAGGTCCTAAACTTGGCCTTCCTCAAATGATTTCAAGTCGTGTGCAATTTGGGGTATATGGTGCATGTATTCCAATCATACTCGTTTGCCTCATGTATATTGGCTTTACCGCAACTGGAGAGGTATTAGCCGGTAAAGCAATTGCACATCTAGCACATGTCAGTAATACAACTGGCATCTTAATTTATGCAAGTTTAATTATTTTATTCGCAACGATTGGATACCGTTTAATTCATTTGGTAGGCAAAGTAGCTAGTATTATTGGTTTGATCGCTTTTGTGATTATTCTGACTCAAATCTTAGCACTTTCTGATTTTTCTGAACTCTTAGCCGTACGTCATTTCAGTTGGTCTTCATTTTTGTTAGCAGTTTCACTTTCTGCTTCTTGGCAAATCTCTTTTGGACCATATGTTGCAGATTATTCTCGTTATCTTCCAACTAAAACATCTTCATCTCGTGTTTTTTGGGCTGTCGGCTTAGGTTCTTTAATTGGCTCACAAATTTCTATGAGCTTAGGTGTTTTGATCGCTCAGGTTGCAAACGGCAATTTTGTTGGAAATGAAGTTCAATATGTTGTTGGCATGAATCCAATTGCTCTAGTTGTTACCTTTTTATATTTTAGTATTGCTTTTGGAAAAGTTACTCTGACGACCTTAAACGCCTATGGTAGTTTTATGTGTATTGCTACGGTTTGGAATAGTTTCAAATCGACGAATCAAATCTCAAAAATAACCAGATTACTCATAGTCCTTGCTATGGTTGTAATTTCAACCTTTATCGCAATTATAGGTGAGCATACGTTTTTAACTGCTTTTAAAGCATTTATTTTATTTTTACTTACCTTTTTTATTCCATGGAGCGCCATTAATCTTGTTGATTATTATTTTATCTCTAAAGAAGAATGTGATGTAGATGCGCTCTATGATCCAAATGGCAAGTATGGCCGTTGGAATCGGATTGGGATTACCTGCTACTTTTTAGGTATTTTGATTCAACTGCCATTTATTGATAGTAAATTCTATACAGGTCAAATTGCGGCAATGTTAGGAGGAATCGATTTATCGTGGCTTGTAGGCCTTATCTCTACTGCCTTGATTTACTATATTTTCGCCAAAAAAGCTCAAATCAAATTTTCAAAACAATTAGTGATTGATCAAATCAAATAATTAAACTAAACAAGCTATCAAAGTTGATCACCTTGATAGCTTATTAATATGATTTGGCGACTATTCTTGTAGAGCTTTAGCTTGTGCCGAAGTGGGCAAACCAAATAACTTATCAAAGCTCCAATTAAATATAAAAGTATAGATAGGAATAATGATAATAAAGGCCACATCTAACCAAAAAGCAGCAACCAGAGAAATATCCATCCACCACGAAATAAGAGGGATCAAAAATAAGACTAAGGTAAGTTGGAAACCAATAGCATGCCCCACTCTACGCTTAACTGTACGGACATTACTGCTTTGTCTGGCTTCCCACTTCTCATATAAAATATTGTAAATAAAGTTCCAAGTTACAGCGATGGTCGTAATCATGACAGAGAGTGGTCCTGTATGTTCAACACTATCACCTGCCAAAATCGCTAACCCTACTGATGAAATAATCATTCCGATTACTTCATAAGAAGATACATATACAATTCGACGCTTTATACCTTGCATAATCAACAAACTCTGCTTAATTCTTTATATTTTAATTTCAGTCAAAATCATATATAAAGTTAATAGCTTTCAGTTCAACTGATATCAAAATGAATTTTAACAGTGAAAATATTGAATTATTTATTACCGTACTCGATACAGGTTCTTTCTCTGCAGCTGCCCGTAAACTAAATCGGGTACCCTCAGCAGTAAGTATGGCCGTAGCTAATTTAGAGGCAGAATTGGGTTACACCTTATTTGAGCGTACCCCTCGTAAGGTCATTCCAACCGCCACAGCATTAGCTTTGGAACCTCAAGCACGGATTATTTCTGAACAACTTAGGCTATTTAGTACTCACGCCCATGAACTATCTTTAGGACTTGAAAGTAAATTGCGGATTGGGGTGGTCTCAGACGTAAATACCAAATTATTATTTAATTCAATAAAAAAGTTAGCTGATAAATTTCCCTTGCTGAATATAGAAGTTATTACTGGGCCTCAAGATGACATTGTTAATTTACTTTATACAGAGCAAATTAGTCTTTGCTTAGCAGGTTCAGACCTCAATATAAAAATGCGTGAGAATCTACAATTGGTAATGACTGAAACAGTAGTGGCTACTATTTCGTCTAGCCATACTCTTCTACAAGAAAAATCAAAGCAGTTTTCTATTGAGGAGTTAATCAATATTAGACAAATTGTTGTGGCGAGTAGTGAACATGAAATGACAGATCCCCGTTCAATTATTGGTGCAATGTACTGGAAAACGAATAGTCTACAAACAGCAATTAATATGGTTGAAGCAGGACTTGGCTGGGGAAATTTTCCTTTATCTCTAGTCCAAGAAAAAATCGATCAAGGTTATTTAGTGCTTTTAGATTTTAAAAATACAAAAAATCATTTACCCCTATCAATCTATTTAATTTGGCTTCAAGATCGCCCTTTACCTAAAGCAGCACGCGAGCTAATTCAAATTATTCAAGAAAATTTATAAATTTTCATATGTGAATCATAAAAACTTATAGGTATTTTTATGAGGTCAATTCTTGTTAAATCTATTTTCTTTAAAGTTTGAGCTTATTACTCTGTACTATTTTTACCACTATTGTTAAAAGCAAAAAGCCTACTCAAAAAGTAGGCTTTTTACTGTATTTCAGGATTAAGCAATAATATTTTATTTTGTAAAAAATACACTTATACTTTATTAAACCCAAGTGTTTTAGTCAAGAATAAAATTGATTAGATACAAAGAATTACATTCTTATAATGATACCCATTTTTTAAGTTTTATATGGAAAATATTTTAGAAAAAAGAAGGTTATTTCAATGATAAAAACTTACATTCTCTTCCCTAAAAAGCTTATCCATTTTTAGTAAAACACAACCAACAAATAAAGAATAAATATTATATTTTTAAATTAATTAAATTCACATATTTAGAAATTAGAAATACATTTATTCATTACTTCTATATTTCAAAGTAATTGCTTTACTACTTCAATTACACTTTTTATCAATATAATTGGACATAACTTTATTCTAAAATTTTAATTTTATATTTTTTCTAAAATCATTAACAAGACCTCACTTAAGTTATTTTACCGAATAATTTTTTAATATTATACATTTACAACCACTTCGTTAAAATTCTAATAAATTAAAATTATAGACAGTATTTTTCAATAAATATGATTTTTAAAATGATGCTTTCTATATTTTAGAACTTAATTTCAATACATACAAAATTTGTATTTTGTTTATATTTAAGTATTTTGTATAACTTTAGCTAATATACTATTATTTACTACAAACAAATAAAATACAAAAATGATCACATTTTAAACAAAGACATTCTATATAAGTTAATCATGCAAATTGAAAAAATATTTATTTCACTAACATGACAAACTACTGAAATAAGCTCTAATTGATCGATAAATAACTAAGTTCACTTTACTCATGAAGTAAACATACGCTAGAATCGCTATCGCTTGTAATATTTAACCAATAAATCACAATATTTTTTGAGTTTACGTTACGTCTACTTCAGAAAATGACTTGTGTTTAATTCAAAAATTGATTAGTATTGCACGCACTGAAAAGCCTTGAGATTAAAAGCTTTTCTGACTTATAGGGCCTATAGCTCAGTTGGTTAGAGCAGCGGACTCATAATCCGTTGGTCCACAGTTCAAGTCTGTGTGGGCCCACCAAATTCGAACCTCATAAACTAAAAAGTTTATGGGGTTTTTTAATAATTATCTAAATAAAATGGTTTCCGCTCCTTTAAACAATATTCAAAACTTAATTAACAAATTGTAAAGTTTATTTTATCTTAAAGTTTTAATTGCTTTTAAATACCTTCTTCTAAACTGAATATTCCTATCTCTTCTATTAAGCTAAAATTTGCTTCTGCAACAGCTCTGTATGTTCTAATTGAGCATCCCAAAACTTTTCCCACAAATCACAATACTCTAAGCATAACTTTTCAATATAGTTATAATCTTCTTCTGTACAAGCTTGCATCAAGACATACCATAAGTCTTCTTCATGGTCATCATCTGCGGCTTCTGCACTTTCATCCTCAGATATCCCATGTACATGGTAATAACCACCACCCTCCACGTCCAGACCTACTGCTTTGGTGGCTTTACGTAACGGTGGGCTATAAAGAATAACTTCTTCCTCTGCAACTGCTAATAATGCTGAAACAGCCTTATAGTCATCATAAGCATTTTCTAAAAACACCCTGACTTGCTTTGCAATTTCAGAGGGTTGATACGTGAGGCGATCTTGTTCTGTAATACCAAAATCATTCAATATATCTTCAAATAGCGGATAGTGAGCATATTCAGGATTCCCCTGATAGTAACCGTCTTTATCTAAACCTGGACGAAATCCAAACTCATCAAAAATATTTAAACTCAAAAGAAAGCGCGGATACATTTTTGCACCTGCATGTAATCTTGGCTCTAATTGTTTTGTTTGAAATTGTGCCATGAGCAAAGCATCGGTGAAAGTTTGAACAATTGCGTGACGGTATTCTAAATGAATTTTTTTTAAATCTTCTTTATTAATTTTGCCATTATTTAAAGTATCAATTGCCGAATGATGAGATACAGGGTGTTCAGCAATTTTCGCCCTCAAACGGGTCAAAAAGTTTAAATTTTTTTCCCATAATTCGGCTGAAATGCTTTGCTTCATCCCTGCAAGTGCTTTCTTTCTAGGATTATTAAAATTCTCAAATTTCTTAGGCATATCCGCTCTCATTAAACTTATTAAAGCCTGTCCGATTTTTACATATTTTATTATAAAAACAATGACTTAAATTAATATTTAAACATGTTCCATCATTAATTAATATTAGAAGTAAAATCATACGAAATCAAATAGAAAATTTAAAAAAAATCCAATTAAATGATAATCATTATCACAATATAAACTTGAATCAATTTCAGTTTTTTATTATCATAATTTGTATTAAAAATTTAATATTTTAGATTAAGTTATAATTAGTTTTAACTATATGGAATAGTAATGTCAAAAAAAGAAGATATTATAAATACTGCTTTAAATTTATTTAATCAGATTGGATACAATGCTACTGGTGTTGACCGTATTATTGCTGAATCAAATGTTGCAAAGATGACTTTTTATAAATATTTTCCTTCAAAGGAAAATTTAATTATGGAGTGTTTGCAACATCGGAATATAAATATTCAAAACTCAATCAATGCACAATTAAATTTACATCAAGATGCCAGCCCTCTTGAAAAAATCCATATTATTTTTAATTGGTATATTGAGTGGATCAATAGCGAAACCTTTAATGGATGTTTATTTAAAAAAGCATTTATTGAAGTATCTAAACAATATACTTCAATTCGTGAACCATTTTACGAATATACAAAATGGCTCACTAATTTATTGCATGAAAAGCTCACTCAATTAGGTATAAAAAATCCTACTCCTCTTGTTCATATTATTATTTCTATTATTGATGGAATGATTATTGATGGCACCACGGATAAAAACCTGATTAATCCAGAAAAGATTTGGCAATATATTGAATATTTAATTAATGAAGAGATCCCTCAGCAAGTCTCATAGTTTTAATATTCTTCAGGTTTATTATTTTCATAAAAAGTTTGAGAGAAAAATAAAAAATAAATTTTCAAACAATTTAGAGCTTACTTCATCCTTAATTTTGGTGCCCTACTTTAGCTTTCATAATTTCTCTAGGCTTTTCTACAAACTCATATTAGAATCCTGAAAATTTATCAACTTGCACTGATCTATGAAAAAATTTCTAGGTAATTCTATCTTTAAAGCCGTTGGTTGGACCTACAATGTAGATCCTAAAATTCTTGAGAAAAAACAAGTTATTATTGGCTTTGAACATACATCAAATCTAGATGCAGTGTTATCGATTGCTCTCTTCCAAATTTTAGATATAAAAATTCATACTTTAATAAAAAAGGAACTTTTTAAAGGCCCGCTTAAACCACTTTTAGAAAAGCTAGGTGGTATTCCAGTTGATCGCAAAGCAAGTAAAGATATTGTTTCTCAGATGGTTGAACAATTTCAAACGCATGAAACTTTTAACTTAGTGATTGCTCCTGAAGCTACTCGCGCTAAAGATGGTTCAGAACGCAAACCTATCCGTACCGGTTTTTGGCATATTGCTAAAGCAGCCAATGTTCCAATCGTTTTAATGTATGCCAATGCTCGAAGTAAACAAGGTGGGATTTTAGGTAAAATTTATCCAACAGATTTACAAAAAGATTTGGAAACAATTAAAGAACTATATGCACAATTTGATATAGATGTGAAAATTAACTAAATCAAATTGGACTTAATTTGACCTAATCTCAGTCATTAGGTCTTAAGCTTATTGTTCTTATTCAATTGGCTAACAAAACGCAGGGCAACAGTTTTCAACAAAACCATGCCTATGCTAATATTCTAGCACTTTTGCATTTTCTTTTTTGGAGTTCACGTCCATGGCGGGTCATTCTAAATGGGCCAATATTAAGCATCGTAAAGCGAAACAAGATGCAAGTCGCGGTAAAGTTTTTACTAAATATATTCGTGAAATTGTGACTGCTGCCAAACTTGGTGGTGGAGATGCTGCTAGCAACCCTCGTCTGCGTGCAGTAGTTGAAAAAGCACTCTCAGTTAATATGACACGTGACACCATTAACCGTGCGATCCAACGTGGTGCTGGTGGTGAAGATAATGATGATTTAAAAGAAGTAACTTACGAAGGTTATGGCGTTGGTGGTGTTGCTGTTCTTGTTGAAACAATGACAGATAACTTAAACCGTACCGTACCAGACGTACGTCACTGCTTTAGTAAGACAAATGGTAACTTAGGAACTGCGGGTTCTGTATCTTATCTATTTACTAAACGTGGTGAGATTACTTTTGAAGATGTTTCTTTAGAAGATAAAATCATGGAAGTTGCTTTAGAAGCTGGCGCTGAAGATATTGAAGTTTCAGAAGATGAAATTTTAGTAATTACTTCACCTGAGACCTTTGGTGAAGTTCAAGATGCTCTCGCTGCTGCTGGTTTAAAATCTGACAACGCAGAAGTTGTGATGAGTCCATCTACAAAAGCTGAAATTACAGATGTTGATCAAGCAAAACAAATTCTAAAAATGATCGATATGTTTGAAGATCTCGATGATGTACAAAACGTTTATACCAACGTTGAGTTCTCGGATGAGGTTTTAGCTCAATTAGATGCCTAAATCAGACATTTGAATGAAAGAAAACGCACCATCTGGTGCGTTTTTTTATAGTTTATTAAGTAAGTTATAGCAGTTAAACACATTATATTTTTTAATGACAAAGCTTGAATGTAAAGCAACAACATTGTCAATTTTTCCAATACGTCTTAACAAAATTTCGCTGTAGTCATCCATGTTACGCGCTACAAGTTCTAAAATAAAATCAGCACTTTGCCCTGTCACCAAAAAAGCATTAGTGACTTCTGGAATTGCTTCTATTTCAGCAAGAAACTTGTCAAACGTTTCACTATCATGCTTGCTTAATGAAACTTGCAATAAAATATGTAAAGTAAATCCAAGCTTACTAAAGTTAATTTCCCTTTTAAGCTGGCCCATAATGTTGGCTTCAATCAGGTGCTTGATACGACGATGTACAGAACTGACTGACAGATTGATCCGTTCTGAAAGCTCATTCAAATTTAGGTCTTCATGAGACAAAATTTCTAGAATTTGTTTATCAAAACGGTCCAACTCCATTCTTATCTCCAGCCAGAATTTTACAATAAGGACAGTATACCCTATACGACTACTTCTGCATTGAAAATACAAAGGGTTAAAGGCAGCTAAAAACAACTTTGCCAATCAAATGCACCTGCAAACCCTTCTACACTTTCTACTCGCACACCTTTAATATGGGAAGCTATTCAAGTATCAATCTCTTAGCAAAATATCACTGCTAGTGAAATGAGATTAAAAAAAAGAGCCTTGAAAGGCTCTTTTTTAAGGGTATTAGTGCATTGCCTGAATTTTTTCCAAGAAGAGTTTCGCACGTTCATGGCGAGCTTCTAAATTATCAAAGAATTCATGCGTTGGGCAGTCTTCTAAAATTTTGCCTTCATCCATAAAAATTAAACGGTTAGATACTCTTTTAGCAAAGCCCATTTCATGGGTAACACACATCATGGTCATGCCTTCATGTGCAAGTTGCACCATAACTTCAAGTACTTCACCAACCATTTCCGGATCAAGTGCAGAAGTTGGTTCGTCAAACAACATACAGATTGGGTCCATAGACAAACCACGTGCAATTGCTACACGTTGCTGCTGACCACCTGATAACTGACCAGGAAATTTGTCTTTATGAGCGAGTAAACCTACACGCTCTAAATATTTCAATCCTTTTGCACGAGCATCTGCAACTGAGCGCTTTAAAACTTTAACCTGAGCGATCGTCAAATTTTCCAAAACAGTCATGTGTGGAAAAAGTTCAAAGTGCTGAAAGACCATTCCTACTCTTGAACGGAATTTAGCAAGATCCGTTTTTGGATCTTTAAGCGAAATTCCATCAACAATAATGTCACCTTGTTGAAATGGTTCTAAAGCATTTACTGTTTTAATGAGTGTTGATTTTCCTGAACCAGATGGTCCACACACAACAACGACATCACCTTTTTCAATACTCGTCGTGCAATCTGTTAAAACCTGAAAATCACCATACCATTTAGAGATATGTTGGATGTCTATCATTGGCATTTAAAATCTCCAATTAGCGAATGATGGCAATTTTTTGCTGTAAGCGTTTGACTAAATGCGATAGCACAAACGAGCTACAGAAATACACTACAGCGACGATTAAATAGAATGTTGCTTTTGTTTCAGGCCCATAAGTATTAGCCAATGTATCTGCACGACCTAAAAAGTCTGGTGCACTAATTACATAAACTAATGAGATGTCCTGAAATAGAATAATTGTTTGAGTTAACAATACTGGGAGCATGTTACGGAAGGCTTGAGGTAAAACCACGTAGCGCATTGATTGACCATAGGTAAACCCTAGCGCATAGCCTGCATGGACCTGTCCTTTTGAAATAGACTGAATTCCGGAACGTACAATTTCCGAGAAAAAAGCTGCTTCAAAAATCGCAAAGGTTACAACGCTTGAGAACAACGGCCCCCAATAGGTATCAGATTGAAACTCAAAAATTTTCGGCAACAAAAAGTAAAAAATAAAGATCACCTGAATTAGTGGAATACCACGAAACAGATCAACATAAAATTTTGCAAAATTGCTGGCGATAGCATTGCTAGATAAACGCATCATTGCCAATGGGGTTCCAATTAAGATACCGCCCATCATTGCCAATACCGTTACGGTAAGCGTAAAAGTGAAACCTTCTTTGAGTGCTGCAATCACATCAGGGTTTTGTAATAAAGAAAAATCCATGATTACTTCCCTCCTGAACCTAAGCCAGGTACAGCCATTCGTTTCTCAATCCATGCCATCACAAACTTAATGCTATAAGTAATAATTAAATAAACAGGAGTAGAGAGAATAAGAATGATAATGTCCTGAGAAGTTTCTTCACGCATGGTTTTCGTATAAGCAAAGAAATTCAACACACTCAAGGCATATAAAACAGCTGAGTTTTTGAAAACGTTCATTGCTTCAGACGTAATCGTTGGCCATACAGTACGATATGCAACCGGTAAAATGACATAACGATAACTTTGTGCTGTCGTAAACCCCATAGCGGAAGCTGCAAACTTCTGCCCACGAGAAACGGTATTAATACCGGCACGTATGTGCTCAGATACACGGGCAGCCGTGTAGAGACCCAATGCAAAAACACCAATAACCGCAGGTTGCTGATTCAAAATATTTTTCCACCACCCCCCAGCAACTACATCCCCACTACCTGCACTTAAGCTGTCCGGTAAAAATTCGGGAAAAACAAAGGCCCAGAAGAATAATTGCACAATAAGTGGAATATTACGGAAAATTTCAACGTAACAATTGCCGATAAATGCGAGAGGTTTGTTAGGTAATGTACGAATTACCCCGAGGAGAGAACCTAATAAAAATGCGATAAGAAAGGCTATAACAGCTGTCCAAATCATAGTGAACACGCCTGAACCTAACATTTGTAACCATGTGGGTGCCTCAGCATAAGTATTGTAGCTTGAGCTACCAATAGCTTTACAAACTGATTCTGCCCATGCGGCTTTATCGACACCATATTCATTAGACTCCGCACAGAATATAGTCCAGTTTAGCGAGCCGACTGACATGTTTGCCCCTTAAATTAATATCTTTAGAAAATAGACCACTTGTGCAAATGAATTTTTACACTTGCACAAGTAAATTTAGGACAAAAAGATCCAGTTAGATTCCTGCATCTGTTGGGTGAGCTTTTAATTTCTTATAAGATGAACTTTGTTGCATGTTCAAATTCGTGTTTTTTGGTGGAATTGGTGATAAGAACCACTTTTTATATAAAGCGTCCATTTGACCAGTTTTCCATAAATTATTTACAGTGCGGTCTGCAACTGCTTTAAATTTTGGATCATCTTTAGCAAGCATAATGCCGTAAGGTTCAGATGAAAGTACCGGTCCTACAATTGCAAACGCTTTAGGTGTAGAAGATTTAGCGATCAAGCCTGCTAAAATATTATCATCCATTACAAATGCAGCAGCACGGCCAGATGCCATCATGGCAAAAGAGTCAGCATGATCTTTACCATAAATATTTTGAACATTAACAGCCTGACCTTTTTCATTCATCTTGATGTATTTGTCAGATGTAGTGCCTTGAGTAGTAACCACTGCCTTACCATTTAAGTCTGCTAAACTCTTAATGCCAGAGCTCGCTTTAACAGCCATACGTACTTCAGTTGCGTAGTAGTTTGTTGAGAAACCAACTTGTTGCTGACGTTGTTTAGAGTTTGTAGTCGTACCACATTCCATATCGATATTGCCTGCCAAAAGCTCAGGAATACGTGTTGATGATGTTACTGCCTTGTATTCAACTTTTAACCCAGGCATTTTCAATTCTTTTTTAATGTCATTTGCAAACTGGTTACAGATATCGACTGCATAACCTACTGGTTTACCTGCAACAACATATGAAATTGGATCTGAAGATTCTCGATGACCAATTACGATTTTTCCGGTACTTTTAATTTTAGCTAATGTATCTGCTGCTTGAATTTGAGAAGTAGCGCCAACCGTACAAAGCATAACTGTTGAAATAATGAGAGAGGTTGCAGAACGTTTCATAAGAACTCCTTGATGATCATTCTCTCTATTTATCTATAGAATCATTCATATAGGGCAATAGAGTGATTTATTATTAAATTGCAATTATCGAGCCAACTTTTCCAAGCAGGACACATCCATTTGCTTCACTTATTTTATTCAATCTGTTTTGCAGAATTAATACCTTTAAAACTGCTCACATGTTTCTACTTTAATCTATGTTTTAATCTTCTGTCTATTATTAAGCTCATCTATTTACACTTAAATGTGGCAATTATTGATTACAATGTAAACACACGCACAATAAAGTGGCTTAACTTTGCCTAAAAACAGTATTTAGAAGAATTGTATTTTCCAAAAAATCATAAAAATTAAAATTATTAGACATTTAGGTAAAATTAAATTTATAGAGTTAAAAGTCTTTCAGTTAGTACAATAATATAAACAAATGGCCTGATAAAAATCATTTAGAAAATTGATAGTAATACCTGAATAAATAAATTAATTATGGAAGATAAAAAAAGCCCCGATTTTCTCAGGGCATTTTATGACTTTAAATTCCGCGCCAATCTACACGCGCATTACGCTCAGTTTGATATATTCTTAAAACATACTGACCAAGAGGTAAATCGAGTAAATTTTGCTGATAGTTATTCCACTCTTCTGAAGCATCTTCCGCCTCTTCGCGTTCCCACGGCGTACCCTTTATTTCCAATAAAGGAGCAAGCATAGAACATACAGAAATGTCAGCAAGACTTAAGCGATCACCCACCATATAACGTGCCTGATTTTCTATTAAGCAGTTATTTAGTTCATTTATGAGTTCATCCATACGTTCTTTTGACTGACTCACTAACTCCTCTTCAAGTTTATAGTTCTTTTTTACCAGTGTCTTGAGAAAGGGTTTCGAGATTTTTTCAAACTGACGCAAATAGCCTTGTTCACCCATCATAATTTCTAAAGCATGGTCACCATGTGCCAAAGTGTGAGCCAGAGCCCAACGACGGACATGAATACCTAGCTCATCAGCCAAACTATCTATTTTTAATGTTTGCTGTCTTAATTGTTCATCACGACGTAACAGTGAGTGCTCTGGATAGGTATCATCCAGATAAAGTGCAATTTTAGTCGATTCAGCAATCCATTGATGATCATCTTTCAAAATAGGCAATAAATTTTGGCCTGTTTTGAGTTGTGCAAAAGCACGATGAAATCCTGGAATTAAGTTATGAGCCACATAATCAAGTTCTTTATGGTCTAACAACCAGCGAGCTTTTTCACAATAATGGGACAAAGGAAACTGATACAAAACCCGCATAAAATCTCCACGTTTATTTTTATTTGACTATATGTACAAAAATGGTCGATGGTAAGTAGATACTTTAGAAGCTATTTTTAATGAAAACAATGGATATTGTGCTCATTTTTCACTGACAGTTAGGTCTATATTTTTTATATCTTTTTTTACCGTACTTATAGCTCTTTTTCATATTAAAACCTTTTTAGTTATTCATTTTACAGATAAAAATCATAATTTATTGATTTTTAATATATTTCTATATCTCTATTTATCTATTAAAAATCAAAAAAAGTGCTTTGCATTTTTATTCATAAGCTGAGCATAAGTCCTCGTTTAGTGGAAAAATATTTTTTTTGTAAGGTAGTGACAGCAATACAAGGTGTCATTATGTCTAATTCTCTATCTAAAACGACGGCATACGTCCAAATCATTCAAAATGATCAACAAGCGATTAATGCTGCTTATCAAGTAGCTGATTTTGCTTTAGAGGGTCGTAATACACGTGATCAACAACGCTTATTACCGTATGAGCAAATTGAAAGCTTTAGCCAAAAAGGTTTAGGCGGAATTCGCATTGCAAAAAAATACGGCGGAGCTTTTGTTTCTAATAAAACTTTGGCTCAAGTTTTCCGTATTTTAAGTAAAGGCGATGCGAATGTTGGTCAGATTCCACAAAATCAGATTAGCCTGTTAAACCTGATCGAAATCATGGGCACAGAACAACAAAAACAATTTATCTTTTCAGAAATATTAGCCGGTAAACGTCTTGCCAACGGTGGTCCCGAACGAAATACCCATGACTCAAAAACCTTAAAAACTACTCTTACTATTGAAAACGATAAATATATTTTAAATGGCGAAAAATTTTATTCCACAGGTACAAGTTTTGCGCATTGGCTTGCAATTAAAGCCATTCATCCTGAGGGCCATGTCGTTTTAGTCATTGTTAACCAAGATGCTCAAGGCATTCAAGTCATTAATGACTGGAATGGCTTTGGTCAGCGTACTACAGCAAGCGGTACGGTTAAATTAACTCATGTTGAAGTTAATCCTGAGCTTATTTTTGATGAACGCTTATTGACGCAAACCCCAACTTATCGCGGTGCTTATTCGCAGTTATTACAAGTAGCGATTGATGTAGGTATAGCGGAAGCTGCTTTTGACGATACTTTATCGACTATCCATAAAGCACGTCCAATTATTGATGCAAATGTTGAAAAAGCCAGTTTTGAACACTACACCCTACAAGAAGTGGGTAAGTTAAATATTTTGCTCGATGCTGCAATTCTACTGCTTGATGAAGCTGCTGAATATTTAGATGAACTTGACCAACTTCAAACTGTGACTGATGAACAAGTAGCTAAAGCTTCAATTTTGGTCGCAGAAGCGAAAGTCTATGCCAATGATGCGGCTCTACAAATCTCTGAAAAACTACTAGAGCTGGGCGGTAGTCGTTCAAGCTTAAGCCAACACAATTTAGATCAACATTGGCGAAATGCCCGTGTACATACCTTACACGACCCTGTTCGCTGGAAATTACATGCCATTGGCAATTATTACCTTAATGGTCATTTCCCTGCCCGCCATGCTTGGATTTAAGGAGAAATTGTCATGACTTCATATCAATCGGTTCAAACAAAACAAACATCGGCATCTGGCCAAGCACACATTATTCAAAATGATGCTGAAGCTTTAGAAGTTGCAAAACAGTTTGCTGAACAATTTAGAAAAACTGCAGTTGAGCGAGATGCTAAACGGATTCTACCGTATACCGAAATCGATGCTTTGAGCCAATCAGGTCTTTGGGCAATTACAGTGCCAAAGCAATATGGCGGTGCTGAAGTTTCCAGTCATACTGTTGCTAAAGTGATTGCACTTTTAAGCGGTGCCGATGGTTCAATTGGACAAATTCCACAGAACCATTTCTATGCTTTAGAAGTATTGCGCAATACAGGCACAGAAGCTCAGAAACAACGTTTATATGGCGAAGTGTTAAATGGCACTCGCTTTGGTAATGCCCTTGCTGAGTTTAAAACCAAAACTTCAACTCATAAACAAACCAATATCCGTCCGCATGAAAATGGGTATTTGATTCAGGGTGAAAAGTTTTACTGCACAGGAAGTTTATTTGCTCACCGTATTCCAACCTTAGTTTTAGACGATGCAGGTCGAGAGTATTTAGCATTTGTAAAAAGTGGTTCACAAGGACTAAAACTTGTTGATGACTGGTCTGGCTTTGGACAGAAAACCACAGGTAGCGGCACGGTTAAATTTGATCAGGTTTTTGTCGATGCAGATGATGTTATTCCTTTTGATATTGCATTTTTACAACCAACCTTAGTGGGTCCTTTTGCCCAAATTATGCATGCATCAATTGAGGTAGGCATTGCTCGAGCGGCATTTGAAGAAAGCTTACAAAGAGTGCATCAGGCCCGCCCGTGGATCGATTCAAATGTAGAAACTGCAAACCAAGATCCTTTAACGATTTATGAATTAGGATGCATTGCCGTAGATGTACGAGCAAGTGAAGTGTTATTAAAACAGGCAGCGCAATCAATTGATGCCGCAAAAATTGAAACCACGCCTGAAAGCATTGCAAAAGCTTCAATTGATGTGGCCAAAGTACGTGCTCATAGTAGCGATACAGCTCTCAAAGCATCGTCTAAGCTGATTGAACTTGCTGGAAGCCGTGGTAGTCAGTCACAAGATGGTCTAGACCGTTTTTGGCGCAATGCACGTGTGCATACGTTGCATGATGCTGCACGATGGAAATATTACTTTATTGGGAACTATGTGCTTAACGGTGTTTTACCACCTCGTCGGGGGACATTGTAATGGCAGATTTCAAAGCAAAAGAGATTTTACTTAATGCCTTTGATATGAACTGTGTGGGACATATCAATCATGGCTTATGGACACATCCACGTGATGAATCACACCGATTTAATGAACTAAGCTATTGGACAGAACAAGCCAAAACCTTAGAAAGTGGTTTATTTGACGGCTTGTTTATTGCCGATATTACAGGTGTGTATGACGTCTATCAAAACGGTATAGATCTCACTTTAAAAGAGTCTATTCAACTTCCAAGCCATGACCCATCTACACTCATTTCAGCTATGGCAGCAGTCACTCAAAATTTAAGTTTTGGGGTCACTGTGAACTTAAGCTATGAGCATCCGTATCAATTTGCCCGCCGCTTTGCGAGTCTTGACCATTTAACTCAAGGTCGTATTGGCTGGAATATCGTGACAGGTTATCTAGATAGTGCAGAACGTCTAATTGGCCAAAAAGGTTTAAAAGACCACGATGCTCGCTATGAACAAGCCGAAGAGTTTTTAGAACTTTGCTACAAATATTGGGAAGGTTCATGGGAAAACGATGCAGTTAAAAAAGATAAAGCACGGCGCGTTTTTACAGACCCATCCAAAGTGCACACCATTCACCACCATGGAAAGTATTACCAGAGTGAAGGCGTGTTTCAGGTGTCTCCTTCTGTGCAACGCACTCCCACTCTATTTCAAGCAGGTGCTTCACCAAAAGGTATGCAGTTTGCTACTCGTCATGCTGAATGTGTATTTATTGGCGGGGATAAACCCGAAAAAATTCGCGAACAGGCGAAAAAGATTCGTGCTCTTGCCGAACAGCAAGGCCGTTCAGCGGATGACATTAAAGTCTTTGTTGGCATAACCGTTGTTGTTGCCGAAACACATGATCTGGCTGTACAGAAACTGAATGAATACCGTCAGTATGCAAACCCTGAAGCTGGCTTAGCGCATTATGCGAGTTCAACTGGTATCGACTTAAGTAAATTTGCCGACGATGAAGCGATTCCTTACCAAAAAAGTAACAGTATTGTTTCAATTACAGAAAAATTTAAAGAGCAACAAATCACAAAAAATGATTTAAAAGCTCAGCATGTTTTAGGTGGTCGTTATCCCCTCATCGTGGGTAGTGGTGAAGAGGTTGCTGAATACTTAATTCATCTTTTAGATGAGACAGATATTGATGGCTTTAATTTGACACGTACCGTTGCACCTGAATCTCACCACGACTTTATTCGCTTGGTTATTCCTGAGCTACAACAACGTGGTCGCTATAAAACTGCATATAAAACGGGTTCACTGCGGAACAAAATTTTTAATCGGGGTGATCAATTACCAGAACAACACCCTGTTCAAGCGTTCCGATGTAGTCCCTATAACAACAGCAAAAACCTAACAACAATTGAAGAAATAACCGCTTAAATTTGGAGATAGACATGGCTCAAACAGCCTCTAAAAAATGGCTAGGCGTAGGCTTAGTCGTTGTAGTCCTTTTTGTTGCTTTATTCTTTTGGAATAAACACCGTCAAAGTGGCTCAAATGAACTTGTGATTGGCATTAGCCCACCATTTGCAAAAACCTTACAAGCTGCTGCTGATGAAGCAAAGCAACAAGGTTTAAATGTGAAACTGGTTGAATTTTCTGACTGGAATACACCAAACATTACTTTAAATCATGGGGATATTGATGCGAACTTTTTCCAGCATCAGCCTTTCTTAGACAATGCGATTAAAGAAACTGGCTTTAAACTAAAGGCATTTGCAGTGGGTGCAGCCTCACATGTGGGGCTTTATTCAAAGAAATATAAAAGCCTTGATGAATTGCCACAAAACGCACGTGTAGTCATTCCAAATGATCCAGTGAATCAAGGTCGTGCCCTACTACTTTTACAGCAAGCTAAATTAATTACGCTTAAAGATTCAAACAATCATTTATCTGCACTCAAAGATGTGGTTTCAAACCCTAAAAACTTGCAATTTATTGAAGTTGAAGGACCACAGACTGCCCGTGCAATTGATGATGTTGATTTGGCTTTTGGCTACCCACATTACTTGCGCTTAGCAAAAACAGCTGACCCTGATAGTGCACTTTTACTAGATGACAATACCAATAAACGTTACGCGATTTTGTTTGTGGTGCGTGACGACTATCAGGACAAGGGCGACAAATTAAAGAAATTTGTTGAGATCTATCAAAACTCGCCAAAAGTTAAAGCTGTGTTAGATGCTGAGATTGGGCCAAAACTTTGGTTCCCTGGCTGGAAGTAAGGAGAATGACAATGGTGAGTTTTGGATCACAAGTTGATTTTTCTCTACCTCATATCAAAATTCGCGGTTTAAATAAGTTTTACCAATCGCAGGGTCAAAAACTGCATGCTTTAAAAGAGATTAACCTTGATATTCCTCAAGGTAAGATTTTAGGCATTATTGGTAAAAGTGGTGCCGGAAAATCTTCCCTACTCCGCACGTTAAATGGCTTAGAACAAGTGAATACAGGCAGTATTCATATTCACCAACAAAACATTGCTGAATTGAGTCATTCCGAGCTTATTCAAACTCGCCAACGTATTGGAATGATTTTTCAACATTTCAATTTGATGTCTGCAAAAACGGTCTGGGAAAATGTGGCATTGCCCTTAAAAGTTTCCAATTACAACAAAGTAGATATCGATCAACGTGTAAATGAAGTTTTGGCTTTAGTTGGACTCTCGGATAAGTCTGGTTACTACCCATCACAACTTTCAGGCGGGCAAAAGCAACGTGTCGGTATTGCACGTGCACTTGTTCACCACCCTGAAATTTTACTTTGTGACGAAGCAACCTCCGCGCTTGACCCTGAAAGTACCGCCACTATTTTGGCTTTACTTAAAAAGATTAATCAGGAGCTCGGCTTAACCATTGTACTCATCACCCATGAAATGCAGGTTATTCGAGAAATATGCGATCAAGTCGTGGTGATTGATCAAGGTGAAATTGTAGAGGCAGGACAAGTTTGGTCCGTATTTTCACGACCAGAACAGCAAATTACCCAAGAATTGTTAAACCTTGAGCAGATCACTCTGCCTTTTAAAATCAGTCCTCTACCCGATGAAGATTCAACTCATATTATTGTAAAACTGAAGTATGAAGCTGAAGCACATCTGGTTCCAGATATTCAAGAACTACTTACTAGATTTAAAGCACCCGTCAATTTATATCAAAGTCAGGTCGATACCATTCAAGGGCACATTATTGGCTCACTTTTAGTTGGTATTCCTAACGTAGAAATTGATCTTTCATCTATACGACAAGACGCATCAACTGCAATTGCACAATTTGAGGTACTTGGCTATGCACGACCAGCTCATTGATTTATTAATTACTGGAACTGTAGATACCTTACTCATGGTAGGTGCGTCTGCATTTATTGCTTTTTTAATTGGCTTACCTATTGCTGTTGTTTTAGTCAGTACATCTGAGCACGGCATTCACCCTTCACAAAAGATTAATCAGGCTTTAGGTTGGGTCATTAACATTACTCGCTCCGTACCCTTTTTAATTTTAATGGTTGCGCTTATTCCGCTTACTCGCTGGATTGTGGGTACAAGTTATGGTGTATGGGCAGCCGTTGTTCCATTGACGATTGCTGCCATTCCCTTCTTTGCCCGTATTGCAGAAGTCAGCTTACGTGAAGTCGATCAAGGCTTAATTGAAGCGGCACAGGCCATGGGTTGTAACCGTAAACAAATTATTTGGCATGTACTTTTACCAGAGGCTTTACCGGGAATTGTTGCCGGCTTTACCGTGACGATTGTGACGATGATTAACTCCTCTGCGATTGCTGGTGCTATTGGTGCAGGTGGCCTAGGAGACATCGCATATAGATATGGTTATCAACGTTTTGATATGCAAATTATGTTGGCTGTAATTTTTGTGCTCATTGTTTTAGTCATGTTAGTACAAGCGACTGGCGATGCATTAGCCCAGCAACTTGATAAACGTAAAGTTTAAAAGCAATACAACCCCGCTCTAGCCATGACTTTGTCATGGCTTTCATGTAAAATCAGCGACAATTTTTAATTTACACATTTGTGAGTGGTTTTCATGGGTTTTAATTGCGGTATTGTTGGTCTGCCAAACGTAGGGAAATCTACCCTTTTCAATGCATTAACGAAAGCAGCGATTGCAGCGGAAAACTTCCCTTTCTGTACCATTGAACCAAACACAGGTATTGTTCCTGTACCAGATCCACGCCTAGACAAACTTGCTGCGATTGTTAAACCACAGCGTATTTTGCCAACTACAATGGAATTTGTGGACATTGCAGGTCTTGTTGCTGGTGCATCAAAAGGTGAAGGCTTAGGTAACCAATTTCTTGCTAACATCCGTGAAACTGATGCAATCGCTCATGTTGTACGTTGTTTCGAAGACGAAAACGTGATTCACGTAAATGGTAAAATTGATCCATTAGACGACATCGCAACTATTAATACTGAACTTGCACTTGCCGATCTTGAAACTGTTGCTAAAGCAGTTTTACGCTTAACTAAAGTTGCTAAAGGCGGTGACAAAGAAGCTGTAGCAACTAAAGCAGTTTTAGAAAAAATTCAACCTTTACTTGACGAAGGTAAACCAGCTCGTGCGGCTGATTTGTCTGATGACGAACGTAAATTAGTTCGTGGTTTTGGTTTAATGACTTTAAAACCAACCATGTATATTGCAAACGTTGCAGAAGACGGTTTTGAAAACAATCCGCACTTAGACGCAGTAAAAAAACTTGCTGCGGAAGAAAACGCAATTGTTGTTCCACTTTGCAACCAAATCGAAGCTGAAATTTCATTATTAGAAGATGAAGATCGTGCTGAGTTCCTAGAAGCAATGGGCATGGAAGAACCGGGCTTAAATGTGGTTATTCGTGCAGGTTATGCACTTTTAGGTTTACAGACTTATTTCACTGCAGGTGTACAAGAAGTACGTGCATGGACAGTAAAAGTTGGTGCAACTGCTCCTCAAGCTGCTGGTGTTATTCATACTGACTTCGAAAAAGGCTTTATCCGTGCTGAAGTTGTTGCATACGATGACTTCGTACAATACAACGGTGAAAACGGCGCTAAAGAAGCTGGTAAATGGCGTTTAGAAGGTAAAACTTACGTTGTTCAAGATGGCGATGTAATGCACTTCCGTTTTAACGTATAAGTTAAAGCTTAAGAAAAAGCCCCAATATGTTGGGGCTTTTTTATATTTAATGGTTTACATCCATCATCTCTCGTTTACTGCGCGCCTCTTGTGAAATACGCGCATGCAAAGGCTTTCTAAAACCTAACATAAATATAAATTCTGCCAATACAAATAATGGCCCTATCGCAAGTCCTATCACATCATCAACAAAAGCTGGCTTTTTCTTTTCGAAATAATGTCCCACAAATTGAAAGACCCAACCCACCACAAAGAAACCAATACTTGCCGCTAACCATTCTCCAAAAGAAAACTCGGCAATTTGGCTCGCCAGTGGATACACAGCGGCCAAAAGAATTAGCATGAGTAAACCAAAAACTTTATCTAAAATAAAATAATAGATGGTACTAGCTGCAATCAGCCCCATGGCTAAAGTAAGCTTAAAACTACCAATATCAATGCCTGCTCTTGCGGTTAAACACAAAATTGAAAACACGATGAGAGGAATACCAATAAAATGCGTCAAAATATTTTTATGATTTAAATGATAAGCCGCATATTTGCTAAGCTGTTGCTCCAGATTTGACATGAGTTATTCCCTATTCACTTACATATAGTCATACTGTACATATAAGGAAAACTTAAAGTTGTCAGCTATTTGACAAAGTAAAGAACTTTTTCATGGATGACCGGATATTGGACCTAATTTATATTAACCGACTAAAAGAAAACACATGGTTTAGTGTGCTTCCAGAAACATTCCAAAACTTTATTTTAGAACATGGCAAGCAAATCACCTTTGAGAAAAATAGCTATGTTTTCCATGCTCAAGATGTATTTGATGGCATTTATACCGTACTTGAAGGCTCAATTAGCTTGGGTTATGTCGATGTAAACGGTAATGAAGCTCTTTCTGCTATTGCTGAGCCGATTATGTGGTTTGGTGAAATATCATTGATTGACCATGAGCCGCGTTCACATGACGCAATTGCTTTGAAAAAAAGTAGAGTACTGCACGTTCCCGCAAAACCTTTAAATGAACTACTCAAAGAAAATCCCTATTATTGGTACTACTTTGCACGTTTAACCAGCCAAAAACTCAGGTATGTTTTCTTAGAACAGATTGCGATACAAACACGCAGTATTTCTCAAAGGCTGGCTCAACGTCTTCTGTTCATTCTAGAAGGATATGGCAATCATATTCTTATTCAAGATCGTCACATTCATATTTCTCAAGAACAGTTGGCCAATATGCTGACCACATCTAGGCAAACGATCAATCATGAACTGAACCTACTCGAAAAGCAAAAGATCATCAAAATTGCTTTTAGAAAAATTGAGATTTTAGATATTGAGAGATTGAAAGGAGTTGCTCAAGCACAATCCTAATTTTTTAAAAGCGGCTAAATAATAAAAACTTAAAATTAAATTAAAAAATTAGATAACACTGCAAAACAACACATTGTTCAAACTCTATTTCCACAAAATAAATGTGTTAAAGCAGATATTTTCACCCTACACTCAAGCTGAGCAATAATACTCAACAAGGCGCTGATTAACATGAAAAAATTATCAACAATTCTTACAGCAGGCGTATTGGCTATGTTAAGTGTTTCGGCATTTGCATGTCCTAAAGGAACTCAACTACAAGGTGGTACAGGACCAAATCATAAAGGTGGAAAATGTGTAGCAGTACATGGAAAAGCTACCGCTCAAAAAGTGAAGAAAGAAGCAGCTAAAACTAAACAGGATGTAAAAAAAGATTTAACTACGCAAAAACATGACGCAATGACCAGTGCGACTCATGCACAACATGAATCACATCAAATGACTCACCAAATGAAGCAAGATGCTGTAAAAACTGCAAACACAGCTAAAGCTGCAACAAAACCGTAATTAACATTCACCTATTATCGTTTAAAGCAAAAAAGCGAGATTGATCATCTCGCTTTTTTATATGTATAGGCTTTATTTAGGAGATGTGTTTCCTAAATTCGGATTTTCAATCGCTTCCTTACACTGCTGTTTATCACGCTCATAATCTGCCTGTTTTTGAGCAACCGAACTATTATTTTCAAGCGTTTCGCGCGCCCATACATCTAGACTCGTTAAAGCTTTACGGCAAAGCGCATATTTTCCTTCAGTGACCGAATCTGTCATTTTTACATTGATACGCCAGTCTGTACTTAATTGACGTAACGGTTTACGAACTTTGTCATCGATTTGGCTAAGCTGCTTTTCATAAACTAAATGCTCAACCGTATTAATTAATGTCCATGCTTTTTGAGCATAAACAGTTGCATCATTGGTTAGTTTCGGTGCTGGCTTAATTTCTACTTTTTTTTCTGCACCTTGATTACCATTATCACAGCCCTGCAATGTAAAAATACCTGCACACATCATGGCGATATAAACTAAACGAATCTTTGCCTTGAACATATCAAACTGCCGATTAAACATTTCGGCACTATGCTATTAAATTCGGCTACAATACTCAATCTTTCAAGTATTTTTATCATTTGGTTTATTGCCAAGGTGTATTGTGTCCGAACAACAATTGATGCCTGCCCAAACGGCAACTTTTTGGCAAGGCGCCAAAGATAGCCAAGCTATCGTACTCACCTATTTACCCGTTTCTTTTGCCTTTGGCGTTTCTGCCTCTCAATTCGGTTTTACACCATGGGAAGCTTTTTTTCTATCTTGCTCAATGTATGCTGGCGCTAGCCAATTTTTGGTTGTTGCACTTTTGGCTAGCGGTTCATCCATCTGGCTAACAGCATTAACAGTTATTGCCCTCGATATTCGCCATGTCCTTTATGGACCTGCTCTATACAACTTGATTCCCAATAAATTAAATCTTAAGAAAACGGCAGTGTGGGCTTGGGGCTTAACGGATGAAGTTTTTGCCAACGGAATGATCCAACTGTCTCAGCGTAAACAGCAATGGTCCGAGTCATGGATGCTGGGCTTAAGTCTATTTAGTTGGATGGCTTGGGCAACCGGTTCTTTGTTAGGCGGATTATTTGCCGATCAAGTCGCTCATCTTCCAAAGTTTTTACAAGCAGCTTTAGATTTCTTATTACCTGCTTTATTTTTAAGCTTTTTATTAGCAGCATTTGAGCGAAAGCATAGCCTTGTTGTTGCTGTATCGTTATTAGTTTCAGCCTTGGCCTGTTATTGGATTAACTTATCAGCGGCTATCTTTATTGGCATTCTTTCAGGCATTTTAGCTGGTCTGTTTAAACACTACGTACTGAAACAGCATGATGAGGTTGATGTTTAATATGAACCTAGAAATTATTCTGGTAGGCATTATTGTGGGTATTGCCAACTTTGCTTCACGTTTCGGGCCATTTTTTGTAATACAAAAATTACAGGGTTCGCAGCAAAGACGCGGCTTAGTCTGGATCAAAATTGCTTTAGGAAGTATTGGTATCTCTGCAATTAGCGCTATGCTTGTGGTTGCAACTCTTCCACCACTCCTTGAAACCCCAGATAAAAGCTTAGCGATGCTGATCGGTTTTTTGGTTTTAGCAGGTCTTTATTTTAAATTTAAGAAAATCGTACCAGCAACTTTAACTGCTGCAATTGTTTATGGCCTCATCTATACATATTTACCTTTATAAATAGATAAACTGATCTTCCTTATATAAAATAAAACCTAGCCAGAAGTATTTAAGATTGAAACTTCTGGCTTGAAAAATCTAATTTTTGAATTGATTAAAAAGATAACCTTAGCTACTTAATAGAGATAAAAATGTCACAAGTTAAAATTTATGCAAATGAACAAACCATTATGCAGTATCGAGAACTGCTTTCTCATGCAATCCATCAAGCACTTATTGAAGAATTGAAATATCCTGTTGAGAAAAGATTTCAACGTTTTATTAGTCTTAAACCAGGGAATTTCATTTACCCTTCTGACCGAAGCCAACATTATATTATTATTGAGCTTTCAATGTTTGCAGGGCGCAGTCCAGCGACTAAAAAGCAACTCATTCAAACCCTATTTCGCAATATTCAAGAACAATGCAAAATTGCACCTCAAGATATCGAAATCACTATTTTTGAAACACCTAAGGAAAATTGGGGCATCCGTGGTAAAAATGGAGATGAGTTGCTCTTAAACTATCAAGTGAATATCTAAAAAGTACATTTTTAATTGTCCGACAAAATTACTTTTTTTATGCGTTATAAGGCTTAACTCGACCATAAGTTCTGCTATGCTTAAAAAAATAATTTTGTCAGGATGATTCGCATGAGCGTGACACTCGGTACCCCACTTCAATCTTCTGCATTTAAAGTTTTATTGTTAGGTTCAGGAGAGCTTGGCAAAGAAGTTGTGATTTCCTTACAACGCCTTGGTGTGGAAGTACATGCAGCCGACCGTTATGATCATGCACCAGCCATGCAAGTTGCACATTACTCTTATGTGCTCAACATGGCCGATCCAACTGAGTTAAAACAGCTCATCGAAAAAATTAAACCGAATTTAATTGTGCCTGAAATTGAAGCAATTGCGACAGAAGTTTTACTTGAAATTGAAGCAAGCCAAACCGCAACTGTGATTCCTTCTGCTAAAGCTGTAAATCTCACCATGAACCGTGAAGGCATTCGTCGTCTTGCGGCTGAAGAGCTTGGTTTACCTACTTCTGCTTATCGTTTTGCTGACTCTCTAGAAAGTTTCCGTGCTGCTTGTGATGATATTGGTTATCCAAACTTTGTAAAACCAGTCATGTCATCTTCAGGGAAAGGTCAGTCTCGTGTGAAAAGCTTTGACGAAGTCGATGCTGCTTGGGAATATGCGATGCAAGGTGGTCGTGTTAACCAAGGTACGGTCATTATTGAATCTCAAATTGATTTTGACTTTGAAATTACACTCCTTACCGTTCGCGCTAAAAACCCTGAAACAGGTGAAATTGAAACTCACTACTGTGACCCAATTGGTCATCGCCAAGATGCAGGCGACTATGTAGAAAGCTGGCAACCTCAGCCCATGACTGCGACTGCACTTGAAGAAGCAAAACGTATTGCAAATAAAGTGACAACAGCACTGGGTGGTTGTGGTATTTTTGGTGTAGAGCTGTTTATTAAAGGCGATAAGGTCTGGTTCAGTGAAGTTTCACCTCGCCCACACGACACTGGTCTCGTAACGCTAGCATCGCAATTTCAAAGTGAATTTGAGTTACATGCACGTGCGATTTTAGGCTTACCTGTAAATACAGCACGCCATAGTGTAGCTGCAAGTGCAGTGATTTATGCAGGTGTAGATGCCAACAACTTAAGCTTTAGCGGTTTAAATACAGCCTTAGCCAATCCAGATACTGATCTACGATTGTTTGGCAAGCCAGAAGGTTTCAAACGCCGTCGTATGGGTGTCGCAACGGCACGTGCAGAAAACACCGATCTTGCTCGTACTTTAGCGAAAGAAACCGCTGATCAAGTAAGCGTAAAAACCAACTCTTAATATTTATTTATTGGTAGACCCATTTTCATGATCAATACATCGCCATTGTTGAACTATGTTACAAGCCATCATGATATTAAAGCCATTAATCAGTGGCGAACGGATGTAGAAAAGCAATTGCAAGATTCATATGAAAATGGGCAATCTATTCGGGATGTAATTAAAGCGCGCTCAGACCTCGTTGATGAAGCACTGATCTTTTTATGGAAACATGCCGAACTCGACCAGACTGGACTCGGCTTATTTGCGGTAGGTGGTTATGGGCGACGTGAAATGTTGCCCTATTCTGACGTTGATATCATGATTTTATCGGAACATGAAATTAACGAAGAAAATGAAAAACGCATCTCTATATTTATTTCTTCTTTGTGGGATGTGGGTAATTTCAAACCCGGTATTAGCGTTCGCACCATTCAAAGCTGTGTTGAACAAGCCGCGACCGATTTAACCGTTGCAACCACTTTAATTGAAGCGCGATTAATTACGGGTAATAGTCAGCTTGCGAAATGGCCTCGCCGTATTGTTTCGCAAACATGGACAGATAAAACATTTTATGACGCAAAAATGGCAGAGCAAGCCAAGCGTTATCACCAACACAATAATACTGAAAGTAATTTAGAACCTGACATTAAAAATGCACCGGGTGGTATCCGAGATATTAACCAGATTGGCTGGATTGCTAAACGCCACTTCCGAGTAAACCGTATTTATGACTTAGTGCATTTAGGTTTCATTTCAGAGTTTGAACTTGCAGTTTTAGAAGAAGCTGAAAGTTTTCTTTGGGAAATCCGTCACCATTTACACCGTTTAGCCAAACGTGATGAAAACCGTTTACTCTTTGACCACCAAAGAGAGATTGCCGCTAAATTTGGGTATGTGCGCCAAGAAGGTCAACCTGTAAATTACGGTGTTGAACAATTCATGAAACGCTACTACCGTACGGCGCAACAGGTTTCAACCCTCAATGAAATGCTACTGGCGTATTTTAGCGAATCGGTCATTACCCCTCGATTACCAAACTACGAACGCAAAATTGAAGAAGTTAATAATCATTTTAAAATTGTCGATAATAAACTTGCGGTACAACATCATAAAATATTCGCAGAGCATCCAAGCGCAATTTTAGAGCTGTTCTATATTTTAGCCAATCGACCAGATATTGAAGGCATTCGCGCTCGAACTTTGCGCTTACTCATTCTTGCTGCGAAACGGATTAACCAAAGTTATCGCGACAATCCGGAGCATCAAGCACTATTTATGTCGATTATTCGCTCACCGTATCGTCTATATGATACTTTGGTTGCGATGAAGCGTTATGGTGTTTTAGGAAACTACATCCCTGCTTTTGGCCAAATTATGGGTCTTATGCAATATGACCTATTCCATATCTATACAGTCGATGCTCACACATTATTATTACTTCGCAATTTAAACCGCTTTAGAGAACCCGAATTCGCTAAAGAATTCCCTGTGGTAAGTTCTGTTTTCCAACGTCTTGCCCGTCAAGATATTGTGTTTATCGCTGCTTTATTCCATGATATTGCAAAAGGTCGCGGTGGTGACCATAGTGAACTTGGTGCAGAAGATGCTATTGAGTTTGGACGTGCACATGGCTTTACAGAGCGTGAATGTAAATTAATTGCATGGCTTATTCAAAACCATTTACTCATGTCTTTAACAGCTCAGAAAAAAGATATTTCCGATCCGGATGTTGTTAAAGATTTCGCTGAAAAACTTGGTGATATGGAGCATCTCGATTATCTATACACCTTAACAGTTGCCGATATTAATGCGACAAACCCAAAACTTTGGAATACATGGCGCGCCTCTCTTATGCGTCAACTTTATACGCATGCTCGTGATGTAATCCGTACCGGTTTAGGTCGTCCTGTTGATTATCAAATGCTGATTGAAGATACCAAATTTGCAGCAAGTGAATTACTGGTAAATAACTTCTCATTGGCAGATGTCGAAAAAGTATGGCAAGAACTTGGTGATGAATACTTCATTAAAGAATCGGCAGATGAAATTGCATGGCACACACAAGCCATTTTAAAACACGGCGATAATCCTGAGCCATTAGTCCTCTTGCGTGCTCACCGTAAAGCAGCTCAAGATGCAGTACAAATCTTTATTTATACACGCGATCAACCTAACCTGTTTGCCACCACTGTTGCTGTTTTAGACCGAATGAACTTAGACGTTCAAGACGCAAAAATTATCACCGCAAGTACAGCTTTTAGCTTAGACACCTATGTTGTACTTGATCGTTTCGGTACGTTACTTACTGACCCAGAACGTGAAGAAACGGTTAAAAATGCATTAGTGAAGGCACTTAGCCAACCAGATCAATACCCAGGGCTCATGCAGCGCCGTATTCCACGTCAATTACGTCACTTTGATATTGAAAATACAGTCGATGTAACATTGAATGAAGCGTTACAGCAAAATATGGTCGAAATTTCAACACTCGATCACCCCGGCCTACTTGCACGCGTGGGTGGTTTATTTATGATGCAAGGTTTAGACATCCATTCAGCCCGAATCGCAACTTTAGGTGAACGTGCCGAAGATATTTTCTTTGTCACCAAAAAGGATGGAAAACCGCTGAATAACGAAGAGGTCAAACTCTTCTCGGAAAAACTGAAAGCTGCATTAGATGAAGCATCTAATCAAATTTGTCAGCACTGAAACTCAACTACTTGGTAACTGTTTAATGAACTCTAGCTTGTCGTTATTACACCCGTATCCATTTGAAAAGTTAAACCAACTTTTTAAGGATACTACTCCTGCTAACTTTCCCTTGATTCCTTTATCAATTGGCGAACCGAAGCATCCAGCACCAGAGTTTGTTAAACAGGCTATTATTAATAACTTTAACCATCTATCAACTTATCCAAACAGCAAAGGCTTACCTGAGCTTCGCCAAAGCATTGCAGATTGGTTAACCAAGCGCTTTAAACTTAACAGTATTAGTGCTGAAAACCACATTTTGCCTGTGTCTGGTACTCGTGAAGGTATTTTCTCTTTTGTACAGGCGTTAATTAATCGTGAAGATGCACCTTATGTGGTGATGCCAAACCCGTTTTATCAAATTTACGAAGGTGCCGCATTACTTGCTGGTGCAAAGCCCTACTTCATTAATTGCACTGAAGAAAATGGTTACTTAGGCGACTTTGATGCTGTACCAGCCGAAGTTTGGGAAAAGACAGCTCTTCTTTTTGTATGCACACCGGGCAACCCAACAGGTACGGTACTTTCTAAAGAACAATTCAAAAAGCTGATTGCCTTATCTGATCAATATAATTTTGTTATTGCTTCTGATGAATGCTATTCAGAACTTTGGTTCGACCAAGCACCTACTGGTCTATTAGAAGTTTGTGCTGAACTTGGTCGTGATGACTATAAGAACTGTATCGTTTTCCATTCACTGTCTAAACGCTCAAATTTACCGGGTCTACGCTCAGGTTTTGTAGCGGGTGATGCTGAACTATTAAAACCATATTTGCAATACCGTACCTATCACGGCGCGGCAATGCCTGTTCAACATCAGCTTGCATCAATTGCAGCATGGAATGATGAAAACCATGTTGAAGAAAACCGTAAGCAATATCGTGCAAAATTTGACTTATTTCAATCAGAGCTAGGTCATTTGCTTCCATTACAAAAGCCAGACGCTGGTTTTTATTACTGGTTAAAAGTCGATAATGATGAAACTTTTGCCAAAATGCTTATGGAAAAAGCACACATTAAAGTTTTACCGGGTCGTTATTTATCTCGTGATACCGAGCAAGGTAACCCAGGCGCCAACCATGTACGCATGGCTTTAGTGGCAGACTTAGCACAATGTGAAGAAGTGGTTAAACGCTTAAAAGCGATTCTGTAAGCGTCTTCTTACCAGTTGTACAGCCTTTTCTCAGGTCGTACAACTGGGTTATAACACTATTTATATGTAATCAAAAGTACAGCAAAAATAATAAAAGCGATACCAGAACAATAGTATAAACCTGTCGCAGAGCGCTTAATCTTGTTTAAAACTCGTCCCTGAGCAAGTAGTTTAACCAATAAGATATTCCAGATTAAAACCACTCCGACCATCCATGTACTCATGAGCAATTTTTGAAATAAGCTAAAATCCTTTTGAATAAGCAGCATTAAACTGCTGTAGAACATTATATTTTTAGGATTTAGAAGACTGGACTGCAAACCCAAAGCTAAGCTTTTAATCTTATTTTTATAACTGAACTCTTGTTTAACCAAAATATTTTCTTCAACCGTCATATTTACGTTAGCACCTTGGGCTGCTTTAAAACAAAGAAAACTCAGATAAGCTAAATATCCAGCCCCCATCCATTTAAGTACTAAAAGAATGGTTGTACTTAAATTGCCAAGCATCATAAATCCAAATAGACAAACCATTAAGATCAAGGTATTACCCAAGGTAACTCCTAAAACAACACCATAGGTATAACGGCGACCTTTTTGCAAAAGACTAGTAAGAATAAGAAAAAAATCTGGACCTGGAGATAACAATGCAAAAAAGTGGGTAAAGGCAATAACCAAAAAAACTTCCATAACGATTTCATCTTTAAAACTGTATGGAGTAGCTTAAAAATAGAGAAAATTAATTTCTTGTAAATTATTGCGCGGCTGCAAGTTGGAACTGACGAGGAGTGATTCCTGTATGCGCTTTGAAAGCTTTATGAAAATGGCTCTGATCACTAAAACCTAAATTTATAGCCAATTCTGCGAGTGAAATTCCTTGTTTCAACTGGGCTCTAGCTTGATTAATTTTTAAATTAATTTGAAATGCATGTGGTGTTAGGCCAACATTGGCTTTAAATAGACGAATGATTGCATATCGGCTCAGGCCTACCTGCTCAGCAAGCACTTCTAAAGAAATAAATTGCTCCGAAGATTTAATAATATTAATCAAGTCCAAGAAATCTTCATACAAATATTGAGTTTTCTGTATTTCTTCTAATATAAAATGAGGGAGTAATAATTGAGTAAGGCAATAAATCAGTGATTGTTCTTTTTCAATAATTAACTTTTGAGGGTCGAATAAAGTCTCATTCATAATAGAAAAAGCCTGATATAAAGACTCATTTTTTATAATAAGAGGTCTATGCTGGGGTAAATTTAAATCAAAGCCCTCTTTTTGAAACTCTGTAAACCATTGCTTAAGCCATGAGATATCCAAATGTAGCATCTGGTAGCTCCAAGCTTGATCTGGCAAAGGATTACATGAATGCTCAATATGTGCCGGTACAATAGCCAAAGTACCAGCACTAATCTTTTGGGACGTCCCAAATGAGCTTTGAAAAACGCTATTCCCCTCATCGATAGCCCCAATAGAAAAGGTTGGGTGGCTATGTGATTTATAACATGTTCGGCTAAAACAAGACCTTCGAGTTTCAACATACGGCATTCGCCCATCTTGCCAAAACTCAAAGGCTGGAGGAATAGCGTTCATTTAAACGATTAACTCGCCAATGCTTTTTCAATGTCAGCTTCTAAAGCTTCTGGTTTAGTCGTAGGTGCATAGCGATTTAGAACAGCACCATCTTTACCTACCAAAAATTTGGTGAAGTTCCACTTAATACTACTACTGCCTAAAATACCTTTAGCTTCACGTGTTAAATATCTGAAAATCACGTGGGCTTCCGGGCCTTTTACATCAACTTTAGCAAACATGGGAAATTTCACCCCATAGTTACGCTGACAAAAACTACCGATTTCTTTATTAGTTCCGGGATCTTGCCCACCAAACTGATTGCAGGGAAAACCTAAAATTTCTAATCCTTGATCTTTATATTTTTCATAAAGCTTTTCAAGACCAGCAAATTGTGGTGTAAAACCACATTTACTTGCAGTATTTACAATTAGTAAAACTTTACCTTTGTAATCAGCCAATTGCTTAACTTCACCCTCTAATAGCTCAGCTTCAAACTGATAAATATTACTCATGGATAGGTTTCCTCATCATTTTTTTCTTGTGTTTTCAGTTGTAATGATGCCGAGTTTACACAATAGCGCAAACCAGTCGGCTGTGGTCCATCTTCAAATACATGCCCTAAATGAGCCTCGCAATCATGACAAACTATTTCCGTTCTGACCATACCATGCGTTAAATCTTCATGTTCATCAATGACAGCACCATTGATCGGACGAAAGAAACTTGGCCAGCCGCACCCGCTGTCATATTTTGTATCTGATGAGAACAATTCTGCACCGCAGCAACGGCATACATATGTACCATGTTGCTTCGTATTCCAGTATTGCCCCGTAAATGCTGGTTCAGTGCCCTTTTGTCGCGTTATCCGATATTCTTCAGGTGATAACTCTCTTTGCCATTCTCGGTCTGTTTTATTAACTTTTCCCATGACCTGCACCTTTTATTCTGATGTAAACATAAATTGATAAACGTATTTTATATTTACGCCATTCATCAAAAAAACACTAGTCTCTGAACGTAAAAATTGTTGGAATTTAAACATCTAAGCTACAGAAAGCAAAAAGTAAGCAAAATATAAAAACAAAAGTAAGCAAATTTACATTTTATTTTCTTTCAAGGAAGCAAAGATGGTGCTATTCTTGTGTGGCACGGTTGTACAGGACAAAACATGTCTCAGAAAAAAAGTGTGCTTTTCCAGCAACTATTACCTGTTATCAAACAGTATCAACAATCGGGTTTTACCCACGAAAAAATTGTTGAACTATTGAGAGATCAACATGATCTGAATTTGGTAACAGTTAAAACATTTAAAAGTTATTTATACCGATATGCAAAAGTGAATCCAGCTATGTCTAAAAATACTGCTACTCTCCAATCCATGCCAACTTCTCGAGAAATTAAAAAATCATCGAAGCTTGAGCATGTTTGCTATGACATTCGCGGACCAGTATTGCGAGCCGCCAATGAAATGGAAGAGCAAGGACATAAAATTATTAAGCTGAATATCGGCAACCCTGCTCCATTTGGCTTTGAAGCACCACAAGAAATTATTAATGACGTTGCTTTAAACCTGCCAAATGCGATTGGTTATGTAGATTCAAAAGGTATCTTTCCAGCACGTAAAGCGATCTGCCAGTACTACCAGCAAAAAGGTATCTTAAATATGCACGTTAATGACGTGTATGTGGGTAACGGTGTGTCTGAGCTCATCGTCATGGCTATGCAAGGCCTATTAGATGACGGAGATGAAATGCTTATTCCAATGCCGGATTACCCGCTTTGGACAGCAGCCGTTAATCTTTCAGGTGGTACAGCAATTCACTACAAATGTGATGAAGAAAATAGCTGGTATCCGGATATTACTGATATTGAAAGTAAAATTACTCCGAGCACTCGTGGTATTGTCATTATTAACCCGAATAACCCGACGGGTTCGGTATACCCACGTCATATTCTTGAACAGATTGTAGCGCTTGCGAAAAAATACGATCTAATTTTATTTGCTGATGAAATTTACGACAAAATTATTTATGACGGTATTGAACATGTTTCAGTAGCATCATTAGCGGGCGACCAGCTTTGTGTATCTTTTAACGGCCTATCAAAAGCTTATCGTATTGCAGGCTTCCGCTCAGGTTGGATGGCAATCACTGGCGATAAAAGCCGTGCTGCCGACTATATCGAAGGATTAGACATGTTGGCATCAATGCGCCTATGTGCAAACGTTCAAGCTCAATATGCAATCCAAACTGCCCTAGGCGGTTATCAATCTATTAATGACTTGATCCGTCCCGGTGGTCGTTTATACGAACAACGCAATATCGCTTGGGAAATGCTTAATGAGATTCCTGGGGTGAGCTGTGTAAAACCAGATGGAGCAATGTACTGTTTCCCACGCCTCGATCCAAACATCTACCCAATCGAAGATGATGAAAAACTAATGCTTGATTTGCTGCGCGCAGAAAAAGTTTTATTGGTTCAAGGTACGGGCTTTAACTGGCCAACACCCGATCATTTCCGTGTGGTTTTCCTACCTGCCGAAAATGAATTACGTGAAGCAATTACACGACTAGGCCGTTTCTTAGCCAACCGTCGTTAAAAAAATGCATAATAAAAAAGGCATCTTAAACTAGGTGCCTTTTTTATTATTTTGGTTTATTCATTTTTGCAAAAGAAGAATCATAAATCTTTACCACACCTTACCCTCCAAAAATAAAATATTGAAGTTAAAATATTTTTATAAAACTATTCATTTTTTAAGTATAAAAATTAGTGCACGTTTTTAGTCATATATTTTTTACCATACGTTCAAAATTACTTATATTCTGTTAACTTAGCCAATTTTTATTATGCAAAAAATGCATGGTTCAATATATTTTTGCATTTCACTCTGCTTCAAAATCGAGCAACAATCCCTCTCCATAACAACATCGCCATATTCGATTCGGTTAAAACAGATACAGATCTAGGAAGATAAAATCGTTAAAACGACCGGACTGAACTAACAAGGAAAGCTTTCAATTATCCGAATCCCATCAAAGGATGATTGAATCAAATGGATAGAGGTTCATATGAAGCAAAAGAAATTGCTCAAGTATATTGTTATTGCTATTTTACTTGGCGTACTAACAGGTTGGATTTGTCACCACTTCTTCAATGAAGGTGAACAACTCAAACAGATCGCTTCTTATTTCAACATTGGTACAGACATCTTTTTGCGTCTTATCAAAATGATTATTGCTCCATTGGTATTTGCCACAATTGTTTCGGGCATTGTCTCAATGGGAAAATCAACATCAATCGGCAGTATTACCGTTAAGTCGATGACTTGGTTCATTACCGCTTCGTTTGTATCGCTTGCGATCGGCATGGGCTTAGCAAACTTTTTCCAACCTGGTGCGGCTCTAGATTTAGCATTACCAACAGCTCAGCAATTGAGTGGCGCTTCTCTTCCAACAACGAGTGGTTTTACCCTGCAATCATTCATCAGCCATGTGTTCCCTCGCAGCATTGCAGAAGCAATGGCAAATAATGATATTTTACAGGTCCTTGTTTTCTCTATTTTCTTTGGTTCAGCTCTCGCTTTTGTAAATCAAGGCAAAGAAAAAGATTCAGTGATTATTCGTTTGACTGATGAACTAAGCAAGATCATGTTCCGCATTACCGATTACGTCATGATGTTTGCACCTGTAGCAGTATTTGCAGCAATCGCTTCAGCAATTACAGTACAAGGTTTAGGCTTGATTGTTGATTATGGCATCTTAATCGCAGAGTTCTACTTCGGTCTTTTATTACTGTGGATCATCTTATTCTCTGTCGGTGCAATCGTACTTAAAAAAGATATCTTTCGCTTAGGCAAATTAATTCGTGAACCTGTAACGCTCGCTTTTGCTACAGCTTCAAGCGAATCAGCCTACCCTAAAGTAATGGATGCACTAAATAAGTTTGGTGTGCCTAAGAAAGTAACGAGCTTCGTATTACCTTTAGGCTATTCCTTTAACCTAGATGGTTCAATGATGTACACCACGTTTGCAGTACTCTTTATTGCTCAAGCGTACAACATTGATCTTAGCTTTACTCAACAAATCTTAATTTTGTTAACTCTCATGGTAACAAGTAAAGGTATTGCAGGTGTTTCACGAGCTTCAATTGTCGTTATTTCAGCAACACTCACCATGTTCCATTTGCCTGAAGCTGGCATCCTTTTATTGCTCGGTATCGACCAGTTCCTTGATATGGGCCGTACTGCAACAAATGTAGTAGGTAACAGTATTGCCACCGCAGTTGTTGCTAAGCTTGAAGGCGACAAAGTGACCGACACTGAAGAATTACCAGAACCTGTATTAATTAAATCAACTCAAGAACAAACGATCGCTTAAGTTTCTCTTTTCTCCCACTCTCCCAACTTAAGAGCAATTTTATATGACCTTATAAAATTGCTCTTTTTTTATTCTAAAGTTAAGTATTAGAAATACGCACATATTTTTATATTAAATAATGATTTTAAGGTGCTATTAAATTTTCTTGAATTAAACCTTAAAAAGAGAATAAAAATTGCGCAAACAAAATTGATATTATTGAAAATAAATATTAAATGATTAATTTTTAATTCATTTTATTCGCGCTTAATTATATTAATTTAATAAAATTAATATTTAGTTCATTTCTAAAAATTATAAAAAATAGTTAAATTAAATTATAAAAATAAAAATCAATAATATAAATACACTGAATGGTAAATTAAAGTTCTATCTCTCCTATTATTTTTTTATTTTATAAAGATAAAAAAAACATTTGTTTTACTTATATTAAAAAATAAACAAATCGAGATAAATTAGAAAAACTTAATAGATTTTTTATTTTATTCATGTTATTTATTAACGCTAAATAAAAGCAATGACTAAGCTATTGTTGATGAAACAAAATGCTATTCAGGGATGCTTCTTATTCAAACAAGTTATGAATATGTTTTACATGGTATGTATTTTGCTTAGGAAAAGCAGACTTATTCAACAAACTTTTACTTCGTCACTTCATAAGGATATTTTCGATGTTGACTAAAACTGTTAAATCTTTAGGTTTAGCGATGGGCTTATTAGCCTGCTCTCTCCCACTTTATGCAAAAAATAATGTTGTTGTTGTTGCAACTGGCGGTACTATCGCTGGTGCTGGCGCAAGCTCGGCAAACAGTGCAACTTATACTGCTGCAAAGGTTCCTGTTGATACGCTAATCAACGCAGTTCCACAAATCAAAGATTTAGCAAATGTAACTGGTATTCAGGCATTACAAATCGCTTCTGAGAGTATTACTGATAAGGAATTATTAGAAATTGCTCGTCAAGTTAATGAACTTGTTAAAAAGCCATCTGTTAATGGTGTCGTGATTACACACGGTACAGATACTTTAGAAGAGACAGCATTTTTCTTAAATTTGGTTGTTCATACTGATAAACCAATTGTACTTGTTGGTTCAATGCGTCCTTCAACTGCTCTTTCAGCAGATGGTCCACTTAACCTTTATAGTGCAGTTGCTTTGGCAGCTTCCGATGACGCAAAAAATAAGGGCGTTATGGTTCTCATGAACGACTCTATTTTTGCTGCACGTGATGTGACTAAAGGCATTAACATCCACACAAATGCTTTTGTTAGCCAATGGGGTGCTTTAGGTACATTAGTTGAAGGCAAGCCGTACTGGTTCAGACAATCTGTAAAACGTCACACCAATGCTTCAGAATTTAATATTGAAAATATTAAAGGCGATGCACTTCCAACTGTACAGATCGTTTATGGTTCGGACTCTATGCTTCCAGATGCATATGAAGCATATGCAAAAGCTGGTGCTAAAGCGATTATTAACGCTGGTACGGGTAACGGCTCTGTACCAAAATATATCGTACCAACCTTACAAAATCTTCACGACAAAAACGGTATCCAAATTATCCGTTCTTCACGTGTTGCACAAGGTTTTGTATTACGTGATGCAGAACAACCTGACTCTAAATATGGTTGGGTAGCAGCACATGATTTAAACCCACAAAAAGCACGTCTTCTTGCAGCCTTAGCTCTTACTAAGACGAATGATACGAAAGAAATTCAACGCATGTTCTGGCAGTACTAAGCTTTTCAACCAGTCCAAACATAAGGTTTGGACTGGTCCTATTTAATAAAAATAAGCTCTTTTATATTAAATCTGTACAATAGATGTTCAAATCATTCTTCTTAAATAATAAAATCCTTAACAGTTTGCCAAAATATTAAGCATTTCGTTTTAACTTTGCGTGCTAAACTATGCTGCAGTCGTATTAAGGATTGGTTTATGCAGTTTGTTCATCTCGGTATTTATACAGAATTTTCGATTACAGAGTCGATAGTTCGCATACCTGACTTGGTCAACGCTGCGGTTAAAGACCAAATGCCTGCGCTGGCATTAACCGACCTTTCAAACCTGCATGCAGCGGTAAAATTTTATAATTCTTGTTTAAAAAAAGGGATTAAACCGCTTTTAGGTAGCACAATCCGCCTTGATGATGCACAACATCGTGCAACTTTACTTGCAATGAGTAATGTAGGCTGGAAAAGTCTGACCGAAATCGTTTCACGCGGTTTTATTGAAGGTCAACAACTCAGTATTCCATGTGTAAAAAAAGAATGGGTACTTGAACAGCATCAAGATATTATCGTTTTACTTGGCCAGCATAGTGATGTGGGTCAGATGCTTTGTTCATCTAACCCTCAAAAAGCAGCTCCTCTTTTAGAAGCATGGATCGAAAAATTTGGTAATCGTGTTTATCTTGCTTTAACACGTACTGACCGTCCTGGTGAAGAAGATTTTATTCAAGAAGCCGCTAAACTTGCTGCCCAATATAATGTGGGTGTAGTTGCGCATAATGATGTGCACTTTGTAGAAAAAGAAGATTTTGAGGCACACGAAGCTCGTGTTTGTATTGCTGATGGCTATGTATTAGCAGATGATCGTCGTCCACGTTTATATAGCCCTGAACAGCACTTTAAAACATCCGATGAAATGATCGAATTGTTTTCTGATATCCCAAGTGCTATCGAAAACACCTATAACATTGCAAAACGCTGTAATGTTAGCCTACAACTTGGCACCTACTTTTTACCTGATTATCCAATTCCAGATGGTTTTACCATCGACACTTACTTTGAACATTTGTCAAAAGTAGGTTTAGAAGAACGCTTAGATTATCTTTACCCTGTCGAAAAACGTGGCGAAGACTGGCCAGAAATTCGTAAGCCTTATGATGAACGAATTGATTATGAAGTCGGCATTATCCTGAAAATGGGATTCCCGGGTTACTTTCTTATCGTCATGGACTTCATTCAATGGGCAAAAAATAATGGCGTTCCTGTGGGTCCAGGCCGTGGTTCAGGTGCGGGTTCTCTTGTTGCATATAGTTTAAAAATTACCGATCTTGATCCTCTTCGTTACGATCTACTTTTCGAACGTTTCTTAAACCCAGAACGTGTTTCGATGCCCGACTTTGATGTCGACTTCTGTATTGCTGGACGTGACCGTGTTATTGATTATGTTTCACGCACTTATGGACGTGAAGCCGTTTCACAAATTGCAACTTTCGGTACGATGGCAGCAAAAGGTGCTATTCGTGACGTTGCCCGTGTATTAGGTAAATCTTACGGTTTAGCTGACCGTATCTCAAAAATGGTGCCTACCAAACCACTCGGTGTAGACTTAGCCACTGCTATTGAGATGGAACCTCAGCTTAAAGATATTGTTACCAATCCATCTAATCCAGATAATGACGATGCCAGTGAAATCTGGGAAATGGCATTAAAACTAGAAGGTATTACCCGAAATACCGGTAAACATGCTGGTGGTGTTGTCATTGCACCGGGTAAGATTACCGATTTCTCGGCTGTACTTTGTGATGAAGACGGAACCAGCCGTGTTGCTCAATACGATAAAGACGATGTAGAGGCAGCCGGTCTCGTTAAGTTCGACTTCTTGGGTTTACGTAACTTAACCGTTATTGAAGACGCAATTCAAAATATCAATAAAAACCGCGATAGTAATGATCCACTCATTATTTCGCATGTTCCACTTGATGATGCTAAAGCATATTCTGTCTTTGCCGATGCAAATACAACCGCGGTATTCCAGTTTGAATCCGTCGGCATGAAACGAATGCTTAAAGAAGCACGTCCAAGTAAATTTGAAGAGATTATTGCGTTCGTATCATTGTACCGTCCTGGTCCAATGGATCTTATTCCTGACTTTATTCACCGTATGCATGGTGGGGATTTTGAATATCTTCACCCTCTTCTTGAAGGTGTATTAGAACCAACTTACGGGATTATGGTTTACCAAGAACAGGTTATGCAGACGGCACAGATTTGTGCGGGTTATACACTCGGTGGCGCTGACTTACTACGTCGTGCAATGGGTAAAAAGAAACCTGAGGAGATGGTTAAGCAGCGTCAAATTTTCTTAGCAGGTGCTGCTGAAAAAGGGATTGACGAAAGTACAGCCAACCATATCTTTGACTATATGGAGAAGTTCGCAGGCTATGGTTTTAACAAATCTCACGCTGCTGCTTATGCCCTTGTTGCCTACCATACTGCATGGTTAAAAGCTCATTATCCTGCTGAGTTTATGGCAGCGGTAATGTCATCGGAAATGCAGAACACCGACAGTGTTGTATTTTTAATTGATGACTGCCGAAATAATGGCCTAGAAGTTTTACCACCATCCGTTAATATGTCGACCTATCATTTCCATGCGAGCGATGATAAAACGATTGTATATGGTCTAGGTGCGATTAAAGGGGTTGGCGAGCAAGCGATGCAGTCTGTGATTGACTCTCGTCGACAGTTTGGCCCTTATACAGATCTATTTGATTTTTGCCATCGTATTGATCTGAAAAAAATTAATAAGCGTACTTTAGAGGCATTAATCCGTGCAGGCGCACTCGATTGCTTAGGAATCGAACGTGCAAGCTTGATGGCTCAATTGCCTGAAGCTGTGCAAGCTGCCGAACAAGCACGTAGTAACCGTGAAAGCGGTATTATGGATTTGTTTGGTGAAGTTGAAGAAGTTCAACGTAAACCAGCTAAACCGGTAAAACCGTGGAGTGATGAAGTTCGTCTAAAAGGCGAAAAGGATACGCTTGGGTTATATTTAACGGGCCATCCAATTGATGTTTACCGACAAGAACTTAAAGCTTTTATTCCTGTAAAACTTAATGAAATTACGGCTACACGTCGTGGTGTTACAACAGTTTATGCAGGACTAGTGATTGACGTTGCAAACTTTCCAAACCGTGTAGTTATCGTACTAGATGACGGTACCGCTCGTATTGAAGTAAGTTGCAATCATGAACGTTTCCAACGTTTTAAAGATATTATCCAAGTTGAGCGCGTTGTCGTCTTTGAAGGCGAAATTTATGAAAGAGAAGGCTTTGATCGCCCAATGGGACGTTTGAACAAAGCCTTTACTTTAAATGAAATACGACAAAAACGTGCCAATAGCATTCAGATCAAATTAGCAGAAGAGTTTATGCAAGCTACTTTGGCAAAAGATCTGCAAAATATCATCTTGCCATTTTGCAATGTAGATATGCATCAACATATCACCTTACAACTTCTGATAGATCAACCTTATGCTCAAGCAGAGCTTCAACTTGGTCCGCAATGGAAAGTCGCTCCTCTAGATGAATTACTTGCTAAACTCAGAGATTATTTTGGTAAAGATAATATTTACATTGAATATCAAGTAAAGTCGAAAGCAGCTAAAGCAGCAGAACCTGTCCGTCCGCAAACTGTTGCCTCTCCTCCTTCAGGCATGTCCATGGACGATGCATTGGATTTATACCAAAGCGAAGTTTCTCAATATTCGTAATTTCTGGAAATCTTATGAGTTCGTTTGATCACACTACTGTGTCAAAACAGTTAGCACAAGTGCGTATTGTCATGGTAAATACCACTTTGCCTGCTAATATTGGCAGCGCTTTACGTGCCATGAAAACAATGGGACTAATTAAATTAGTTCTGGTTGCTCCAAAAACATACCCGCATCCAGATATACAAGCGCTCGCTGCTGGTGCTCAAGATTTATTTGAACATCTTGAGATTGTAGATACTTTAGAAGATGCCATTAAAGATTGCCATTTAGTGTTTGGGACAAGTGCACGTAGCCGCACCATTCCTTGGCCTCTACTTGATGTACGACCTGCAGCTAAAGAAGCCATTAAAGCCACCGCTCAAGGACAACAAATTGCGATTGTTTTTGGCCGTGAAGATCGTGGTTTAACAAACGAAGAATTAGCACTGGCCAATTATCATTTAACCATTCCTGTAAATCCGGACTATGGCGTATTAAATGTTGCGCAAGCAATTCAAGTCGTATGTTACGAACTTCGCATGTCTGCTCTAGAACAACAAAACGTGGACCAAGATGCAGAAGAAATGCCATTAGTTCAAGGTCAAAGCATGCAATGGGATGAACCATTGGTGACTCAGCAACAAATGGAAGAGTTTTATCCTCATCTAGAAAAAATGTTGACTGAAATTGAATTTTTAGATCCAGACAATCCACGTTTATTACCTTTACGCTTGCGTCGTTTATTTGGTCGTATACAATTAGATCGTATGGAATATCATTTACTTCGCGGTATTTTTAGTCGTGTACAAGCCCTAACAAGTGGTAAAAGGAAAAAAGCATTATCTGACAAGGAGGATCAACCCAATGCTTAAACAGCTTAAAGAAGATATAAAGGCTGTATTTGCGCGAGATCCTGCTGCACGCAATACACTCGAAGTTCTTACCACCTACCCTGGCATTCATGCAATTATGATGCATCGTGTCGCGCATGAATTATGGCAAAAAGATTGTAAAGGTGCGGCTCGCCTACTTTCTTCATTTAGCCGTTTTGCAACAGGTATTGAAATTCATCCAGGCGCTAAAATTGGTAAGCGTTTTTTTATCGATCATGGCATGGGTGTTGTGATTGGTGAAACTGCTGAAATTGGCGACGATGTAACGCTTTATCATGGAGTAACCTTAGGCGGTACAACATGGAAGACCGGCAAACGTCACCCAACTTTAGAAGATGGCGTGGTGGTTGGTGCGGGTGCGAAAATCTTAGGCCCATTTACGGTGGGTAAAGGTGCAAAAGTCGGTTCAAATGCCGTTGTGACTAAAGCCGTTCCTGCCGGTGTGACTGCTGTAGGCAACCCTGCTCGCTATATTTATAAAGATGCAGACAAAACTAAAGATAAAGATGAAGAACGTCGTCGTGATTATGCACAAAGTATTGGTTTCGCCCCATATGCGACCACAGCTGCTGATCAGTCAGACCCTATTTTAGACGGTATGCGAGTTTTACTTGATCGTATTCAGCACAATGAAACACGTATGAATAATTTATGTCAGCGTTTATCAGAGCTAGACCCTAGTTTTAAAAAAGAAAGTCAGGATCAGCAACCTTTTAGCGATGAAGAGTTAAAAATTCTTGAAGAAGTTCGTCGTGAATGCGGTGCTCAAACCAAGACATCAAAAACGTAATATTCTTGATTCATAATGTAACACGCTTACCCTTGCATGTCGGTTTAGCTTTTCCTAGACTTACCTGTACCAAATCTGACTTTACTAAAATGAACGGAAGATCCTATGAATTTTAAGCCTTTGGCATATATACTCCTTGCGACCTCAAGTTTAACCGCTTGTACAATGGCACCTGTAAAACAACAAAAAATTGAGCCTTTTGTTTTCAAGGAACCAGAGCTTACTCCTCCTTTTTATGCACTAAATCCTTTTAACTATGATCAGCCACCGGCATTTGAAGTTGCATTAAAAGATGCTGCTGCACAGCCTGTAACGAAAATGGTAGTTAATCGTCAAGATGATCCGACCAAACAGCTTACTCTCGATGTTAACAAACTCATTGTTCCGACTGTAAATAATTCACAACGCTCAATGAAATATGCAGTTTTAGCGGGTGAGAATGAAATTGACGTAACGTCTATTGATGACTTCTTACAGTTAGTAGAAGGTAAAGCACGTCACTACCCACCTCGCTTTACTGACCGCCAAGAACGTAAAGGCTTTGAAAGTAAGCTTAAAGAAGTAACACAGCAACTTGATACACTTGCTGCAAATGAAAATGCATCATTTGATATTCTACTTCGTGCTTTTAAAGCAAGTGTTCTTGCACGTAACCTTGATTTAGGTACCGTTCATACCACTAAATCTTTAGAATATGCTCAAAGACTTTTAAAAATTAATCCAGATGATGCGGAAACAAATTTCTGGTTTGGTTTTGGTTTATCTGAAGGTGGCGGCCAGCGTGAAGCCATTCCATATTTAGACAAAGCCATTAAAGGTAATGTCCAAGAAGCATATCTAGCTGCAGCCAATAACTATATTGCGATGGAGCAAAAGAAAAACGCGATTCAGACACTGAAGAATTATAAAGTTAAATATCCAGATGAAGCTGAAGTTGCTGATCGTTTAATTCAAGAAATTGAAAAACAAGGTCGTTGGAATGTATGGCAAGTTTTGACTAACCCAGCTATGTCTCCTGCTACTCCTACTCAAACACCTAAAAAGTAAGTTTAATAATTTAAAAAGGGCTGTTTTGACAGCCCTTTTTTATATTTGATCATTTGAAAATTACTTTAAAATTTGTATGATCTACCTACCATTGAGCCACTATATTTTGACCCTAATGTTTTCAATAAAAAGAAACAAAACACTGCTGACGGTCATGCTACTCGGTTCAATTCTGAGTGGATGTCAGGTCGTAAATGTTAAACAGCAAGCTTTAAATGTAACGATTGCAAATGAACGTAATAGTATTCTTACGCAAGATAAACTCAGCGAAGCAAGCCTGAATGTTTTATCTATGTCGGGTCAGGAAGCTAAAGTTTGTACAGACACCCCTGAAACCTGTGTAAATCAACTCAAAAACCTTCCTCAAATTTTAGATGAACAGTTCTTATCGGCTGCAAGTGAGATGTATCTCGCAAAAGCAATGACTTTATCAGATAGCTCTGACTGCAAAGTAAGTAGATTTACCAAACATAAATCTGAAGAAGAACAAAAGAGTATCCAGAATAGTTATGATAACTGCTTAGACCAGCAATTGAATTTATTAGATAAAAGTATTCGTTATAGCTACGCGTATCTCTTTTCAACAAAACGTCAGCCTAATGACCGTATTTTTGATAATAGACAGGTTCAAATTCGCGATTTCTATAATCAAGCAATTGCCAAAATGGTCAGTGTTTATGATTTAAGACACCCCAAGAAAAATGTGGTTGAACCACAAATTCACATTGGTAAAAGTGTTTACTCAATTGACTTTGAGTTTCATAGACAGTTAACAGGTCAAAAATTAGAAAAATTAATTTCAAGTTATAACTTAAATTTTTCAGGTTTAAGAACTATTAACCGCCGTGATGGCTTTGGATCTGAATTTGTGGCTGTTTTCCCGAGTTCAGGAAGCGAAGATATTAATGAATATATTTTAGATCCCCTTAAATACAATTATAAAAATGGTGTGAATCCAAATATTCATCATGCACGCTACTTAGCTGCAACGATTGTAGCTGAGCCAAAACACGCAAATACTGTTGAAGAAATTATTAATAATCCTGAATTCATAATCCGAGTTTATGACCCATATCGGACAGATAATATTAAGGTAGCTGGTAAACAATATCCTCTAGCTGCTAACTTTTCAGCGCCTTATGGTCTATGGTTAGCCGAAAACAACCTAGGAGTCGCAGCCTATTTAAGTCTGATTGACCGCGATCAGCATTTAACTATGCCGCACCTCTACATGCTTGAACCATACAATCCAAATAAGAAAATTATTGTATTAGTACATGGTTTGGCAAGTAGCCCCGAAGCTTGGATTGCGCTCACCAATGATGTTATGGGCGATACGGTATTAAGAGACAATTATCAAGTTTGGCAAGTTTTCTATTCAACTAACATGCCAATTTTGGAAAGCCGTTTCCAAATTTATGCACTACTCAAACAAGCTTTTAGTTCGCTAAACCCAAGCGACCCTGCCGCCCATGATGCTGTTCTTGTAGGTCATAGCATGGGAGGCATTATTAGCCGTTTACTGGTGAGTGATGGAGATATTACTAAACCAGCCTTAGAGCTAATGACGATCCGCCAGCAAAATCGCTTTAAAAAACATCCAATGATTACTGAACGATTGCAAATGCATTCAATCAATAATTTTGATCGCGCAATTTTCTTAGCTTCCCCTCATCGAGGTACAGATTATGCAGATCGTTGGTTTACCTTGGCAGCGCGTAAAATTATTCGTTTACCAGGCGCATTTTTGTCAGCTGTGGCAACCTCACTAACAACCGAAAATTTAGATGTTAAAGATTTCTTGAGTAATATTGACAATGGTTTGATTCAAAATGGACCAAGTGATTTAAGTCATCAATCTAAATTTATGGAACTCACAAAAGATATTAATCCACACCAAGGCTTAGTTTTCCATTCAATTATGGGAAATATAACCAAGAGCGATGATCCAAATGTAATTACCGATGGTATCGTTCCTTATAAAAGTGCTCACTTAGACGGAGCAAAGTCAGAAAAAGTTCTTCCTGGTGGTCATTCAATCCAGCTTACACCACAAGCTGTATTAGAACTGCGTCGTATTTTACGAGAACATTTAGTTGAACATGGTTTATATAAACCATAAAAAGAAAAAGAGCCAAAGGATAACCTTTGGCTCTTTCATTTTAGTATTAAATTTTACTGCCCAGAACGGATGATGTAATCAAACGCAGAGAGTGATGCTTTAGCGCCTTCACCTGTGGCAATAATGATTTGCTTGTAAGGTACGGTCGTACAGTCACCAGCAGCAAACACACCTTGAACATTGGTTTCGTTGCGGTCATTGACAATGATCTCACCACGGTTGGTTAACTCAACTTCACTGTCTTTCAAGAAGTCAGTGTTTGGCAATAAACCAATCTGTACAAAGATCCCTGCAAGCTCTACCACATGCTCTTCATCAGTGGCACGGTCTTTATATTTAAGACCAGTCACTTGTGAGCCATCACCCAGCACTTCTGTGCTTAACGCATTCATAATCACAGTTGTGTTTGGCAAGCTATGCAATTTGTTCTGCAACACTTGGTCTGCACGAAGTTTGGTATCGAACTCAACCAGAGTCACATGCTCAACAATCCCTGCAAGGTCAATCGCAGCTTCAACGCCTGAGTTACCGCCACCAATCACGGCAACACGTTTGCCTTTGAACAATGGACCATCACAGTGTGGGCAGTACGCGACACCACGGGTACGGTATTCTTGCTCACCCGGTACGTTCATTTCTCTCCAACGTGCGCCTGTAGAAAGGATCACGGTTTTCGATTCAAGTTTCGCACCGTTTTCAAGTTCAACTTCAACCAGACCGTTTATCGTTTGGTTGGCACCTGTGATTTTGCTCACACGTTGCAGGTTCATGATATCGACATCATATTCACGGACATGGGCTTCCATCTCGGCAGCAAACTTAGGACCTTGTGTCTTTTGCACAGAGGTGAAGTTTTCAATGTCCATAGTATCCATGACCTGACCACCAAAGCGTTCAGCCACGATACCGGTGTTAATGCCTTTACGTGCCGCATAGATTGCAGCTGTTGCACCCGCAGGCCCACCACCAATCACCAATACATCAAAGGCATCTTTAGCATTGAGTGCTGCTGCATCTTTTTCAGCTGAGTTAGTGTCAAGTTTCGCCACAATCTCTTCAAGAGTCATACGACCTTGGCCAATGTGTTCGTTGTCTTGGAATACCATCGGTACAGCCATGATTTTGCGTTGTTCGACTTCGTCTTGGAAGAATGAACCGTCAATCATGGTTGCTGTGGTGTTCGGGTTATAAATCGCAATCAGGTTAAGCGCCTGTACTACATCCGGACAGTTATGACAGCTTAGAGATACAAACACATCAAAGTTGGCTTTGAGGTTTAAGCCTTTAATCTGGTTGAGCACTTCATCTGACACTTTAGGTGCATAGCCAGACACCTGTAACAGTGCCAAGATCAAAGACGTAAACTCATGACCCATCGGTAAGCCCGCAAAGAACACACGAGGCTGTTCACCTGCTTTAGCCACACCAAAGCTTGGACGACGTGTATTGTTGCCATCAAAACGGGCTGTGACATGGTCAGAAAGCTCGGCGATTTCAGTGACGAGTTCTTTAATTTGAGCAGCTTTATCTGACTCATCTAAAGCAGCAACTAATTCGATTGGACTTTCTAAACGTTCTAAGTAAGCTTTTAATTGAGTTTTAATGTTTTGATCTAACATCTGTTTTTACTCCAATGCATCCAAATTCTTTCAATAGATGCATAGTACGTTAAAACATAGAATAGGTAAAACAGTATGTTTTTATATATTCAATCGGTTTTTTAGATTTTATTATTATTCACTTCAAATCAAAAAAAGCCAACCTGAACTCATCCCAGCGCAGGTCAGCAAACTGGTTAAACTAGAGTAAAACCACACCAAATACAGCCCCAGCAATCAGGACATGCAAGGGATGAACTTTTTTAATTAAAGATAATAAAGTTGCAATGACCACCATAATAATAAGTAAAGTATTTATTGCCGCTGCCTCAGAGATAATCCAAGCACTGGCAAGCACCGTTCCAACAGTGACAGGTTGTAAAGCAAGCTGTAAAACACGGCGCCATTTTTTATCTTTAAATTTTGACCAACCTCTCATTACAAACACAGTAATAATCGATGAAGGTAAAAATTTAGCTATAGAAGTCACGAGTAGACCAGACAACCCTGCTACATGCCACCCTACCAACGGTACAATCATCATATTTGGACCGGGTGCTGCTTGAGCCATAGCAAACAGAGCACTAAATTCTTGTGCTGTCATCCAATGGTGAATATCAACTACTTGGCGTTGCATTTCGGGCAAAATCGTATTCCCACCACCAAATGCAATAAGAGACAACTGAGTAAAAATGATCGCTAAAGTAAGTAGAACTGCGCCCATTACACACGTCTCCAAATAATAGTTGAATAAAGAGCCAACAAAATTAGCATGGTCAAAAGCAAGGAGATTTTTAGAAAAGCAATACTGATAATTGCTGCCACGACAACACACATCGCTATTGGGTTACGCAATAATGGTTTCAACATTTTTAAGCCGGTTGCGACCAAAAGCCCTGCTGCTGCTGCACCTAACCCTTCGAAAAGATGCTTAACCATTAAATTATCTTGGAACTGTTCATAGACATAATGCAGAAGTACGACAATGACTGTTGGAGCAAAAATGAGGCCAATGAGTGCACTCGCGGCTCCACGGACACCGCGGAATTCCATGCCAATCGCAACAGATAAATTAATAATATTGCCACCTGGTAGGAATTGGCATAGACCAAGTAACTCAGTGAATTTTTCAGGACTTAGCCACTGCCTTTGCTCTACAACAACTTTACGTGCTAAAGGCAATACACCACCAAATCCAATTAAACCTAATGTTAAAAAACCTAAAAATAACTCTGTGCAGGTCGGTATGCTCTCCTTCTGCACAGCAATCTCAACATGGTTCATTTTCGTTACTTTTCACTTTATCTGACCAAGATAGAATGATACTTTTATGATATATCTACAAATGCTTTTATTTTCACTAACCATACCCTAAAGGTATTCCTATGTTAGATTTACATAAGCTTCATGCCTTCGTGGTAGTGGTCGAAGAAAGAAATATTACTCATGCAGCAAACCGTTTGTTTATTCAACAACCACCTTTAACTCGTTTACTCAAAAAACTTGAACAAGAACTCGGTACTCAATTACTTATTCGTCAACCGCGTGGAATTGAACCGACAGAAGCAGGTTTAGCCTTATTTAAAGAAGCACAACTTTTATTAGAACATGCCAGACATATACCCCAATTAGTCCAAGATGTTAGCCAAGGTAAAACGGGACAACTTAATATTGGTTTTACTAGTTCAGCTGGCTTACATCCGCTTATCTCATTAGTATTACGTTCATATCGGGAAATATATCCAGGAGTACAAACTAAACTTGAAGAAGCAGGCAGTCAAAAACAACTGGATTGGTTAATTTCAGAAAAGCTAGATATTGCTTTTTTAAGAGCACCGATCAGCCGTGATATTGGGTTAAAACACTTACATATATTAGATGAGCCGATGGTGGTTGCATTGCCTATAGGACATCCTCTTACGCAAAAAGAGAAAATTAGTTTAAGTGACTTATCAGATGAGAATTTTGTTTTATACCGTCGCTCTTCTGGGCAAGGTTTATATGACAATATTTTATATAGTTGCTATCAGGCAGGTTTTAGTCCACGCATTATTCAAGAAGCGCCGCGTCCTACCGCAACATTAAATTTAGTTGCTGCCGGAATTGGCATCACTATTGTGCCAGCCTCAATGCATAATTTTTGGGATCATGAAATTATTTATCGCGAGTTTGATCATTCAATAAAACTGAATGCGCCTATTTACTTGATTACCAGAGAAAATGAAAATTCGGCCAAAGTTTCAAACTTTATTGAATTATTACAAAAACTATTACCTACAATGACTTAGTCTCAAAACACTCAATAAAAAGTGCTCTAACTAGAGCACTTTTTGGGATAAAACTTTTTATTTTTGATTTACTCGTTTTGATAGCTCTTCTGCCGATTCTTTCCGCTCCGAATAGCGATTAGTCAGGTACTGTTTTTGCCCACGTGTTAATAAAGTGAACTTATAGAGTTCTTCCATGACATCAACAATTCGGTCAAAGTAAGAGGATGGTTTCATACTGCCATCTTCCTCAAACTCTAAAAAAGCTTTAGCAACAGAAGACTGATTTGGGATAGTAATCATGCGCATCCAACGTCCTAAAATACGCATTTGATTCACGGCATTAAAAGACTGTGAACCACCGCTGACTTGCATAACGGCTAAGGTTTTACCTTGTGTTGCACGTATTGCTCCGCCAGCTAAAGGAATCCAATCAATTTGAGCTTTTAAAATTGAACTCATTGCCCCATGACGTTCAGGCGAACACCACACCATACCTTCTGACCAAGCCAAAAGTTCATGTAACTCTTGTACTTTTGGATGATCAGTTGCGGCATCTTCGGGTAAAGGCAAACCTTTAGGGTGAAAAATTTTGACTTCGGCACCTAGGTATTCAAGGATACGCCCAGCAGTTAGCACAGCAAAACGGCTATAAGAGCGTTCACGGTTAGAACCATATAACAATAAAATACGGGGTGGATGTTCAAGCTGCTGTGCTTGTATTTCTTCGAATGTAGGCTTATCCAAAAGGCTTAGCTCTACATTTGCTAAATCATTATTAGAACTGTTCATGTGAAAAATACTTTTTCTTTAACCAAAGCGAAACTGAAACGAGTGAAATTAAAACCGGAACTTCAACCAATGGTCCAATTACTGTAGTAAAAGCAATCGGAGAAGCTAAACCAAATGTTGCAATTGCCACTGCTAAAGCGAGCTCAAAATTGTTACCCGCTGCGGTAAATGAAATGGCAGTCGTACGTGGGTAGTTATTCCCCATCTGTTTACTCATAAAGAAGCTGATAAAGAACATCACCACAAAGTAAATCGTCAGTGGGACAGCAATTAACAATACATCTATAGGTAAACTCACCACATCGCCACCTTTTAAACTAAACATGGCGACAATAGTAAAGAGTAAGGCAATTAAACTTAACGGGCTAATTTTTGGTAAAAACTTGGTTTGATACCAATTCAAACCTTTTGCCTTAACTAAAACTAGACGAGTCAAGAAACCCATTAAAAATGGAATACCCAAATACACCAATACAGCATGGGTAATAGTCCAAAAATCGACATTAATGACTTGTCCTGCTACACCAAAATATGGTGGTAAAAAAGTTAGAAATAGCCATGCATAAGTGCTAAAGAATAAAATTTGGAAAATACTGTTAAAGGCAACCAAAGCTGCAACGTATTGGTTATCCCCACATGCCAAGCCATTCCAAACCAAGACCATTGCAATACAACGTGCTAACCCAATTAGAATGAGACCCGTCATATATTCTGGATAGCTATGTAAAAAAATAATCGCAAGAATAAACATTAAGACTGGAGCAATAATCCAGTTTTGTATTAAAGACAAAGCGAGTGTTTTCTTATCTTTAAATACTTCTGGCAAAGCAGCATAGTCTACTTTTGCCAAAGGCGGATACATCATTAAAATTAAACCAATCGCAATTGGAATATTAACGTTATCTATACTGAGCTGATTTAAAGACACTGATGCTTGAGGTAAGAAAACACCAATGGCTACACCTAAAGCCATAGCAATAAAAATCCATAGCGTTAGGTTTCTATCTAAAAATGATAGCTTAGATTTGGCCATGTCATTCTCTTTAATCAATATGCGAGATTTGGTTAATTTCATTAATAAGTTGCGAACGGCTCAAATGTGCAACATCTAATGCAAATAAAGCATCTAAACGGCGGTTAATATGATCAACAGTATTTTGGAACGCTTTGAGTTTTTCTTCTTTTGGTAAGTCGAGATGTGATGGGTCACTTAAACCCCAATGTGCTTTAATTGCACCACCTAAATACAATGGGCATGCTTCTTGCGCTGCTGAGTCACAAACAGTAATCACTACATCTGGTTGATATTGCTCGCAATCATCAATCGTTTTACTCCATAAGCCATCTGTAGATAAACCTAAATTTTTAAGTGTTTCAATCGTTAGCGGATGTACCTGACCGGTAGGTTTGCTACCAGCACTATAAGCTTTCCACCCTTCTGGTGCGCGGCTGTTAAATAAAACTTCTGACAAAATACTACGGCAACTATTACCCGTACATAGAAATAGAAATTTCATGATCTTTACTCACAAAAGGTAGAAATAGACCCTAGCTGACCAGACAATGGTTTCATTGCATCGTCATCTTGCTGCGCCAAAATATTCAAAATGTTGTTTGCCCAGATCGGCAGTTCAGGATTAACGCTGTAATACACCCATTGCCCCTGTCTTGAATCAAGAAGGATGCCATGGGTTCGTAATAGGGCTAAATGTCGGGAAATTTTTGGTTGGCTCAACTCAAGCTGTTCTGTTAACTCGCAGACACAGATATTTTGTTTGCTCAGAACTAACTTAAGAATGTTTAACCGAGTTTGATCAGAAAGACATTTAAAGAAATCGACTTGAGTGATCATATTTGCAGCCACTTATATTCGTTATTGCAAATATACGGATATCCATATATAAATGCAATATCTTAATTCAATGAATAATTATCATGGCGGAACTAGTGAAGATTTACCATAACCCAGCATGTGGCACATCACGCAATACATTGGCGCTTATTCGTCATGTGGGGTTTGAGCCTATCGTTATTGAATATTTGCAAACACCACCCAGTAAAGATGAACTGATTCAACTTATTAGGGATTCAAACTTAACTGTACGTGAAGCAATCCGAAAAAATGTTGATCCCTATAAAGATTTAGAACTGGAACAAGACCACTGGACCGATGAACAGTTAATTGATTTTATGGTTCAGTACCCAATTTTAATTAATCGTCCATTTGTGGTTACACCCAAAGGCACACGACTTTGTCGCCCCTCTGAAGTAGTGCTCGACATTTTAGATTCACAAAACTTAGGCTATTTCGCAAAAGAAGATGGTGAAGTCATTATTGATGAGCAAGGCCGTCGTATAAAATAATTGAAGGTATTCATCAATATAAAAAGCTAAATGGCACAACACCATTTAGCTTTTTTGAGTGAAACGGGTTAAAAATAGGACTTAATAAAAGGAAGAAGTTGCTCTCCGACTACCATTCCTAATAATCCGACTAATGCAACAAGAGGCGGAGCTGGTGACTTCACATTTAAGACGTAATATAAGACACCAACGAGTAGCCCTACAGCCAAAGATAACAAGTACATTTTCATCGTACATACCTTAAGGAAGCAAGCCATTTAACGAAGCAGGTTCCCAAACTGTTTTATTTAAAATGCAAAACAAGAACACCCGAGTGCGCCCCAGAAAGATGTTTTATCCTTATCATTTACAGGAACATCAAGCATCCAAGCGTGGCTATGTCCATGCATGCCACAACTGCTGGCGCATGCGCACAATGCACTTTGTGACTGTAATGACTGATTGAATGGTGCATTACGGTTTTCAGATAAACGCCACTGACCACCAAAACGTTTTACTGGCGACCATGTTGGTGATGCCGGCGGTAACGGCGGATCATCTTGCTTGAATTCTGCTCCTGCATATACCACTTTTCCGCCTAAAACAGTGAGTACAGACTCAATCCACTGGATATCTTCTGCTTCAACTTTGAAGTAGTCATCGGACAGCACAACCAAGTCGGCAAGTTCCCCTTCTGTGAGTGAACCTTTAACATCTTTTTCACCAGAGAACCAAGCCGAACCTTTTGTCCAGAGTTTGAGTGCTGTCTGACGGTCTAATAGATTTTTTTCATCATAGAGTGGCAAACCACCGACTGTTTTACCAGTACTTAGCCAATACAAACAAACCCAAGGGTTATAGGATGCAACACGGGTCGCATCTGTGCCCGCACCCACAGGCACACCGAGTTCTAGCATTTTTTTAACAGGTGGCGTTGCCTGAGCAGCCTCGGCACCATAGCGTTTTACGAAAATCTCACCTTGATATGCCATACGGTGTTGAATGGCAATACCACCACCCAACGCACCAATACGTTCGATATTGCGCTCAGATACGGTTTCGGCATGGTCAATAATAAATCGAGTTGCGAATGGCTGTTTTGAATTGACGCGCTCAAATACATTCAGCAAACGATTAATACTTTCATCATAGGTTGCATGAATACGGAATGGCCATTTCTTTTCAGCCAAGTGCTCTACGATGGCTTCAAGTTCACCTTCCATTTTTTCTGGTAAATCCGGACGTGGCTCATAGAAGTCTTCGAAGTCACCCGCCGACCAAGTCAGGTTCTCACCTGCTCCATTCATTCTAAATAGTTCATCACCATCGCCCGGAAATGTCATTTCTGTCCAACGGCGATAATCATCAAGCTCTTGGCCTGCCTTTTGAGCAAATAGGTTATAAGCAATTCGAACGGTCATCTGATTTTGATCATGTAATTGCTTAATCACATCATAATCTTCTGGATAGTTTTGTCCGCCGCCACCTGCATCAATTGCAGAAGTAATGCCTAATCGGTTTAATTCACGCATGAAGTGACGAGTTGAATTAACTTGATCTTCAACCGGCAATTTCGGCGCTTTACCTAAGGTCGAATATAAAATCATAGCCGATGGAGTAGCGAGCAACAGACCTGTTGGCTCACCCTTTTCATTTCGTACAATTTTGCCACCCGGCGGATCCGGTGTATCTTTATTAAAGCCTAATACATCAAGTGCTGCTCGGTTCAACAAAGCACTGGCATATAAATGTAAAACGAATACAGGAGTATCTGGCGCTGCTCTGTTAATTTCTTCTAAAGTCGGTAAACGCTTTTCAGCAAACTGGAACTCAGTCCAGCCACCTACTACACGGACCCATTGTGGAGCTGGCGTATTATCTGCTTGCTCTTTAAGTAAGCGTAGTGCATCCGCAACAGATGGTACACCTTCCCAGCGCAGCTCCATATTGTAGTTTAAGCCACCACGAATAATATGCAGATGACTGTCATTTAGACCCGGTATAACGCGACGACCATTTAAGTCTACGACTTTGCTTGTAGGTGTTGCGAGCTTCATAACCTCATCAGTTGTGCCCGTACGTACGACTTTACCATCTGCAATCGCAATTGCTTGTACTTCGGGGTTCTGAGGATCTAGTGTTGTAATTTTACCGTTTATGAGTATGAGGTTTATTTCGGTCATTCTGAACTCCATTCTTGTGAATTATCGTTCTAAAAAATAAAGACATATCAGTATTAATATCACTTAAATATTGAATACTAGACATGCCTTTACCTAAATCAGTTCTGTTTTATTTTGCAGGAACTGGTGCAAGTACTTCATGTTTTGATGTTGTACGCTCAGGCGCCTTATGTACCATTGTATAAGCATAGTCCACACCCATACCGTAAGCACCAGAATGCCCACGTACAATTGCCATAACTGCATCATACGTATCACGGTGTGCCCAATCACGTTGCCATTCGAGTAATACTTGTTGCCAAGTTACAGGAACAACACCCGCTTGGATCATACGTTGCATGGCATATTCATGTGCTTCTTTCGATGTACCACCAGAAGCATCTGCCACCATATAAATTTCATAATCGCCTTCAAGCATGGCACCGAAAGCAAAGGTGTTATTGCACACTTCAGTCCACAAACCTGAAACAATCACTTTTTTACGATTATTTTTTGCAAGCGAATCACGTACCTTTTGGTCATCCCATGAATTCATTGAAGTACGTTCTAGTAAAGGTGCATCTGGAAATACATCTAAAAGTTCTGGATAGGTATGACCAGAGAAGCTTTCTGTTTCAACCGTGGTAATGGTGACAGGAATATTGAATGTTTTAGCTGCTTTTGCTAACCCTACAGTATTATTTTTTAATACTTGACGATCTATTGACTGTACCCCAAAAGCCATTTGCGGCTGATGATCAATAAAAATAACCTGACAATTCATTGGTGAAAGTTGTTCTAAAAGTGACTTATTCATGGGTAAACTCCATTATTCCTTATGAGTAATGCATTAAAATTGCTTACTGGTTATTATCAAAACAGATAAAAATGTAAAAGCATAGACAGCAAATCAGCACGAATCTGTATGCTGTATGGATACAATAAAAACAATGATTGCTTTTTAATTTTTATAGTTTAATCATTGATATATATTTTTTTAACTTTCGCTTATCCATGGATCGATTAGACTGTATTTCGACTTTTGTAAGTGTCGTAGAACATGGGAATTTTAGTAGTGCCGCTAGAGCACTCGATATCTCTCGCGACTTGGTTGCCAAACGTGTTTGCTACCTCGAAAATGACCTAAAAACCACACTATTAACCCGCACCACCAGACAGATGAACCTCACCTCTTGTGGGGAAAAGTTTTATCAGCATAGTAAAGTCATTTTAAGTGAGTTCGAGTGGGCTGCCTATGAAATTAGCTATAACCAGCAATATCCTGAAGGTGAACTCAAGCTCAATACCCCAATGTCTTTTAGCAATATTTTTCTTCAACAGATCATTTCAGACTTTATAGAGAAATATCCCAGCATCAAAATTGATTTATTCATGACTGATCAGCTATTAGATATGAATAATAATAAATTTGATTTAACCATTCGTGTAGATGGCTCTCCTCCAAACTTGGCAAATAGTAAAATTTTAAATACCTATCAACGCTACTTATATGCAACACCTGAGTATTTTAATCAGCATGGATTACCAGACTCATTAGAAGAACTTAAAGAACATAAGTTTCTAATTTACTATCAAGATAGCCGACATAAAAAATTGATTTTTCAAAAAGATCAGAAAGAAGTGTCCTTTAATTGCTTCCCTGTGATGACTTGTAATAATGGTGAATTATTATTAGATATGTGCCTAAAAGACCACGGTATTGTCTTTCTTCCTGAGTTTATTGCTGAACCTTACTACAAAGAAGGTAAATTACAGAAGTGTTTGGAGGACTACACCAGTCAACCCCTTCACTTATATGTGACATGGCCAAACCGTAAAATTCTATCGAAGAAAGTAAAACTATTTATTGATTTTCTGACGCAACAAATCGTTCCTATAAGATAACTAAACTGGGCCTAATTCATAAGAATTGGCCCAATACTTTTAACTCGTTTAAATAGCTTCAATTTTCTTATTTTTAAATAAATTTAATAAATTTTGCTCGGCAGATACTGTACTGTTTTCTTCAATAAATGTGGTTGCGTAGTGTTCTAAATGTTCTTCCATCAATTGAGTTGCTCGTTTTTCATCACCTTGTTCAATGGCATCTAAAATTGCACGGTGTTCATCTGCCGAACAATTATTATGTTTAGGAATTTCATATAAGCCAATTAATAACGAAGTCCTCGCAATAAGTGTCTGCAAATAATTGGTCATGATCGTATTTTGATTTGCTTCAATCAGCTTTAAATGAAATTGACCTGATAGCTTAATCCACTCAGCCCAATTGCCAGCTAAACGCTCATGAGACTCTTGGTCTACTAAGCCTCGAAGCTCACTAAAATCTAGGTTATGTGACTTTTGAGCTAGCTTTTTAACCGTAGCAATTTCAAGCATGCTGCGTGCTTCAAAGACTTCTTTTGTTTCATCAAGGCTATGTTTTGCGATGAGTGCCCCACGATTGGGCTGAATTTCGATCACCTTATCATGTGCAAGTTTCACGAAAACACGTCTTAATACTCCTCGCGTTACACCAAATGCTTCACACAAAGGTGCTTCAACCAAACGTGCGCCAGGTGCGAGTTGTCGATTTAAAATAGCATCTACAATTGCATTATATATATGGTCATCAATTTCATCATTGCTCATTTCTACGGCTTTTTTTGGTGCATTCGATGACATTGATTTCTCCATTTTTATTAATGTCTCCTCTTTTTAGAACTTTATCTATTTTGAATAGTGTAAGTTTAACTTAAGCGTTTGGAAATATTTCTCTCATTCTCACCATGCTTATGTTGAGCTGAATAATTCAATATTAAATCTCTAAATATCCACTTATACACCTAAATTTATTTACTTTTTATAAAAAATAAGCACGTCTCAGTTTATAAATCTATCCCTTCATATCCAAAATTCATACCAGTTTTAATGACTCATAAACACTACTTCCTAAATTTGGCATAACTTTTGCTCAATTAAAATTGTGCACAATATAAATATCAAATTGTACACAATTTTAATTTCATTCTTTTAGACAGAACAACAATGCTGCTGAAAGTGCCTCCATCTTAAAGAAGTGAGTGTTCAAGATGAATAATACGGAAGCAATAATTAAATCTTCTTATGATGCAAAGCTAACAAATCAAGACTTAGCTCCTTTAAAAAAGCAAACTTGGGGCGCTTATAATATTTTTGCCTTTTGGATGTCCGATGTTCATAGTGTCGGTGGTTATGTCATGGCTGGAAGCCTTTTTGCACTAGGGCTCAATAGCTGGCAGGTACTTTTATCTTTACTGATCGGTATTGCTATAGTTCAGTTTTTTACAAACCTGATTGCCAAGTCTAGCCAACAAACTGGTACGCCCTATCCTGTTATTTGCCGCGCAACCTTTGGTGTGCTTGGTGCAAATATTCCTGCTGTTATCCGTGGACTTATTGCTGTCGCATGGTATGGCATTCAAACCTATTTGGCCTCCAGTGCCTTTTTATTGGTCATTTTAAAGTTCTTTCCAGAATGGTCGGTCTATGCCGATGTTTCAACTTATGGCTTTCTTGGGCTTTCCTATTTAGGATGGGTTGGCTTCATGCTGCTTTGGCTACTGCAAGCGATTGTTTTTTGGTCTGGTATGGACAGTATTCGTAAATTCATTGACTGGGCAGGTCCAGCTGTCTACGTTGTAATGTTTGCGATGGCAGTATGGCTCATCTGGAAAGCTGGCTGGCAGAATATTGATTTAAACTTGAGCGGTGTTCAATACGACGGTTTTGCGATTGTACCCGTCATGATTGGTGCTATTGCTCTCGTTGTTTCATATTTTTCAGGGCCGATGCTGAACTTTGGCGACTTTTCTCGTTATGGTAAAAGCTTTAATGCCATTAAAATGGGAAACTTTCTTGGCTTACCAATTAACTTCTTAGGCTTTTCTTTACTTACTGTGGTGTGTATTGCGGCAACGCTTCCAGTCTACGGCAAGCTCATTACAGACCCTGTCGAGATGGTTGGAAAACTTGATAATACTTTTGTTGTGATTCTAGGTAGCTTGACCTTAATGATTGCCACGATTGGGATTAATATTGTCGCTAACTTTGTATCACCTGCCTTTGATTTTTCTAATGTTTCACCGAGCAAAATTAGCTGGCGCATGGGTGGAATGATTGCAGCAGTGGGTTCAATTTTCATTACACCATGGAATTTGTTTAATAATCCTCAAGTGATCCATTACACCATTGATATTTTAGGTGCATTTATCGGTCCACTTTTTGGTGTATTGCTCGCCGATTTTTACCTCGTTAAAAAACAAAAAATCGTGGTAGATGATTTATATACCTTAGATACTAAAGGCTTGTATTGGTACAAAAATGGTTATAACCACTCTGCCTTTTATGCCTTAATTCCAGCTTCATTAATTCCTATTCTATGTGTGCTGTTACCACAATTATCTGCTCTTGCTAATTTCACATGGTTTATTGGGATGGGATTCGGTTTTGTCATTTACCGATTTCTTAACCAACCGCTTGCCCATGCTAAATCGGCAATGACGAAGGTAAAAGTACAATGAAAATTAAAATTATTAATCCCAATACTACTCAAAGCATGACAGACAAAATTGCTGCATCAGCAAAGATAGTCGCAGGTTCTGGTACTCAAATTATTGCAGTGAGTCCTCAAATGGGCCCTGCAACAATTGAAAGTTATTATGATGAAGCATTAAGTGCAGTAGGTGTGCTGGAGGAAATTCACCAAGGTGAACTTCTAGGTGTAGATGCTTATGTTATTGCCTGTTTTGGTGACCCTGCGCTTTATGCTGCCCGTGAAATGACTTCAGCGCCTGTGATTGGGATTGCCGAAGCAGCTATGCGAACTGCAAGTTATGTCAGTACTGGTTTTAGTGTGGTCACAACCTTACAACGCACAGTGAATATGGGCTGGCATCTGGCTCATCGCTATGGGGCTACACCATTTTGCAAAAATGTTCGAGCTTGTGACCTTGCGGTTGATGAGTTGGAGCTTCCTGACTCAGATGCTTATCGAACCATACGAGATGAGTGCAAAAAAGCACTAGTAGAAGATAAAAGCGATGCGATTGTTTTGGGCTGTGCAGGTATGAGTGATTTATGCCTAAAGCTACAAAAAGAGCTGGGAGTGATTGTTATTGACGGCGTTGCAGCAGCAGTTAAACAAGCTGAAATGTTAGTTCAGTTAAATTTAAAAACCAGCAAAGTTGGTGATTGGGCCTTGCCTCCTGTAAAGAACTACACAGGCATATTGTCAGGTTTTGGACTGCGCTAAAGAGTTACTGTTTCAATTCCAACTCAAAATGCGGCGTTGGAATTGAAACATAGAGTATAAAAGAATTAAGCTTCTGCTAACTCTGGTTGTTTTTCTTCTTTATAAAATGGTACATCGCCATTAATAGTTGCACGGTGCATGATGCGATGGGCATCGCCATAATCAAATAGTGCTTTATGTTGTGTGCAACGGTTATCCCAAATCGCGACATCACCATCTTGCCATTTCCAACGCAAATGAAACTGCTCTTGAGTCGCATGTTCAAACAAGAAATTAAGTAATTGCTCACTTTCTTGTTCAGGTAACTCATTAATTCGAGTGGTAAAGCCCTCACTTACAAACAACAAAGGCTCACCTGTAACCGGATGGGTACGCACCACTGGGTGAACCACTGGTGGGTTACGCTTAAATGTTTGCAAAAGCTTTTCACGCTCTTCTTCGTTGTGGGCAAAACGTTCAAGTGGAAAAGACTTACGAATATCGTGGGTTGCAGTTAAGCCACGTAATTTTTGCTGTAACTCAAGCGAGAGCCCTTTAAAAGCTGCTGTATTACTCGACCACAACGTGTCACCGCCTACAGGTGGAATTTTAATAGCTTGCAACACACAACCTAAAGGTGGATTTTTACTAAAAGTCACATCTGTGTGCCAAAGTTCATTGTCACGCAAATCTTGTTTCCAGCTATCGAGCACCATCACTTCAGGTACATCTTCAATTGAAGGATAAATCGGGTGCACATGTAAGCTGCCAAAACTACGTGCCAAGTCTGCCTGTGCTTGCGGTGCTAATTGTTGCTTTCGAAAAAAAATGACTTGATGATCAAGCAAAGCCTGCTGGATTTGTTGCGTTGTTTGTTCATTTAACGCATTCAAATCAATATCGTGAATAATTGCGCCAATGGTAGGCTTGATCACTTCAATATTTAAGTTTGCTACTACTGTATTCATCTTCTTTACTACAACTGCTGACCATACCAAGGAGAAAACTGTTTTTGTAACCAACGTAAAAACAGCTCAAAACTAACTGCGACAATCGCAATCACAATAATGCCCAGAATCACCGTATCGGTAATTAAGAACTGTGCTGCCGATTGCACCATAAAACCAATACCGCGATCCGCTGCAACTAACTCTGCTGCAACTAATGTTGACCAGCCCACCCCTAAACCAATACGAATACCGGTAATAATATGAGGTAACGCCGTCGGTAAAATGACATGCCAAAAGACTTGTGACTGACTTGCTCCTAGCGACAGTGCCGCACGCTCACGATTAAGCTGATGGCTTAACACACCATGCGCACTACTAATAATGACGGGCGCCAAAATCGAGAAGAAAATCAAAAGTACTTTTGTGGTTTCGCCAATACCGAACCAAATTACGAGTAATGGCAAATAAGCTAACGGTGGAATTGGGCGTAATAATTCAACCAAAGGGTCTAAAACAGCGCGAACCCATTTGTTCAGGCCCATCCATAAACCCAGTGGTACACCAATCACCACGGCAGCGATCAATGCTAAAAACACACGCGAGATACTGGCTGCCAAGTGTTGCCACAAAGTTGCCTTCATAAAGCCTTCTTGGCTAACCGATATAAATTTTTGCCATACGGCCTGTGGACTCGGTAAAAATAGTTCAGGTACGACATGCAAAGCAGTAATGAGAAACCAAAGTGCAACTACACTTCCCACACTAATTATGCTAACTGCCAAAGTGTGGTGCTTTTCAAAAAATGAAGATAGAAATGAAGCATTTTCAGTTTGCGCATCTGGCTTAAGTTTTAGCTCTGCTTTGTCATATTCATAGACGTTATCTTTAGTGTTCATGTAGGTAACGCCTCCTTACCGCTTTGTTTTTGTGCCCTTAAACTTTCAAATAACTGTTCTCTGAGCTGAATAAATTGAGGGTCTGATTTAATTGAGCGAATAGATTCGCCCTGACGATATCGTTGAGCAAAATCGAGGTGTAGAGTTTCTACAATTTTGCCCGGATGGGCTGTCATAAGAATCAACTGATTGCTGAGCAATAATGCTTCTTCAATGTCATGTGTAATTAAAAAGAAGCTTTTATTTTGTTGAATCCATAAATCGAGCACTAGCTGCTGCATGTTTTCACGCGTAAAAGCATCTAAGGCGGCAAAAGGTTCATCTAATAAAATAAACGGCGCGTGACTGATCAAAGCTCGGGCAATACCAACACGTTGTTTCATACCACCGGAAAGTTCCCAAATATTGGCTTTTTCAACATGGCTTAAACCCACAATTTTTAAAATTGCGTTCACTTGTGCTTCGATATCTACGCGCTTTAAACCTTTTAACTGCAAAGCGAAGCCAACATTATCTGCAACATTTAACCAAGGCAGTAAGGCATGATCCTGAAATACGACAGCGCGGGTTACATCTGGTCCAGTTACGACTTCATGATTTACAAGTACATCACCAGAACTTGGCTTTTGAAACCCTGCCAAGATATTAAGCAGAGTTGTTTTGCCGCAACCTGACTCACCTAAAATGACAGTTAAAGAACCTTCTTTAATGGTTAGGTTAATGTCTTGTAAAACTGGCTTTTGCTGTTTAGGAAAAGTCAGATGAATATGTTTGGCTTCTAATACACTCATGACAACTCCTTAAGGCTGCAAAAATGAAGAATTCACATTGCCTTTATAATCGGCTTTCAGTTGATCGACCTTGCCCTGACCTTTTAAGAATTTCGCTGTATCAAAAATATTTTGCGCAAATTCACCATCTAACGTTTGTTTTTGCTGAGCGTGGTCAAGGTAAATATTTCCACTTAATAAAAGGGGGATATCTTTTGGATCGGAACCTGTGAGCTGCGCAATTTTTTGCACATTATCGGTATCTTTAACGTAAGCGGCTGGGTCTTGATTATATTTTTCAAGCTGCTCAAGCGTAGTTTGGACAAAAGCTTTTAAGAAGTCAGGATTTTTCTCTGCAAAGTCTTTACGTACTACCCATAAATCATAAGTTGGAGCGCCCCATTCACCGACTTGTTTTGAGTCAGTTAAGACTGTGCCAGATGCTTTAGCTTTGCTTAAAGCAGGTTCCCACACATAGGCAGCATCAATGTCACCACGTTCCCAAGCAGCTGAAATTTCAGGTGGACGCAAGTTAATAATTTTTACTTTATCTTCTGGAATATTCCAATGTTTCAGTGCAGACAAAAGGCTGTAATGTGTGGTTGAAACAAACGGTACAGCAATGGTTTTGCCAATTAAATCTTGAGGGCTTTTAATCCCTGATTTATTACTCACCACGAGTGCTTCAGATGCACCAAGTTTTGAAGTAATTAAGAATACTTCAATCGGTAAATCACGGCTGGCCGCAGCAGCAAGTGGGCTTGAACCAATATTGCCAAGTACCACGTCGCCCGAGGCAAGTGCATTAACTACGTCTGAACCTGCATCAAATTTTTTCCACTGGATAGTCCGCTGGCTATGTTTTTCATAATCCCCATTCGCCTGCGCCACTTTGCTTGGGTCAACCCCAGTTTGATAAGCAATCACAACAGGTTTGTTGTCACGAACTGAAACACTTGTATTATTGTCTTTTTTATTTTGCCATACGATAAATGCAACAATTGCGACTACTACAATTGCCGTGATAATCAACGGTTTGGTCTTCGTGCTCATAATTTCATGATCTTTCAATAATATAAGCTCATGGTATTCAGCCGGCTTTATAATGAAAAATAAAAAAATATGAGTTGCTTATCTAATTTTTATAAATAACTTTTACTTATAAGTTTTTATCTTTTGGTAAAAAGCAAATTTTAAGCAATCATATAGATTAGCGGTAAAATTAAAATACTTATATATCAATAATTAAAAACGATATTCACAAAAGATAAGATGAGAAAAGGCTGACACACATCCTCTAAGTATTTTATCCTACTCATTTCATCATTTTTATTTTTGCTTATCGCATCCAGAGTTTTGCATCTAATTAATTTTCATTCTTTTATATAAAGTACAGATTTTATTATCTTTTTATCTTGAATCTTCTGCAAATATTAAGATTTGGACAAATCTTTTTCTGGTTTATACATGAGGCAAATTTAATTTTTATTTTTAAGAGGAGAAATCATCCCTTGTTTAAACGTCCTACAACTTTCAAAAAAATATTCATCGCGACGACTTTGATTACATTCAGCCTCTCAAGTCATGCAGCCCTTACCTTTGGCAATGCTGAAGAAGGTCAACTTAAAGTAAGTGGTACTGTTCGGGCTAAATATATTTATGATTTTGACTCTGAACCCTCTACCAGTAAATTTTCCTTTAATGACGCAGTATTATGGCTGGACTACAACTCACCGAAATGGATTGGCCATCTAGATTATCGGGTTTATGAGTATTATGGACATTTAGGCGATGCCAACTGGCTCACCGATGCGTGGTTGGGTTATAAAATTAATGATAACAGTAAAATTATTGCTGGCTTAAACCCCGTTCCTTTTGGCTTGGGTCGATTTTGGGGAAATACTTATTATTTAGGCATTGCCAATAGTGCGGGTTGGGAAGATGTACACAACCTTGGCGTAAAATATGATTTCAATGATGGAACCAATGAAGCACAACTTGCCTTTTATCCTACCGATGGTGGCACCTATAGAGGTAAAAGCAAAGACTCAAGTCGATTTAGTATCAACCCTGTCAATGCAGATGACTCAGTACCACAAGGCACCAATACTAAAGAAAAGAACTCGATTGTAGTTCGTGGTGCTCATACCTTTAAAAATGTCTTAGGCCAAGAAAATTTCTCTACCCAACTGGGTGCTTCTCTTTGGTATTCCACCATTGAAAACAAACGTTCAGGACAAGATGGCGATCGCCAAGTCTATTCGGTTTTTAGTAATACCAATTATAACCAATGGAATTTACAGCTTTTGGCTGGTTATCAAGACATTGATAATGCCGATGCTCAATATAAAGATCACCTGACTTTGGGAGGTTTCGATTATTCATTTAACTCGGCAACCAAAGGTCAGATTTATTCAGCCGAGCTCAGCTATTTATTTCCTCAGCAATTTGGCCCCATTACCTCTGTTCGTCCTTACTTGAACTATAGTTCTTATCGAAAAGAACAAGATGGCTTTAAAGATTCAACCCGTTTTATTCCCGGCATTGCCTTTAACTATCAAAAATTGACAGTACAAGCCGAATTGCTGATGGGTAAACACGATCCATATCTAGGAGACAGTGAAGGCCTTGCAGCTGGTGGAACCAATGATAAATGGAATAAAAAAGCATTTGTGATTTTTGCTTACTACTTCTAACTCCAAAATAAAGGCCAACATGTGTTGGCCTTTATTTCATTTAGATATTTATTTTACGTTAGTCGATTACTGGTGAATTGTTGAGAGGAAGTTCTGTTTTATCCTCATCGATAACATCGACATCTTGGGCGGTAGGCTCAAACTTAATCAGTAGCCCAATCACAATTAAAGGAATAAATGCAAAGATAGAAATAATCAGGTAAACATCGGTTTTATATCCCGCCATCCAGATCGGTAAAACAAACAAAGCAATTGCTTGAGCAACACCCGTTACTGCACGGTTAAAGCCAACACCAACGCCACGAATCGAAGCTGGATAAGCCATAGTTGGATAAACCATCATTTGTGCCCCAGGCCCAAAGCCTTCGGCAAAAAGCCACAAACCCAGCATTCCAATTGCGGTGTAGAGTAAAAAGCTATTGCCGGGTTCACCAATTAATGCTAAGGCAATAAGGGCTATAAACTGGAGTAAAAAACCTGTAAGCAACACGTGACGAGATTTAAATCTGCTAGCAACAAATACGCCTAACAGCCCGCCCGTAAATGCAAACAATAAATTAAGCCCAAGTGTGGTGGTAATCGTTGTTAAAACATCAGTATGAAAGAACCGCGTTAAAATAGAAGGTAAAAAGAAAGCAATGGTCGTGTACTGAAATGCCACCGAAATGTGAATCACAATGGCCACAATCGTTCTTGGCAAATAGGTTTTATTAAATAAAACAGCAAAACCCTCACGCTTTTTCTTTTCAGTAGTTCTTTCCACTTTTTCAACTGTTGCGACTGCATGAATTGCATAGGATTCTTGTAGAACTTTAGCTGCGCCTTTTAAATCGCCTTGGTTTGCAAGCCAAATAGGTGATTCAGTTAAATATTTACCGCGAATAAAAATAATGAGTAACGCTGGCACTGCTCCAAAAATTAAAGATGCTCGCCATAACCAATTGCTATGTTCAGGCGGTAAAAGAAAGTAAAGCGCCAAAACCAGACCAAAACACACCGAAGAAGCGGCATACCACATTGGGCACCATGCGGCTAAACGTGCTGCTTTGTTGCTACTACCGTTAAATTTGGAGAATTCAGATAAGTATGACATGGCCACAGGCAAATCAATACCAACACTAATTCCCATAATAAATCTGGCTAAAATCAAAACCCATACATTCGGTGCAAAGCCTGCGACAATTGCCGCAATGACAAAGAGCACCATGTCTGCCATAAATACCCGATAACGGCCGATTTTATCTGTCAGCCAACCACCAATCAGGTTACCAACAATGGTTCCGCAGACAATTGCTGAAGCCACCACCCCAGTCATGACAGGGCTTAAAGAAAACTCAGAGATGACTTGCTCAATACCGAAAGAGAGCGTTGTTAAATCATAGGCATCAATAAACACCCCAATCAGTGCCAACCAAATAACTTTATTCGATTTACCCTTCCCTGCAAATTTGGAAATTAATTGTGAAACATCATCGGGAGATTTAATTTCATAACGATGGTTATGATCGAGTTCTTGTGTGCTCACTTAATAATTCCTGTATTTTAATCACAGAAACAAAATAATGATTATTCACATAATACAAAAACAAATTAATCTGATGTTTTAATCTAAATTATAGAATTATTTTTTCATTATTAACTCAGCAGTAAAACCGATATAAAAAGACAAAATAAAAGCTGGCATTTAACCAGCTATTTATCTAAAGGTTTTCCAAAATATTAACTCGCCTCAGCAAGTTTTAATTCCTTTAGATTACGATATTTTGCACCGCGGTGATTTTCAGGCAAATATGGCCCAGCACCAAATAATTTCTCTCTTAATGTTCCTTGTGTATAGGATGTTTGATAAACCCCACGTTTTTGCAATTCTGGAACAATAAACTCAACTACATCGGCAAAGGTTTGATGCGCCAAAATGTAGGCAAGGTTAAAGCCATCGACATCCGTATCTTCAACCCATTGCTGTAGAGCATCCGAAACGGTTTCTGCCGAACCCACGAGTACTGGTCCATTACCACCTAAACTGTTCCAATTTGCAATTTCTTCAATGGTCCAAACACGTTCTGGGTCCGCGTTTACATAAGAGTCTAATAAAGATTGAATGGCGTTGGTTTGAATATATTCAACTTTGTCCGTTGGTTGATATTGTGAAAAATCAACACCAGACCAGCCAGACAGCAATGTTAAAGCGCCATCGTAGCTTCCATAGCTTTGATATTCTTTAAACTTAGCCTGTGCTTTTGCATCGGTTTCATCAGTGACAATCGACAAAAGCGCATAAATTTTAACTGAATACGGGTCGCGGCCTTCTTGAGCCAATTTTTGGCGAATGCCCTGCACCACTTTTTTAGTAGCAATTTTAGACGGCGCTGCAATAAATACACACTCAGCATTTTGACTTGCAAACTTCTGCCCGCGTGAAGATGCGCCTGCTTGGTAGAGTACTGGGGTTCGCTGCGGTGATGGTTCACAAATATGGATACCCGGTACAGTAAAGTATTTACCTTCGTGCTGAATTGGATGTACTTTTTTATGGTCAGCAAAGATACCGCTTTCACGATCACGCAGTACCGAACCTTCTTCCCAAGAACCTTCCCAAAGTTTGTAAAGGACTTCTAAGTATTCATCAGCAATATCATAACGATTGTCATGATTAACCTGAGTTTTTAAACCTAAGTTTTTCGAACCACTTTCCAAATAAGACGTCACGATATTCCATCCAACTCGTCCTTTGGTTAAATGATCTAGTGTGCTAATACGTCTAGCAAAAGGATAAGGATGCTCAAAGGAAATAGAGGTCGTGACACCAAAACCCAAGTGCTTAGTGACTGCTGCCATAGCAGGCACAATCTGTAGCGGATCATTGACTGGAACTTGTACTGCACCTGTTAAGGCATGCTCAGCGCTTTGATGATAAACGTCATAAATACCGAGCACATCTGCAATAAAAATACCGTCAAAAAAACCACGCTCAAGAATTTGTGCTAAATCTGTCCAATATTCTAAATCTTTATATTCAACAGATCGATCTTGAGGGTGTCGCCATAATCCAGGAGACTGGTGGGCAATACAATTCATTTCAAAAGCATTAAAACTAATTTTCTTAGTCATAAAATATCAACCAGCATTTTATTTAATTTTTATACTAAAGCAATTTTCAGGTTTTCTTTATAATATAAACCCCAAACAAAATATGATTTTATTCTAATAGATTTTTATAATTTATTTTAACAAATAGAAATAATATTAAGCCACTAAAATAGCAGCTTAATATCTAAAACTATAATTTACTGTTTAGCAACATTCCCTATTCGCCATTGATAAGGTGGTAATGTGCCGTTTACACTAAAATCCCCGACAATTCGATTTTTAAATACTCTCGGGTTGTGTGAAGATAAAGTTCGTACATTACGCCAGTATCGATCTAGACCTAAATCTTTATCTGTTGCAGAAGCACCTAAAGCGTCAAATAAAATCGTAGAAGCATTTAAAATTAGATCGGTAATGACTGTTTGAGACTGTGCACTTTCAAGCTCGGCAATCGCATTTTGCTCTTCTTCAAGCTGCTCATTATTTTGAAATGCGGCTAAGTAAGTACGCTGTAAACTCTGTGCAACTTTTTCAACAATCGCCCCTGCACTGTAAGCCGCACTACGAATTTGGCCTACTACTTGTAATATTTGCGGATCCTGTTTTACAAATTGGGCATTTGCATGCGTGTAGTTTCGGGTACGTTTAGCAACAGCTTGAGAAACATCATAGGTTGCAGCACGTCCTAGACCTGTAATAATTGCCAGTTGGACCAGTTGATAGTAAGCCGCTGAATATTTAAAGCGGTCATCGTCAGGTAAAATTTCACTTTCATCGACCAATACGTCATGGAAATATGCTGTACCGCTTGCGGTGAGTTGCTGACCAAAGCCATTCCAGTCATCAACAATTTCAACACCCTCATCTTCACGGCGAACAACCACCGAGCCAGACTCACCCTTTAAATCGGTTACACCAATTTCAACCCAGTCTGCATATAGACTGCCTGTGGTGTAGTACTTTTGACCTTTAATACGAATTTTTCCGTCACTATCCCGATATAGATGAGTTTCAAACTGATCAATTGACTCTTTCCCACCTTCTGACCAAGCACTACCCACCGTTTCACCATTGGCAATTCGGTTAAGCCAACGCTGTTGGAAAGCTTTATCTTTACTCACCAACACATCTTCAGTGAAACCAAAATGCACACGCAAAGCTTGCGGTAAGTTTGAATCGGCCTCTGCAAGTTCAATGAGCAATGCAAATAATTCAGGAATAGTGGCATCAAAGCCCCCATGAGCTTTGGGAAGTCTTAACCGTGTAAAACCAACATCTTTGAGCCACTGAAGTTGTTCATAGGGCAAAATATGTTGTTGCTCACGAATTAAAGCCCCTTCTTTAATACGGGCAAAAGTCGGTCTGAAATATTGTGCCAACTCATCATAACGTGATGACGGCCCTTCACCCCACACCCGAGAAATAATTGTGGCCTGACTAAGTGCCGCATGCGTTAGTGAACCGAGATGATGCTCAAAATTTAAATTTGTCATGTAAGTAAAACCAATATTGCTTTGCTTTTACCATAAAATATTTATTTCACATGAAAACGATTATTTTTTTATAACAGTATTCAAACTTTATATAACGCACAACAAAAGCCTGCCAACGCTAAGCGATCTCTTTCTTGTTAAGACTATGCTGACTTTGCAATAAGGTTTGCATATATTCTGAATAGACAGATAGTTTTTCGAAAATATGCTCTGAATAGAACATATCATCAATTAAATGAGTCATTTGATGCGTCGTGAAAGTGTCGCACAGTCCCACAAGCTTCGCATTCATCTGAGCAAATTGTGCACATAGCTGTACATAGGTTTCATCTTTATTTTTGAATAATAATTTCCGCATTTCTAAGCTATTAAAGTTTTTTAAGTCCTTATCTTTTGTCGTTTTAATCCAATAAATTTTGACCTTTAGAAATTGCTCAAGAGCTTCTAAATGCTCAATATCTATGTCTAAACTTGTAATTAAAAAAACTGTAGAAAGGTCACTTCGACACAGAGCTTTGATTAAGCTTAAATAAATAAACTCAACTTCATTAAGCTCTGCAAGTTCCAAATCAATATAAATTTTTAGACTTTCTAAAACTTCATCCACCTTAAATAGCACCTTTTTATCTGCTTGATAATATTTATTGAGAATAGAAAGTACAGGTGCAGTCGCAGGTGTCGTATAAATGGCAGGCTTGTTTAAGTTTGCAAAAATAAAAGGTGAAAATAGATAGGCCACGCTACTTTGCTGTGGCTCAATATGAGATTGGATTAAATATACAGTTTCAGCTTTGGAAAAGTCTCTAAGTACTTTCGCTCTTAATAAAGTAGCTTCAAAATTAACGTAAGTTTGCTCTAACTGAGCCAATATAGATGCAGGAATAGGCTGATTTTTAATAATTTTATGCAGGACATTGAGTTGAGAAGTAATAAACATTTTTTAACATCCAAGCTATTTTAGAAGAGCTACACTTAAATCAGGTCTTTAATAACCTACGTAACAACCAGACCTCACGCAAAACAACAAAGGAATAAAAGAGAAGAAACTATTCTGCGCCTATTACCCAAAGTCGCATTCACTTTGTTTTGGAAAGTGATTTTGGCCATTCGTAAATCTTGTTCATTTATTTTGAACTTTTGAAGAATGGATACATAGCTACAGATAATTGAAAAAAAACTATAGCACACCTCATGACAGCTCCAGACTGTTATAGTTTTATAAAAAATTTCTGTATCTACATATACAAAGATAGTAAGTGCATGATTAAGGAAACTTCTTAAGGTAGGTAGTTTTCATGAGACGATCTATTGCATATCGCCAGATATTTCATCAATGTTTCAATGCAACATGCTTTTTTACAAATGCAACATCAAGCATAAACTTTGTTAACAGATTGAGAACAATCAATCAGTCTATTCTCTTGAAATATCAAGCAATTATATTGCTTTACCCTGTTGGCATTTTACTTGCTAAGAACATTTATCACAGATGCAAGTTTAATCGTCAAAATACTTTGTTGCCTGAAAATAAGTATTTAACTCATTCAACCATCATCAGCTAGTTCACAGGGGGAAAGTTTATGAGCCTCGGTCTAACCGCTTTAGAATTAGCACGAATACAATTTGCTTTTACAGTATCGTTCCATATTATTTTTCCGGCCACCTCTATCGGTCTTGCCTGCTTTTTAGCAGTGTTAGAGTGGAAGTGGTTAAGAACCCAAAACCCGATTTATAAAGATCTATTTAAATACTGGATTAAGATCTTTGCCGTTGCCTTTGGTATGGGTGTGGTCTCGGGCGTGGTCATGAGTTACCAGTTTGGTACCAACTGGAGTGAATTTTCACGCGTCGCCGGAAGTATTACTGGTCCTTTACTTACCTATGAAGTCTTGAGTGCCTTCTTCTTAGAAGCAGGTTTCTTAGGCATTATGTTATTTGGTTGGGGACGTGTTGGTCCTCGGGCCCATTTCTTTGCAACACTTATGGTTGCCATCGGAACATGTATTTCCATGTTCTGGATTTTATCTTCCAATAGTTGGATGCAGACACCTCAAGGCTTTGCCATTGAAAATGGCATTATTGTGCCAAAAGACTGGTTTGCTATTGTCTTTAACCCATCCTTCCCTTACCGCTTTGCCCACATGGGTGCTGCCGCTTTCTTGGTTTCATCATTATTGGTGGTCGGAACATCTGCATGGCATTTAGTAAAAGGCCGTCGTGATGAATTAGTAAAAAAATCGTTCTCGATGGGTCTTTGGATGGTACTTGTGACTTCATGTTTACAAGTGGTGATTGGCGATAACCACGGTTTAAATACTCGTGAACATCAACCTGCCAAACTTGCTGCAATGGAAGGTCACTGGGAAACCAATCACAATGAGCCGATGCCATTATTGTTATTTGCCATTCCGGATATGAAAGAAGAGCGTAACCACTTTGAAGTGGGCGTTCCATATTTGGGTAGTTTAATTTTAACGCACAGTTTAGATGGTCAAGTGACTGGTTTAAAAGAGTTTGCACCTGAAGATCGTCCAAACTCAACCATTATTTTCTGGAGCTTCCGTGTGATGGTGGGTCTTGGTGTACTCATGGTCACCCTGTCACTCATTGCGCTTTGGTTACGTAAGCGTGGAAAACTCTATGAAACTTCATGGTTCCATAAATTCGCTTTGTTAATGGGGCCTGCGGGCTATGTGGCAATGCTTGCAGGTTGGATTACCACTGAGGTCGGCCGTCAACCGTGGGTTGTATACGGCATTATGCGAACCAAAGATGGGCTTTCACATACAGTTTCTGCCGATCAGGTGGGTCTAAGTCTCTTTATTTTTGTGGTGGTATACACCATCGTTTTTGGTAGCGGTATTTACTACACCTTAAAACTCATTAATAAAGGCCCTGTATTTATCGATACACCAACTATTGAATCTGGTGGCGTTGGACACTTTAAAACACCAATGCGTCCACTCAGTGCTGTCGATGAAAACATTGACGATAATCAAAAATCTGGGGAGAAACATCATGATTGATCTTTCTTTAATATGGGTCGGTATTATTGGTTTAGGTGTTTTGATTTACGTGGTCATGGATGGTTTTGACTTAGGAATCGGGATTATGTTCCCTTTCATTAAGAATAGCCAAGAACGTGACGTGATGATGAATACAGTCGCCCCTGTCTGGGATGGTAACGAAACGTGGATGGTACTCGGTGGTGCTGGGCTATATGCAGCATTTCCACTGGTTTATTCAACAGTTTTATCGGCACTCTACCTGCCTATTATTTTCATGGTCATTGCCCTGATTTTCCGTGGCGTTGCGTTTGAATTCCGTTTTAAAGCTCACCGTACCAAGCATCTGTGGGACTTAGCCTTTATTTGGGGTTCAGTTTTAACCAGCTTCCTACAAGGGATTATTTTAGGTGCCTATATCCAAGGGATTAAAACCGAAAATGGTATTTATGCTGGTGGCCCATTTGATTGGTTATCTCCATTTACAGTCTTCACAGGTATTGGCGTAGTTGCGATGTATGCCACTTTGGGTTGTGGCTGGCTTATTTTAAAAACTGAAAAAGGCTTACAGCAACGCATGTATGAGCTTATGCCAAAACTGATTATTGCACTGCTGATCATTTTTGGTGGCGTAAGTTTATATACGCCGTTGACTCATCCTGAAATTGCAGATCGCTGGTTCTCTTTACCAAATCTGTTCTATTTTAGCCCTGTACCTATTTTGGTCTTATTATTTGTTGGTCTGATTTTATCAGCATGTAAAAAGCAGGATCATGACCTTAAACCATTTGCATATACATTGGCACTGGTTTTCCTCGCATTTACTGGTTTTGTGATTAGTTTATGGCCCTATATTATTCCGCCATCCGTCACCATTTGGCAGGCAGCAGCGCCTCATTCAAGCCAGATGTTTGCTTTGGTCGGTGCGTTAATTCTGATTCCAATTATTATTGCTTACACCATTGTCTCTTATTGGGTATTCCGTGACAAAGTGCGTGTAGGTGACGAAGGTTATCATTAAGTATGGAGGATTTTATGAAAAAGTCATCCGTTAAACTCAATCAAACTCAATGGTTTATTCTGTTATGGCTGGGTGGTTTTTTAGCCTTAGCTGTGATTGCTGGTTTGTTTAAAGTTATATTGATTTATGCTGCCCCTTACTTAAAGTAAATCTATTGTTCTAAACAAATGCCGTTTGTAGATTCTGCAAACGGCATTTATTATTGATTAAGTGCATCTTTCATTTTGTTATTTCGTGCAGCTCATACATGTATAAATCAGAACAACTCGCTCATAGCATTCGCCAACTCATTGAGAGTGGCACTTTAAATGCACATGAAAAATTACCTTCATTAAGAGATCAGGTACAACGCTCTGGCTTTAGTTTAATGACCGTAATGAATGCTTATCAGGAGCTTGAATCACAAGGTCTGATCTATTCAAAAGAAAAATCTGGATACTTTGTTGCCGAGCAAATTGCACTTAAACCTTTAGAGCAATATTCAGTTGTTTCACTGAATTCTAAAATTGAAATTAACTCATTAGTTTTTAAATATCTTAAATCGATTCAACATGAGTCTGTCGTACCTTTTGGCTCAGCTTTTCCTGATAGTCAACTTCTAACAGCCCCCAAACTTATTCAAATTATGGGACAGCTTGCCCGTCAAAGACAAAGTTATGACCAGACCACCAGTTTGCCTCCCGGTAATTTAGCCTTAAGAAAATTAATTGCTCAGCGCTACTGTATGCAAGGCATACAGACCGATCCAAATGACATTGTCATTACATCAGGTGGTTTGGATGCACTAAACCTTTCGCTGCAAGCAGTTGCTCAACCCGGTGATTATATTTTATTACAGCAAACTGTGTTTTATGGCGCTTGGCAAGCTGCCGAGCGTTTAGGGCTTAAAGTGATTACCATTCCTGAACATCCTCAACATGGCTTTGATCTAGAGGCTTTTGAACAGGTTATTCAAACATATCCTATCAAGGTCTGTTGGCTCATGCTGAATGCCCATAACCCGATTGGTTTTACAGTTAGTGATGACATTAAATATAAAATTGCCAAGCTGCTTCACGAACACCAAATTTATTTGATTGAAGATGATGTCTATGAAGAGCTTTTTTATGGTGGCAAAAAACCACTTTCAATGAAGTATTTTGATCAACAAAATCTGGTGCTTCACTGCTCTTCTTTTTCTAAAACATTAGGGGCTGGTTTTCGGGTTGGTTGGGTCTATGCGGGTAAATTTTCAGACCATATTCAACACTTACAGCTCATGAGTACCATTTCAGTGAATGCACTCATTCAAAATGCATTGGTTGAGTTCTTATCTCATCATCATTATGAAAAGCACTTGCGTACACTTAGACTTTCACTTGAGCGTTATAAAAAGCAATTTTATCATTATTTAAAGCAACATCTACCTACGTCTTGCGAAGTATATTACTACCCAAGTGGCTATTTTCTATGGGTCAAACTTCCTAGTACGTTAGACAGTATGCAAGTTTATGAAGAGTTGATTCAGCAAGATATTGGCGTTGCGCCAAGCCCTCTATTTAGTGTTTTACCTGCACAACAGCATTATTTGAGAATCAATTGCTCTTTTGAATGGAACACTAAAATTCAAAGCGCATTAGATCAAGTGATTAAAACCATTCAACAAAGGGTCGAAGCAAGTATCTAAAGAAATACTTCGACCTAAGCGCAATTTTATAGTCTTTATTTTGTGGTAACTTTATAGCTCAAATCTATCGTTTTAAGGGAAACAGGTTCAAGGAATTAATATGGAAATTGATGAAGAACTTACCCTTAAAAAAATACAGATTTTTTTAGCTTTTATGCGCTGTGGAAATTTGTCTAAAACAGCCACAGAAATGCAGCTGAGTAATGTCAGTGTTCATAAAGCCTTACACTCTTTAGAAAGTGCTTTACGTTGTCCTCTTTTTAAAAATGAAGGCCGTAACCTCATTCCTTTAAAAAGTGCTTATGTCTTTGAAGAACGCGCACAAAAAATCGTACAAGACATCTTTATCACCGTAAATAAAACCAGAGAAGCCGCTGGTTTTGCAGCCAAAGTTTTACATTTAGGTTCGCTTTATTCTCTGACTGTAAACACAATTCCAAATGTGATTAGCGGTCTTAAGCTCAGACGTAGTGAGCTTGATATTCAACTGTTGCTGAGTTCAAATCAGGATTTGGTGAAAAAGCTTAAAGCAACTGAGCTTGATGCGATTATCGTGGCTTTAAATGAAACCATCCAAGATGATGACTTTGAAATTTTGCCAATGTTTTCAGACGACATTTTTTTGGCAGTCAATAAAGATTCTAAATATGCCGATTTTAACGATATTGATTTAAGCCTTTTAAAAGAAGAAACTTTTTTAACTTTAACTAAGGGTTTTGCTACTCATAACGACAGCGACATCATTTTTAAAAAAGCTGGTTTTTCACCTAAAGTTGCTTTACAGGTCAATGATATTTTTACCCTCATTAGTATGGTCAGCTCAGGTGTCGGTTTTGCTCTACTACCCGGCCGTATTTCTGCTGTTTATGAAAGTTCAGTAAAACTTATTCCTTTAAAACAGCAATATCATATGCAACAAGAAATCGGTCTGGTCTTTTTAAAAAGTAAAGAGCGCGACCCTAACTTACTTGCGCTGATTGCTGAATGTCGAATGTTTGCCACTAATTTTAAAAGATAAATATCGGCAACTTATTAAAGAATAATGAGTTGCCGTTGTGCGATTTTCAAAAATTTATCCAAAAATTGCATTAACCGTTAAGAAAAATACAGAAGGTCCAAGTAGACAGCCAAGTCCTGTATAGAAGGTTGCAACCAAAGCTCCATAAGGTACCAATCGTACATCAGTGCCAGCTAGGCCTGCAGCAGTGCCACTAGTTGTTCCTGCTAAACCACCAAATACCATGGCAGAGCGTGGACTTTTTAGATACATAAATTTCGCAAGCAGTGGAGTCCCTACCATAAAGAAAACTGACTTGATTAACCCAATTGCAATAGAAAGTGCGATCACATCAGAGCTCGCGCCGATGGCAGTTCCTGTAATTGGACCGACAATATAAGTCATTGCGCCTGCACCAATCGTTGTCATCGAAATTGGATCTCTATAGCCCATGCCCCATGCGACCAAAACCCCAATTGCAAAAGGCACAACGCAACCAAGCATTAATGCGATTAGACCAATTTTGCCTGCTTTCTTCACTTCTTTCACATCAACTTCAAATGCAGTTGAAGCAATCGCTAAATCACGAATCATGGCTCCACCCAATAACGCAAAGCCAGAAAAAATAGCGATGTCCGAAACACCTTTGGTTCCCTGCGTATAAACTCCGGCAAAGTAAGCAACAATCAAACCTAAAGTAATCGCGATTGCAGAACTTTGTAGTTTTCCTTTCGTCAAATATTTTGAAAGTAAATGGGAAACGAACATCATTAAACCCGTTACTGCAAGAGCAGTAACTAATGCATTTTTTGATAACACAGCAATTATAGCGTCCATCATTTAATTCCTTTTTGATTGAACTTTTTGTAGTTTATGTTTGCTTAGGCTATTTTTTCTTTGGTTTCTATTGTCCATTCATAAGTTTCATAGTCGCCACTAATTCTATTTAAATAACGGATGACTAAAACCGTACCAATTAACGATGCAATAGAGACAATTAGCCCTAACATGCCACCTGATAAAGCTGCAACCACATTTTGACCCGCTGACATCGCAACCACGATCGGAATATACATACCTGACCAATACAAAACGCCAAATTGTGTGACTTGAGGTAAGTAACCTTTTTTTGCCAATAATTCTTTAGATAAAATCAACAGAATCATCGAAATAGCGACTCCACCGACATTCGCTTTAACGCCTAATAGCATTCCTAGGGTATTACCAAGATAGTCACCTAATAAATGACAGATCGCTAATATTGCTGTTCCATAAATAATCATTGTAAGTCCCTCATATCCTTGGGTTATTAATCAATTTTTAATTTGTATTGTAATTACAAAGAAGCATTATTTTCGTTTTGCATTGCTAATTGAATGCTGTCTAAACGTGTTCCCTGAAATGACAATACAGTTCCTTCTTTAAACGTTCGACGTGCAAGTGTAGTAAGTACCGTTCCCGGTAAAGCTTCAATCTGCAACCTTACACCTCGCTCCCATGCAGCTTGGATGGTACTTTCCCAATCTACAGTTCGACTCATATTAAAAGCCAAGTCATCACCAATCTGTTCTGGTCTGCTCAGCGTACGAGCCGTTGTACCACTTAAATAACGTATTTTAGGCTGCTTTAAAGTGACTCCCTCCATAGATGCTGCAAGTTGCTTTGCTTGCTGACTTAATAATTCACAGTGCGATGGCACCGATACATCTAATTTTTTTGCTACCACGCCTTGTTGCTTTGCCAAAACTGCAACTTGGTTCATGGCTTCAAAGCTTCCTGAAATAACGATCTGGTTATATGCATTAATATTTGCGACAAAAACCTCTGGCGTTATTTCATAAATTTGTTTGACCCATGCTTCGACAGCTGAACGATCTGTACCAATTAGTGCCGTCATGCCATATCCAGTGGGGTATGCGTTTTGCATGAGTTCACCTCGATAGGCAACCAAACGAACGGCATCTTCAAAGGCCAAAACTCCTGCTACAACCGCAGCCGACCATGCACCAATTGATAAACCCGCTACATAATCAGGTGTTAAGTTTTCCGCTGTTAATAAAGCGGAACTCACCACACCTGAAATCAGTAAACAAAGCTGTACTGCACGTGTCGATTGCAATGCAGCCGGACTATCTAACATCAAGACATCTTCTTTGAGTGCATCCGATGCACGCTCAAGGTATTCTTTAACCAGTGCGGTTTGAGGTAAGTCGTGCAACATATTGCTTCGTTGCACACCTTGTCCCGGATATACCCAAATTGAAGCCATGATATCTATTTCCCTAATTCCATGGGTTTTCTACTAAAACAGCACCCTCAGGACGTTTTAATAGAACTTTTCCACTGTTCCCAGCCCATTCTTTTAAAGCCAAACCACCTTGTGGAAGTTGAAGCTGTATATCCACATTGAGTCCTGCTTGCTGAAAATTTTCGAGTAGCTCAATCGCCTGCTTTTTGGCAAAAGGTTGTTCAGCTCGAATCAACAAATCTATGTCACTTTGAGGAGTTACTGTTTTAATGCCTGTTGCCAGCTCATACCCGAAACTCCCTGTATATCCCCAACATCCCGAAAAGTTTTTCATAATGCTGGAAATGCTCTGTAAACGCTCTGCCAAGTGTGCAAATTGCTGCGTATCTACATAAGTCAGTGCTTCGGGTTTAAGCTGTCTGCTAATAGCAGATCTTGGCATTTGAGCTGCACATCGTTGATAGCGAAATTGCCCCCTTACACCCACAGCTACTTGATCTACAGGAGTAGTTGCCCGTCGAACCACAACAGGATCACCGCGTAGTAACACCTCTTTCACCCAATGCGGAGCATCATCGGCTAAGCAGTCGACCGTCATGCCCCACAGTAAATCATGGGCTTCAAGCTTAAGTTTCATGACCATTGCTCACGCAATAATTCACGGACCCTTTTAGACATCTGACGGTTTTGGCCGTGAAGTCTCTGTTCCAGTCCTCTCGATTGCTCAGCATTAATTTCTTTAAACGCTTGTGCAATTGCCTGCTTCGCTAACGAAAGATCATGGTCTGTCGGTTGTTCAGGGTTTTCAACAGATAACAGTTCAGATAACAAACCAAGCGTGGCATAACTTTCAATGTCATAGGCCATTGGAGGAATGCTTGAGGCCAATTGCTCTAACTCATCAACCGAGCGTTGGGTTACACGTGCAGCAGATTCCTTACCCATTGCATGCACCATAACACCTGAATCTTTTAAGGCAATAATACGATTGGCTTGGTATCCATGCGCCAAGAAAGCCCCCGACATTGACTTACCAACCAATAAACTCACAATAGGATGGCCTGCCAATCTGGCTCTGGCATAACTATCTACTGCACCCGCTAAAGCTTGATGAATACCTAATAATTCTTCGCGGCGCCCATAGGCCTGACTTGGCACATCAACCAAACATAAAATAGCGCGTTTAGTTTCAGCCCGTGCATCGGCTTGAATCACTTCATCAACCGCTTTTGCTAAGCTCCAGCCTTCTAATAATCCAACTTCTCCTTGTTTTGCCCGTGGGAACAGATTATTGGTATCTTGCACAACTGCAATCACGCGCACCGCTTGCTGGTCAATCTGACCATCAGCTACCCAAACCGAAGCTGGAAAACCTTCAACTGCCTTAAAGCCTTGCGTGAGCGCTTTAAACCAATGTGCACCACGAGTAGATGCTTTTAATGTATCAACGGCGATATTCATGCTTGCTCTCCTTGGTACAAAGCGTGAACTTGTGCTGGGGTAATCTGCTCAGCAGTATCAACTTGTTGTAGCTTTTCTAAATAAAATGAGTAATTTGAACTACGATGCTGATGAGGCACGCCTTGAGTTAAATAATCGATGACTTGCTGCCGAATTTTCTGGCGATCATCGTCTACATAAGCATCTGCCAAACCACTAGCGAAACGCTGGTTACCACCAGTAATACTCCATATAAATGGACGATCTTTGGCGTTATATTCTTGTACACCAGCTTCTTGTTCTATCACTTGTGGACCATTTAGACATAAACGTCCTTCTTGTGTCATTACAATATAGCTACATAGTCCAGCTGCAATTGACATTCCACCGAAGCACCCTACACTACCTGCAACCACTGCAATCACAGGTTGATACTGACGTAAGTTCACTATTGCAGCCTGAATTTCAGCAATTGCTGCCAAGCCCAGATTTGCTTCTTGTAAGCGAACGCCGCCCGTTTCTAGTAGTAAAATTGCAGCTGTTGGAATACCTTTTAGATTATCTTCAACCGCAAGTTCTAAGGCACTCGCAATTTTGGCACCGCCCACCTCGCCTAAACTGCCACCTTGAAATAAGCCTTCAATTGAAATTAAAACTACTGGCTGTTCTTGAATCGTTCCCTTTGCAATCACGACACCATCATCGGCTTGCGGCACAATATTCTGTTTAACGAGCCAAGGTGACATAACACGTGCAAATGGGTCGAGTAACTCTCGAAACGTCCCTTCATCCAATAATTCTTTAGCACGCTCTCTAGCACTCAGCTCAATAAAATCTTGTTTATTTAACAAGCTCTCGATATCAGTCATGAGTAATCTCCTCTAAAGCTTGTTCCAGACGTAAACGAACAACACCGGGGGTTGCACCAAAGTCATGAATATCAATATTGACGGCAGGTGGTATTTGCGCAGTAAAAATTCGTTCAAAAAGATTGTGCCAACGTGCTGCACTGCCATCTACGGAGGTGACAACATGAATAGAGGCTTTTCCCTTTTCACCAGGTTCCATCAAAATTTCTAAATCGCCCGAGCCGACACATCCTACCAATGCTTTTTTTATAGGTGGCTCTGTCGCCACAAATTCAAAATGAAGTGTTTCCATCATTAAAATCCCTCTTTATTTTTTAAAGATGACTGCTGAGCACGATCTATAAACAATGTTGCTGCCAACAAATCTGCGGCACCACCAGCGGAGGCTTTCATGCGAAGTAGATCAATCTCTAAAAGATGCAAAGCGCGGCGACCTTCTAAGCTTGAACTACCGCCCAAATCCAGTACCTGTTGAGCACCTTGTTGCATACGCTTTAAACCCGATGTTCCCGAGCGATAAAGCACACAGGTATCGGTCAAATCAGTCATCATGGCAAGTAAGGTATCTAAACGAGCGAACTCTTCTTTCATGGGTTTACTACGGCTTTGATAAAGCTGCTTTAAACCAAAGTTCACAATCGTTGGAAAACCTTGCTGAGCTTGTTCTTTTGCACCTAAGACGCCCAACTTTTTCTGTACCTGCTGACCATGACTTAAAGCCTGCTTTGGAATAAAACGATCTTCAAGCTGGGCAATCTGACCAGCTAACTGACATAGCTCAACAGCCGATAAATATTGTTGATTGCTACGTGCCAATGCCGCCGCCGTCACCATTAAGCCCAAGGCCCAAATTGCACCGCGGTGTGTGTTAACACCATCTGTCGCCAACATCATGACTTTTTCACCTTGGCGACCAATTTCACCAATATCTTCACGCAGGGCTAAACAAACTTCACCATGGTGCATGGCTGCTTGAGCCATTTCCTCAAACATAGGCCCTAAACTTTTCGCAGAACGCTCCATTAATTCCAAAGTCAGATCATCGTGTGCACCACTACCACGACGGTCGACTAAGGCTGGTTTAGGAGTCAGATTCACTTCATCAATTAAAGCCTCGACCGCTAAACTTGCCAAAAGCTGACTATCGCTGAGCGTTTGATATTGAACTTGTGCCATCATTACCAACTCCTAAATTTTGCAGGGGGTTGATATAAACCATCTGACCATGTCACCAAGTCGGCAATATTTTTCGCAGCTAAAAGCTCACGTGTTGCATCGGTACGGCGAATACCTAAATCTTCAGGGAAGACCACCAAACCCTCACGTCTTAAACGTGCTGTTGTTTTCGGGTCTTGAGTTAAACCAATACTAGTCACACCTGCCACCGCAGCAATCATGGCTTGGCGCTCTTCTTGGCTGCTTGCTTTATATAGATAAGCAATGCCTTCTTCGGTCAGTAAATGAGTCACATCATCGCCATAAATCATAATCGGCGCTAAAGGTAGGCCTGCGGTTTTAGCCACATCAATTGCATCGAGACGATCTACAAAAGTTGGCTTACCACCCTCTTGGAAGGTTTCCACCATTTGTACAACTAACTTTTTACCACGTGCCAAATAGGTTTCTGTTTCATTGGCACCTTGCAAACGCATATCTAACCATGCTGGCGTATCGTGACGACGACCGCGTGGATCATGCCCCATGTTTGGTGCACCACCAAAACCAGCCAAACGACCTTTGGTTACCGTCGAAGAATGTCCCATTCCATCGACTTGCAAAGTTGCACCAATAAATAGATCAACAGCATATTGTCCTGCGAGCTGACACATCATGCGGTTGGAGCGTAACGCGCCATCACGACCTGTAAAAAAAACGTCTGGTCGAGCTGCAACATATTTTTCCATACCGAGTTCAGTACCAAAACAATGCACGCTTTCAACCCAACCTGTCTCAATCGCTGGAATTAAGGTTGGATGCGGATTTAGTGTCCAATTTCGGCAAATTTTTCCTTTTAAACCTAAAGATTCACCATAGGTCGGTAAAATCAGTTCAATTGCCGCCGTGTTAAAACCAATACCATGATTTAACGATTGCACATTATGCTTCTCATAAATTCCGCGAATTGCCATCATCGCCATGAGTATGTGCACAGGCTTGATATGTTTCGGGTCACGGGTAAATAACGGTTCGATATAAAATGGCTGGTCTGCCACAACCACATAATCCACCCAAGAAGCAGGAATATCGACACGGGGTAACTCTGAGACGTCATCGACCAGTTCATTCACCTGTACAATCACAATACCGTCGCTAAAAGCCGCAGGTTCAATAAGTGCAGGAGAATCTTCGGTACTTGGGCCTGTATAGATATTTCCTTGACGGTCTGCCATAAAACCCGCCGAAAGCACTACATTTGGAATAAGGTCAACCACCAAACGTGAATACAACTCAATATAGGTATGAATCGCACCAATCTCTAGCAGCCCATCTTCAACTAACTGGCTAATACGCAAACTTTGTGGGCCAGCAAAAGAAAAATCGAGTTTACGTGCAATACCTTTTTCAAATAGATCAAGATGTTCCGAACGCCCAACGCTTGGCATAATCATATGTAAATCATGCAAAATATCTGGATTGGTTTGAGCTAAAGAGCGCGATAAAAAATCTGCCTGCTTTTGGTTATTCCCTTCGAGTACAACTCTGTCGCCCGGAGTAATCAGGGTTTCTAAAACTTTAATAATGTCTTGAGTTGGAATCACCACACCATCGGTATATTGGTTTGCCATCTCTAGTTTTAGTTGTTTGGCATGACGCCGCTTTGTCCATAACCGTTCTTTATTCTGAACTGAGCCTTCCATGTGTTTACCTATAGATCGCAGTTTTGTTCTGAATCTATAAAAACGCTTTATGGACTTTCAATCAATCAACCTAGATGAGTCGTTATTAACCTCAGGTTAACGATTAATTTTATATTCGATGAATTTCTTCAAAAAACCAATCTAGACAGATTTTGACTTTAGGCAAATTTGCGTATTCCGGTCGGTACACCAAATAATAAGAAAAGGGCGATGAGAAGTGAATTTGAGGAAATAATCGTACCAAACGCCCGGTTTGTATATCTTTTTGCACCATAACACTACGTGCTAATGCAACACCATGTCCTTCCATTGCAGCCTGTAAAACTGCAGATGAACTGTTGATTTGCATACCACGACTGATATTGATGTCATTCAAACCTACACTTTTTAGCCAAGATTGCCACCCCGGAAATTGTTGATGTTTTTCCATAGAAAGATCATGAATTAAAGTGATATTTCTCAGATCATTTGGGGTTAAGAGAGATGAATGTTCATTTAAAAATGCAGGTGAACATACAGGATAAACCTCTTCATCCATAAGTTTAACTGCTTCTAGACCTTGCCATTGGCCTTGACCATATCTCACCCCTACATCAACTTTTTGTTCTAAAAAATCTACGGTTTTCAAGTTAATGTCTAAACGAATATCAATATCTGGATATTGTTTTTGAAAATGATCAATTCTTGGTAATAGCCATTTTTCAGCAAATGCTGGACTTACCGCAATATTAAGCACACCTGATAGAGAATCTTGCTTTAATTTTTCCAAAGCCAAAGTCAGCTTATCAAAACCCGCCCGTATATCCGGTAAAACCGATTCAGCCAGTTCAGTGGCGACCAATCTATTTTTACCGTTAGTTTGCCGATGAAACAATGGAAAGCCTAGCCAATCTTCGAGTGTACGTACCAATTGCCCAACCGCAGCCGGAGTAACATTTAACTCTTTTGCCGCTGCAGAAAAACTTTTGTGGCGTGCGCTGGCTTCAAAAGCGCGGAGCGCATTCAAATAAATTGGTGAATTCATAACGCTAAAGATTTTCTTTACTGTAGAAATAGATTATCTCATTTGTACTTATAAATCTTTATTTCTAAAATGTTCTGTAATCTATTCATAATGATTAAATTTTTACATCTTAAGTGGGCTTGCTAATTCATTCTATTTATTTTGTTATTGAATAAAGAGAATTTAATTTACGAGGAGAGTATTCATGTTGATCCATGCCGATTTTTCACAGGCTGTGATTGTCAAACCTGAAGACTATCATTGGGTGAAATCTCCCCGTGGGGAAGTTGATCGTGTCATGCTTGATCGTGTTGGCGATGAAATAGCTCGTGCGACCAGTTTAGTGAAATATGCGCCCCACACTATCTTTCCTGAACATCGACATCATCATGGTGAAGAAATCCTCGTACTTTCAGGCATATTTACTGAAAATCAAAATCAGCACTACCCCGTTGGATGGTATTTACGGAGTCCCCATCAGTCGGTACATCAACCGTCGAGCGAAGAAGGTGCATTGATTTTTGTCAAACTTATGCAAATTCCTACGTCAGAAACGCAAACCTTACGGATCAATACCAACGATCCAACACAATGGCAAGAAATAGGTTCGCGTTTAATTTGCACATTGGTGGATGCAAGTTATGAGCACACCTATTTAGAAAAACTCAAGCCGCAGCAACTTTTTATGGAAGATGCTGAGGGTGGAATCGAAATTTTGATTACCCAAGGTCAGTTGGCCGATAAAGAAATGGTTTATGACGCTGGAACATGGATACGCCTACCACCGAAAACACATGCCCATTTTCAAGCGGGTTTGTCTGGCGCTTTTATTTATGTAAAAACCGGACACCTAGCCTCAGCTATTGCTGAATATAATTAAAGGCTCGATATGCTTCAAAATACCATGCACCGCCAAGTATTAATTCTGGTGAGTTCTCAATCACTTTTCCAAACCGTTTCCGTCATGGTCATGACCATTGGTGGCTTGGCTGGCGCTAATATTGCAAACACGCCAACACTTGCAACGTTACCCATCGCATCTATGTTTTTGGGTACAGCCTTAATGATGTTCCCTGCATCAATGCTCATGGCACGTGTAGGACGACGTAATGGTTTTCTATTCGGCGCTTTCTTAGGTGTACTCGGCGGCATTATTGCATCAATCGGTATTTTTTATAGTTCACTCATGCTTCTGGCTTTGGGTACGCTATGTGTCGGGGCCTATCAATCCTTTGCTCAGTTTTATCGTTTTGCTGCCAGTGAAGTGGCAACTGACGCGTTTCGCTCACGTGCTATTTCTTGGGTGATGGCAGGTGGAATTGTTGCAGCACTGATTGGTCCGACTTTAGCACGTTTTGGTGGCCCATTATTTCAACATTTAGAATATATCGGTTCATTTTTAATTATTAGTATTATCTCATTTGTGGCAATGGGAATTTTATCTAGCCTACATATTGCCGATACAGTTGAGCAAAAGTCTGACTTTACTGCTGGTCGCCCATGGCAACAGATTGTCTTTCAACCGACCTATTTGGTTGCGTTATTTGGCGCAGTAACAGGCTACGGCATCATGATTTTAGGTATGACCGCAACCCCCATTGCTATGCGACATTCACACCATGAACTTGGATCAATTACCACCGTCATTCAGCTACATGTGCTTGGTATGTTCCTACCTTCATTCTTTACTGGAAATTTAATTGCACGTTTTGGGGTAATTACAATCATGTTTGCAGGTCTTTTATTATTTGCCTGCTACATTGGGTTTGCTCTCTCAGGTATTCAGTTCGCATCTTTTGCTATTTCTTTAATTCTATTAGGCGTGGGTTGGAATTTTTTATTTATTGGCAGTACTTCTTTACTCACAGGAACCTATACCGTGGCTGAAAAAGCCAAGGCTCAAGCCATTAACGATATGACCGTTTTTGTTGTGGGGTTGATTTGTTCGTTTAGTGCAGGTGCTTTACTGGATTTATTTGGCTGGAAAGCAATGAATATGGCGTTAATACCATGGTTGGTGATTGCCGCAGCTTCTCTCTTCTGGCTAAGCCAAAAAAGAGAAAAGCAGTTTGTTTAAATTCTTTTTAACGCGGTTTGCTCAATAGCCATTCTAGATTTTGACGGACCGCAGGCCACTCATGTTTCAAAATGCTATAAACATGAGTGTCCCTCAAAATATCATCTTTCACAATTTGATGGCTTCTTAGCACACCATCGAGCTTTGCACCTAAACGTACAATCGCGGCTTGACTTTGAACATTTAAAGAAGAAGTACGTAATTCAACCGCAATACAGTTTAAAGTCTCAAATGCATGAGCCAACAATAACTTTTTACATTCAGTATTTACAGGCGTACGCTGTGCAGATTTTCGGTACCACGTCGAACCAATTTCTACACGGCGATGTGCTTCTTCAATATGCATGAGAGTTGTCATGCCAAGCGCTCGTCCCGTTTTTCGGTCTTCAATATAAAATGGCAGCATAGAACCAGATTTTTGCAAATCAAGACGTCTTTCAATTTCACCAGTCATCTGTTCAGGTCTTGGCACACGGGTATACCAAAGATTATAGAGTTCCCCATCACAAACGGCCTCTTTGAGCGCTTCAGCCTGAGTTACATCTAGCGGCTTTAAAATAACGTGTTCACCCACTAACTCAACAGATGTAGTCAAAGACATCTTTATCTCCTCAATTGATATTAAAATTTTATGTTTTCAAAATTATTTATTTAACTCAGCCACACTGTACATGGCATTCGCTATAGTTTGATGACCAGACGTCAATAGACCATCTGCCGCGCCTAAAATATCTCGGCGTTCTTTGTTTTGCCCAAGTTTTGATTTTCCTTGCAGCTTAGTAATTTCAATTTCTATTCCCACAATCGCCTTTAACATTGGTTCAAGATAGTCCTTTGGTGCATCTGACATTTTCCATGGTGCAGGTTGAGATGCTTCATGAGTACGGGTTAAACGAGCCACTACACCACGAACATAGCGTTCATCATCTCGAATCGTCACTTTGCCATAAGCATGCACAACCCTATAGTTCCACGTCGGGACTTGTCTGTGCTGTTCATGTTTGGATGGGTACCAGTTTGGTGAAATATAAGCATTTCCTGCCTGAAATACGACGAGTACCTCACCTCCATTTTTAATGTCCTGCCAAATAGAATTATTTCGAGACACATGGGCATGTAGCATGCCAAATTCCCCATCATTTGCTTGTAACTCGAATGGGAGATGATTTGCATCTAAACCACTATTCCCATGAGTAAAAAGCACCCCAAATGGATATTCTGCAATAAGAGAATGCAATACATCCAAGCGGTTTTCTGCAAAATCATCAGGGATATACATGGCTAAAAACCTCGCTGTAAATATCAGAGTTATTTATATTTTGTGTTGTAAATTTTCTGGTTTCTGTGGTTTATTAAAAAGAACCACTTTGTATTTTTTTAAGTAGACCAGAATTATGGCAAGAATGGCAAAAGTTGTTGAACTTCCGTCTATTGCAAAGATTGATAAAAGCCAAGGGAAGATTAGTGCTCAACTGACCCAAGCTTTACGCGAAGCTGTACAAAGTGGTGATTTACAACCCGGTGATCCATTGCCTTCTTCACGAGAATTGGCTTTAACCCTAGGTGTCGCTCGCGGAACCATTATTGAAGCTTATGATCAGCTTTTAGCTGAAGGTGTGTTTGACTCTCAACCACGAACGGGCACTTATGTGTCTCATGCTTTAACTAAAAAAACTACACCGCAACATTCTCAAAAAGAAAATAAACCTAACTCGATAACTGTGACCAAATCGGCACGTTCTTATGCCGAGGTACTCAAAGAATTTAAACCACTTCCTCATGTTCCTTTTGCAGTATCTGTCCCCGTCGGTCGTACTCAACCAAGTGATATCTGGCGTAAGTTTGGTAATAAATTTAGATCACGAGGTGCAGGAATTCCTTCAGGATATGGCGAACCGCAAGGTGTGTTATCACTCAGAGTTGCTATAGCAGATTATGTACGCCGATCCCGCTCTGTCCACTGCGAACCTGAACAAATTGTGATTACACCCGGTATTCAGCAATCACTTTATATTTGCAGCCAGATTTTATTTGAAGCAAAAGATGAAGTTTGGGTTGAAGATCCAGCTTATCGGGGGACCACAGCTATTTTTGAGCATGCCGTACAACACATTCGTATGGTTCGTGTTCCTGTCGATGAAGAAGGCATTCAGGTTGAAACTGGCATTAAGCTTGCAAAATATGCACGTGCTGCTTTTGTGACGCCATCTCATCAATACCCACTTGGTATGCCAATGAGCCTAGCAAGACGTACTGCTTTATTGGCTTGGGCAAAACAGCAAAATGCATGGATTATTGAAGATGACTACGACAGCGAACTTCGTTATAACGGCCAACCTTTCCCATCTTTACAAGGCATGGCACCCGACCAAGTGATTTATTTGGGTACTTTCAGCAAAGTGTTATTTCCATCCCTTAGACTTGGCTATGCAGTGTTGCCTAAAGAATTGGTAGCTCCTTTTTGTGGGCTTAGAGTCTTAATTGATCGGCACCCGCCTGCTGCCGACCAACATGTTTTAGCTGCTTTTATTCAAGAAGGTTATTTAGAGCGACATATTCGACGTACTCGAAATGTTTACGCAGAAGTCCGAGAATATATTATTGGTTTGATTGAACAATACATCCCTCAAGAACTGGCTTGGTTACAGCCGGGCGATCAAGGCATGCACATGGTGTTATGGCTTGCTCAGTATATTAATGATATTGACGTTGCAAGCTCGGCAGTCGATGCAGGCATTGCCATTAAAGCAATTTCACCGACATTTTCAAAAGAACAGCAACGTTCGGGTTTAATTGTTGGCTTAGGCGATTTTGAACCTGAGCTGATGAAACAAGCCATTAAAAAACTATCAAACATTATTCAACAACATGCCAAGTCCACATCGGAAAACCTACAACACTAACCATAGATGAATCGCAAATGGCCCAATTAATACCATTAAAATACCGGCAATAACCATAGTCAAACTAGCAATTACCCCTTCTTCACTATTGCGCTGCTGTGCTCTAACTGTACCAAAACCATGGGCTGCATTACCGAAGGCTGCTCCATTGGCTACATTAGAACGGATTTTAGTAATTGCTAAAATTGCATCACCACAAATCATACCGACCAAACCCGTAATGACCGTAAATAGAGAAACCAAAGCTGCCGAACCGTGAATATCTTCCGCTAAAATCATGGCAAATGGCGTGGAAATAGAACGAGCCATTAAACTGTTGGTCACTTCAGGGCTAAAATGGAACCACTGTGCCATTTCATAGGCAGACATTACACCTACACTCATACCTACAATAATTGCAATCGAAAGAACCCCAAGATTTTTACGAATCGTTTCCCGATAGCGATAAATCGGTACAGCAAAAGCAACCGTTGCAGGCCCTAATAAATTAACAATCCACTGGGTATCTTCTGCATAGGTTTGATATGAAATTCCAAAAATCGTCATCAAAATAATAGTGAGTACAGGCACACTAATCGCTGGCGACAACCAAAGTTTTGGATTTTTCTGATAGATCCGCTTTGCCACAACATAGGCTGCCAAAGTCCAGATCAGACAAAGAATTGACCAAATATTCATGTCATTTTGCCCTTTAGATATGCTTATGTTGAAGACGTTTTCGAGCCTGTAAATAAGCTTTCAAACGATTGTAATAGTGAATCGTCAGGCACGTACTGAGCATGACCGAAATGGTCCCAACTGCAATGCTCAAGACAATTTGCCACCCTTCGGTCATAAACAAGGTTTTATACTGAACTACAGCAACCACCACTGGCACGAAAAACAGCAACAGCTCACCTAAAACTACAGTTGCTCCCATTGCCACCTGATCCATTTTGATAATTTTAAAGAACAGGCATAAAAGCAATAAAAACATCCCTAAAATGCCTGCCGACACAGGTATGCCAAGTTTTTGATGTAAAAGATATCCTACCCACCAAAATCCAGCCAAAATCAAAATTTGTTTAACTAAAATTAAAAATGAAGGTTGTGTGGGTGTTCCCGAAGCAGATTCAGTACTCATTTTACGAAATTAAATGGTTAACTACACCATTATGCTATCTTGGTTAAAGCTGCTAAATATGAATTATTCATGTTAATATTATTCAAAAATGGAATAATTTATTCTTTATTATGCTTTCTCTAAAATCATTACAATGCTTCGTTACACTGGTAAAAACTAAAAGCTTTACCCGTGCTGCTGACGAGTTATATCTGACTCAGCCCACCATTAGTAAAATAATACAACAGCTTGAAGAACAGCTTCAGGTCCAACTTTTGGTCAAACCCGATCACGGCCGAAAAAGGCAAATTGAATTAACTGAAATTGGAGAGCGCATATATCAACATGCACTCGAGCTTCTTCAGACAGAACAAAACATCTTTCTTGAGATAGAAAACTATCAACAATTAAAAACAGGGACTTTAAAACTTGGCGTTCCGCCTTTAGGTTCGCAGCTTCTAACGACTGCCTTGTTTGATTATCACCAACAGTGGCCTGATATTGAATTGGCTTTTATGGAAGTGGGTTCACGCGGTATTGAACAAGCTTTGCTTAACAATGAGTTAGACGTTGGTGTTTTATTGCAGCCTTTTGATACGCAAATTTTCAATAGCATTGAGCTATGTAACTACCCTTTAATGGTCCTTTTACGTCGGGATGCCACTTGGGCAACTCGTAAAAAAATAAATCTAGAAGAGCTACAACACCAATCATTTTTGATGTTTCCAGAGAACTTCTCTTTAAACAGTATTATTCTCGATGCATGTAAGCAGCATGGTTTCTATCCGACCATTGCCTGTCGTACTAGCCAATGGCATCTTCTGGCAGACATGGTGTTACAACGTATGGGGATCGCACTTCTTCCTCAATATTATACCGATATGCTTGACCCTAGTTTATTTGCAGCAGTACCACTCGAAAAACCAAATATTCAATGGCACTTAGTCATGGCTTGGAAAAAGAATCTTCCTGCCTCACCAGCAGTTCAAGCTTGGCTGAGCATTGTTCGCCAACATTTTCAGCACATTAAACCTTAATTCAAAAACCGATAAAGCTTTTCCACAAAAAAGCTACCCAATCTTGGCTTAGCTCACTTAGACTAGATCGCATCTGTTTTATGACATGGACAATAACAATGAATAATGAACGTTTTAAGCTCTACACAGATTCACAATTTCTAAGTCCCTATGCGTTTACAGTTTTTGTAGGGCTACATGAAAAACAAATTCCATTTGAAATAGCAACCATCAACTTAGGTCAGCAAGGCCAGTTTGAAAAATCTTATGTCGAAAAGTCATTAACAGCCAAAGTGCCTGTACTTGAGCATAACGATTTTGCCTTATCAGAATCATCTGCCATTTTGGAATATCTTGAAGATCTCTATCCAGACACAACTATCTATCCAAAAGATATCCAAGCGCGTGCAAGAGCACGACAAATTCAAGCATGGCTCCGATCAGACTTAGTGGCACTAAGAACTGAACGTCCAACCGATGTTATTTTTATTCAGCCCACATCTACACCACTGTCTGAACAAGGTTTAAAAGCAGCAGAAAAATTGTTCTTTGTTGCAGAAAAACTTCTTGCGTCTGATGCTGAATTTCTTTTTGGTTCATGGAGCATTGTGGATGCTGAACTTGCCCTGATGTTGCAACGTCTTATTCAAAACGGCGATGCTGTACCAGAGCGATTAAAAGATTATGCACTGCAACAATGGCAACGGCCGAGCATACAAAAATGGCTTGCATTGCGACATAACTAAACCCTTATATTTCAACCAAACATGAGATAAAAAATGAGTGATTCAAACTATATTCCTCCACAAGTTTGGCAATGGACTGGAGAAAAAACCGATTTAAACCAACCTACTTCAGGTTCGCGTTATGAACATACACTTCCGGTAGGGAAACATCCGCTCCAGCTCTACTCTTTAGCAACGCCTAATGGTCAAAAAGTCACGATTTTGCTAGAAGAGCTTTTAGCATTAGGACATCAAGATGCCGAATATGATGCTTGGCTGATTAAAATTGGTGAAGGACAGCAATTTGGTAGCGGTTTTGTAGAAATTAATCCAAACTCTAAAATTCCAGCATTGATTGACCATAGCCAGAACCCGCCATTAAGAGTGTTTGAGTCTGGTTCAATTTTGCTTTACTTGGCTGAAAAGTTTAAAGCTTTCATTCCAACAGATATTGCTGCACGTACTGAATGTCTCAATTGGCTATTTTGGCAAATGGGTAGCGCACCATATTTAGGCGGTGGTTTTGGGCATTTTTATGCCTATGCCCCTGTTAAAATTGAATATGCGATTAATCGCTTTGCCATGGAAACAAAACGCTTACTTGATGTGTTAGATCAACATCTAGCAAAGCATGAATACTTGGCAGGTTCTGAATATACCATCGCGGATATTGCTGCATTCCCTTGGTATGGTGGGCTTGTTAAAAACTGGGTCTATAACGGCGCGGAGTTTTTAGGTGTCGATCAATATAAAAATGTTCAACGTTGGGCAGATGCGATTTTAGCGCGCCCTGCGGTTCAACGTGGTCGTATGGTCAACCGTACTTTTGGCGATTTAGCTACACAGTTACATGAACGCCATGATGCTAGCGACTTTGAAACCAAAACCCAAGATAAAGTTTAATTTTCATTGTTAAAATAAAACCCACTTTTGCTCAAACAGTGGGTTTTATAGTTCTTCCAATAAAAATCTTATTTCTTATTGATGCAAAGAAAGCCCCTTAAGTGCTTTATCGACCACTTTTTTAGGCCCTCTTAACGCCACCCCGACCAAATTTAATTGATTCGCATCTTCGGCCAAAAAGACGGCTCGATTGTCCTCATCATTGTCTGTAGAAAACATGGCGTGTACATAGGGAATAATCGTTAAATCTTGCTCAATTGCTTTCTTATGCGCTTTTTGTAGACCCGATAAGTCTCCCTCAAAAACTAACATTGGCTGACCTAGCATATTGCCATATTCATACCCATTGGCATCGATATAAGGTTTACCCAACATTTCTGGAACAGCCGAGGCAACCCCTGTTGCTAAAAAAGCTACCACATTTAATCTCTGCCACGTCGCAAGATCATTACGGACAATCAACGCAATTTTTGTGTCAAACATAAACCCCTATCCTGAGTCATAACTTTAGGTCGCTCATCATGACTCATTCAGATTTTTCTCGTCTTGTACGTTTGTGCAGGAGCCATCACAAACGTACAAGACTCTAAATTTGCGAGTCACTATGCTGGGTTGTTTTGTTTTAGTAGATGCGTTTATGGAAATCTTTTTTTATACCTTGAGTGTGATGTATAGCCCCGGTCCAGTAAATTTTATGGGTCTAAATGCTGGGCTAACAGGACAATTCAAAAAAACGATTTATTTTTTTATAGGTGTCGGTTGTGCAATGCTGATGTTATTCATGATTTTTGGATATATCGGCGCCGCGATCATTCCACAAAATGCCTTGCACTATATTGCTTTGTTCGGTGCACTTTATACGTTTTATCTTGCATATCAAATGTTAAAGACAGATATCGATATTCGTGATGAAAACACTGGAGTTCAGACTTTGTCTTTCTGGAATGGCCTTTGGATACAAGCTTTAAACCCAAAAGGGATATTAGTGATTTTGCCTGTTACAACAATTATGTACCCAACAGCACATATTACTGGCGTTCAAATCTTTTTAGTGTCATTGCTTATTTCAATGGGAGCAGCAGGTGCGCCCTGTCTTTACTCTTGGGCAGGTGCAGTGTTAGGTAAAAAAATTAAAAATAAAATCTGGTTTAATCGTATAAACAAGGCCATGGGAACAATGTTGATCATTTCTGGCATATTTATGCTTTATGATTTTTTAAAAGGCATACATTTAATTTAAAACAAAGTTGAGGTCAGTCTATACACAGGCTGGCTTTTAAATAACTTGTTTAACAAGAGAGCTTATTGATCATCCGCCATATGGCTGGAGTCAAACCAAACGCTTTTAGAAAATAACGAGTCATGTGGCTTTGGTCAAAAAAACCTGCAATTCGCTCCAGATTATTAGAGTCGGTATCGTTATTTTGAGAAATAGCCTGTATATAAGTCACTCAGCCAAGCCACAAATGCCCGCACCCGTGGCGAAAGTTGTCGATGTTGCGGGTACAATGCAGAAACCGACATGGCGGGGCTTTTCCAGTCAGACAAAACCTCAACCAATTGCCCATCTTTTAAATGTTCGGCCACATGGTAGCGTGGCACCTGAATTAAACCTGCCCCACGTAAAGCACCTAATACATAGTTTTCGGCATCATTTACCGCTATCCAGCTTTTCAAAAAATAATCTTGTTTTTTGCCATTAACCATCAATTCAAATGGATAGTTTCGTCCACCTGTAGTTGAGAAGAAATTAACACAATAATGTAATAACAACTCTTCTGGTTGCAAAGGTGTTCCATGTTTATTTAGATAGTCAGGACTCGCACAAATGACTTGCGGCATATCGACCAAATGTCTAGCAATTAAAGATGAATCATCTAAACGCCCCGCTCTTACAACGCAATCTATCCCCTCTCTAATAAGATCAACCAAACGGTCTCCTGTACTAATTACCAGTTCAATGTCGGGATATAACTCGTGAAATTGATCAATACTGGGTAAAACAATTTTAGTCGCATGTGCACCAGATAAATCAATACGTAATAAGCCGCGTGGCTGTGCCACAACATTGCGCAAAGACGATTCGGCATCATCGAGTTCCGATAATATTTGTGTGCAGCGCTCATAAAATGCCTGCCCATCGAGTGATGGTCTAACATGCCGCGTAGTTCGCTCTAGTAAACGGCACTGTAAATTATTTTCTAACTCTTTAATGGCATTACTTGCTGTAGCGCGTGGGATATTCAATTGGTCGGCTGCCTGACTAAAGCTACCCAACTCTACGATGCGGGTAAAAAGCTGTAAGGTATCAAATTTATCCATAATGCTCTCTTTTTAGCCAACCACATTATTAATGTATTTGGAATTATCTTATCCAATTATGATACTTTATCCCATATTTCTACATTATTAAAATAAACCATACTTACTCGAACAGGCTAGTTAACAATGAATATTTCGAAAAAAACAGCTCTTGTCACTGGTGCATCTCGTGGTATTGGCCGTGCTATTGCCGAACGTCTAGCTCAAGATGGTTTTTATGTTGTGATTAATTATGCTGGCAATGCAAATCATGCCCAAGCAGCTGTAGATCACATTATTGAGCAAGGTGGTCAAGCCTCTGCCATTCAAGCCGATGTTGCAAATGAACATGATGTCAGCCGTTTATTTCAGCAGGCAAAAGCCATTAATGGTCAATTAGATGTCGTGGTTCATAGCGCAGGCATTATGCCTATGGCAAAAATTACACCTGAAGCTCTGCCTGATTTCGATAAAGTGATTCATACCAATTTACGGGGTGCATTTTTAATATTGGCTCATGCGGCCGAAACAGTACCAGATGGTGGCCGAATTATTACGCTTTCAACCAGTGTAATTGCTAAATCTTTTCCGGCATATGGTCCCTATATTGCATCCAAAGCAGGTGTAGAAGGTTTGGTACATGTGTTAGCAAATGAGTTACGCGGCCGAAATATTATTGTAAATGCAGTTGCGCCCGGCCCGACAGGTACTGACCTTTTTTATAATGGAAAAACTGATGAGCAAGTGGCCACGATTGCAAAACTTGCCCCATTGGAAAGAATTGGAACACCTGAAGAAATTGCCAGTGTAGTTGCCATGCTAGCAGGCCCAGATGGGCGTTGGGTAAATTCACAAGTCATTCGAGTAAATGGTGGATTCGCTTAATTTTTAAATTAAATTTAATCTAAGTTTGGAATATGTAAAGTATATTCCAAACTTATAAATGGCTATGCTGTGAAACGTAACAAGTCTAAATTAAAGAAATAATTCCCAAATCAATCTCAATGCAATCCCAATTAATAAAACTCCCATCACCCGCTCAAAATAAACCCCAAATTCTAAAAACCGTTTACGGACAATAGGCTGTGCAAACAGCACACTCACCACCATAAACCAAATAGCATTAACCATACACATCCATACCCCATAAAAAACCTGAACTTTCATCGGTGTGGTGGTACTTACAATCGTCGTAAAAATTGCCAGAAAAAAGATGGTGGCTTTCGGGTTTAATGCATTGGTGAGAAAACCCATCGTAAAAGCTTTAAACAAACTTGGCGTGTCAATGTCTGTTTGACCATTAATCTCAAGATTTGTATTCGGTTGGCTACGTAAACACTGCCATCCCAAATAAATCAAATAAGCTGCTCCCGCTGTTCTGATCAGTGACATGAGCCATTCGCTTTGTTGAATCAAAAAGCCAATACCAACAAGTGTATAAAACACATGCACTGAAATTCCTACACCAATCCCAATTGCGGTCAGACATCCAATTAAGTAGCCATAACGCACACTTTGTCTTACGGTAATCACAAAATCTGGTCCCGGTAAAATCACCGCCAGAAAGTGAATGAGCGCTAGCGTTAAAAACTCATGTCCATACAACTGCCACATAACAATTTAATTTCCTGAAAATCACCTAAAAGATTGTATTGCGATTTTTTAGACGCGATAATCCAATCAAAATCCAAATAACTTTTGCCTCATGAGCACAAATCAAAGTCTGGTTCTTTTAAATGAAATGGCGACTTTCGTTAAGGTTGTCGAGTCGGAAAGTTTTTCTGAAACTGCAAGGCAACTTGGTACAACACCTTCTGCTGTTAGTCGTGCGATTGCCCGTTTAGAACGCGCTTTAGGCACCCGCTTACTCTATCGGACCACCCGGAAACTTCGTTTAAGTGAAAGTGGACAGCAGGTTTATCAACGTTGCCTAGATATGGTGAATGCGGCACAAGCAGTGATGGAAAGTTCAGGCCAATTTCATGTCGAACCAGAAGGTATTATTCGCATGAGTGTTCCGAAAGCTGTGGGACATTTTATGATTCATCCGCATTTACCCGAATTTTTAGAACGCTATCCGAAAATTGATATTCAAATGCTTTTAGAAGATCGCTATGTAGACTTGATAGATGATGGAGTCGATTTAGCGCTTCGGATTACAGAGCAACCACCGGGTGGACTGATGGGTCGAAAACTTATTGATATTGACCATTTAGTTTGTGCCACACCTGAGTATTTGGCAAAGCATGGCACACCGAGTCATCCTCATGATTTAAAGCAGCATGAATGTATTTACTTGGGTGAACAAGCCAGTGACTCAAAATGGAAATTTCAACAAGGAAATAAATCGATCAGTGTTGCTGTGCGTGGGCGTTATGCTGCAAACCATACGGGTGTGCGTTTGAGTGCCGCATTACAGCACTTAGGTATTGCAAGCTTGCCCTACTTCGTTGCGCGCCATGCTCTACAGCAAAGTACCTTAGTTCAGGTTTTACCCGACTGGTATTTTAAGACTTATTATAGCGGTGGGCTGTGGTTACTCTACCCACCGACAAGGCATGTCCCGCCTAAATTGAGTGTATTGATTCAATATTTGGCTGATAAATTAGCAGCAGAGCCGACTTTAAAAATTTAGACGGCTCTTAGCTCAAGCAAATACTATCTAGAGTCCTCTTTATTAGAATTACTCAACCAATAGATCTTTTGGATTAATCGTATCACCATACACTGGTTTTAAAGTCTTTTCATAGGCCTGATGAATTACCCCTTCTTTAGCCAGTTTCTCTAAATCTTGATTCAACCAGTCCAATAACTCTTTATCACCTTTTTTCACTGCTGGAGCAATTAAGTCCTGCTCACCTAAATTGGTAATGCCAACAGTGTAATTTGGATTTTCTTTAGCCCACGCTAAAACCAGCAAGTTATCATGAGCAAGCGCAGCACCACGTCCATCTTTTAAAGCATCAAAAGTTTCAGTGTTTTGCTCATATTTTTGTAGCTTAATTTCAGGATGAGTCTTGGTGAAGAATGAATCAGCCGTTGTACCTTTGTTTACCAACAAAGTTTTGTCTTTCAGTTGAGCCACATCAGTAATCGGATGACTTTTAGGAGAAACCACGCCTAGTGCCACTTTTAGGTAAGGCTTAGCAAAATCGACAACTTCTTTACGTTCTGGTGTAACAGTAAAGTTGGCAAAAATAATATCCACTTTATTGGCTTTTAAATATTCGACACGGTTAGCCGCTTCAGTTAAAACAAACTCAACTTTGTTTTCATCACCGAGCAGATCTTTCGCGACATGCTTAGCAATCTCTACGTCAAAGCCTTGGTTTTTACCTTGAGCATCTAAATATCCAAACGGCGGTTTATCACTAAATACGCCAATTCGTACCACACCATTCTTTTTAATCTGTTCAATACTTGACGTAGTTTGTGTGGTATCTGCCGTTTTTTCAGTAGACTGAGTTCCTTTGTCACATGCAACTAAACCTAAACTCAGTAAAGACGCAGCTAAAATATGCTTCACGTTTTGAAATGTTAATGTTGTCATTATTTCACCCTATCGTTTTTGTAAAAGTCTTATTTAAAAATAGCAGCGCCTACTTTTAGACACTGCTCTAGCGATATCGAAAATTATTGGCCTACATCTAAGAACACATTCGGATTGACCGAGTCACCGTAAATTGGCTTCAAGGTTTCATCATAAATTTTATTAATTTCACCACTTGTTCTGAGCTGCTTAATTTCAGTATTGAGCCAATTCAATAATTGGGTATTGCCCTTTTTAACTGCTGGTGCAATAAATTCTTGATCACCAATGGACTGAATACCTGCTACATAACTTGGGTTCTTCGCGGCCCATGCCAGAGCATAGGTACTATCTTGTGAAATCGCGTCGCCACGACCATCAGTTAAGGCTTTAAAGGCATCCGAGTTTCTTTCAAACTTGAGTAAATTCACTTTTGGATAATGCTTGGTAAAGTAGGTATCTGAACTTGTGCCTTTATTGACAATTAAAGTTTTACCTTCTAATTGGGCAATGTCGGTAATCGGCTTGGCTTTAGGAGAGACTATGCCGAAAGCACCTTTTAAATAAGGTTCAGCAAAATCGACAACCTCCTTACGTTCTGGCGTTACTGTAAATGTCGCGAATACAACATCGGCACGATTTGATTTTAGAAACTCCACCCGATTTGAAGCTTCAGTCACAATAAACTCAACTTTCTTTTCATCACCAAACAAGTCTTTGGTCACTCGTTTTGCTAGAGCCACATCAAAGCCCTGATTATTACCTGCACTATCAACGTAACCAAACGGCGGATCATCGGCAAAAACGGCAACTCGTAGCACCCCATTTTTTTTGACTTGTTCTAAAGAATGGTCTGCTTGAGCATTATTTGCCTGTTCAGTTGATGGCGTTTTACTACATGCAGTTAACAACACTCCAGCAACGGCAAGACTGCTTAATATTTTTATTGAATTACGTTTAAACATTCACTTCCTCATGATTCAAATAATAAAAATTTAGTACGACAAAATATTTAAAAAGGTTTTCGCTCGTTCTGTTTTTGGCTGTTCAAAAAATTCTTCTGGTGAAGCCTGTTCAATAATCTTGCCCTTATCCATAAAAATAATGCGATCGGCAACCTTACGGGCAAAGGACATCTCATGTGTCACAATCAGCATGGTCATTCCTTCATTCGCCAATTTAAGGACTACATCAAGCACTTCTCTGACCATTTCTGGGTCAAGCGCAGCGGTAATTTCATCAAGTAAAATGACTTTAGGTTGCATGACCAGTGAACGCACAATAGCAATACGTTGTTTTTGTCCACCTGAAAGCTGTCGTGGATAATCAAGTTTTCGCTCAAACAGTCCAACTCGCTTTAACAACTCATCTGCTACTTGTTCAGCTTCATCACGGTGGCGTTTTTGTACTTTGAGTGGCCCAAGCAAAATGTTGTCAATGACGTTCATATGCCCAAATAGCTCATAGTTCTGAAAAACCATGCCAATTTTTTGACGAGCATTAGTCCAGTCCACATCTTGACCCAAAACACCTGAGCCTGTTAAACGAATCTCGCCACCCTGAATCGGTTCTAAGCCGTTAATACAGCGCAATAAGGTACTTTTACCGCAGCCTGATGGGCCTAAAATAACAACCACTTCTCCTTGTTCTACATCCAGATCAATGCCCTGTAAAATATGACTTTGTGCAAATGATTTCTGTAATTGTTGTATCGATAACAAAGGCATAATTACTCCCAGACCTTTTCTAAATGTGCCGACAAACGCGATAAGGGATAGCAAATCAGAAAATACAAAATAAAAATAAAGCCATAAATCCAAAGAGAAGCGCTCGGCACGGTCAACAGCGAATTTTCAATAATTTGCTGACCAACTTTAATGACCTCAACCACACCAATAAGCACTGCCAAAGAGCTGGTTTTCACCATTCGGGTAAATAAGTTAATCGCGCCTGGTGTTACTCGTTTTAGGCTTTGCGGAAAAATGACGTAGATCAAAGTTTGAACATGATTAAGCCCGAGCGCATAAGCTGAATCTCGTTGATGCTGATCAATTGAAGTAATGGCTGCACGCACCAAATCGCCCATTTCAGCCGTACCCCATAAAACAAATACAACAACGCAGACCCACATTGCGGAAAACTGCCAGTTAAACCATGTCGCAAAGCCGAAATAAAACACAAACAGCAAAACTAAAATTGGAATGATTCGAATGGCTTCTAAGTACAGGCGGCACAGCGCTTTAACGACTATATTTTTAGAGGTCATAATGACGCCGAAAACTGTGCCGAAAATTGCAGAGAAAAACACCGAAATAAATGCAATTTTTGCAGTTGCCCAAAGTCCCCACATTAAACGTTCGAGGTGACTCGCTTGAAATAGATAATCAAGTTCCATGGCTCACCTTCCGACTTCTGTGCTCCAGATAGCTGGTTAAAATAGACACGGGCAATAAAATAATGAGATAAGCCATGATGAGTAAGAACAACGCTTCTGTGGTTTTATAGTCCATGCCAATTAAGTCTTTGGTGACAAAAAGCAGCTCAACCACAGCAATGGCACTGACCACAGAACTTTCTTTAATCAGAAATAGACAATTTGCCCCGATTGCCGGGATTGAAATAGCCAGTGCTTGAGGAAAAATGACATATCTAAAAATTTGACTCGGTTGTAGACCAATACTTTTTGCAGAATCAATCTGCCCTTTTGCAACAGACTGCAAACCTGCTCGGAAGGCTTCTGCCATATAGCTTCCGCCTAAAAAGGTCAGTCCGATCACACCACAAGCGAAACCATCGATTTTGATACCGAGTTTTGGCAAACCGTAATACAAAAAGAACAATTGAATTAATAAAGGGGTATTTCGAGATAACTCAATATAGAACTGGGCAATTCTATTTAGCACCCGCACGCGATATGTGATTAAAATGCTGCAAATCAGCCCTACAATAATCGCCAAAATAATACTGATAATTGAGATTTTCAGCGTGGTCAAAGTTGCAGAGAAAAATTGCGGCAACACACTATGGATATACTGCCAGTTCAAGGAAAATTCCAAAAAATAATATTAAAACGTTATAAATATTTAGCTTGATTCAGCCATTAAATATTTGTGTAACGAGTTTATTTTTTTCCCAATTGGTCTAAAACTATTTTTATTAGATAAGCTTTTCTATAAGTTTGATAAATTCGACCTGGCAATCGAAAACCTTCGAATCAGTTGAATACAACCGTTCAAAACATATTCACTAAAACAAAGATGTCTGATAAAACCAATAAAAAATCGGACACTAAGGCCCGATTTTTTATTTAATTATTTTTAATCTATTGCTTACTTTCTAAGAACATCACCAATACTTGGGTCTTTATCAAAAACCGATTTAGCATATGGGCAAAGTGGAATTACTTTTACTTCTTTTTCACGGACAAAGGCAACTAACGCATCAAGTAATTGGCGACCTACACCTTGTCCGCGATAATTTTCATTTACATCTGTGGCATCAATAATCAGCATGCCTTCGCCTGCCCATGTATAAGTCATTTCACCCGCAACGATTTCACCATCAAGTAAGCTAAAGCTGCCGTGTTTTGTATCATCTTTTTGTTGAATATTCACAATGAATTCCTCGTATTACGACTCATATTTATTTAGAAATGACTTTGTATAATCTTTATCTATAAGAACAAATTTATGTGTAAAAAAATAGCCTGTTTTTAGCAGCGAGTCTGTATGCTTTTTAAATACAATCTTCAATTAACTTAATGAAATTCTTGCACCAAACTATTAATGTGCGCCACGGCAGCAGTTCGATTTTCAACGCAAATTTTTTCAAAAACATGCTCTAAATGTTTGTTCACAGTTCTTGGGCTCAGCTCCAAAATTTCTGCAATATCTTTGTTGGTTTTCCCTAACAACAACCAATGCATGACTTCTGCCTCACGTTGAGTCAACAGCGGACAGTATTTCAAAATATCAGCCATTTCTAAGGCAGGCGTAGAAGTCTTGATCTGGATCAGATAATTTTTTGCTATGCTCGTTTCAGATTGCCACGGCGTAAGCAATAAAAGCTGTAATTGCTGAGATGGTGTCGAATAAGAACAGCTGGTTAATTTTTTGGGGTCTTTTTCATGCTCTAAGTCTGAAAACCAAGCTTTTAAGCCTGCTTCAAAACCGTCTAATTCAGGTAAATATTGATTCAGTAAATCACTGGCTTTTTGAGTTTTCCACACAATTTTACCGTGAACATCTAGCGCGAGAATAGCTGTTTCCGTTGCATCAATCACTTGTTTTTGTTGTTGCAATAGTTTGGCATGTGCCAAATGTGTTTTTACCCTCGCTAATACTTCTTCAATATTCAAAGGTTTGGTTACATAGTCCACCCCACCGACCTGAAAACCACGCACAATATGCTCTGTCTCAGACAAACCTGTCATAAAAATAACGGGAATAAACTGCGTAATTGGGCTCGCTTTAAGCTGTATACAACTTTCAAAACCGTCCATATGTGGCATATTGCCATCAAGTAAAATCATATCCGGTAAGCATCGGTGGGCTATTTCAATAGCACTTAACCCATCGGTTGTGACAAGCACGCGATAACCAGCTTGATCCAGACTTTCATGTAACAAGCCCAGATTTTCCGGCACATCATCCACAATCAGAATAACAGCCTGTTCATTTGGCGAAGCTTGCTGAAAAGAAACATGTTGCGTACTCATTGTTTATCCTGAATTAATCGTTGCGCGTGTTTTAAATCAAATTTTTGGATAGCCTGTTCAAGCTGTTCCCATAACTCACTATGCTCCGGAAAATTTTGACGACATTGCGTTAAAGTCTGTTGAATTCCACGAATGTAACCCTGTCCAATCAAATCATTTAATTGCTGCAAGCTTTGCGGTAAATCAAGCAGATCATTATTTTCTTGTTGTTGGATTGGTATATGAACAGTGAATTGCTCCTGCTTAAACACGTTTATATCAAATGCTTGAACTTTATTATTTTCAAGGAGTGTTTCTGTCTTGGAATCAATCCACACCAAGCCTAACTTGTCTCCAATTTTACTCAGCAATAAATTGAGATCGATTGGTTTTAGCATAAAGTCTTCACTTAAGACGGCATCTTGTGGATTGACCTCACGTTCGCCTGCATTCGCTGAAATAATTAAAATCGGCACATTGGTAATATTATTCTGACGCAATAATCGTGCTGTTTCCCAGCCGCCCATCAAAGGCATATTCAAATCCATCAAAATCAGGTTAGGCTGAAAAATAGGTACTCGTCTTAAACAGTCAATGCCCGACTCGGCTTCTTCAATCATAAATCCCAAAGGTTTTAGAAAATTAGCGACTAAGCCTCGGTCCACCGCTTCATTATCGACGACCAAAATTCGTTTTCGCTCGCCTTGATAACCCGTAATTTGGTTGGAGTAAACATTTGAAATTGGATGAACTACTTCTTTTGAAGGTAAATAAAACTTAATCTTAAACTGTGAACCCTGATTGAGCTGACTAGTCACAGATAGCTGTCCGCCGAGTAAATCGACTAATAATTTTACAATGGGTAGGCCTAGCCCTGTTCCGGTAAATCCGCCTTGTACTACATTGCTGCCCCGTTCAAACGGATTAAAGATTCGCTCTAAATCTGCCTCGGCAATACCACAGCCCGTATCTCTAATTTCAAAGTAAGCCGTTTGAAAACGGTACTCGACTTTCAAAGTAATTGTGCCGCTCGTCGTAAACTTTAAAGCATTGCCTAGTAAATTGATGAGTACTTGTTCTAAGCGTTTTTTATCAGTACGAACATAGTGAGGCAGGTTCTCTCCAATTTCATAAACAAACTGCAAATTCTTCTGTTCAAACTGTGGCTGAAACATTTGAATAATTTGTTCTATAAAATTTGGGAAATGAACATCCACTACATTTAAAGAAATCTTGCCTGTTTCAATGCGTGCTAAATCTAATAAACCATCAATCAGTGAAGTCAAATGCTGCCCACTACGGCTAATTACACCGAGCGCCATTTTGCCTTGTTCTGAAAGCTGCTCTTGTTTTTGAAGTAATTGGCTATAACCCAAAATACTATTTAGAGGTGTTCGTAATTCGTGACTAATACCAATCACATAACGGCTTTTTGCATCATTTGCCCGTTCTGCTGAAATTCTTGCATCTTGCAGGTCCTTTGAAGTGACTTCATGGGCAGCAATTTCATCAACCAATAATGCTGTTTGTTGATGTGTCTCAATTTCGGCATTACGACGACTTTCATCGTTTAACACTAACCACCATGCAGCAACACTCATCAATAAAAATAAAATCGTGTAAATTTTGACAAATAGCGTAAATAGCTGAGGAACGGCTGCCGCATTAATGGTTTCTAAGTAGGTCTTTTCTTGGATATAAACCAGACTTAAACTCACTGCCAAAACAATCGACAACCCTAAAGTCAGCAATAAATATAAACTGACCCTGCTATTTAAACGACTAGCCCAACGTTCTGGTAAATAGTGCCAAATGGCTTTTTTGAGTTGTACCGACCAACGTGCATCAGGTTTACATAAATCGTGGCAGCGTGCTTCAAGTGAACAGCATAATGAACAAATCGTACCGTTATAGGCTGGGCATCCCGCCATATCAGCAAGTTCATAGTCCCGTTCACATACCACACAGTTTGCAACCGAAGTCGCCTGAATTTTTTCAGGCTGACGTGCAATGTAATATTTGCCTTTAGTTAGGTAAGCAATAACAGGAACACATAACACCGCACTCCCCAAAGCAATAAAGCTCGCCAAGCCTTTTGCCATGAGTCCCAAAAAGCCCAAATAGCTCAGCATCGATAACACTGAAGCAATCAGTAAAGCACCCACACCTACGGGGTTAATGTCATATAAATAAGCACGGCGGAATTCAATTCCTTTTGGGCTTAGACCTAAAGGCTTACAGATAATTAAATCGGCAACAACGGCACCAATCCATGCCAAACCAATGTTGCTATATAGCCCCAAAATGCGTTCAACCGCGTGGCTAATGCCCATTTCCATCAAAACAATGGCGATAAAAACGTTAAAAAGAAGCCAGACAATTCGCCCCGGATGGCTATGAGTCAAGCGGGCAAAAAAGTTGGACCATGCCAATGAGCCAGCGTAGGCATTGGTCATATTAATTTTAATTTGCGCCACGCAAACTAGTGCTAATGTGAGAATTAAAGCAAGTTGAGGATTTGGAATAAATTGTTGATAGGCAACCCAATACAAATAAGTCGGATTGTCTAATTCAGAGACAGGAATAAACAGCTGAAAAGCCAACACCATCAGCAGCATGCCCATCAAAACTTTTAGAAATCCGAAAATAATCCAAGATGGGCCACCTAAAAAAACGGCAAAACGCCATGCAGTTCTATTCTTTTCTTTTTGCGGTAAAAAACGTAAATAGTCAGCCTGCTCACCAATTTGGATCACAAATGAAAAAATAAGAGTGCACGCCGCACCAAAGTAATACAGATTAAAATCGGTTGAGTTGGAAACTGCCCCAACAAAATGCAAGCTACTGCTTAAAATTTGCGGCTGTTTCCAAAGTACAAAAAACCACGGTAATAACAGCAATAATAGCCAGATTGGCTGAGTGATTGCCTGAACTTTATTAATAAAACCAATGCCTTTGACCACCAAAGGTAAAATGACTAAGGCAGAAATTAAGTACCCGATAACTTGCGGGATACCTAAAGCAAGCTCAAGTGCCATCGCCATAATGGCAGCTTCAAACGCAAGCAAAATAAAGGTAAAGCTGGCATAAATTAGAGATGTAATGGTCGAGCCAATGTAGCCAAAACCTGCACCACGAGTAAGCAAATCGACATCTACATTATATTTTGCGGCGTAGTAACTAATCGGCCAACTGGTTAAGAATATGATGGTACAGACGACAATTGCTGCCCATACTGCATTGCTAAAGCCATACTGCCAAAGCATGGTCGCCCCAATGGCTTCCATAGCCAAAAAGCTAACGGTCGAAATTGCGGTGTTGGTCACCGTCCAAGGTGACCATTTTCTTACTGAGGTAGGTGCATAGCGGAGCGCATAATCTTCGATACTTTCATCTGCCACCCAAATATTATATTCACGGCGTGTTTTGATCACACGTTGTGGCGCTTGTTGGGGGCGTGAAGAATCTGGCATAACACTCATGTTTTGGATGGGGCTGCATTAAACCCAGCAATCCTTATGCCAAAAGTTATTTATCATGGCGATTTTCTCGAATACGCACATATACGCAAAATAACGTATTTTCAATTTTTCCCAAAAATCACACACTCAAAACCATCGAAAAACAATGATCAATATTTGTGTTGATTGACCGAAAATGATTGGGAGATTGATGTTATGAGTGTATCTGAACATCCAAATCTGGACACTGTGCAAGGTACAGATTCACAAAAAGCAGTGAATGAAACCTTAGAAGATTATACTTTACGTTATGCTCCACACAGCTTTCGACGCTGGAGTCCCAAAGTTGTTGCTATTACTGCACTTGGTGGTATTGCCTATCTTGCTGACTTTTCTATTGGCGCCAGTATTGGTATGTCTTATGGAACAACCAATGCTGTTTTCTCCATTTTATTTGCAGCGATTATTATCTTCTTAACCGGTATTCCTTTAGCCTACTACGCAGCGCGCTATAACATCGACCTTGACTTGATTACCCGCGGTGCAGGTTTCGGTTATATCGGATCAGTCCTCACTAGCATCATTTTCGCCAGTTTCACATTTATTTTCTTTGCGCTTGAAGGTTCAATCATGGCGCAAGGGTTATTACTCGGTTTAGGCATTCCGCTTTGGGCAGGTTATCTCATCTCAACCGTTATGGTCATTCCACTCGTCATTTACGGCATGAAAGCTTTAAGTAAATTACAAGTTTGGACTACCCCACTTTGGCTCGTTCTCATGATTGGTCCTGTGGCCTATCTGATTTACCAAGAACCTACCTTAGTCAGCCAATTTGCTACTTTTACAGGTAAAGAAGGTTTTGCAACTGTAGACATGGCGGCCATCATGTTAGGTGCCGGTATTTGTTTATCTTTGATTATGCAAATCGGTGAGCAAATTGACTACTTACGTTTCATGCCTGCGAAAACAAAAGAAAATAGCAAAGCATGGTGGGCAGCCGTTATTTCAGCAGGTCCGGGCTGGGTGATTTTAGGGGCAATCAAACAAATTATTGGGGCATTTTTAGGGTTCTATTTACTTACTAAAATACCGGGCGTAAACAGCACTGAGCCTGTTCAACAGTTTAATGCAGCGTTTCATGACATGCTTCCGGGCTGGGCTGCTTTAACACTGGCAGTGATTTTGGTGGTTATTTCTCAAATTAAAATTAATGTGACCAATGCTTACTCGGGTTCTCTTGCTTGGACAAGTGCCTACACCCGTATTAGCAAACATTATCCGGGTCGTATTGTCTTTGTGATGGTGAACTTGGCAATTGCGCTTGCTTTAATGGAAGGCAACATGTTTGCGGTACTGGGTAAAATCTTAGGTTTCTATTCAAACTTTGCGATTGCTTGGGTTGTGGTTGTTGCAACAGATATTTCCATCAACAAATATGTTTTAAAACTTTCACCGAAAGAGCCAGAATACCGCCGTGATATGCTCTACAACGTAAATCCTGTTGGTATGGTGGCGTTCCTTGTATCAGCAGGCTTATCAATTGCAGCATTCTTCGGCTTACTAGGCAGCTTCCTGGCGCCTTACTCACCGCTTATCGCGCTTGTACTTGCCTTTGTATTAACACCAATCATGGGTTTATTAACCAAAGGAAAATACTACATTAAGTCACATGATGACGGCATTAAAGAATCACGTTACGATGTTGAAGGTACACCAGTTGCAACTGTTTACCACTGCCGCGTATGTGAGCAAGGCTATGAGCGCCCCGATATTATGTTCTCTCACAAACATAACGGTACGATCTGTTCTTTGTGTAAAACACTCGACGCTTAAATACTCTCGAAACTAAAAAAGAAGCTTTTAAGCTTCTTTTTTCATATCTGATGATTCTTAGCCAATCGGAAATAAACGTTCAGGCACTACATCTTTCATCACAATGGTTGAGATGAGCCGTTGCACACTTGGAATAGCAGATAGCTTTTCATCATATAGCCGTTGAAAAGCAGGTAAATCCTTAGCGACCACATGTAATAAATAATCTGGCTCACCAAACAAGCGCTGTGCCTGAATAATTTGCGGGATATCAATTACGGCATTTTCAAACTTCTCGACTGCCTGTTTATCACCTTCTTTAAGCGTAATAAAAACAATCGCTGAAAATTCAAATCCAACTAAGTTTGGGTCGAGCTCTGCCCGATAGCCTTTAATCGCTCCCGACTCTTCTAAAGCCTTCACCCGTCTGTGACAAGGTGAAATGCTCAAACCGACTTTTTCTGCCAACTCAGTAATAGATAATCGGCCATTTAATTGCAATTCAGCAAGAATCTTTTTATCTGTGCGATCCATTTAGAAAAATTTACCCCAAATGCGTGTGATATGAGCAAACATTTAAAAGCACATTCTAAATACATGAGCATATTATTTTCAACAAGTTCGAATGAATAGGAATTTTTTCTAAACCGCGAGCGAAACCTTTGGAAAAATAATTTGCCGAGATAAGCATATGGCTTTTAATATTTTTATTGCATTTTGGAGCGTCTCTATTCTTTTTATTATTACGCCAGGGGCAGACTGGGCCTATGCCATTTCAGCAGGAATTAAAGGCAAAGTCGTCGTACCCGCCGTTGCAGGTATGCTATTTGGGCACTTTATTACGATTTTATTGGTAGCGGCTGGTGTTGGTTTGCTTATAGCAAATCATCCAACTGCCCTCATGATTCTGACGGTGGCGGGTTCTGCTTATTTATTATGGATGGGAATAAATTTACTCATTACCCCTCCTACCCCGAATCAGTCCGATTCTGAAAAAGCGCAGTCATGGTTAAGTTGGGCAACTAAAGGCGTTTATGTGAGTGGCTTAAACCCGAAAGTTTTTTTGCTCTTTTTAGCCCTGCTTCCTCAATTTATTGACACCACTGCTTCATGGTCAGTGACGACACAAATTCTTGCCTTTGGTGTTGTACACATGATTAGCTGCGCGATTATTTACTTAATGGTGGGTTATGGTTCAGAGGCCATTTTAAAAACCAGACCGCAGGCAGCACAGTTAGTGGGCCGTTTTTCGGGCGGTTTGATGGTTGCTATCGCTACATGTTTATTGATTGGGCAAATTTAAGAAGTTATTTAGCAAAAAGTTACTGATCACCTTTTTAGATCAGTAACTTAAGTAAAAAATACAAGAAAAATTTATCTCATTCGTTTGAGGTTATACGTCACAACTCCCCAAATCACCAGTTCTTGCCCCTCTTCAATATAAATATTTTGATAATCAGGATTTTCTGCTTTTAGCCAAACTTTAGGTGGCTGAAATTGTGTATCAATCATTAAGCGCTTAACGGTGAAGTCATTGTCGATGAGTGCAATCACAATATCACCCGATTTAGCGGGAATACTACGATCCACAATAAGCGGATCATTAATATCAATTCCAGCATCTAACATTGATAAAGAATTAGCTTTGACAATAAACGTGGCATTTTCATTTCTAATTAAATATTCATTTAAATCGAGTGCTTGCTCAATATCATCTTGTGCAGGTGAAGGAAAACCTGCTGCAACACGTTCTGTTGCCAAAGGAATGTGATAAATTTTATCGTTATTCGGATGCACTGGTTGAACGTTAAGTTTTGAGTTAAAGTCGGTCAAGTTATTGGTTTTGACATTATTCAGTAACCAATTTTTGATAAAGTTAACTTGGGACTCGGGAACACGAATAACTTTGGTGGGTTCATTGAACTGTGCTTTACGTCCGGCATTTTCTCGTGCACCACCATGCTCGAACTCTTTTTTCTTGGGCATATCGCCTCCCTTATCACCGTTCAAATCCTACACAAATAATGTAACTTGAAAAAGTTACATTTTCAAGTTGACGAAATATTCTTTTTGCATAACAATAAATCTCATGATCAGATTTTAATCCATTTTGTTTTTAACAGGGATGTTTTGAGCGAAATGGCAATTTGAAGAAAATCAAAACCTATTTTGAAATAGTCTTTATCGCTGACTGTTTTTGATTTTTATCAAATGAGATTCTGAACACTTAACATTCTGGTTAAATTCAGTTTTTGGTATGGAGACATGCGAAATGAAAAATCAACGTGATGCGGTTTTAGGTTATGCAAATGAGCAACATGCTTATTATATCCGCCTCATTGAAAATGATGCGGTTTTAGGTGAAAGCTATGGATTATTTTGTGAAAATCCAGATAGCGAAGCAGCCGAAAGTATTATGACGACACTATTCTTAAAAAAATCTTTTTGGTTAAACGGGTCTGAATATCTTGATATTGTAAAAGGCCTACAACCTCTCCCTCAGTAAATACAGTAAGTAAGCTAAAAACAAAGGAGGCAAAAGCCTCCTTTGTTGTTAAAACCTTTTGCTTAAGACGTAAAACGTCCGTAGGCATCACGTTTTTGATTACGAGAGTTTTGACCACGGCCATCATAATCATCGTCGTCATCACGGCTGCGGCCACGACCTCGTCCGCCTGAGCGGCCACCGCGATCGTCATCATCATCGTCATCACGGCTGCGGCCACGACCTCGGCCACCTGAGCGACCACCGCGATCATCATCATCGTCGTCATCACGACTGCGGCCACGACCTCGTCCACCTGAGCGGCCACCGCGATCATCATCATCGTCATCACGACTGCGACCACGACCTCGTCCGCCTGAGCGGCCACCGCGATCATCATCATCGTCGTCATCACGGCTACGGCCACGACCTCGTCCGCCTGAGCGGCCACCGCGATCGTCATCATCATCGTCATCACGGCTGCGGCCACGACCTCGTCCACCTGAGCGACCACCGCGATCATCATCGTCGTC
>NZ_KB976987.1:1441183-2024196 GCF_000399685.1 Acinetobacter pittii ANC 4050
CCTGAGCGGCCACCGCGATCATCATCGTCATCGTCGTCATCACGGCTACGACCTCGGCCTCGGCCACCTGAACGGCCACCGCGATCGTCATCATCGTCATCATCATAACGGCTGCGACCACGGCCACTTGAGCGGCTACCGCGATCGTCATCATCATCATCATCATCACGACTGCGGCCACGACCATTACGGTCATTTTTATGACTTAAAGCACCCGCTTCACGTGCTTCTTCAGACGTAAATTCATGAGCGTTACCACTTGCATGGGCTGCTCGGCCAGCTTCACGAGCTTCTTCAGACGTAAACTCATGTGCATTACCACTTGCATGGGCTGCTCGCCCACCTTTGCTGGCTATTTCTCGTACTCTTTCAGGATCCATACTTGCAAATCCACGATTTGAAGTACCTGTTCTATTGTTATCATCATCTTCATATCTAGTATTAGCCATAGTTATATCTTCCTATATTTAATTATAGTCACTACCGCTTTTGGTTAACGGATTTAATTAAGATAGAAGATCTGTAATATTTTCCCACCTAGGCTCTGTATCAATCGATTTAAATGTATATAAAATTAAAATTTTAATTTTTTATAACTATATTATTTAAATAAGAATTTATATATTCCAACTTTTATTCAACTTTACCTTTTATATAATTATTCACTCATTATTACTCAAGCGTACATTAAAATATATTCTTACAATCGGTTTTAAAACTATCATGTAAATAACAAAACAGTTTAAATAAAAACAAAAAGTAAAACTATGAAACATCCCCACCTAAAAAAATACAAATGAAAAACAAATAATTTTATTAAAAAACAGAAACATATATCATTACATTTCTTTAAAATCTTTACTTGAGTAATAAAAAATACTATTTAAAAATTAATTTAAGATATTTTGAGTGAGTTAGCCATGAAAGCAGATCAACAATCATCACTTCCACAATATATTCATATTTCTATTCCAGAAATTCTATTAGGTCATATTAAGTCTAAGAATTCATGGCAAAATTATGATCAAGAATGGAGTTATAGATTAGAACCCCCACATGCAAGCCATCCCTTCCAAAGAGACTTATACATTATTAAATCAAAAGATATGAACCAAGAAGATATAAAATTATTACACGATAATATCGTACATCAAGATAATAAAGCTCCACACAATATAGAGGGAGCAAAAAAAGTTATTCAGGAAATATTAGACTTATCTAACAATATACCGATAGAAAATTGGTTAGAAGACACAGGAAACCGTTCTATTATTGAGAGTATGATTGATAAAAATAAAATTAAATTAATGGATATTATGTAATTCTCAAATCTAAAATATTTTTTTACATCCTTATATATAAAATAACAAAGACAACTTATTAAAAAATTCATTTTACTTATATTTACGCAACAACAGTTCACCCTATGAAAATTAGATATTCATACAGAGGTATTTAAAACATGGAAAACTCAACAAATCAGTATCCGACGTCTGCTCCAGCACAAGTTCAATCTCATCAACCAGGCGATCAGGAAAAAATGCATCCTGAACCAGAGATTATAAAAAGTTCCCATAAAGGTAGCGAGAAGTTAAAAGGTAAAGTTGCCGTTATTAGTGGTGGTGATAGTGGTATAGGCCGTTCTGTCGCTGTATTGTTTGCCCGTGAAGGAGCCGATATTGCCATCCTTTATCTTGAAGAAGATCAAGATGCCGAAATAACTAAACAGCTCGTGGAAAGAGAAGGACAACATTGTCTTTTATTAAAAGGTGATATTTCTGATCCAGATGTTGCAAAACTAGATATTGATAAAGTTCTACAACAGTACGGCAAAATTAATATTTTAGTGAATAATGCTGGTGTGCAATATCAACAAAAGGAAATTGAGAGTATTAGTAATGAGCAGTTAGAAAAGACATTTAAAACCAATATTTTTCCAATGTTTTATCTTACTAAAGAAGCCATTCCTTATATGGAAGAAGGCGACAGTATTATTAATACGACCAGTATTACCAGCTATCAAGGTCATGATGAGCTAATCGATTACGCAAGTACTAAAGGTGCTATTACTACTTTTACGCGCAGCTTATCGAACAATTTAATGAAACAGAAAAAAGGTATACGAGTGAATGGTGTGGCACCTGGCCCTATCTGGACTCCCCTCATTCCAAGTAGTTTCGATGCAGAAACCGTTGCAGAATTTGGTAAAGATACGCCAATGGGAAGAATGGGACAACCAAGTGAAGTTGCACCTGCTTATCTTTTCCTTGCCTCAGATGATGCGAGTTATATTACAGGTCAGGTTATTCATGTAAACGGTGGTCAAATCGTTAATGGCTAATCATTAAGATATAAAAAAGCCCTGAAAGTAAAAGCTTTCAGGGCTTTTTTTAGTTGTTAAGCTGGTACGTGAGCAGCTATTTGTTCTCGTGACCAAACACGATGAGCCATAATCAAGTTTTTGAATTTTTCAGCAATTTGCTGGAATTCATCTTCAACTAGCGTACCTTCATCGGCAACTAAACCTAGCGGTTCAAGTAAATCAGATTTATTTCCTAAAAATACAATTGGTTTTAAATGTTTATAAGCTTCGAGTACATAGTGGCGCGCTACGCCATCTTGCATAACAGCATTTAAATTATCGCCATCAGGAATAATCACCGCATCATAAGCGATTGAAGGTTCAGCCATTTGCATTCCATCAGCCACAATAATGTTGTCTTGATGATCTTTTACTGGAGCCAAGCTCGGGGCTAGTAAATGAACAACCGCACCTTCTTTAATCGCCCAATTTTTAATAGCTTCAAGGGTATCTGACTTCACAAGGTTATGAATAAGCACAGCAACTTTTCGGCCTTGAATATCTTCTGGAGGGAAAGCCAAGAAAGATAATTTAGCCGACTTTTCAACTGCGGTTTTCTTATAATCTAGCGTTAAATCAGGAACTTCAATTCCTAAATTAGCACCTACTTGTCGAGCTAAGTCGAGATCAATATTTGCCAAAATTTGTTGAACTTGGCGCTCACGGATGTGTTTTCTTTGCACTTTACTTAATTCAAAAGTATAGGCATCGACCACATGCTTTTGCTCATGAGGCGCAAGGCTCTTGTAGTAAAGGCGCGGTTGTGAAAAATGATCGGAAAAGGTTTCACTTCTTTGACGAAGTTTATGTCCACTAATATTTTCAGGATAGCTTTCGAAACCACCATTTGAAGCCGCAGGTGGTGTTTCTGCTGGCCAATCATTATCAATTGAGTTTGGTTGGTATGCAGCCTGCCCTTTGTGAATCGTATGTTGGTGAAGACCATCTCGTTGATTGTTATGGAATGGACACACAGGTTTATTGATCGGGATTTGATGGAAGTTTGGTCCGCCTAAACGACTTAACTGCGTATCGGTGTAAGAGAATAGACGTGCTTGTAAAAGTGGGTCATTTGTAAAATCAATTCCTGGCACGATGTGGCCTGGACAGAAAGCCACCTGCTCTGTTTCTGCAAAGAAATTATCTACATTGCGGTTCAAAACAAATCGGCCAATTGGTGTTACTGGAACCAACTCTTCAGGAATAATTTTTGTTGGATCTAACAAATCGAAGTCAAAGTTCATTTCATCATCTTCTTCGATAATTTGTACACCCAATTCCCATTCTGGATAAACCCCATTCTCAATCGCTTCATAGAGATCTCGACGGTGGAAATCCGGATCTTTACCTGCAAGCTTTTGAGCTTCATCCCATACTAAAGCACTTAAACCTTGTTTAGGCGTCCAGTGGAATTTCACGAAATGAGATTTGCCTTGAGCATTAATAAGACGGAATGTATGCACACCAAAACCCTGTATTGAGCGTAGGTTACGTGGAATAGCACGGTCCGACATCGCCCAAATGACTGCATGTGCTGACTCAGGCACTAAAGATACAAAATCCCAGAAAGTATCGTGAGCAGTTGCGCCTGTTGGCATTTCTGTATCTGGTTCAGGTTTTACGGCATGCACGAAGTCTGGAAATTTAATACCATCTTGTACAAAAAATACGGGTGCATTGTTACCCACTAAATCGAAATTACCTTCTTGGGTATAAAACTTAATTGCGAAACCGCGAATATCACGCACAGTATCGGCAGAACCACGTGGGCCTTGCACAGTTGAGAAACGTACAAAAATTGGCGTTTGAATACTTGGATCGGTTAAAAATCCCGCCTTTGTAAAACGTTCATTTCCTTCATAGGCCTGAAAGTAACCATGTGCACCTACGCCACGTGCATGCACAATACGTTCAGGAATACGTTCATGGTCAAAATGAGTGATCTTCTCTCTTAAAATAAAATCTTCTAGTAGTGTCGAACCACGGATGCCCGCTCTTAAACTATTTTGGTTATCCGCTATTTTAACCCCTTGGTTTGTGGTTAATGCCTCATTGGTTGCATCATCTCTGACTGAGTCTAATTGTTCAGTTTTTTGGGTAGTATTGGCTTTATTTGCAGCGTCCGCACCAGCCATTTCACTTGTTTTATTTGTTGATTTAACATTATCAGTCATGTTCATTACCTATGTTTTAAAGTTAAACGTGGGGTGAATTAAAAAACTCCAAGAGTTAGTTTTTGTTAAAGGAACTTAAATATGGAAAAAGGAGCTCAACATATTTACGTGTGCTCCATAGACCAATGCTTTTATGATGTGAATCTGGGGCCAAAAACGGGATCAGCTTACATATCTTTATGGCAAGATCAGGTGTTTGACGTATACGTTCCTGAAGTGCGTCGAGTTCGCCATCAGAAATATAGCTAAAGAGATAATCTTGAATACGCTGACTATTTTTTAGTTCTCTGCTGTAAGCCAAAAAGTTAGAAGAATGGTCATTACCAGCAATCCAGTCATGAATAATTTGTCGTTCTACAGGGTTAAATACCCCAAACATTTTTCCATATTCTTCATTAATCATTCGCCAGAACACGCTCTGTTCGGGGTCAGTATTAAATTTAATCCATTTATGATCAATGAGATGTGTAACCAGGCCTTTAACGTCTTCAGGTTTTGATAACCATTGGTTAATGGTTTTACATCCAAACTGTCTTTTTTCGTTATGAATGAGCTGACCCACAAGCGCTTTTCTTTTTAAAATTTTAAGAACTAAATCTTCAAGATTTAAATTTTTAATAATTTTAGAAGATGATACGCCATGGCTATTAAGAGCAAAACCGCGCTTCAATTTATTAAAGAAGTGTTCTTTGTCTCTATATTTATCGTAAATATTTTCTATAACTTTAATTGCTTTATCTGCATGGCCGTTATCAATGTTATCGATAGTGATATGCAAATTAAAATATTTAGAATCAATACCAAGTTCCGCAAGCTCATAATTACTGATGAGCAGATGAAGTGGCAGTTGCTCATAGCCTAAATTAAAGCCAACAATTTCAGGAATAAACTCAGATGGAGCATAACCAAGCGCCAGCTGAATCACAGCATTATGATAATATTCATCTTCTAAGAGTAGATCAAAACTATCGAGCCCAAGACTACGTAATAAGTCATCATAGATACACACATGATTTGCTTTCGGCTCACCTAGCCCCAGCTCTTCCAAATAGGTAATAATAAGGTCATGAAAAACCGGATCATTCCAGTAATGAACTGAACTATATAGCCATGCACCGTCTACTTTTTTAGTGGGTGAAACTTTAATTAAAAACTCAAATGCCTGACCGACATTTTTAAAGTACTCTCTCTCACCTCCACTTTGTCTACGATTCAAATAGGTCTGAAATAGCTCACAATTTTCTTTATTGTCTTTTTCACACCATTCTTTAACCATATTTATAGAAGAAGGAAAATCAATTTCATTTTGATCTATTTTATCTATTTCCTTAATAAGAAATTCTCTTGCTGTCTTTTCTTTTTCAAAACTAGAAATATCAGGATCAAGGAAAAAAACAAATAATTCGTAATAGTTCTGTTGATTATCTTGTAATAAGTCTAATAATCTTTTTTTCACTACAACAGGCATTTCTATTCTCCTTTAGTGAGATATAAATTACCATACTTCAGCTAAACCATAATCCCAGCGTAACTTTGTTAGGTTACGTTATCAAGAAACAACTTATAAATTTAAAAATATTAAAATTCAATAAGATAAAAAATAACACAAACTTACATTCTCACTTTTAGAATAATTTAACTGTCTGTTTTTATAAAAAATAAATGAATTATAAATTTTATTTACATTTAACCTACCTTTAAAATTATAAAGACCTAAAAATTAACAAAAAGAAATTAAAAATAATCTTATAACTAAATTAAAAACAGTTGTAAGGAGAAAATAAATGTTTAACTCATGTTGCAAATTACTCGCACAAGAAAAAATTAAAATCGCATTTTTTGAAAGTGCTTCGGCTGGGTATCTGGCTTACCGCTTCTCTTTAAGCCCTTATTCAGGTGACATTCTTATTGGGAGTTTAGTCAGCTATGACTTACGTGTTAAAGAAAATACTCTTCATATTTCACCTGAACTTATTGAAAAATATACGCCTGAGTCTATGCAAGTCACTGTAGAGATGATCAAAAAAGGCAAAGAACTCTTGCATGCCGACCTCTATGTTGCCTGTACTGGATTGCTAAAAAAGGGGGGCTCAGAAACTGCTGAAAAACCTGTAGGCACTTTCTTTTATTCTATTTATTATCAGAATAATTTTTATAACTTTAGAAGAGTATTTAAAGGTTTACCGTGCCTTAAACTTAGACAACTTCTTTATTACATTACCCAAGATATTGAATATATAATATTAGATAATAAAAAATAGCTTTTCTTTATAAAAGATAACAAATACATATTTGGAAATGATCATAGTGTTTGCTTAATTCCAATGTACCTAAATGTAATTTTATCCATCTTCATATTAATTATGTTTATTGATTAAAATTACATTTTATAGAAATCAAGGTTTTATTTAATAATCATAGTTACAGTTAAATATAGGGTAACACCCCAAGGCTACACAATAAAAATTTTCATGTTTTAATGAACCTATCTGAAGCTCTCAGATAAAACACACATCATAAATGATATGAGGTAATTAAAGATGAGCACTACTAATAATCAAAGCAATCAACGCGATAATCAACAGCAACAACAACAGCAAAATGACAACCGTAACAACCAGCAGCAACAAGGCAACCAACAGCAAAACGATCAACAGCAACAAAACAACCAGCAACAACAGCAAAATGACAACCGCCGCCAACAACAAGGCTCTAATCAAAAAGATTCAGGCCAACAAAACTCAAATAACAATAATCAGCAACGTTAATTCGTTGCTGACTTAAATGTCATTTGATGCGGTCATTCATTTTATTTAGGAAGGTGCCCTCACCTTCCTAAATTTACCATAAGCATAAAATTAAATAATAGATGAGGAAAAAACTGATGACAGATCAAAATAGCGATCACGCACGACTGCCAGCTGGCGACCATAATTATTGGCGCGAAAGTTACGTTACTCGTCCTTATTATCAAGAAGCTCAGCTCACTACCCCAGACCTCGATTATGACCGAGACTTTTCGACAGCCTATGAATTAGGTCATCGTGCACGTGCTGAATCGGAACGAGGCACTCAATTCGAAGATGTCGAAGGCGGTTTAGAACAAAAATGGGAAGAATTAAAAGCTGAATCTCGTTTAAAATGGGAACATGCTAAACAAGCCATTAAAGATGCATGGAATGGAAGATAACTTCTTCTAATCACATTCTCTATTGGTCCAAAGCCATGAGCTTATTTCCTATTGGCCCTCGGAAATAAGCTCTTTTTATTGCTAAAATTTCTTAAAAACTTCAGTTTAGAACCCCTCTTTAGAAGAAAGGTGGCATATTAAAATTATTATTTAAATATTGATTGGCTAATTGAGCATTATCAAAAACTTCTTTCTTAAACTGTACACTCGATGCCGATAATGTATGAGTCGGTTTAATGGTTACTTCAACTACATACTTATTTTGCTCATATTTGGCTTTTACCCCATAGATTTCAGACTCATTAATACACGTCCCATCCGTAAAGTATACAAACATGCTTAACCACCTTAAGTATTCATTTGAGCGTCATCGTAATAAAATTCTAATATTATTTAAGCCTGATCTAGTGTTAACATCAGGCTTGTCTGAAAATTGATTTAATTTTCTTTTTTCTTAAAGTATTCAATAATTTCTTCCCCGTTATTTACGGGGCTTCCCGTAGAGGGATATGTTTCTTCATATGCATAGGCAGGCAAAGCAACTTTTGCGCGGATGGGAGGTAATTTTTCTTGACCGCCCGTCGTAATTCGTTCGATAAAACCTGCAAGCCATAGCACAAATTCCTGTGTATTCTTACTTTTAGGAATAATACTTAAATCTAATTTAATTTTAGATTCCTGAAGAGGTTTAATCAGTAATTCAGCGAAATCAATATAATTGTATAAAAGTTTAAGCTTTGTCCCCTTAATCTCGTGTCTGAGCTCAATCATCAAATTGTTAAGGTCTTCCATAGGATCATCTGTAAATCCTTTTTTTTCTTTAACATTTTGATAGATTTTCTCAGCTATCCTTAAGTACTGGGGCATATCCTTACCTTTAAAAAATTGTTTTCACTAAAATGAATTTTGGATGAATATAAGTAATTTATTGTGTTTATTTTATTAATTTTTTGAAACTATAATTTATGTTAGACACAATTCAATAACAACAAATTTATATAAACATAATAACTCACTAATTTATTGATTAATTTTATATTTTCATATAATTGCTTTTTTTATTATGTTACATATTTTATAGAAATAAACGATAAGAAAACCCACATAACAGTGAGTTTTCTTAAGCAAAATTATTATGAGTTTTTATCCATTTGTTGAGGAGTAGTTGGGTCATTAGCGCCATGGGTCCCATTATCTCGCGGATCCCGATCTTGACATGCACTCATACCAACTGCAATTGTCACTACCATACTCACTGCACAAAATATTCTTAACATTGAGGTCACCCTTTTAAATCTTAAGATGTAGCTTTATGAATAACATTTTCTTATGTTTACCTATCGCTATCGTTCTCTTAAGTTTTGTAGGTTATGCAAGCTTTTGTAAAAAGCTAAATAAAATAAATCTAAAAAAATTTACTATTCTTGCAATTGATATTTTGATTATTTTTTGGCAACAGCTAATTATTTAATTACATCATATTTATAAAATTAAAAATTCTTACCCTTTTTAGACTTATGCCTTATTAAGTTAATAGCCCTCTACACTATACAAATACACAATTAATAAATATTTGATATATAAACATTAAAACTCATTTCTTAAATTTGATTGAATGTTTATTCAATACTTCAAATTCTAAATAACTCCTTATTTTATTAATAAAAATTTAAAAATATTAATATTTGTTTATATAAACCAATCTTTTATTTTTGCAATTGACCCGCTTTAAGGCTCAGCTTATGATGCTCCCGCTGACCTATTTTGTCAGTCGGTTTTAGCAGATCGTCTACCTAAGTGCACTAAAAACAAGTTTTTTGGTGTGGAGCCCCTCGTGCCTTTGACGGAGGAACGGGAGTGGGACACCTTCGGGTGTGCTGGTTTCTTAGGTATCAGTCTGCTAACCCTCTTTCGTTTCACCACCATAATTAATAGCAGTGATTGGGCGCAACTTCTTTTATCAAGGAGTCTCTAATGACTATTATTTTATATTATTTTATTTTTCTTACTCTTCACTACCCTTTTATTTGGCTTAAAACAGTTTTAAAAAACTTTTTGTATTTCTTTGCCCATACACACACTCTTCTCTCTCGACAAAAGATCTCAATATTTAACGCATGTTAAAGATTAAGACATCTTCAAACCCAACTGAACGATAACAACAACCAACAAAGAGCAATAATGATGTTTTTTTTATATCGTATTGTTTTAACGTGCATCCTATTAATAAGTTCTATAAGTTTAATAGGTTGCAGATCTATTAGTAAAAATGAATTTAATACACATTGTGTTTGGGCAGGTCGTGCACTTTCACAATGCAACTGTATTTATAACTCTTTAGAAAAACATTATTCGCCACAGTTTGTAGAAAACTTACCAAAAGTAAGCTTACAAAATATTGATGCGGATATGCACTTTGTGGAAACAATGAATGAAACCATGGATCAATGTCGATTAAGTGCCAGAAAAAAACCAATTAACTAATGTTTGCATGCTCGACCAAGAAATCTAAAAAAGCCCTGACACGTTTAGGAACATATTTGTCATGTCCGATCCAGACGGCATGAAATTCTTCAGAAGCATTGGTATTCCAGTCTTCAAGAATTTTGACCAATAGTTTTTGCTCTACAGCTTTTTGGATTTGGAATTCATTAAGCTGTGCAACGCCCACACCTTTAAGTGCTAACTGTAAGATCGCTTCTCCATGATTTACTCTTAACACTTTAGTGGGGACAAGCGTGATTTCTTGATCGTCTTTTTTAAAGAACCATGTTTTATTCTGGCGTTGATAACTTACATCTAAAAGCTGATGTTCATATAAGTCTTCTGGGTGCTGCGGACAGCCATACTTTTCAATATAGGCTGGTGAACATACATAATGTTTCTGCGTGCTCCCGAGTGTACGAGCAATCAAGTTTGAGCTTTTTAAAGGCCCTGTACGAATTGCAACATCTATTCTTTGCTCAACCAAATTAATCACTTCATCGCTTAAATGAGCTTCTAATTCTATTTGTGGGTAGCGTTGATTAAATAGAGAAATACAAGGCAATAGAAAATGCGTCCAATATGAAAGACTAGTATGAACTCTAATTCGCCCTTGCGGCATGTGGTTTGCAGTAACAGATTGTTCAAGTTCGTCTAGATCGTTCAGGATTTGAATGCCTTGCTCATAAAACTGGCATCCTTCACTGGTGAGTTGGAACTGACGTGTTGAACGGTTCAGTAGCCTGACGCCAAGTCTTTTTTCCAACCGAGAAATTAACTTACTGACCGCAGACGGCGTCATGCCACACGCTCTTGCAACAGCAGAGAAACTTCCAAGCTCGACCACTCGAATAAAAATTGCCAACTCACCAGACCGATTAATATCAAAGTAGGACATAACAAAAGCTATTTATGAATTTCATTCACAAATCTTATTCCGCTTATGTCGCTATAACAAGTCAGCAATTTGTTTCAAGATAACTTTAATTTATTTTAAAGAGTTCACGAGATGAAACTTTATCAATCCGCCCTATTTTCTCTTGTTTTATCATCTACTGTAGCGCAAGCAGAAGTACAAAATAGCCAATGGATTACCACTTGGGCAGCGAGTCCACAAAAAGTTTGGAATAAAGATTTCATTTTTCCGACTCTAATTCCAGATCAAATATCTAATCAGACCATCAAACAAATTAGTCAAATTAGTTTAGGTGGTGAAGCTGTTAGGCTTATTTTTACCAATCAATATGGGGATCAACCGATCTATATTGATAAAACTACCGTGGGACTAATCAAAGGACAAAGCCTAAAATCTAAGAATACTTATCCAGTTTATTTTTCTGGAAAGCTTAAAGCACAAATTTTACCTGGCAAACAGCTAATGAGTGATCCAATCCAGCTACCTGTTCCCAATCATGGGCAATTAATGGTTAATACCTTTATTCAAAAGCCAACTACATTTAAAACTTTTCATTGGGACGCCAAACAAACCAGTTGGCTAATTACAGGCAACCAGACCGCCAACTTAAATACCCCTAGCAAAGCCAAAACTACCACTGCGCGATTATTATTGTCAGCTGTGGAAGTAAAACCGAAGCGTAAAGCACATGTTATTGCAGTCATTGGAGATTCAATTACCGATGGTGCAACTGCAACTTTAGATGCAAATACCAGATGGACCGACTTTTTAGCTAAGCGCTTATCACCACATCAAGTAGCGGTCATTAATAGTGGAATTTCAGGAAATCGGTTACTTAACGACGGTATGGGCGACAGTGCTTTAGAACGCTTGAAAAAAGAAGTATTTCAATATTCTGGAGTGAAAACATTAATTGTTCTGGTGGGTATTAATGATATCTCATGGCCGGGTACCGCATTTGCACCTAAACAACCAATACCGACTTTTGAAGCATTAACCCAAGGCTATAAACGTGTGGTAGATGAAGCACATCACCAAGGTATTCAAGTGATTGGGGCAACGTTACTTCCATTTTCAGGTGCCTTACCCAACACTCCTTTAGATAATTACTATCAACCGAATAAAGATGAATTACGTCAGCGTATTAATCACTGGATGAGAACCAGCCATACATTTGACGGCGTACTTGATCTTGATCAAGGCTTAAAAGACCCTAAACATCCTGATCGATTAAATCCAATTTATGATTCGGGAGATCATTTACATCCTAATGACCGTGGTAATCAACAAATGGCAAATCTGGTCGATGTAAACCAGTTACTTCATAAATAAAACCCAGATACAGGTAGGAATTTGCTCCCTACCTGTATCAATATTGATTAATTACCTTCTAACTCGACGTTAAGTTTTGGTGTAATGGACTGTTTTTCAGCTACATGTCTTCGGAGTACCATGACAGCAAAAAGTCCTAAAATTGCAGGGATTGCGATCATCACAAAATTCATCTTATGTGGAAGTTCAAAACCTAATAACAGACCCGTTAAGATAGGACCAACAATTGCCCCAATACGACCGACACCAGAAGCACAGCCAATTCCAGTAGAACGCACACTTAATGGATAATATTGCGCCACATAGCTATAAAGCAAAATTGAGGTACCAATCGTTGCCGCTCCTGCCACAGTCACCAAACCATATAAAACATAAGCTGGTGAGTTAAAACCTAAGCCAACCAGTGCCAGAACACCCGATAGCAGCATTCCCATAATTACAGGTTTTAAGTGGAATTTATCAGACAAAATCCCACCACCGATTGAACCGATCATTGCACCAACATTTAAGGCAAGCAAGAATAAAATACTCTTTCCGAGCGAGTACCCTGCTGCCAGCATGAGTTTTGGTAACCAGCTACTTAAGGCATATACCATGAGTAAGCACATAAAGAATACGAGCCAGAACATGAGTGTATTAAATGCACGGCCTTGCTGAAATAATCCCTTTACAGAGCTACCTGTTGGCACATTATCTTCATTAAGCACTAAGTGTGTGTTGATAGTTAAGGTTTGTTCAGGTGAAATTTTTTGAATAATTTTATGTGCCTGTTCAGTTTTACCAGTCTTCACTAGAAAGGTTAATGACTCAGGTAAAAACTTCCAAATGACAGGTAATAAAAGTAATGGAATACCAGCAATTAAAAACATAATTTGCCACCCCTGACTTTCAACCAAATAACTACCAATTAAGGCTGAAAGAATTCCCCCAATCGCATAACCACTAAACATGGTCCCCACCAGCGTACTGCGTATACGTTTAGGTGCATATTCCGAGGTAAGTGCCACTAAATTTGGCATGACCCCGCCAATGCCTAGTCCCGCCAAGAACCGAAGTACCCCAAACTCAAGTGGGCTTGATGCAAAAGCACCTAAGAAGGTAAAACCACTAAAAAGAGTGACACAAATTAAAATTACATTTTTACGGCCTATTTTGTCTGCCAAAGTTCCAAAGAACATTGCTCCAAACATCATTCCGCACAGTGCTGTACTTGCTAACATCCCCGCTTGTACAGCTGTTAACGACCACTCTTGCATCAGCAAAGGCAGTACTACGCCATAAATCACCAGATCATAACCGTCAAAAATAATAATTAATAAACACCAAAGCAAAATACTCCAGTGAAATGGGGTAAATTTGGCCTGATCAATAACTTCATTTACATTTAATTTAGATGTTGTCATTTACTCACCTCCTCTGTGAGATAAATTCATATTCAATTTTTTAAAACGACATATTGCACCCTAAAGAAAAAACAGATTATTCAAGGTTTTGCTGAATAAATTAAAAGTCATAACTCGCCATCATATTGAAGCGGCTATCAATCCCGTTACGGCCATCAAAAGTTTCTCGTTCGCCATAAACATATTCGACGCCCAAGGTAATTGGTTTATATGGGTTATAAAGTGCATTCACCCAGCCCTGCCAAAGCTCTTTATTTTGAGTGGTGCTATTACTTTGTAATTCAGCAAAACGGTTATCATCTTTGGCTTTCATATAGCCATAACCCAAGGTTGAACGAATTTGTGGCGTAAATTGATGAGTGATACCCAAAGAAACGGTATCAAATTCATTGCTGTGTATATTGTTTTGATCATCTATTGCATAGCCGCTATTACTCCATAGTAGGAAACGCCCATCTCCTTTGACATGGTAATAATCGGCTTTAAGTAATGTATCGGATGTAATCTGATATTTACCGCCGAAGCCTACACCCCAAGACATTTCCTCATCATTATTGGTTCTCTTTTCGGCAACAAAACTACGCCCCGATAGCATCGAACCATTGGCAAATTTATGATTTAAACGCCCAACCAAAGCTGGTAAACGCATTTTGTTATCGGGGTCTGATGCGGCGGTATATTTCGGGTCTTCAACCGATACAGCAAAACTTGTATTGGCAGTTAAGTTATCGCTATAACGAACCAGTGGCGATCTTAATAATGCACTTCCTACAAATGTGCCTGCATCGATCGTTTCTGGATAATATTCTGGAGCAATAAAGGTTGACCATGTTTGACCGACGAGCCATTTGTTAAAGGTTAAATAAGCATGGCGTATCCGAAACTGATCACGAGTGGCTGCCCCAAAGAAGTCCATTTCCAGTTTCCCGCCTACCTCACCCGCAGCAGTTGGGGTTTTAAAATTCAGCCCAAACCGTGTCACATTAACGGTGCTGTGCAACTGGTCTTTTTGTGCGGACTCTTCTGGCGTATTTTCGAGCGGTACTCCACTAATATTGTTATACATAGTAGAGGCCCCCTTCATTTGATAAGAAGCGTCTGCCCGTATATAACCGTATAAGTTAAATTCTGCACCAGACTTGGTTAAACCTTGCTGTATTGGCGATACGGCTTGAGGAGTTACTGAATTTGCTAGTTCCACTCGCCCTTGCGATAAAGATTTTTGCGCCTCCATGTTAGCTTGTAACATAGCCCGTAACTCTTTCACTTCTTGGCGAAGTTGTGCTATTTCAGGATCTCTTTGGCCTGCAAAAGCAGAAGACACACATAGAGTGATCGAAACAGCCAACAGGCTTTTTTGAACCGTTGTATTTAAAACTTTCATCATGAAATTTTCCTTTTGACCTTTAATTAGACTTAAAGATCTCGACATCCCTTTTGTTAGGTACCTATCTAAAATAGGTGCTTAAAATTTTGTATTTCTTTTACAAGAAAGACCTTCGATCATATTTTTTAGTCAAAACCTCCCTAAAGCGGCCTAAAAGCCACTTTTTAAATTGTTTTAAGTAAAGCTAAATCTTTTAATTTTTTTCAGTTTTTATATTCTCTTCCTCATTGAGAATATGTAGGTTTTATATCCGTATTAACGCTTTCCCAAACCGATTATTTTTTTGCAATAAATCCCTGATACGTCAAAATTTGCGTATAAGATTGCACACTTTCAAAACCAGCTTTTTCTAAATGTTTTATATATCCTTCAGTAGTTAAGCTAAAAAAGTCTTGGTCCATACGCTTTAACATTTTTTGACATTGCACTTCCGTTAAACCTTGAGCCAAGCATAAATAACGTAGTGCTTGAAGCTGCTGTGCATTTACACAAGTCATTAAATCGTAGGTCAGTAAAACTGCTTTTTCTTTTAAACGATCATAAATATCCTTAAAAAAAACAGGTTTTATCTCATCTGCAATAAAATGAGCCACCAGTATAGAAAGTGCAGCATCAAAGCAATTTTCCAGAGGTAAAGCTGAAGTTTCACCGTGAATAAAGGTGACTTGGGAAGACTTACCTAAAAGTTCAACCTGTTCCTGAGCTTTTTGCAGCATAGTTAAAGATGGATCAACTGCTGTAAATTTCCAGTCGGGATGTCGTTTAAGTAAATATTCGAGTTCATAACCCGTCCCACAGCCCACAATTAAGATATGAGCATTTGGTGACAACACCGATTGTAAAATGGCATCCACCTGTAGATGGATCACTTCATAGCCCGGAATCAATTTACGAATATGTTGGTCATACCCGTCGACTACTTTTGGGCTATTAAAGTCTTTTGCCATTTTGTTTTCCCTCTATTTAAACTGCCTTTACATTTATAGTTCGCTGCACTTTGACTGGACTCTTGACTTCTTTAGTCAAAGACATTGCCTGTTAAATTAAGTTCAGCTCGCATAATTTCCTGCAATTTAAACTTTTGCGCTTTGCCTGAAGCAGTCATTGGAAACTCATTAAAGAATCGGACATAGCGCGGCACTTTATTATGAGAAATATGCTCTTTACAGAATTGGCGAATACTATCTTCATCAATTTGATGATGTTCATGCAAAATAATACAAGCACAGAGTTCTTCACCATATTTCGCATCTGGCAGCCCAATGACCTGTACGTCACTCACATCTGGATGAGTATATAAAAAGTCTTCAATTTCTTTTGGAAAGAGATTTTCCCCGCCACGAATCACCACATCTTTAATACGGCCTTTGATTTTAATAAAACCGTCTTGGTCCATTTCGGCAATATCACCCGTGTGCATCCAACCGGCTGAATCAATCACTTCTCGAGTCTTTTCTTCTTCACCCCAATAACCCGCCATCACTGAATAACCACGAACACATAGCTCACCTAAAGTACCTTGCGGAACAATTTGCCCTTCTAAATCGACAATTTTAATTTCAACATGCGGATGAACATGTCCAACTGTGCTTACTCGTTTATCAATCGAATCATTTACCGAGCTTTGTACACTTACTGGCGAGGTTTCAGTCATACCGTAACAAATCGTGATTTCAGACATATGCATACGGTCTATAACTCGCTGCATAATTTCACGTGGGCAAGGACTGCCTGCCATAATGCCCGTTCTTAAGCTCGATAGATCAAACTCATTAAACTGTTCATGTTCTAAGGTGGCAATAAACATAGTTGGCACACCATAAGCTGCCGTACAACGTTCTTGATGAATCGCTTTTAAAGTTTCTAAAGGATTAAACACTGCCGATGGATAGACCATGGTTGACCCATGCGTAACGCAGGCTAAATTCCCCATGACCATGCCAAAACAATGAAACAACGGCACAGAAATACACACTTTATCTTGAGGGGTTAAACGTATGCCTTCACCGACAAAATAACCATTATTTAAAATATTATGATGGGTCAACATGGTTCCTTTTGGATTACCTGTTGTACCTGAAGTAAATTGGATATTAATGGTTTCATCAAACTGGAGCTGTTTGGTTAACTGCTTTAACTCTTCTAGCTGTTTTGATGTCGGTGTAGTGACTAAATCACTAAAGCGATGGATACCCGTATGTTGCTGATCATCAATTTTAATGACAAATTTTAAATGTGGCAGTCGCGCTGAACTGAGCACTTTATCTGGACTGTTGGTTAACTCAGGGGCAATTTTTGTAAGTAATTCTTGGTAATCAGTGGTTTTGAATTGAGAAGCAATCACCAATCCTTTGCATGAGACTTTATTCAACACATATTCAAGTTCATGGCTTTTATAAGCTGTATTCAGATTAACTAAAATAATCCCTGCTTTAAAAGCTGCAAATTGGGTAACTGTCCATTCCACACAGTTTGGCGACCAGATGGCTAACCGATCCCCTTTTTTTAATCCCAATTTTAAAAGGCTACAAGCAAAAGCATTGACTTCATCCTGCAAAGCTTTATAGGTTAATCGTCTGTTTTGATGAAAACTAACGATTGCTTCCTTTTCAGCATATTGCTGACAGGCCTGATCAAATTGTTCACCAATGGTCATACCCAATAAGGGCTGCGTGCTTGGTCCCGAGGCGTAGCTTAACCGTTCTTGTTGCATTGAATCATTCTCCTTGATTCTTTTATTCTCTTCTTACCTGATCTAATTTTTGTTACTGCAACTACTTTTCCAAACTACTTATTTTGTGTTGTTTTATCCTTTATATGCCCTATTTCCTCTGCACAGCATCTACACAAAAGTCAGCAATCTGTTTTGAAAAATAGTCTTTGTGGGCATGATCAAACTTTGTATTTTGAGCTGGATCTAGAGGTTCAACCACCACATAGGTCATGGCGCCTACAACACAAAGTGCTGCTGTGTTTAAATCATCCAAGACAAACTCACCACTTGCATTTCCATCTGCTAGTATTTTTTTAATACTTTGTTTAATCAATTGCTTCACACGAAAACGCTCATGCTCAACCGTTGAATCGACGGGTTCAAACATGAGTGAATATGCAAGCTGAGGACTATTCAGTGCCCGTTTTACAAAGGTCGCCACCGCCTTATGTAATTTCTGTTTTGCCGATAACTCACTTTCGGTAATCGAATCGATGACCAATAACTCTGTATTAATAGCCTCAGACAAAACTTCAATCAGCACTTGGCTTTTATTATCAAAGTAGCGATAAACCAGTCCACTTGATACACCCGCTTGCTCTGCAATTGTTTGTATTTGCGCGTCTTTAAACCCTCCCTCTGAAATTAATTTTCTGGCTGAACTCAAAATCGAATTACGATTTTGCTCCATCCGCTCCTGCATTAAAGATGATCGTTTATAGCTCATAATTTATTCTCTAACAAATAAAATGAATTGTAAATCATTTTATGAATCTGTATTCACTTTTTTGAAAAATCATTGTATGGTACATATCAGATATCCACAAAATATTTTATGGACAACAAATATAACCAATAGGATGAAAATATCATGAACCTACGCAGCTTGAATTTCGGTCTAGATGAAACTTTAATTGCGCTTCAAGATTCAGTAGCCGCATTTTGTGCAAAGGAAATTGCACCAATTGCCCAACAAGTTGATCAAGACAATAAATTCCCTGCACATCTCTGGAAGAAATTCGGAGATATGGGCCTTTTAGGTATGACAGTTTCTGAAGAATACGGCGGTGCCAATATGGGTTATTTAGCTCATATTATTGCCTTACAAGAAATTTCTCGTGCTTCGGCAGCTATTGGTTTGTCTTACGGTGCTCATTCTAATTTATGTGTAAACCAAATTAACCGTAACGGTAACGAACAGCAAAAACAGAAGTATTTACCAAAATTGATTTCCGGTGAATATGTAGGTGCCCTTGCGATGTCGGAGCCAAATGCAGGTTCTGATGTGGTCAGCATGAAATTACGTGCTGAGCAAAAAGGAGATCACTTCGTTTTAAATGGTTCAAAAATGTGGATCACCAATGGCGGGGATGCAGATGTATTGGTGGTATATGCCAAAACTGATCCGCAAGCTGGTGCAAAAGGCATGACTGCTTTTTTAGTTGAAAAAGGCATGAAAGGCTTTAGCCATGGTAATCATTTAGACAAACTCGGCATGCGTGGCTCTAACACTTACCCGCTGTTTTTTGACAATGTAGAAGTACCTGCTGAAAACGTACTCGGTGGTGTTGGTAATGGTACAAAAGTACTGATGAGCGGTTTGGACTATGAACGAGCAGTTTTAAGTGCCGGGCCTTTAGGTATTATGGATGCCTGTTTAGATGTGGTAATTCCATATTTACATCAACGCGAACAGTTTGGCCAAGCTTTAGGTGAATTCCAGCTTATGCAAGGTAAACTTGCCGATATGTATTCAACTTGGTTGGCATGTAAAGCCCTCGTCTATGCCGTTGGTGCTGCATGTGATAAAGCTGACCATGACCGCAGTCTACGTAAAGATGCTGCAAGCGCCATTTTATATGCTGCTGAAAAAGCAACATGGATGGCCGGTGAGGCAATTCAAACTTTAGGCGGCAACGGTTATATCAATGAATTCCCTGCTGGCCGTTTATGGCGTGATGCAAAACTTTATGAAATTGGTGCCGGAACTTCTGAAATTCGCCGTATGCTGATTGGCCGCGAACTCTTCAATGAAACCAAATAATAATTATAAATAAGGACGCATCTTATGAACCAATTACAAAGCAAGATTAATGTTCGAAGTGAAGACTTCAAAACAAACCAGCAAGCCATGCAAACATTGGTCACAGATCTAAAACAAGTTGCCCAGCGTATTGCGTTAGGCGGCGGTGAAAATGCCCGTCAAAAACATTTGGCTCGAGGTAAACTTTTACCCCGTGAACGTATTGATCAATTGATTGATGTCGGCACGGCATTTTTAGAAATTGGACAGTTGGCAGCGTATAACGTTTATGAAGATGATGTTCCTGCCGCAGGTGTGATTGCAGGTATTGGTCAAGTCAACGGTGTAACTTGCATGATCGTTGCCAACGATGCAACGGTTAAAGGCGGAACATATTACCCACTTACGGTTAAAAAGCATTTACGCGCACAAGAAATTGCCGAACAAAATCACTTGCCTTGTATTTATTTGGTGGATTCAGGTGGTGCTTATTTGCCAATGCAAGATGAGGTTTTCCCAGACCGCGATCATTTCGGGCGTATTTTCTATAACCAAGCACGCATGTCGAGCCTAGGTATTGCTCAAATTGCTGTCGTGATGGGTAGCTGTACCGCTGGCGGTGCGTATGTTCCTGCCATGTCTGATGAAACCATTATTGTCCGTAACCAAGGTACGATTTTCTTAGGCGGCCCTCCTCTAGTAAAAGCTGCAACTGGCGAAGTGGTGAGCAGTGAAGACTTAGGCGGTGGCGATGTACACACACGTCTTTCGGGTGTAGCTGACCATTTAGCTGAAAATGATGAACATGCCATTGCGATTGCGCGGAACATTGTTGCGAACTTAAATAAAAAGCCAAACGACTTAAATAAACAAGTTGATGAACCGCTATTTGATGCATCAGAACTCTATGGCGTGGTGCCAAGCGATGCGCGTAAACCTTTTGATGTTCGTGAAGTGATTGCACGTATTGTAGACGGCTCTCGTTTTGATGAGTTCAAAGCACGTTTTGGTTCAACATTAATTACGGGTTTTGCTTCACTTTACGGTATGCCAGTCGGCATTATTGCCAATAACGGAATTTTATTTTCTGAGTCTGCACAAAAAGGTGCGCACTTTATTGAGCTATGCACGCAGCGCAATATTCCATTGTTATTCCTACAAAACATTACGGGCTTTATGGTTGGTCGCCAGTATGAAAATGAAGGGATCGCAAAAAATGGCGCTAAATTGGTGATGGCAGTTGCAACCGCAAATGTACCAAAACTCACCCTGATTATTGGTGGTTCGTTTGGTGCAGGTAACTACGGTATGTGTGGCCGTGCTTATTCACCACGCTTTTTATGGACATGGCCGAACTCTCGTATTTCAGTAATGGGCGGCGAACAAGCAGCAAGCGTACTCTCTACCTTAAAACGTGATCAGATTGAGCAAAAAGGTGCTGAGTGGTCAGCGCAAGAAGAAGACGAGTTTAAACAACCAATTCGTGAACAGTACGAGCGCCAAGGCCATCCATACTATGCTTCTGCGCGCCTTTGGGATGACGGTGTCATTGACCCAGCTCAAACTCGCCAAGTACTTGGTTTAAGTCTTGCTGCTGCAATGAATGCCCCAATCCAGCCAACCAAATTTGGCGTGTTCCGCATGTAAGAGGTGTATATGAGCTATCAATTTTTACAACTCGAACAACAAGGTCAGGTTGCCTATGTTTGGTTGAACCGCCCTGAATTGCACAATGCTTTCAACACCACCGTTATTGGAGAGTTACATGCTTGCTTTAAGCAAATCAATACACGTGATGACATTCGTGTTGTAGTTTTAGCAGGTCGCGGTAAAAGCTTTTCGGCAGGTGCCGACCTCAACTGGATGAAACAGGCAGGTCAGGCATCTTCAGCAGAAAATGAAGCAGATGCATTAAAACTTGCACAAATGCTTGATGCACTTGCAACACTTAAGCAACCGACTATTGCCCGAGTACATGGCATTGCCTTTGGTGGCGGCATGGGCTTAGCGTCAGCATGTGATATTTGCATTGCCAGTACCGATGCCAAGTTTGCAACATCTGAGGTTCGTTTAGGGCTTGCTCCATCTACCATTAGTCCCTATGTGATTCGTGCAATTGGCGCAAGACAAGCTTCACGTTACTTCTTAACTGCCGAACGAATTTCAGCACGTGAAGCCAAACAAATTGGCTTGGCACATGAAGTTGCAGATGCCGAAGACTTAGACAGAAAAGTTCAAGAAATTATTGATGCTCTATTACTTGGTGGCCCGCATGCTCAAGCGGCATCAAAACAACTTATTCAAATGGTGAGCAACCAGACTATGAGCAATGACTTGCTGCAACAGACAGCGCATCATATTGCTCAAGTTCGTCAAGGTAGCGAGGCAAAAGAAGGTCTGAATGCCTTTTTAAATAAGCAACAGCCTGCTTGGATTTCTAACTCGAATAACAACAATTAAGGACGATCATCATGTTTGAAAAGATTTTAATTGCGAACCGTGGCGAAATTGCCTGCCGCGTAATTCGTACAGCTAAAAAATTAGGTATTGCAACAGTTGCCGTTTACTCAGATGCAGATGCAAATGCACAACACGTCAAACTTGCAGATGAAGCGGTTTATATTGGTCAGTCCCCTGCAACTCAGAGTTATTTACAGGTTGACCGTATTATTCAAGCAGCAATTGATACAGGCAGCCAAGCGGTACATCCAGGCTACGGCTTCCTTTCAGAAAATGACCAGTTCGCACTCGCTTGCCAACAGCACAATATTTGCTTTATTGGGCCGCCAGTAGATGCCATTTTGGCAATGGGCTTAAAAGCGACCTCTAAAGCTTTAATGGAAAAAGCAGGTGTTCCTTTAACACCGGGTTATCACGGAACCAACCAAGATGCTGACTTTTTAAAGCAACAGGCAGACCGAATTGGCTATCCTGTTTTAATTAAAGCCAGTGCTGGCGGTGGTGGTAAAGGCATGAGTCTGGTTGAACGCAGTGAAGACTTTCTGCATGCCTTAGCTTCTTGTAAGCGTGAAGCCAAATCGAGCTTTGGTAATGATGATGTCTTGATTGAGCGTTATGTGATTCAACCGCGCCATATTGAAGTTCAAGTATTTGGTGACACACATGGCAATTATGTTCATTTGTTTGAACGCGACTGCTCTGTACAACGCCGCCATCAAAAAGTGCTAGAAGAAGCCCCTGCTCCACAAATGCCAAGCGAGAAGCTCGATGCAATGCGTCAAGCGGCAATTGATGCGGCACGTGCTGTAAATTATGTTGGTGCAGGTACGGTTGAGTTTATTGTGGAACAAGACGGTACGGCGTATTTCATGGAAATGAATACTCGTCTACAAGTCGAACACCCAGTCACTGAAATGATTACAGGTGAAGACTTGGTTGAATGGCAACTTCGTGTGGCTTATGGCGAACCTTTGCCTAAACTACAAAACGAATTAAAAATTCACGGACATGCGCTCGAGGCACGTATTTACGCTGAAGAACCTGAAAAAGGCTTTTTACCTGCAATTGGTAAAATTGACTATCTGCATTACCCAACTAAAAACCAATATGTACGTGTAGACAGCGGTATTGTTGAAGGCGATGAAATCACGACCTATTACGACCCAATGATTGCCAAACTGATCGTATGGGGTAAAAACCGTGAAGCTGCGCTCATTCAAATGCAACATGCCCTAAGCCAATTCCATGTCGATGGTTTAGGCAACAATATTGCCTTCCTTGAAAAAATTGTTCGTAGCGAATCGTTTAAACAAGCCAAGCTTGATACCAATCTGATTCAGCGTGAACAAAACTTCTTGTTTAGTCCTGAAGAAATTAAACCTGAACTTGTGGTAGCAGCGGCATTTATTGAGTTTTTAAGCAAACTTAATAACAACAGTTCAAGCCAAAAACAGCTTTGGCAGGCTCAACCACTTTGGCGTTTAAATATTGCCTATCAGCACAGTATCAAACTGAACTATTTAAACCAAAATATCCAAATCAAATTTGCTTCAAATAACGATGGCTTCACCGCAGACTATAACGGTCAAAGCTACCCGATTTCGGGCCAATTGCTTGATGCACATACGGCGTCTGTTCAAATTAATGGAACTCAGCAAAAGCTATCTTTTAACCAAAGTCAGCAAGGCATTACCTTGTTCCAAAATGGACAAAGTTATAAGTTTGCTTATATTCGCCAAGACTTTAATCAAGCAGATAGCCAAGCCGATGAAGGTCACTTAAAAGCACCAATGCCGGGTGTGGTCACTCAAGTGCTAGTCAGTGCAAATCACAGCGTGAAGAAAGACGATATTTTAATGACGCTTGAAGCCATGAAAATGGAATATACCATCCGCGCCCCTAAAGACGGCGTGATTGTAGATTCTTACTTCCAAGTCGGCGATCAGGTCAAAGCTGGCGATGAGCTTGTGGAATTTCAGCCTGCGCAGGAGGAAGTTGCATGAGTGAATTTGTCAAAATCGTGGAGGTTGGTCCCAGAGACGGCCTCCAAAACGAAAAGCAGGCTTTAACCGTCAAGCAACGCTTAAACTTTATTAATGACTTAATAAATGCTGGCCTAAAATCGATTGAAGTGGGTTCATGCGTCTCGGCAAAATGGGTACCACAAATGGCTCAAAGTGATGAGCTATTTAAGCAATTACCGCAAACAACCGATGTGCAATTTAGCTTGCTTACCCCCAATATCAAAGGTTTTGAAACTGCTCAAGTGGTAGGATGCAAAGAAGTTGCGGTGTTTACCGCAGCTTCTGAAAGCTTTACACGTAAAAACATTAACTGCTCAATCGACGAGAGCTTTGAGAAGTTTAGCGATGTCATGGCCGCAGCCAAAGCACATAACATCCGTGTACGGGGTTATGTCTCTTGTATTGTCGATTGTCCTTATGAAGGCGCAATTGCCCCTGAGCAAGTCATAAAAGTGGTTAAACGGCTCTATGACATGGGCTGCTATGAAGTGTCTTTAGGTGAAACTATTGGCACAGCTACTCCAGATCGCGTTCAAAAGGTGTGGCAAGCCTGCCTCGCCGAACTCGACAGCAAGATTCTAGCTGGGCATTTTCATAATACCTACGGCATGGCAATTGCCAATATTTATCAGTCGTTACAGCAAGGTATTCGTGTTTTTGACTCGTCTCTTGCAGGACTGGGCGGCTGCCCTTATGCCAAAGGGGCTTCGGGCAATGTATCGACCGAAGATCTGTTCTATTTACTCTCCCACATGGGGTTTGAAACTGGCATTGACTTAGAAAAACTGATGCAGGCCAGCCAAAATATTAGCAATGTGTTAAACCGAAAAAGCTTGTCGAACTATGCAAATGCTTATTGGCAAACCAAGTGTGCATAGTCATAAATTAAAATAACTCAGCATCTGGTATATGGCTGAATATTAGACCTAGTACCAGATCATTCTATCTCATCTTTATCTCATTTGGTTTAGGAATTGGGACTAAATCCCTCATGCAATTTTTTAAAATTTATCATTTATCTCTGTATCAAATGCCTCTGTCAAAAGAAGCATTTTCTACCCTATTTTTATTCTAATCCGTATTATTCTTAACCCTTTTTTACCTTAATCCTTAAAAAAAATTTATTTCATTATTTATAAAAATAAGAAGCATCCATTTCGATTCTTGGAGAAATATATTCTTCCACCCAATCTAACCATGCACGTGTTTTGGCATCAATAAAATGGCGTGAAGGCAATAAGGTATAAACCCCAATATCGGGCGAACGCCACTCAGGCAAGATATGACATAATCTTCCATTTTGAACCGCATCTAAAGCCGAGAACATCGGCAATAACGCGACTCCCATATCCTGTTGCACCACATCTAATAACAACTCTGGATTATCTGCAATGAGTTGCCCGCCAGTATCTATTTGATAAGACTCACCCTTTGCATTTAACAAGTGCCAATCTGGCGTAATAGACGGGTTTACCAAGCGTAAACAAGCATGATTTTTTAAGTCTTCTGGAGAAGACGGTACACCATGTTTCTCGAGATACGCAGGTGAAGCACATAAAACAGAAAAAATGGTGCCTATTCTACGTGCAACAAAACGAGAGTCTGTTAATGATTCAGTGAGATAAAGACTGACATCGACCCCTTTTGCCAACAGGTCTGGGACGTATTGTGAAGTCGTATATTCCACCGTTAATTCGGGGTAATGCTTACAAAACTCGGCCATCACTGGAAAGACATAATGATGCCCAAAGCTTCCCATGCTTAATACACGTAAACGACCTTTGGGTTTAGATGCTGTTCCTGTTACTTCTGACTCCGCTTCATCCACCATTGAAATGACTTGGCGACAGCGCTCTGCATAGGTCGCGCCAATGTCGGTGAGTGCCTGCTGGCGGGTTGAGCGTTGTATTAATTTTGTACCTAAGCGTGTTTCTAGCTCGCTGATAAGACGTGAAACCTGTGCTGTGGTCAGATCCATCTGCTCAGCTGCTGCTGTGAAACTCCCGCTATCAATCACTTTCAGGAATGCATGCATTGCATGCAATAGTCCACCATCGAGATTTTTGCGCATAACGTAAATATGTTTTCCTAAATTACGGATTGTTGCACCAGTTTAGTTCAACCACAATGACTAAATGTACATACATTGGCACTAATTCTTTTTTAAGAAGAGGAACCGATCTTTTTTATTTCGTATGTCACTTGCTCCAAATATTCAACTGGATGTTGAAAAAAGAAAGTAGTCCGAGCTACTAAAAATTCTAAGGAGATATAAATGAATATAGCTACAAAAGTCACTCCAAATATTATTGCAACAAAGGATGTGTCACTTGAAGATAAATATGTAAGTGATAACGGTACAGCATATATGACCGGTATTCAGGCACTTGTTCGGTTGCCTCTTGCCCAAACTCGCCGTGACGCGTTGAATGGTTATCATACTGCTGGTTTTATTTCTGGTTATCGCGGTTCTCCTGTTGGTAACTATGATAGTTTCCTTTGGCAAGTTCAAGGATTACTTAAATCCCATAATGTTGTATTTCAACCTGGTGTAAACGAAGACTTGGCTGCTACCGCAATCTGGGGTACCCAACAAGTTAATCTTTCAGGCCAAGGCAAATATGATGGAGTGTCTTCATGGTGGTATGGTAAAGGCCCGGGTGTTGACCGTTCAGGCGATGTACTCCGCCATGCTAACTTAGCTGGTACCTCTGAACGTGGTGGTGTTGTTGCTTTATTTGGTGATGACCACTCATGTAAATCTTCTACAATCCCTCACCAGTCTGAACATGTCATGATTGGTTGCGGTATTCCAATTTTCTACCCAACATCCGTTCAACAAATTTTAGACTTTGGTGTTCATGCCATTGCTGTTTCACGTTTTTCTGGCCTTTGGTCTTCAATGAAGCTGGTTAGTGAAATTGTTGAAACTTCTGCTTCTGTTCATGTCGACCTAGATCGTGTTACTCCGGTTATTCCAGAAGATGTTAATTTCCCAGAGGGCGGCGTTAATATTCGTTGGCCAGATCATGGCATTCAGCAAGAAGAACGCCTTTATAAATATCGCTTACCTGCTGTTTTGGCCTATGCTCGCGCGAATAAAATCAACACCGTAACATGGCCTTGTGAAAATGCCCGTGTCGGTATTGCCGCAAGTGGTAAAGGTTATTTAGATACCATTGAAGCCTTACGTATTTTAGGTATTGAAGATGAAACTGCCCAACAGCTCGGGCTACGTGTTTATCAGGTTGGTCTGATTTGGCCTTTAGAACCACAAGGCATTCGTGAATTTGCCGAAGGTTTAGAAGAGCTCATCGTTATTGAAGAAAAACGTCCAATTCTTGAGACGCAAATTAAAGACGAGCTGTACTCATTGCCTGATGGCAAACGTCCTCGTGTCATTGGTAAAGCAACTGATGGTAAAGGTGAATGGAGTACCACTATTGAAGAAGCACCTCTCATTGGTCACTATGAGTACCAACCAGAACCAATTGCAAAAATGTTGGCTGTTCGCTTCTTAAAACTCGATATTCCAGAAAACTTAAAAACACAAATCCAAAGCAGAATCGACTTACTGCTAAAAGCAGAACAAGAATCAAAACGTGTCATTGATCTTGCTGAACGTAAACCGTATTTCTGTAGTGGTTGCCCTCATAATTCTTCAACAGTTGTCCCTGAAGGTAGCCGTGCGCTAGGTGGTATTGGTTGTCACTATATTGCTGTTTCACTGGACCGCGGTACCGAAACGTTCTCGCAAATGGGCGGTGAAGGCGTAAGTTGGGTTGGTGCATCACCATTTACCAATGAAAAACACATTTTTGCTAACCTTGGGGATGGAACTTACTTCCACTCTGGTTACTTAGCAATTCGCCAATCTATCGCTGCAAAAACGAATATTACCTACAAAATCCTCTACAACGATGCGGTCGCTATGACAGGTGGGCAGCATGTAGATGGGCATTTAAGCGTTGCGCAGTTAACTCGTCAACTTGCTGCGGAAGGTATTAAAAAACAAGTCATCGTGACTGATGAAGTTAAGCTATTAAACGAAGAAGACGGCATAGCACCGGGCGTAGAAATTCGCCACCGTAATGAACTTGATGCAGTTCAACGCGAATTACGTGAAGTTTCAGGTGTAACCGCTTTAATTTATGTACAAACTTGTGCCAGTGAAAAACGTCGTCGCCGTAAACGTGATGTCTACCCTGACCCAGCTGAACGTTTATACATTAACAGTGATATTTGCGAAGGTTGTGGCGACTGTTCGAAAAAATCAAACTGTTTATCTATTGAACCAGTAGAGACAGCTTTAGGTACTAAACGTCAAATTAACCAAAGTAGCTGTAATAAAGACTTCACTTGTGCTGAAGGTTTCTGCCCAAGTTTTGTGACTGTTCATACACGTGATATGAAACGACCAGCTAAATTTGAAGGCATTGGCGCAGGCTGGCCAACATCACCAATTATTCCTCAGTTATATGACGTTCCAAGTCGTATTATGGTCGGCGGTATTGGTGGTACGGGTGTTGTGACGATTGGTGCACTGCTTGGTATGGCAGCTCACCTAGAAGGCAAAGCAACACGTGTTATGGACATGGCTGGACTTGCCCAAAAAGGTGGTACGGTTTATTCATACGTACAACTTGCAGCAAGTGATGAGCAAATTTCTTCTACTAAAATTCCAGCAGGTCAATGTGAATTACTCATCGGTGCTGATGCTGTAGTCGCTGGTGGTAGCGCTGCTCTCTCTCGCTTAAAAGATGATGCATTGGTTATTGTAAATGAAGACAGTACGCCTACTTCTGAGTTTATTAAATCTCGTGACTGGTATGCGCCTATTAGCGATTTAATTGACCGCCTTCGTGGTCGTGTTCGTCAAGGTCAACTGGTTTCTCTGCCAGCAGCTCGTATTGCAACACTACTCTTAGGTGATTCAATTTATACCAACCAGTTATTACTCGGTATGGCATGGCAGTCTGGTCGCATTCCATTACTGCGTGAAAGCATTGAAAAAGCAATTCGCTTAAATGGTACTGCTGTTGAAAAGAACCTCGAAGCTTTCCGCGTGGGTTGTCATCTTGCAAGTGACCCAACTTTAGCTGCACGTTTACTTGCGGCAATGCCAAAAACCAAAACTCCGCAAACTTTAGCTGAACTTGTTGAAGACCGTTCTGCTCGTCTAACGGACTATTGGAATGAAGCTTACGCAACTAAATACCGTACACTTGTAGAACTGGCAGCTAAAAAGTTACCTGAAGAATTAACAGGTACGATTGCAACTCAGCTTTATAGAGTTATGGCATATAAAGATGAATATGAAGTTGCACGTCTGTTAACAGGTAAAAGTTTTAAAGAATCGATCGAAACCCAATTCGGTAAAGGCTTACGTTTAACGTATCATCTTGCTCCACCAGCGTTACTCGGTGGTCTGAAAAATGTTCGTAAACGTGCGTTTGGTTACTGGATGCGTTTCCCAATGATGATGCTTGCTCGCTTACAATGGCTTCGTGAAACTTTCCTCGACCCATTTGCGCGTCAAGAAGAGCGTCAGCACGAACAAGCATGGCGTGATCGTTACATCGCATTTGTTGAAGCACTCGTTGAAGCTCCAGAAAATCACAACTTGGCAGTTGCTGAACAAATTGCAAAATTACCGGCAGAAGTTCGTGGTTATGGTCATATTAAAATGAAAGCAATGGACGCTGCAAAACAGCGCTGGGATGAACTTACACCAACACTTCTTAAAGTGCGTAGCTAAGAAATTGCTTAAAAATTAAATCTCAAAATAAAAAAGTCATCCTTAGGGATGACTTTTTTATTGGCTCAAATATTTATTTAGCCATTTTACGTAACGTCAAAATCTGCTCGCTTCGACCAAATGGACCATACACGTCATGTAAAACTGCACTAGTTAAACCAATACCATCAGCCCCATATTGCTGAACGGTTTCCAGACCTAACCATTTACCTTGCGGATAACGGTGCATGTGAACTTGCAAATCAAGATTTGGAAAACCCCAAGTAAATTCGCCTTCTTGTCTTGGTACAATGCCGTTTGCGGTATCTACCATACCAATTAAATGCGCAAAATCTGTGGTCGATTGCCCTTCCACGATTTCAATATCATTATTGAGCCAAACAATACCTTTACCCGCGCGGTGCTGATCATCAGTTTTAGTGACTAATGTCTGGATAAAACCACCTGGCCATCTTTTCATGCCCGTCCATTCTGTAAAGGTATCTGGATGATGAATGGGCTGATCTTCAAGCCCCGCAATAGCGGAACTGTCTTGAGTACACATGCGCCACGCTCGAGCCACAATACAGGTTTTACCTTGCGCTTGCATTTCTGCTTCAATCAATTCGATGGTTTTACCGGCACGAATCACATGGGTCTTAATCGTAAATTCACCAAACGCAATCAATCCAAAAATATCAAAACTAATTCGACCAATTCGCATATCTTGTCGTGGTGAAAATTGCTCTAACTCTGCCGCAATTACGCCACTTGCAGGTGCCATATGCTGTTCATGAGGATTCCATGCCCCTTGTGCATGAACAGTTGAGCAATAATGAGCAATGACTTCACCTTGAGGACCAATTGTTCTATTCAATAATTGATAATAAGCATTCATGATTTTCTTTCCGTAGTCCTTATTCAACATCAATATTTGATGAAAATTCACGTTTTAATGCTTATGTTAACCCTCTATTTGTTTGGCTCAACTGGTTTTTCCTACCAAAAACTCATGAGTCTAAAATTACAAATTTAATCACTAGGTAAAATTCCGCATGTAAATTTCACCTAGTGTTTCTAACAATGACTATTCACTAAAATGCAAAAGCATCTTGATCGAGTTCCATCACAGCGTCAGCGCCAGATTCAATAGAAGCAGCATGGCTCTGTGTACGATGCAAAAGCTTTTGATAGAAAAACTTAGCAGTAGTTAATTTTGCTTTATAAAAAGCTTGCTCTTGTGTACCTGATTCTAATTTTTCATGGGCAACTTGTGCCATTCGAGCCCACAAATACGCGAACACGACGTAACTGGAAAAATAAAGATAATCCACCGAAGCGGCCCCTATTTCTTCTGGGTTGTGCTTGGCTTTCTCTGCAATCGATTTGGTCAGTGACAGCCACTGCTGCTTAAGCTCAGCTAATTTTTCTAAATAAGGTTCCAAGACTTCATTGGATTGCGCTTGACCAATAAATTGATCAATTAGATCTGTCATATTTTTTAGAAGTTTGCCTTCTGACTTGAGAACTTTACGTGCAAGTAGATCTAAAGACTGAATTTCGGTCGTTCCTTCATACAATGTTGAGATACGCGCATCACGTACAATTTGCTCCATTCCATGCTCAACAATAAAACCATGACCACCGAATACTTGAACGCCATGCTTGGCAGACTCATTGCCTGACTCGGTTAAAAAAGCTTTGGCAATTGGCGTTAAAAAAGCCAGTAATTCATCTGAGTGTTTTTGCTGTTGCTGATCATTTGAGCTTTCCACAATATCGACATGCTGAGCTAAAAAGTAAGCTAATGCACGGCCGCCTTCAGAAAACGCTTTTTGGGTCATTAACATTGAACGTACAGCGGGATGGACAATAATTGGATCGGCATTTTTCTCAGGATATTTAGGACCAGATAGCGAACGCATGGCGAGACGCTCTTTGGCATAACTTAATGCGCCTTGAAATGAAATTTCAGAAGCAGCGAGCCCTTGTACTGCCGTTCCAATACGTGCGGTATTCATAAAGGTAAACATACAATTGAGCCCGCGATTTTCCGGACCAATCAAGTAACCTTTTGCGCCATCAAAATTTAGTACGCAGGTGGCATTTCCATGAATCCCCATTTTATGTTCAATCACGCTACAGACGACTTTATTACGGTCTTCTAAATTACCTTCATCATCTACATTAAATTTAGGCACAATAAATAAAGAAATACCTTTGGTCCCTGCGGGTGCCTGAGGTAAACGAGCTAAAACAATATGAATAATATTTTCGGAAAGATCATGTTCACCCGCCGAGATAAAAATCTTTTCGCCAGTAATGGAGTAGCTACCATCCGGATTTGGTTCTGCTTTCGTTCTAATTAACCCAAGGTCCGAACCCGCATGTGATTCGGTTAAACACATGGTTCCAGTCCAGACTCCGCTAATGAGTTTAGTCAAATACTGCTGTTTTTGTTGCTCAGTACCATGGTGCTCAATGGTTCTCATCGCGCCATGAGACAAACCCGGATACATTGCCCACGCCCAATTAGAACCACATAACATTTCAGAAATAGCGATCCGCAACAATGTCGGTAAGCCTTGCCCACCATATTCCGGATCGGCCGTTAAAGAGGTAAAACCTAATTCGGCATATTTTTGGTAGGCTTCTTTAAAACCTTTCGGCGTTGTAACTACGCCTTGATTTAAATGACACCCTTCCTGATCACCATTTTGGTTAATCGGTGCCAACTCATTTTCACAAAAATCTGCTGCTGCTTCTAAATATTGATCAATTAATTCTCGATTTACGCTTTCCTGATATTTGCTTAAACCTTGGTAGTTCTGTTCTGTTTGAAGCATTTCATGCAGCACAAATTGCATATCACGTAATGGAGCTTTATATAAAGGCATAGTTTTTCCCTTTCACGTTACTGCCTTTGTTAGGGGGCAGATATCGTTTTTTCCTTAAATGGACTTTTATTGTTTCAATCTCACCAAAATATCAAAAAATTTCTTATAGCAAAATATATTTTCACTAATTTAATAAAATTATTGTCACCAAAATATAGGTATAAAATGTAAGTTCATGTTTTAAAGTAAAAATATTAGAAATAAATTAATAAATATTGTTTATAAGAATAATTTTAAATTTTGTATAGCAAAATTTTATTCCGTAAAAATTCAATTTATAGTATGGTAATTAGATTGCTTAATCATCCAAGGACGATTTATGGAAAGCCCGAAATACACAGGTCTCGAATTTTTAACCGCTTTAAAAAATGGTGAAGTTTCTCCATCACCTATGGCTCACACCATACCGATGGAACTCGTTGAAGTTTCCGAAGGTAAAGCAACTTATAAAGTTACTCCTCGCAAAGAACATAGAAATATACAAGGCGGTGTACACGGCGGCTTTTGCGCCACCGCTTTAGATACAGCAACAGGCAGCGCAGCTCATACATTACTTGAACATGGCGTTGGCTATGGAACTATTGATTTAAATGTAAAAATGATCCGTCCCATGCAAGTTGATACGTCGTACTATGCGACAGCCGAGTTGATTAACGCAGGCCGCAATATTATTAGTACCGAAGGAAAAATCGTAGATGAAAATGGCAAAGTGTATGCCTTTGCCTCGGCAACCTTAATGATTATTCGAAAATAATAAAATATCCAAGCTCCTGTTTATGGAGCTTTTTCTTGCTTTGCAATCTTGTTCATTTCATAAAAATCTAAGCGATCAATCATAAAACTCACCATTGCCATCGCTAAACCTAAGGCAGCACACGCTTCCCATCCCCAGTGTTTCCATGCATAAACCGCAATAAAAGAACCTAAAGCAGCCCCACCAAAATATAAGGTCATATAAATTGAATTAATACGAGAACGCGCCTCGGCCGAAATTCGGTAGACCAGATTTTGGTTAAGCACATGAAATGCCGACAAACCAAAGTACGCCATAATCACGCCAACAGCATAGGCCACCAAAGATTGCTGGGCAAAAAATAGTGGTATCCATGCACTTATTAATAGCCCCATGCAAATCACTGCAATTTTATTTTCAAGTCCTGCTGCAATTTTCTTGCCTGCCCATGGGGTCGCAAATACACCAGCTAACCCAACAATTCCAAATAAACCAATCTGGAAATCGTTAAAGTGATAAGGCTCATTCGCCAAAATAAAAGTCATGGTGGTAAAAATGAGAGCCAAAATACCAAAGCCAATTCCCCCTGCCAAACCACGGCGTAGTAAATGAGGCTGATGAACAGCTAATGAAAATAGTGAACCATAGATCTGTAGAATATTAAGTTGATGAGACTTACGCGCAATTGGCAATTTCACCCACATTACCCAAGCAAACACCAAAATGACAAGTCCGCTAATTAAATAAACCGCATGCCACGACCAAACTGTAGAAAGTAAACCGGCAATAGAACGTGCCAATAATATTCCCAAGAACAAACCACTCATGAGAGTGCCTACAACTTGAGGACTTTTTTTCGGGCTGGCTAAACCTGCGGCAAAAGGGACTAAAACTTGAGTCGCAATCGAAAAGAACGTGGCTAAAAAGGTAAAGCCATATAAAGCTGGCAAGGTTTGACTTAAGGATAGCCCTACTTGTGCAAAGCCCGTACAACACATGAGCAAGCAAATATAACTACGCTTTTCAAAGAAGTCGCCTAAGGGAACTAATATAAAAAGGCCAACTGCATAGGACAGTTGGCTAATCACAATAGTTAAAGCGACTTGATCTGCATTAACTCTTAATGCTTCAGCAATTGAATAGATTAAGGGCTGGTTATAATAGTTTGAACCCGCACAAATTCCACATGTCATTGCCATGATAAAAATAAAGCTTTTTGACAGTATATTTTCTGCATTGGGCTCAACTATTTTTTCCATTTTTAATTACGCCCCATTTTAAAATTTATACATCGATACAAAGTTTACGCGTGATACATCAGCGGTTCTGCCATCAAATACTTCTCGTTTACCTTGATGATATTCCATACCAATATCCATTTGCTCAATCGGTGAATAAAAGACGTTCGCGGCATAGTCAGTTAAGCGTTTATTGGCATCTGGATTGAGTTTGGCATAAGCCGTGTCGTCATCATAATCAAACATTGAAGCCGATAAGTTTGCACGCCATTGCTCGTTGAATTTATATGAATAACCAATATTGATGCTATTCAACTTATTCATCACCAACTCTGTTTTGTCTTTATTTAAAGAAAAATCACCCGCTGCATTTAAACTTGCCGAATTTGCCAAGCCACTTTGGGTGGTGTAAGGCATAAATTTTTGATCGCCAACAATATATTGATAATTTGCTTGTACCGATTGTTGTGGCGTGAGTTGATATTTTAAGCCGCCGCCAGCGCCCCAGCTTACTTTCTTAACCGTAGCAGTTGCGACATCCGTAGATTTTTCATTAATAAAGCCTTGAGCAAGGGCCGTTAAAGGGCCTTGTTTAAAGGTATAGCGACCCGTTAAAGTTGGAAATGCCGAGACTCTCGAACCTGTATATTCCAAGGCTACTTTTAAATCATTATTGGCATCAATTTTCCAGTCATAGCGTATTTGAGGAGTACGTGTATAAGAGGTTCCTACAAATTGAGTGTAATCGACAGCTTCGGTACGAGTTTCCATGTTAGACATGAGTGACCATGTTTGACCAAAGGTCCAGTCTTTATAGGTAAAAAAAGCATGGCGGATACGGAATTTACCATCCCCCGTTCCCATGTTAGAGCTATCAAAGAAATCGGCTTCGATATTTCCCGTCACTGCTTTATTTGGGCTATTAAAATAAACACCAATTCGACTTGCATTAATCATCGCATCAGAGCGCGCATGATTTGAACGCTTTTCACTTTCAAAAGGTGTTCGGTACAGACTGCTGGTCGTTCTACCGCCCGAGTCAGGTGATGATTTAAAATCGACCGCTGCATCAACACGGGCAATACCGTAAACCTTCACATTATCCGTCCAAGTGACCCATGAAGGAGCAATGGGCTTCTCTGTTACCATTGCTTTAGTTTTTTCGATATTCTCTTCGATCTTTACCTGTTTAACCTGTAAATTATTTTGAGTTTGTTTCTGAGCAGCAAGTTCTGCTTTTAATTTTTGCAGCTCGGTTTCTAGCAAATTAATTCTTTGTTCTGTTGTATCTGAAGAATTTGCAAAAATAGTCCCTGAAGCCGCAGCGCAAGCTGCAGCTAAAATTAATTTTTTCATCTCTTAATCCTTAAAGAAGCGTTTATCCGTGTATATTTAGGCTACACGTGCATCGATTAATTCACAGTCTGTGACTGCCTGTAATTCATCAAAACTTAAGCCTTCCACCATTTCCGTGACATAAGCTTTTTGGTCTTTGAGTTCAATAATGCATAAATCGGTATAAATACGATTTACACACTGCTCACCTGTCATTGGATAGCTCAGTTCTTTTACAATTTTGGACTCACCTTTTTTGGTGACATGTTCCATATAGACATAAATTGTTTTAGCACCGACTGCCAAATCCATAGCACCGCCAACTGCGGGTACATCATCTGCTTTACCGGTATGCCAGTTTGCTAAGTCTCCATTTACCGCAACTTGGAATGCCCCAATCACACAAATGTCCAAATGACCGCCACGCATAATGTCAAACGAGTCACCATGATGCATAAAGCATCCACCATCTAATAAAGTGACAAGTTCTTTTCCGGCATTCACTAAGTCTTCATCTTCCTCACCCGGTTGTGGTGGTGGACCAAAAGCCAAGACACCATTTTCCGAATGTAAAAAGATTTCTTTGTCTTTTGGCAAAAATTTAGCAACGTTGGTCGGTAAGCCAATGCCTAAATTGACATAAGAACCTTCCGGAATGTCATTAGCAATGAGTTTGGCAATATCTTCACGAGAACGCTTTTGAACTGACATTAGATATCTCCTACTTTTACAACGTGCTGAACAAAAATTCCCGGTGTAATAATGCACTCTGGGTCAAGCGTTCCTAGCTCTACGGTATCATTCACTTGAACAATTGTGGTCTTAGAGGCTTTTGCCATAATTGGCCCAAAATTGCGGGCTGCTTTGCGGTAAGTTAAATTGCCCCAACGGTCGGCTTTATCGGCATAAATCAATGCAAAGTCAGCTTCAAGTGGATATTCAAGTACATAATTTTTACCGTTAATAGTTCGTGTTTCTTTACCCTCGGCGACTTTGGTGCCATAGCCAGTCGGAGTAAAAATAGCACCTAAACCAGCCCCCGCTGCCTGAATCCGACATGCCAAATTACCTTGTGGAACCAGTTCTAACTCGATTTTTCCCGCACGATATAAGTCTTGAAAAACGGTTGATCCAGCAGATTTCGGAAATGAACAAATCATTTTTTTAACACAACCCGCAATAATGAGCTTAGTTAAACCACGATCACCAGAAGCCGCATTGTTATTTACAATGGTGAGTTCTTTTTTTCCTAAATCAATTAAGGCTTCAATTAATTCAGCAGGTTGCCCCGTCACACCGAACCCGCCTGTCATGATGGTTGCTCCATCAGGAATCGCTTTTAAAATTGGTTCAATGTCACTGGTGATTTTATTTATCATCTCACTTGTCCCTTTTCATCCTTAATTTAAGGTGACAGATTGATCTGTCACTCTGCCTTTTGCGGGTTAAATAGTCGGTCTTTAATAAATAACAATGGAATTACCCCGCAGATAAAATAAGCTGCAGCCATTACTAAAAGCCCTAAGCCAATAGAACCATGTTGTGATAGATAACCAATTGTTAATGGAGAGAAAATTGAAAGTACTTTGCCGATGTTATAAGCACCACCCACTGCCGAACCACGAATGGAAGTTGGGAAGCTTTCAGTCATATAAGTGGCATTAATTGCGTATGGAATACCGTAAAGGAAACCGAAGAACAGCATCATCCATAAAATGTTGGTTGGTGTATTTAAATAAACAATAACTGGAATAAATAAGGCAGTCCCAATGGTTCCGAAGGCGAATACAGCACGGCGTCCTAATTTATCGGCAATAATTCCTGCAATCACTTTGGCGAACATCATAATCAGGAAAGTACCGACCATATACATGGCCATTTCTTTAAACTTGATACCAAGATCAGACTCTAAATAAGCTGGTAACCAGTTACTTACGCCGTAATAACCGAACTGCAATGCACCAGTACTAATTATCCAAAGAACAAACATGGTGCCATGTTTCTTATCTCTTAAAATTTCAAGATATGGATTTTGACGTTTTTTAGGCTGGTTACTTTGAGCGACTTCTAACGCTTTTAATTGACGAGATTTTTTCCAAGACTCTGGTTCAGGTACACAAAAGTGCATCAAAATTGACAACACTACAGGAGTAATCGCAATCCAATACAGGAAACGCCAGCCATGTTCAGGAATAATATGTCCTGCTAATAAAGTCGCTAGCAAAGAACCCAAGGTATAACCTGTCATGAGCGTAGCCAGAACAGTTGAGCGATGTTTGGTTGGCACCATTTCAGACATTAAAATATTACAAGCAATATAGAGCGCACCTAAGCCCATCGCTCCAAAGGTTCTTAAAACTGCAAATTGCATATAAGAATCAGCAAAACCCAGTGCACTGGTTAAAACTGAAGAATAAGCAATAAAGAACACAATGATGCGAACTCGCCCAAAACGGTCACACGCCCAGCCACCAATCAGACCACCTATAGCCGATCCAAAAAGCGTTAAGCTACCTAGTGTTCCAGCTTGTACCCCCGTCAAATGAAATTCTGTTTTAAGACTGGTCAGGCTTAATGCCAAAAACCCTAAGTCTGCCCCATCACACAACAATGTTAAAAAAGCGAATATAAATGCGGTAATCCAAATTTTTTTTGGTGTCTGGATAGCTTCACTGCTAGCCGTATTTTGCGTAACTGTTTCTGTTGTCATATCCATATCCTCAGAAGGAACATGAGGCATCCAATGCCTCATGGCATTTGATTTTTTATTAGGCTGTAGCTTCCCTAATCATATTTTTGGCAATAATAATTTGTTGAACTTGTGTGGTTCCTTCATAGAGACGGAACAAACGGACATCGCGATAAAAACGTTCAATGGCATATTCACTGATATAGCCTGCGCCACCGTGAATCTGTACACAGCGGTCGGCAACGCGGCCACACATTTCGGTCGCAAACATTTTTGCGCAAGATGCCTCTGTACTAATGTTTTCACCATTATCACGGCGGCGGGCTGCATCTAAAACCATACATTTAGCCGCATAAATTTCGGCTTTTGAGTCAGCAAGCATGGCTTGAATCAGCTGGAAATTTGCAATAGGCTGACCAAACTGCTTACGTTCAATCGCATAGTGCAATGCGTCGTTTAGCATGCGTTCAGCAACACCCACACTATAGGCACCAATGTGCAAGCGACCTTTATCAAGCACTTTCATGGCCGTTTTAAAACCGACACCCTCTACCCCACCAATCAATGCAGAAGCAGGTACACGGCAGTTATCAAAAATTACATCACAGGTGTGTGAGCCTTTTTGTCCCATTTTTTGGTCAATTTTTCCCAATGTAATACCTGGTGTATTGGCCTCAACTAAAAAAGCTGAAATACCGCCTGACCCTTTAATTTCAGGATTGGTTCGCGCCATTACGGTGAAAGTTGCAGCGTGAGGTGCATTGGTAATAAAACGTTTGGTACCGTTTAATACATAAAAATCGCCATCTTTTACGGCACTAGTTTTTAAAGAAGCCGCATCAGAACCAGATTCAGGCTCGGTTAAACAAAATGAACCAATAATTTCGCCACTTGCGTAACGAGGTAAATATTTTTGCTTTTGCTCTTCTGTGCCATCAATCAAAATTGCACTTGAGCCAATCCCGTTATTGGTACCAATTAAAGAACGAAAAGCCGGTGAAGTTTGTCCAAGTTCAAATGCAACTCTGACTTCCTCTTCCATGGTAATGCCTAGGCCACCATATTCTTCGGGAATTGTGAGACCGAACAAACCTAGCTCACGCATTTGCTGCACAATGTCATCCGGAATTTTGTCTTTCTCTACCACTTCGTTTTCACGAGGGATCAATTCATTTTTTACAAAATCTCGAATTGTTGAAAGTAACTGCTCCAACATCCCTTCATCACGGATCATCTGTGATCTCCCTTTTTATGTATTTCCATCGTACCCATCAGCCATCTCCAGCTTGTCTGGATACCATGTTTTAAATCTTGTTTACTGCGGATGTGTTTCATAGTACGAGAACGAAAATACAAATTTCAAGCTTTTTTGAAAATTAATTTCGTTAAACGAAATTTAAAAACACACCATTACGGAATATCAAATACTTAGCTTATTTAATAAATCCTAATTGCTCTAATGGACTAAATAAGACTTGAAATAAATTCCAAAATAAGCATCATAAAAGGAATATAGTTTTGATATGCGAAACAAGGAATTCAAAAATGAGTGTATTAACAGGGAATAATTTCGTAGAAGTCGACTTTTCTATTCAAAAAATAGCGATTGTAAAAATTAACCGACCTGAAGCAAAAAATGCACTGAATACAGAGGTTCGCAAACAATTAGCACAAGCTTTTACCGAATTAAGTTTTAACGATGAGATCAATGCAGTTGTGCTCACAGGTGGTGAGGAAGTCTTTGCGGCAGGTGCTGATTTAAAAGAAATGGCAACCGCAACTTCAACTGAAATGTTATTAAGACACACTGAACGTTATTGGAATGCGATTGCTCAGTGCCCTAAACCCGTGATTGCTGCTGTAAATGGTTATGCATTAGGGGGTGGCTGCGAACTTGCAATGCACGCTGACATTATTATTGCAGGTAAAGGCGCAACCTTTGGTCAACCGGAAATTAAAGTCGGTTTAATGCCAGGTGCTGGTGGGACACAACGTTTATTCCGTGCGGTTGGTAAATTTCATGCCATGCGCATGATTATGACGGGTGCTATGGTGAAAGCCGAAGAAGCTTATATCATCGGTCTTGTTTCACAAGTCACAGAAGACGACCAAACCATTCCAACTGCGATTCAAATGGCACAGAGCCTCGCAAAAATGCCTCCTATTGCCCTGCAACAAATTAAAGAAGTTGCACTCATGAGCGAAGACGTGCCATTAAATGCAGGCTTAACTCTAGAACGAAAATCATTCCAGTTACTGTTTTCTACCGAAGATAAAAATGAAGGCGTTCAAGCTTTTATTGAAAAACGTAAACCGTCTTATCAAGGTAAATAATTTAAAACGATAATAACAAAGGAATGAAAATGAGTAGAAAAGTATTAATTAGTGCAGGTGGTTCAGGGATTGGACGATACATTGCTGAAGTCTTTTTAAACAATCATGATGAAGTTTTCGTTTGTGATATTAGTGCTAAAAGCCTAGAACAATTACAACAAGATTATCCTAAGCTGCATATACATACGTGTGATTTGGCTGATCATGAGCAAATTAAACTCATGTTTAATGAAGCAGTTCAGAAACTTGGCGGTATTGATATTTTAGTCAATAACACCGGCATCTCAGGCCCGACTGTTGCCGCAGATGAACTAAGTTTTGATGATTGGAACACGGTGATTAATTTAAACCTGAATAGTACTTTTTTAATTACCCAGTTAGCCATTCCCTATTTAAAAAAAGCACAAGCAGGCGTAATTATAAATATGTCGTCTATTGCCGGCCGCTTAGGTTATCCATACCGATTGGCTTATTCCACTTCAAAATGGGGGCTGATTGGTTTTACCAAAACGCTTTCTATGGAACTCGGTGCAGACAATATTCGAGTTAACGCTATTCTTCCGGGTGCAGTAGATGGTGATCGAGTTCAACGTGTATTACAGGCCCGTGCCGATGTAGCGCATACCTCACTTGAAGAAGTGACTCAAAACGCACTGAAAAATCAGTCGCTCAAATATTTTGTAAATCCAAAGCATATTGCAGATTTATGCCTATTTATAGCCTCAGATAGTGGTCGCTCAATTTCAGGACAAATCTTACCCATTGATGGTGATAAACAATGCTTAAGCTAAATCACCCCACCCTATTTTTCCGTTTAATTTCAAATATAGATTAATTATCAGGATGATCGACATGACTTATGATATTAAAAGCATGGCTGTGATTGGTGTCGGTATTATGGGCAGTGGTATTGCTCAAATTGCGGCGCAGTCAGGTCATACTACTTATTTATATGATGCCAAAGCAGGCGCAGCAGAACAGGCTAAAGAAAAACTAGCTGCCACATTTCAAAAGTTAGTCGACAAAAATAAAATTACATCTGAGCAAGCAGCAGCGGCAAATAACCATTTAATTGTTGCTCAGCAAATTGACGATTTAAAAAATTGCGACCTTATTGTAGAAGCAATTATTGAACGTCTCGATATCAAACAAAGTTTGATGCAACAGCTTGAGGACATTGTTTCAGAAAACACCATTTTAGCCTCAAACACCTCTTCTCTTTCTATTACAGCCATTGCGGCAAACTGCAAAAAGCCTGAGCGTGTTGTGGGTTATCACTTTTTTAACCCAGTTCCACTCATGAAAGTAGTCGAAGTCATTCGTGGTTTAAAAACTGACCCACTTATTATTGATGCTTTAAATGATCTGTCTCGTGCATTTGGTCATCGCCCTGTTGTTGCGAAGGACACCCCTGGATTTATTATTAATCACGCTGGCCGAGCTTATGGAACCGAAGCGCTTAAAATTTTAAATGAAAACGTCTGTGACATCAGTGAAATTGACCGAATTTTACGTGATGGCGTTGGTTTTAGAATGGGTCCTTTTGAATTACTCGATTTAACTGGCCTTGATGTTTCTCATCCTGTGATGGAGTCGATTTATCACCAATACTATGAAGAAGCCCGCTACAAACCAAACCCGCTGACCAAACAAATGCTAGATGCCAAACAACTTGGACGTAAAGTTAATCAAGGTTTTTATAACTATGAAACTGGTTCAAAAACAGGTGAACAACCTGCCAAGTTTGTAGAGCGTTTAACGCAATATCCAAAAGTTTGGATTGCGGCAGATTTCTTAGACGATAAAAAACAGCTTGAAGATTATTTAACTCAGCAAAATATTGACCTAGACACCAACCCCGAACCTCAAACAGATAGTTTATGTTTACTCGCTTGCTACGGTGAAGACACAACCCAAGCGGCAATCCGCCTAGGGATTAACCCAGAACAAGCTGTTGCTATCGACATGCTTTATGGCATTGCAAAGCACCGCACCTTGATGCCTTCACTTGTTACCAAACCTGAATACCGACAAGCCGCTCACTCTATTTTCAATCTAGATGGAAATCTGGTGAGCATGATTAATGAAAGTATGGGCTTTGTTGCTCAGCGTGTTTTAGCGATGGTGATTAATCTAGGCTGTGATATTGCCCAGCAAAATGTTGCCACGGTAGATGACATTAATGCCGCGGTGCGTCTTGGTTTAGGTTATCCGTTTGGACCAATTGAATGGGGCGATCAAGTCGGTAGCGAAAAAATCTTACTCATTCTGAACCATATAACAGCACTTACGCATGACCCGCGCTATCGCCCTAGTCCGTGGTTACAGCGTCGTGTCGCACTTCATTTACCTCTTACTTTTACTCACGAGTCTTGAAAAGGAATTTCTCAATGTTAAATGCATATATTTATGATGGTTTACGCAGTCCATTTGGCCGTCATGCAGGTGAACTTGCCTCAATTCGTCCTGATGATTTAGCCGCAACCGTCATTCAAAAGTTGCTTGAAAAAACTGGTGTGCCGGGAGCGGATATTGAAGATGTGATTTTAGGCGACACCAACCAAGCGGGTGAAGATAGTCGTAATGTGGCGAGAAATGCCCTGTTACTTGCAGGTTTACCTGTCACTGTACCGGGCCAGACGGTAAACCGCCTATGTGCTAGTGGTTTAGGTGCTGTGATTGATTCAGCACGTGCCATTACTTGTGGTGAAGGCGAACTCTATATCGCAGGTGGTGTAGAAAGTATGTCTCGCGCACCTTTTGTAATGGGTAAAGCCGAAAGTGCTTATAGCCGTGATGCAAAAATTTATGACACCACCATTGGATCTCGTTTTCCAAATAAAAAAATTATTGCTCAGTACGGCGGACATTCAATGCCTGAAACGGGTGATAACGTTGCTGCTGACTTTGGTATTACCCGCGAGCAAGCTGATTTATTTGCAGCTCAATCACAAGCCAAATATCAAAAAGCCAAAGAAGAAGGTTTCTTTGCCGATGAAATTACTCCAATTGAAGTTTTTCAAGGCAAAAAATTACCGCCTAAACTCGTTTCAGAAGATGAACACCCTCGCCCAAGCTCAACTGTTGAAGCACTCACAAAGTTAAAACCTCTATTTGAAGGTGGCGTGGTTACAGCTGGTAATGCCTCAGGGATTAACGACGGTGCAGCAGCACTTTTGATTGGTTCAGAAGCTGCTGGTCAAAAATATGGCCTAAAACCAATGGCAAAAATCTTATCAGCCGCAGCTGCGGGTATTGAACCGCGCATTATGGGTGCAGGCCCGATCGAAGCTATTAAGAAAGCCGTTGCGCGTGCTGGTCTTACTTTAGATGACATGGATATTATTGAAATTAATGAAGCCTTTGCTTCACAGGTTTTATCTTGTTTAAAAGGCTTAGATGTTGATTTTAATGACCCACGTGTGAACCCAAACGGTGGCGCGATTGCTGTTGGTCATCCACTTGGTGCATCTGGCGCTCGTCTTAGCTTAACAGTAGCTCGCGAGTTAATTCGCCGTAAAAAGAAATATGCCGTGGTGAGCCTATGTATTGGTGTAGGTCAAGGTCTTGCAATGGTGATTGAAAACGTTTCATAAACTGCACCAGATATCCATTCATCACAACAGCGCAGTGATGAATGGATTTATTTTGCAGAGCGAAATATAATGGCAAAACTATTGCTTTAATTATATTTGAGGATCGAATGTCTCAAAACACGGAAACTGAAAAACCAATAAATTTTGATGAGATACGTTTAGATCCTATTTCGCATATACATCGGGAAAATAACCCGCAATTTATTGCTTCTTTAGCGCGCGGTTTAGAACTTTTAAGATGCTTTTCTGCAAATAATCAGGTGCTTGGCAACCAAGAATTAGCAAAAATGACAGGTTTACCGAAACCGACCATTGCACGTATTACCAATACCCTTGTGTCATTAGGTTATTTAAAACAATTGCCTAATTCGACTAAATACACACTAGATATTGGTGTCTTATCTTTAGGATACGCAGCATTATCTAACATCTCGATTCGCAATATTGCTCATCAATATATGGAAGAGATGAGTCAGTATGTTCAAGCACCTGTAGCGATGGCAACGCGTGATCGCTTAAATATGGTGTATATCGATGTTGTGCAAATTGAAACTGCATTAAATATGCGCCGTCCCATTGGTTCGACTTTGCCAATTCATAGTAGTTCAATGGGCCGAGCATGCTTAGCTGCGACCCCTGAACGTGAACGCAACTTTCTACTTGATGCGTTGAAACAAAAGAATCCCGAAAACTGGCCAGCCATAAAACGTTCTTTAGAGCGAGCTTTCCGTGATTACCAAGATTATGGATATTGTTTGTCTTTAGGCGAGTGGCATAAAGAAGTGAACTCGGTGGCTGTACCTTTAGTCAGCTCCAAACATGGTCTTTATGTTTTTAACTGTGGTGCGCCAAGTTTTCATTTAAATCCGGAAAAACTTGAAGGTGAAATTGGACCACGTTTAATTCACATGGTGCACAATATTCAAGATGCCTTGAATGAAACGCACTAACAATCGTACTTAAAACAGTCATGGTTGTGTTGATTAAAGTTCCACTTTCATTATGACTAAGGCATGATGAAAAACGCACTCTATACCCCAACCATTATTTTAATGGCGATTGCCGCAGGCATTTGTACAGGTGGAAATTATTTTAGTCAGCCACTTATTCACTCAATTAGTGTAAGCCTAAATTTAACCGAAACAACTACAGCGTGGGTGCCAACTCTAGCCCAAATCACCTACGCATGTGGCTTACTCTTTTTAATGCCGTTGGGCGACCTAATAGAAAAGCGCAAACTGCTATTTATCTTTATGTTATTGGCTTCAAGTGGATTAATTATTAGCGGTTTTTCGCACAATATTTATCTTTTACTGCTTGGTACCGTCATTACTGGTCTATTTTCCAGTTCAGCTCAATTGTTATTACCCCTTGCTGCAAGTCTGGTTCCGATTCAACAAAGTGGCCGTGTGGTTGGTTTTTTACTGAGCGGACTGATGATGGGGGTTTTACTCGCCCGTTCCCTATCAGGATTGATGTCTACTCTTTTTGCTTGGAACATTATTTATCTGGTCAGTGGTTTTCTATTACTTATTATTGCCTTTATTTTGCACCGTAATATCGGGTTATTCCCACCGACTAAATCTGAAAACTATGCAAAAACCATCCGCTCACTTCCGCAGATTTTTATTCAAAATCGACGTTTAAGAACCAGAACTTATATTGGTGGTTTTACATTTGCTTGTGTGAGTTTAACCTTTACGACCATGTCGTTGCTTTTGGCTCCAGCACCCTTTTTTTTTAGCGACTTTACAATTGGGCTTTTCAGTTTTGTTGGCGTGTTAGGAACGTTCGTTGCCAATTTCTCAGGCAAATTTATTGACCAAGGCTATATCCATAAAATTTCAATTTATTGTGGCGTCGGGCTTATTGTAAGTTGGATTCTTTTTTCACTTTTAGCCTACCATTTCGCCTTTTATATTATTGCTTTACTCATTCTCTACGCTTCACTTTCTGCTGTTCATGTCACCAACCAAAGTATCGTATTTAAACTTAATCAAGAATTACGCTCACGGTTTAATGCGATTTATATGACAGGTTACTTTGCTGGCGGCGCATTAGGCACAACAGCGGGAAGCTATGCTTGGAAACACTACGGATGGATGGGTGTCTGTATTTTAGGCTTATTTTTTGCCGTTTTATGTCTTTATTATTGTGTGAGTGATGCAAAAAGTCAGCACAATTAAAACTTGTGCTGATCTTATATAAAATAAGCTAATAATGAGTTATAGAAGCTAGGATAATTCTATAAAAGTCCTAATAAACGCCCACGAATAATATCTTCTGCCTCTTTGACAATTCGGTTAACCAGTTCATCGCATGTCGGAATATCATGAATCAAGCTTGCGACTAAACCGCATGACCATGCACCTGCATTAACATCACCATCAATCATGACTTTTGGATAAACACCTGCAACTTCTTCGATAATATCTTCAAATTTAATGTTATCGCCGAGTGCTTTTTCTCTTGCCACGATTTTTTCTACAGCAGCATTATTCATAACACGTTCTGTATTGCGTAAAGCGCGCATAATTAAACGTGTATCTCGTTCGGTTGCATTTAAAATTGCCTGTTTTACATTTGCGTGTACGGGAGCTTCCTGAGTCGCAATAAAGCGCGTTCCCATATTAATTCCATCGGCACCCATCGCTAAAGCAGCGGCGAGTGAGCGTCCATCTGCCATTCCACCTGAGGCAACAAATGGGATTTCTAATGCATCGGCAGCTAAAGGCAATAAAATCATATTGGGCACATCATCTTCGCCGGGGTGACCACCGCACTCGAAACCATCTACAGAAACCGCATCGCACCCAATTTGCTGAGCTTTTAAGCTATGTCGAACTGAAGTACATTTGTGAATTACTTTAATGCCAGCAGCTTTTAAATACGGCATGACTTGTTCAGGATTCCGCCCTGCTGTTTCTACAATCTTTACACCACCTTTAATAATTGCATCTACAAAACCCGGATAATCAGGAGTATTCACCGTAGGCAAAAAGGTTAAATTTACCCCGAAAGGCTTATCGGTCATTTCTCGGCAACGTGCAATTTCTTTTGCCAAATTTTCAGGCGTACGCTGAGTCAGGCCAGTGATAATGCCTAAACCGCCCGCGTTTGAAACCGCAGCCGCCAGCTCTGCAAAACCAACATAATGCATACCGCCTTGAATAATAGGATGCTCGATTTCAAATAGTTCTGTAATTTTGGTCTTCATATTATTTCCACTCACTGTTCTATAGCTAGCTTCTCATTTCCTTCGCAGAGCTAGATGCTTATTTACGCATAAATCCATCATTTAAAGTGATTTAAGGTAAAAATTTCACAATACAAAATTTTATACCACAATATAAAACAAAATAATTGATAACGGAATTATTTTTCGATAGCATCACTTTAATAAGTTTAAATTTTAGACGGCAAGTTATTTGAATAAGTATGAGTTTCCGTAAAAAAGAAACAAATAATTTTCAAATAGTTAATTTAAAGGAATGAATGATGCAACAGGACAATAGAGCTCAAAACGTGCTTAAAACAGGCTCAATTCAACAGTTTTTTGATAAAAATATACTAACGCTCACCATGAGCAATCCCACCAAAAAAAATGCAATTAACTATGAAATGTATGCGACTCTAAGTCTGGCATTAGATGAAGCTGCAACCAATCAAAACGTTCACGTGGTTATACTGACTGGTGAAGGAGCTGCATTTACCAGTGGCAATGATGTCAACGCATTCGAAACACGCGATACAACCTGTTCCGAACCGCCTGCTTCGATTGTTTTTTTAAAAAGCTTAGCAACCTTTCCAAAACCAATTATTGCCAAAGTAAATGGTGTGGCCATTGGCATCGGCAGCACCATGCTTCTACATTGCGACCTTGTGTATGCAAGCCAAAACTCTATTTTTCAGTTCCCATTTGTAAACTTGGGACTGGTACCTGAAGCAGGTTCAAGTTATATCTTGCCAAGATTATTGGGCTTTGCTCGTGCTTCAGAAATTATTTTACTCGGTGAAAAGTTTTCGGCAGATCAAGCAAAGAATTATGGCTTAGTAAATGAAATATTTGAAGCAACTGAGCTGGATCAAGTCGTTGAAGATGTGGCCATTAAACTCGCTCACAAACCAAACCAAGCCTTACAGCTCAGTAAAAAGTTACTAAGAGATATGCCAATTGATGATCTACTCAATCGTATTGATCATGAGTCGACTATTTTCTCGCATTGTTTGCAAGGTTCTGAGTTTAAAGAAGCATTAAGTGCTTTCAAAGAAAAAAGAAAACCGATCTTTCACAAGCAAACAGCTTAAAGTTTGCCTACTAAAAAGCCAGCTTTGATTTTCAAAGCTGGCTTTTATAAGTAAATCAGATTGGTTTAGCTAATCTCGGTGCGAATATTATTCACCATATGTAAAAGACGTGGTGCGATATCTTCTTCAAGCTTTTCACGGTTCATAATAAAACTTGGACCGCCACAGTTAAACACCAGTAAACCATGTTGTTCATGAATGAGTGGAACAGCAACCGAGTTCACGTCTTTATGCCATTCACCGATCGAAAAACAATATCCAAAATCTTGGTAGTCTTTAAAAGCTTTGTCTAGATCACGGTTAATTTTGATCCAGTCTTCTTTATGTTTGCTACGAATAGCATCTAGCAGAAACTCTCTTTCATCTTCAGGCATTGCAGCTAAACATGCACGCCCCATCGAACTTAAATGAATCGGTAAATAGGTTCCAACTTGACGGCGCATGGTCATATTGCCTTTACCTTGTACCACATCAAGATAAATCATATTGAGTCGATCACGTGTTGCCATTGCAACAGCAGCGCCAGCATAGTCTGCCAAATTTTTCATATATGGATGAGCAATAGAGCGAATCGACACGTTAGACAACATGGAATAACCAAATGCAAGAACCCCCACTGAAAGCTGGAATTTGCTTGAGTTAGGTACTTGTTTGATATAACCCAAACGCGACAAGGTATGTGTAAGGCGAGTAATGGTTGGTTTTGGCAAACCAGTCATCTGAGCAAGTTCTTGGTTGCCCAAATGCTGATGCTTAGGCGTAAAACAACGTAATAGCTCTAAACCACGTGCTAATGCAGTAATAAATTGGCGATCATTTTCATCCTGCATGTCTTCAATCGGATGTAATAATTCATGCCTTAACGGCGCTAATAATTTTTCTGTCGGTTCTGCATCTACTGCATCGTTCATTGTCATACCAATCCATATTTTGTTTCGCACTGCGAAAATTATAATCTATTTTTTCTATAAATAGCAAAAGAGCAAACATCCTAGTCTGCGTCTAAAACATAACTTCATTTAACTCGTTAAAGCAAAAGGTTAAATATTTTATTTTCTGTTTTAAATATAATTTTAACCTTCCGCTTTAAGCAACTTATCCAATTACGCCCTTTTCTTTCAACTCAGCCAGTTTTTCTGAAGAAATCACTCGACCTAAAACCGCCTGAGTATGTTCTCCTAACAACGGAGGTGCTGTTTTGTACTCAACAGGTGTTCTAGAGAGTTTGATTGGTGACCCAATTACCTTCAATTTTTCACGTTGCGGGTGATTCATCTCGACCAACATTTCTCGAGCAATCACTTGCGGCTCTTGGAAAGCTTGTTCCAAATTATTAATCACACCAACCGGAACTTTAGCAGCGTAGATTGCATCTACCCACTCATCTGCCGTTTTAGTTAAAAAGTGTTTTGATAAAATCCCGATAATTTCCTCACGGTGTTTGATTCGATCTGCATTTCGGGCAAAACGTGCATCATTTGGTAAATCGGGTAACCCAATACTTCTACAAAGCTGAATAAACTGAGTGTCATTTCCACACGCGATAATAAAATCACGATCAGAAGCTTTAAATACCTGATAAGGCACAATATTGGCATGTGCATTGCCATAACGCTTCGGGATATTACCCGATGAAAGATAGTTCATTCCCTGATTTGCCATTGTGGCAATTTGAACATCAAGCAAAGCCATATCAATGTATTGGCCTAAACCCGTTACATGGCGGTTGAGTAAAGCAGCTTGTATGGCAATCGTAGAATAAAGACCTGTTGCTAAATCGGAAAATGCGACCCCTACTTTTTGTGGACCGCCACCCGGCAAATCATCACGTTCACCCGTAACTGACATGAGTCCGCCCATGCCTTGAATAATAAAGTCATAACCGGGTTCTTCTGCTCTTGGGCCAGTTTGACCAAAGCCTGTAATGGAGCAATACACCAGTTTAGGGTTAATCTCAGATAAAGACTCATAGTCCAAACCGTACTTTTTCAAAGAACCTGCTTTGTAGTTTTCAATCACGACATCAGTGTCTTGAATGAGGGCTTTAATTAGCTCTTGTCCATCAGGACTAGCAATATCGATGGCAACCGATAACTTATTGCGGTTAGTGGACTGGTAATAAGCGGCTTCTTGGGTGTCTTGGCCTGAGTCATTTTTCATCCAAGGTGGCCCCCAAGAACGAGTATCGTCACCGACTTTCGGTCTTTCAATCTTGATTACTTCTGCGCCCAAATCGGCAAGAATCTGCCCACACCAAGGTCCAGCCAATACCCGACTTAAGTCAAGTACCCGAATTCCATTTAAAGCACCCATCTTCATCCCACTATATTTTGTGACTCATTTCCTATTGGAAAATTTATCCATTTAAAATTTCGCATAGCGATATATATTTTTAATATACACAGCTCATTTTAAAAATCAAACTTTAATTTTCCACTAAAAATAATGATTTTTCATAAGAAAATATAGCTTAAATAAATCAATAAATTAGACAAACATAAAACAACAACAAAGTATCGCATTGCGAAATTAATTTTCAAAATATATTGTTTTACGCTCTTCCTTTGATTACTATCGCTTCAAATATTGATGATTTTACGAACATCACATTGATGTTTTTTGCATGTAGTAAAAGGACGAGACTATGATTCGAGATCAGGAAACCTTAGATCAACTTGTTGATATGATTCGGCAATTTGTTGAAGGTGTATTAATTCCTCATGAGAATGAAGTCGCTGAAACGGATGAAATTCCTCAACACATCGTTGAACAAATGAAAGCGCTGGGATTATTTGGTTTAACCATTCCTGAAGAGTACGAAGGTCTTGGCCTAACAATGGAAGAAGAGGTCTATGTCGCTTTTGAATTAGGTCGTACCTCTCCTGCTTTTCGCTCTCTGATTGGAACCAATAATGGTATTGGTTCAAGTGGCCTGATTATTGACGGGACGGAAGCACAAAAATCATTTTTCTTGCCGCGTTTAGCACGTGGTGAAGTGATCAGTTCTTTTTGCTTAACCGAACCAGACGCAGGATCGGACGCAGCTTCTTTAAAAACCAGTGCTGTAAAAGATGGCGATTTTTATGTGTTAAACGGTACTAAACGCTTTATTACCAATGCACCCCATGCTGGCGTATTTACAGTCATGGCACGTACAAATTCTGATATTAAAGGTGCTGGTGGTATTTCTGCGTTTATTGTCGACAGTCAAGCCCCAGGCATTTCACTTGGTAAACGCGACAAAAAAATGGGACAAAAAGGTGCCCATACCTGTGATGTGATTTTTGAAAATTGTCGTATTCCTGCCTCAGCACTCATTGGTGGCGTGGAAGGTGTTGGTTTTAAAACGGCCATGAAAGTACTCGATAAAGGCCGTTTGCATATTGCTGCTTTAAGTGTCGGCGCAGCAACACGAATGCTAGATGATTCTTTAAATTACACCATCGAACGCAAGCAGTTTGGACAACCTATTGCCGAATTTCAACTCATTCAAGCCATGCTTGCCGACTCAAAAGCCGAAATTTATGCGGCTAAATGTATGGTTTTAGATGCAGCCCGCCGCCGTGATAATGGTGAAAACATTAGTACAGAGGCATCTTGCGCAAAAATGTTTGCGACCGAAATGTGTGGCCGCGTTGCCGACCGCTGTGTACAGATTCACGGTGGCGCAGGCTATATCAGTGAATATGCCATTGAACGTTTTTATCGCGATGTTCGTCTGTTCCGTCTCTATGAAGGGACCACTCAAATTCAACAAGTGATTATTGCCCGAAATATGATTCGCGCTGCGTCTTAATCAAATTTTAAGCACTTTAAAACGACTTGAAGTGCTTTCAATCAAATGTAGGTAATGGATTATGGCTACAAATTACAAAGAAGGTCTTTCTCGTATACAACCTCATACGTGGAAAATAGCATTCATTTTTGCTTTTCTGGCCCTATTGGTAGATGGTGCAGATTTGATGCTGCTGTCTTATAGCTTAAATAGTATTAAGGCAGATTTTGGATTAAGTTCAGTACAGGCAGGTATGCTTGGCAGTTTTACATTAGCAGGTATGGCTGTTGGTGGCATTTTTGGGGGATGGGCATGCGATAAATTTGGTCGTGTGCGCATTGTGGTTATTTCTATTTTAATTTTCTCACTTCTCACCTGTGGCTTAGGTTTTACTCAAAGCTTTCTTCAGTTTGGTATTTTAAGATTTTTTGCGTCACTGGGTTTGGGTTCACTCTATATCGCCTGTAATACCCTCATGGCGGAATATGTACCAACACGTTACCGCACAACAGTCCTTGGGACCTTACAAGCTGGCTGGACTGTTGGATATATTGTTGCGACTTTACTTGCAGGTTGGATTATTCCTGATCATGGCTGGCGTATGCTGTTTTATGTTGCCATTATTCCCGTCGTTATTGCTGTTCTCATGCATGTTCTGGTACCCGAACCAGAAGCATGGCAAAAGTCTCGACTACAACAACCTGTTTTGGCACAAAACGCTCCGAAAACTTCAGCATTTAAGCTTATTTTTCAAGATAAACGAAACCGCAATATGTTTATCTTATGGGCGTTAACCGCGGGCTTTTTACAGTTTGGCTACTATGGCGTAAATAACTGGATGCCGTCATACCTTGAAAGTGAACTCGGTATGAAGTTCAAGGAAATGACGGCTTATATGGTAGGTACATATACCGCCATGATTTTGGGTAAAGTTCTTGCAGGCATGATGGCTGATAAATTAGGACGTCGCTTCACCTATGCATTCGGTGCAATCGGTACTGCTATTTTCTTACCTCTAATTGTTTTTTATAACTCGCCAAGCAACATTCTCTATTTACTCATTACCTTCGGCTTCCTCTACGGCATCCCTTATGGCGTAAATGCAACCTATATGACCGAAAGCTTTGCGACAGCCATTCGCGGTACGGCCATTGGTGGCGCTTATAATGTCGGACGTTTAGGCGCTGCCTTAGCTCCTGCAACTATCGGCTTCTTAGCATCCGGCGGATCTATTGGTCTAGGTTTTGTCGTGATGGGTGCAGCTTACCTGATTTGTGGTGTGATCCCTGCTCTATTCATTAAAGAAAAAATATACGACCCACAAAAGTCGTAAAGAAATTCATTACATATATCTATATGTGGTGATGGAACTAACTATTGGAGCATATGTTTAGATAGTTAGAGGAAAAAAGGAGTTTAATCTGCAAGGTTGCTCCTTATTTTCAAATATGTGGAGTTTATTACTCTTCATTTTAATTTTTTAGGTAAGCTTAGCTCCCAAGGGAGCTAAGCTTAAAAATATATTGACCTAAACTATATTTAAGGTCGTTCACCCTGTCCCAAACGGCGTTCAATATCGTCCAGTACATTTGGCAAGTCTGCGACACTATCAATCACATAGTGAGCACCTGAGGCATTCATTTTTCGATAGGCCTTATCTTTTAGAACAATTTGTTCATCAGGCGATAATGCACTCCACTCTTCATAGCTTAAACCGACTTCATTGCCGCTAATCGCCAGTCCTACGGTCCAGCATCCCGCATTTAAACCTTCATCAATACCCACCACGGTATCATCCACTTTTACAACAGTTTTGATGTCTGATACATCAAGTTGAATTAAGTTTTTCCATAACATTTCAGGATATGGACGACCAAATTTCACATCACTGGCAGTAACGATACAGTCCGGTCGATAGCCTTGATCGGCAGCATCCTTAACCAATCGCCCAATCATCATTGATGCATAACCTGTGTTACTACCAATTTTTGCACCGCGGCCTTTAATATTTTCAAAAGTCGCCAATGCACCCGGAATTAAAGCAGAACATGTGGGAATCGATTTTAATTGGTAAGGAATAAAGTCTTTATATAAACGGTCAATATCTACCTCTGTCGCAGGCTGCCCATATACCTCCTGCCATGCTGCTGCTACGCGCGGCATTTTTAAAACGGCAGCAATATGATCACGTTTTTCCAAACCCATTGGTGCACGAGCTTCTTCAACCGTAATTTCAACTTTATTGTCTTTAAATAAAGCCATAAAAGCCAAAATGGGTGCGCGTGAACCAAAATCTACAGTTGTTCCAGCCCAGTCAAAAACCACAGCCTGAATTTGTGTATTGTTCGTCTTCATGATGTTTAACCTTTAATTTAAATGATTTAAAAACTATGCTGTTACAGCGTGCTGTAGATGGTTCTTGCAGTAACTCTCAATGGCAGCAAGAAGCCCTTCAATGTCATGAACATAAACTTCGCCAATATTGCCAATACGGAAACAGTTAAGATCGGTGACTTTGCCCGGATAAATCACGTAGCTTGATTTTTTCAAGGTTTCATAAAAGCTCTGAAAGCTAAATGTTTCAACTGTCGGGTAAAGGAATGTCGTGATAATTGGTGATTGAGGTGCTTGATTGCCTAATACCAATTCAAAACCAAGCTGTTGCATACCTTGCGATAAGGTTTGCTGGTTTTGTAAATAACGTTGATAACGTGCAGCTACTCCACCCTCTGCCTCAAGCTCAAGCAAGGCTTGATAAAATGCACGTACTACATGAGTTGGCGAGGTAAAGCGCCATTTACCGTTATGCTGCTCCATGGTATTCCACTGGTCATATAAATCGAGGCTGACCGAACGTGCCAAACCTTTACACGCTTCTAGGCAATCACGTTTCGCCAAAATAAAGCCAAAGCCCGGCACACCTTGAATACATTTATTCGCACTTGAAATCAGAAAATCAATTTCAAGCTCCGCGATATCCATAGGCACACCGCCAAATGAACTCATCGCATCTACAATCCAGATTTTTCCTGCCGATTTAACTAAACGGCCAATGTCTTGAATCGGGTTTAAAATTCCCGTGGTGGTTTCACAGTGCACACAAGCAACATGGCTAATAGTTTGATCTTGCAAAACACGTTCAATCTCTTGTAAATCTGGTGTTTGGGTTTCTAAATAGTTCAGCTCTATCACTTCAATATTTAGGCAACGCGCCATTTGCACCATACGTGCACCATAAGCGCCATTATTAATAATCAAGATTTTGCCATCACGCGGAATAGCTGACCCAAGCACAGACTCCACCGCAAAACTACCACTGCCTTGCATTAACACAGCCGTATATTTTTCAGGTTGACTGGTTGCCAAATTAACCAATCGAGAGCGGATATCTTGTACAAGCGAATTATATTCTTGGTCCCAAGTACACCAGTCTTTTTGCATGGCACGGCGGACCGTCGCAGATGTTGATAATGGACCTGGTGTCAAAAGCAGATATTTGTTTTCTAAATCCATATCGAGTTGTGGTTGCATGTTCATAAGATTGCTCATTTCGTTCACGTTAATTTAAATATACACCAATCTGGTTTAAACCAGATGACAAACTAGTAAATATTTTGTTCTAATATTTCTTTCATAAATCCAGCCCCTGTGGTCATGCCTTTGCCAGCAATTGCACTCACCAGAAAGATGCTCTTTTCAGCTTCAGTAACACAGGCCAGCTCATGTTCATGGGTGAGGTAATAACCATTCCAACGCTTTTGAATTGGAGGTAAAGTCAGCCCCAGTTTTTCGTGGCAGTAGGTTTGAATAAATTGATTAATGTCTTCGCGTTGCTCAAATTGAGGTGCTTCATCAAGCGGATGGTATTCGTGACTATCACCCACAATCAGTTCACCAAATTCGTTTTGTTTAATCAGAATATGAATCCCAAATTCTTTAACAAATCCTTGTTGTGATGCTTTAATCAGCTCATCATGACTTGGGCAAATTTCAAAGGCTGGATAGCGCGAAATCGACAAACCTGAATAAAGAGAAGCATTTAATTTTTGTTGAAATGGTTGAGTCAGCGCCATTTGTAAGCCACAACGTTTCAGCTTCAAACTTTGCAGCAACTCTGGATATAAAACATCGATGACCTCACCGTGACAGATCAAAACTTTATTTGCTCGATAAATCTGGCCATTTGCCAGACGAACCTGACACTTTTCCTGCTGATATTTGGTTTGTACTACACACGCATTGGTATAAATCTCTACACCTTTTCTTTGTGCATATGCCAATAGTCGCTGACCGATCACATGCGGCTCTATCGAATAATCTTCCTCAAAGATTAAGCCGCCTTGGAACTGCTGCTCAGGATTCAAATACGAAAATTGTGTGGTGAGTTCTTCATGGCTGAGCAGATGAACCGGAATCTGGTACCGGCCTGCACGCTCGACAAACTCATTTAAAACCTGCCATTCAAGTGCAGTGTTTGCCAGATATACGCCTTGTCTTTGCTCAAATGAAATATCGGTTTCAGCCTGAATACGCTGGTAAAAAGAGCGTGTTTCAAGTGCATACTTTCGCCACGGTTGTTCTGGATGGGTTAATGTCGATGTTCCGACCATGCCAAAATTACGGCGAGTTGCACCTACAGGCTTGGTATTTTTCTCAAAAATACACACTTTTAAGCCTTGTTCTTGCGCTTGTATAGCAGCTGACAAACCTAAAATACCGGCTCCAATAACAATTAAATCAAACTGTACGTTATTCATAAGACTTCCAATTTGCGAAATTTAGGATGAACAAACCCTTGCCTTGTTGAACAAAGCATTTCGTTTCAGTCGGTTAAATAAAAATTATATTTAGCTAAACATCACTTAGTGGGAACTTTCACGCCATTGTTGGCTTCTTGCCATGATTTTTCGGGTAAACAACCAATGAATGAGTTTGACAACACATGAGGTCGTTAAAATCAAAATACTCATCGCAACAGCAGCAACCGTATCACCTGCATCATCCATATTTAAAACGGCCACCGCCGCTAAACTGGTGTCTGGTGAATAGAGGAAAATTGCAGCCGATACGGTCGTCATGGCATTTACAAAAACATACACCGATACATCGCATAGCGCTGGGAAACACATAGGCAAATACACTTTCCAAAAGGTTTTCCACTTCGATGTCCCTAGAGCTTGTGCTGCCTGATCAAGCTGTAGCGGAATCTGTTTAATGGCATTGGTTAAAGTCAGATGTGGAACGGTGTAATAATGCACAATGGTTGAAATCACCAAAATGGTCATGGTTCCATACAGCACATTTAACGGGTTGCTTTGCTGGTTAAAAAACAAAATGTAAGCAATACCTAGAACTAGCCCTGGCACTGCAAGAGGTAATAGAACCAAAGCTTGTACATAATTTTTAATAAGTGGATGTGCCTTAAAACGTTCAGTTAATAGTGCCACCATAAAAATAAGTGCCGTGCCCACAACCGTACTAAAAAAGGCCATACGAACCGAGTTAAAATACGCTGCCCAACCGCCGCCATCGACATATTCAAAGCTGTAATGTGTTAAGGTCAAAGACAAATCGTAAGGCCAAGACTGGATAAATGACGCCAAGACTGCTGTTAAAATAATGAGTAAAATCGAACCCGAAACCAAGCTACAAAATAAAGTCAAAACCGTTTCAAGCTTTTTATTACGCGCAGAGACATAAGGTTTAGTCTGAAAAGATTGAAAACGTGCATGGCGTTTGCTTTGTATACGGTCAAAAATGAATACAAACACAGCTGGTAGCAATAATAAGATGGAAATGACTGCACCCATGCTCATGTTTTGCTGACCAATAATCTGTTTATAGACATCAAGCGCCATCATGTTAAATGAACCGCCAATGACTTTTGGAATACCAAAATCTGTTAGTACATAAATAAAAGCCACCAGACTTGCGCTGATAAGTCCATAACGAATTGCAGGTAAAGTCACATGATAATGCGTCTTCCAGACATTTTTACCCAGCGACAAAGATGCTTCAATTAAACGCTGATCGACACTGCGAAAAGAGACCATCATCAGCATTAAAATTGCTGGAAATAGCCAAAAACAATAACTGATTAAAATACCGATTGGGCCATAAATCTGTACATCACCTAATAAAGGCTTGAATACACCTTGCTTGCCAAATAAATAGACTAATGCCAAAGAAGGTAAAAGTGACGGTGCCAAGATTGGTAAAAATGCCACCAATTTAAAGAAGCCTTTGCCTTTAATATTGACATTGGTCAGTGCAAACGCATAAATACTGGCAAGAAAAACTGTAATGACAGTAGCAGTACAAGCGATCCATATAGAGTTAAATACAGAACTGAGTAAAGCGGAACTACCAAAATAATTATAAAAGTTTTCAAGGCCAACAAGATTTTGATTTTCATCAAAAAATGCACTTTGAAACAGCATTATTAAGGGAGCAATAATCGCTAGAGTCAAAGCAATTGCGACGCTCGCTAAAGCAATATTTGACCTTAATGAGTATTCAGTTTTTTGACGCGGCAGTGTTTTTAAAACCGCTGAAGCAGTTTCATTTAACATAGTGCATACCCTTGATCGTCAAAAACATGGATGAGCTGATTAGGCACTTTTATAAACATGAGTTCTTGCAAAGATTTGAACTTTGTATTTTCAATTTCAATTTGCAAAAGGTGTTTTGCCTGCTCAATTCCGTCAATATGAATGGCGCAAAACAAACGACGTTTTGCACCTAAAAATTCAGTGCTTAATACTTTAACTGGCAAATACAGCGATTCTTTGTCACTGCCAAAATCATCTACCAACTCGACAGCTTCGGGTCTAAAACCCATACTGTAGTTTTGCCCCGCTTTTAGCTTTTGCTGCTCCAGATTTAAAGGAATAAAACCTAAAACATTGAGCTGATTCGGTACTGCACAAGTAGCTTTTAAAAAGTTCATAGTCCCAATAAACTTTGCAACGAATTGGGTTTGTGGCTTGTAATAAATATTGTGTGGCGTATCAATTTGCTCAATCACGCCATGATTCATCACCACAACACGGTCAGAAATGCTTAATGCTTCTTCTTGGTCGTGCGTCACCATAATGGTGGGCAAATTAAGCTGCGATTGAATCGAGCGAATCTTTTGTCTTAGGTTCAAACGTACCTGAGCATCAAGTGCTGAAAGCGGTTCATCTAGCAATAAAATATCCGGATTCGGTGCAATTGCCCGAGCGAGCGCAACACGTTGCTGCTGCCCGCCCGACAATTGATTTGGATATTTTTTTGCAATATCGGGTAACTCAATCAGCTCTAATAACTGTTGAACCCTTTGGCTACGCTGTGCTTTATCCCACTTTTTTTTGTCCAAGCCAAAAGCAATATTCTCTTCGACATTTAAATTTGGAAATAACGCATAGTTTTGAAACACAATGCCACAGCGACGTTTTTCAGCACTCAGCAAAGTAATATCTGTTCCCTTTTTTATAACCTTTCCATAATCAGGTTTTTCTAGACCTGCAATAATGCGTAACAATGTGGTTTTACCACACCCTGATGGCCCCAAAAAGCTGACAAACTCGCCTGCTTTCAGGTCTAAATTAATATGCGTGAGGGCCTGAAAGTGTTGGAACTTTTTTTGAATATCCACCACTTCTAAAACCGAAGGGCCATGTTCAGGATATTTATAGGTCGTTAATGTTGACAATAAATGCCCTGCTAACTCGGCTTTTTGGTTTTGACCTAGCAGTGATGATTGCAATGACGAAGGTATTTGCATAATGAGGCCCTTATTCAAAAGATCACTTTTCAAAACGCTTTGACCATTCAGCCAAAATACGTTCACGCTGTTCGGCCGCCCAATAAAAATCATTTTTTACAAGCAGTTGAGGAAGGTTTTTCGGGAAACTCATGGTGGTATTTTCAATACCTTTATAAGCGACCATTGAAAAGTTATGCGCATAAGCTTCATTTGCCGCTTTGCTTACCGACCAATTAATAAATTTTTGTGCGCTACTTAATTTCTTGGTTCCTTTCACAATTGCTGAGGCTTCCATTTCCCAACCTAACCCTTCAGTTGGATAAACCACTTCCAAAGGTGCGCCATCTGCTTTTAATTTAAATGCTGGATAACCGAAAGAAATACCAATTGGAATTTCGCCTTGTGCGGCCATTTTGCAAGGTTTTGAACCAGAATGAGGATATTGCGAAATGTTTTTATCTAAAGCCTGCATATAGTCCCACGCCTGCTTTTCACCCCAGATCTGCATCCAAGCAGTCACATCTAAATACCCCGTACCGCTTGATGCCGGATTTGGCATCACAATTAGGTTTTTATAAATCGGGTTGGTTAAATCTTTCCAAGTTTTTGGAATCGGTAACTTACGTTTTTCTAATTCGACTTTATTTACACAGATTGCAGATTCCCATGCATCCATACCCGTCCAAGTCGGTACAGGTTTTTGACTTACAAATTCGGGTTTTAAATTTTGGACACCTTCAGGTTTAAAAGGCTCAAGCATGTCTTTCTTTTCCATGACCAGCAAACTGGTTAAAGCCACACCAAAAATCACATCCGCTTGTGGGTTTTTCTGCTCTGCCAAAAGTTTAGCGGTAATTACACCAGTTGAATCTCGTACCCATTTTACTTTTAGCTCTGGATAAGCTTTGTGTAATTCTTCTTGGTATTGTTTAAGCTGGTCGGCTTCCACTGCCGTATAGACTGTAATTTCTTCTGAGTTTTTTGATGTTGCTGATGAACATCCCATTTGAAAAGCGACCACCACTCCTAAAACTGATGCAGTGCCAAGTTTAATTGTCTGTTGAACATACTGTTTCATCTGCAAACCATCGAATGCAATTATTTGATGATCTTATTTCAACAGGTTTATATGACAGTTTGATTAATCTGGTTTAAACCAGATTGTATTTTTATGCTCGTGCTTCGAAATGTAAATCTAAGACATCGTGTAGCCAATATTCTTGGTCAACATCGGTAATCACGCCCTTTTCATTTCTGTTACTACGGCAAATATATAAACCGAGTGCACCGACATTGACATGAAGCGCTTTGGCCTGTTGTTCCGATAGAGCTGTTGGATAGAGGTTAATGTCGGCTCTGGTGATATGGCAGTTATATTCATTTGCCATCAGTAAAGTAATGGATTGCTTGAGATCATGAGTTAAAAACTCAGGAAAAAGCTCTGCATTCACACGTAAATGTTCAACCAACACAGGACGTCCATTAATACAGCGACGACGCCAAACTGAATAAATCGGATGCCCTTTTTCAACTTTTAAATGCTTGGCATCCCAAGAAGTGGCCTGAGTCAGCTCACTGGAAATCACTTCGGTCGAAGGTTCATAGCCTTGTTCAATCACAAACTGGTTAAAGTTTTTTGTCGATTGAGGGTGATAAATAATACGTGGAGAACGAACATACCAACCACGGCGGTCTAATCGATAAATCAAACCATCAGTTTCCAAAGCCAGCAAAGCTTCACGTGCAGCCACGCGAGTGGTTTGGAATTGCTCAGATAGCACTCTTTCCGATGGGAGTTTTGCATGAGCGTCTAATACACCAGATTCAATGTCATGGGCAATTGCATCGCGAATAGGAATATATTTAGGTATGCGTGCTTGGTCCTGTTCCATACAAACTTAGAATTTATAAATAAAGAAATTAATAACAATATACTGAAAAAATATGACAAAAGCTTTTATTAATGCTGATCTTTTAAGCAAAGCGCACCGCATCTCAGACTTTTTCCAACTAAATTTTTCCATAGAAAAAGGGCATCTATGTGCCCTTTTATCTTTTTTTAATTATTAACTCGCATGTTTAAAACTATCAATTTGCTTAATCTCATAAGGCAAACCGACATAGTTTTCGGCTAATGTAGTTTTACCCGCAATCGAACCGAGTACATAACTTAGCTCTGCTTGCTTAATCTTATGATCAAACTCACCTTCAGTTTCAAAACGATGCAGCAAGTGAGTCATCCACCAAGAAAAACGCTCAGCTTTCCAAACACGTTGTAGGCATTTTTCAGAGTATTCATTTATACCTTGTTCTGAACCCTCCACATAATATTCAACAAGTGCGCTTGATAAGTAAGCAATATCAGAGGCAGCGAGGTTGAGACCTTTTGCACCTGTCGGTGGAACAATATGCGCAGCATCACCTGCTAAAAATAGTTTCCCGAAACGCATTGGCTCAGTCACAAAGCTACGTAACGGCGCGATACTCTTTTCAATAGAAGGTCCTGTCACTAGCTTTTCACGGCTTTCAGGGTCTAGGCGGTTTTTTAACTCATCCCAAAATTTTTCATCGGACCAATCTTCGACGTGATCAGTTAAAGGGACTTGTAAATAATAACGGCTGCGCGTTTCTGAACGCATACTGCATAAAGCAAAGCCACGTTCTGACTGTACGTAAATGAGTTCATCGGCTACAGGTGGAACATCGGCCAATACGCCTAACCAGCCAAACGGATAAACTTTTTCGAAGGTTTTAATTTTATCTTCGGGCACGCTGGCACGGCAGACGCCATGATAACCATCACAACCTGCTATAAAGTCACACTGAATTTGATAGGCTTTACCTTGGTACTCAAACTCAACTTTCGGCGCCGTGTAGAAATCTTTCACCTGTACATTTTGAGCTTCATAAAATGAAGTGAGTTGTGCTGCTTCACGGGCAGTCATTAAATCTTTAGTCACTTCGGTCTGACCATATACGGTCACTTGTTTTCCGCCCGTGAGTGCTGCTAAATCAACCCGATGCAATTCACCGTTGGTTAAGATTTCGATGCCCGAATGCGGTAATCCTTTTTCTTTTAGGTTTTGGTCAACGCCTGCTTGTTTCAGCAAGTCGACCGAAACTTGTTCTAAAATTCCTGCACGAATCCGTGAAGCCACATATTCAGCACTACGTTGCTCAACAATAATATGATCGATGCCAGCTTTATATAAAAGTTGCCCAAGCAATAACCCTGCTGGTCCAGATCCAATAATTGCAACCTGTGTCTTTAAAATATCCATAACTTCATCCTTGTTTCATCCTGACTTTTAAATTACTGGCTTTAAGTTTTGTTCACTATGTATTCAAGACGAAAATAACCGTTTATCATTTAGTTTGTCCGAATAGCGGACAGAAACAACCAAAATAATAGGAATGAATGGATGCCTTCTCTCGATGCTTTTTTAGAGCACCCGACCTCGCATGAGAAAATTCGTCAAGATGACTACATTGCAGGATTAGCTAAAGGCTTGGCTTTACTGGAAGCTTTTGGAACAGATCGGCAACGGCTTAATGTCACTCAAGTGGCTGAGCGAACCGGTATTAGTCGTACAGCGGCAAGGCGCTATTTAAAAACTTTAAAATACTTAGGCTATTTAGAAACAGATGAACATTACTTTTGGTTGACTCATCGCGTGCTACGTTTTTCGAGTTCTTATTTGAGCTCTGCTCACCTGCCTAAAGTCGCTCAATCATTTTTAAATCTTTTGTGCGCACAGACATCTCTTACTTTTTCGATAGTAGTTTTGGACGATAACGAAGTCGTACCCATTGCCCGTAGCTATTTACCGCAGCAAGATAATTTGCGTGTAAGCCCTTATGGTATGCATTTAGGCAACCGACTCCCTGCCCATGCCACTTCTACGGGTAAAGTATTGCTGGCAGCACTGTCTGAAGAAGCTCAGCACACGTGGGTAAAAACTTACGGTTTAAAGCGTTTAACCCCTTTTACACTCGTAGATGAGTCCAAGTTTTTTGAAGTGCTTAAGGGCATTTCGTTATCGGATTATTGTCTTTCTAAAGAAGAACATGAACTTGGCGTGATTGCGATTGCCGTACCTGTTTTTAATGCACAAGGTCAAGCGGTGGCAGCGCTTAACTGCATGTCTCAAACCAACCGCGTACAAGAAGATTATTTAGTTCAGCAAATTTTGCCCTTACTGCGTAACACAGCAAATGAACTTAGAAATGTGATTTAAATTATATAAATAAGGCCTCGTCCACTTGAACAAGGCCTTTTTATAATATTCAAACCGAAAGTTTATTGCTCAGATTCAAACTCTTTGATTGCCTCTTTTGCAATACGAAAGCTATCTACAGCAGCAGGCACGCCACAGTAAATGGCTACCTGTAAAAGCACTTCACGAATTTTCTCTTTAGGCACACCATTTCGAAGTGCGCCTTTAACATGTAGTTTTAATTCATGTGGACGATTTAAAGCTGAAATCATTGCCAAGTTAATTAAACTGCGCTCAGGCTTACTTAATTCTTCACGTCCCCAAACAGCTCCCCAGCAATATTCAGTCACTAACTCTTGAAGAGGAAGATTAAATTCATCGGCATTATTAATCGAATTATTTACATATTCTTCACCAAGCACTTGTTTACGGATTGCTAAACCCTTTTCAAATTTTTCATTACTCATATATTCAATCCTCCAAACAAGGTGTATTTAATTTCTAGATAATCTTCAATACCGTATTTAGAACCTTCACGCCCCAAACCAGACTGTTTAATTCCACCAAAAGGCGCAACTTCATTTGAAATAAGGCCTTTATTAATTCCGACCATGCCATATTCGAGCTGTTCACTCATTCGCCAAGCACGGCCTAAATCTTTGGTATAACAATATGCAGCTAAACCAAATTCAGTTGCATTTGCCATTTCTACCGCTTGTTGCTCGGTTTCAAATTTAAATACGGCTGCCAGTGGGCCAAACGTTTCTTGAGTTGCAACGTCCATATCAGCGGTAACATCTGCAATCAGTGTCGGTTCAAAAAATAACTCACCCGCTGTATGTTTTTTACCACCAATCACAAGACGACCATTTTTATCTAAAGCATCTTGAATATGAGCTTCAACTTTTTTCACCGCATTGGCATTAATTAATGGCCCAATGTCATGCCCTGCTTCTAATCCATTACCAATATTAAAGTTTTGAATTTTTTGGCTTAAGGCAGCAATAAATTTTTCATAAATGCCAGCCTGCACCAAGAATCGATTGACGCAGACACAGGTTTGCCCTGCATTTCTAAATTTGGCAATGAGCGCTCCCTCAATTGCTGCTTCTAAATCGGCATCATCAAATACAATAAACGGCGCATTGCCACCCAACTCTAAGGAAACTTTTTTTAAAGTTTTTGCTGAACGCTCAAGCAGCATTTTGCCGACGGGTGTTGAACCGGTAAAAGTAAACTTGCGGACAACATCACTTTCAAAAATCGCATCACCAATATGAACTGCATCGCCCGTAATCACACTAAAAATTTCAGCAGGCACGCCAGCTTGTACAGCTAAGTCGACTAAAGCCAAGGCAGTAAAAGGCGTTTCAGGTGCCGGTTTTACAATACAAGGACAACCTGCCGCCAATGCTGGAGCAACCTTACGCGTAATCATGGCAGCCGGAAAATTCCAAGGTGTAATCGCTGCAACGACACCAATTGGCTGTTTATTTACAACAATTCGAGCATCGGGATATGGGCTTGGAATAATATCGCCATACACTCGTTTTGCTTCTTCGGCAAACCATTCAATAAAACTGGCAGCATATAAAATTTCACCTTTGGCTTCGGCTAAAGGCTTTCCTTGCTCACTTGTTAAAATAAAAGCCAAGTCATCTGCATTTGAAATAATTAAATCAAACCATTTTTTTAAAATAATTGATCGATCTTTTGCTGTTTTATTTTTCCATAGCGGCCAAGCTTCTTTGGCAGCTTCAATGGCACGCTCGGCTTCAGCCTTGCCCATATTTGGGACAGTACCAATCACTTCTAATGTCGCCGGATTTAAAATTTCGGATGTTTGTTGATGGTCTGCATCGCGCCACTTTCCAGCAACAAAGGCTTGCTGACGAAATAAAGCGAGTTCATTAAGCTGCATGATCATTATCCTGTTGAGATCTTCTGCATTGATAGTGGAGCGATATATAAATTAAATAGCTCACCATCAACTTTGTATTATGGCATACCAAAAATTAATTTAAAAAAATTTTCGGTATGCCCGAATGTTTAAATGTTTTTAGAAATAATAAAACAGCGTTAAGTTAAGCAACTTATTCCATGGGTTATCATCCCCTTGTGCCAATGAATCTTGAGTTCCCCCAATGAACGGGTCATTTTTACTCATGATGTATTCAGCCACCAAAGATAGCTGTTTATGGTCAATAGACACACCAATAATATTACGGATGGAATCTTTCATATTGTCCTGATCTTTATCGTACTGACTGTACATAAAGTACGGCGTAATGTTTCCGATCTGCTTAACATTTTTGAAAGAGTAGCCCACGTCTGCGGTATAGAACGTTCCTTTGTTCGCGACATAATATTCAGTGTCGTAGGAACCCATGAGTGACTGATTAGGATTAAGCTGATCCTGATTAGTTACATCATTTTTACCGCCTGTAAGGGTCACATTAAAATTGCCATAATTGGCTTTACCAAAAAGTGCCCATGCATGACGACGCCCATCTCTCGAAGCGGCTTTATTTTCAATATCCGATGTCCAATATGAACCACCGAGCTGTGTGGTTAAACCATTAATTCCAAGATTTACATCTTGAGTCACTCGGCCTACCCACATGTTCTTTTCTTGCAAATCGGTTTTATTCGGATCATCTGAACTCACATAGTTTGCAGTGTAGCGACCTGAGTCTTGGGTAGAGCCTGTGTAGTTTCCACCATCTACCGCAAAATACCCCACATCAAATTTGGTTGATGTCGGCAATTCAAAGTGATAATTCAAACCAAGATTATGAACATCTTCTAAACCTGCGGTTGTGCTCATACTTCCATATAGGCTATTGCCCCAGAAACGTCCCGGCCCAAATGGAATCGGCTGAACACCTGCCACCACCTGATCTGTTTTATTTAATTTGTATCCTACATAACCATCAACCAATGTAGAAAAATCACATAGACGGTCATATTGATAACAACGATATTCCGCATGGCCAAATAACGGTCCACGCTCGTAGTCCAGTTTTAACTGCGCAGCATCAAAACGAATTTTTTGATCAGAAGCAGTTTCGCCATAATGTTTATCTTGATAGTTAGCGCGGACATAACCCGATACGGTGAGCTTACCGTATTCACCATCGGTATTTCCAAAACTTACACCTGCATAACTTGGATAAATTACGGCCATCAATGCTGTGCTTAGAGCCACTTGTAAATAGCTTTTTTTCATTGTGAGATTCCTTTCACTACAATGCTTATTGAGGTAATTTTGCGTTTAATGCGGGAGCTGAACATTTAATCTTTCCTAGATTAAAGACGTAATACACCACCAGACTCACCACCAATCCAATGACCCAAGAAATATCCGCATCCGGAATTACATCGGCCAATGTACCTGTGAAAAACGCATTTTTTAAGAATGGAATTTGTACCGCGATCCCAATGAAATAAGCCGTAAGCGCTTTTGCATTAAATTTGCCATAAATACCGCCATCACGTGCAAAGATCGATTGAATGTCATAAGACTTTTTATTCACCACATAGAAATCTAGTAAATTAATAGACACCCATGGCACCAAAATAAATAACAAGGCAAAAATCACATTCAAGAAGAAACTAATAAAGTTACTTGATGCCCAAAGTGCCGTTAAAGTCGCTAGAACTAACACAATGATTGATAACACGACGCGGATATTTCGGCTTGGCATCCACTGCCCTGCAAAAGTCTGAATAGAGGTAATACAAGACAGAACCGCACCGTATAGGTTCATGGCATTATGACCAATGATATTGCATAGGAACAAAATCATAAGAACATAACCGAATAGCCCAGTACCCGACTTTACCGCTTCCATCGCATCTGTGGTTGAGCCAATGCTGACCGCAATCGTACCAAATGCCATCGCAAAAATAGTTCCTAACGATGCGCCTAAATAGGTAAAGATAAATGGCTTATAAATACCAATCGATTTCGGTAAATATCGTGAGTAGTCTGAGGTATAAGGCGAGAAACTAATTTGCCATACAGCACACAACCCAAACATGGCAAACCAGCCTTTCATATTGAAAGAGCCTTTAGCAAGTACATCTGCATTAATATGCGGCACCATAATCATGAGGCCGATGAGCAACGAACCACCCATAAACCAAGTTCCAATTTTATTGAACTTATGAATAAAGTGGTAACCGATCACGCCAATTGTGGTTGCTGCAATTGCGCCAATCACGGTCGCGGTCGGCACTGGAATGGCAGGAACAACGGTATGCAGGGTTTTGCCTGACAAAATAATGTTAGAGATGAAAAAACCTAAATAAATGAGGGTAGTAAACAGTACAACCAGCAATGCCCCATAACGCCCAAACTGTGCGCGGCTCTGAATCATTTGAGGAATGCCGACCTGCGGACCTTGCGCAGAGGTTAAAGCCAGAATCGCTGCACCAAAAAAATGTCCACAGCAGATCGCAAGCAATGCACTTACAATATTGAGGTTAAAGGTTAAAATTGACATTGCACCCGTAATCACGGCAAGCGGTGCAATATTGGTACAAAACCATAATGTGAATAGATCGCGAACTTTCCCATTACGTTCAGAGGGAGCAACATAATCAATAGAATGACTTTCGATAGCGAAAGCATTATTGCTATTTTCGTTTTGGCTCATATCCTTAATCTCTCTTTGAGGAATTCATTTCCTCAACATCAAAAAATCTGCCCAGCCAAAGTCATTTCAATATGACTCGGCTTCATCTTTTTATTTCCTTTTACAAACAGCTCATTTCTCTGTTTGTGTTGTTTTAGCCAAGAAAAAGGTAAAGCCAGTCCGATCAATACTTGATTAAGCATCGATACATCTAGTTTTACGTTTTCAACTATTTAAAGCTTTAGGCGATTACTGGGTTTGACTGATTCATTTTTTCATCCTTGAAATTAAAATCCCGTTATATTTTCATACCTCAAGTCATGACTTATCTCATGACAAATGGGTCATCAATTGGCTCATCTGAAGTACGTAACCAAATTGTTTTGGTGGCGGTGTAATCTAGAACTGCATTTGCGCCACCTTCCCGACCATGTCCCGAAAGCCCATGTCCACCAAAAGGTGCAAGTGGTGAAACAGCGCGGTAGGTATTTAACCAAACAATTCCCGACCCAATGACTTTGGTCATACGGTGCGCACGGCTTAAATTGGTGGTAAAAACGCCTGCCGCCAACCCATAAGGTGTGCTATTGGCTTTTTGCACAGCTTCCGCTTCATCTTTAAAACTATCTACCGATAAAACCGGACCAAATAGTTCTGTGGTAATGCAATCTGCTTGAGGTGCATCGGTGCAATCTAAAATGGTCGGTGGATAGTAATACCCTGCTCGCTCAAGGCTTTTACCGCCAGTAAGAAGTTTTGCACCTTGCTGGATTGAACTTGCAACGACTTGCTCGATTTTTTGGCGTTGGCGTAAAGTACAAAGTGGTCCAAACTCGGTTGCCATTTCATGAGGTAAACCAATTTTTATGGTTTGTACACGCTCAACCAAACGCTGAACAAATTCATCTTTAATGCTTTCTTCAACCAGTAAGCGTGAACCTGCCACACAACTTTGCCCAGTAGCAGCAAAAATAGCAGCGACCTGAGCATTTACCGCACTTTGAATATCTGCATCAGCAAATACAATAAATGGAGATTTGCCACCTAATTCGAGTGAAACTTTTGCAAGATTTTCAGCCGAGTTACGCACAATGTGCTTTGCCGTTTCTGGGCCACCTGTAAATGCAACATGTGCCACATCTGGATGACTACTCAACACGGCGCCACATTCAGGTCCAAAACCCGTAATCACGTTGACCACTCCAGCCGGAAAACCCGCCTCATGCACTAATTTAGCAAAAGCCAATAATGGCCCAGGACCGTCTTCAGATGCTTTTAACACGACTGTACAACCTGCCGCTAAAGCTGGGCCGACCTTCACTGCCGATAAAAATAACTGACTGTTCCAAGGAACGATTGCAGCAACCACACCCACAGGTTCACGAACAATCCATGCTTGCATGTCTGCCTTATCAATCGGTAGAAAACTACCCTCTAATTTGTCGGCAATACCTGCGTAGTAGCGATAATATTCAGCGACATAGGCTATCTGGCTCGATGTTTCACGAATAATTTTACCCGTGTCACTGGTTTCAATTTGAGCCAATTGCGGTGCAGCTTTTTTAATTAAATCAGCCAGTTTATAGAGCAATTTCCCGCGCTGTGAAGCAGTTAACCCTGCCCAAGCCGGTGCTTTTAACGCACTTGATGCGGCCTGAACTGCTCGATTGACTTCATCCGTTCGAGCTTCTGGCATGTGTGCCCAGACTTCACCTGTTGCAGGATTAATACTTTCAAAAGTCGCTGCACCAGATTCAAACTGACCATTAATATAAAGCTGAAAATCTGCTGTCATGATATTCGCCTCTATGCAAATGCCGGCATAACTTCATTGATCATACGTTCCAATGACGCTTTTTTACGTTCAAAGCTCATGCCCGTATCAATCCAGAAAGAATATTCGTTATAACCCATCGCTTCATAAGCTTTTAAGCGGTCAATTACTTCTTGGGCCTGCCCAATCACGTTATTTTTGCGCATCGCTTCTGGTGTATAAAAAGGATGTGCAGCAATTTCTTCAGCACTTAAAGGTGCGATTAAACCTTGATTAATTTCACGCTCATTTTTAAACCATGCCCCGAAATAGTTATAGAAGGTGTTAATTTCATCTGCTGCCAGTTGAGCATCTTCTTCACTATCTGCCACATAGGTATGGCGGAGCAACATAATTTCAGGGCGCTGAATTTCATTGAACTTTTCGCAAGCTGCATTGAAATGCCCCATAAGCTTCTCAACTTCCTCATCGCCTAAATGCAAAGGTGTTACCTGTACATTACAGCCATTTTGCACGGCAAATTCATGGCTATTTGGATCACGAGCAGCAACCCAGATTGGTGGATGCGGTTGTTGAAGCGGTTGAGGTGCTGAAGTGGTTTTTGGAAACTGCCAAAATTCACCGTTATGCTCATAATCGCCTTTCCAAAGGTTTTTAATGGCAGGAATCATTTCACGTAAACGCTGACCTGCACTCCATGCATCCATGCCCGGAACCATACGTTCATATTCAAACGAATAAGCACCGCGAGCAATACCAATATCTAAACGGCCATTGGTAATAATGTCGGTCATTGCAGCTTCGCCTGCAAGTTTAATCGGATGCCAGAATGGTGCTACTACCGTGCCTGTACCTAAACGAACATTTTTGGTTTTATTCGCTAAATCGACCAGATTTAAAAATGGGTTGGGTGCAATGGTAAAGTTCATGGCATGATGTTCGCCTGTCCAAACCGCATGCATCCCGCCACGGTCTGCAATCTGACAAAGCTCAATCATTTCATCATAAAGCTGTTTCTGAGTTTGCTGATCAGAAACACGTTCCATATGCACAAATAATGAAAAACGCATGATTAAACTTCCTCTTTAACGATTTGACGAACTGTACCTGTTGTCTGATTTCCGTAATAAACACCATACGTTTTCAGATGGTTTTCTTTGCGATAGCGCATCAACATACTTTCTAAAGCGCCGTCTACAAACTCTAGCTTTTCAAGGTCATTTAAATCGACAAACTGACCTTTAGTGGCTTTAGCTACGGGTGTGTTGCATAAAAATGAAATATATTGCTGCTGGTTTTCAACGTTTTCATATACAGAGTAAATGAAGTTGGCAGAAGCATCTGGCTGATATTCTGCAAAGATTTTCTCAAGCGCTTTATCGGCACCGTCTTTATCTACCATCACATGTGGAATAGTCCATTTATGATCGGCAGTTTCTTCAAGCAAAATGGTATTTTCATGACCAATGATCGCACTCATCACCACTTTAGGACCAGAGATGACCTCGGCAGAAAGTTTGGCCGGAGTGAAATATCCACCACGATAATAACCAAGACCTGCAAAACCTGTCGAAGCAAAATCTTCAACTTTACCAATTAAAATGGCGTGGTCACCTGCATCGACAACTTGGTAAGTTGTACAGTCAAACCATGCACTCACATGATGGATTAGTGGATTTTGGCAAGCACTTTTTGACCATGAAAGATTTGCAAAACGGTCTTCGCTTGGACGAGCAAAGGTATTTGAAACATCCTTTTGCTCTTCTGCCAAAATATTAATTGCAAAATGAGTGGTATTTGCAAAGTTATGATAATTGCTTGATGTCTTGGCAATACTCACTAGAAGTAAAGCTGGGTCCAAAGACACCGAAGCAAAAGAGTTTGCTGTAAAGCCAAGTGGCGTTCCATCTTCTTTACAGGTTGTGACCACGGTAACGCCCGTCATAAATGACCCGAAAGCATCACGTAATTCACGTATTTTATTAATTGTATCCATTTCACTCATTGTTATATTCCTTCAGCAATGTGTGGCAATTTAAACGCTGGTTTCCAACCACGCTTGCATTGCATTATTCACTTTATCAGGTGCAGTTAAGTTCACCATGTGACGTTCATTTTCAATGACAATTGCAGTGCCATGCTTTGCCTGATTCGCCATTTGCACGGCCATTTCTGCAGTTGAGTTCGGATCATCCGTTCCAGTCAACACCAAAGCAGGACAAGTAATCTTTGACCAGTCATCTGCATAGGTTTCATCGCCTTGCGCAAAAGCAGAATATGCAGTGGTATAACCAGACAAGTCGACATTTTCGAGCCATGATTTCACTTTAGCTGCCGCTATACGCTCGACTTCGCTTTCGCCAAACCAGCGCTGTAGCGGAGTCTCAACATCAATACGGCCTGTTTTTAACTCTTCAGCTCTTTGGATCACGGCATTACGTGCTTGGGTTGTACGTTTATATACACCATTAAGCACTGCCATCCGTTTAACTAAATCAGGACGGGTAACGCTAACTCCTGTGGTAATTAGCGAGCCCATTGAATGTCCCGCTAAATTTACAGGTCCTAAATTTAAGGCTGTAATAAATTCGATGGTCCATTCAACAAAATCTTGTAATTTTGCGTCTGACGGTAATTTGGTGCTTTGACCATGGCCCGGCATATCTACTGAAATTACATGATAATGTTTAGAAAAATATTCAATTTGTGGATACCATGCCGCAGCTTGCATTCCCACTCCATGGATCAGAACCAGAGGCTCTCCTTCGCCTTGCTCAAAATAGTGAGCAATACGGTTATTTGACAGCTGCAGGGTTTTTGACATCATGACCTAACTCTTCCAAATCTTTATAACGATCACCAATACGATGATGTGGTCGACCACCTGTTGCTGCACCAATCACAACAACCAGCTCATCGGCAGCAGGTGCATCTGGAATTGCAAATTGCAATGTTAAGTAATGAGAACGACGGCCTTCGTCATTTTTATCCATCATTGGAATTAAAATCGGCGCATTTGCTGGGCCACGGGTATTGTTAAATGCTAAATAAGATTTCGCACCGACAGCGCTACGGTAAGTATTACCAAAATGTAAGGTGTGAATTAAAGCTGATGCATGCTCAAGTTCACCATTTAAGCCAACTACTGCACTTTTACCAAAAGCTTCAACAGCTTCGCCCGAACCGACTTCATCAAGAATAAGCTTGGTTAAATGTTCGCTTAAGATCGGCGCAATGCGGCGAATTTCCGGTGTTAGGTTTTCTACATAGCCTTGCCCTGCCCACGGATTTTTAATAACCGCTGCGGCTGCCACCATTTTTAAAGGCTTTGCTGCTTCTTTGCCGCCATCTACATAAGTGGTTTCTACATGAAGCACTGTTTTACGTATGAGTTCCATTGCTCTTCCTTGCAAGTAAATTATCTTGTCATTCGTATTATGGTATACCATAATACATACTGAAAAAAAAGCAAGAGTTTGCTATGCTAATTTTTATTGAAAAACATGTGATGAAACTCAACATGTTAAAAAACAGGAAAATTTAATTATTTATGAATCTTAAAATTGAAAACCCGCCCGTAACATTACGAGAGCTGTGTTTAGATAAAGTGCGCAATGCCATTATTACGGGCTATTTCCCTTCAGGAAAAAGACTGGTTGAAAGAACGTTATGTGAAGAACTCGGCGTGAGCCGCTCTGTGGTTCGCGAAGTGATTCGTTATTTAGAAGCAGAAGGTTTAGTTGAGATTTTGCCAAATAAAGGCCCTATCGTTTCGCTACTTAACTGGGACATCGCTTCACAGATCTATGAAATTCGTCTTTTGTTAGAGCAAAGTGCTGTGGTTGACTGCACTAAAAACCTCGATGATAAAACTGCTGAAAAATTAAAGCTTCTATTAGAAGATCTTAAAGCTGCTTTTGCTGCTGATGACATCAATCTGATTATTGAAACTTCAACCCAGCTTTATCAAACCATCTTCGCTACCGCAAATCATCATATTGCATGGGAAGTGGTGCAACGCTTAAATGGTCGAATTAGCCGTCTTCGTGCCATGACTATGAAATCGACAAAGCGTGAAATTTCAGGTTATCAACGTATTAAAAATATGTGTGAAGCCATCTATCTTCACAAAGACCCAGAAAAGGCAAAAAAAGCAGTTGCTGAACATATTGCTGAAGCTGCTGCTGTCGCAAAAAATATTTTAGATGCGTGAAATCACAAATTTTAGGAAAAGGTAAATAGACCTTTATTTAATAAATTATAGGGAAATACGATATGTCTGCTTACTGGATTGCTCATGTCACTATTCATGATATGGAACAATATAAACAATATATGGCCACTGCTCCGCAAGCTTTTCAAAAGTACGGTGCCAAGTTTCTTGCCCGTGGCGGTGCCTCAGAAGTTTTAGAGGGGCAAGAGTTTGAACGTCACGTGGTGATTGAGTTTCCAGATATGGAAACTGCACGTGAATGTTACTTTTCACCTGAATATCAGCTTGCCAAAAGTAAACGTCAAGGCTGCTGTGAGGTCATGGTGAGTTTTGTTGAAGGGATTTAAATTGCTGAATTGATTTCTCTACTTGAGAAATCAATTCTTTTTGAAGTGCTTAAGAACATTTTGTTTTAGGCATTGGTTTGGTGATGAAGATTTTGTTCTATAGACATAGCTTTTTGCCAGCTTTCTAAGCTTTCTAGACTTTTTACATATTGTTCAATATTGAGATATTTTGAGCGAATATTTAAAGAATTAATTAGACCATAGACTACGAAACCAATCATAAAATCTGCACCTGTTAAGCTATCGCCTACTAAGAATTTTTTACCTAGTAATTGTTGATCTAAATACGAAAATACTTTATCCAACTCAGCATGCGCATATCGGTCCAAGAACTTTAATTGAGTGCCATTTTTTAACTCAATCGAATTAAAAATATTTAATAAATATGGAACCATAGCCGAACTTTCTGAAAAATGAACCCATTGTAAATAATCAAGATAGCTGTCTGAATCTTTTGCAGGCATAAGTTGTGGAGCAAACTTTTCAATCAAAATTTCTACAATTGCACCTGATTCTGCAATCACTTTTCCATTGAGCTCAATCACAGGTGATTTGCCTAAAGGATGAATGTTTTTTAATTCTTGAGGTGCAAGATTTGTAGTTTTATCTCGGAAATAACGTTTTAATTCATAGGGTTGATTAATTTCTTCAAGTAACCACAGAATGCGAAATGAGCGTGAAGCATTTAAATGATGAAGAATAATAGACATTAATTTTCTCTTTTAAACTAGGAGGACAACAAAGTAAGACCTCACTATATAGATTAGTAGACGACCGGTCTAATATTTTTTGTTATCAGTACAGCAAACGACTATATATTGGATCTTCCTCAACAAAAAACACTTCCCCCGATGAGGGTAAGACCCATTGATAAGTTCCTTCTATTTTCTGCATTTTTTCTTTAAAAATATCATATATTGCTACAAGAACATGTTTTTCATCATATTCTCCTATATAGCCAATTTCCTTTTCTTCATGAAAATCTCTAAACATTTTGTGCATTTTTACTGGTTTAAGTTCCATATCCTTTCTCTTTTTTATTATCACTCTAATTATTATGATCCTTTTTTTATTTTAAATACTAAAAAAATGTACCAAAATATATCTTATAGCAATATCAATTAAATGGTCATTAGGAATTTAATATTTATCAAACCTAAACTTTTCCATATCATAAGGGATATCTAGCTTCACGCTCCATTTGCTTGTTTTTTCACTTATTATAACTGCATCAACCTCAAAAGCATCTTTATCACTAAAACCTTTTATTTTTAAAAAATTAACAAAACTTGAAGCATTTATTTTATTAAGATATCCAACTCTTAAAGTATCTATATAGACAGCAATTTTATCTGTTTCTTTTTCGAGGCATATTACAGCATTTTTAAAAACCTTAGTTCTATCACCATTTTGGTTACCGACTAAAGTTATCAGTTCTTCTTGGTATAAAGTTACAACAATTTCATGTTCAAAAAAGTTTTTATTCTCTGTAAATATTTTACCAGCTATTTTCAGGGTACTTTCGGGAAGTTCCAGACTAACTTTAGAAAAAACTTTAAATAAAATATAAGCCAAAACAAAGAAAATAAAAATTATTATAATAAAAGACATATTCAAAATATTCCTCTTAATTTTATAAACTGGCAAAAAGAATAGTTATTCTTTCTACCAATCCATCATTTAAGAAAAAATAAATTTATTATATTATTATTTTTTCTCTTCTTTCTCATTTGGATTTACTTTTTCTACATCATTCTGATCAGGAGTTTTTGGCTCAAACTCTTTACCATCTTGCTGTTGCTGTTGTTGCTCTTTTGATTTGTCTTGATCGCTTTGAACTTGGTCTTGAGACATTAGAGTCTCTCCTATTTAATGGTGTGCAGATGATTATCTAACACTTAGTTAACATAGTCCTTTTAACTGTATATAGATACAACGCAAGTGTATCTGAATGTGATAGTGTTGTTTATTATCATAATAATGCATATTTTTTAATTTATTTAAAATTATCTTGGTGATTAATATACTAAAAACAAAAAAAAAGCACCTAAGGTGCTTTTTTATTTTTAAATATTATTGAGCAATAATATTAGTAGCTGTAGGTCCTTTTTGGCCTTGAGCTATATTAAAAGTAACACGTTGACCTTCATATAATGTTTTAAAACCAGAACTACTGATTTCTTTGAAATGTGCAAAAACATCTGGGCCTGTATCTTGTTGAATAAAACCAAAACCTTTAGTTTCATTAAACCACTTCACTGTACCAATTGCTGTATTAGACATAATATATCCTTTGATTTTTAATAATATAAAGCCATATTTCATGACTCATTAAACTTTGAAAAAATAATAACAAATTGAGCTTAAGATCTTAAAAAACGAAGGATTATGAATAAAACTACGATACTAAAAGAGGATTTACTAATAAGTCTTTTTTTCTAGTTAATTCGAGTATACGCTAAATAAATATTTATACAACAAATTTAAAAATATTTATTTATTATCACCCCGTAATTTAAAAATAATAATTCTTAGATACAGAAATACTTTTTATAAAACCTGCTAACCAAAGAATAAATTCATGTTCATTCTCAAAATTAGGAAGAAGGCTTAAATCTATTTTCACCACACGCTCTTTCATGGGCCGATTTAAGCAATTTTCAAAATCAATAACACTATATTTTAACTGCAAATTATTTGTAGCAGCTTCCTTTTTAATTTCAACCAACAATCTATTGAGACAATCCACTAAATTCTTAGAAGTCTGATTTTTAAGATGAATATTATGATAAACACTTTCAGCCACATCAAAATATTTATTCATTTCAGTATCCATATTTTTCTCATTTTCTAAGCAATTTGATTGAGTATGCATGTAAAACTGTATCTTTATGTTGTATAAATATATTTGAAGATCAACTATAGCACTTCAATAGAAATACCTAACTTTCACTTAAGGAACTTAAATAATATATTTGGTTGAGTTGTAATTATTAAAAAACCATTAAAAACAATAGCGATTTAGGGCTATGTTAAATCTTGTATTTGATTAAAATACCCTTCTACTTATATATCAACAGACTATTTGATTTAAAGAAATATGATGTCGATAATTAAACAGTTTCAGGCACATATTTCTACATAGAGTTCTCACAATCACCGCAATGTAACTAAATTAGAAGCCTACGATAAAGCTTCCTTACGATGATTAAGAAGTTTAAAATGTCTGATTTCAAAGAATTTTCTAAAAAAACCACACAAAATCAAAATGATTCGAATGCTAAACCTACTGAGGATAAAACTGAAAAGACTGTACAACCCCCTAAAGCAGAAAATAATCCTGCCGAAAATAATAATAAAGATAAAAAGGAATAAATAATTAATTAACTCAGAAGCTCTATACTAAATAGAGCTTTTGTTTAGCATTATATTAATTAAAAAATATTTTACCTAAAATTTCTTCATTAAAAATCAACTACCCACCTAATTTCACAGATATATTTATTTTAATTTAAGCAAGTTCAAATCTTTTATTTAATATTAATTCAACTCTTCTTTGTGCATCACAAAAATCAATCTCTTCACTTATCCAAAACGTATGAAGTTGTCCATGTAAATGAAAATGCTCTTTATTATATTGTGAGCCATGGTCAGAATAATGACTATCTACTCTGAAATGATTTTGATCGTCTTTTCTTTTTTTCCCGTTAAGTATACCGCCAATACAGATATCCATTTTAAAGCCAATAATTAATCGAAATTGACTATAACACATAGAGCGCTGTTGCTTAAAAAAGAGTTGTTACCATTATTTTTACAGAATCATATAAAGTTTTCTTATTGTGATGTATCTACTTAAATTTAAACAGAATAAATAAATATGATGTATGTTAAAAATACTTCGATATGTAATATGAATATTTATTTATCTAAAATTTATAACATTTTCAAAATAATTCTTCTGGGAAGAGACAAATCACTATATGCTGCATGAACAACTTACAGAAATTATCCTCATGTCACAGCAGACCCTGCTACAAGAACTGAACTCCAGAATCGATTATTACTCTAACAGAACAGACTACCCACTACGCAGAATTTTGATAGGTTACCGTGCATACGCAAAATTGATGCTATGTGCATCTTTCTCAGATGAAGTTATAAATTCTGCAATTGACCCAAATAAACGAAAATATAAAAAGTTAAAAATCAAAGTCACCAAAGATGATGACCAACTCGAACTTGAATGAATCAATCAAAGCGGCTCATCCATTCGTGCTTTTAGACAATTGATGTCATGAGGCTAGAAAGCCCAATTCTAAAATATAACCTTTTCAATTCTCGAAATGCTTAGAAAAACAAAGAGGCCGAAACCTCCTTATTCTTATTACAATAAAATTCAGTCATCAATTGGCGAACGCTTGCTTAGAAGTGCCTTTAATCAAAAGCTAACGATCACATAGCCAAAGAAAAGAATATTTGCACTCAAACTAGCATCGACTGCTGAGCAGAGATACCCGCGAGTGCGCCCTGCGATGATGCTACGGTAACTGAGGCCATAAGTGGATTAGCGAGATCACCAGCGGCATAGATACCAGGCATACTGGTTTCACGACGTTCATCAACTTTAAGAGCTATACCGAAAGGTGTATTGATCGTGGCAAGACCCAATGATTCATGTAAGCCTGCGGACGGCTTAGTGTCTGGATGTGCGAATAGAATATCAACCATGATATTTTGATGGTTATCAAGACCTACAGTTACTGTGCGCCCTTCGTTGTGGGCAATTTCGGTAATCAGACCTTCTACAACATTTACATTACGTCGTTCGAGATCTGCGAGAACATCAGCAGAAATCTCGTGACCATTGGTGAAGACTGTTAATGTACTCGTCCAATCATGATATAGACGTACATAATTGTGGGACTTTGGACCAGACCAGACGAGTCCCCAATGTTGTTCAGCAACTTCAAAACCATCGCAATAAGGGCAAGGCACAATAGATGCACCCCAATTTTCAGCGAAACCAGAAATATTAGGCATCTGATCGACCACACCATAGCTTAAGATAAGGCGGCGTGCGCCCATAGTTTTGCCATCGTGAGTCAGAACAGAAAAGTTATCGATAGAACCAGAGATGCTTTCGGCCCGAGCATTGACTAACTGAATCGTTGGATAGCGTTCTAGCTGCCGACGTGCTTCAGCTAAGATTTCTAGCGGCGGTTTATGGTCATGTCCAAGCAGTCCATGAGAATGACTAGCAAAGCGATTGCGTGGAAGGCCAGTGTCAAGAACAGTGACCTTACGACGGGCACGGCCGAGTTGCAGCGCAGCGGCAAGACCCGCAAAGCTGCCTCCTATAATAATGACGTCATCCATAGTAATAGGCTCCTAATTTAAATCAAGAAGTTAGCTGATGCCTGAGTTTCAATACCTTGATCAGATATTTACTTGTAACAGGCAATTAATACACTTCGATATTGCAGAGAAAGTCACCCATCACTGTGCTGCCCCATCGAACAACATGGCGTTAGATATGCAGGAGGAGATCTAGGTCTAAAAGACATCGCTGAGATCTAATCACTGGCTTGCACATTTTGGATACTTCATGGTATCGTAATTCAGTAATTAAGATACTGTCAAGGACTATAATTATTGTGAGCGAGAAAAAAAGAAGTCAGCGTGGTCGGCCAGTCAATCAAGCATTAGCTCAAACGATAGTAGATGCTGCGTATGAACTTTTTGTCGAATTGGGTTTTCAAGCAGCAACATTGGACAAAGTTGCTCAGAAAGCAAAGATATCGAAGCTTAGTATCTATCGACATTTTGAAAATAAAGAAGCCCTTTTCAGCGCAGCAATATTAGATCGGTGCCAACAGTTTGCACCACAAACTCTTTTTGAAGGGCTCCAAGGTTCGGCCGAAGAACAGCTCATGGCGGTGGGATCTTCCCTGCTGCGTACGTTATTAAGCCCAGACGTTCGTAGTGTCGAGGCTATGATCGTAGCCGATAAGACAAACCAAAAGACATTAAGCAAGCTCCATTATGAAGCTGGCCCTACTCATGTCATCGCCCAAATTGAAATCCTACTACTCCAATTGCATAAAAAAGGAACTTTGAACATACCCGATCCTTTTCAATCGGCTCGAATGTTTGCCGCACTTTTTAAAGGGTGTGATCTGTTAATGATTGCGCGTTTTGATGAAGCACGAGCAACGGACGACCATGAAATCGAATCCTATTGTCGATCGGCTGTCAAAATGTTCATCACGGCTCATGGTGGCAACGACAAGACGGGTTAATACGCCTTGCCGTTGCAAATAACACCTTATCTTTAGCACCATTCATATAGCGAACATCAGCCTATAGGCCCTTATTTAGGTATATGTCTTAAACGAACCCTTCAAAAAAACAATCCAACACCTTTTCTCTCTCATCCATTTGATTTGAGTCTAAAAGCTGAATGATTGCGCCTTCAATCATATATAAAAACAGTTTGGCGTCTTGAAAAGTCGCATCGGTTTTTAGTTTTATAAGTTGGCTATAGATTTCATTAATCAGCCATGTTCTATATTTAATCGCAACTTGATAGGTGTTTGGATAGATCAGTTTCGTTTCAAAAATGGCTTTAAATAATAAATAGTAAAGTCCCTCTACATCGGTGTGTAAAAAATAAAGCTTTTTAAGTTTATCAGTCGCGCTTGTGACTTGGTCGTACTCAACAATTGAAACCACTTTTTCTTTTAAACGTTCTTTTTGTACGATCAAACAAATTTCAATAAATCGCTCTTTTGAATGAAAAAAGTTATAAAAAGTCGCTTTGGTAATTTCACACTCTTTCACGATTCGATCTACCCCAACGGTATGAAAGCCACGGTGGTGAAATAAATCAATCGACTTATTGATGACGTGTATGGCACGGGAAGAAAGCACTAAATTTGGCATAGTTTTACCGTTATAAATTCTTGTTGTTTCTAAGCGAGATACTTTTTTGGGAGAAAAAAAGGCATAGCAAAGCCGTAAAGACTGTGCTTGGCACATCTCAAATTTGTTGTTGCTAAGTTTTAAGTAAAAATGACTTTAAGCCTGAAAACCTTAGGGCGTTCAAGCTGCTTTATTTTTTAAGCTGTGTCGTTATAGCTTTTGGCATTGAGAGCCAAGAAATAATAGATGTGCAAAGCCAACTCCTTTTTATTGGGAGTTCTGCCGACATTAAAATTATGGTGGCAGAACGAGAAAGGGTTCGCGGACTGGTTTCGACTCCAGCACACCCGAAGGTGTCCCTCTCCCGTCCTACCGCTACGGGAGGGAACGAGGAGTTTTCACATAAGACTATTCCTCAGAAGAAATAATCCTGATGTGGTCGAAAAAAGCGGTCCGCGACGACCGACTGGCAATGTGGCCAGCAGGCAAAGAATAGTGCCCAACCCTTTTGCAGTCAAGCACGCAAAATGCCATTTGTTTTAAATTAAATCATTAGAAAAGTAAGGCTAAATAATGAGGGAGTTATTGTTAAGTGGGGCGTTATAGAGGGAGGAAATAAAAAACAGCATACTGATAAGCTGTGTGAGATGTACGTGAGTATTTTATATAGGGTATATTATGTGAATGTTAAAAAATAAATATAGTTTTTGGGAAATTAAATGAATAAAAAAGAATCATTAATAACTGTAACAGATGTTGGAATCGAAGTATTAAGTGATGGAGCACCAATTGTTTCTCCAATATATAAGTTATTCAAAGCTGGTCAACATGCTTTTATTCAAAATAGGATCAATAATTTTGTGAAAGCAGCAAATATTGAACATTCGATTTTAGAAAAAATTATTGATGATGAAGACTATACAAACATCTTATTCTTATCATTAGATGTTGTATCTAAAACAACTTGTAAGATAGCAATTGCATCATTGGCATTGATATATAAAAATCATAAAGAGAATACTCAATTTATTAAAAGATCATTGCGAGCTTTTAAAGAAATTGATGATTTAACATTATCTGTTTTTGAAAAAATATATGAAGGGTATACTGATACTAGCGAAGCGCTGCATTTTACTGAAAAAAAAGAAGATGGTCTTTATTTTATAAATGAATATGATGAGGTTTTGGATCTCATAAATAGAGGTTTTTTCAGCCAAGTCGCCTCTTCTAACCATATTACAACTAAATTCAGACCACTTTCTGCAATCAAGAACTCCTCAACTGATGTGTTTTATAAAACTATACAAGAAGCTAAAAAATTGATATCGACCTAGTAGTTTCTAAACCAATTTTAAGTTTTTACTTAATCTTTCAATATCTAAAACCACTATTTCAATTTGCCCAGATTTTGCAGCTTGGCTACTTTCAATCAACATATCCTTTAACTGATCAGCGGTAGTAGGAATAAGTTCTCCTCTACCTCGGCTTTTTAACTTCTTATTGTCAGTCCTTGGGCCAAACCATAGCACAAGATAGATACCTCTACCCTCGGCACGCCAGTCTTGTGCATATAATTTATTGAGCTGATTATCAGCACCAGTCCATAATTCAGAATGCCATTGCCCTTTTACTTCAATTGGTAAACGTAATTGCCCTACAGTACATCCTATATCAGCTTCTTTATCATCAGCTTCATGAACTTCCACCTCATAAACTACTTCGTTACTTCCTTGTCGGAGCAATCCTATCAAATGATCTCGACAGCGCTCTTCTTTATATGGTTTAGCATTATCATCATAAAAACCACGCCAAGATTCTGCATCATCACTTCTGATTTTAGCTTGAACTATAGTTAGTTCTTCTAGAATAAAAGCTTGCAAGTCAGAGATAGACTGAGGGGGTAGATCTTCTGAAATTGCTTTAATTTGTTCAATTGTAGGAGGCGTATATAAACTCTCAACTCGTATTTGTTTTTGTTCATACTGTAAAGTCTTAATTAAATCTGTATAACTATCTAGCTCTGCATTCTTAAGCCGCTCTAATGCTCTAGAAGCTTCATCACTAGGATTTTTAGCTAACTGAGCAACAATCCCCTTAAGAAAGTCAGCAGCATCCCAAGGTTGCCTATCCCCTGAATACACTCCTCTAGGATGACCTACATCGGGATATTCATATCGAAATGTATTCATTATCCATTCTAATAAGTTAACACTTAGCTGAAAGTTTGCTTTATTTTCTCGATATCTTCCATTTAACCTATCTCTAATAGTCCAAATAAAATCTCTATCGGATAACTCTTTTTGAAATTTTTTAATCGTCTCTTCAAAATCTATAATTAAACCTATACCAATCCAATTTTTCTTCTGTTCAATATTTTCAGGCTTTGTACGTTGTGATAGAAATTTTTTTAGAAAATCAAACTGGCCTGCATAAAGCAAACTGTTTACTATTTCTAATTCTGGATCAATAGAAATAAGTGAAAATCTTTCCATCCATCGTTTAGCTAAATCAATATTGAAATTTTTATACTTCGCACCATTCAGAATATTAGCTAAACCTTGAATATAAGTAAATCTGCTTTGAAATAGGGGTTCATAAAATAATTGTAGTGCTTCTTCTAAACGTCCACGTCTCATCAACTCATTTTCAATTTCCTCGAATACTTCAGGAATTTTTACATCTTGGTCATATCGATGATTCATTAATGTAAAATAACCCGAAAATAAGCGCTCATCAGGTAGATCACCCAAGCCAATATTTTTTCGAACACGCTCTACCAATGCGGCAATGAGGATAAAGCATTCATTATAAATTTTACCTTCTTTTCTAATTTCCAGAATATCTTCAGCCTTTACTTTGGAGGCACTATTCGTTAGAAAGTTTTCAAACCCTTCCATACAAATATTTGTTATTTCATCCCCTAGCCATGCCGCAATACTTTGGTGAGGTACAGGTTTACTATTATTATCGTTTAATCTTTTTAAATATGTTCTTGCAGGATTCAGAATCAGCTTATAATCACCTTTACGTAATAACTCACTATTTTCATGATAAAATTTCTGCTCTTTAGCTTGAAGTTCTTTTTGTTCCTTTTCTAGCTTTTGTCTACGTAAATTATTCTTAATTTCCCAATTATCTAGTTGTCTAATAGAAATTTGCTCTAACCATAGCTTATCTTTTACATTACCTCTAGTAAAAGGTAGTGCTACATTACGAGCTTCCTGACCTATCTCACCATCATGTTGTAATAACTGAACAATTTCTTTCCAACGCTCATCCCTAGGATTAGTTAAAAACATATTTTCTAATAATAAAATAACATCGTTTTCATTCGGTATAAGACCTAATGATGCTTGTGAAAGATTTCTAGATCGTTGCCCTATAAGCTTCTCATTGGTCAGTTCAAGAAGGACAAAGCTCTGTATTTTTTGTCTTAATAAATTATTCGTCCGGAAAAAGTTTTCTAATTCTTTTATTTTTTCATTATTGTAACCATAGCTATAATCAAATTCTTCAAGCCATCTCCATAATTTTTCAACTGGAATTTCTTTAAAATTAAGAATTCTTAATATTAAATGAGATAGAAGATTCTTTATTTCATATCTTTCATCATGTTGAAATTGGTTTTCTTCTGACTTTAAATATTCAATAAAAACATCAAGAAATTTTTCTATTTGACCATCAGGTAGATCAATTTCGATAAACCAAAGTGGTCCCGAAACAGTTTCTCCAGTCTTTAAGTATGAGTAAGCTAAAGTGGCTATTAGCTTACTATCAATTCTGTTATATCCAATATCTTGTAGTAGCTCTAAAGCTAGTCGGAATGATGATTCATCATTAAATTTAGAGAGATTAAGATAAATTTCTTCCCAATCTATTAGTTGCTTTTGAATTGCTAATGTTTCACCAGCAGCTTTACGAATCGCATACTCTATCTCAGTCTCTAAAACTAACTTCTTTAAAACTTCAATAAAATAAGCTGGCAATTGAAATGATTGAATAGATTCAAGTAAAAAAATTCTAAACGTAAAAGAAATTTCATAATTTAAAAGAGTATCTTTAATTTGGCTTAAAATAACTGGTGTGGTGAAAGCCCGAATCTGATAGCTATTTCGTTTATAAAACCTAGGATTATTTTCTGCTAAGTTTTCTATACTAGACAATAAAACTTTAGCTTGTTCTACTGAAAGATTATCGACATCCCCATATTCTAATATTCCGATTGGATCGGATTTAATAACTTCGAAAGCTAAATTATGATCCATAATTAACCATGCATGCATACCACGTAAATTAGCAGGAACAAGCTGATATGCATGAAAAAAAGATAGAAGACGTTTTCTTTTACGGCTCGTATTTGCTTGTTTAATTAGCCATTTAGCACCTAAAAACTCTCCTATCCTACGATGTAAATAGGTAAAGCGTTCAACACCATTAGCTTTAAATAAGCGAGAACCAATTACATTTTCAATATACTGTCCATTTTCAAGACTTTTTATTTCACTTATTGGCAATTCACCATCATCAATCCTGTGAATAGGCTTCCTAGCAATAGCTTCATTTGCTGACAATATTAAACTTCCAAATGCAGCTCCTGCTACTTCAAGTTCAGTTTCTTTGGATAGTTGTCTTTCTATCTTCTGTTCAGAATGTTCAATTCTTAATAAGCCAACTGCTTGTTCAAAAAGTTGAGTTAATGTTTCAGGTAGTTGAGTCGACCTAGCTACTTCTGAAATCAAATTTAATGTTTGTGGATTACCCAATAGTCCTTCTAAGCCGAGGTTTACAAAATGGTTCACAACATTCAGTGCTTGCTCATTTCCTATTTTTTCACATAAGAAATCATTCATATCACTTTGAGAGAAAGGATTTAAATGAAGTTCTAGTGGTTCAATATTATATTGTTCTTTAATTGCTACTAAACCAGTAGCACTACGCCAATCTGCTACACGACAAGACAAAACAAACTGTGGATAATCAAGTTCTCCCAATTTTTGCAAAACTAAATCGATACCATCTCCATCCTTAGATGAACTCAATTCGTCCAAAGCATCGATTACAAGAACTTTTTTATTATTTAGCAAAGTATTAGGTTTATGACGATAGATTAACTGTCGAGCAGTACAATATGCAAAATTATCCAAGCTTCCTAACCACTCAAGCAGGCAAGATTTTCCCATACCTGCTTCCCCTAGAATAACTAAGGAGTTATCTATATTAGGTAAATCTTCTTGAGTTACTGGCAAATACTCTTTTTCAACTTGATACCACAAAGTTCGTTTAATCATTTATCTTTTAAGCACCTAATTTTTGGAATATCTTGTAAGAAAAATCTAATCATATACTAGATAAAAACAAAAGCACCTATCCTTGACTGTAGATTCAGCTTTTATCATTAGGCCTAATGAAGGCTTAAAATATTATAGTTAAATGAATTCCCTACTATTTATTATAGATATTTTTATTTATACATACACTATTATGGTTGGCTAGAATACAACTAAATTAAATTTTCAATCAAATAAAATTATTAAAATTCATAAAAAATAGTCTATCAATGATAGACTATTTTTACAAACCATTAATCTTCTAATTTTTTTACTATAACTTTAAGATGCTGCCCACTTCCTTCCATAATTAAAAAATAATTATTTGCATGCAATCTAGTTCTTTTATCTTTGTCGATCTTTGGATAATTATATAAATATTGATAATCTACATAATAAGCAATATATCGAATAGATGGATAAAATGAAGATTGATGGTTAACAATAAATTGAAACATTCCTGCCAACAATAGACTATTAATAGAAAAAGCCAAGAAATGTAAAAAAACCCTATGATCAAGATTAATTTTATAATTCAGATTAGCCCTACCTGATATTACTAAAAATGGATGAATAAAAACATATAGGTAGTTTTTAAACATCAATAATATCAAATATATAAAAATTCCTAAATAGATTATAATAAAGATAAAAATTGTAAATGCTATTGCTGCTGGAATATAACAAAGAAGTACTAATAAATGTAAGGTAAGACTAAAATCTTCAGCTGGCAAACCAAAACTTTGTACAATTAACTCCTGAGCATAAACATTTGAAAACCACAATATAAACAAGTTAATTATACTAAACGCAAATATATAAAATGGCTTTCCTCTTATATTATCCTTATAAAAATTAATTGCCCAAATTATAAAACCAACCTCAATAGCAACAACACCAGATAATAAAATTACTTGTGAATAAATTAACTTATGACATAAGGCATATATTATTAGCAACATAAAACCTAACAGGTAACTCTTATAATAATTTTTTTGCTTCAATTCATTCAACGAAAAACCCACATCAACCTCACATACATATATAAAAAAAATATAATCAACAAATAAACCAAAGAAAATTTAAAATCAACTTTAGGCATTGCACAATTATAATACATTTTATTTAAGTGTAAAAATTATGCTTAATCCAGAGTATTTTTATTAATTTATTTTTAACAATTAAAATTATATTTAAGATTTAATAATTATTAATATTTTAATTATAATTATTTTATTTCAGTTTCATAATTAAATTAATTCTTCATACTACTTATACCAAAAATTAAAAAAGTTTAATTATGATAAATTTTTCGAGTTGGATATACTCTGACATGTGGCATAAGGTTTAATAAACAATGTTGGATCAGTATGGAAAGTTCCAGTATCAGGAAAATTTTATATAAGTTCGAATGGGAAAACCTTAAAAAGCTATACCTTAACTTTTTACAATGAAAGCCAGGAATTAGTTTTGTCGAAACAAAATTATTATGAGTATTTTTCTGATTCGACATACTGTGTTCAAAACTATCCTCATATCACGGCGCAAGTCTGTAACAGGTAGATGTAAATAAAGCGACTCTATTATTCAAACCGTCTGTTATCAACACTTCATAATGCGCAAATTTTTTACTGCTTCCGACCTTGGTTGCCGTTGCAAATAACACCCTATCTTTCGCACCACTCATATAGCGAATATCAGCCTGTAGGCCCGTATATGGTGCATCCCCTGCATTACAAGCCATCGCAAAAGCGATATCGGCTAAAGAAAATATGACCCCACCATGCACGCCGCCCAAGGCATTCATATGTTCGTCTTTTACATTAAGCTGACAACGTGCTTCATCAAAACTGCGATGCAGCACTTGTACACCCAATAGCTCTGCGAATTGATCAACCGCAGTAGTTTCTATTTTTTGCACAAACGTCTCCCTACTCGTGCGAGTATTCCTTAAGTGTTAAACCTATATTTATTGAAATCGACTGATTAAAAACCGTTAAACGCTATCTTGTTTAATCTGATAGTTTGAAGAATTAAAGTCTTTATAGGTCAGACGGTCATCTAACTCTGAGGTTAAAGGCTGAACTTCTTGCATTGAGTTTAAGCATCGCTGTGCAAGTTCAATGTATTCTTGCGTGCCTCTAGTTTTCCATTTTTTTTCTTGTTCTGATAAATCACGTGCAACCTTGGCAGGACTGCCCATTGCCAATACATTTGCCGGAATAATATCTTTAGTTTTGACCAAACTATTTGCACCAATAATGGTGTTTTCACCAATTTCGGCATAGTCCAAAATTACGCTATTCATGCCGACCAAAACATTTTTTCCAATACGGCAGCCATGCAAAATTGCCCCATGCCCAATGTGCCCCATTTCCTCAACTAACGTCACGCTTTGCGGAAAACCATGTACGGTGCAGTTATCTTGTATATTGGCATTTTGCTTAATATGAATACGACCAAAATCGGCACGCAACGAGGCAAATGGCCCCACATATACGCCCGCTTCAATAATCACATCACCAATTAAAACAGCCGTTGGGTGTACAAAAGCCTCTGGGCTGACTACCGGAATAACACCATCAATACTATAACAAGGCATGATTTAACCTCTCATTTGTTGCAACCAAACCTCCGAAACGGCGCCAATAATGTGCTGTGGCATTTGGCATTGGCCCTTCTGCTGTTGCGGCAACAGACAAGAAGTATTCATCAGCAGGTTCAAATACTTTTTTATAAATATTCATTGATAACGTTCGTGCACTAATCGCAGGCCAGTCAGTTGGCAATAACTCAAGCGGTAATGCAGGGTCTTTTAATAAAATCCGTCGATAATAATGAATCAACAAAGTTCGAATTTGAAAGGCCTGAACTGGTTCGAGTTGTTCGTTTTCTTGCATCAGCAACACGCCAATTTCTCTAAAAATATCGAGAAACTGTAGATATCTTTGGCGTAATTCATCAATTGGCCAGTTGGTTCTGAGCATACGACCAATGGTATCGACCGAATTATTAAAGAGCTGCAAGGTTTCGGCTTTAAACACCACCACTTGCTCACTCATATTTAAGTCAACCAACAAGCGTTGCAGTTCAATACGATTACAACCTGGATAAGCCATTAAGTTGGTTGAAATATTGGCAAACCCTAACCATTCAAGTTCTTTCTTTAACAACGCTTTATTTTCAGTGTCGAGGCTAGACATTAGAATAAGATCCCAATAATGGTCCCACTCTTTCATCTGGTCGTTGTAAATGCGTTGCTCGGCTTGCAAATACGTCGAACGGCTTGAATCGGTAATACGATAAAAACTGGTTCTGCCGATTTTGTCCGAACATAACCAATCATTTTTAACTAAACGAAAAACAGAGGTTCTCACAGCACGGTCATTAAAACCAAATAGCTCTAATAACTGAATCAGGCTTGCAAGACTGATATTTCCACCCCGATGAAGTACAGAATCTCCAAAAATTGTCGAAATAAGCGAAGTTCCACTTAAGGTTTCATTCTTTATAACAGAATCAATTATTTGCTGTATTTTTGCACTCATACTCATGTCTTGGCGTTTAGTTTCAGGGTATAGATTCTATACCCTGAATGATCTTGATGTTAAGCAATCTGACGCATATCGATTACCCGCTTTGCCTTACCTTCCGAACGAGGTAAGGTCGCTTCTGTCACAACTTCTACAGTAACGCTAATCCCAATCATGGTTTTAATACGTTTCATCAACTCCTGAGCAAGTTGATTGGCCTGTATAGTACAGTTATGACACATCTCTGTACGAATATGCAAAGTATCCATATGGCCTTTTTTAGTCACCAAAATTTCATAATTTGGAACTAAATGCGGAACTTGCAAAATTTGCTCTTCAATTTGAGTCGGGAAAACGTTCACACCGCGAATAATCAGCATGTCGTCGCTACGACCCACAATTTTATCCATCTTACGCATTGCCAGATTTTCACCCGGTAGTAAGCGGGTCAAATCACGAGTACGGTAACGAATAATCGGTAAACCTTCTTTGGTAATGGTGGTAAAGACTAATTCGCCAAGTTCGCCATCTTTACAGACTTCACCTGTTTCAGGGTTAATAATTTCCGGATAGAAATGATCTTCCCAAATGGTTAGCCCTTCGCCCTCACCTAAGCACTGCATCGCAACGCCCGGCCCCATCACTTCAGACAAACCATAAATATCGAGTGCTTTAATATTGAGGCGTTCTTCGATTTCACGGCGCAGTTCGTTGGTCCACGGCTCGGCACCAAAAATACCTACTTTTAAAGACGTATTACGTGCAGTACCAAATTGTTGCTCGAGCTTTTCAATAATGCTCACGCAATACGATGGCGTAACCATAATTGCAGTCGGTTTAAAGTCTTGAATGAGCTGAACTTGCTTTTCAGTTTGCCCGCCAGACATTGGAATAACCGTTGCACCTAAGCGCTCGGCACCATAATGTGCACCTAGACCACCAGTAAACAGTCCATAGCCGTAAGCCACCTGAACCATATCTTTCGCAGTTAAACCTGCCATGCGTAAGCAACGCGCAACAATATCCGACCACGTATTAATATCTTTTTGGGTATAACCCACCACGGTCGGTTTACCCGTTGTGCCTGATGATGCATGTAAACGCACAATTTGCTCTTGCGGTACGGCAAACATTCCAAACGGATAGTTGTCTCTTAAGTCTTGTTTGGTTGTAAATGGAAACTTTGCCAAATCGTCTAAAGTCACAAAGTCATCAGGATGTACACCTGCTTCATCGAACTTTTTCTTATAGACCGGACTATTTTCATATACAAAAGTCAGGGTTTGCTTTAACCGTTTAGTTTGCAGCTCTCTAAGCTCTGCAAGTGTTAATTGCTCAACATTATCCGTTGTAAGGCTGTCCATCGCCTCTCTCCTCATTATGTAATTTTAAAAACCGTCTGAATTAATTTAAATTTTCCAAAATCAGTGCGACGCCTTGTCCAACACCTACACACATCGTGCAAAGTGCATAGCGTCCACCTCGTTTTTTTAGCTCACGTGTTGCCGTAATCACTAAACGTGTACCACTCATACCGAGCGGATGTCCGAGTGCAATCGCACCACCATTTGGGTTCACGCGTTCATCGTCATCTTTTAGCCCAAGTTCACGCATACAAGCCAACGATTGGGCTGCGAATGCTTCATTCAGCTCAATCACATCCATCTGATCTAGCGTTAAACCTGTCTGCTTTAAAATTTTCTGCACAGCCGGAACAGGACCTATACCCATATATTTGGGTTCAACTCCTGCACTTGCAATGCCAATCACGCGTGCTAAAGGTTTTAAACCATGTGTATCTGCAAATTCACGGTTGGTAATGAGCACACATGCGGCACCGTCATTTACACCAGAGGCATTTCCGGCAGTCACCGAGCCGCCTTCTTTTTTAAATGGCGCTTTTAGTTTAGCGAGTGCTTCAAGTGTCGTTTCACGCGGATGTTCATCACGGTTCACCACAACCACGTTTTTCTTACGGTCTACAATCTCGACAGGCAAAATCTCATCGTTAAAGAAACCGTTTTGTTGTGCAGCAGCCGTTTTTTGTTGGCTACGCAATGCAAAAGCATCTTGGTCTTCACGACTAATCTGATATTTTTCAGCTACATTTTCAGCAGTTTCCGGCATGCTGTCGGTGCCATATTGCGCTTTCAGTTGCTTATTCACAAAGCGCCAGCCAATGGTGGTGTCATAAATTTCAGGTGTACGGCTAAACGCTTCGGTCGGTTTAGCTTGTACAAATGGCGCTCGGCTCATTGACTCAACGCCACCTGCCAAAACAAACTGCGCTTCACCTGCTTTAATTGAGCGTGCCGCAAGACCTACCGCATCTAAGCCAGAAGCACACAAGCGATTGACCGTCATGGCCGGAACTGTATCAGGTAAGCCCGCCAAGAGTGTCGCCATACGTGCAACGTTACGGTTGTCTTCACCTGCTTGGTTAGCACATCCTAAAAACACTTCGTCTACTGTATTCCACGGTAAGTTCGAGTGTTTATCTTTTAAATATTTGATGGGCAAAGCTGCTAAATCATCTGCACGTACAGCACTTAAAGCACCTGCATATCGTCCAATTGGGGTACGAATAAAATCGCAAATTAAAACGTCTTCCATGTTGACTCCTGATTATGCAAATTCGGTCATATCACGTGAATATTGAGTAGCAATATTTTGAGTTTTCGCTACATATTGCTTGAGGTAGATACTCGCGCGATATTTTTCCTCTCCATACAGTGCATATAAGTTATTTAAAGTTTGGAGCACATAAGCACCGCCCATTTGTGTCAACCACTGGTAAGGACCCTTAGGATAATTCACTCCATATTTCATGGCATTATCAATATCTTCCAGACTCGCAACACCATGTAAACTTGCTTCGCAGGCTTCATTAATGAGTAAAGCGATGGTGCGTAAGGTTAACAGTGCCGGATGGTCTTTAATCCACATCACGCTAATACCAAACTGTGCAAAGTAAGCTTCAACTTTAGCCAGATCACTTGCTTCACAAAGCTCGTTATGACTCAGTACTAAAGCCTCTGCGTGCTCAAAATCATGATGCCAATCCATTAAAACCACTTTACGGCTCAAGTAATGAATATTGGCTGACTCACCTTGGCTCAAACGTAAGTCGATATCATCAATTTGAAGAATATTGTCGTCGCTCGCAGATCCGCTTTTTACACCCAAACGCGTTAAAAAAGCAGGTAGCTGAGACCAAGTCCCTTTGAGCTGAATATGGGCATCAACTGGTTTGACAGTCACAGCTTGAGGTTGAAAAGTCTCGTACTGATTTTTTTCGTTATAGTGATAAAAGCCCTGTTTTGACTTACGCCCCCAAGCACCTGCATCGACCAATTCTTTTTGAATCAGGCTTGGACGGTAGCGTGGTTCGTAAAAAAACTCTTGATAAACGCTTTGCGTCACCGAAAAGTTAACATCTTGCCCAATGAGGTCGGTAAGTTCACACGGCCCCATCGCAAAACCGCCACATTGCTTTAAAGCATAGTCTAGCTGGCCGTAGCTGGTGACTTGTTCTTGCAGCGCTCTAAAGCCTTCTGCATAAAACGGACGTGCAATTCGGTTCACAATAAAACCAGGAGTTGACTTGGTGAGTACCGGAATTTTTTTCCAGCCCAACATCAAGTTTTTTAAAGCCACACATAAGCTGTTTGGGGTTTTTAAGCCTTGTACAATTTCAACCAGTTTCATGACTGGCGCAGGGTTAAAAAAGTGTAAACCCACTACGCGCTCAGGGTGAGCAATGCCAGCCGAAATTGCAGTCACTGAAATTGAAGATGTATTACTTGCAAAAATGGTTTGCGCACTACAAATTTCAGCAAGTTGCTTAAATAAAGACTGTTTAACTTCTTTTTTCTCAACAACGGCTTCAATAACTAAGTCAGCATCACTTAAGGCTTCAACTTGGTTGACCACAGTTAAACGCGCTAAGGCTTCATCAGCTTGCTGTTGTGTAAGCTTGCTCTTTTCAACTAGCTTTTTAAACGTTTGCTCCAAGCCGTGGGCGGCTTGTTGTGCTTTTTGAGCGTCCAGATCATACAAAACGGTCGAGTGCCCATTAACGATGGCTAACTGAGCAATGCCGATGCCCATGGTGCCAGAACCAATAACGGCAATTCGGGCACGAGATAAGTCTAAATCTGTCATGTTTAGCGCCCTTTAAAATTTGGTTCACGTTTATTCATAAAGGCTTGTACACCTTCACGATAATCTTCTGAACGACCCGCAATACGTTGTAAATCACGCTCTAACAGCACTTGCTCATCAAAAGTGTTATTACTTGATTGATGAATGGCTTTTTTAATGAGAGATAAACCAAAAGTAGGCTGTTTCGCTAAACGTTCTGCCAGTTCAGTGACCTTAGTTTTAAGCTCGGCGTCTTCAACCACATCCCAAATCATGCCCCATTCTTTTGCGGTTTCTGCCGGCAATTTGTCACCTAACAAAGTTAAGCCCATCGCACGCGCATGGCCTACAGCACGTGGTAAAAACCATGTACCCGCAGAGTCTGGAACCAAACCTAAGCGGCAAAATGCTTGTACGAAGTTTGCCGATTTAGCTGCGATCACCAAATCACACGCTAGTGCAATATTTGCTCCTGCACCTGCTGCCACACCATTTACGGCGCAAATCACAGGCTTTGGCATATTTACAATCGTTTTAATGAGCGGGTTATAGTAAGTTTCAATGGAATATCCTAAATCTGGAGCTTCAGCATTTGGGTCAACTACACGATCGCCTAAATCTTGCCCTGCACAAAAGCCGCGACCTTCACCACTAATCACCACACAGCGAACATCCGGATTTTTAGTCCACAGGTTTAAAACCTCAGCCACTTCACGGTGCATATCAACGTTAAAGCTATTCAGTGCTTTTGGGCGGTTAAATGTCAGGTAGCCAACACCATTTTTTTCTTCAGCAATAATATTTTGATAGTCCATCACTCACCTCTAAACACTGGCTTTCTTTTCTCAAAGAAAGCATTAATCCCTTCGTTTCGATCTTTTGTAGCCGCCAGCCAGACAAAGTTTTGACGTTCAAACTTGAGTCCCTGACTTAAAGTCGTTTCATGAATACTTTTAATTGATTGTTTAATCACGCGAATCGCTAAAGGCGCTTGTTTGGCAATTTTGGCTGCAAGTTGAACCGCATATTCGACGGTTAATTCAGTCGGCACCACTTGGCTGCAAATGCCATGTTGCTCTGCCTGTTTTGCCGAAATCATCTCACCTGTCATGGCCCAGCGCATGGTGAGTTGTTGCCCTACCAAGCGCGCTAAACGCTGTGTTCCGCCTGCACCCGGCAACATGCCTAAAGTAATTTCAGGTAAAGCAAAACGGGCATTCTCACCACAAACGACCATATCTGAATGCAAAACCAACTCAAACCCAGCGCCTAAGGCATAGCCATTCACTGCACTAATCAGTGGTTTACTAAACGCATCAATCTTTTGCCAAAGCTTCGGGCGAATATCGAGTTGCAAAGACACGGCGTCCATTGCAGCCAATTCGCTAAGATCTGCTCCAGCAGCAAAACACTGAGCGTTACCTGTTAAAACCACCGCTTTGACTTGAGCATTATGTTCAGCTTCTTCGAGCAACTCGCACAAACACTGCAATGTTGCATTGTTTAAAGCATTTCTTTTTTCCGGACGGTTTAGGGTTAATAACAAAACACCGTCAGTTGCTGTACTGGCTTTGATTAACTCTTGCATGGCGGCCTCTATTCATCAAAACTCAAACGAACATTTGAGCCTTTTGGTAAGGTTTGACAGCTCAGCACATAGCCCTTTTCAACTTCATCTTCTTCAAGACTATAGTTAAGGAACATATCGACTTCGCCAGAAAGCACCTTACAACGACAGGTCGCACACACCCCACCTTTACAGGCATACGGTAAGTCGGCACCTGCGCGTAAAGCCGCATCTAGAATACTTTCATCATCTTGAGCTACAGAAACAATCAGCTCACGGCCATCTAAAATGATGTTGACCTTTTCTTCTTTACGGTTTGCATCCGCTTCAACACTACGTTTACGCGCTTGGCCTGTATGGAAACGTTCGGTGTGAATGCGCTCTTTTGCAATACCAAAGTTCGGCAAGGTGCTTTCTACAGCATTCATCATTTCGTCTGGACCACAGGCAAATACATGATCAAAACTCGTTTCAAGCACATCAAAATCAAAAAGTTGTTTTAGCTTTTCTTCATCAATACGACCATTCATGAGTTCACTGTCATTGAACTCACGAGAAAAGATATTGATGAGTTGAAAGCGTTCTTTAAACTGATCTTTCAAATCCATAATTTGCTCGGCAAACATGGTCTGTTTCCATGAGCGATTGCCATAGAGCAACGTAAATTTAGCTTCAGGCTGTTCAAACAAGACTTGCTTAACAATTGATAAAATTGGGGTAATGCCACTACCCGCAGCAACGCCTAAATAGTTTTGGCCGCCGATTTTAGCTGCTTTTTGAAAAAACACACCTTGTGGTGGCATGACTTCAAGCACATCACCCACTTTTAAATGGTCATTTGCCCAATTTGAAAATTGACCTTGATCAATTTTTTTAACCGCAATACTGATGTCTTCTTTGCCTGCATAACTACAAATTGAATAACAACGGCGGATTTCACCCGCTTCGGTTAAATGGCGAATGGTTAAGTGTTGACCCGGTTGAAATTGAAATTGTTCTTGTTGTTCAGGTACAACGTCAAATGCAATACAAATTGCCTGATCGGTTTGCGGCGTAATACTTTTTACTTTTAATGGTACAAATTGGCTCATGGCTGATTTCCTTATCTAAAGACTTAAATACATTTGAAGTAATCAAAAGGCTCAAGACAGTCCTGACATTTATAAAGTGCTTTACAGGCGGTAGAACTAAACTCTGTTAACAGTCGGGTATGTCGGCTTTTACAACGTGGGCACTCGACACCATCATTTAAATGAACATGGGTCCCACATTGATGCGCCAACCCTTCAGGTGGTGCAATGCCATAGACTTGTAGTTTCTTTTTACCCGCTTCAGACATCCAGTCCGTGGTCCATGCTTCTGACAAATCGACCATAACTTTGACCGGTGTCAAAGCTTCTGCGGTAAATGCCTCAACAATTTGTGCTTTGAGCATATCTGTTGCTGGGCAACCGCTATATGTCGGAGTTAGACGAACAATGATTTCTTGTTGATCGTTAATCTCTACACCGCGAATCATGCCTAAATCGACAACCGATAAAACCGGAATTTCAGGGTCACTGACCGTTTGTAGAACATCCCAACATTGGTCGATGCAATGACGAATCATTTGCATGGCTCACCTCCTTGTCTTACCAGGTCATGCCCGGATAAGTTCTTTGAATACTTTGCATTTCAGCCAACAAATAACCTAAATGCTCGGTATGCAATCCTTGTTTCGCACCACGGCGATAAGCACCATTCACAGCAACATTTAATTCAAAGCGCTTAAGCTCATCTGCAATGGTTTGGTTCCATTGTTCTTTTTCATTTGAAAAATCTGGAATCACGCCTTGTGCGACTAATGCTTGTTCGTCTGCACTCAGTTCAAATAACTCAGCGGTAAAACGCCATAAATTATTTAAACCGTCTTGTACACGTTGATGCGCTTCATCTGTGCTTAAACTTAAACGCTCCATCCAGCTTGTCGAAAAACGGATGTGATATTTCACTTCTTTTAAAGATTTCACTGCAAGCGCGCTTACTTCAGGAAGTGAGCTTTGCGCTAAAGCCGTAAATAAATGAAGATGGTAATGATCCATCAACCACTGACGTACAATCGTTTGAGCAAAATCACCATTGGGTTGTTCACATAACAATAGGTTTAAAAACTCACGCTCAGTACGGAAATATGCAAGCTGATCTTCATCACGTTGAGCTTCATCATATTGACCAGCCAAAGTCAGAAAGTTTCTTGCTTGACCCAATAAGTCCAAACCGATGTTTGCTAAAGCAATATCAATTTCAAGCTCAGGTGCATGCCCGCACCACTCAGCCAAACGCTGCGATAAAACCAGTTGACTGTCGCCAATATGTAATAAGAATTTAGATAAAACTGACTGATTCATGTGCCATTCCCCTTACATGTGCTCAATGCCATCTGGGATATGGTAAAAAGTCGGATGACGATAAACCTTGTCTAGAGAAGGATCAAAAAATTCAGCTTTTTCATCTGGCTGTGAAGATTTAATCAGTTCAGAACGAACCACCCAAATGCTAATTCCTTCGTTACGGCGCGTGTAAACATCACGCGCATGTTGCAGTGCGATTTCATCATCAGGTGCTCTTAAGCTGCCTACGTGACGGTGGCTTAAGCCTTGTTTACTACGTACAAATACTTCGTAAAGCGACCAGTTGTTTTTATCTTCCATTTTGATTTCCTCAAATTTTTCCATAAATCTTGTTAAGCCACTTTGTTTGCTTCAAGCTGCTGCTTTTTCGCGTAGACCACTGCTGCATCACGAACCCATTTGCCGTTTTCCCATGCTTTACGGCGTGCTTCGATACGCTCGTGATTACATGGTCCACGTCCGGCAATCACTTCATTAAATTCGTGCCAGTCGATCTCACCAAACTCATAGTGGCCTGTTTCTTCATTCAATTTTAAATCTGGGTCCGGCACTTCTAAGCCAAGCTGCAACACTTGTGGCACAGTGTTATCAACGAACTTTTGACGTAATTCATCGTTACTAAAACGTTTGATTTTCCATGCCATGCTTTGTGCGCTGTTTGGAGAATGCTCATCACTTGGGCCAAACATCATCAGTGCTGGCCACCAGTAGCGATTTACTGCATCTTGTGCCATCTGCTTTTGTTCTGGTGTACCGTTTGCCAAAGCCATCATGGCTTCAAAACCTTGGCGTTGGTGGAAACTTTCTTCTTTACAGATACGTACCATTGCACGTGCATATGGTCCGTAAGAGGTACGGCAAAGTGCAACTTGGTTCACAATGGCTGCCCCATCGACAAGCCAGCCAATTGCAGCGACATCTGCCCAAGTCAAAGTTGGATAGTTAAAGATTGATGAGTATTTCATTTTCCCATCAATTAATTTTTCCATCATGTCATCACGGTCAGCGCCTAAAGTTTCTGCTGCGCTGTACAAATACAAACCATGACCCGCTTCATCTTGTACCTTCGCCAATAAAACTGCTTTACGTTTTAAAGTTGGCGCACGAGTAATCCAGTTCCCTTCAGGCAACATACCTACAATTTCAGAATGGCCATGTTGCCCGATTTGACGAATCAATGTTTTACGATAGGCATCAGGCATTTGATCCTTAGCCTCGATCGTAATTTCATTGGCAATATTTTGTTCAAATTTCTGGTAGTTGTTTTCCATTCTTTCATTCCCTGTAGGCATCACCCTTAAATCTATTTTTCGATACACTAAAAACAAAGTCAATCACTTTTTTAGTATCAAATTAAATACAACCAATAATTTGAAATTAAATATTTGAAATTATTGAATTTAAATCAACTATAAAAAACCTTTTTACTTTTTCAAATCAAAATAAAGTTGACTTTTTGACAAATTAATCTGAAATTATGAATCATATTTTTGCAATTTTTATAATTGATGTATCACATAAAAAAGGAGTTTGGTCATGCTTGAACAAGCACACCTAGAAGGAACCTCAACTGACACAGATTTTCAGCAGTCTGAGCATCAACTGCCTCACCTTGCTTCTTATGTCTATGGAACATGGCATTCGACGGGCGAAGAACTACGTCCTGTTTATCATGCCATTACAGGTGAACCGATTTATGCCGTAAGTAGTCATGGCATTGATATGAAACGTGTTGTTCAATATGCCAAACAAAATGGTTCAGAATTGGCTAACTGGACGTTTCATCAACGCGCTAATGCTTTAAAACAAATTGCCCAATATTTACTGGAACGTAAGGAAGAGTTTTATAAGCTTGCTTATGCAACAGGTGCAACTCGTAAAGATGCATGGATTGATATTGAAGGTGGCATCCAGACATTATTTGCTTATTCAAGTTTGGTTCGCCGTGAACTCAATGACGAAAAAATTATTACCGAAGACAGCTGGATTCAGTTATCTAAAAATGGAACTTTTGGTGCTAAACACATTTTAAGTCCTAAAGCGGGTGTTGCCGTTCACATTAATGCTTTTAACTTCCCAATTTGGGGAATGCTTGAAAAGATCGCTCCGACGCTACTCGCAGGTGTGCCATGTATTGTTAAACCCGCGACCGATGGTGCTCAATTAACTCAAGCGGTTGTAAAAGCCATTGAAGAAGCACATGTATTACCAAAAGGCTCGCTACAACTCATTTGCGGTCAGACTTATGACTTGTTAGAACAGTTAGGCCCACAAGACTGCGTTACGTTTACAGGTTCTGCCTACACAGGTCAAAAACTACGTAACCACCCTCACCTCAATAAATATTCGATTCCATTTAGCATGGAAGCTGACTCGGTAAACAGTGCAATTTTAAGCCCTGAGGCAAATGAAGAAACTGTCGATTTATTTGTGCGTGAAGTCTTCCGTGAAATGACGACAAAAGCAGGTCAAAAATGTACTGCAATTCGTCGTGCTTTCGTTCCTGAAAACTTGTTAACGACTGTACAAGAGAAGCTAAGCGCCAAACTTGCTAAAGTTGTGGTGGGTGATCCTCAAAAAGAAGAAACCACCATGGGTGCTTTAGCGAGCATTAAACAAAAACATGACGTTGCAGAAAAAGTTGCCGAGCTTAGCAAAGATGCAAAAATTGTTTTTGGTGGCAATGATAGCTTTACGTTTAATGCGGACCATCCTGAAAAAGGTGCTTTTTTCGCTCCAACTTTATTGGTGTGCGAACAGCCTTTACAAGCGACGAATGTTCATACCACAGAGGCTTTCGGCCCTGTATGTACTCTCATGCCATATCAAAACATTGAAGAGCTTAGCGATCTTGTTTCACGTGGTGAAGGTAGCTTAGTGGCTTCTGTCGTTAAAAATAACGATGAGAATATCGAACAGATTATTCAAAAAATTGCACCTTGGCATGGACGTGTACATGTACTCGATGCAGAGTCAGCAAAAGAAAGTACAGGACATGGTTCTCCACTTCCTCATCTTGTACACGGCGGCCCTGGTCGTGCAGGTGGCGGTGAAGAGTTAGGTGGTATTCGTGCCGTTAAACACTACATGCAGCGTACTGCAATTCAAGGTTCTCCAAATAGCCTGACTCAAATTACCCACTCATGGACTGCTGGCTCAAAAGTTAATGAAGACCGCGTACATCCATTTAAAAAGTCTTTTGATGAGTTAGTAATTGGTGAACGCTTATTAACAGCGCGTCGTACAGTAACCGAAGCTGATATTGTCAATTTCGCTTGTTTAAGCGGTGACTACTTCTATGCACATACTGACAAAATTGCAGCTGCCGAGTCTTTCTTTGGTGAACGTGTAGCACATGGATATTTCATTGTGTCTGCCGCAGCAGGTCTATTTGTAGATGCAGCACAAGGCCCTGTAATTGCCAATTATGGTATGGACAACTTACGTTTTGTTGAACCGGTTAAAATTGGTGACTCAATCCAAGTTGAACTCACCTGTAAACAAAAAACACCTAAACCACAAAAAGACCCGTCTCAGCCTGCACATGGCGTTGTGGTATGGGATATTAAAGTCAAAAACCAACGCGGTGAACTTGTCGCAACTTACGACATTTTAACTTTAGTTGCTCGCGAGGCTTAATGTTTAAAATGAGATGGGGTCACCTCGTCCCCATCTCATTTTTTTAACACTCAATGGCGTTAACAGCGAGACCGCCTTTTGAAGTCTCTTTATATTTTTCAGACATATCTTTACCTGTTTCCTTCATAGTCTGAATGACTTTATCTAGTGTGACAAAGTGTTCATCGTCATCATGAAGTGCCATTTGGGCTGCATTAATGGCTTTTACGGCTGCAATTGCATTTCGTTCAATGCAAGGCACCTAAACCAAACCACCAATCGGGTCACACGTTAACCCTAAATTATGTTCAAGCCCAATTTCAGCCGCATGCTCCACTTGCTCAGGTGATGCTCCTAAAATCTCGGCTAAACCCGCCGAAGCCATCGCACACGCCGAGCCGACTTCGCCCTGACACCCTACTTCTGCACCAGAAATAGAAGCATTGAGTTTACATAAAATGCCAACGGCTGCCGCACTTAAAAAAAAGCGAACCACTTTATCTTCGGAAAAGTCTTTAGAGAAAGTCACGTAGTAATATAAAACCGCCGGAATAATTCCTGCGGCCCCATTTGTAGGTGCCGTCACTACTCGACCGCCAGCAGCATTTTCTTCATTTACCGCTAAGGCAAATAAATTGACCCATTCCATCGCATGAAAAGTCGTCACAATCAGGTTTGAGTTTTTCTTATTTAATAACTTATCGTGAATTTTTTTAGCCCGACGTTTTACGTTTAATCCGCCCGGTAATATGCCTTCATTAATTAATCCGTTGTGAATACATTGCTGCATCACTTTCCAGATTTCCATAATCTTGCTACGAATCTCAGCTTCACTACGCCAGCTTTTTTCATTTTCAAGCATTAACTCACTCACTGATAAATGATGAGTTCTACATAAGCTTAAAAGCTCAGCCGCACTGTGAAACGGATATGGAACCTTAACGTCGTTAGTTTCAGTTTGAGTTGTTGCTAATTGCCTTTGGCTAACAATAAAACCGCCACCAACCGAATAGTAAGTTTCTGCATATAAAATTTCTTGAGCCTCGTTATACGCAATCAGTTCCATTGCATTGGGGTGATAAGGCAAAGATTCATCTAAAAAAAGCACATCATGCTTATAGTCAAAAGAAATAGTCTTTTGCTGATTAAGCTGGATGGCTTTATTTTCAAGAACATCTTCAATCAAGCTTGTACTTACTTGGGTATCAATATGTTCAGGATCAAAACCCATTAAACCTAACAGAACAGCCTTATCTGTCGCATGACCAACACCAGTTGCCGACAGCGAACCGTATAACTTCACCTGAACTCTTACCGTTGCTTGTAAATCGTTTTGCTTCAATAAATCATCCACAAAACTGTATGCCGCTCGCATTGGTCCAACTGTATGGGAGCTAGATGGGCCGATTCCAATTTTAAAAAGATCAAATACACTAATAAACACGTGGTCCTACCTTCGATTCATTATTATTCGTATGTTCGTCATTATTATGTCCTTTCGGATAGTTCTAAAATTATCATTAAACCGTCTATAAAGCACTGAAAATAAATGGCTCATAGCCTAAAAACAACGCAATCAATACAACATTTTCTATTTTTTTAAATAGTAGATTTTTCTATTAAATTGAATGATAAATTCTTCAGCAAAATTGTATGATTTGCATATACTGTTCCATTGACGGATAACCGTCAAAAAGGTTCCTATCCATTCAGCTCAATTATTTTTACAAGATCAGTCAGGCTTATCTTGTAGAAATTGTGCTGCATAAAACTTTTTAAGTTTGAGTCACTTCATATGAATGCGCCAACAGAAACAAAATTTTCCCTAACTTATTATACGGGTTTCTTATCTGTACTATTTGCTGCATTTTTATGGGGTACTGCCGGTACCGCAGCATCTTTTGCAAAAGGCATTAGTCCTGTCGTGATTGCCACTATATCTGTAGGTTTTGGAGGGTTAATTCACACATTTTTAAGTTTAAAAGCAATTAAGAAAGATTACCGAAAGCTTTTTAACTATAAAAAGAAAGTATTTATTGCCGTTGTTGTTTCAATTCTTTGCCCTTTCGCATTCTATTCATCGGTCTCGTTAGCGGGTGTTTCCATCGGTACAGTCATTTCAATTGGCTGTGCTCCTTTGTTTTCGGTCATGCTCGAATGGTTATTAGATAAACGCAAACTCTCTATAAAATGGCTTATTAGTTTTATTTTAGGCTTTTTAGGAGTCGTCCTACTTTCGTATTCAGGTGAACATAGTCATCAACAACAAGTCGTACAATCTGATCGTCTTTTAGGTGTATTTTTTGGCTTACTCTCTAGCCTGAGCTATGCAACATATTCTTGGATAATGAGAACCCTAATTCGTCAAGATGTCGACTCAAGAGCTGCTATGGGAGTGATTTTCGGTATCTCCGCAGTTCTGTTATTACCTACATTATTTATTACAGCAACTCACCTATTTGATTACCCAACAAACCTTTGGGTTGCGATTTATATTCCAATTGTTCCTATGTTTTTGGGCTATTTATTTTTTAGCTTTGGTCTTAAAAGAATTCCTGCGAGTCAAGCCATGACTTTAGCACTCGTCGAAATTCCAGTTGCAGCATTATTAGCAGTTGTTGTAGTAGGTGAAAGTTTAACAATGCATAGTTATGTAGGTTTAATTCTTATTTTCCTATGCGTTATTGTTCTCACCAAGAAATAAAGTTCTAGTAATAAATAAACAGTAGAAATTTGAAAATTTACGCAATCAATCAAAACTAATTTACAGAATCGAAAATTTATCTTATGGACTGTTATAAATTACAGTCCATTTTTCAGTATTAAAGCGTATAAAAAACGACCACAGAACATTAGCCATTAGTCGCACCTCTCTATTTTTATTCATTTTTACTGGTAAAGTGCTTTACATGGTTTGATACAACCTACTTAACTCAGATGCATAATTCACCTGTTCTTGCATCTGAAGTTTTTCTGCCTCTAGTCCGCTAGAGGCTTTTTTTTATTACTTAATAAAAAAAGCCTGCATTTCAGCAGACTTTTATTTCACGATTTAATTTAGCAAAGCTTAATTAACCACAGGTTGCCTGAGTAATTTTCTTAGTTGCTGGATCAATAGTCACTGTAACTCGGTTTGTACGATAATCCATAGTCATAGGCTGACCTGGAGCTACTTTACGCACAATTTCCGATTGAGTTTTTTGCTTAATTTGGTCATCAGTAAGTCCAGATTGACCTATCAATTTTTGAGCTTCTTCTGCTACACAGTTTGCTTGATTATCACGGAATAATTTCCATTCTTCAACGACTTGGCCGTTTGGTAAATGACAATACCCAACCTGTCCATTTGCTTCATTTCTAATTTCTAATTTCCCGCCTTGTTCAACACAATATTGACTAGCTGGGTTTGGTGAACCAATTTTTGGTGGAGTTGAATCTTTATGTTGTGCAGATGAACAAGCCGTTAACGAAACAAGCGCTAAACCAAGAAAGATAATTTTTTTCATAAATTTTTGCTTCTTAATAAAAAAAATAAAGATATCAAAAAAATTCATGTTTCATGGGTCTTGTTTACAATAAAAAACTCTCTTAGCAATTTTATTAACCGCTCTTTAATTGATTGGAATTTAAAATATTCTGTCCTAAAAACAATTATTAAAATATTGTAATTAAGGTCTTTCTAAAATTCGTGCACCGGAACCTTCTTGTCCTAAAACATCTTCAGGATTTCTTAAAGGGCATTGCTCTAGTGACAAGCAACCACAGCCAATACACCAGTCCATTTCATCGCGGAGTCTAGTTAATTTTTGAATACGCTCATCCAGATCTTTTCGCCAATGGCTTGATAACTCTTTCCACTGTTTGGCTGTTAATTTGCTTCCCATAGGATATGCACTAAGAGCTGCTTTAATTTCATCTAAGGAAATCCCTACTCTTTGAGCAACTTTAATAATCGCAATATATCTTAAAACGATTAATGGGAAACGGCGTTGATTACCATTCGTTCTTAGACTTTTTATGAGCCCTTTCGCTTCATAAAAATGCAGAGTCGAGACAGGAACTCCACTCCTTTTTGCTACTTCACCCACTGTCAACACTCGACTAGGGTCAGCTTTTTTATTTTCGCTTATCATGATTGACCTCAACTTTACTCGAGGTTATAAGAGAGCCTCTGTGTTTTGTCAAATGAATAAACCAAGCAACTTGACTGCTAAGAGCCATTTTTCTGAGTTTGTTGGCCTTAACTTTTCGATAAAACCTGAGAGGATAAATGTGATGAGATTATTAATTTAGGAAGTCTATAAAATGAGTTGCTAACATTTAAAGTTAAGAAATTAATTTTGTAGAGTACATGGGCATCCGCAAATCCAAAACATGTTGTAAACAAAAGGCATTGGTGCTCCTAGAGGATAGACCTTAGCTTGTTCGATTTTATAAGTTTTTTTACGTGACTCAATGTGAAGTATATTATCGTAACGAGCAACAACGATTCCCTTTTTATATAATTTTTTTCGTTCATTCTTTGCATCAAATTTATATACCAAAAAGTAAACTTTTTCTCCTACGCTGATCTTTGAATGATTAACCATAATGTAACCATTACAATACTTACATTGCCAATCTTTCATATCTCAAATTATCACACGCTTAAGTTTAAAAACACATTGAATTTTATAGTATAGATTTATTAAAGCTACAAATCTAAAGAAATATTTTAATTGAAAAAATAAGGTTTATTTGTGATGTACATCACAAATAAAAACCATAAAATTATAAATTATATCCAGATACATCAACCACTTACCAAACAAAATTTTAGGTTTATTATTTTCATAAATATAAAAATCTTATATATTTTATATTGTCATATAGTATAAAAGACAGAGAAATTAAATATGGCATATAATTAATTCTTAATACTTTACAATATACTTATTTCACTATATTTAACTTAATATTAAATGGAGTAATAAATTATTTTTAAATATTAAATTAATTTCACTTTTAATTGAAAATAATTCAGTTCACATAATATAAACTCCAAATATATAATTATTAGAATTGCAATTTAATTTTTTATTATGGCAACTCAACGTTTAAAATTAGAACTCCCATCTGGACATGATCAATTATTACTTCACTCTTGTTGTGCTCCTTGTTCAGGAGAAGTCATGGAAGCATTGATTGATTCTGGAATTAAATTTTCAATATTTTTTTATAATCCTAATATTCATCCAGTAAAAGAATATCTAATCCGTAAGGAAGAAAATATTCGTTTTGCAGAAAAGCATAATATCCCATTTATCGATGCAGATTATGACACGGATAATTGGTTTGCCCGAGCCAAAGGTATGGAGGATGAACCCGAACGCGGCATTCGTTGTACCATGTGTTTTGATATGCGTTTCGAGCGAACTGCCCTTTACGCACATGAACACGGCTTTAGTCTCATCAGTAGTTCGCTAGGAATTTCTCGTTGGAAGAATATGGCTCAAATTAATGACTGCGGAATTCGGGCAGCATCTCATTATCCCGATATTCAATATTGGGATTATAACTGGCGCAAAAATGGTGGCTCTAGTCGAATGATTGAAATTAGTAAGCGAGAGGAATTCTACCAACAGGAATATTGCGGCTGTGTATATTCTTTGCGTGATACCAACCGTTGGCGTATGAGTAATGGTCGAGATCGAATTAAATTAGGTGTTAAGTTTTATAGTAATGCCATGGAAGAAGATTAATTTTTATTTCTCTTTAAGAATTAATTAAGTTATTCGGAACTATATTTATTTTTGATAAAAAAACGGCCACATCTGGAGAATGTGGCCAAAAGGTGTACTAAATAAGCTTTGATGTAGTTAGATTAATTGTGCTAGCTTAAAATAATATTAATTAAAATTAATTTTTAAAAATTTTAATAACCTCTCTATTTTCATATAACCAATTGATCATCATAGAAATTCGTATTTAAGCATTTAAAAAATGATTAAATTTATCTAAATAACAAAACTTAGGCTATTATTTTTCTTGTAAAAATTGTGCAATTTTTTTAATGTTTTCAATAATTTCATTAGGTGTGTGGGCCGCATAGCCAAAAAGTACCGCGGCCTTTTTGTTTGGCATCTGACAATATCTTGATAGTGGTTGAACAGCCAAGTTTAGAGCTGAACATTGATCAATAAATTCTTGCTCTGTCCTCTCACCTTTTAACCAGCACACTGCATGAATACCTGAATCTGTGGGTTGAACACTAAGCACATCTGAAAGATGCTCATCAATAGTTTTAATCAAGGCTTGTTGGCGCTCATAGCAAGCTTTTCGAACTTTGCGCACATGCCGAGCATAGTGACCTTTTTGTATAAATTGAGACAAAGCCACTTGCTCTAAATAAGAACTTCGAACATCCGTATAGTATTTTGCTGCACTAAAGGTTTCGATTAATGCTTCAGGCACAACCATGAATCCTAACCGAAATTCTGGAAACATCATTTTGGTAAAAGTACCAGAGTAAATAACTCTTTGCTGCTGATCTAAACCTTGTAGAGCTTGAATAGGATGTGTGCCATAGCGGAACTCACTATTATAGTCATCTTCAAAAATCCATTTCCCTTGTTGAGATGCCCAATCGAGTAACGAAAAACGGCGGGCAAGACTTAAGGTTCCACCTACAGGGAATTGATGTGAAGGTGCTGTATAGACCAGTTTGCTTTTTGAATAACGATGAATAATATCAGAGACTAGCATCCCCTCTTCATCACTTTCAACTAAATTTACCTGTGCACCAAAACTTCGAAAAATGTTAAAAGCAGCGTCATAGCCTGGTTCATCTAAACACACCTCATCATTTGCTTGAAGTAAAGCATAGGCCGTTAAATGAATAGCTTGCTGCGTCCCATTTACGATAATAATTTGCTCTTCTTTGCAGTTCAGCCCTCGGGTGGAGCGAACATATTCACAAATTGCCTGACGTAGAGGCAAATAGCCACGCGGGTCGTGAAATTGACCAAGCTGATAATACGACTGCCGCCAAGCTTGATTTAATAACTTTCCCCAAAGTTGATGAGGAAATAAGTCAACACAACCTACCCCCACATGGAACATTTTTTTCTTTTGACTTGACCACGACTGCTCTAGCCATGAAGTTAATAATGCTTCCATATTCGGATTAATATTTAAGGATTGATGATTATTTTTAGACGTTTTTTTTGAATTTTCTTGAACATGTATTAACTGATCTGGCACAACCTCAGCAACATAGGTACCCGAACTTGGTTTGGTAAATAAATATCCCTCATCAAGTAATCGTTCAAGAGCTGCCAATACAGAGTTTCTTGAAATTGACATCATCTCTGCTAGGGCACGACTTGAGGGTAATTTTGTTCCGGCAGATAGTCTTCTATCTAAGATAGCATCACGCAAAGCCGAATATAGCCCATCTTTAATCTGCCCTTTTGGCAAAATCAAATGTGGGAAAGATGCCGAAATCGAAGCTGCCATAACAAACTGGTACTGTAAAAAATATCAAAAGTGTACCTTATAAAAATACCACTATCAAAACTACACTCTAGTTTTCCATTTTCCATTACTTTAAAATAGAGTGTAATTATTATGCAAAATCAAGATATTCAAATCATCCCTGTTCAACAGCAGGACTATTCACAATGGGAAAAATATTGGCTTGCTTATCAAAATTTTTATCAGGTCAATTTACCTCTTCACGTCACGAAAGTGACTTGGGAACGCTTTTTCGATGAAAATGAACCCGTTTATTGTGCTGTTGCTAAACAAGGTGAGCAGGTTTTAGGAATTGTGCATTATGTTATTCATCGTTCAACATGGGCAAAAAATAATTATTGTTATTTAGAAGACCTCTATGTTTCACCTGAAGTCCGTGGTCAACACATTGGTAAGCAACTTATTGAATACGTACAGAAGCAAGCAATTGCACATCACTGTGAACGTTTATATTGGCATACTCAAGAAAGCAACCACACAGCCCAAAAGCTTTACGATTGGATTGCCCAAAAACCAGGGATTATTGAATATCGTATGCCTTTGAACTAAAGAAAGTAAAAAACACCAAAAGCTGGAATGCTTTTGGTGTTTAAATCTTAGCAAGAATAAGCTTAATCACTTTGTCATTAATAGTTGAGCATTGATTAAACGCTGCAAAACGCTTGAGCTCTTGCTCCAATTCGAAAAAGAAAAGCTCCTTATTTTTTACTGTTTTTTCTAGATGTAGACTAATTACTTCTAACTCTTTTATAGAACGATGCGCTTTACAATCTACTCGGCCGACTAACTCATCTTGATATAGAATCGGCAAACAAAAATAACCATATACCCGTTTAGCCGCTGGTACATAGCATTCAATCCGATAATCAAACTCAAATAAAGAAGTTAAACGGTCACGATGAATAAGCGAGTTATCAAAAGGTGAAAGTATTTTTAAACCGAACTCAGTATTAAGCTTTTGTTCTATTGCGGCGGCATCAACATATAGCGTTTGACCATTCTCAAGCTTGATTACAGATACTACACCTGCGTCAATCTGCTCCATCAGCACGGCACGCATAGTTTCTTTTAAATCATTTTTCTTTAAATGAACCAGTTGTTTCCATGTAAATGCACCATGTGCTCGAAGCGTATTATTAAATAAATACTGCGCATATTCATAAAGCGTAGGCATAGTTAAATCAATATTTTCAGGTAAACAGCGCTCGGTCAAATCATAGACCTTTTCCATTCCGTTACGTTCACAGATCATCAGGTCACCCTGCATATATAACTGCTCAAAAGCACGGCGACCTGGTCCGGTATTCCACCAGTTTCCTAAACTCTTTTTATTATTCTTATCAATATCTCTTAATCGAATTTTACCTTCACCACCAACACGCGCCAAAATTTCATTCATAAGCTGCTGATCGCCTCTATTAAAATAACGGCTTTCCCCTTTCCTAACAGACATCATGGCAGGCAGTGCATAGCGATAATCTTTCATAGGAAGATAAGATGCGGCATGATACCAATATTCAAAAATCTGGCGCTCGCGTACCAAACTATTGAGATGACTTAGATCATAATCAGGCACTCGGCTCCACAATATATGGTGATGAGCTCGCTCTACAACCGATATGGTATCAATCTGCACATATCCTAAATGCTCAATCGCCTGTAAAGTGCCTTCCAAACCTTTGGCAAATCGACTAGTTTTTCCTAGGCCTTGATTGAATAAAGTAAGCTGTTTCAAAGAAGAAGTCATAAAAATCAAATATTGTTGTATTCATTTAAAAGCGGGAAATTTTCAGTTCTATCGTATCACTATTTCCTGATTTACTTGTGTTTTAGAATCGGTAATTCTCTATAAAAAGAATCACGATTAACTCAACGTTCGTTTTACAGACTCAGCTTAAAATAACTTTTAGGCGCCAATCTAATCACTAAAATAACTACTAATATCACACTGGCTAAATGGAAAAGCCATCCCGCTTTGTAAGCCCCCGTAAGATCATGCAAAATTGCAATAATCCATGGCGGAATTGCTGCCAATAAGAAACCACCGCCTTGCATCAGTGCAGATAAAGCACCTGCATAAATCGGCTCATCAAAATGATCTAATGCAACTATAAGCGTTAAGGCAAAACATCCTCCCAAACCCGCGCCTAAACAAATTGCCCAAAGTATAGAGGCAAACTCAGGCATAAAAGCCATTCCTGCAAACCCAACCATTTGCATAGCTAACGTAAACCATAGCCATGGACGTCGGTCTTTATATTTTCTTGCTAAAACGGGCAAAATAAGTGCTGAAGCTGCTTGGCCCAAGGCCAATAAAGCAAGTAGTTGTCCACTTTGCGCTGCGCTCCACCCCTGATCTTGAAAAGAAGGCGCTAACCAAGCTACGACTGATGAGTAGCCCCCATTTACAAGCCCGAAACAAGCCATTAATAACCAAGTTCGAGGTTGATTTAATAATTTTCTTACAGGCGCACGATGAATGGATGAGCCAACTTTTGTAGGTAAAAAAGCCAGTGCCAATATAAATGCAAATAAAGCTGGAATAGCAAAAGAAGCCAGTCCAATCGACCAAGAGCCCGTTATATTTGAAATTATGGGAGCTAACCATGCTCCTAACGCCCCACCGCCCATGAGCATAGCTGAATAAAGCCCCATCATCGGACCTATATATTGGCTAAATTCTCGTTTAATCATGCCTGGAAAAGCCGCTTGTATCATCGCAACGCCAAATCCAATTACTATTGCACTAATAATTAATCCTTCGGCTGTAGGTAATAAAAAACGGACAGCACATCCCGCACAAATAGCAAGTAATGCACCAACAATAGCTTTTCGTTCGCCCACATAGTTCTGCAATATTGGCCCAACAAATGCAACAAGCCCCATAAGCATCATCGGTAGCAAAGTAAGTAGTGCCATTCCTTGTAGGCTTAAGCCAGTGGCTGTTCGAATATTGGCAATCAATGGTCCAATACTTGTGATAAATGGTCTTAAATTAAGGCCCACCAAAGCTACCGTTACAACAAGCATGGGACGAGTCAAAAAAACTCCAGACTGCTTCATTCTTCTGAGCCTAAATTCTTGGCCTGATAATTCTTCCAATGCACATAAAGATCAGTGCGGTTTTCAACTCTGATCGGTATATATTGAATTTTCATTGATTGCTCAGAAAACGGCTTGGCAAGCTCAATATATATTTCGGCTGTAGATAAACCAAATGGTGTTCCATCTTCATTAGAATATGCATAGCTCACCGACTTGATACCTGCTAAACGCATTGCAGCCATACACATTGGGCATGGATGGCCACTTGCATACACAGAACAGCCTTCTAAATTGGCAGATCCTAAAACTTGGCTGGCTGCACGAATTGCCAGTAATTCGGCATGTGCGGTGGGATCGTTGGTTGTCAGAATCTGATTTACGCCTGAAGCAATAATTTCTCCATTCTTTACAACAACAGCTCCAAATGGTCTGCCACCTTTTTCAATATTGTTATAGGCAAGCTCCATCGCATTACGTAAAAACTGTTCACCTTTTTCCATCATGTACTCTCACTTTTTATTTTGCACCAGCTGCAAGAAGTCTTTTTTCAATTTCGCGGTAGCCTCGTGAACGTGCATGTTGTAATGGCTTAATGCCGTCTTTATCTGCTAAGTTCGGATCGGCACCTGCTTTTAATAAAAGCTCTACAATGCGTTGATATTTTGATTCTCCATTGCCCAAAATAATGGCCTCAAGCAATGCGGTCCACCCTAAATTATTGACATGATTAACATCTACACCAGAGGCAATTAATGTACGAACTGTTTCAACATGGCCTCGCTCCGCTGCGGGAATGAGCGCAGTCCCACCGTAACGATTAGTACTTTTTAAGTTCGCACCATGCATGAGTGTCATTCTTAGAATTTTTAAATATCCCTGTGCGCCGGCGTACAAATACGGACTGTCTTGAATATTATCTTTTGCATTTACATCGGCACCCGCCTCTATCAGCATATGAGCAGCATGTACATTATTTGCTCTTGTTGCGACCATCAAAGCAGTCGAACCAGTTTCATCCCGCTCATCAATTAAAGCCTTTTGAGATAAAATCTTTTTTATAGATTGAGTGTCGTTATTTATCACTGCCTGATGTAAAGGGTACTCACTCATTGCATTCGTCATATTTGTAAAACCTAAAGCCCCTAACGCGACGATCAGATTCATCCATATTAGTGACTTACGCATGGTGGCCTCCCAATAAAAACTTTTGGCAAAACATTTTGCAAATAGAATAAACATCACCAAAAGTATTTGGAAATTAAATTATTTAATCGATACTATTAAGATTATAAATACTTATCTAATCTGCTTTTAAACGTAGCGGTGCATAATATGTTTGATCCTCGCCTTTTACGTGCTTTTGTCACTATTTTTGAAACGGGCAGTTTTACTGCAGCTGCTGATCGATTACACCTGACTCAATCAACGATTAGTCAGCAGTTAGCACGGCTTGAAGAATCAGTGGGTCATGCGCTTATAGATCGAACAGCAAGACCTTTCAAATTGACCGTTTCGGGAGAATATCTGATTGGTTATGCACAAAGGATTTTGACTCTTCAACAAGAAGCTGAGGCCCTACTTAAAGATCCGGCAGGAAGTATTCCTATTCGTATTGGTTTACCAGAAGATATGATGAGTTCTGCAATGGCTGAAGTTTTCGGTATATTTGCCAAAGAGCATCGTTCTATTCGTTTAGACGTAACCTCGGGCTTAAGTCGAAACCTAACAGAACGTTATCGGAATGGGGAATTCGATATTATTATTGTCAAAGAACCCGCGGCCAGTGCTGATCATCACGCGACATTCCCAGAAGAAATGGCATGGTTTGCAAGTGAAAACTCAAAGATTCCATGGGCCGACCCCGTGAGTTTAGTCACTTTTCCTCAAGGAGGACTTTATAGGGACGAAATGTTCGCAACCTTAGAACGTGAGCGGCGACGTTGGTATATTGCTTTTACTGGTAGTAGTCTAGAAAGCGTGTTAGTTAGTGTTGAAACAGGATTAGGGTTATCTTTATTGCCTGTAGCTACGACCAATGGACGTAGAGTACGTCGATATGATTCATTGGGTGCTGTACCACCTATGGTCGTTTCAATTTACACGTGGGAAAAAGCTGGGATCATTTCCCAGCTTGTAGATAAAATGACGTCTGTTTTACAAAAACGTTTTCAATCCTCAATCAATTCTTAACTTATATCATTCGAACTTTCAGCAATAAGTTTTTCCGCCATTTCTTGAGTTTTTCTTAAGCCCGGCATACGGAATTCGGTATGCCCATAATCTTGGATAGATTTCCAACGTCCACCCCAAGTAAGCCCCACCGATTCGGCAACTTGTCCATATAACCGATAGCCTTGCATCGCCCATGGATCCCGTTCAGAAATAACCACTTTCCCATTTCGTTTAAATGCTACATCAGCAGCTAAACCAAATTGATGATAGCTTTGATACCCCCTCGCTCTAGTCGTGTTAGGATTGCCCGCCAGCATATTCTGACGTGCGGGGCTACGATAACCTTCTAATAGAACCAACTCATAACCATATTGTTCTTTCATGATTTTAAACACCATGAGTAAACGCTGTTTATAACGTGGGTTCATTTTGTCCCATTTACGATCAACTAAAGTCGTGTCCAGAATAGCTCGACCATCGAAACTTGCATTATCAATCGGTGAAGAATTAATAGCTCCACTATTTTGAGACGAATATTGTTGTTCTAACTGCGTCGCCTCAACAATTGCGGCCTCAATTAAGCTTTCATCCACTTCTGGTGGTGGTGATAATATTTCACCATTTAAAAGTGCATAGATTTGAGGGTCAGTTTTTTTCAGATATTCAGCTTCAATTCGAGTTGAACTAATCGGACGAGTAAAAGCAAAAATTAATATACTGGCAAACAAAAAAAAGCCTGCAATTACAATCCACCATTGCTGTAAATGCCAATGAGATTGTAATTTTTCAGGAGCAGCTGCCTGATTCATCGTTTGAGCAAATTGCTTCACCTGATTCAGCTGTTTACGGCCTTGTGGCAGTAATGACAAGACGAAATCTTTGCTTCTACTCCTTAGTTCATAAGACATTAAAAATGCTAAACCAATTGCCAAGCACGTAAAGCAAAAGAAAATGAGAAAGATCATCATCAGTTCATTAATTCACGGCAAAAGGACTTCGTGTAATTTTAATATCTACCGATGCTTTAGGCGGTTCAACCTCAGGTTCTGGTTCGGCTGGAGCTTTACTCTCAACTACGGGTTTAGCCTGTACCACTTGCTGCTGCGGCTTACCCACTGTTTTTTGCTGAGCTGGCTGTACTTTAGGTTGAGTCGTTTTAGCTACGCTTGTCTGTAATTGAGGCACAACTTGAGCTTTCTTCTCACCTGTTAGCTGTTCATCAAATGGTGAAACTCGCTGTTCATTCGCAGCAACAGTTTTATGCGGAACAGGTTTAAAGATATTACTTAATTCATTATCTTTTGGCTGTTCAAAGCCATCACGGCTCATTGAGTCTGTTTCATTGTCTTGGCTTATAGCAACCTGATTTTGTTCATCAGAAGAATGAGCAGCATCTTGATTTAAAATTTGCTCTTCTGTTGATTTACTATCAATTGCTGCTGATTCCGGCGAATTCGGTTGAGACAAGAACAGGAATAGCGAGATGCTGACAAACACCCCTGCAATTACACCAATCACAATATAAAGTAGTGGTGATTTCGGCTTTTTTTTATTCGATTGTAAAACTCGAATAGAAGTTGGTTTTTCCTGAGCCATTTCGTACCATCATCAAGGTAAATAAATTGTAATATGCGCTTGCTCTTGAGGAGCAGAAATCACATTTTGATAATTAGATAATGCTTTATCATTTTGATTGTTCAGCATAAATCTTAAGCCTGCAAAGGTAAGTAATGCAAAAATCAATAAAAAGATCAAAATCCAAAAGAAAGGCACTTCGCGATGAATAATATTTCGTATTTGATCGGGAATTGCCGAGAACGGCGAAAATGCAACTTTTTTCCCTTTTAAATAGTCGATCTCATCACCCACTCGTGATACTAAGTGGTTAAGACTTTCAATAGACTCAATGCGGTACTTACCTTGAAAACCAAGTAAAAGACAGTAATGAAATACTTCAAGAGCAGCTAGTCGTTCTTTTCCACGGCTTCGCAATTGCTCCAAAATTTCAAAAAAGCGATAGCCCGCTAACTGAGAACCAAACAAGCTCAATTGCAATGGGCTAATCAACCAAGCATTTTGTAAATTAAAATAGCTTGGATCTTGTTGCGTTACGATGGTTTCATCAATTAATGCACAAAATGCATATTTAGCATCATGAATATCATCAGCTGAAAATTGTAGCTTTTTAGCTTGTTGCTCAAATTGATTAAGCAAATTTAAGGTTTTTTCACGGAATTGCTGCGCATCTGCCGGCACATATTGATTTCGAATTAAAAAAATCAAATAAAAGCCATCATGCAATAAATCAATAAGATTAATTGCCTGTAGTTTTGCCTGCGACTGGCTATTGTTATTTCCGCCCGTCCCGATTTGCCCATCGTCAAATAAAGAAGGAGCGCCTGTAGATTGTGACATTTTTCTCTCCTTTACCTTTAAGCGTTCATGACCGCAATCAATTCAATACTGATATCTTGGAAACCAGCTGGAACATAAATACAGATCGTCTCTGAATCTAACATGCGCTGATATAGCTCGTGATGCGGTTCAATTTCAAAATAACTCACACCAGAACGTACCGGTATCGCAGTTGGAACCTGAATCAAATGATGTAATGGAATCGCAGGTAATGCAGCAACTACACGTTGCTCTACATCTAAAGTGCTACCAATCTTAAATCGTAAAGGTACGATCTGGATTAACTCATGAGTCTGCATAGCACTACTTGATACTGCAATATAAAGTCGAGTGTCTCGAGTAATCTTATCTGTTTCAAGACTTCCCACCCAATATGAAGGCCGGATCTCTTTAAGCGCAATACTGATATAACGACTTGAAATAATCGTATCGAGTAAATCACGTAGAATCGTGTCTAACTGAGTAAAACTTTCTTGTAAATTATGGTGTTTATAAGCAGGCAGCTGATCAACATCATAGGCTGTCGAGAAAGTTAATAATGAACCTGCTAAACGTAATAATTCGAAAAACAACCGTTCTGGATGGATTTGTGGATATTGCACAAAGTGATTTAAACCAGCATGAGCTGTATTTAAGGCATTTACTAACCAGAAAGAAACGATATCGCCTGAACGAAATTCAATTAATTTCTGTTCATTTTCTCGGTTATTGGTTTGAATCGTCTTAATTTTTGCCTTAATAACATTCAGAGTTCTTTTTAAATTTGAAATGAGTGTTTCAGAGGCATCCACGTGCAAAATTGGTGGAATAAACTTTCGGTCAATTTCAAAAGCACCAGAGCTTTGACGCTTAATTTTTCCAATCGGCAGATATAAAAAACCATCTAAATTATGGTCTGGATTACTATGAATATCTAATAATTTAAAAACAGCACGGCGGCGTAGCAAACTAATATCCGCTTCGGTAGCATTCGTAAATAGATCATGCGTTTCGACAAGGTGAGATTGATATCTGCCCTTTTGCGCTTGGTTTTGATCAATTAGATTTTGCTTATTTGCTTGTAAGAGTGGCAATGCTAAATAGATTAGCATCTCACCACGTAAATTAAGATCATCTAATAAAATTGGTTCAGGCAATAGATCGTATGCAGGCGCCTGATAAATTTCACCGTCTTGCCAGATCATCTCTACAGACTCAAGAGCAAGAATATGCGTACTCAATTGAGCCTCATCGAAACTTAACTTCTGAATACCATACGAAAAAGGCACAACCGCACGAACCGTATGATTTAGGCGTTGTTCATGATAGGTATCTTGAATTTGGAAATGTTGAGGTCTTAAAAATAAACCTTCGCCCCACAGGACTTTTTCAGCTTTAAACATATGTCTTTACCAATCTTTATTCATATTCATTTTTAGGCTGCACACCTAACATTTCCTGAACCATTTGTAATGGATGCTCATCTTTAATGACTTGCGCTAACCATTCATGTAATGGCATTTGACTCCATTTAATCGTTTTTTGAAGCATATAACTCACAGGGCTATGAGGTTCATTGGCTTGGAAGTAATCAGCAATCTCTTGCAGCACTTTCATTGCTTGCTCTCGGTTAGCCAAGTGCGTTTGTGCTTGAGGCTGAAAAGCAGGCTGAGCTGAAACAACTTGTACAGGCGCTTGATTTTCCATAGATGAACTCGTGATGACAGTAGCCTGTTCTTGGATTGGTGCAAGTCCTGCACCAAAAGCTTCTGCTTTATAAATCTTGCGTAATGTGCTGTGAATAGTCTCAAATGCTGAATCAATCGCAGCAAAACTTGGCGAATCTAGTCCCATTAAATGATCGAGAGTTTGCTTTAAAACATCCCACTCAGTTAACACTGAACTAAAATCTTGATAGTTAGAATATTGAAAAGTTTTAGACGTATTAAAAATAGCTTGGTCGAATTGTTCTAATTCCGATGGCCCCGACTGGCTGTCATATTCTTCTGTTTGTTTACGGCGAACATTTTCATGATAAAGAAAATTATCGTAATCAAGCAAATTATAATAAGGAGCTGTATTGGTTAAAGGAACTTTCTTTAGCAACATCGGAAGTTGATTAATTAAACCCTGTAATAAACCAATGCGTTGATCTAAATCATCATCTTCAATAATAGGATGAATTTCCTGCCAGTATTGATTTAGCATGGAATGGCTTAAAGTTAAACCTTTCGCCATACCTTCAAAACCATAAAGATGAGTCCAAGCTTCTAAGAGCCAAGTTAATAGACGAATATCTTTCGTTTTATCTTTTAACAAAACACTTGTGTTCTTTGCTACAAAGTCCCAATCGGCTTGTTTGCGCTCAGCAACCCAATCACCTTGATCTAGCAATAGATCATCTTGTGTCTTCGCTTTTTTTATTTCATGAAATTCATTAGAAAATGAAAAGTCATCACCACAAGGCAAACTATCACTAATGGGTTCAAGTAGTTCAGAAATATCAATATTCATCTAATTTTAGCTCTATTCAATTTTAAACTTCTGACTTCAATTTTTTACTAGTCCTTTTTTTAGCAGCTTTAGCAACCGGGTCTAGTACATATTGAATTTCGTCATCTTTAGCATCAATCATGATAATTTTTGGTAGTTTTTGCTCTGCTAAAGCCACCAAAATTTCTGTAGCCAATGCAGGTAACACTGTAGAATTTAAAATATTATCAACGTTACGTGCACCGCTATCGACTTCTGTGCAACGGCTTAAGAGTAGCTCTACCAAATCATCAGAATACTGGACTTGTGTTCCATATTGTTTCTCAATTCTTGCGGTGATCTTGCCTAACTTATGCTTAATGATTCGTACAAGGAGATCATCATGCAATGGGAAATATGGCACCACTCTCATTCGGCCTAAAAATGCGGGCTTAAATTGTTTATATAAACTTGGTTTTAGGTGCTCAATCAACTCTTCAGCTGTAGGCCACTCTTCTACAGGTCTATTTAAACAAGCTTGCATAATGGCACTTGAACCAGCATTTGAAGTCAGCAAGATAGTGGTGTTTTTAAAGTCAATTACTCGTCCTTCACCATCTTCTAAAGTACCTTTGTCAAATACTTGATAGAACAGTTCCTGAACATCACTATGAGCTTTTTCAATCTCATCAAGCAACACAACACTGTAAGGATTACGGCGAACAGCTTCTGTTAAAACACCCCCTTGACCATATCCGACATACCCTGGAGGCGCACCTTTTAATGAAGATACCGTATGCGCTTCTTGATATTCAGACATATTAATGGTGATTAAATGCTGCTCACCACCATATAATTCATTTGCCAAAGTTAATGCAGTTTCAGTTTTACCCACACCACTTGGGCCAACCAAAAGGAATACCCCTTGTGGCTTATTAGGATCTTCAAGCTTTGCTTTTGAAGTTTTAATACCTTGAACTAATTGTGTGAGTGCATAATCTTGCCCCATTACACGCTCGCCCAATTTATCTTCAAGCGTTAATATCTGTTTAATTTCATCATTGACCATTTTTCCAACAGGAATACCAGTCCAATCAGAAATAATTTCATTAATAATTTGAGAATTTACTCTTTCAAATACTAACGGTTGCTGGCCTTGAATTTCAGCAAGTTCCTTACGCAGTAGATTGATCTGATCATAAGCTTCAGACTCATTAGCATGATTTTGTGCTTCTAAATCCTGAATTTTATGAACAAGTTCTAATTCTTTTTGCCACTGCTCTTCGGTTTCATGAATTTCTTTTTGCAAAGATTCTAAATTAGCTTTTAAAGCTTCCAATCGTTCATGATGAATTGGAATCTGACGATGCTCATTTTCTAAAATTTGCTGTTCAAGTTTTAAGTTATGTTCTTGGGCCTTTAACTGGTCAAGCTTTACTGGTTGAGCATTTTGGGTCAACGCAACACGTGCTGCTGCCGTATCAAGAACACTAACTGCTTTATCCGGAAGTTGACGGCCACTAATATATCGATGTGAAGAGTGAACTGCTGTAACGATCGCCTCATCATCAATTTGTAATTTAAAATGCTGCTGCATAACTGGAATCATCGCACGCAACATATCTACCGCAACTTCTTCGGTTGGCTCTTCTACTTTCACCACCTGAAAACGTCGGCTCAATGCCGCATCTTTTTCAAAATACTGTTTATATTCTGCCCAGGTAGTCGCAGCAATCGTGCGTAATTCACCACGTGCAAGCGCTGGCTTTAAAAGATTTGCAGCATCATTTTGCCCTGCTTGTCCACCAGCACCAATTAAAGTATGAGCTTCATCAATAAATAAGATAATAGGATAAGTAGAAGCTTGAACCTCTTGAATCACTTGCTTTAGACGATTTTCAAATTCGCCTTTAACGCTTGCACCTGCCTGTAATAATCCCATATCCAGCACATGCAAATGGACATTTTTAAGGGCATTTGGTACTAAACCTTGTGCAATTTTTAAAGCTAGACCTTCAACCACGGCTGTTTTACCAACGCCTGGCTCTCCAGTTAAGATCGGATTGTTTTGGCGTCTACGCATTAAAATATCGAGCATTAAGCGAATTTCATATTCACGCCCAATAACTGGATCTATACCGCCTTTTTTCGCTTTTTCAGTGAGATTAATCGTATATTGATCAAGCGCAGGTGTTTTAGCTGTTTTGGTATTTGTTACAGTTGCGTCTGTTGGTTCCGCTTCATCCGAAAGCGTTTTTGTCTCATCTTGTTGTTCAACACTCTTCTCACAAATTTCAAGAAACTTATGTTTCATTGAATCAATTGGTAAAAGATCAAATAAACTCGAAGCTCTCGTTGCAATTTGATATAAATCAGGCGCAGTTAACAGTGCAACTAATAAATGACCGCTACGAATAACTGGATTTTGTTCAGCCGAGGCCAATAACCAAGCTTGCTCAAATAAACGAACAATAGATTTAGCAAAAATAGGAGTTCGAGTATTACCTTTTGGTAATTGAGAAATTGTTTCTTTTAAATCATCAGCTAAAGCTTCAGATGAAATTTTATACTTCTTTAATAAAATTTTTAAATCATTCTCTAAAGATTGATTAAGTAATTCTAAAAATAAATGCTCAATTTCAATTTCGTAATTTTGTTGAATAACACAAGCATTAGCCGATTTTTCTAAAGCAGTTCGTGCAACTGTAGAAAGTTTTGTAATTAAAATTTTTAAATTACTCATCATTACTCTCAATATTTTTAAATAATTTAATGCTTAAAATCATAATGCCTGTATATTAACAAAATTCAGCTTTATCAGACAAACTACTCATCATTTCAAGCGTTAATATGTTTTAGTAGATATTTATATCTATATAAAAATATCTCAACCCTTATCCTTGATTAACTAAACTCTGTTTTGGCAATAATTTACAGCCACATGATAATGAATCATTTACACGTGCTGCGGATTTTCCCATAACAAGCATATTTGAATCTCCCGATACAATCGTAGAAACCGTTTTGTGTAACGGACAAGTTGCCTTATCTCCTACACAGGCAATTGCAATTCCATCAATTAAAAATGTACTGTTCCCTGAAATGACTTGCCCTCCACCAGTGGTTGGGCATCCAATCGTAATGTAAGGGCTAGCCATGTTCTTCTCCTTATATTTATAGAACAGTAAACTCAATTCGACGGTTTTTCTTTCTGCCTTCTGGAGAAGTGTTATCTGCAACTGGCTTAGATGAACCTAAACCTTCTGTAGATAAATGATCGGCAGGAATACTTTTACTAATCAAATAGTTTTTCACTGCTAATGCTCGATCTTGGCTAAGTTTTAAGTTTTTAGTTGCATCACCTGAACTATCAGTATGACCAATAATTTTGACTTTTTTACCGCCTACTTTATTTAAAGCAACAGCCATCTCGTCGAGAATTTTTTGACCTGCATCAGTTAAAACTGCACTACCAGATTCAAACTCAATAATTCGATTTTTAAGTGCGTCATCAATGATTTTTTGCTCAGCCTGATTAACTGATAACTGTGAATACAGTTGATATGGTGGCTGCACTAACCCTTGAAAAGATTGAATTGTAGGCTGGATATCTGCTGGATTCAGCATTTTTCCACTTAGCTCAAATCGAGTACCATTTACGCTTAATTTCCCTTGCGAAACCTTTTTAAGGTCAGGGGTAATCACTCGCGTCACCGAGTCACTCCACCCATTTGGAGCGGCTACAGGTCTTACTTGTATTTTATCTACAACCTGATCGGCACCATAAACAGACTGCATTTTTAATAAGATGGCCTGTTTACTCGCTTCGTTAGGAACTACACCTTCTACAACAATGGGCTGAGCCAAAGCATAATTAGCAATAGCATAGATAAAACAGCCTTTTATGAGCTGTAAAAGTTTAGTTTGATATCGTTGATTCATTATTATTCACCCAAAAAAGTCTGTCTAAATAGTTTTAAGCCTTGGTTTAAACTTAATTGGCGTTGACATAATGATTGTTCCAGCGTAGCTAAACCAGCATTCTGCTCCAAGTAAGTATCAATCCACTGAGCTTCTATTAGAGAAACCCAATGCTTACTATCCATATTCTGAGTAAAAATATCGCTAAGGGCTAAAATATCAGCCCCTTGGAAACCGAAGAATAATACGGGTTGATCTCGATGTAATAAACCTATCAATACCTCAGTATTATGTTCTTTTAAAAAGCGACAAATAATGCTGACCCAAAAGGCTGCTATTTCATAACTGTAAGCAGGATTATTAATAGGCAAAATTAAAACTTTATTTAAGCGACTCGTTCCATTTTGTAAAATTGGTTGTAGTAGTAATCCCAGCCCAATCATACTTTGCGCCAATTCATAAATACTCAACTTCATGAGTTGAGCAAATGAATGCATCGTATGATTTTCATAGAATCCTACACACTCGCGTTCAGTTAAGACCTGAATCTGATTTTGTAAGTGACCTAATTTCCCAAGTAATAGATCTGAATCTTTAATTCCTTTTAAAGCACGATTGTTTTGGAATAAATCAACAAGTACATGTTTATAGCTATATGGCGCATATAACAAATTATCATATGGCAAATCAATTTCTAATAAATGGCTCAGTACCATTGGAAAAGATCGACCTGAACTATCTTCACTTGCCAGTAGGTTCGCTGCTAAAAACATATTTTCTTTTGGATTTGCAATAAAGAAGTCCAGTGAAGGCAATGTGTTATAAGCTTCTTTAAAGCTGCCTGATTGCATTGCATATTCCAATGCTTCAGTAATCCACTGATCAAGCAATTGTATTAGCGCATTCTGTCCTTTTGTTTTTAAAAAGTCACCTCGTGCAGGACTTTTGCCGTAATACAAAGGAGTGGTTTTTAATGTTTGCATTATTGCTCCTCCTTTCGCATAGAGGTTATTTTCCAAGTCATGGTTTAACTCCCGCAGAAGGCTGAGCGAGTGCTGAAACAGGATTTTCAGTTCTTGCTGGAGCAGCTTGAGCTGGTGCTTGCTGAGCAGATACCACACGAGCCGCTTTATCAGCAGTGACTTTGTCAACCAGTTGCATGCCTGCATAACCACGGCTTGAACCGATACTGCCTGAATTGCTGCTGATGAGACGGAAATTCATTTTTACAAATAAAGATGGATCAGTTTTACTACGCCAAAGCATTTCAAATCCGCCATTTTGTTCTTTACGCTGAGCACTATCAATTAAACGGTTAATACCATACTCACCCGGCTCATCAAAAATCGTATGTGTTTGGCCTTGTAAATCTACTGCAGTAATACGAGCGCCCGGAATACTTCCTTGGTTTGGCCAAATGAAGTTAACCCACTGCTGGACACCATTTTCATAAGTCATACGCTGACCATCGATATCAACGGTATATGAAAGTAACTGTGGGTTTGGAATTGGGTAGAACTGGAAGTTCGATTGGTTGGTTGCTGGTGCTGCAGGAGCTTGAGCATTCAACTCACCTGTTGCCATACCATTGGCTGGTGAAACATATCTTTGGAAATTCATGACGAATTGAGGATTTAAACTAATTCCTAAATCTTTCCAAGTTTTAGACGTTAATGTATAACCACGACGAATCACAAATGGATCTAGGCTTTCTTTGACAAAGCGAGAAATACTACCGTTCTCACCCAAGATTTGACCAATTTCACTACTTGTCGCCTGCAAAGAAGCTGATGAGTTAAATGGATATTTCTTAGCAAGATTTGCTGTAAATGGCTGATAAGCTTGCATTACCCATAATTTATTAATTTCGTCTTGGGTCGGTATGATTAAACTTTCAAAAGCTTGCGTAAGTGGGCTAACTACTAATTTTTGTAGTAATCGCTGATCAATTTCATTGAAACCAACCGCCATTTTTTCATCGACAATTTTTTGAGTTTGGTTAAATACAGACGTTTGCTCATTAAGGGTTTGCTTGACTAATGTCATCGCATTAGGTCCAATTTCACCCGCATTCTTAAGCTCGTTAAACTTACTACGAACGAGAGCTAAATTTGTCATATATTCATCAAGCAATGACTTACCTTGTTGGTCATCACGTTTGCGAACCAACTGATAGAACATTTGATATTCTTGAGAAATAGCGCCTTGAGCATTATTTGCCACTTGATTAGCAACTTGCTTATCATCATGATTTAAAACTTTACGCTTAAACCATGCAATAAATCCTTTTTGTGGAGCTGCGAGCTCAGCTTGAACAACTGGATTATCCCAGTTTGTTTCGACTGCTACTCTTTCAATTAATGTTCTAATTGGAGAATTTTGCGGTTCACCTAAGACATCAATATTTTTAACTTGCTGAGCAAATTGACCAGCTTTAGCATAGTGAATACCACTTAAGAATTTTCTCCATTCCGCAATATATTCTTGCTTATAGAGAGCTGTCAGCTGCTTTCTAATTTGCTCTGGACTACCTGAGAAAGTTAGATCATCAGATTGACGACTATTTAGCACCCAATCTTTACTATCTGTTGGCTTATCCGCGGCCTCTTCAATTGCTTTTTCTACATAGTCATTCCATGCCTTTTGAGTAAATACGCCAGGCAATGCATAACTTCCTAATACAACATTTTTATTGGCTTCACCTACAATCTGACTTACAGTCAACGCAGGGAAACGTACTGCTGCACGCATTTTTATTTCATTATAAACACGATCACGTGCAGGCATTCCTCGAACAACCGAGAGCAATACTTGACGTGTTTGATCTACAATTTGAGAGTCAGCTTCTAAAACTGGGAATTGCTTATCATTTGCTAAAGTCATTGCGTAAGACAAGATCTGTTCAGCTTCTTGAATCATGTCTGCACGTGGCATTTGGCCTTTATTTGCATCTAACCAAGAGCGCCAGAAACGCGTAACCTGATCGCTGAGATGACTTGCATCCATATATTGTGGATTACTCATCATTAAATAAGCTTTTAATGCGTTATAAGCATCTTGCGGATTGGTATCTGAAGGTTCCAAATATTGTTGAGACTGAGCAGTCTGCTTAATCTCAACATTCGTATGATTCGCTTTTAATGTTGCTTCATTATTTTTTACACGTTGCAAATATTGAGCAATGTTTTGCTGTGTCGGCGTTAATACAATTTGCTTAACACCTTTTAAATATTCGGCTTTTAGCTTTTCACGAAGCTCATTGCCCTGATATAAACCAAAACTAAATTTAAGTGGTCTATTTTCATCAAACTCGTCTAACTGCTGTAGACGTCTTTGAAGAATTAGCAAAGCTTCTAATTGAGTAGATAGTTGCTGACCAGAAGCTCTTTCTAATTGAACTACCTTATTTAAGTCAGCTTGCACTTCACCAATTAATTGTTGGTTGTTACGATAAGACCAAACCCATACACCCAAAATAATTGAAACACCCGCTAAAGCACCAATAAATGCAATATAGCGCTGACGTTTTCTGCCCGTATTTACATGCTGCTTAACTAAATCTTTATCTTTTAAAATAACATCTGAAAATAGACCATTTAAGAAATAGCCATGATTAGGAGTATTTTTTGAATAATCTTTTAAATCACCTTGAGCAATTTGAGTAAGCTGGAATTCTTGGGCAATTTGTTCAGTCATTGGACTTTCAATTACACCTTCCTGCAAAGCACTGGTGAAGTAAAACCCACGGAAAACAGGTTGAAATTGATATGGATTATCTTCAAAAAGTGTACCAATAAAGCTTTTTAAAGCTGGTTTTAGCGTTTTAAACTCTAATGGGAAAGTCATTACACTTGGTGAAATATTTTGCGAATGACGGCGGCTTAAATGAGTCGAACTTACCCCTTTTAGACCATCGTAAAGAATGTTGTAATGTTTTTCGAATAATTCTACAGCATTATGTGATGAACTCTGTTCATATGGAAGCGTTGCTCCCCAAGCTTGGTTGTATTCTTGAGCTTCGTAAAACTCAAAGAATTCAGTAAAACCTGCAATTAAGTCCATCTTTGAAAAGACTAAATAAACAGGCACAACAACTTCTAAACGTTCAGTTAGATCTTGAATACGTGCACGTAAGTTTTTAGCAAGCTTTAATGAGTTTTCAGGACTTTGACTAATGAGCTCAGCAATACTAACAATTAGAATCAAACCATTGACTGGCGCTTTGGAACGGTTCTTCTTTAAAATATTTAAGAAACCTAACCACTCAGAGTGATCTTCACTATAAACAGAATAACGACCTGCTGTATCGAGCAAAATACCTTCTGTAGAGAAGAACCAGTCACAATTTCGAGTACCACTTAAGCCAGCAGATACCATTTTCTGATGCGTTTCTTCAAATGGGAACTTTAAACCAGAGTTATAAATAGCCGAACTTTTACCTGCTGCCGGGTTACCAATAACCATATACCAAGGAAGCTCATATAGTGCAGCATTCCCTTTTTTATCACCCAACTTAGATTTACGAATCAATTGAATTGATTCTTTCATTTGTTGATTAATAAGCTGAAGTTCTTCTTTATCTTTATTTTTGCCATATTCAGCTTGGTTATCTTTTTCAATTGCTTCAGCTAACTCTTCACCTTGAGCAGCATGCTTTCTTCTTTGAATAAGCCAATAGATACCATAGACAATAAGACCCAAAGCATAGGCAGTTGCTAAAGCCCAGAATATATGACGAGGAATTGAAGTATATGAAGACATCAATGCCACGAACAATGACACGGCGATAATTGCTTTAGGATTCGTGATGTACTGCCACAAGTAGCCTAAAATTGTATGCATTCTATTCTCGTTCTAAGTCCAAAGTTTAAATTAGTTATTCAACACCATCACATCATCTTCTGAATTTTCAGTGACAGATTGCACAAATGTATGCGCTGACACCGTATTTTCTCCAAAGACAAAAGGAATGATATGTTCAGGAAAATGCATGCTCAGCATAAAGCCATAAATATCAGCTAAATGCTGGGTATGCCCTAATGAAGATTTCACATAAATATAGTGATGCGGTTCTACAGGCGTTTGAAGAAAGTGCTGCTGCAATTTTTTCGAAACTTTTATATCCGTCTGATCTGACAATATCAGTACATAAGGCTCCTCACCTTCATGCTGAGGCAAATCATTAAATTTAAAATTATTAAAAAGCTTTGCTGTATCTTGTTGGCCCACAACAACTTTCAGTGCCTTAGAAGGTTCTAATTCCTGAATTTTCACTAGAGGATCGGCCAGTAAACAGCTTGCCGCAAATTCAGCAGGAATATAATCTTTAATCATCCAAGATTTTTCATCGACCAGATCCTGATCAATTTCAGAATCAGCTACGACCAACAAGAACATCTCATGTTCTCTTTTATGAATACCTTTTAATAGGTGTATCAACTCTTGGTAAGCGAGTTGCTCTCCAAAAAAATGATATTCAATATGGAGCTTTTGAGCAGGAATACCAATCTCAGCAAAGAATTCTAAAATTAATTCATTACTTTGGTCATCATTCCAGATATGTAATAAATCCTCCGAAAGAAGGATGTGTAGATTTAAGCGATTTAAACGATAAACTTCTACAATCGGCATTTGAAAATCATCATATTCAGACTCAGGATCCACCCATGCCGGATGCATGTGATATTCACGGGACTGTTGCGACTCATAAAATAAAGTTGAACGTTTTAAATGCTCGGCTAGAAGATATAAATTTTCTATATTTTGTTCTAGTTGCTGTCTTATCAATGACATCATACGAACTTGTCGTGGAGAAGTATATTCGCTCTCCTCACGATTCTCTTCATCCAAATCTTTAATTCGGTAAGATAAAAGAGGCAATCCGTAAGAATTTAACAGTTGATCATCCAACTCTGGACTTTTAAAGTTTTGTAGCTGCTCAATAATGCTTTTATTCTCACCTAACGCATGTAAAGCAAAAGCAGAGTAAATATTAAAATCTAGTTGTTCGAGTGGTGCATCGGTTACTGCAGTTTGTTTTTGACTGTCATCATCTTTATCTTGGTTTATAGCTTGTTCTTTCTTTTCTTTATAATTTTTATAAGCGCTATAAATTAACCATGGCGATAAGATCACCAAAGTAATAATTGCAGGTAATAGCAGAAAATAAAGGAAAAAATCACCCTTATCAGGGTTATATTGAACATCACGCCAGTAGAAAATAATAATTCCACTAACCAATGAAAAAATAGCAATGAATGAGAGTAATATTTTTTTAATCATATTTTCTCTCCAATAAGGCTATAGCAAGTTTCATGGTTATGTACTTTTGGTTGTCGTGATATGAGAAAAGAACCCTGCCCTAAACCACTCTCGTTATTGTGATTTAAGCAAATAGGTTGTATTTCTGACTCATCCAAGATAAGCCGCAGATCTATCGATAAAGTTGGGCTACACCAAGTTTCCACGAGTTTTTTAAGCTTTAAACTTAACTCTTGATTTGGTAAGAAATTTAGATATTGCTGACGTTTTAATGGCCCAATTTGAATTTCAATTTTTCCATCAATCTGCTGAATGGTTTCCCCACAAAAGGTGTTAACACCAAGTAAACTCGGCTGATTTCCACCCAATGTTGTTAATTGGTCACTTGCCAACTTAAAAGATTCTTGTACGAATTCTTTAATCGTAATGTCATGTTTAAAAATACATGACAGCATCGTTTTTAATGCATGAACTGTATTATTTTGTCCCTGCATTAATCCTGAAAATTCTGCAAAATATTCATCCAAATCAGCTTGTTGATGCTGTGATCGCACATAGCCATTCAAAGCATGCAGAATATCTAAATAATCGTTTTTATGTTCTATCTCATATCTAATCGGCAGATTATAGGTAATACTAGACTCTACATATTGAGCAGTAAGCTTATGATTAAATAAGCTTAAAAACTCTTTAGTTTCAGCCCGTTGCTGACGTGGAGCCTGTTTAATTTTATTCGTATATGTATAAGGCAAAGCACCTTGTATGCCCGTAAGGCCAACGATTAAATTTGTGATATAAATCCGCTCGTCCGTTAATTCTAAATTTTCAATCTCTGTAGCAGGAAAATTTAAATTAAAGGATGTCTCAAACTTAAAATGATCACTCCAAGATGAACACATTGCCCGACTTGAATCGTGTCTTAATAGCCGTGTAGCTTGAATAAATTCAAAGGACTTGGGCTTTGTAAAGAGCTCAGCTGTTACAGAAGAGTCTTGCCACCAACGTTCTGACTGCATTGGTATAACTCCTGCTGAGATGAATAATCCTTAACAACCAAATCAACAAAACTATTAATTTGAACCTTTAAATTAAAAACACGACTTAGCAATTGACTAAAAATGTATAGGCTATGTCCTCTAAATACCGATGAATCAATCTGTAATTCTGCTTTTACCCCTCTTACAAACATTGGGAATGGCTTTCCATCTACAAGCTTGTGAGTGAGTGAAAATTCGAGATGTTTGATTGACTCAATAATTAGATAATTTTCTTTTGATAAAGGTAAGTTATATAACGCAAGTAACTCTTTAATATGAGATACCGCATCACCTTTCATTAAAGCTAAACTATTTAATGAAAGATGCGAAATAACACGCCACTGCTCACTCTGGCTTTGACCAAATTGATAAGGTTTTGTAGGTCTTTTTAAAACAATGGCACGGCGAGCCAAACTACTATCATTTAGATTTAATATATTATTGGACTGTCCTAATGCTTCATGTGGTAAGTCACGATTTGAGCATAATAGTTTAGTACTAATAAAATCTGAACGTGTTGAAGAAGGATTTAAGTTTTTTGAAATAATTGAATAACCCATTTCGACGAAATTGGGTTGTAGTTTTTGATAATTCACCGAATAGAAAAAACGTGCCGTGTCAGAATGATAATGGCTCATCGCAAAAAAAGGCAGTACTGGAACATAACTTTCTTCTTGACTCGTTTTTTCGCGAACCATATTCATTTCAGTAATTGAATACACCTGATAAAACTCAGGATGATGAGCATCTGTAATCAGTGGGTATTCTAATTGTTTATGTACAATTTTTTGAGGTTCAGCATATTTTTCAAATAAATTAATGACTGGTGTAGTGAACAACTTAAAATTAGCAACATTTAATTCAGAATAATTTCGAACTACGGCTTGATCATTTAAATTTAATTTAAAATGTATCAACAGTTCAAAATTACTTTCTTCTAAAGATAAGCGCTTTAAAAAACCTAAATCGAGTTTCAGATAATTAAATTTTTCAGGAAAACAAAAATATTCCATCAGTAAACGATAAGCATGATGAGTATGTTGATCGAGTGGCAATAGACTTTCTTGCTCTGAAAAACCTGTTAACTCAAATGGATTTTTGTCCAATTCAACAATTTTCTGTCCTATTTTAACAGCAAAAGTTGTGCTCTTTTTAAAAATACTATCTAGTACTTGAAGTGGAAAATTAGAAATTGCATCTAAATAAATAGGTAATTTTTCGTTTATTAAACACGCATGAGCACGATTAAAAATTTCAAATTTAAAAGTTAAAGTCGCATTTTGACTTAAATGCATATGGGCACTAGGTGTACTTTTGAACTCTAGCGCTTGCAAGCTTATCGGGAGTAATTTGACTTCTTGCGTGGTATTAAACTCACACTGAACGCCTTTAAAACTGCGAGACTTCAAAACTGTGTGTGCAGGAACAATATGTGCTTCTGTGAGCTGCTTTATTTTATTTATATCTTCAAAACTTATTACAGAACAAGCCGGAAAATGACGTAAGTATTGAGGGAACATCACCTCAAATAAAGAACGTGTAAATACGTCATAACTATCAGCAAGCTTTTTATCAATACGAGCCGAAATTAATGAAAAAGCCTGTATAAGACGTTCAATATGCGGATCATCGATCTGCTCTTGATTTAAAGATAGACGCTGAGCAATTTTCGGATATTTTTGGGCAAATTCACGAGATTGCTGACCAAATTCCTGTAGTTGTTTTTCGTAAAAAGGTAAAAGCTCTTCTATCACAACACACCCACTATGCTTAGGTTCTCGCTGAAATTACATATTGCTGCGTTGTTGGTTTTAACAATGCATCAAAAACGACAGGTTCATACAGTGGATGAATATTTAGATATGCTTGAATGCTTAAACACAATGCCCCCATATTGTGCCCATCCAACAACATCTCTACCCGTATTTGTCTTAATCTGGGTTCATGAGCTGCAATTGATTGTTCAATTGATTGGCAAATCTTGTCTCGATCTAGCGGATTAGCTGTAGAAAGCCCCACAAAATCAATAATACCGAACTGAAGTATAGATTTTTTAACTAGTGGATAATCATCGACTACATGATCCAACTTAGCGACTCGACTGTTAAGCAAGTCTTCTAAATCTTTTGCTACCGATTCTCTTAATTGCTGAATAGAAAGACCTTTTGCATAATCTTCACTTTCAGGAATTAAGCGGTCAAACAAAGTTGAACGAAATCCATAGGGATAAAGCCGATCTAAATTCATTCGAGTTCACAACAAGCATGCTTAAAGACAGCAGAGGCTAACTTTATGTCAGCCTCCACCAAATATTCACTTAAACAATTACGCCGCGTAAGAAGCAGTATTGTTAGAAAGTGACCATTTCTTAGTAACAGCACCTTTAGCAGTACCGTTAATATCTTGTTGATTGTAAGTCCACTCAACAGCTGCGTATTTCAAGCCAAACGCTTCTGTTGGAACACCTTCTTCATTAACTGTTGGAGTTACACTAGAAACTAGAACATGTTTCAATTTAATTTGTAAGTACTTGATGCGCTTATCACCATTTGCACGGTAGAAGTCGATTTGTACTTCATCAAATGTATAACCAGCTGAACATGCTTCCCATAACTTCGGGCTAGTTGCATCTAGGTCTTTAACAAAAACCATATCTGAATGTTCAACACGTTCAGCAGTATGACCACCAACACTACTTGAAGTAGCAGATTTAGGTTGACGAATGTTGTGAGACCAAGAGTTAACTTCTAACCAGCCTTTGTGCTCAGCGTCACGAGACTCTCCGTCAACTTTATACTTACCACGAAACTCAACGTATATATCTTTCATTTAGAACTTTCCTATTTTTAATTTAAAGTTATTCTTTCGCTGACCTTTATTAATTTGAGGACTGAGGTAACTCAGTGACAAGTCGTAAAGAAACTGACAACTCATCCAGCTGGAAGTGTGGTCGCAAGAAAACCACAGATTTGTAGTGACCTGGTTGAGCAGGGTCTTCTACAACTTTTACAGACGCTTCACGCAAAGGGTATTGAGCTTTTGCTTCTTGAGAAGCACCATCGTCAAGTAATACATACTGTGACAACCACTCATTTAAGAATGCTTCAACATTTCCAGCAGAAGCAAAACTACCTACTTTGTCTCTCATCATTGCTTTTAAATAATGAGCAATACGTGAAACGGCCATGATGTACTGAATTTGACTTGATAAAGCAGAGTTAGCATTTGCTGTATCATTGTCATATTTTTTAGGTTTTTGAGTTGACTGCGCACCAAAGAAAGCAGCGTAATCAGTGTTTTTACAATGAACCAAAGGAATAAAGCCTAAATCGCTTAATTCTTTTTCACGGCGGTCAGTGATTGCAATCTCTGTTGGGCACTTAAATACCACTTCACCATCTTGTGTTTTAAATGTATGTACTGGCAAGCCTTCAACTAAACCACCACCTTCAACACCACGAATTGCAGCACACCAACCATGCATATCAAATGCATTAGTTAAACGAGTACCGAAAGCGTAGGCAGCATTCATCCACAAATATTCATTGTGGTTTGCGCCCGAAACATCTTCAGCAAAGTTAAACCCTTCTGTAGCTGTTCCTTCCTTTGGATGATAAGGAAGACGACCTAGTACATGTGGCAAGGTTAAAGCAACATAACGAGCATCCTCACTATCTCGGAATGAACGCCATTGAACGTATTCAGCTGTTTCAAAGATTTTTGACACATCTCGAGGACGGTCAATATCTGTAAATGACTCAAGGCCAAGAATGCTTGGGCTAGCGGCCGAAATAAATGGCGCATGGGCTGCTGCAGCAACATGAGAGATTTGCTCAAGCAAATACATATCAGAAGGCGTACGGTCAAATTCAAAATCGCCGATTAATGCTGAGTATGGCGCACCACCAAAAGAACCGTATTCTTCTTCATAGATTTTCTTAAACAAAGTGCTTTGATCGAAGTCTGTAGCACCTTGGAAATCTTTTACTAACTCTTTCTTAGTCGTATTCAACATACGAATTTTAATAAGAGGGTTAGATGGAGTCTCTTGACAGAAGTAATAGAGACCACGCCAAGTTGATTCAATCTTTTGGAATTGCTCATTGTGCATGATCTGACTTAATTGATTTGAAATCAGAGCATCAATTTCCGCAATACGCTTATCAATTGATAAAGTCATATTTTCAGAAACTGTAATTGTCCCGGCCATTACTTCTTTAGCAAGTTCACCAATTAAGCTTTTTGCACGCGAATGTTCTTCTTCATTTCGGGCAATACGGCTTTCTTCAACAATCGAGTCTAAAAGCGTAGCTTGCTCATTTTCAACAAGTGGCATTGCTGCAGATTGAGTATTATTCATGATCAGCCTCCGCACTCAATTTACGAATCTGATCTGTATTTTTAAGAACTTCATCAAGTAAATCTTCCAAACGTTCACTGTTAGAAATTTTGTTTCTTAAATCAGTTAAACGCTCACGTGCTTCAACAAGTTTTTTTAATGGATCAACCTGTTGAACCACATTTTCCGGACGAAAATCTTCCATTGACTTAAATGTTAAATCGACAGCGATTTTACCACCCTCTTCTGTCAACGTATTATCTACTTGGAAAGCAGCTCTTGGAGATAAAGACTCCATAACTTCATCAATGTTATCTAAATCAACATTAATGAATTTTTTATCTTTTAATTTTGTACGCTCAAGCTCAGATGCAGCCGAAAAATCACCCATCACACCTACAACGAATGGTAGTTCTTTCGCTTCTTTTGCATCACCAATTTCGACATCATATGTAAGTTGAACACGTGGAGGTCGAATTCGCTGAAGCTTCTTTTGTACGCTCTCTCTCTTAGCCATAAGATTCTATTCCGGATTATTTAATTAAAGGGTCAAAAGGCGAACTTTTTGATTTATTCACAGTGGCTGCAGGTGCAGTTTTAGGTTTTACTGTAGTCGTCTTTGCTGGGCTTGATACTCGTTTATTTGATGTTCTAGAAGTACTCGCTTTATTACGCGTTACATACTGTTTTTTATAACTTCTCTTTTCATTATCATCTGAGCTACTATCAGAACTCGCTTTAAAGCTCGATGGATCAGGAGCAGGCATCGCAGTGTGAATATTTTCAATTAACTGCTTTGCAGGAGGATAAGTCACATCATTGCTTAAATATCTCAATTCCTGAGTACGCATTTGCTGCAAAGAATTATTTGCAATGCTCACACCAGATAAAAACAAGACATCTGTTATTAATGAACCGCGTATATTTTGACTTTGCAATTGACTTGCTAAATTCAATGCTTTAACTGGTTGATTGGTCTGATAAAACCGCATAGCAGCTTTAGCTAATAAATCATTTTTTTGAGTTGTATTATCGCTATCACAAACTTGTTTAAAAATATTCAATAACTCAGGATCATTTTGACCTTCAGCTAAAGGGTTCTTCTTAATACAACTTTTTTTAAGTTTTACAGGCTCTAGTTCTGCTGCTTGAGCATATGATAGACCGATAATGTTTCCAGTCAAAAAAAGTATCAAAATACTTCGTTTCAACACAACTTTCATTCCTCTGTTTTCTTATTTATTCAAGGCTTTACCGAAAAGTTAATATTCTTAAAACATTAAAAAATCAGTCTAAAAACCTTATATTCAAAAAATTTAGACGCAGTTTATCATATAAACAAACATATTTTATATAAAAATCATATCAACTTAAACTAAAAGTAAATAGTTAAGATGCTTATAAAATATAGCTTAATAAAGTTATTCTTATAAAAATATAATATTGTTATTTTTTGTAATTAAAAATAAGTTGCTGTTTTTTATAGATTAAATAAAAATTAAAACTAAACTTAAAATTATCATAAATATCACTTAGTTAAGATTTACGAAACATTTTCTTAAAAAGATTTTATCTAATAAAAAAGATAAATAGATTAAATGATTGTAAAAGATACATTTCAAATTTATGAAACTAGAAACTCGGTATAAATAAAAATCGACTTGTCAAGACTAATCTGTCTATTTGGTATATTTTTTATTTCAGTTTGCAAGAGCAAGTAGAACTAATAAAGCCCGTAGATTTGCAAATAACCATCTTTCCTTTAGGGCCAAGCTCTTGCACAACTCAAAATCATATTTGATATCAAGAAAATTAAACTATTTGGCTTTATATTTTTAAAAAATATTGCGATTTTTTAAGTTTAGAAAAGCTCTTCTATTCAAAAGAGCCTTTTATTTAAGTATAAATTTATATTTTAGACTTCCAATAATTAGCTTTTTCAGGATTATACTTTGAACTACTATCATCCGAATAAATATTAAATAACAACTCTATTCCAGCCTTATTTCCATTGCGTACAGCCATTTCTGCATATCGTATTGACTCATCTAAATTTTGTTTCATACCCGCACCATTATAATATTTAAGAGCAGTATTATATTGCGCTAACGCATGTCCATGATCAGCCGCACGCTTAAACCAAACAAGTGCTTTAAGTGGATCTTGCTCTACCCCCTCACCTCGCTCATAAGCCAAACCTACATTGTTTTGTGATTCAAGATCTCCCTGTTCAGCAGCTTTTAATATCCATTTAAAAGATGCTTTGATATCCTTTTTAACGCCATCTCCACCATATAATTGAGCAGCAACTACTGTCTGGGATTGTATGAGTCCTAACTCAGCAGATCGAATAAAATATGTAAACGCTTTTGCTCTATCCTGTTTTACATTTAAACCTTTGTAATATGCCAGCCCAACATTATGAATTGCGGAAGGATTTCCCTTTTTAGCGCCTTCTTCAAACCACATTAAAGCTTTTTTATCATCTTTTTTTACAACTTCATTGCCATTTCGATAAATCAGCCCTAATTGAAGCATGGCATTTGAGGAGCCTAATTGTGCAGATTTCTCAAATAGTTCCAATGCTTTCTTTTGATCAAATTTTTCACCTTCGCCTGTGACATACATAGATGCCAATACAAGAATAGCCTCAGCATCATTTGCTTTTGCAGCCTTTTCTAGTTCATGTTTAGACTTATATTCAGATACATCTTTATAATCTTTAGTCAAAGCTCCGTGAGTGTGTTCTTCTTTGTCTTGAGTGCATGCAGATGTGAATAATATTAAGGTAATGACAAACAATCTAAGCTTCATTAAACAAACTTTTACTTCAAAAATTTTTCTTATCAAAATAATATTCTAGATAAGGATCTTGACCTTTTAATAAGTGAGCCAATCTATTTTCTGTCCGTCTGGTCGTAGTTCGATTATTTAATTCACCTTAGAAATTCCCTCACATCAAAAAGCCTATCAATTGGATAGGCCTCATACATAACGGATTAAAATATTATTGATTTTCCATAATAAAAATAATCAAAATCTTCATCTATTAACAATTCACTCTTTTTTACAACTTTCCAATTTTGCATGTATATCTTTAGAAAATACTAAATAGAATAATGGAAGGCCCTAACGGGCTTTAAGCATCCCCACCTCGGCATTGCTCATCCACAAATTTCCCTATATCAAGTATTATTCGTAGAGTACCACGACAAGCTAAAAACTCTAAAAAGCTAGTTCAAAACTGAAGATTTCCATTGCGCTTTATAAAAATGCCCTTTCGGGCATTCAATTAACTCTCACCATCCCAATACCAATACACTTCACCCCAGTCCGTTTCTGAAAGTATTGGCAAGATTGCACCTTGCGTAAAATACAGTCGTGTATCAGGTTTAGCTGGAGTAATCCAATGACCTGTTTTAATACAGGCTTCGCCACCTTTTACTTTTATACGCTCTGACTGTTCCTCATTTGGAATTACATTTGATTGTGTACGCGCAAAATCCACTAAGTCTTTTGGATAGAACTCATGTTCACGATATAAAGTATCATCTATCTCTAATAGCCAGGTTACTGCTGCGGCTTCCCATGACCAATAGCCGTAATAACTAACACCAGATCTTAGATCAGTTTGTGGATGTTGGTCATGATAAGGTTCTCGACGGCTTGCTTCATACCAGCTTTCTAAATATTGCAGCATTAAAGCAGGTCGTTGCTCTGGCGCGGCATTAAACACCTTAATTAACTTTCGATAAGGCAAATGTCTTCTGGCTTCATCTGGTGGAGTGCCACGGTCCGCTATAAATGGAGCAACCAGACGTTCGATTAAACCGTCTTTTTCCTGCCCTTCTGGAGTGGCTTCAACATAGTCAATAATCTGCATAATCCGATACATTTGATCAGCATAACCCGTCAATAAACCGAAACAGATTAAACGTAAAGCAATATACCAATAGTCTTCTGTACCTAAACTGATATGCCAGACATAGCGACCACCAGCATCAGGGCTTAAATTATATAAATGACTGGTTTCAGCATATTCTTCAGTCCAATGAAGTAGGTAAGGATAAAGCTCTTTAATAAAGCCAATATCCCCACCCGCCGAATATTGCAAAGAAATCAAATCTAAAGCATCTCTTAAACGTTGATGACCCGCAGCAATGTAACCGCCAAACTTCTTTTCATTTTTATAATTGCTAAAGCCATCAGTAACTAAATACAATCCATTTACAAGCTCATCAAAGTTTTCATGATAATCCTGTTTTAATAAATGATTATCTCTAAAATTGCTTTCATCAGTAATTTCTAAATCTAACCATTTTTGCCAATCTATTTCTTGATCATTGACTATTATTGACATTCTTAACGCTCCAGCACTTCATTTGACCTAACAAATTCTAAAGTAATTTCATGTATGGTCACTCTGCACTAGAACAGGCAAAATTATAAATAATTTGCAAACAAAAATGCCCTTTCGGGTATTCTATTAATCTTCACCATCCCAATACCAGTACACTTCACCCCAGTCTTGTTCCTTAACTTCAGGAAAAACTTTCCCTTTCTTACAATAATGACGTGTATCTGGTTGTGCAGGCGTTGTCCAGTAACCTGTTCTAGGACAAACTTCTCCAGCTTGAACAGATTCTTGATATTGTGATTCAGCATTTTGTCCACTTGTTAAATCGTCCACACTATACGGTGTCCCATATAGAGCAGCCGAAAGGTCCTCAAAAGTTCTCAGTCTTAATGGAGTCACCTGTTTTAATAACTTCATGTGAACTGGAAGATTTACTTTTGCCAGATATGTTAAGGACTCTTCCCCACCAAATGCCAAAGCAGGTTCAAATGCATACATTTCATCTGCCTTTAACACCCCTAGTTTTTTTACAGCTCGATCAAATAGCTTCTTCCCATTTTTATCAATATGATCTAATGAGTCTTTATCTGAATAGAAAAAAAAGAGGTCTCCATAAAACTCAGCACCTTCTTCTTGTAATCCATTATCATGCAAGATACCTTCCATCGTTTTAATGTAATATCTACCATAGTTACGTTCGCCCCAAATTAACAGCTCACCAAATGCGGAACGCGCCAACACATGGTAGACATCATCATCTGGTAATGGCGTATCTTCCAACCAGTCATAAATCACTTCAGCATAATCATCTGGGTTTGTAATCCAGTACAAACCATTCAAGTAACCTGCAAAACCAATAATTCGCCACTGTTCTAAAATACTTTCAGGCAGTTTACCCCGATATTTTTTTATGAGGTCCTCTGGGACTTCAACTTTATCAATTGGCTCACCAAACAGTTCTTTAAAATCTTTTGCATAATCTGGATGTAACATATTTAGAATCCTCTTATTTACAACGTTTTAATTCAACATCCATCGCATCTTTCCCCATGCCCTTCGCTTTAGCCTGAGCCGCTGCTGTATCCATACCATCTAGACGCCGCTTTGCTGCCATTTGGGAACCAATAGAACGGTTTACGCCACTATGCCCGAAGTCATCTAATTTTGGTGGTTTTGTAGGATCATGTTTAACATCAAAGCCACCCAATTGCATATCCGGGTTATGTAAGACATCCAAGCCCTCTAGGGTCTTTTTAGCATTACTATCTGCTAAATTCCTCATTTGAACTGGTGACAGGTTTGGTTGTTCTTTTGCTATTTTACCCATTTCAGATCTTCTTAACTGCCCAAGCATATCCTCTCGAATTTTCTGTTGTTCAGAACCCGTCCCAGCTCGCTTATATTTTTTATAAGTTTCACGATTTTTTTGGTACTCATCTACGGTCAGACGGTTAAGACCTTCCTCTTGTCGCTTAAGCTGACGATCAAACTCGGCATCCAGCTCAGCCTGAGATTTACCAGTCTTTTTCCCCCAACTATTCTTCAACCCTTTTTTCGGTTCCAAACAAGGCTCAACCACATGCTTCGGTTTCATTTTCCTTGGCGGTGGAGGCGTTTCTTTCTTTTGACGATGGCTGGCTTCTGTTTTTTTACCGGAACTAACATTGGCCTCATAACGCCCTGTAGGGGTGTTCTTACCGCCCCCACCTGCATGTGCCATTGCTAATGGTTGTTGAGGTAATAAACGACCGACTGCCTTATCGACTTCATCACACAACTGATCAATATACTTTTTGATGGTATTTAAAACATGGTTTAGTGTTGCCTGAAATTTTGCTAAGGCGGCTTTCAATGCGCCATTGAACCTTTTCAAACACTTATTAATTACAGATAGGATTCGGTTAATGTTATTTTTTAAAGCATTAAAACCTTGTATCGCTATGCCCTTCCAAGGTCGAGACCTTAACCATGCCTCAGGTGCCTTGCCCCATGGACATTTGATTTTGAGTTTTGTTAAAGCTTCCTCAAAATATTCCATGAACTTAAATAACTTGACCTTACTGACATCTTTCGCACGACTCGATTTCACAACGGTTTTGATTGCCGAACCAACTTCAGGAATGATCCCTACACTTGTGAGAGCCAGTGCCATATAGTTATCTTTCGTTCGGGCTTTCTCATCCGATAAGGTGATAAAGTTTGCAATCAAATCACGGATATCACACACCTGATCAGCTACAGGTATAAGACTAATAAGTCCACCAACAATAATCTGAGACATTGAAGGGTCTTTATTAAAGTCACCTTTGAGCATGCCCCACAACCAGCTCCCTTGATCAGCGATTACTTTACCGGTGTTATAGTGAGTCACGGCCTCATTGTAATGAGCCTGCCCACTGTAAAATAATATCTTTTCCCACCATGACAAATTAGGATCAGGCTTACTCGTATCATAGGTCATATAACCTTTATACATAGCTGGGTTATCATTGAGATACTTTGCTAATTTTTCAGCACCATACCAGAACTCCTGTTGTATTTCCTTAGGTCGTTCTGCGATCTTAGACCAGAATTGTTGATTTTGAGGATTTGGCATAATTCTTTATTCCTCTTTTCCAGTCTTTGCACTGTTTCCAAGTTGAGTAAACCAGTCATCTACTTCTAAAGCTGGAAACTCATCTTTACTTTGGTCTTCCCCATATTGGATTTTGGCTCGTCCAGCAGGTACGCCACTCACAATAGCCTTACCCGAAGCATCTAATTTTCCTTTACGGATAGAACCATCCGATAATAGAACCTCATAATCAGCACCTTTAACTGGTGTGCCATCACTATGTAAATATTCCAGTACTAAGTCATCAGTCTTAATTTCTTGTGTTGGTAAAGAAGGCAAAGCATAGTTCGCTTTTGCCCCTCCCATAAACACATGCTGCCCAGCCTTCACCTCAAACTTACCGCCAGTGACTGGGAAAATTCCCGAGCCATTAATCTTGATTTGAGACCCACCTGCCGTGATAACGATTTCTTTAGAAGCACTAATTTCAATTTTGTCTTCTGTTGAAATAATTTGAACAGCTTTACGGGCAATTAAGTCTGCTCCGTCAACTTGTGCTTGTATTTCAACTTTGCCTTTGCCTGCATAGAGTCTTGCCCCTTCTTGAGCTGCAAAAAGGCTGATTTTATTTTGGGCATGCGCAATCAGGTTCTTTTGAGTGGTCAGGTTAATGCTATCACCAGCAGTTTGACTTAACTGAGCATCTGCGCTGAGGTGAATGTCTTCATTACTGGCTAGAGCAATACTGTTAGGTGCGGTCAATATCATCAAGGCTTGCTTAAAAGCGGCAGCTTTGTCTTGATCTTTTTCTTCAATTTGTTCTATGAAGGTTTTTAAGTTCTCAAGAACTTCCAATGGATCAGTTTGCTGATTTTTAGCAACTTCACTGAGTGCCTTGGCATTGCTAAGACCGCCTTCAATTTGCTGTTTAGCCTCAGCTGCGTCTAAGTGTACGCCTTGGGCTTGGTCCTGTTTATGAGTACTAAGGAGTAAGCCACTGCCAGCTCTTATCGCGCCCCACTGGTCAGTTCTAAGTTCGAAACCTTCACCACGACCGTCACTTTCGGCTTTGTCTTTTGGATGGCTTAAGTTACCGAGGTTTAATTGGCTTGCCGCATGGCTGCTTTGTAGCTGGGCACTGATTTGCCCTGTGGTGTCATCAAAACGTAACTGGTTAAAACCTTTGCCATCGACTTCTTCGGAGCGGATGCCGCTGAGTTTTTTAGTGTCAGGTAATTGGCCTTTCTGGTCGAATTGCGTTGGGTGGCGTTCAGCTTCATGAATACGGCCCACCACAAACGGGCGGTCAATGTTACCGTCAAAAAAGTCGATGACCACAATCTCACCGACACGTGGTAAGAAGCGTGCACCATAACCTGTACCTGCCCAAGGGGTCAGTACATCGACCCAAGCGGAGTCGGTGTCATTGTCGTTACTACCTGCGCCACCGTCATGGCTATGGTCGTCAGTTCGAGTAAACAGGAAACGGACTTTAATACGCCCCCACTGGTCAACATGGATGCTTTCACCCTCTAACCCCACCACTCTAGCGCGCTGTGGGTAAGCTGCTGGTCGGTGCTCTAACGGGCTATATTCAGGGACAGCTTTAACATTACGTCGAACAACATTCAGCTCAGCAAAATGGCGTTGCTCAGGATTTTGCGTGTCGAGTTGGGCAGCTTTGAGCTTATCCTTTGGCAACAGACGCTCAAGTTGCTGTTGTAATTCTTTCGGTAAATTATTCTGGTTATAGTAGTGTTTGCTTAAGATTAAGAACTCTTTATCAGCACTGTCGTGTTGGTCGAGTTCTGGGTGATCATTAAGTTCAAACCAGTAACCCACCTGTGCATCGCGGACGTTGCCTGAAACGGTAAATTGTTTAGAGTTCAAGTGATGGTAAGCATTAATGTGCTGGTTAAGCTGTTCAATCTGGCTATTGCCTGAAGCTGTAGCTTGGTCTTCACCGTTTAAGTCTTGCATCCACGCTGGGCTAACATGCCATGCATCTTCAAGGTTTAAGCTGGCATTGTCATAGTGTTCGCTGTGCTTTTGTGTACCTTGTACGCTGCCACTACCCTCTTCTTGTTGCAGGGCATCGGCTTGCCAGCGTTGCACATGAACAGATGTCGGCTGTAAGCGGCGCTCAGCTTTAACTTGGGTAATGGTATCAAACTGCTCTGTTGCACTGCTGCGTTGATAACGTAGGCTACGACGGTCAAGCGCCTGATAATTTTGGTTATCATCAATTAAGCGCAAGACTTGTGGCTGAATGGAAGCATTTGGATCTGCGACAAAAAGCTGAGATTCATCGACCAGCCAATTAATGCCTTCGCTACGCCACAAACGGGTTAAAAAGTCATAATCGCTTTCATTTGACTGCATCATAAATGGACGCACATCGTAGTCTTTAATTAAGCCAGATGTGTCGAGCGTTAAGCTTGGGGCAAATAGCGGGCTTTTGCCCTGCCATTCTTTAAACAGAATTTCGCTAATGTCCCGCACGCTTTTGTTCATAAACACGCGGCTATTACGGCGTTTATGCCAGAGTGCAGTTGGGTCTTTTAAGGTTAAGTTATAAATGGTGAGTGAGCCGTCGCTTTGCCCCTGACTCGCTTCGATAATAATACCTGTTGTTCTAAAAAACTGACCTGTGTCAGTGACCTGATCGACAGCAACCTGACAGCCAATAAATTGTTTTAATGCAATATGCGCGTTCGTCGACAGACACAGTAACTCAGCAACGCTGCCTTGGTTGAGCGTATGTTCGCCCTCAATGCGCTGTAAGAAGACTTGGTTATTTAATGATGCGTTGGAGAATTGCACATGAAGAACGCGGTTCTGTGCAACTAAACCTAAACTATCTAAAATTTGAAATATTTTATGGGACATCATTATTATAAAAACTGAGTCATAATCGCCGTTATTTTATAAAAAACAGACAGAATTGTCTATTTATATAAAATAGTTTAGCTTCCATAACTTACATAATTTTTAGTTTATCTAAAAAGAAAGACGACTTACTAAAAAATCTATAAAAGCACGAGTTTTGGCTGATAAATTAGAAGTATTCGGGTAAAGCAATTGAATATTTTGTAATGGCAAAGAAAAATCTGGTAATAATCGAATTAAGCGATTTTGTTGAATATCTTCATCAACTAACCATGCTGGACAAATCGCCACACCTAAAGATGAAAGAGCCATTTGGTGAATTGCAGTAACCGAGTTTGATTCATACTGACTTCGAATAAATGGTAATGAATATTGCTCCCCTAAACTGTTTTGCAAAATATATTGTGAATCTTGCCAATTTAATAAGGTATGGCCAATCCAAGGAACAGCCGCTAAATCGGATATATTTTCTATAGGATGGTCTTTTATAAACTGCGGAGTAGCCACAAGATAAATTGGATATTCTCCGATTTTTCGAGTTTTTAGAGAGGAGTTTTTTAAATTCCCTAGCCGAATAACCAGATCTAATTTTTCAGTCACTAAATCATCGAGAGATGAATTAAACGAGTACTGTAAACGTAAATGTGGATAAAGCCGACAAAACTCAGGAAGCAATGGGAGAATAAAACGCTGTCCAAACTCATTAGTTGACGAAAACCGTAAAGTGCCTGTAATACTTGTTCCTAAATACTGACTACGTTCCAAAGCCTCAGCAATATGAAGTTGAATTTGCTTAAAATCTTCATAAAACTGTTGACCTATTTCTGTCAATGCAATGTTGCGGGTATTACGAATTAAAAGGCTTGTATTTAACTGCTTTTCTAATTGTTTTATATCAATACTTACCATTGATCGGCTTAAGCCTAAAGTTTCAGCAGCCTTAGTAAATGATCCAGAATCAACGACCTGTAAAAAACTGGTAATTTGCTTAAGATTTTTTTGCACAATTTAGCCGATTGTTTGAAATTATTAAACAATGATTTTACTTCGCCTGCATCGACAATAAAAGTGCTGGATCTTACCCTGCCTGCTCGGAGGTAGGTATGTCTTATCGATATAAAATAGCAACGGTGTTTTTACTTGGGTTCTTTATTGATTGCATTAATATTTTTATGTCAGCAATCGCATTACCCAATATTGCAGCATCATTTTCAATCAACCAGAGTATGGTCGCTTGGGTAACAAATGCTTATATTCTAGGTCTGATTCTAATCATGCCAATGAGTTTATGGTTAGCCAGCAAGTTAGGAAATCAAAAGTTATTGTCTTTTTCAATGCTTCTATTTTCTTTAAGCATCTGGCTTATTGGCTCAAGTGAATCGATTTATAGCTTAATTTTTTGGCGATTTATTCAAGGCATAGCAGGTGGTTTATTAATTCCAGTCGGACAAGCACTGGTATATGCCTTATTCCCAAACCAAGAACGCCAACGCATTTCTACAATGATTATGGCAATTGCGCTTATTGCCCCTGCATTTTCACCAGCGATTGGTGGAGCGATTATTGATTCATTAAACTGGCGATGGGTATTTTTTTCAAATCTTCCCTTTTCTTTAATTGCTTCGGCTTTAGCATGGTTATGGATTAAACAAACAGAGAATGTACCTAGCGTAAAACCTGATATTTGGGGCTTACTTATTTTTAATATAAGCCTTTTATGTTTATTACTCTCCTTTTCGTTTTATGGGGATTATCATAATGCCACGTTGGCTATAGGCAGTTTTCTAATTTCGGTCGGAATGCTTACTTTTTATCTTCATCATGCAAAGAAAACCGATCATCCAGTTCTCAACCTACAATTATTAAAAAATAAAAATTTACGCAATGCATTTATTATTTATTACGCTGTTCCCGGTGTTTTTACAGGCGTTAATTTACTCAATATTTTTAATTTACAGATCAACTTTGGCTTTAATGCAAAACAAACCGGCTTATTTATGTTGCTCTATGCAGCCGGTGCATTGGCGGCGATGGTCAACGGCGGACTGCTCTACCAAAAACTGGGTAAAAAATATTTACTTATCATTGGAATTATATTGCATAGTCTTGGTATTTTCTTTTTAGTTTATATTTCCAATAGCAATCAATTCAGCCTCTTAATTTTCGCTTATTTATTGATGGGAATGGGAGGCGGACTAAGTGCCAACATTGCCCAAATTAGTTCATTGATTGATTTCACTGGAAAAGATTTATTACAAGGAAGTGTGCTCTGGAATATTAATCGGCAAGTTTCATTTAGTGTCGGCACGGTTGTTCTTATTTCAATATATAACTTGATGTCTTCTTCAAACGGCATAATCGGTTATCAACATACATTTTTAATTGCAGCTCTACTCTGCATCATTTCATTAATTCCCATTTTAAAGGAGAAAAATCATGTCTAACCCAATGGATCAAGCCATTCAAAGTGTAATTGACTTGCATGTGTTGATCGAAAATGTATTTACAGGCCAAAATGCAGAACAAAATCTGAGCCCGCTTTTAGATAGCTTTGATCAAAATTTTAAGATGGTAACGGTTCAAGGTCAGAGCATTGGTTTAACTGAAGTGAAGAGTTTATTCAGCCAAAATATGGGCAAGAAACCTTCTTTAAAAATTAGCATTCTTAAAAGTGCAGCTTTATACGAATTTGAAAATTATTGTTGGGTGCAATATCAGGAACATCAGCAAACTGATGAAACCGAAACATTACGCACTTCGACGGCCTGCATTAAAGTAGAAGACGAAAAATGTTATTGGGTTTACTTACATGAAACTTTAGTTCCACTCGACAATTAAAAATCGATGCCAAATTTTCAAAAGCCTCTTCACATTAGTAAGAGGCTTTTGGATGATTAGAAATGGAATGATAAGACTAAGAATTTTAAGGAAGCAGAATCACCTTACGGCAGTCCTCTTCTCTTTCATTAAAAATACGATATCCCTCTGCGGCGTCTTCTAATTTCATTCGGTGGGTAATGATGGTTTCAGGTGTTAATTCGCCACGCTCAATCAGTTCTAAGAGTTGCGGTAAATATTGATGCACATGGGTTTGGCCCATTTTAAAAGTTAATCCTTTATCAAAAGCATCGCCAAATAAGAAACCATGAATCGGACCTGCATATACACCCGGTACACTCACCACTCCACCACGACGAACTGCCGCAATACATTGACGCAGTGCTGCTCCACTTGAACCTTCTAGTTTTAAATTGGTGAGAACTGTTTCAATCACACTGCCCTTTGCTTCAAAACCAATTGCATCAATCACAGCATCGACGCCGCGGTAATTGTCTGTATGTTGAATAATAAACTCGGCCGCATCGACTTCATCAAAATTCACTGGAATGGCGCCGTATGTTGCCGCTGCATAATTCAATCGATAGTCATTGTGATCGACCATAAATATCTTTTCAGCACCAAGCATCTTGGCACAAGCGGCACTTAATAGTCCGACTGGACCAGCACCATAAATTGCAACGGTTGAGCCACGTTTCACTTGGGCATTGGTCACGGCTTGCCAAGCAGTCGGTAGAATATCAGTCAAGAAAAGTACTTTTTCATCTGACAGTGAAGTTGGCACTTTAAAAGGGCCTTTATTGGCTTTTGGTACACGCACATATTCCGCTTGCCCACCCGGTATACCGCCGTAAAGATGACTATAGCCAAATAAAGCTGCACCTGGTGGAATTTGTTTTTTATTAATAATTGCGCCGCGCCCTGTATTAGTAGTTTCACATGCAGCGGTCAGGTCAAGTTGGCAAAAGAAACATTCACCACAGGCAATGACAAAAGGAACAATGACTCGATCACCCTTTTTCACTGCGGTGACGGCGGGACCGACCTCTTCAACCACGCCCATAAACTCGTGCCCAAAGATATCACCCTGCTCGGTTCTAGGGATTTTGCCTCGATATAAATGCAAATCAGAGCCACAAATGGCTGTGGCGGTCACGCGCAAAATAATGTCATCCGGTTCTTGAATAATAGGGTCTGCTACAGTTTCTACTCGAACATCTTCTGCACCGTGGTAAGTAAGAGCACGCATATTTTTATTCCTCTATTTTCTATCATGTCATTTGATTATGAGGAGGCTTTCTTTACGGTTTGCAACGTTTCTTACCTTTCACGTAAGGCATATAGTGCAAATGCAACGCGACAGAGATTTCAGTAACATTTAATGAATGTAAATTAGTTTTTGCGAGGGCTGTTTTTGTTATTTAACCCAGCAAAAAGCCAATCATCCATGCACTAAAGCTAAAATGATTGGCTTTGTCTTAAAAATTTGAATTAATCTAGTTTAAGTTGCTGTCTGAGCTTTAAAATATCAACCAGACCTTTGTCTCTGGTTTGATATAAATCGACATCTTTATATTGGTTTAAAAGCTGGTTGGTTTCTGCTTCCAATAACTCTGTTGTCTCGTCGGAATGTTGAAATGCGTGCATATCATTCCACCATTCTGTCATTGGTGGGCCTAAATGATGAATTGCCTCTTTAAACCCTTTTTGGTTTGCAAGCTGCATATTAATATAGGGTCCAAAGAGCGCCCATCTTAAACCTGGCCCACTGGTAATCGCGACATCAACATCTTCGGCAGTGCACACGCCTTGTTCAACCAATGAAAAAGCTTCTCGCCATAGCGCAGCCTGCAAACGGTTTGCGACATGTCCTTTTACTTCTTTATTTAAAACGATTGGGTGCTTACCCAACTGTTTATAGAAATCAGAAGCTTGTTTTAAAATTTGAGGATCTGTCAAATTACCGCCAACGATCTCGACCAAAGGTAAAAGATGAGGCGGATTAAAAGGATGACCTAATAAAATACGTTCAGGATGCCGCGCCTCTTTTTGAAAATCAGACACTTTTAAGCCCGATGAACTTGAAGCAATAATGGTATGTTCAGGGCAATATGCTGTGATTTCTTGATATAACTGTTGTTTTACATCGAGACGTTCAGGGGCATTTTCTTGAATAAAATCTACATCTGAAACCGCATCTTTTAAGTGATTAAAAATTTCCAGATGAAGCAGCACATCTTGCGGAGAATAACCGTGTTCAGCGTTTTGGTCTAAAGCCAATAAATCGTTTAAATTTGCAGATATTCTATTTTTAAAGACCGCTTCATCAATCGGATACGGGTCATAAACCTTAACTTTAAATCCTTTATATAAAAACAAAGCAGTCCAACTTGCACCTATTACACCAGCTCCAACAACACCAACCGTTTTAATGACTTCCATATTTTCCTCGTAAAAATGTTGTTTTATTAAGAAATTTCTTTTGTTCCATTTCATGCATATAATAAACATAGCAGATTCTAAGAATCACTGCTCTAAATGGATATTGACGGTGAAAGATATGAAGAACTCATCTTCTCATGCTTATGATGAAGCATCTCCCTCTGAAGAAAGTCTCTCCTCGGTTCACCCGGATTTACGTGTTGGATTTATTCTGATGAATAAATTCACCTTAGCACCTATTTCCGGTTTCGTTGAATCTCTTAGATTTGCAGCAGACAAGTCTTTTCGTAGTTTGCAAATTTACTGCAAATGGGACTGGATGACTTTTAATGATGAGCCAGTTACTGCAAGTTGCGGATTATCCGTTAATCCAACAACCTCACTTAACCTAAAAGCTTTAAAAGAAAATTATGATTACATTGTCATTGCAGGTGGTTTACTCACAGAAACACGCAATCCCCCAGAAAAATTATTAGAAATACTCAACGAAATACATAACGCAAAAATACCAATTATTGCCTTTTGTTCAGGCTGTTTTGTGTTAGGAAATGCAGGACTCATGGATGGTCGGAAATGTGCAATTCACTTTACGACCAGAGAAGAGTTTTCAGAACGATTTCCTAAAGCAATCACGGTGGTGGATAAAGCTTATGTTGAAGATCAAGGTATTTTCACTTGCCCTGGTGGAACTGCTATAGATTTAGCTGCGGATTTAATACGGCGTCATTGTGGTGATATTCGGGCACAAAAAAGCTTAGAATATTTACTCATTAATGCTGACAAACAAATCATTGATGAAAAAGACGAGATACATTTAGATAGCCCAACTACCTATGAAAATAATATTGTCTCTAAAGCTATAGCTTTTATGAGTGAAAATTTAAGTGCGCACGTTACATTAAAAGAAGTAGCAGAGCATGCGAGAACTAACCCAAGACAACTGCACCGCGCCTTTTTATCGAGTACCAATGAACCACCATCAAATTATTGGCGTAAATTAAGACTCGAACATGCCAGAAAATTACTTGCCAACACCAATGCTTACATCACCAATATTGCTATTGAATGTGGTTTTTCTGATGCCTCTCATTTTATTCTCTGGTTTAAAAAACAATATGGCGAAACTCCTTTTACCTATAGAAAACGTCGTCATGAAGTAGAAAAACTCAAATAATAATTCTATTTAACCACGCTACTAAAACGCGATATTTTATATAAATTGTCCTATATAACCTATTTTTTGACCTTAAATTCTTTTAACCTGTCATGCTTCATGCTTTTTTCCACTTCCTATTAACGGCTCAGTCAATTATTTGAGTTATTCAGTTTTCCTATGTCAAAAAATTTAGCAACATTGATTGGTTTAAGCGCCATTCTCATGTGGGCATCTATGGTCGGCCTTGTTAAGCATATTACTGCCGCAATTGGTCCCGATATGGGTATTACGCTGATTTATACTTTCAGTGCCGTGCTATTGCTTATTATTTTTAGAGTTCCAAATTTTAAGTTAATTTCTAAAAAGTATTTAATTTTAGGTACTGCTTTATTCATTGCTTATGAACTCTGTTTTTCATTTGCAATTGCTTATTCCAAGACAGCTCAACAGGCTATTGAGGTGAGTATTGTGAATTACCTCTGGCCAAGCTTAACAGTTTTAGCCTTTGTCATTTTTAAAGAACTAAAGTTTAATTTTATTATTATTTTAGGTTTACTCATCTCAATTTCAGGCATCATTTTTATTCAGACCGGAAATGGTGATTTTAGTCTCAATAGTATTGTTGATAATTTTCATAGCAATCCTTTAAGTTATATTTTGGCATTTGCAGGCGCTGTCATTTGGGCTTTTTACTGCGTGTTAACCAAGAAAATGAGCAATGGACAAAATCCAATTTCTATTTTCTTTATCTGTGTAGCGCTCACCCTATGGATTAAGCTATTTATCACAGGTCACGCAACTCTACCCTCTATCGATCTACTGACCTTTATAACTTTAGCGGTCGCTTCTGTTGCTATTGGTTTAGGTTATGCAGCATGGAATATTGGTATTATTCATGGAAATATTACCATGCTGGTTGTTGCATCTTACTTTACCCCGATCATTTCATCTCTTTTGGCAATGCTCGTTTTGCAAACTCAATTGTCTATGAGCTTTTGGCAAGGAACTGCAATGGTGACAGCAGGTTCCTTTATTTGCTGGATGTCTACAAACTGGTCAGTTATTCGTCCTTTTATTAGAAAGATGGCTAGAGAGATTCAATATCTCTTTACTTCAAACCGTTAAAAATTGAACTCAATTTTGAAAACCCCACTATCGGTTTTTAACGCTTCTGCCGCGTGGCAAGCCAACATAAAACCGAGCCGATGCATACCATAGCTGCCCCCTGCCAAAACGACATTGAAAGCGGTGTTTGTAAAACGATTGCTGCCAGAGCTGCTGAAAACACAGGTATAAAATAAGACGCACCTGCCAGAATCGTTACATTGCCATGCAAGATCCCGACGTTCCATGCGGCATAGCCAAAACCCATTGCCGCAGCAGCAAGCACAAGATAGATCACAGCATGGAAGTCAAATACCATTGGTGCCCCGCCAATGAGGAGGTATTTCACCCATAACACCAGAGCTGTAAGCATGAAAAAGAGTGTTACACCATTTTTTCCGTTGGCGATTCTTGCAGTTACTGTACAGTAAGTGGCCCAAATTAATGCACCGATAAAAGCCAGCCCATAACTGAGCGGATTATCTTTTATATTTTCGAGCATGCTTGCCAAATCAAGTCCTTGCTCACCCCCAAGTACCCAGCAGATTCCCAAAATGGCAATCACAAATCCGGGAATCACCAACCAGTTAGATTTTTGATTATTAAATAAAATAGCTGCGACCATGGTTAAAGCTGGCCATAAATAATTCACCATTCCCACTTCAATGGCTTGGCGATTGGTATTTGAATAACCAATAGATAAGGCAAGACATAACTCATAGGACACAAATAATAGACTTCCCCAAATTAAATAGCGCTTAGGGAATTCACTCAGTTTTGGAAATCCAATGCTAATCAGGAGAAAGACAGAGGCAACGCTATACATCATGGCTGCACCACCAGTTGCTCCCAAGCTTTCGCTTACACTACGAATTAATCCAACAATAGAACTCCATAGCAAAACTGCGATGAGCCCTATTAACGTTGCATTTCTCTTGCTTATCATATCTTTAAACCACTTCTCAAATTGAGAGTCGCTCTATTGAACGACTAAAACCAAATCCATATTTCTAACTTGCTTACCAGCACTCATTAAAACTTCCTGAACCACACAGTCCTGATCAGCTTTAATGGCAAGCTCCATCTTCATCGCTTCAATGGTAAATAAAGTATCGCCTTTCTTGACAGACTGTCCCAGTTTCACAGGTACTGTACTGATCATGCCCGGCATCGAAGCGCCAATATGTTTCGGATTTGTCGGGTCAGCCTTCGGATGAGCCGTCACTTCTTTTTGGCTTGCCTGTTTAATCTGAACCAGACGCAACTGACCATTCAGCTCTACAAACAGATCAATCATGCCATCTTTGGCTTCTGAACGGCCCAACAGCTTTATTTCCAGTGTCTTGCCGCGTTCAAGCTCAATTTCAACTGGACTTTGCTCTTTTAAACCATAAAAGAAAGCTGAAGATGGAATGCTTGATACCGTGCCATATTTCAGTTTGTGTTTCATAAAGTCGGTAAAGACTTTTGGATACATCAGATATGACGCCAGTTCCTGTTCAGTTAGTGTTTTCCCGAACATATTTTCAAGCATTGCTTTTTCACTTGCTAAGTCGACTAGCGGCATCACTGCTCCAGGACGATCACTTAACGGGGCTTCACCCTTTAATACCTTGTGCTGTAACTCTTTTGGAAAACCATGTGCTGGGGTACCGAGCTCACCTTTAAACAGTGAAACCACCGATTCAGGAAAATCAATCTCAAGTTTCGGGTTTTTAATATCTTCTGAATTCAGGTGATTCGACACCATATATAAAGCCATGTCACCCACCACTTTAGAGGTTGGGGTAACTTTCACAATGTCACCAAACAATAAATTGACTTGTGCATAGGCATCGGAAACTTCAGACCAGCGTTCTTCAATGCCCAGTGAGCGAGCCTGTTCACGTAAGTTGGTATATTGTCCACCCGGCATTTCATGGTGATAGACATCGGCTGTACCCGCACGCATATCTGCCTCGAACGGTGCGTAGATATGGCGTACACCTTCCCAGTAAGTAGAAAGCTGCTGCAGGTTGTTAGGGTTGAGTCCTGTATCACGATCGGTATTTTGTAAGGCTGCCACAACAGAGCCCATGCTCGGTTGTGAAGTGAGTCCACTCATGGCATCCATGGCGGTATCGACTGCATCTACACCCGCATCAATGGCAGATAAAATGCTGGCCGCGGCAATACCACTGGTATCATGTGTGTGAAAATGAATTGGCAATCCGGTTTCTTCTTTCAATGCCTTGATGAGTTCACGGGCTGCGGCTGGCTTACAAATACCAGCCATATCCTTAATGGCAAGGATGTTAGCCCCCGCTTTTTGCAGTTGCTTTGCCATATCGACATAGTAATTAAGGTTATATCTGCGGTTGTTGTCAAAGATATCGCTGGTATAGCAAATTGCTGTTTCACACAACATGCCTGACTCTCGAACTGCATCAATGGCAACCCGCATGTTATCAACTGCATTGAGCGAATCAAATACACGGAACAGGTCGATCCCGCCTTGTGCAGCCTGTGCAATAAAGTGACGAACGACATTATCTGGATAGTTGGTATAACCCACTGCATTGGATGAGCGAAGCAGCATTTGAAATAGAATATTTGGCACTGCTTCACGAAGTTGAGCCAGACGCTCCCATGGATCTTCTTTTAAAAAACGCATCGACACATCAAAGGTTGCCCCGCCCCAACACTCTAGTGAAAATAGCTCACTGGCCATATGGGAATAATAAGGTGCAATCGCCAGCATATCTGCGGTACGCATTCGTGTTGCAAATAAGGACTGGTGGGCATCTCGCATGGTGGTATCAGTGACCAATACACGCTTTTGATCAAGCATCCAGTTTGAGAAACCTTCTGCACCCAGTAATTTAAATTGGTCTCGGGTTCCACTTGGAAGAGGCTGGTTTAAGTTAAATGTCGGTAACTGTGCCGGAGCTGGAACGGTTTCAGGAAGTGAACGCCCTTTGAGTTCAGGTTGTCCATTGACGGTAATGTCCCCTAAAAACTCTAGTAACTTAGTCGCACGATCCTGCTTCGGTTTAAGGTTAAATAATTCAAGCGTGGTATCAATAAATCGGGTGGTACAGGTGCCTTGTGTAAATAAAGGATGGGTTACCACATTTTCTAGAAATGCCAGATTATTTGAGACACCGCGGATACGGAACTCCTGTAACGCTCGTAGCATACGGGCATTGGCTTCATCACCACTTGCACCGCGAACCGTGACTTTAGCGAGTAAAGAATCATAATATGGCGTAATGACTGCACCAGTATAAGCTGTACCACTGTCTACCCGCACCCCAAAACCGGTTGCACTACGAAATGCAGTCAGGCGCCCATAGTCGGGCATAAAGCCATTTTTAGGATCTTCGGTGGTGAGTCGGCATTGCAATGCATGGCCTAAAAGTTTGATCTGCTCTTGTGGTGGAATAAAACTATTGCCATCGCCAACCGCAGCGCCTTCGGTCACCCGAATTTGTGCCTTAACAATATCAATGCCAGTAATTTCTTCAGTAACCGTATGCTCAACCTGAATGCGCGGATTAACTTCAATAAAGTAGAAGTCCTCTGTTTCAGCATCCATTAAAAACTCAACCGTACCCGCATGGGTGTAATCTACTGCGCGAGCCAGTCTTAAAGCAGCGTCACAGATTTTACTGCGCTGTATTTCAGACAAATAAGGTGCGGGCGCACGCTCAACCACCTTCTGGTTGCGTCGTTGTACGGTACAATCCCGTTCAAACAAATGCACGATATTGCCATGGGTATCACCCAAGATCTGTACTTCGACATGGCGGGCATGGCGAATGAGTTTTTCTAGATAGACTTCGTCATTGCCAAATGCAGATTTGGCTTCACGACGTGCAACCGTAATTGCATCTTCGAGTTCATTTTCATTTTCAACCACACGCATGCCACGGCCACCACCACCCCAGCTCGCTTTGAGCATAAGTGGATAACCCACTTCAGCGGCCAGTAACTGACAGTCTTCAATACGTTCCGGTAGTGCCGATGTAGCAGGAACAACAGGCACACATGCAACCATTGCAACATTACGTGCCATTACCTTGTTGCCTAACTGACGCATCACTTCCGGTTTTGGACCGATAAAACGGATTCCCGCTTGGCTACAGGCCTCGGCAAACTCAGGGTTTTCGGACAAGAAACCATAGCCTGGATGAATCGCATCTACCCCTGCCTCAAGTGCAATACGGATAATATCTTCAATATCCAGATAAGCCGCGATTGGCTTTTTGCCAGCACCTACCCGATAAGCTTCATCTGACTTGAAGCGATGCAGGGCAAATTTATCTTCTTCTGCATAAATTGCAACCGTGCGGATACCCATTTCTGTGGCAGCACGCATCACTCGAATTGCGATTTCACCACGGTTAGCAACTAAGATTTTACGTATTGGTTTCATCTTTTTAACACTTTTAAATTGCTCTCAAGCATTCTTGTCAGGTCTTCTTGAGAGCGTAGTTAATAGAAGTAGATTGATCAGTTAAGGCGCAACTCTTAGAAGTTATAAACCAACATTACATTTAAGAGCTTGTTCCACTTTCCATCATCACCCGCTGCAAGTGAGCTGCCCGTACCACCCACAAATGGGTCGTTTTTACTCATTAAATATTCGGTATATAACGAAATATTCTTGTAGTCCCATGCCACGCCCACAATGTTGCGCTGTGAGTCGTCAAAGCCTTGTTCTTTCTTGTTGAAACCACTGAACACTACATAAGGCGTAACATTGAGTGAATCTTTTACATTCTTAAAGGTGTAGCTCGTGTCTACGGTGTAGAAATAGCCTTTATTGGCAATGTCATATTCACCATCAAACGAACCAAAAGTAGAGCTTGCTGGGCTTAAGGCGTCTTTGTTGCTAATCGACTGTCTGCCACCTGTCAGTACCACATTCAAGTTTTTATAGTTAATGCGGTTAAACACAGCCCATGTGTTTCGATTTCCATCGGCAGATGTCTTTTTATTTTCAATATCTGAATACCAGTAGCTTCCCCCAACTGATACTTTTAAATCATCTGTACTTAAAAATTTAAGGTCTTGATCAACACGAACCATCCACATATTTTTTTCATTTAGGTTGGTTTTAAGTGGATCAGATGAAGTAACGACATTGGCGGTATAGCGCGCAGAATCTTTACTTGTTCCGTGGTAGTTACCACCGTCAGTTGCGAAATATGCGAAATCAACTTTGGTCGCAGTCGGCATCTCAAAGTGATAGTTCACACCCAAGTCCAGTGCGTCTTGCAGGCCCATGGTATTGTTAATACCTGCATAGAAGCTGCTATCCCAATAGCGGCCCGGACCAAAAGGAATTGGTTGTAAACCGACCGTAATATTATCGGTCGCATTTAAACGGTAACCTGCATAGGCCTGTACCAAGGTCGAAAAATCACAGAATTTATCGTATTGATAGCAGCGGTATTGGACCTTACCAAACCAGTCTGGTGACTCATAAGCTACATTTAAAATCGCTGCATCGAACTTAATTTTCTGGTCAGAAGCAGATTCACCATAGTGTTTATCTTGATAGTTAGCTCGTAAAGTTCCAGAAACTGTGACTGCCCCAAGTTCAGTTTTTGGGTCACCGAAAGTTACACCAGCAAAAACAGGTGTAGACATACCGACTACAAACAAACCCATTCCCACTTTTTTGATATAGACATTATTCATTTACATTTCCTTATTTAAATGAATTTTTGGATAAAACGATCCCTTCAAAAACTTTTTTGTTTTCGAATTAAAAGTTAACGTGTTTTTTTAAACTCCCTTGGCCCCTAAGAACCAAGGTTTACAGAAGTTTTAAGACTCAGACACATCAATCCAGATGGTCTTTAATTCTGTGTATTGGTCATGTGCCCAAATCGATTTATCTCGGCCACCAAAACCAGACTCTTTATAGCCGCCAAACGGTGTCGTAATGTCACCTTCACCAAAGCAGTTCACGGTCACTACCCCAGCACGAATAGCACGTGAAAGCTTGATCGCATTGCGTAAGTTACTGGTATAGACCGAACCTGCAAGGCCATAAACTGAATCATTGGCAAGTGCGATGGCTTCATCAATTGTATTAAACGTGGTCACTGACAAAATTGGACCAAACACCTCTTCTTTAAACAAGGTATCTGTCGCCTTAATGCCATCAACCACGGTAGGCTGAACAAAAATATCTTGTTCTGTGTTGCCACCAAAAACGATGCTTTGTTTTTCAGCTTTTGCCTGATCGATATAAGACTTCACTTTTTCGTAGTGTGATTTGCTGACCATCGAACCTAGTTTATTGTTCGGATCAAGTGGGTTACCCATTTTCCAGTCGTTCAGATGAACACCGATTAAACCTAATAGCTCATCTTTAACATCAGAATGCACAATTAAACGTGAAGATGCAGAACAGTTTTCGCCCATGTTCCAAAAAGCGCCATTCACGATATGCTGTGCAACTTGATCTAAATCGTCGACATCATTCATCACAACAGCAGGGTTTTTTCCCCCACACTCAAGAACAACACGTTTTAGATTCGATTCGGCAGCATATTGTAAAAATAGGCGGCCTGTTTCAGTTGAGCCAGTAAAACTCACCATGGTGACATCCATATGTCTACCTAGTGGCTCGCCGACTTCACGTCCACCACCCGGCAAAATATTGAATACACCAGCCGGAATACCAGCCTCGGCAGCCAACTCAGCAACACGCAGCGCAGTTAAAGTCGTTTCCTTAGCTGGTTTAATCACCACCGAACAGCCTGCCGCTAAAGACGGCGCAATTTTCCAAGCCAGCATCAGCAATGGGAAATTCCAAGGTAAAACAAGCCCAACTACACCAATCGCTTCGCGCACCACAAGCGACAAAGTATCTGAACCTACAGGTGCTGTATTGTCATAAATCTTGTCGATCAGCTCCGCATGCCAACGAATGGTATGAATCATTTCTGGCACATCAGTTAACTGGCATTCACTTACAGGCTTACCACTGTCTAGACTTTCCATAACAGCCAGTTCAACCGTATTTTTCTCTAGAAGGTCAGCAAATTTAAGTAAAACGTGTTTACGCTCATTCGGAGACAAACGATGCCAGCGACCATCCTCAAATGCAGCTTTAGCTTTAGCAACTGCAAGGTCCACATCTTGGCTGTTACATGCCGTAATTTCTGCAAGTAACTCACCTGTTGCAGGGTTGGTCGTTTTAAACGTGTTGCCTGAAATAGAAGCCTGAAACTGACCATCAATAAAGGCTAAAGTCTGAAACGATAAGTTTTTGGCAATCGTTGCATATTCAGATGCAGTCAGAAGCTCAGACATTAAACACCTCCTGTAATGGCTGCAACTTCACGCTTAAGCTCTTCTACAATCACTTTGAAAGCTTGTTTCTTTTCAGCGTCCATATCTTGTAACGGTGCACGAACACTGCCAGCTTTTAGGCCATTCAGTTCACAGCCATATTTAATGCATTGGATGAAATGACCCGTTTCAAGGAAATCCATTAATGGCATCATGGCAGCCATGATACGGCGGCCTTTGTCGAAGTCTTTCTCAATCACACAAGCTTGATATAAAGCAATGTGTTCACGAGGCACAAAGTTTGAACCCGCACAAACCCAGCTACGTGCGCCCCATGCAAAGAACTCAAGTGCCTGATCATCCCAACCGCAAGAAATTTCAAAGAATGGATAATTACGCGCCAACATATGTAGCTGGTTCATATCACCAGAACTTTCTTTAATGCCAACAAAGTTCTTTGACTCGGCAAATACAGTATCAAAAAACTCTTTACCCATGCTCACGCCCATACGTGCAGGATAGTTATAGAACATGATTGGTAAGCCTGCTGCTTTATCAATTGTTAAAGCATGAGCTGCAACTTCTTTTTCAGTTGGCAATGCATAAGGTGGAATAGTCACTAAAATACTGTCGGCTTTAATTTCTTTAGCCACTTTTGCATATTCAACTGAATCTTCGGTGCGAATTGCGCCTGTACCAATCATCAATGAAGTACGTGAACCAATAACATCTTTCGCGTATTTAGCAAGGTCATAACGTTCTTCGGCAGTATGTGCGTAATATTCACCAGTTGTTGCTGCTACGATAATCCCATGTACTTTTGCATCGATCAAATATTCTAAAACTTCTGCAAAAGCAGCTTTATCAATTGAACCGTCAGCAGCTAAAGGAGTGATTGCTGGTGTATAAATGCCTTCAAAAAATGTCATGATATTTTCTCCGTTTTAAAGTGTGTTGAGAGTTGCCATCATCAATTTGAGAACTTGGGATCATGGCAACCCGATCCATTGTTAATTTTTCAAAGAAGTTGCTTGTTCCAAACTCAACCCTTTGGTTTCTGGTGCCGTCATAATCGAAACAATCAAACCAAGTAGGGTGACACCTGCTGCTACAAACATCGTGTTGCCAATACCAATCGTGTCTAATGACATTGGAACCAGCCATGTACCCACCGCTGCGCCGATTCGAGAAAATGAAGTTGCCATACCAACACCAATCGCACGCATTTCTGTTGGAAAGAGTTCATTGGGATAAACCAATTCCAAGACTTGTGCCCCACCAATTAATACGGCGTATGCACAGAACAAAACCAAGACCAGCATTTGTGAACCATCAGCAAATGCACCCAGACCTAGCAATGCCAAACCTGACCATAAGAAACTGTGAATGATTAATTTACGACGACCCATCACATTGATCAGTTTGGTTGCAATAGCACAGCCCACCACGAACATTAAAGTAATTGCCACTGAACCATATTCAGCCCATGAGCCTTTAAGATTCATTGCATCTAAAACACGAGGTGCAAAGGAGTACACGGCAAACACAGGAATCACGGCACACATCCAAAACATCGAGCAGAAAAATACGCGTTTGCCATAGCCCGAAGCCAAGATTTGAGTAAGAGATAAATTTTTAACTTCTTTCTGAACAGGCACATTAGCAAGTGAAAAAGATGGTCCGTATACTTGTTTAATAATGGCTTCCGCTTCAGCATTACGACCTTTACTAATGAGCCAGCGTGGTGATTCTGGTGTACCTATTCGGATTAAAATTAAAATCAGACCAATCACGGCAGGACTCGCAAATACCCAACGCCAAGCCTCGTTAAGATCCATCTTTAAAATCATATTGCCGAAGAGATAAGCTAGCATCGCACCAAAAAACCACATGATTGTAAGCATTGCTAAACGAGGGCCACGTGCTTTGGTCGGTAGAAACTCAGTCAGTAATGACCCGCCTGCGGCATATTCAAAACCGACTGCGATCCCGATCATGAAACGACATAAAAATAATACCCATCCGGAATCAGCCCAAAGCTGAGCTACAGAACATAAAACAAATAAAGTTGGGGCAATGAAATACAGTTTCTTGCGCCCTATCAAGTCACTTAGCCAACCACCTAGAAAGCCGCCAAGAAACATGCCGAACAGAGCGGATGCCGCAATCATGCCTTGCCAAAAATTGGTTAACTGTAATTGCGCAGCGGCCTGCATTAATGCAACGCCGATAATACTTAGAACATAGCCATCCAGTAGCCAACCACCACCTGTACGAATACTCAATAACTGATGAAATCCATTTACGGGCACATCATCAATTGACATATGATTCGTTGCCATTTTTATCTCCAATACTCGTCCACCGAAGTGGATGTGTTTCCTACACATTTAAGAAATTTAAGGTTGAATAGCCCCTGCGAAACTGAAAACTCAATTTCGCTACCTTCGCTGTTTAAAGCTGTTTACCTAATTAATTTGATTTAAAACCTATAAACCTAATGCCACTTACATCACTCTTCTAACCCTGCTTTTCTTTGCCCCCACCACAAGGTTGCATTGACACCAATGGATAAGAATGGCTCAGGTGGAACTTTATTTGGACCTGAGGTTTCTAAAAGAAAATCAATCAAGTCACTACGCTGGCCTGCAATCCAGTCAGCTAACAACGTACCTGTGACTGTTCCGCGGGTAATTCCCAGACCGTTACAACACAATGCACCATAAACATTTGGAGCAAGTTGACCAAAGAAGCCTTTATGGTTTTGCGACAATGCCAGTGAACCACTCCACGTATATTCAAAGTTAACGTCTGGCAACATCGGAAAACGGTTATCAAACGAACGCTGATGTTTATAAATAAAACGCTCTAGACAATGCGGTTTCGGTTTTCCATTTGGGTTAAAACTAAAACTGTTGCGCATTAAAATACGGTTGTCATGGGTACGACGAACTGTACTACCAAACGGGTCTGATGGAATCACACCCCAGAAATCCTTACCGCCTAATTCAGCTTGCTCACTTGGCGTTAAGGGACGAGTCATACTTGCATATAAAAAGACTGGCAACATGGTGCGTTTTAACTGTGAAAAACCAAAACGTTGCCCAAAAGCATTGTTCGCCAAAATCAACTTATCCGCAGTGATTTGACCAAGGTCGTGCTTCAATACCACTTTATCGCCGTATTCAACTTCAGTGATTGCTGTATTTTCATATAGCGTCACATTCGACGGTAAACTGTCTGCTAAACCTTTGACTAACGCCGATGGTTGAAGCAGCATTGTTCCTGGTGTGAACAGTGCTTTTTTATAAAATGATGTTCCAATATGACTCGGTAATTCTGAACCATGAATGACTTGGTATTCTTGCCCGAGTTTGTCTAAGCCACGTTGATAAGCTTCCAAAACCTTGATACCACGGTCTTCTACGGCACCTTGATATTTACCGCTTGGACGCATGTGACAATCGATTGCGTGTTTTTTTACCAAGTCATGCAAAATAGACTGACCCAACAAATTTAACTTCAATGTTGTTTTGGCAATGTCGATATCACCGATATAGTCTTCGGCACCAATATCATGTGGAAGATCAATTGCAAAACCCGCATTTCGACCAGCCGTACCAAAACCAACTTCTTGAGCTTCAATCAAGATCACTTCATCATTTGGAAAATTAAGTGCCAATTGACGTGCTGCCGCCAAGCCCGTATAGCCTGCACCAATGACTGCCCAGCGCGCTGTACTTTTACCTCTATGGCTTGGTTTAACCATTCGTTTTGGGCTCAAGTGATACCATGCACATCGCTGGTCATCGGCAGGTAAGGCTGTAACTTTAGTCATTTCAAAAACTCCATTTATATTTTCCACTCACCTACTTTTCCTGTAAGTGAAAGTATTATTTGTAAAAGGTTTTGCCTTTAATTAATAAGTAAGTGGAATCTCAATACCTTCCGGAACAACATATTCAGTCATTCGACGGCGAGATAAATCCATGTGCACGCGGATCAGCTCACCGGCTTCACCTGCGTTGTGACGCTCTATGGCATCAATAATCTGGTCATGTTGAATAACCGCTGTATCAAGATCTTCTTGCATATCTGATGAAGTCGGCTGGCGATAGAAAATCTTGCCCAAACGGGCATGATCAATCAGCAAACGCTCTAAACTCGGCATGAGATATGCATTTTGGGAAATTTTTCCTATTTCCAAATGAAATTGGTTGTTGTAGTAAACGCGACCTTCCAAATCATTTTCATCAATGGCTTTACGAAATTGCATCTGGATTTCTTTTAACTGCTTAATATCAATTGAACTAGCATTAATTGCTGCCAATTGTGTCGTAGCGATATAAACTAATGGCGCAGCTAAAAAGAAATTACGTAGTGATTGATGGCTCATCGAAGAAACACGCGCAGCACGATTTGCTTCAAGCTCAAGGTAACCTTCGGCTGCCATTTGGCGGATGAGTTCACGAACGGGGGATCTGGAAATTCCAAATTCTTCGCTTAGGGATATTTCATCTACAATAGCGCCCGGCGCCAATTCCATACTAATAATGCGGCGTTTTAATGTTTCGGCTAAACGTATTTTCTTATCCATGTTAACCACTCCATCCATAAGCCTGAGCTCGGTTCCTACCTTCTATGGAAGATGTCTACAATTTGTATAATTCTCCATTTCCCAAATAATACAATGTGTCTACAATCCAAAAAGATAAAGAAAAGGACAGAAAATATAATGGATTTACCTAAATGAATTTTTTTAGAGTTTCCATAACTCCGACGAAGAAGAATTTCCACATTGCCCAAAGCGTGCTAACATCCAAATTCTGACAATTACCAATGTCAAAATAATTTCTAGAGGAAATAAGATGTTAAAAACTCAAAAAATCAACATCGTACAAGAATTTGATACACCTGTAGACAAAGTCTTTGCAACCTTAAGTGAGCATGAAAACCTAAGTAAACTTTTTGCACCTGCTAAAGTGACTCGTATTAGCAACGGAAAGGATGCGCGCAATGGTGTTGGTTCTGCTCGTAAAATGTCTATTCCACTCACCCCTTCATTTGTAGAAACAAATTTAGTCTACAAAGAAAATGAACTGATCGAGTATGCAATCACAAGCGGCATTAGCCCAATTAAAGCCCACCGTGGTGTCATGAAATTTACTGACTTGGGAAATAATCGAAGTCGTTTAGATTACACCATTAGCTTTAAAGGCCGCGTGCCCTTTATTGGTCTTATTATCAAAAAAGCTTTAGAAAATGGCGTGAGCCGTGGACTTAAAAAACTTAAGTTTTAATCGCCGCATCTAAAAGAAAAAGCCCAGTTACGGGCTTTTTTTAAGATTTAAGTTGAATGCTCAGATAGCATAAATAAAAAGTAATCTAGTAATTTATCCCGTTCATCTACGCTATTGGCACTTAATAACTGAACCATTGCTCCATCAATTGCAAATAGAAACATGTGTGCGTCTTTTATTGAAGCGCTAGTTTTGACAGTAAGAAGTAGCTTATAAATCTCATTTATAAACCAGTTTCTATAATCAATAACCACCCGATAAGCCGTTGCATAGCACTTTTCAATTTCAAAAATTGCTTTAAATGGTAAACGGTAAAACCCTTCTAAATTGGCATGTAAAAAGTAAATTTGCTTGAGTTTATCGAACACCATAAGTTCACTGTATGAATTGATAATTGAAAGGACTTTTACTTTGAGCGCATCCGTTTGAAAGGTTAAACACATCTCGATGAGTCGTGCTTTTGAATGAAAGATGTTATAGAAAGTCGCTTTAGGAATTTTGGCCTCAGCAATAATTCGGTCAACCCCCACCGTGTTAAATCCATCTTGAGTAAATAAATCTTTTGCCGTGTGCAGCACTCGTAGTGCTCTAAATGAAGGTTCTAAATTTTTCATATATACCGCTTAAAATAATTTTTTGTTGTATCTAAAAGAGATAGAAATGCCGTCACTCTTAAAATGAGTGCTAAAAACAGGCACGCAAAAACGACACAATAAAGTTGTGCTCGCCTATCTCGGGTTTATTGTTGCTATGATTTTTGAGTCGTAATGATCTAAGGTTGTAGAAAACTTAGAGTCGATTAAACCAATTTATAGACTGTTTAAACGGTATAAATAGAGAGATTTTGGCAAAGGCCAATAAATGAGAAGAATTAGTACGCATAGCGGACTCCTAGATGAAATAGAAGTTCTACCTAATCACTGTCAAATGATTATGGTGGCAGAACGAAGGCGGGTTGACAGACCAGTCATCTAGGAACTGGCACGCACAAGGCGTCCCTCCTCCGTCCTACCGCTACGAAGGGGGACGAACGAGTTCAACACCAAAAAATTACTTTTTTGATGTTCTAGATGATAGCGGCCTGTCAAAGCCGACTGGCGATGTAGGCCAGCACGCAAAGGATAGTATTCGCTCTTGTTGGCGTCAAGCGTGGGAAATGACAATCGTATTAAAGTAGAGCGGTTGGAGTTTTGAGAAAAATTTAAGTAAATGGACAATCGAATAAATACTAATATAGAAAACCAACATCTTACCTAGATAAAAAACTAGTCGATTTAATTTTTATAAATAATTAGATTTTGTTCTTGAAAAATAAACCATTATCCTCATTATTGTTAGAACGTAGCTTCCAATTTTCATCTTTGCGAGTTGCGCTGCACGTATCCAAGCGGCAATGTGATACCACGGTCACTAGTTGGTCATGGGTATCTGGCGTGTCTCTGGCCTATTCATTCGCGCATGACGTGGTGAGTCGGGATGAGATTCTTAGTTTGGGCCCGTCTTCTTCCCTAGGTAATGTCGGGAAGGCGGGTAAAGAGCGTGTGGGGCAGCCCATGAGCACGGATGGGGAAGCGCGTAAGTCGTCGCCTCACTCTGGCTATGTTTTCGGATGGCTTTTATACGGTCTTTGTACCTTATTAAGTCATTTATACATCTGTTATTGGGAGGATTTTGATTTGAGTGAACTAAATAACTTAATATTGCGTCTCATTCTCATTTGCTCGGCGGCGGCTGCACGGTTTACGGTTTGCATCTCTTTGCGAGTTGCGCTGCACGTATCCAAGCGGCATACTGATACCACGGTCACTAGTTGGTCATGGGTATCTGGCGTGTCTCTGGCCTATTCATTCGCGCATGACGTGGTGAGTCGGGATGAGATTCCACCTCTTTAACGCAAACCTAGGGTTAGACATTTGCGGCAAGAATTACGATGACAAAAAAAGTAAAAACTGCATTAGTTCAGGTCGCGAGCCTTGCTAATCTTGAAGAAGCTTGGGACCATATTTGGAAAAATTCAAAAAAACAATCTAAAAGCTCATTGGATTTAAACAACATAAGCCTCAATGATTTTAATCACAATAAAAAACAGCTATTGAAAAAAATTTCAAAAAAGTTGTTAGATAGATCTTATGGATTTAGTGATCTCCATCCGTTTTTAGTTCCTAAAGCGAATGGTAAATATAGGTTAATTTGTGTACCGACTATTGAAGACCGTATAGTACAACGAGCCTTATTAAATGTATTGAACAATTATTATCATAATCAACTTGATAATGGTATAAGCTATGGTTTTATCAGTAAAAAAACAGTTAAAGATGCGGCTAAGAAAGCCTGTGAACTTCGAAAGACGCATAATTGGGTTTATAAAACTGATATAACTGCATTTTTCGATAATGTAGACCGTGAAAAACTTAAGGAAAAAGTTAAATCTTTAGTTAAACATCGCTCCCTCCATCCTCTATTATTTTCGATAATAAATCGTGAAGTACGAATTACTTCAAATTCTCAAGGATCAAGGATTAAAAAACTTGGAATTAGAAGAGGACATGGTGTCCGTCAAGGAATGCCTTTGTCTCCTTTTTTTGCAAATTTATTTTTAGGAACTTTTGATAATGAAATTAAAGCTACTGGTTTTAGGGCTGTAAGATATGCCGATGATTTAATTTTCTTTGCTAAGAGTAAGCATGAATGTGAACAAATTGACAGTTTTTGCCGTACATCTTTAAAAAAATTAGATTTAGATATTCCCCTACTTGGTGAATTAAATTCAAAGACAGTAATTTACAACCCAAACGAAACAGTTGAGTTCTTGGGATTAGGTTTAAGTAAGAAAAAATGTAATGCTGACTATGAGCTTATTTTGACAAATGAACAATTACAAATGATCCGTACGGAATTACTACAATTAGGCTCAATCAAACAACTACTGGATAGTAATATTAAGTTAGCTAATCTTGGGATTGCTATTGAATCACGTATATCTGGATATAAAGCTGCATACTCAGATTGTATTACTAACTATACTGAACTTGAAAACCACATGATTGATTTACATCAGAAAGTTCTCCATAGAATATACGGAGTTGGTGGTTTAAATATTAACTTAAGTTCACTTTCTAGTGAAAATAGAAAATTTCTTGGTTTAACTTAATCTACTCAACTTCCTTAGAAAGGCTTAATCAATCCATCAACTTTTTACGGCGATACAACCCACAATTTCCAGAAAATAACGCTGCCAACAAACAAGTAATAATGGCATAAGTCGCAACATTCATTCCAAATAGCTCAATGGCTAAAATAATAGAGGTTAACGGCGCCTTACTTGCCCCTGAAAACAGACTCACCAAACCTAAGCCTGCAAGCAATGAAATTGGTAAGTTTAAAATTGCCCCTAAAGCATTCCCTAATGTCGCCCCTACATAGAATAACGGCGTAATTTCCCCACCTTTAAAACCTGAACCTAAAGTGATGGCGGTAAAAACGGTCTTATTAAAAAAGTCGTAATACTCAATCGGTACATAAAAAGATGAAATGATTTTATCTGTACCCAAACCGTTGTATTGCTGATGTGCGGTGAATAAAGTAAGTAGCATAATGACAATACCGCCGACCATGGTTCTTAAAGGCAAATAGCGAATATATTTATAAAAGACGTCACTGGCAAAATGAATGGCGGCAATAAAGAAACGTGCAGCTAAACCAAAAATTAGTCCCGCCACAATTAAACTCATGAGTGTGCCAAAATGAATCGCTGGAAACTCACTAATCACATAAAAAATATGCGGATGAACAATATCGAATAGTTCAGGAATGGTCGAAGCAATAAGCGCCGACACAAAACACGGGAAAATGGCTGAATATCTTAAATTACCTAAAGCTGTAATTTCTAAACCATAGATCGCGCCCGCCAAAGGCAAGCCAAACACCCCTGCAAAGCCAGCACCAATACTGGCGATTAAACAAATTTTTCGGTTATCTTCCGAGATTTTTAATATATGGCTCAGGTGGTCAATTAATGCACCCGAAAGCTGAACTGCTGGCGCCTCACGTCCTGCTGAACCACCAAACAACTGCGTTAAAATTGAGGTAATAAAAATGATAGGGCTCATTCGTTTTGGAATAAACGACTTCGGCTGATGAATTTCATCAATCAGTAAATGGGTTCCCCGTTCAATCGGCGATCCATATTTTTTAATGAGGTAACCAATACCAAAACCCACAAAAGGCAAAAAGTAGATGAGCCAGTGATGCAGACTTCGGACTTTGTTTGAAATATCAAAGGCAACAAAAATTAAGGTCGAGGCTAGCCCTGCTACGACTCCAATCACAATCGAAATGACGAGCCAATAGACACTGTATTTTAGAATTTGATCATATTCAGATGAAGGTAGAATTTTCATTCGCTTTCTTCAATTCGCCTTTGAGTGGATGCCAAATTCTCAAATTATTTTTATGCTGCCAGTTCATTAAGTGAGAAATGCTTAAACTGGGCTAAAAATTAAAGCCCGCATATGCGAGCTTTCAATACAGTGATTAATTTTTGGTATCACTAAACTGTGACAAATATCTCATAATTGGCGCTATTTTTCAAGTTGAAAATAGTTAACGAGTACTGTGAAAAACAATTAACTAAGTGAATAAATAAGCATTGGATTTGACCACATTAAAGTCACGCTCAATTAGGCCAAATCTCTTATTTAAATCTCAATCAATGCTAGCAATCACAGTTTCTGCATGACAGGTCGCGCCTTTCTCCGCACTAAGCTGAATAACACCACTGCGATGCGCCAGTACCTGCACTTCCATTTTCATAGCTTCCATAATGGCAACCACTTGGCCTTCGGTGACTTGCTCACCATTTTCGACTTTCCAAGTGCTAATCACACCATTAATTGGGGCAAGTAAATGCTCAGCACTCACTTCTGGTTCAGCGGTTTGGGCTTGAACTGCGGTTGCTGGGCCTTGTGCAAACATACCCGCAGGTAAACCTAAACGGTGTAACTTGCCATCAATTTCAATATAGCTCAGCAACATCGGTTGTTGATGATTTGGAATGCCCCGTTTAGTTGGCTTTAACTCTTGTTTAAAGTCGTTTTCGATCCAGCGTGTATGGACATTAAATTCATCGGTAAAGTCAGGTTCATTAAGTACTGCACGGTGGAAATCTAAAACCGAAGCTACACCTTCAATTTTAAATTGCTTTAATGCACGTTTGGCGCGAGCAATTGCAACTTCACGGGTTGGACCAGTCACAATCAGTTTTGCCATGAGTGAGTCAAAGTGGCTCGACACTAAAGAGCCAGTACGCACGCCTGTATCCACTCGTACACCATGACCAAACGGTGCCTCGAATAAGCTCAACACACCAAACGCAGGAATAAAACCACGTGCGGGGTCTTCGGCATTAATACGAAACTCAATCGCATGACCTTGCGCTTTTGGGGTTTCTTTAATAGAAAGTTCATGGCCTTGTGCCACGCGAATTTGCTCAACCACCAAATCGACTTTTGAGGTTTCTTCAGTTACTGGGTGCTCAACTTGCAAACGGGTGTTTACTTCTAAAAATGAAAGCTTGCCGTCGCGACTCAGTAAGTATTCAACTGTACCCGCTCCCACATAGTTTGCGGCCTGACAAATATTTTTTGCCGAGGTTAAAATTTGCCGGTAAATCTCATCGCTAATAAATGGCGCTGGTGCTTCTTCGACTAACTTTTGGTTACGGCGTTGCAACGAACAATCGCGTGTACCAAGCACCACAATGTTTCCATGCTGATCGGCAATCACTTGCGCTTCTACATGGCGCGGTTTATCGAGATATTGCTCGACAAAACATTCACCTCGACCAAAGGCAGCTTTTGCTTCTCGTACTGCCGACTCATAAAGCTCTTTGACTTCTTCGAGTTTCCACGCAACTTTTAAGCCACGGCCACCGCCACCAAATGCCGCTTTAATGGCAATGGGTAAACCAAACTGTTTAGCAAACGCTAAAGCTTCATCTGCATTGTTGAGTGGGTCTTGCGTACCTTGAACTAACGGTGCACCGACCGAAGCAGCAATTTTACGTGCTTCGATTTTATCGCCTAGTTTTTCTATGGCACTTGGAGATGGCCCGACCCATTTTAAACCTGCATCAATCACAGCTTGGGCAAACTCAGCCCGTTCAGATAAAAAGCCATAACCCGGATGCACCATCGTCGCTTTCGATTTCTTGGCAACTTCAATAATGGCAGGAATATTTAAATAGGTTTCACTGGCAGTTGCACCAGCCAAACCCCATGCTTCATCTGCAAGTTCGACATGCATGCTGCCGATGTCATCATCTGCATATAACGCGACTGATGAAATGCCCATATCACGGCAAGCATGAATAATACGAACGGCAATTTCACCACGGTTAGCAATCAATAATTTTTCTGTATTCATCATTCATTCTCAAAATCTGTAAATTCGGCAATTTTTTTAAATTTGATACGGCAACCTGCTGGAATCTGTGCCACCAAGTCCCAATGGTGTTTAGCAACAGAGCCAATGACTGGATATCCGCCCGTTAAAGGGTGATCATTCATAAACAAAACGGGTTGGCCGCTCGGTGGAATCTGCAAAGCACCAATGCATGTGCCTTCACTTTCCAGCTCATGGGTAATTTTGCGAGTTAAAGGCTCTGCACCTGAAAGTCTTAGCCCGACTCGGTTGCTTTCATTGGTCACGAGCCATTCTTGCTGACACAGTAGTTCAATACTGTCTTGTTCAAACCAGTCTGTGCGTGGCCCCATCACAATATCTAGCTCAACGACTTCGCCAGCTTGCGGCAAGTCACTTTTGCCCACTTCATTTACGCTAATGTTGGCTGCTTTGACCTGCCCTTGATAAATAGTATCTCCAAGCTTTAATGGTTCTGGGCCTAACACAGCCAAGCTGTCAAACGAAGCACTATTGAGTACTGGCTCAACGTCTATACCACCACGAACTGCCAAATAGTTTCTTAAACCTGCCGTCGGTGGCTGAATTTGAAATTCATCGCCTACATCCAAATCAATCGGTTGATAGCTTGCAAAGTCTACGGTTTGCCCGTCGGCAAATTTCACACGAATGTTCGAAATAGCCCCAGCCACCGCAATAACACCTGCATGCTGCATTTTGGCTTTTAAGCCACCCTTTAAAGCTTCAATGACTGGTGTATCGGTTGGATTACCCACAATACGGTTAGCACTATGCATGGCAGATAAGTCCATTGCACCTGCAACCCCAACGCCAATATTGGTCTGATTTAAGCGCCCTTCATCTTGAATAAGCATCTGTAAACTTGGTGCAGTGATCGTAAATAACGGCACAGATTGTTTCGGCTCAACTGTACGAGTGATTTGCTGCGGTACAGTTACAGTTGTTGGACTATGCGTGACATCTTCAAAATGCACGGTCATGCCCGGTAAAAGTAGTGCTGGATTTTTACGCTCTAAATCCCACATTTTTTCCGATGTAGTCCCAATCAGCTGCCAACCACCTGGGCTGTCTTTTGGGTAAATACCAGAGTATTTTCCAGCCAAACCCAGAGAGCCTGACGGTATTTTTTTACGCGGAACCGTTAAACGTGGAATATCGGTAAAAGGCTTATCGGGACTGCTCATATAAGCAAAGCCCGGCGCAAAACCAATAAAAGCCACATTCCACACGCTTTGGTGATGTTTTCTAATCACATCAGCCACAGACAAACCTTGTAGTTCTGCAACCTGTGCAAGGTCTTCGCCATCGTAACGAATCGGCACAATCACTTCTTGGCTGCTACGCTCAAATCCAGAATCAATTTTGAGCCTTTGAATTGAAGCGACCAGCGTTTTAAAGTTAGTTTCGATCTCGTTAAAAAAAACCAAAATTGTTTTTGCAGCAGGGACTAAGTCTTTAATTCCATTCAATTGCGTATTTTGCAATTTATTGTATAACGCCAAAGTTTCTTCTAGGCTCGCAAGCTCAATCAGAAAACAATCGGCGTTTACCGATAAAAAACGCATTTGCTTATCCTTTTAATTCTTCTTTAGTCCAATTAGCCAATCCAAGCGCGGTCAGGAATGTCGGTAATAAACATGTGACCCGGTGCATGACTAATCGCAAAAGGAATTTTCGAGTTCATAACGGCTGCTTGCGGTGTTACCCCACATGCCCAAAACACTGGAATTTCACCTGCTTCAATGCGGGAAGCATCACCAAAGTCAGGCTTATTTACATCCAAAATTCCTAAGCTTTCAGGGTGCCCAATATGTACAGGTGCCCCATGCACGCTTGGCATACGTGAGGTAATTTTTACTGCTTCACTAATTTGATGTGATGGAATTGGTCGCATGGAAACTACCATATTTCCTGAAATACGTCCTGCCGGTTCACACTTGATATTGCTTAGATACATCGGCACATTGGTATCGTCATGAATATGGCGAACTTCAATCCCCGCTTCTTGCAAAGCGGTTTCAAACGAAAAACTGCAACCAATTAAGAAAGTCACCAAATCAGGATGAGCATTATAAATCTCTCTTGCATCGGTCACTTCATCGATCATTTGGCCATCTTTCCAAATGCGATAACGTGGGAAGTCAGTGCGGATGTCAGAATCTGCCGCAAGCTTAGTTGTATAGATGCCTTCTTCGAGCACATCAAGCACCGGACAGCTTTGCGGGTTACGGTGTGCGTATAGTAAAAAGTCATATGCCCACTCTTTTGGCACCGAAATCATGTTGACCTGCGTCATGCCAGCCGCCATGCCTGCTGTCGGTTTATCAAAACCAGCACGGATTTTTAAACGCGCATCTAAAGCGGCTTCAAGCTGAGCTGGGTCGACTTTAATATCCTTATACATGGTGCTCATCCTTATGCTTTATTTACAAACGGGCGGATTTCAATATTATTTTTTACAAGCTCGGCTTTAATGGCTGCCGACATCTCTAGCGCACCGTCGGTGTCGCCATGTAAGCAAATGGTGTCGGCTTGAATTGGGGTAAATACACCATCAATTGACTCAACCCCACCATCTTTAAGCATAGACACCACACGGCTCGCAACAAATGCCGAGTCGTGTAAAACCGCACCTTCGAGACGGCGAGATACCAATGAACCATCGCTGTTATAAGCACGGTCTGCAAAAGCTTCTGACACAACTTTTAAACCAGCCGCACGTGCCTGCTCGACTAAGTTTGACCCAGCCAAAGCCACTAAAACCAGTTCAGGGTTATACATTTTAATAGCATCAATTACTGCTGCTGCTTGAACTTGGTCATGTGCAATAGTGTTATAAAGTGCGCCATGCGGTTTAACATATTGCACTTTTGAGCCTGCTACTTTCGCCAAACCATCGAGTGCAGAAATTTGATAAAGCACATCGGCAATGAGTTCGTCACGCGACAAATCCATATTACGGCGGCCAAAGCCTACAAGGTCTGGATAAGACACGTGAGCGCCAATAGTCACACCCAGCTCAACAGCTTTACGAACCGTTTTTAAAATGCCGAGCGGGTCGCCAGCATGGAAGCCACAAGCAATATTGGCACTGGTCACAACAGGTAAGATCTGATCATCATTACCCATTTTCCATGAGCCAAAGCTTTCACCCAAATCACTATTTAAATCTACAAACATGGCATTATTCCTTTATCACTTCACGCAGTCTGGCTTAAAGCTTGGTCAAATAGTTAAACACTGTCGTAAACGACATATAGCCCATCCACCATGTCAACAGACATGTTAACCCACCCAAAATAAGCAACCATTTTGGATAGTTATAATTACCCATTAAATCTTTACGGCATGCAGCAACATACACAAAAATTGTAAGGCCAATTGGCAACACCAAACCGTTAAAACCACCTACAAAAATGAGTAGACCTGCCGGAGTTGCACCCAATACCACATAGAGCAACAAAGCCAATGCGATAAAGGTAATGGTCGTATAGTTGGTTTGCTTTGGGGTTAAGTTCTTTTTAAACGCAGTAAAGAATGAAACTGAAGTATATGCTGCGCCAATGGTGCTACTAATCCCTGCTGCCCAGAAAATTAAACCAAATAATTTAAAACCGAATGTACCTGCTGCATATTGGAATGCTTGAGCTGCCGGATTGGCATCATGGCTGGCTAAATCAATCGTTGCACCGCTCACCACCACACCTAAAAATGCCAAGAACAACACATAGCGCATGATGCCGACCACAACAATACCCTTGGTCGCAGCTCTAGCAACTTCATCAATATTTTCAGGGCCAACCGCGCCTTTATCGAGTAAACGGTGTGCACCCGCGTAGCAGATATAGCCACCCACTGTACCGCCGACAATGGTAGTAATAATGGCAAAGTCGATTTGATCTGGAGCGAAGGTTTGATGTACAGCTTGCCCAACAGGAGGCATTACAATAACGGCAACAATAATAATCAGTAGGATTTTAAGTAATCCCAACACAATCATGCTTTTATCCATGGCAAGCGTTGCTTTTTTTGATGCAAAAATCAAAATAGCTAACGCACCACTTAAAATACCGCCCCACTTTGTGTCTAGACCAAAAAGTGCATTTAAGCCTAAAGCTGCACCTGCAATATTACCGACACTAAAGAAAAAACCACCCAAGATCACTAAAAATGCCAGCAAATAACCACTACCCGGTAATGCTTTATTGGCAATGTCTGATGCACGCATTTGAGTCAGTGTGACCACTCGCCAAATATTTTGTTGAACCACATAATCAATCAGAATGGAAACTAAAATGGCAAAGCCAAATGCCGCCCCTAACTTGACTGTAAATACAGCAGTTTGGGTTAAAAATCCGGGCCCCATTGCAGAGGTCGCCATCATAAAGATAGAGGCTACAATGGCCCATTGGCGATCTGATAAAAAAGAAGATTTCAGTAAAGACATATTAATGCGTTCCTCATCCATTTGAGCTTAACAACGCTATTTTCAAGTTGAATTAAGAACACCATTTTTGTCCTAAACGATATTCTTTAATCCTTTAAAATGACAAAGATTCCCTGTTCCCCAATCAACACAATCGGTGATCAAATCTTGTAGCTAAAATAAAAACATAGCTCATCCTTACGGACAATAAGGCTTTTTACATTAAGTTAAAAATTTAAATGACTGATTTTAAATAATTTATTCTTTATTAAAAAATCAAGATAAGCTCTACTTATTGAAGTTAATAAGCTGCCTTTATTGTTTTACATACAAAACAGCTTATTTTTTTATTTGCTCATTGAGTCTTTTCATAGCGCATTCAGATACCTTAACTGCAACTTCGGTCAATTTCTCTTTTAAAGCCACATCGTTTCCTTGAATGTAAATCGAGGTGAAATGAAAGGTTTTTAACTGAATAGGCGTATTTAATATTTCTAGTCGCCCATCGGTAATTTCTTTTAACGCCGTTAAGGTCGGCACTACAGCAATACCTAAACCCTGCTCGGCTAAACGCAATAAAGTTGCCAATGAATAACTGGTAATTGAAAGTGGTTCATCAATCCCCTGTTCTTTCATTCGGGCTTTTAATTCTTTATAGGGATAGGTAATTTTTGGATAAGTTAAAATGGTATGTGACATGAGAGTTTTAAAAGACATTTGAGCAACTCCGCCTTTAAATGACGGTGAAGCCAAGAAACTTAGTTCAAAGTCACACAAAGTCTGTTCAATACATTCAAAAGCTAAAGTTGGCCCAAGCAAGAATGCCATGTCTAAGTCGCCTGTCCGAACGCCTTCTTGTAAGTTAGGTGTAAGGTCCACCACAATCTCGACTGAAATTTTTGGGAACTCTTGTTGAACCTTTTCGATATATTCAACCAACCATGTATAAACAATAGTTTCGGAAACTCCTAAACGAATAGTACCCGTCAGGTGCTGATTTTCTGTCAGTTCTGCGACCAGATCTGTTTCTAGGCGCATAAATTTTTCGGCGTACTTAAATAAAGTTAAGCCTTTATGAGTCGGCTTAAACTGTCGATAGTTTCGATCTAAAACTTTAAAACCTAATTCATTTTCAAGAGCTGTGATTTTTTGAGAGACCGCAGGCTGAGTGGTTTGCAATTTAGTCGCCGCTTTATTGAAGCTATTTAAAGTCACAACCCAATAAAATGCTTCCAGATTCTTTAAATTCACGTGTCATCCTGTCTTAATAAACGTCCCTACTTTTATAGTATGGGAGTTGTTAGCGTGATTAGGCTACCCATTTATGCATTTTTATTTGAGTTTGGCCTATTTCACTCTCACAAAAATAATATCCAAATCTTTTTTAGGCACAAACTTGGTTTTGATCATTTGAAATTGAGTTAGGCTAATCTTTTTGACTGGTCCATCCCAACAAAATGACACTAGTTCATCTTTATCTCGCTCAATGGTGAGCTTAAAGTTTTCAATCGGCTTTGCCCAATTTGCACCCGTCGTCAAAATATAGCCCAAAGCACTAAACGGCGAATTTTCTGCACTGGCTTTTTTTAAGCCTTGCTTAAATTGTTTATTCATACAAAATTGCTGGTTATATTCATCTGGATAGAGCGCAACAGAACCACCAACCAACGGTTTATATTCATGGTAAATTTTAGTCAAACTATTGGCTTTAAAGGTTTGTTTCCAACTATAGATCACTTGAGATGACCAAGGAATTACATCATCTTTTTTAAAATTGGCTAAAACTTTCTGTATCTGTGGCTTATTACATTGTTTTAGCTTATCTACATAATATTCATAATCATAGGTATTACGTAGCCACGGGTTTAACATATCTTTTTCACTAAACCCACACTGCTTAAACTCTTCTGTGGTATCAATCAGAGGTGATTTTTCATCTTTTTGAATAAACGTTCGCACATGTATCTCTGGTTTTATATTTTTACCATCCACCACAATCTTAAAACTTTTCAAAAGATGTTCTGTATGGGCAAAATCAGACTCAAAGAAATTATCAATACGCGGTAGCGGAAATAAGATCGTTTCTGTTACGTCCTTATTGCTTAAATTTTTATAGGCGTATTCGACCTTAACCAGTTTTTTACTGATAAATAGATCTTCGCTGTGCATGGCAATCTGCGAATTTTTGAGATATTGAATCCCACCTGTACCTACGTAACCCGTAGAATCATTGGCTAAACCATAGGTTGATAACTGAACCAAAACAGCAAAGGTTATTGCAAACTTTTTCATTTTAAGTGCTCTATATCATTTTCTAATTATGAAATGTCGATCTGCAATAAAGCATAACTGTTTAAGCGTAGATGTTGTTAATCTTTTAGTGATGACTCATATATCTCTATAAACTCTAATTTTTTAGTGAAAACTTAATTTCTGCCTCGTCATCTTTTTAGGCACACTAATTTTCCCAATAAAGTTGGTTAGCCATAAAATGCATTCGTCACGATATTCAAAATGAGGAATTAGACTAAGATCAATTTTTATATCTCTATCGGCTACAGGCAAACTCAGACAATATTCAAAGTCGATAGAATTATATTTTAACTTCAGATCTTTTTCTTCGGCCTGTTTTTTGATTTCCGCCATAATGCGGTTGAGATTAACAATCAAATTATTTGAAAATTGATTATTCTCATAGACACTTTCATAGACGTTCTCAGCAACGTCTATATATTTTATAAGCTCTGCGTTTTCATTCATTTCATTCATGCTCTCTTTTTTTTAAAGATTATGAACAGCTAAATGTTTCATTGCGTTACGTGGCACATTGCTTATGTGAAAAATGTATATTTTTCTTTACCAAAGAATATAACTAAAGTTTTGAAATTTAAAAATAATTAGTTAATCCAAGCACATTTGTATACATTTAACATTTTCTTAAAGATAGCTTTAGGGAAAGTAATAAATCGTGTGATCACTATTTACAGGCAAAAAAAACCGCCCCAGAAGGCGGTCGCTGAGTTAAAACCAGCAGGTATATAGAAGCAAGGTGGACATTCGCTTCTATATTCTTTTACGAAGGAGTTTTATTAGATTTAATAAAATCCTCAGATTTAAAATAATTGATAATCATGTCTGCATGCTCTTCTTTTGGAGCAGTAACAGTCACAGGAAATGACGCATCTTTCGACATCTTAAAACCTGGTGGTAAAAAGTGTGAAATTGGCGGTAATTTAGGTTTTCCACCTTCTGTGATTCGCTCAATAAAACCAGCTAACCATAGAAGATATTCCCCTTCATTTGCGAACTTTGGCATAACACTCAGATCAATTTGAACCTTGCACTCACTTAACGGCTTGGTTAAGTTTTCTTCAAAGTCTATATAGTTGAATTTGAGCTTAAACTCTGTTCCTTTAATAGCTTTTCGAATCTGACTTATTAAACAGTTAAGGTTCTGAGTAATGTCATCAGTGAATAAGCTATCTTTTTTTATATTTTTATAAACCTTTTCGGCTACAGCTAGATACTTTGGCATTAACCTCTCTCCGTACTATTGTTATAAAGTGCTGATCTATGAATGTTTTATGAGTTTGATTATGCTTAAAGACATGTAAGCAAAAGTAATCTTATTGGATTTAATTGTAAGTAGTTATAGCCTTATGTAAAGTGCACCAAAAAAACACCTAAAAAAATTATGGTTTTGATAACTCATCCACAAAATAAACGCTTGAACAGAGATACTTTGAAATATTTTCTTTCATATTGAATTTTATCATTTGGTAAAATTAATATGTTTTCATCTGCTTATCGCGTCGAACTAAACCAAGCACAGCTCTACGTACTCTTATTTCTTCTTCGGAAAAAGGGAGATGGACTGTAAGTTCGTAAATTGAGAGAGAATTATTTTCTATCAAGAAGCAGTCTTGCTCTGTCGTCCAATGAGAAGTGGTTGTGGGAGTTTGTTTAAGATAACGTTTCATATTTCCTAGCAGATCTGTTTACACATATAAAAAGCCTGCCTTTAGGGCAAGCTTAGTTTAAATTTTGTGGTGATCATTATTATAGCAGCCTGTAGATAATATGTTCAGTTAATATTGTAGGTACCCTAACTAAATATTATAAAAAAAGCCCACGCTCTGTGGGCTTCCTCTCGGTTATTTTGCGGCATTCACACCAACAATAAACTGGCTACAATGAGATCCTTCAGAGGCGTTACCTAATTGCTTTTCAGAGAATTTAAATTTAGAAGCAACTGACTCATAATCTTTTTTAAGGCTTTGGCCTGTGAGCTCACCGAACTCTTTCACTTGCTCTGGTTGCAAGAGACCATGTTCAACTGCTTGGTTTACCATTACACATGCTGTGGTCATCGCGTCATAACGTGCGGCAGTTTTAGAGTAACCTAGAGCACCTATTACTCCACCCACAACCAAACCAATAATTACCGCTAAAATTACGTGCATTTTATTCATTTTTTAAATACCTAAAAATCGAACTTAAAAAGGAACACTTTAAGATGTTGTGTTCAAGTTCAATTAGGATAGTCGTATTTACATGATATAAGAAGTTAGAATCTGTCACATTTATTGATGGAAAAAATCAGTCCTTTCTACTTCGCTTTTGTTTTTTAGTCGGTACTTTTATAGGAATAGTCACCTTACCCGTACCTAATCCGCGGAAAAAATAATTAATGATATATAGAAATAAAAGACCAAAATAAAAAATAGGAAATATACTAAATACAGTTATGATGATTTCCCATATCATCACCCCCACTCTGTAATTATAGCCCAATACTATAAGCCCACCTCTACGTCTGGGCCTCTGCTGAGTAATATCATCCTCAATAAAGTGAAAAATTCCGATAATAAAACATAGGGCAAATAAACTTGAGACTAATGTCTTTTTGATTAAAGGTTTCTCTAACCAAGGGTATTTTTTTGAAGATTCAAATTCGGCTTGAAAAAATAATTTGTAAATTTCCTCTTGATAAGATTTATTAACCCCATATTTTTTAATAAAAAAATAGCAGATAACACAACCCACAAAGAACATGACTATGGTTATGTAAAGACTATAAAGAATCGTAAAAAATGGTAATGGCCCTTTTGTACCAACAGTTACATGCATAATTTGAGTAATGTATTGATATAGCTCGTACTGCCATTCATTTTTAGGATAAGCAGGAAATACAAATAAAGGAATAATAAAAAGCATAGAACATAAGGCTATATTTCCTCTGTTTTCTTTACTTTTCCGTGCAAGCTTAGATATAAAGCTTTCTTTAGTGGTCATATTTATATCTTACAATTTGGAATAATGGGTTTAATTCTATAAAGTTCATTAAAACCCTTTTATAATATTCATAACAATTCATTCATTTGAATTAATAACTGCATGTTTTAGATTAAATCAAAAATTAATCCAATTTATAAAAATTTTTCCTCTTTCTAATCGCTCCCTACCCAAACCCCATCAAGAAATACTCAAGCAACCGCTCTCTTTCATCTGGTTTATTTGGGTCTAAAAGTTGAACCATCGCCCCGTCAATTACAAACAAGAACATGTGGGCATCTTGCTTTGTGGCAGTACTTTTCACTGTTAGAAGCAAATTGTAGATTTCATTGATAAACCAGTTTCTATAATCAACTACAAGCTGATATGCCTTTGGATGTGATTTTGAAATTTCAAAAATGGCTTTAAACGGCAAATGATAAAGCCCATCTAAATCGGCATGTAAAAAGTAAATTTTGCGAAGTTTTTCAACCAGTGTTAAATCTTTATCCACGTAAATAATCGAAATGACTGCATGTTTAAGCCCTTCTTTTTGAAAGCTTAAGCTCATTTCAATAAGGCGCTCTTTTGAGTGAAAGTAATTATAAAAAGTCGCTTTGGGCGTTTTTGATGACTCGATAATTCGGTCTATTCCAACATTGTGAAAACCATATTTATTAAAAAGAAATCTTGAGGTGTGAAGCACGCTTAAAGCACGGAATGAAAGATCTGAATGTGGCATAGTTTTTACCGTTATAAAATAAATTCTTGTTGTTTCTAAATGAGATACTTTTTGGGGAGAAAAAAGGCATAGCAAAGCCCGTAAAGACTGTGCTTGGCATATCTCAAGTTTTATTGTTAGTTAAGTTTTAGACGAAGTGATTTAAAGCCTGAAAACCTTACGGCGATCAAACTGCTTTAAAAGTTTAAGTAGTGTCGTTATAGCTTTTGGCGTTGAGAGCCAAGAAATAATGGATGTGCAAAGCCAACTCCTTTTTAATTGGAGTTCTGCCAGACATTAAAATTATGGTGGCAGAACGAAGGGGGTTCGCGGACTGGCCTTAAGACTCCAGCACACCCAAGGGTGTCCCCCTCCGTTCCACCATAGAGGGGGCACGAGGGTGTACACACTAAAAGTATAAAACCTTTAATGCTCCTAAGGGACGGTCCGCGACGACCGACTGGCAATGTAGGCCAGCAGGCAAATGGTAATCTTCAATATCTAAGGTGTCAATGTGAAATTGAATAGAAAATATTTAATTAATTATTGTTTTTCATTTAATTACATATTTAAGGAAAAACTTAAATATAAAATAAAAAAGGTGGAAACTTAACTTCTCCATCCTCTTGTAGCTGACTTGAAATTTTTAGCGACGAACCGTATAAGCTCCTGTTATTAAATTATCTTTTGCCTATTTTTTAAAATGTGGCAATTGTTCCATAAAATCATTTAGTGGCATTGGACAGCCCCATAAGTAACCTTGAAACTCAGTGCAGCCATTATCTTTAAAAGTATTAAATTGTTCAGTCGTTTCAATGCCTTCTACCAACACTCTGAGGTTCAGATCTAGTCCAATTTTGATGATACCTGTGACTAATTTATTACTGCGCTTATCCTCCAAAGCTGCTTGCACAAAGCTACGGTCAATTTTGATTTGCTTAATCGGCATTTTCTGCAAATAGCTTAAAGATGAATAACCTGTACCAAAATCATCAAGAGAAAGTTGAATTCCATTTTTTGATAGGAAATGCATTTTTTCAATCATGCTTACACAATTATTTAAAGCAATATTTTCAGTAATTTCTAAAATGAGCCGAGATGGATTTATGCCGTATTGCAGAACCAAATCAATCAAAGTTTGCTCAAAGGTGGGCTGCATAAAATGATCAGCACTAATATTAATTGAAAGCGTAAGATCTTTGGTCTCGGCTTGTTTACTCCAATCTTGTAAAACTTTGCAGCCCTGAGCTAATACCCACTCCCCAATCTCCGGCATTAATCCATAGTTTTCAGCTGCTGGAATAAAGTCTGGTGTTGGAACATAGCCCAAAACAGGATGACGCCATCTGAGCAGAGCTTCCGCACCAATCAGCCTTTCGGATGAATCTATTTGGGGTTGATAGAAAAGCTCAAATTGTTCCTTCGCAAGCGCTAAACGTAGGTCTTGCACCATGGAGCTTTCGGTTTGTATCTCTAATTGCATGGTATAGATTGAAATACAAATCATGAGTGTCGCCACACAAGTTGCAATCCATCCCCCATGGTCACGAATATCTTCAGATAGCGGTATAGCACTCTCAAGATTAAAAGAGCTTCCACTAAAAAATATAAAACATCCGACCGACAATAAGATTAAAACGATTTGTAAAAAGCTTGGATTTCTACGGTAATTTAAATACCCCAATATCGCGCCAGCGGGTAAAAATAAATGAGCTACCTGCGGACGGTCATTGGTTGCCACATCAAAAAATAAGCAAAAAATGACTGGAAAAACGAGTAAAACAACTTGAGATAAAAGAATGCCCGCTGAAATGCGATTTATATAAATAAGAAAAAGGCTAAATATGGAGATCAATGTAAAAAAGATATCCATATAAACAATTAACCACATTTGTGCGAATGCAAAATATATGGTCCAAAATAAACAAAAAATGATGCAAATAAAGATATTTGCTTTGGCTGCGATTGTAAGCTGCTGGTCCTTTACGGCGCGGTAGTTTTTCTGACGTTTTTTAAAGTAAGACGAAGCTAACATACATAAATCAACCTAAAATATAAAAAAGCACTCTCTTTGTCAGTCATGCTCTATTTCAAAATCCACCAATAAAACTTAGTTTTCTATAAAGTTATTATTTATCTAATATTTTTGAGTTTAAAAACCGCCTACTCTTCACAATAAAATCCATTTATTTAAGAGGTTTAATGAAAAGATATCCGCTTTTCAGGGTTCCTATAATTTTAAAGTATCAGTCTCTAACGATACATGCTTCGGCCTAACAGGTACAAGTCTTAAATACTCACAGTTTTACTCGCTTCAAAGAGACCATGACCCACCTAAAGTGGAATATTTTCAACTCAGCTCAGGCTATAATATTAGACCTGCTCTAATATTTTATTTCTCCAATGAAGAATGCTTTTTCTAACAGCAAACAAATTAGACAAGTTTCTAGCTTCTCTGAACTTGTAAATACAAAGTTCCAAGGAGAGACAAATGCGATTTGCTGGCATAGAAATTTGATGGGCGACTTCAAGGAAGTTGTGAATAAACTTAAGTTAAAAGAAAATATTACAGAAGTTTCTGTTGATGACCTTTTAGCGCTACAACTTTCAGAAAAAGGCAATGTAGCCAGAGAAACTATTTTACAAGATATCAAGCAGTTAACTGAATTTGGTGCCTCACCTGTACTTAATTTGCTTAAACACTATGAACGCGATGAAGAGCTAGATTTTATTTCAACAGATGTATATTCATTTCATGTTGATCGCTCCCCAATTGAAACCGATACATTCTTATGTACCTATCACGGCGCTGCGAGTGATATTGTGCCCAATGATCAGGTTCAACAAAAAGTTTTAATTCCAGAAATTAGAGAAAAGCTTAAAGCATTACATGACGGACCAGATGCTGAGTTTGAAGCTTTTTTGGCAGAATATTTCTTTGATTTACATTATCAGCCTAAACCAAATGCACAGCCTGTAAACTTAGGTACGGGACATATTTGGCGTTTGGCAGTAGATCATCCTACTCAAAAGGTTTTGCCATGTGTTCATCGGGCACCTGTTGAAAAAGATGGCGAGTACCGATTGCTGTTGATTTGCTAAATATGTTCTCTCTATCTAATACAAGAAACCTCTCCCTTTAAAATTTAGATGTTATACCACTTAATAACTGAGAGCTTATTAATGATTTCTACAGCAAATTTAAAATATCTAACAAATTAAATTAGAATAATTTTAATCACATATAAAAAATTAGGGCTATATTACATAAAATAATTTAGCCCTGCGCTAAAGTTTTGATTTCTTATTATTTAGATCAATTCATCTAACTTTTCCAACATAGTCCCAAATTTATTAAACGCAGCAAATGCGCCGTCTACTACCAAATGTTGTTGATCCAGACTTAAGTTAAGTTGGTTTAATTGATTTATAAAATTTTTCCAATATTTAAGTCTACCTTCAGGATGCTCTGCCAAGTTTCTTGCACCAAAATGCTCTGATAGATAATAGCTCTCTTTAGCACTTTTTAACAAAATCGCTGCGCCTAAAGTAAACTCTTCAGAAACATATAGCCAGCCTAAAGCTTCATATATATTTAAAGTTTTCATATCCTTTAACACATCATTTTCTGCCACGATGCCAAGGTCTTCCATATCTTTTTTTATGGCATTCAACCTTTCAGCACATTTAATACCAGAAATTAAATGAGCAATACTATGTACATTAAAAATCTCTGTAACATAAACATGGAAATAATATTGAGCTAATGTGAAGTTTTTATACCGACCTATATTATTAAAAAGGTCTAAACTGATCATTAAATTTCTTAATCTTTCATGCTCACTTGTAGTTTGTCTTTTTATTTTACAATGTAAAGTAGGTCTTACAAAGGTATTCATATAGCCGCCCAAAAATCAAAAGCAAAAATCATAATTAAAAAAAACCAGACATAATACATAGTCAATTAAATAGATATACCTCATAATTCCATGAGGTATATCTAAAATCAAAAAATTAAATTTAATTATTTAAATTAAAAATAATTTTAAGATACAACTAAATTAGAAAGTATGTTTTACACCCACACTTAAAGTGTAGTGTTTGTTTGAGATACCACCTGTAGCACCACTATATCCCTGCTCACCATCAACATCTTGCCATGTCTGAGCTTTTGCAAGCTTATATTCATTCCAATTAAATTCGGTGAATAACTTAGTTCCCGGAATTACATTATATCCAACATTAACTGTTGCCCCATAATAATCAGAACGTTTTGCATTATTTGTAGAAACAAATGAGCGCTCATAATGATTATCAAAATCTTTGGCTTTTGCCCAAGGACTATATTTTACTAAACCATTTAATTCAAAGTTCTTGTAAATATATTGTGCTGCCAAGCCAAAATATGGAACACTAAATTTTTGTTGGTACCCAATAAGCATGTATCCTGGTTCAAATTCACCTTCATTACTTTGCGCACTGTCAGGAATATAATTACCCTCTTCATCTTTACTAGAATAGTGATAAGTTCCTCCACTTGCGTTCCAGCTAAATCGGCTCTCTTGGTATCCCACTAAACCACTTACCTTTAAAGAGGGTTGATTAAAAATCAATCCTTGAAAGTTAAGGTCAAATTCATTTGCATGATTAAGTTTTGTATTAGGGTGATGAGACCAATCTGTGACTAAATTTGAGTCTTCCTCATCTAGCCAATCATAATCATCCATTGTGGTTTTGTTACTTGAAACTGTAGTCCAACCTTTCGCGTTAAATGCTAACCACGGTAAAAATTGCCAAGATAAATCTGCTTTTACAATAGGCGCATTTTTCATTTCCCAGTCTAACTGAGACACTTTTTCAGTATCGGCCAATACTAACTCGCGTGCTTTACCGCCATTTAAAATACCTGATGACAAAGATGCAGATACATTAGAAGGAGTAAAATGAGTCCATTGACTATCTGTATTTGCTTGAACGGAGCAAGAGGCCAAAGTGGCAAAAATTAAAGAATACTTTTTCAATTTTAAATTCCCAAAATAAGAGATGAAAGAAATACCAAAGCTGATTTTTGTGAAACCTATCACAAAAAATATAATAATAAAAATCAATTAATCTCTATGATTTAAATAAATAATAATGATAAGGCCTTAATTAACTCACTTTTTTTTCTAGTATTTCATATAAGATATTGAAAAAAATAAAGTTACAAAAACTATCATTTTATTACATTCCCTACATTTTCTATACAACAATAAAAAGGGAATAAGATAGACAAGAAAACACTTTTTATAGGCTCAAAATAAGCAAATTATCTAGCTCAATAGCCTCTTTTAAATTTTAAACGTGAATATGTCTACCCGCTTACTTATATATACATATGTTTCTTATACTTTTCTTTTTCTATTAAAAATAAAAACAATAACTTAAAAGACTTAAATAGTTAATTTAAAAAGTTATTAGAATTATATTTTTATCAAACTTCTATTACTCAATTAATTATTATAAGTTTATACGACGTAAAATCATTAAACACCAAACTAAAACAAAACACTTAACCTATTGACATATTAAATAAATGAATAAATAAAAATATTAAAACAAAAAAGAAAATAAAATTATTTAAAATCAATATGTTAATCAAAAAAGAAAAATAATATATTTTTAAATAATTATAAAGAAACTTCACAAATAGGGCTTTGGAGTGATTGCTATCCTACATAGAGAAAAATATAGGTTTATGCACTTTATGACAATGAAATATATTTTTGTAGGAAATCCTACCTCTGGTGGTGGACAAGTAATTTCAGGAAATAATCTGCCTTTAAGTAAGGGAGTGGCTATTGCTTGTGTAGGAGACAAAGCTATCTGCCCTAAACATAACACTGTTTCAAAAATTATTACGGGCGATCCTAATCATAAAATAATGGGCAAACCTGTAGCCAGAATAAATGATTTACTATCCTGCGGTTGTAAATTATTGCCTCAATCAAGCTCAACAATTGAAGATGATATTGAAAATTACGGTATTAAGTTTCGACTCATCAATGAAATTTCGGAAAATCCTTTATCGAACCAATATTATAAATTAGAAATTTGTGGGGGAAATGCTTTTGAAGGTTTAACAGATGAGTATGGCAATACATGCCTATTAGAGTCAGGAAAAGAAGTTAAACATATCATTCTTACTACTTACGACTTATCTAAACCAATGGAAAGCTGGGATTAACATATGAATAATAAATTAGAGAATATACAACCCAATATCGCTTGGAATTTACCCATATGGGATATCTCCCCTAGAGAACAAAAGATTTATAAAACTACTGAACTATTATGTGGAACTCATACAAATCTTCAAAAATATTATACGGCACGTCCTTATAATTTTTTAATGAATACCCAACAATGGGCTTCTATCGAAAATACGATTGAATTATTAATGGCAATACGTTTTGGTATGGAATGGGACACATACAAAATATCTGATACGCTCTTTAAAGACCCAGACTTTCACCAGAAAATGTATAATAAATTTCATGACTATGTACTTAAGCACTCACAAAAAGAGGTTGATGAAATTATTAGAGAATTTGAACATACAGCTTTTAGAGTTAGGTTTTTATCTACTTTTTCTATCGACAGTCTCATTAATTTAAAAGATTTCGCCCAATTAAGTTATATTAATTTTTTACCAAAAAACTTACATGAGTTAAAATATAATCATATGAAATTAGATAGAAATAAAGCCTATAAAGATTTACTAGCCTTAAAAAACAATGCAGGCCCTTTATATATTAACGAAAAAATGTTTAAAGAAGTTTTTAATTTATAATCTCTTAAATTTACAAGTGTATGTCAATCCAATTTGTTTGACATACACACTTTAATAAAATGCTTAATCTCAAATTTTATTATAAAATTTTCATTTTCATCATATTAATTTTCTATTTATTGGACATAAGCCCACTATAATCATAAACCCCTAACCGAAAGTTAAATTTTGCTTGCTCTTTGCCTTCATCTTCTTTACAACACTCTATTGCTTCTTTTAATATTTTTTTTGACATATCCTCCCACAACTCCAAACTTAGATATTTTAATCTATTAATAGAGTCGAGAGTTATCTCATCTGCAATTATTGCCTGTTCAAGGTATTTATCATCATTTTCTATTAGATTATGAATCCCTGCTGATAAATGTGAACATACATTTTCTATAAAAATTTTTTTCGCTTCGCTCAATTTAGCCGAAGGAGAAAAACAGTCCTTTAGCAAAGTCACAGTTTTATCACTTACTTCAATTAGTCCAATACGCTTTAACTCTAACAGTATAGATTTCGGATGTTTTTCAGTAGAAATATTTTTAACTAGCCACTCAAAACTATTTTCCTCGCCATATATTAAAATTTTATGAGGCAAATCTAAACTTATCCACAAACCTATTACTCGGGCAGGCACACTAATTGGTAAACTTACATTATTAACTTCTATTAGCTCATGACTCCCATTGTTTACTTGTCGAAGCTCACTTACCTCTCTTCTACTTAAACCCGCCAGCAAACTAATTGATGAGTCTGTTTTTTTCTGATTAATTCTTTCTAACTCATAAATAGCTTCATTATAAAATAATGGTCTTAAAGCAGCTGAAAACTCACTATATCCAATTCCCGATCTAACCAATAGAGGCATAAGTACACGCATGATTTCTAAAGCACTCTCTAAAGTGACTTCTGACTCATGAGATAAAGTTGGCAGTGACAAGTTTAGATCCTCTTAATCCCTAATGAATCTTTCAAGATAATTTATCCATCCAAATTTAACATAAGAAAGCAAAAGCATAGTTAAGATATATAAATTAACTTTATTACTTTAAACACTATATATTATAAAACCATTCTTATGTTTTTTTACCATTCGTTATAATTTATAACACAAAAAAATTATAAGCTATTGTTTTAATAAAAATAAAAAAAATCTAATTTTAATTAAAACCCTACTTTCACTGTCATCTTACTATAAGCCCCCTAAAAGCAAGTTCGGCTGATTGAGTAAATCGCCATATCTATACAGGGCAACTTGCTATTAGGTAATTGTAGGCCTAAAGATTGAATTAATATTTCTCTATGTGTCTTTAAACGAAATTTCTTTTATAAAGAGAAAAGTAAAACTAAAAAAGCTCATATAAATATATGAGCTTTGAAAAAACACTATTCATTAGTCTTTTATATATTAATTTTTAAGTGGTCTTAATTCTTTACGTAAAATTTTACCTGAAGCCGACTTTGGAATAACTTCAATAAAATCAATCCTTCTAACTTTTTTATGAGGAGCTACCCGCTCACTCACCCACTCCATTAATTGTGATTCACTTAAATGGGTATTCGGCTGCAAAACTACAAATGCATAAGGAATTTCTCCCGCATCTTTATCAGGATGTCCCACCACCGCCACATCAGCAATAGCCGGATGTTGAAGTATAAGAGCTTCTAGCTCTGCTGGTGCTACCTGATATCCCTTATATTTAATAAGCTCTTTAAGACGATCAACAATATAGACCTCTTGATATGGACCAACTTCCGCAATATCACCAGTTCGCAACCATCCATCTGAAGTAATCGTAGAGAGCGTCGCGGCCTCATTCCCAAGATAACCAAGCATCAAATTTGGTCCACGAATCCATAACTCGCCAGAACGTGTACGACCACCCGGCACTTCAGGAATATCTTCACCAGTCTCGACATCTACAAGTTTGAACTCCATATTAGGAACTATCAGACCTACCGAACCTTTCGAGATTTTATTATTTCCAATTGGAGTAGCATGGGAGACGGCACTAAGTTCAGTCATGCCATATCCCTGAGCAATATCAACAGCAAAACGTGCTTGTAATTCGTTGCTTAATTTTTCATCTAGTGGTGCAGCAGCTGTAAGAATTAAACGAAGTGAAGATAAATCATAATTATCAACAATCTGATTTTTTGCTAAAGACACAGCAATGGGAGGGGCTATATAAAGATAAGTCACCTTTTGTTTTTGAATAAGGCTTAAAAAGTCTGCAAAAACCATTTTTGCAAGCGTAACAAGGGTTCCACGTTTGCGTAAGGTTAAATTCATAATTATATTCATTCCATATATATGGAAGAATGGTAAAACAGCCATCACTTTATCGTTATTATTGACATCTAGTACCGATGATGCTTGAGTTACATTTACCATTAGATTTTTATGGCTTAGCATTACTCCTTTGGGAACGCCAGTCGTGCCAGATGAATACGGTAAAACAGCAATATCATTTGTTGGATCAATTTCAATTGCTGGAGGAGTTAGGTTCTCTGCAAGCATATCTGTTAAAGATATATAACCATCTGCACTATCCAATAAAATAATATCATTTTTAGTGAACCCTACTTCATTAGCAGCGGCTTCTGCATGCGGTAATATTTCTTTTACTGTCACATAAGCCTTAGCTCTAGAATCATTAAGCTGTTTTACAATCTCTCGAGAGGTATATAAGACATTTAGTGTAGTAACAACAGCCCCAAGTCTAAGAATTCCAAAGAATGCTATGATATATAAAGGAATATTGGGTGCTTGTATTGCAACAGTATCCCCTTGTCTAATTCCTCTCGCCCATAAAGCACCAGCAAAAGCATCTATCTGAGCCCTTAACTCTCCGTAAGTAAACTTGGACACCCCATCTGTAACAGCTACTAGGTCAAGTTCCTCAGGCAGTAGTGTTCCAAATATTTCTGTATAAAGGTCACGTGTTGGAATCTCAACAGAAGGATAAACACTTGAATAAATCATAATTTGTACTCAGTCATTTCTTTTAATTAAGAATAATCAATATGGCCCCACCAAGAAGCCCCACAACCCTTTGTATTTATCTATTTATTTCACCGCATAAATAGATTTAAATTTATTAATAAAAGTCAAAAAATCTAATTCTATTTTACTTAAATTCAGTTAATCCTCTTATAAGAATTAACTCATCTTCATAAAGTTTAGCCAAAAGTTTGATGAGCTCTTCAATAGTATAAACACCGTAGAGACTATACTCCTGCCTTCTAATATTACTCTTTATATATTTCAATTGATTTTCATAACTATTAAATTTATTGTTAATACATAAGTAAAATTTATATCCTTCCAAGAGCCCTCCTATATTTATTTTTTTATAGCTAGATTCATTGAAATATTTAACTCTTAAATTACTCATCTACGTATTTCCTGCTAATAAAAAATTACAATAAAATTTTGGTTAGTCATTTTATTTCAGATATTTTCTCAAGACTTTTTCTATATCTTCACTCTTTAAGCCGGAAATTTTTTTTCTTAATAAATAAAGTTCATAATCTGTCCACCCCTGCTGTTTAGCTGCACAAAAAAAAATAGAAAGCATAACGAATGGATGTTCATTACGTTTAATAAAGGTTTTAACAAATTTATTAGTAATCATAGAACCAAAATAACTTACCAGATGTAAAACTGAGTTGCACAATAAAAAACGGATTAAACAAAGTAAAATCAATAACTTAATAAATTAAATTTCAGATAACTTGATGAGCTAAAAGTTATTATACACAAAAATGTGCAGATTGCACATTTTTCATAAAACAGAGACTTGATAGCAGAATAATTCTGCTATCAAGTTCACATGGTTAATTTCTTATTTTATGGTTATAGTAGGATAAGTAATTGTAAATTTACATCTATTATTATTTTTTTCAAATATATTAATTAAAGGCTTTTTATAACTTATGGCTTGAGGATATAAATCTAATAAAATATCATTATTATCCTGATTATAGCGATTTACTTCCTTATCCACTTTAAAGTTATTTAAAGCTTCATCTTCTTCATTATCAGACTGAACTTCAGCATATATAATTTTATCGCGAACAGCCTTACATTTAAATTCTTTATTTAAAATTTTACTATTTAAAACCACATAATAATCAGGACTATAATTAAAGTTCCACTCTTGATTAATAAATTTACTGTACTCCAATTCATATTTTATTTTATACAGCTTACATTCCCCAGGTTGATATTCTTGAATTAACTTATTCTGTGGCTGTTCAACTATAGTTTCATCATTATTTTTAAAAATAAATTTTTCAGGCAAATCACTATTATCGGCAACAAAAAATCTTGTATTATTTTTTACTAAAATATCTACATCAACTATTTTCTTAGGATGACTATCTAAACTTTTCTCGGAAGAAAACCTGATTACCCGCTCTATACCGCCACAATTATCATAATAATTGTTATCAAAACTTCCAAATGGAAGAGTCCATTTGAAATTACCTTCCCCTTCAACAGGAAGAGCAGGTTCTTTTAAACCACCTTTCCCTCCACCCGTACCCTGAATAGATACCCCACCGCCCCACAAGCTTCCATTTCCTTGTTCACCACATCCTGAAATAATAAATCCAAGACCTAATAATAAAGGAAGATGTCTAAAAATCATAAAATACTCAATTTAAAAAAACTGAACAAATTCTAACATTTTTTTATTTTTATATAATTCACGTTACAAAAAAAATAATCACACCTTCTTTAGATTTTAATCTTTAAATTCTATTTAATATACTTTTGAAAACCAAAATATTTTAAAACTTCATTAAACTTCTGACTATCTAGAAAAAAATATATCCTACTACTATTACATATTACTTTTACTTGCTTTTTATAATACTGCTATAAATAGTTACCCCACCTTTAATTAATAACAAAGATTATAAAGATTAACCTTATATTTTACAATCATATAAAAATCAAACCTCTACTCTTTCACCCCATCTCACCTTAAATACCACTTCATTTCTATCTTTCAATAAGCCATTAAAAAATAAGTATATTCAATTATTCTTAAAAATGATTTTACAGTTTGTTATCATGGTTAACTTTTGTAAAAAATCTACATTTATTAATATAACTACCACACTACATATAAATATTTATTTATTTTCATCTTTATGATGCGGCTTTATTTTTTATTAGCTTATGAAAATTAATAAAAAATAAATCTTTTATGAAGTAATAGCCTTTAAAACATCTATGGAAAATTAAATGAATAGTAAGTTTGAAAACCTCCTAAATAAATTTAAGGGTGACGGTCCTTATCTATTTATTGACAATCAACCCATGATTGATGCCGCTTCCGGTACATTTAATCTACCTTTAGGCTATACACATCCTCGTTTAAGCAACAAGCTCAAGCAACAAATTGATCGTTGTGCACATTTAAGTTCTGCTTATACGAATGAGATGTCGCAAGAAATTTTGAAAAAATTAACGCCTTATTTACCTTCAGAAATTAATCGAATCTGGCTGCGTGATGTTTCTGGTTCTGGTGCAGTGGAATGTGCAATTCGAATGGCACAAAAATTTACTGGCCGTTCAGGTGTTATCACTCTCTATATGGCACATCACGGTCAATCGCTTGCTACAGCACAAATTTCAGGTAATGCATTTAGAATTAAAGATTTCCAAGTTGTAATTCCTGATTCTTTAAAAATACCATTACCCTCTACTGTAGAAAATCAAAGTGACATTCATAATCTTGATGAATATATAGACTTAGACCATTTGATTGAATTTGGTTCAAATAAAAATATAGCCTGTTTAATTATTGAACCAATTTTAGGAAATGGCGGAAATATTGTTATCCCGCAAAAATTTTATAGTTATCTCCGTGAGTTCTGTGATCGCCACAATATTGTGCTAGTTGCCGACGAAGTACAAACTGGTTTTGGAAGAACAGGAACATTTTTCGCCTCAAACGGTTATGCAAAGTGTTTAAACCCAGACATTATTGTCTTTGCTAAAGGTGCTGGTGGTATTGGTATTCCTGTAGGTGGTGTACTCATGAAAGAAAAAATGGATGTCTTAGAAGCTTTTGAACACTCAAGTACTTCTGGCGCGAACCCCCTTTCTTTAGTGGCCTTAGATGAAACTATTTCAATTATTGAAGATGAAAAAATCTTAGAAAACGTACAAAAAAATGAGCTCTATTTAAAAGAGGGTTTATTAAGACTACAAGAAAAATATCTAGAAATAACGAACGTTCGGGGGTTGGGTTATATGTATGGTTTTGACACCCCTTCTCCAGAGTTTGCAGCTCAATGCATTAAGACAGCTTCGAGTTTAGGTCTCATTATTCGTGGTGCTCGTTATGGAAAAAGTTCTGCTCTAAAAGTACGCCCGCCTTTAATTTGTGAACGAGCCCACCTAGATGAAATATTAAATAAGCTTGATCAAACCTTCAACATTTTAACCCAAGTACAATACGAGGCAGCCGTATAATGAAAGCATTAAAATATTTAGACCAATGGAAAGTCAACTTAACTGAAACTAAAGAATTGCATTGTATTGAGGCTGACGATGTTATTGTAAATATTCAAGTTTGTGGTATTTGCGGCACAGATGTTGGAATTATTACGGGCGATTATCCAGTAGCACATCCGGGTGTTACTCTTGGGCATGAAACAGCGGGAGCTGTAACGCAAGTAGGCAATGACGTAAGAGATTTTAAAGTGGGCGATCGTGTTGTGATTAACCCAACATACTCTTGCCAAAAATGTAGAATGTGCCAAATCGGAAATTTTAATCACTGTGAAACGAAAGTAGGCACAGAGGCTGGCGTTTCTTATGATGGTGCTTTTGCAGAACAGTACCGCGCAAAAGAAAAATTTCTAATTAAAATTGATGATCACGTTTCTTTTGCTGCTGCATCATTAACCGAGCCATTAAGTTGTACGATCACAGGTGTAGATAAACTATCAATTACCCACACCAATATTCGTGCTGCCGTAATTGGTGCAGGACCGATGGGGATGCTCTACTTATGGGTATTACATCATAGAGGTGTGAATGCATTTATGGTCGAAAAAAATCAATATCGTTATGATTTTGCTCGCAGAAATCTTCCTGCAGCAGCTTCAATTTATCAAGATTTTGAAGAGGCTATGCAAGCAGAATATCCAGAACAAGACGCTTATATCGACTTAGTAGTTGATACGACTGGCTATTTGACAGAAGTTGTTTGTGAGCATCTTGCACCGGGTGGAAAATTACTCAATATTGCCCTCAAAGATAAAAAAGCAACTATCGATGTTTTAAAAATTGCAGATAAAAGTTTATCTATTATGGGTTCAATTGACTCGCTAAATAATAGCTTTGAACGCGCATATGCAATGATTCGTGATGGTCATATACCAGCAGAACGTTTAATTAGCCATGAATTTCCAATTTCGGAGTATGAAAAAGCATTTCAAATTGTAGGGTGTGATATTAATCAACAAAAGCTCATCCCACCTCAAAATCCTAATTGCAAAGTTTTACTTCGTATTGCAGAGGTTGGGTAAATTATATTATGACTCAGCTGACTATTATTTTTGATATTGATGGAGTAATTGTAGATAGTGAACAACTCCATTTTGATGCACTTTTAAAAGCGGTTCCTGAACAGGCTAAAAATTTTAACGCTGAACAACTCATAGGTCTGAGCTTAGAAGCAACTTTAGATACTTTAGGGATTCCAAAACATAGACATCTCGATCTAACAGCTCAACTTACTGATATATATAATAGTATGTTACATACTAAATATTTAAGATCAGGTATCCAAGACTTCATCACAAGTTTAGAAAAGAAGCAGATCCCATTTGGCTTTGTATCTACAGCCCCTCGGGATGTCTGTTTATCAAATCTTGGTTTATTAGATTTACGAGGAGAAATACAGCTCATTTCTGGAACCGATATTGCACGTACAAAACCTTATCCAGATCCATATCTTGAGATGCTAAATATTTTAGAGGCAGATCCTAAACAAACAATAGTGATTGAAGACACTGATTTAGGAATTACCGCTGCACATCAGGCAGAGATTAAATATATTTATGGTTGGCCACATGCTTTGTCTAAACAACAAAACTATCTGCAAGCTACCGAAGTAATTCAATCTTTAGATCAGATTAATATCATTAATTTGCTCGAGAGTTTTTAACTTCAACTCTTCCACATATAGTGTTTAAAAAATAATTTGTAGATAAAAGAGAGTTCTGTACTCTCTTTTATCATCACAATACATGTTTGCTAGTCAGGCAATATTGATATTAATTTACTTTTAATATTCACCAAAGTGTACAGCCTATATTTTGCAAAATATTGATTAAATTATGATTTTTTAGCACTACTAAAGCCTTTTAAAAAGGCGCTACAATTAACCGTTTCCAAATCATTATTTAAATTTTGTGAAGGAATAAAAAACTTACTCGCTATAGCTGGATAGCCAGTTTTTAAGTGCCTCCCCGTGATCCAACCCAACTCTTTGACCTGCTCTAGATCCATCATTTCATACTTCACGGCTTTGTTGACTATTACACATGCAGTAATAGCCACATCATCTTGATGGGTGATCGTTTTTGCATATACAAAAGAACCGACTGGGCAACCAATAACCAAACCTAAAACTAAAGACAAAAAAATATGTTTTTTAGTCAAAATAACTTTCCATAATAAATCGAAGCATAAAATTAAGTTCGCTAATATATAACTTCAAAAAATAATTAAAATTTTAGTTTTGTTCACCTTTTTTATAAGTCGTTGTATTTTTAAGTAATTACCCCTTGTCTCGTATAACATGGTCCTTTATAACCAGATAAGTTTTTTGTATATTTTACAAGCAAAAAAACACCTGTATTGGCAGGTATTTTAAAGGTAAAAGAAATACTCAATCAAAATAGTCTTTTCTATTTAGGGTGTAAACCTCTTAGAAAACAATAGACTAACATATTGTTTTTAAAAATAATTAAATACTAATATTCATTTAATTATGACAAAATTGCTTACATACCTGTATAACCTCATACTATTTTGAAAAGTGGTGACTTTGCTCTATAGATGAAGACAAAACGACTCTTTCTTTTAATATCGGCATGACATAATCACGGAAAAATGGAAACTCTTTTGTATAGTCGAAGAAAGAGAGCGTACACCCCGAGAAACCTGCTTCCTCTAGTGATGCTAAACCTTCCGCAACTTGTTCTGGAGTTCCCACAATTGGAAATCCACCAAATGCAGTTGCAACACGATCATGAAAACTTGCAATTTGTTCGGGTGGCATGACTTTTGAAAAAGCAAACAAAGTATCTAAAATATGTTGGACCGCTTGTGAATCAGCATTTTCTAATTGTCGCTTCCATTCCACTTGCGCCTCCTCTTCTGTAGGACGGCAAATAATATGTGTAGTTGTAAGCACTTTAATGACTTTACCTAAAGTTTTTGCTTCATCTTTAAGCTGCTTAATTTCCTTACACGAATCTTCAAGCTTCAAATGTACAGGAGTAAATAAAAAGTCAGAATTTTTAAGTGCAAATTCTCGGCCTTCTTTAGAACCTGCTGCGTTAAAAATGGGCGGTAGTAGGGTTAAATTTGGTTTTCCATATGATCCTTTTGTTTGAAAGAATTCACCATTCCAATCAAATGGTTCTTTACTTTCCCATATTTTTTTTATTAGATTAAACCATTCTTGAGCATAACGATATCTCGTGGGGTGATCTTTAGGTAAATGTATTCCTAATGCGTCATATTCTGGTTTATTCCATCCCGCTACAATGTTTACCCCTACGCGACCTTTACCAATTTGAGCCATGGTCGAAATTTGCTTTGCAGCAATAATCGGATGATTCATGGAAGTATGCAATGTTGTAAAAATTTTAATTTTCTCGGTTTTAGCTAACAAAGCAGTTGCCCAAGTAATTGTATCTAAAACAGATCCCTGAAAATCTTTTTTGCCCCCTAACCCAATGAAACGTGCAACGGGCAACATAAAATCAATTCCAGCTTTATCTGCCATTTGTGCTAGTTCTAAATTTTTATCCCAACTCGCTTCCCACCCATCATCAAGTGTAGAAGGAGTCATTCCGCCAGAACAATTTGAAGAAAAAATACCTAATTTAAATGTCTCAGATGTTTTAAAGTCATTATCAAACATAATTACTCCTTTTAATTAAATCTTTTAAATATAAATAGTTAATTAAGCAAATAAATAAAACGAAGACTCATTTACTTATTCTAAAAATTTACCTAAAAACAAAGCCACCAATAAAATTTTAAAATATAAATTAAAAAATATCAGTAAGTTAAACACACAACCCTTCAGTTCAAAACTAATAAAAAAGTCACTCTAAAGGAATTAAAAATACTATTTCGAATTGAGTAAAATAATTAATTAAGCTCAACCAATAAATAATATATTTTTAGTACTCTCCTATTAAATAATAAACTTTTTGGGCGATGACAACTTCCATTGCCGAGTAATAATCTCCTTCCTCAAATAACTTTTTATCTTTTGGATTATAGACAAAATTACCGCAATCATCACCAAAGTAACATCTAGGACCATATATTCTATCTCCCACCATATATTCAATTAATTTAATTTTTTCCCGAGTATTTGGGTTATATGCAGTAAATTTCATTCTCATGATTTATTCCCTGATACAAGCATATAAAATATTTTCTAGATTTCAAAAAAGATAATTAATATAAAAATTATTTTTTCCTAGTTTTAGAATTTATGCATGCCTCTTGTAAGGCATTTAATGCAGCAGGTTCTAACAGATCTGTCATTAAGCTTTTAAAATGCACACATTCATTTGTCTCTTTGGTTACTCTTGAACTTTGAACTGCACAACCGCAAAAAAAACAAAATATAAAAACCATAGAAAAAAATTTCATAAAAATTTCCAAATAATATATAAAGGTATGAAACAGTCATAAACTGTGTAATGAAGTTTTATATGGGAGAAAATTAAAGACTAAGCTGATAACGATCTATACATTCATATTTATCTGCTTTACTGAACGTAACACGTACAGTAATCAATAAATCGTATTTGGGAATATTTTTTATACCCACATAAATCCCCCCAGTTACTAACTTAAAAGTAAAGGTAAAATAATATGATTTTTTTCATAAATCTCTTTACCCTAATAAATTCAAAAAGATAAATTTAATTTTTTTAATATATATCCTTTAAGAATCACTATAATTTTTGTTTTGTTCCTGTTTCTTATATTTCTTTGTATTTTTAAGTAATTAACTCTTGTCTCATACAACATGTATCGTTATAAACGCATAAGTTTTTTTGTATATTTTATAAGCAATAAAACAATCCATATTGACAGGCTTCGAATACTATATTTGTGGCTTTTAGCTATAGATCATCCCTTTCAGAAGGTCTTGCGTTTTGTTCACCGAATGTCTTTAGAAAAAGATGGTGAGCATCGTTTGCTGTTGATTTATTAAATATTTTAGTGGTTTTAGTCTTTTAATGACTTAAATATAATGCCTCTTTATTAGTTGCATAACTTGAAGTCATTTTTATCCAAGAAAAAGTAAAAACAATAAAAAATTATGATTAAAGTAGTTGACCCTCACGTAACGTAAGCCCCTAGCATAAAACACACCTAAGGAAGAAGGAGCTAAAAAGATGCTGTTAAAAGTTGGTGAATTGGCTAAGCAAACAGGACTTACTGTCCGTGCTCTTCATCACTATGACGATATCGGTTTACTTCAGCCTTCGGTCCGTTCCGATGCTGGTTATCGACTGTATACCCATAAAGACATTACTCGTTTGCATCAGATTCAAGCATTACGAGGACTGGGAATGTCGTTAGCCGAAATCCATACGGTTCTTGAAGACCCCAATCTTGCACTTTTACCTATTATTGATCAGCAGATTCAGGCAATTGATCAAAGGTTGACTGAGCAACAGAAATTGCGAAATCAGCTCAGCAAGCTTAAATCTCAGATCATAAATGGTGAAGAGCTCGGTTTGGAGGATTGGCTAAAAACTCTGGAGCTTATAGCAATGTATGAGAAATACTTTACAAAAGAAGAGCTTGAAAAACTGACTTTCTTACAAACAGGCACTAAAAGCCACCAAGAATGGCAAGAGTTAACTCAAGCAGCAAACGCACTATTTAATGCTGGCGAACCATCTAATAGTGAAGCAGCTCAAGACTTGGCTCGAAAGTGGATGAAAACTCTTGAGCACAATACGCGAGCTAACCCTGAATGGTTAGTTAAACTAAATGCCATAAACTCAGCCGAGCCTGAATTTCAGGAAAAATTAGGCGTAACGCCAGAAGTGGTTGAGTTTTTACTTAAAGCTTTTTCTGAGAGTAAGCTGAGTATATTTGCCCGTTATTTATCTGACGAGGAGTTTGCTTTTCTAAAAGAAAATTACATCCGTGAGATGAAAAAATGGCCTCAATTATTGGTCGATATTGAAAAATTGATTGATGCCGAGGTCCCACCAGATAGTGAAGGAGCAAAGCGTTTGGCACAACAATGGCTCTCTATGCTACAAAGCTATGCAGGTAAAAACCCCAGTACTCAAGAAAAAATCCGTAAAGCAATGCAAAATGAACCGAACCTTGCTGACGGAACTTGGCTCAAACCAGTGACTCTACAATTTCTGGAAAAAGCAGTGGCAGCATTAATGCGTGATGCTTAGTTTTAGAAGTTAAGCCGCTTTTTATAAGAAGAGCGGTTTAACCAAGGGATCTATCCTTGCCCTTTAATAAAGTCTGCTATTCCTAAATTTACAGACAGTTGCTCAACAATCTGGTTTAATTTCTTGCCAGAATCATCCATACATCCTTTATAGTGTTCAAATTTAGTCTTGGTCCCATTTTTATCCGACCATATAAAATTGACAAATTGATGGTCCGTTGCCCTTCTCGCGCAATTGTTATCACTTGCGATTTCACCAGTCTTAGGTCTATACACGTGGAGTTGCTCCACAATAAAGAAGCACTGTAAGAGTTATATATAGTTTTCCTAAAAATAAAAAATTCGATCTATGTTTATGATTAATTAAACTTTTTAAACTATAGATATTAAAAAACCCGCTTCTCAATAAGAGAAACGGGCCACAAAAATAAAAACTTTCAGCGCAGTAATATATGAAATATATATTAAAAGTTTAAATATATAAATTCAATACATGTTTTATACTTTTTTAGAAAATTTAATTCCTTCTCATAGAAAGCTACATAAAACTCAGAGAAGCTTTTAAACCTCATCTTTATAGAAATATTCCCGAAGAATACTTTCTATAAATTCCAGCACAGCTTTAAGATCAGATCCATTTGGTACTTCACTCCAAGTAACAAAGTTCTCGACAGTACTATTCAATGACGCTGATTTAAAAGAAATACCTTTTAAATCGCTAACCACGGTTATAGTTGGTCCGTTATCACCAAATTCACTCCAACCCTCAATAAGTGGTAGTAAAATTTTTTCTATATCAAATGATTTTTCTTTGTTCAAAATAAAGTGATGAGCGACCAAAATTTTTGCAATATCTATAATTGCTTTATCTGCCATTTATTAACCTTTCATTATCTATATTTAATTTTAATATTCATTATTGAAAAAAAACCGCCCCAAGTGGCGGTAGCTGAAACAAATCAGCAGAATATAGAAGCATCATGGACTGACACTTCTATAATTTATGAAGGTACTTTATTTGTTTTAATAAAGTCCTCGGATTTGAAATAACTAATAATCATATCTGCATGTTCTTCTTTTTGAACAACCTTCGCTACAGGGATTGAATCATGAGAGAACTTGAAACCTGGCGGCACAAACTGTGAAATAGGAGGTAATTTAGTTTTGCCTCCTTCTGTGATTCGTTCTATAAAACCAGCTAACCAAAGAAGATACTCACCTTCATTTTCAAATCTTGGCATAACGCTTAGATCAAGTTGAACTTTACACTCACTTAACGGCCGGGTTAAAAGCTCATCAAAATCAATATAGTTATATTTGAGCTTAAACTCTGTCCCTTTAATGGCTTTTCTAATTTGGCTGATAAGACAATTAAGGTTCTCGGCAATGTCATTAGTGTATAAGCCATCATTTTTAATCTTCTTATATACTTTCTCTGCTACAGCTAAATACTTTGGCATTACTTATCTCCGTACTATTGTTATAAGGTGCTAAATTATGAATAGTCGTTGTTCTATAAGTATGATTATGGCCCAAGAAATGTATCAGAAAGTAAGTATATAAGAGCAGAATGTAAGTAATTAAAGCTTTAAGTAAGTTTTCAAAAAAAACACATAAAAAAATTATGGTTTTGATAACCAATCCGCAAAATTTATGGATGAATAGAGATAAAATGAAATATTTTTTAACAAGTTAATTTTACTTTTTGGTAAAAATAAAAATTATTTACTTAAATATTTACTCAAAATTTCCTATAAGCCAATAGACATAAAAAGCCCATCTTCCGATGAGCTTCTTTTTAACTACAAATGTGGTATGTAATATGCATAAAATAATTTTGGTACTGTAGATAATCGAATTATAGATAAAAATACTTGGTCATTACTTTTAAGGAATTATCTATTACATGGGCTGAAAGGTTGCCTACTTTTTGTTGTTTATTTCCTCATTCAATTTAGGAATCCTTTTTGTCAATCAGTCTCAATTTGTTAAGATGGCAACCGTGAGAGTTTAAGTTAAGCTCTCACACACTGTTGACTCAATTTTGACATAAAAAGATACACGAAAAGGTGTACTTTTTTCTTACATTAGGTCAGTTTTGCACAGAAGTTGTTAGAATTGGTTGGACAGCCAAACTTTCAAAATTAACTTATTTATTATTTAAATTTAAGGATTTAACATACATGAATAGCGCTGAAATCATGGCTGACTTATCTTCTCATACACCTATGATGCAGCAATATCTCAAAGTTAAAACGGACTATCAACATGCGTTGCTGTTCTACCGTATGGGTGACTTTTATGAACTCTTCTTTGAAGACGCTCATTTAGCAGCCAAACTTTTGGGTATCACTTTAACCCATCGTGGTAAAGCCAGTGGTCGACCTATTCCAATGGCAGGTGTTCCCTATCACTCGGCAGAAGGTTATCTTGCTCGTCTTGTCAAAGCTGGGCGCACTGTCGCCATTTGCGAACAAGTTGGAGAAGTGACAGGTAAAGGCCCTGTTGAACGTAAAGTTGTCCGTATTCTGACCCCTGGTACATTAACTGATGACGCATTACTCAGTAGTTATCAATCATCTAATCTCGTTTCCTTATGCATTCATCAAAACCAGATTGGTTTTGCTTTACTCGACTTGAGCGCGGGTATTTTTAAAGTTCAACAACAAGATTACAAGCCAGAACAATTGCCTATCGAGCTTGCGCGTTTAATGCCAAGTGAAATCTTGATTGATGAAGACTTGGTCGACACCAATATTATCGAACAGATTAAAAAACACTTAGATTGCCCTGTTACTAAACGCCCAAATGTAGATTTCAATCTAAATAATGCGCAAAAGACTTTATGTGATCAGTTTACGGTATCAACACTTTCAGGTTTTGGTTTAGACCCATTACCTTTAGCTAAAGCTGCTGCCGCTGCACTCATTCACTATGCAAAAGAAACGCAAAAAACTGCATTACCGCATATTCGTTCAATCCAACTTGAACAAAGTACCGACTTTATTGCGCTCGACCCAATCACGCGCCGTAACCTAGAAATTATCGAGCCATTATTTGAACACGGCACCTCATTATTCCAACTGGTAAATGACTGCCAAACTGCAATGGGCGGCCGTTTACTCAGCCGTACACTGATGCAACCTGTACGTGATACTGCATTGCTTGATGCTCGTTTAGATGCGATTGAGCAACTCATTCAGGGATATCACGAAAACCCGGTTCGTTTAGTGCTTAAAGAAATTGGTGATATTGAACGTGTACTTAGCCGTGTTGCATTAGGTAGTGCGCGACCACGTGATTTAGTGCAACTTCGTCACGCATGTGCACAAATTCCAGCTTTAAGAACGGCGTTAACTCCAGTCATTCAAGCAAAAAAATCTAAGTTATTAGTTCAACTTGATCAAGAACTTGGAGATTTTAAAGCGCTTCATCAACACTTAATGGCAGCGATTGTTGAAAATCCTCCTGTATTACTTCGTGATGGTAATGTAATTGCAGAAGGATATGATGCTGAGCTCGACGAATTACGCCAAATTCGCGATCATGCAGGTCAGTTCCTGATTGATTTAGAAATCAAAGAACGCGAGCGCACAGGTATTAACACCCTTAAAATCGGCTATAACCGTGTAAGTGGTTACTACATCGAATTGACTCGTGCTCAAGCAGAACAAGCCCCTGCTGACTATATTCGTCGTCAGACTTTAAAAAATGCTGAGCGCTACATTACACCCGAGCTAAAAAGTTTTGAAGATAAAGTCCTGTCGAGCGAGTCACGTGCACTCTCACGTGAAAAAGCATTATTCGAAGCTTTACTTGAAAATCTTCGTGAAAATATTGCTCAGCTACAAATGATGAGTTCAGCAATTGCTCAAATTGATGTAATTGCAAACTTTGCTCATCAAGCACGTTTAAACAATTGGGCGCGCCCTGAATTTACCCCGGAAACAGGCATTAAAATTCAGGCAGGTCGTCACCCTGTTGTTGAAGCATTAAATAAAGCACCATTTACCCCAAATGATACTTTCCTTGATGCTCAGCACCGTATGGCGATTATTACCGGTCCAAACATGGGCGGTAAATCCACTTTCATGCGACAAACAGCATTAATCAGTTTGCTTGCTTATTGCGGTAGCTATGTTCCGGCGAAAGCAGTCAAACTTGGTCCAATTGACCGAATCTTTACCCGTATTGGTTCAGCCGACGACTTATCTACAGGCAAATCTACCTTTATGGTTGAGATGACCGAAACTTCGCAAATTCTGCACCATGCGACCAATCAATCGCTGGTTTTAATGGATGAGGTGGGCCGAGGAACTAGTACCTATGACGGTTTATCTTTAGCATGGGCATGCGTAGTTGATTTAACTAAACGTGTAAAATGTTTATGTTTATTTGCCACCCATTATTTCGAGTTAACCGAACTAGGTAGTGAAGCAGGAATCGATAATTATCATGTGACAGCGCAAGAGCTTAACGGCAACCTGATTTTATTGCATAAGGTTCAGCAAGGCCCTGCAAGTCAAAGTCATGGTTTACAAGTTGCAAAATTAGCTGGTATTCCTGCCAATGTTATTAAAGAAGCACAAAAGCGTTTGCGTATCTTAGAGAAACAGCAGCAGCAACATCTACAAACCAGTTTCCAAAATGATTTGTTTGCTCCACCAGATGCAAACTCTGATTCACAAATCATAGAGAAAGTTGTCGAGATCGAAGTTTCATCCCCTGCTCTAGATTTACTTAAGCAAATTGAAGTCGATAATTTATCGCCTCGTCAGGCGCTTGAACAACTCTATGAGTTAAAAGCTGCACTCAAATCTTGATAAAGCACTTCCGAATAAGCAGGCTTAGGTCTGCTTATTCATATCGGAGAATAATATTTATATGATCTTAAGATCTCTACAACATTCAGAAATTGATCTTATTTGGCAGCAGATTAGCCGTCGTGAATTAATCACTCAAATGTATATTCAAAATCAACAACAGCTAGATTTAGTTGATTGTTTTTTTGATGTTCAATATTGGGATTCATATCATTTAGAAAATGACCCACCTAAGCTCAAACAACTCTTTGCACAAGGTTCAATATTTGTAGGTGCATTTGATGCCCATGAAAAACTCGTTGGTGTGAGTGTGGTGTCAAACCAAGTTATAGCAGACTATCCTCATGCTAAATTACTCCACTATTTCTATGTCGATGCAGACCAGCAAGGTCAAGGCATTGGTGCTAAGCTTATGCAAGCCGCAAAAGAGTCAGCCAAGCAACTCGGTGCGCACCAACTGTATATTTCAGCAACTCCAAGTCGGCGCACTGTAGACTTCTATATGAAGCATGGCGCGCAACCATTAAGTGCTCCAGATCAACAACTTTGGCAGCTCGAACCCGAAGATATCCATTTACTATGTAACGTTTAGCGCTAAAAATTTAAGGGCTATTCAACAAAAAGAGCAGAAAATCAAAATTTATGAAAGAAAAATGAAAAGTTAAGGTATTTATTAATATAGATGCCTTGACTTAAATGACATCTAAATAATTGAATAAAATATTTTTTAAGTTATTGTTTTATAAAATATATTATTATTTTAATTTTATAGTTTCGCAACTCCTAAGCCTCGAAGATCTGTTTGATTATCAACGTATTAACTTATCTTCATATGCATGAATAAAGAATATCAATAAAAGCAATTGTTTGTTTACCCCTTTTTTGCCTAAAATAAGCTATTCGAAATGAAACCATATTTTTTAGGTAGCTGTCGCCATGACCTTTGTTGTCACTGAAAATTGTATTAAATGTAAATACCAAGATTGCGTAGAAGTTTGTCCTGTAGACTGTTTTTACGAAGGTCCGAATTTCCTAGTGATTAATCCGGATGAATGTATTGACTGTGCATTATGTGAACCAGAGTGCCCAGCGAATGCAATTTTCTCTGAAGATGAGTTACCAGAAGGTCAAGAAGTGTTTATTGAATTAAATGCTGATCTTTCTCAAAAATGGCCTAACATTACTCAAATTGGTGACCAACCAGCTGACCGTGAAGAATGGAACGGCAAACCTGATAAATTACAATATCTTGAAAAGTAATTTCAAAAAAGATCAGCAACCGCTGATCTTTTTTATACCCTATTCAAACATTTCATTGCAAATTCCTCGTAATTTGTGCACTGTTTTGCATTAAAATAGCCGCAATATTTATAAGTGCTTAATTTTTCTTATGCGGAAGTTTTTGCAGAGTTTGGTACCCTTATGCATAATCCCAGCGGTTATGGTAGGTTGTGTCAGCTCTCCCCAACACACAACAACAGGCAAAACCTCTCCAAGTGGTAACCGAATCTTTATTCCACAAGAGCGCGTTATTATCGAGCGCCCAATTCGTCCTAAAGTTGAGCCTGCATCTTATCGAAACTGGTTAAGTTCTGGTGAAAATTACCAGCGTGTTCGTGAGTACGAAAATTTCTTAACCCGAAACAATGTCGCAGGTATTGTGCCAAGCTTTGAGCTATTACGCTCAGCACGTGATTGGCAAAAATGTGGACGTTCAGAATATGCCGTACCTAACCGCGAACTATGGGGAAATTCTTTATCGACCCTACGCGTATTTAAATATTTAGTGGCAGCAAAAGTTCTCACTGACTTTGAAGTAACTTCAGTTTATCGAGATTTACCTTTAAATGAATGTGCCGGTGGTGCAAGCTCATCTAAACATTTATTTAACTCGGCAATCGATTTCCGTATTGGTCCTGAGTTTCCACAAGCTCAAGATTATGCATTTATCGAAAATACCAAGTTTAAACTTTGTCAATTCTGGGCTCAGCATGGTCAAAGCTTAAATATGGGTATTGGCTTATATAGCTCAGGACAGATTCATATCGATACGCAAGGCTATCGTACTTGGGGCCCTGACCTCACCCGAAACAGTTCAATGTGTAATTTCTAATAAAAAACTCCTTTCAACCGAAAGGAGTTTTTTTATTGTTCATTTCCCAATCAACCAAAATTTCTTGAAACGAAGATTTTTGCACTCTATGCATAAACGTTTAAAATAGCCCGATCAACATATAGGTAAATTTGATTATGCAGCAGATGTGGACAGACATTGACCAATATATCGATTCACATTTAATTCCCGAAGACCCGCGACTCGAATATGCATTAAAGAATACCGACGAACACGGCTTTTCAAATCATCTTGCAGTGGCTCCTAACCAAGGAATGTTCTTGCAGATGCTTATTCAAATGAATAAATGCAAACGAGTCTTAGAAATCGGAACCTTTGCTGCATACAGTACCATCTGGTTAGGCCGTGCATTACCTGAAGACGGTTATTTACTCACAATAGAAGGCCGTGCGACTCATGCAGAAATGGCTCAAAAAAATATCGATCACGCCAATCTTCCGGTAAAAGTCGACCTTCGAGCTGGCCGTGCCGTCGATATCCTCTCTGCAATTGACCCTGAATCTATCGAACCTTTTGATTTTATTTTCATTGATGCAGATAAACAGGGTTATCCTGAATATTTAGAATTGAGTTTGAAATTTTCGAGATCTGGCACCATTATCGTGCTCGACAATGTAATTCGTGCAGGTGATATTTTAAATCCTGAGAATAAAAAACCGAGTATTGAAGGCATCCGTGAAATGTTTAAAGCCTTAGAAAATCATCCAAAAATTCTGTCTTGTACAGCTCTGCAAACGGTTGGGTCAAAAGGTCATGATGGCTTCGCAATTGCAATTGTGAAATAATGGTTAAAAAATCATCTTTTTTATTTTATTATTTATAATCAATTAATTACTTTTATTACTGTTGCTTTTCCATATAGTTATCCACAAGATTTGCGGATAACTATATGCAAATCTCATCATTTAGCTACAAGTAATGGTACAGTCGCGTTTCGGAATATGGTTGTCGCAATACTTCCCAAGAAGAACTGGTGAATTTTGCTATGGCTAAATGCCCCTAGCACAATGATCTGAATACCGTGCTCTTGTTGATACTCTAGAATATTCTGCGCGACATCACCATAACGGTAAACGGTAACTACATCGAGGCCCGCTTGTTTAAGATAATGCTCAGGTTCATTTAATATTTCTGGATGATCGCCTACATACACCAAATGACATTGCAGTGTTCGCAATAAGTCACTTTGAGCAATACGGCGCATCATTTTTTGGCATGTTGGCGAGTATTCATAAGCAAAGATAAATCGGGTTGGGACTTTAAAGTTTTCACCAATCGTCAAAACTGTACAGTTCGCACCGCGGATGAAGTTCTCGACATTACTACCAATTGGTTTATGTTTTTCGGCGGCTCTTTCCCCGACTCGACCTAAAATGACGATATCATTTTCATGTAAGAGATTAAAACTTTGTTCTAAAAAATCACCTTTTTCCTGGATTTTTGAACTGGTAATTCCGTGTTTTTCTTGAATAAAATCAGAAATGTGACGAAGTAAATTATTGCTATAGTCTAATGCGAGTTCACTCTGTTTTTGCTCTAGCTCAGCTAACTCTTTTAGCAGCATTGCATTGCTTTCAAAGCCGATTACCCCACTAATTTCACCAAGATGATAACTGGCTGGGTAATAGTCCAGAATTTGTAATAATACAAGTTCCCGTCCGGTTGCTTTAGCAACCCATGCTGCTGCATCTGCAATAGCATTAATACACGGTGATGAGTCAATACACGCAATAACACGGTTCATGTTAGCCTCTCTTCTTCAGGTCTATTGCCTTGGAGATTATTATTAAAACTTAGCTTTAACTTAACATAGATAAAAATTGGTATGTTAAGGTTTATGTATAAAAACCAACTTTTTTGTTTAAAGATCAAACATTTTATTACATTCTTAAAACTGCATTATTCTCTTAAGCGAATAAATTTTGCGGGATTCCCACCGATAATATGGTAGGGCTCAACATCTTTGGTCACCATACTATTCATCCCGACCACAGCATGTTTACCGATTTTTATACCGTCTTTGATCCCCACATGTGCACCCAACCAAACGTCCTGCTCTATTTCAATTCCTTTAGAAGTGACAGGCTGTTGGTAAAGCGGGCGGTCTAATTGCATTCCATGATCAAACGCATATAAATGACAATATGCTGCAATTCGGACTTGGTCATGCAATTTTATGCCAGCTCGTCCACCATCTAAAATACAATGATGATTAATCGCGACTTCGTTACCGATTTCAAGCGGTCCATGTAATGTGCAATCAGCCGCAATAAAACTATTATCACCAATGATAATTTTGCGCCCCAGCTCAGCAAAAATGTGTGCTAAGGGTGAAATAAAACAATTTTCACCAATCTCAACGGTCTCCATATCCATTAAATAAGCTTGATATTCTTTTTGCCACTCTTCAGCCCAAGCACGATTTTTCGGTTTTAAACTCCAATATAACCATGGCATATAGTTTAAGCGATGCTTATGTTGCTCACGATATTTCAATAAGGAATCAATCATCTGTTAATTCCTCTTCTATTTTTAATTCTTCACGACCACGGGTTACATCTCTAAGTTTTAACGCCAGCGGTTCAATTTGATGTATTTGTAACCGTGCCTCAACATCTACACCCGTTGCTGTGTAAGTTTCCTGATATTCAATTTGTTGTTGAGTCAGCTCATATTGGAAGATCGCCCATTCATTAAAATGGCAAGAAAAATAAATCGTCTTTTTCGCAATAAGTTCAATGCGTTCAGCCAACAGTAAACATTGTCCAGCACAGCCACCATATGCTCTAACAAGGCCGCCTGTTCCTAGTTTTACTCCACCATACCAACGGTTAACCATCACTATAATATTGGTTAAGTCATTCCCTTCAATGGTTGCCAAGATTGGACGCCCTGCTGTTCCTGACGGTTCACCGTCATCGTTAAAGCGTACGTTATGCCCAATTTTCCATGCCCAACATTGGTGAGTGGTCGAGATATCTTTGTTATATTCTAAAAATTCTTTAACTTGCTGTTCATTTTCGACTGGCGCAGCGATGGCCTGAAATCTGCTTTTTTTAATTTCTTCTTCAAATGTAATCTGTGATGCAATCGTAAAAGCCATAAATTAAATAAAGCATAATAAAAATCAAATTATAACGTGAATTTAAAAGAATCAAACCCATAAAAAAGCCCCGAATCTCGGGGCTTTTTTTATTATCTTTCTCGTAATGCTTCTTTGGCTTTATTAAATGGTTTAAGTAAGTAATCCAATACTGTTTTTTCACCAGTACGAATATCTACTGTTGCCACCATACCCGGTGTAATTCCAAAAGCCTTACCTTCTTTATTATAAAGCTTGTCAGAATCAGTGCGGATATAAACACGGTAATAGAATTGGTCTTGTTTAACCTCATCACGAATCGTGTCTGGTGAAATAACCGTAACTTTACCTTTTAGACCCCCATAAATTGAGTAATCGTAGGCAGTAATCTTAACCAGAGCTTCTTGTCCAGGACGAATAAAGGCAATGTCACGCGGCAAAATACGCGCTTCAATCAGCAGTTGTTCATCGATTGGTACAATCGTCATCAGTTTACCGTTTTGTGGAATAACACCACCATGCGTAGTCACCGCAATTTCTTTCACAACCCCACGTACCGGAGCTCTAAACACTGCACGATCTAAACTGTCACTACGGCCCAGTACGATTTGTTGCTGTGTTTTACTATCAGTCGTAGCTTTAGATAGCTCTTCACGTGCTTTCACATAATACTGGTTCTGCGCATCATTCATTTTGTTTTGCAGATCATTTGCTTCACGACGTAGACGTAAAACCTCGACCTCACTTGCTGCACCTTTTGCAACTAACGGCTCTGTCATTGCCAGTTCTTGTTGCACCAGTTGTAAAGCCTGTCTTAAACCTGCAAGCGTTTGTTCAAGATCAGCGCGACGCGAGCGGTATAACGCTGTTTCTTCTTGTACAAGCTTTGGTTCTTTCATCACAATTTCAGGGAAAACCAAAGGTGTACCATTTACTTCCGCACGCAAACGCGCTGCTGTCGCTTGAGCAGAGATCAGTAAAGATCTTGATTCACCGACATTTGATGCAAAACGGGTTGGATCAAGCTGCGCAAGAATTTGTCCTTTTTGAACAATGTCACCTTCTTGTACATTCAGCTTAGTTAAAATACCACCTTCTAAAGACTGGATAACCTGCTCTTTAGATGATGGAATCACTTTACCCGTACCGGTAGAAACTTCTTCAAGTTTAAATACCCATGCCCAGATAAAGAAAATAACTAAACCGATTCCCACAATCCAGATCACTAAACTGGCACGTGGTAATGGTGGCTCACTATAAGAGACATTCATTGAACGGGTGAGTTCTTGTTGTTGTTCGCTCATGAATTACCCCCTTGGCTCACTTGTTTTTGTTGGGCTGTTGATTGATTAAGGACCTGATCTCTTGGACCATCCATCACGATTTTGCCTTCGTTAACGACAATAATACGGTCCACCAGATCTAAAACAGCTCGGCGGTGGGTCGCAACGACCAAAGTACGATGTGCTAGCCAAACTTTTAAATGATCAATCAGTTGTTTCTCTGCCACATCATCAATCGCTGCTGTCGGTTCATCCAGCAGTAAAATGTTAGGTTGACGAATCAATAGACGTGCCAGTAACAATGCTTGTTTCTGACCACCAGAGAAACCAACACCACCTTCTAAAATCAGGTGATCTAGTCCTTCTTTTTTCTCTTGAACAAAAGGTAATGCACCCGTCACCACCAAAGCACGAAGAATATCTTCATCTGTTGCAAGTGGCGCACCTAAAGTGAGGTTTTCACGAATTGTACCGTAGAAAAGATGTGCATTTTGGTTGAGTAGGCCCATATCACGGCGTACATCAGATGGGTCAATTAAAGAAAGATCAAGACCATCTAAGTGCACTGCACCTTGAGTTGGAACTTGCATGCCAGATAGAAGCTGAAGCAGTGTCGATTTACCTGCACCATTACGGCCTAAGATTGCAATTTTTTCACCAGCACGAATTTTTAAATGGCGAATGGCCAAACTTGGTTTCGGGTCTTCTTCTCCATATTGGAACAAGACATTTTTTAATTCATAATCGCCATTTAAAACAGCTTTATGTACCAGATGCGAACGGTCCGCCTGATCGATCGGGCGTTGCATAAGTTCATCAAGACTTTGTTTTGCAACTTTTGCTTGCTGTAAACGACCTAACACACCTGTAATTTGTGCAACTGGGCCTAACATACGTGAAGATAAAATTGAACACGCAACTAAAGCACCCGTAGTCATTTCACCGTCCATCACGGCAAAACATCCCACTAACACCACAATTGCATAGGTCAAGCCTTGAAGCATTTGAGTCCATGCCATTAAGGTCCCAACAATTTTACGCTGTCTCATCCCGATATCGGCTGAAACTTCGTTCATGTGGTTCCACTGGTTTTGGAAACGAGACTCAGCACGTAATAGTTTGATATCTTCAATACCTTGCACCGCTTCAACAAGAATCGCGTTACGGATTGAGGATTCTCTCATACCTTCTTGTGCGAGTTGCGCTAGTTTTTTCTGTGCCAGAATACCTGGTAAAAGCATAAGCGGTACTACTAGTAACATCACCCAAAACAGTTTTCCACCAATAATGGCAAAGATGATCAGGAACAGGAAAAAGAATGGGAAATCGGCAATTGCACTAATGGTGGTTGATGTCACCAATTCACGAACCCCTTCGAGTTCACGAATCTGGGAAATAAAACTACCGGTAGATTTTGAACGGTCTTTATTTTTGATGCGTAAGGCATGACCAAATACACGATCAGAAACACGTAAGTCAGCACGTTTACCAATAATGTCGGACAAATACACTCGCGATATACGTAAGGTAAACTCAAAAAGAGCTGCAATCAGTACCCCACCTGCCAGTACCCATAAAGTCGGAATAGACTGTGAAGGTACAACGCGGTCATACACTTGCATTGAGAAAATAATGGTTGCCAGTGCCAACACATTGGCAATGAGTGAGGCAAACATAATATCAACGTAGCGTTTCCAGTCTCTTAGAACGATTGACCAGAACCAGCTCGCTTCATATGGCTTGATATATTCATCAATACGCGCATCGGGAATAGAGGTTTCAGGGCGCAGAATATAGACATTCTTAATTGTAGTTTTTAAGACATCTAAGCTTAAATTTTGAGAAAGGCCATGATCTCCACTAAACTGAATACTGACGTTTCCTTGAGTATCAGCTTTATCAATTACACCGACTTGACCGTCATTGAACTCGACCATGACAGGTAAACGCCATGGGTTGAGCAACTCTAAAGAAAATGGCACTTTACGTAAATTGAGTCCAACTTGACGTGTAATGAGCTGTAAAACATCATCAAGATTTTGATTTTGGTTCCAGTCAAGTTGTAAACGAATTCTTTCTTCTGAAGGCTCAATTCTATAATGTTTAGCAATCGTCAAGACTGCCTGTAACCAGGGCTGGTAGTTTATTTTTGTCATCATGGTTGTACTTCGAACCCCTGAATTGAAATATTATTTAAGTCATAAGCTTGGCGAGAACGTCCTGTTGCTGCAATGTACTGAACAATACTGCTGTAAATATCATAACGTGCAGTTTCGAGTTCTGAATTAGCACTATGAATCGCTTGTTCGGCATTTAATAAATCGACCAATGAACGTGTTCCGAGTTTGTACTGTTCTTGATAAAGCTCACGTGTACGAACTGTCGTTGCTTGGCGATTTGCTAAAACCTGCATTTGTCGTTGTTTATTTTCAATTTGCTCACGGCTGGTTCTGATCTGGTCGAGAACATCCAGATAAACAGAATTCACTTTAGATTTAGCGGCTTCTTCTGCATAACTCGCCATTTTTACCTGAGAAGAAACTGCTCCACCTTGATAAAACTGACTGGTTGCTTCAAGCATGACCGAACTATACAGACCATCGTCTTCATCATTATTTGGATTTTTGCCATTAATGGCCTGACTCAAAGAACCTTTGACTGCCAAAGTTGGATAACGTGTTAAACGGGTCTGCTCTTTTTGCGCTTTAGCAACTTCAATACCCGCTTGAGCTGCGATCATTTTTGGAATGGTATTAAACTGAGGCTCACCATATAAATCAGATACTTTCACCAAATCATCTGAAATAATCCATCCCGTTCGAGAAACATCGCCACCTAATAATGTTCTTAAATGCTGCTGATATTGACGTAACAATGATTGCTGAGCAATCAGACCAGACTGAGCAGCTTGCAAATAAGATTGGGCTTGAATTGGATCGGCTTGGCTACTAATACCGGCATTTGCACGTAAATTAGCGATTTCCTGAATTCGCTGAATACCTGCAATTTGCTGTTCGGCAATCTTATTTAATTGAAGATAGCGCTGAATATTGATAATCGACTGTGCGACATCAAGTGCAATATCATCAATGCTGACCAGAACATTGGCCTGCTCGACTTGCAACTTAGCCTTCTCAACCGATACACCTGATTTCACTTTACCAAAATCATAGAGCATTTGAGTTGCATTTAAAGTCAATAATTGCCGACCACGCTCACCACTGCTCAAGTCACCTGTGGTAATACCACCTGAAATTTGAGGGTAATAACCCGCCTTTGCAACATCAATACCAGCGTTTTGGCCAGCTAAAGTTGAAATGGCTTGGGAAATATCAGGGTTACGCTGGATTGCGATTCTCACCGCTTCCTGCAAAGTCATTTTCCTTGATGGCAGAGTTGAATAAGATGAAGCTGCTCGATCATTGAGTTGAACAGTCGGAAACTCCTGAACTCTAGAACGATCTAGCTTAAAATTACTCAGCTCTTGCATTTTAGCAACTTTAAATTCATCACTACTTTTAGGGGTAAAAAGCTGCGATAAGTTGTTTTTCAATGTGTGATATTGCTCACTTGGTTTAGCGGCATATATCACCATAGGTACATGCAATGTAGTTAAAAGCATCAACCCTTTCAGGAAAGCCGGCTTTTTACATGTCCTTTTTACTCTTCTCTGGTTATATCCAATCATGCTTGTCTTGTTGATCTTGTTTGTTATCGTTTAAAAGCTTCTACATTCTACATATTTTTTTGCATAAAGAAGCATAAATGAAGGAATAATTCACACATTATTTTTTCATCAATTGTTTAGACTAATTTATTGTTTTTAAAATATAAATATAAAAAAACTAAAAAGAGGCACTGACCTCTTTTTAGCCAAACAGATTAACTTTTTTATTTAAACTGTAAAATCGTCACCTAAGTAGACTTTACGTACCTGTTCGTTATCCAGAATTTCTTGTGGCGTGCCTTCGGCAATTACAGCCCCTTCACTCACAATATATGCACGTTCACAAATTGCTAGAGTTTCACGTACGTTATGGTCAGTAATGAGTACACCAATACCACGATCTTTTAAGGTCTGGATAATATCTTTAATATCACCAACCGAAATTGGATCGACGCCGGCAAACGGTTCATCAAGTAACATAAATTTAGGATCAGCAGCCAATGCACGTGCAATTTCAGCACGACGGCGTTCACCACCAGACACACTCATGCCCAATGAATCTTTAATATGACTGATTTTAAAGTCATTCAATAATTCAGTAAGACGTTGCTGGCGCTGTTGCTTATTTAAGTCTTTGCGTGTTTCTAAAATAGACATAATATTTTCAGCAATTGTTAGCTTTCTAAAAATAGAAGCTTCTTGCGGAAGATATCCAATCCCTTTACGTGCCCGCTCATGCATTGCCAAATCAGACATATCAAGATCATCAAGGTGAATTTCACCTTTATCCATACGCACGAGTCCAACAACCATATAGAAACTTGTTGTTTTTCCTGCACCGTTAGGGCCAAGCAAACCAACAATCTGTCCACTTTGCATACTAAAAGATACGTCTTTGACGACCCAACGTTTACTATAGTTTTTTGCTAAGTGCTTAATACACAAAGTTTGGGGTTGTTGAAGAGCTTGTTGCATTAGTCACGCGCTCCTGGGAAACTTTTTGAAGTTGATGGCGGAATAATAATCTGAACACGGTTAGATGATGAGCCTTGTGCTTCAACATCGCCTTTATTCATACTATATTTCAGTGAGTTACCACGAATACTTGAACCATCTTGATATAGATATGCACCACCAGTCAAAGTAATAATGCCTGTATCTGCATTATAAACAATAGTTTGACCCTCGCCTCGTGCAACGCCTTTGTCTGCACTAATTTGCTGTTGGAATTTAGACGGTCTACCTTTGGCAGTAATCGTTTGAATTTCACGCTTAGCGTTTAGAGTAGCCACAATTGAGTCGGCTTGAAGCTTCATCGTACCTTGCTCAATCACAACATTGCCCGTATAAGTCGTTAAACCCGTTTTCTCATTATAAGTTGCACGGTCTGCCACTAACGAAATTTGTTGATTACGGTCAGACGGTAAAGCAAAAGTCGAAGCAGATGATAAAGCAACGAATGTAATTACCGCAGCTTGTTTTAGGAAAGCTGAAGAACGTTTTAAATTAAGACTTTGGTGCATACTTTCCTCGAATATTAAAAAATTCGTACTGACCATTATTCAAATTGGCTTTTAGTCCTTTGCTGACAAAATCGCCTTGCGGAGATTGAACAACGACCTGATGATTCGTTTCAATTTCTCTGGTTTTTGGATAGCCAGTTAACTCATCAGTATGGAATTCAATCTTACCTTGTGGCGCAAGTTTAGTAGCGACCACATCGCCCGATAATATAACTTTACGGTTATCATCGTAGCCATTTGCCTGTTTTGCAAAGAACGTTGCATCAACTTTGCCATCTTTATACATCGAGGCATTGAGTTGATCCAACTTTGATGTTTTTTGTTGCATATCCTGTTCAAGCTGACGAACTTCAGCACGAATATACAAATTGCCTTGATCATCAGTTTGAGTCAAATGGACGCCCTGCGCTGAATATGTCATATTCTTCGCAGAACCAATGTCTAGTTTTTTTGCCTTGCCACTATAGTAGTAATAACCACCACTTATAGCAGCAACTACTACAGCAACAATTGATAAAACTCTGGTATCCATGAGCAGGAATAGCCTACCTTTTTAAGTAATCTTATTATTAATGCGGTACTGCAAGATATTTTTCAAGAAGTTCTTGGTAAATGCCTTTTGCGATCAGCAACATATCACAGACTTCACGTACAGCACCACGCCCGCCCATCGATTGCGTAACCAAATGCGCACGGCGACGTACTTCTTCGTGACCATTTGGCACAGTAACACTCATACCTGCAATCGCAAAAGCCGACAAATCAGGCCAATCATCGCCCATATATAAGCAGTCCGACGGCAAAATATTAAACTGTGCACATGCTTCACGAAGTGCTGAGCCTTTGTCTTCACGGCCTTGAAAGACCAGATCTACACCTAAGTCAGACATGCGTTTTTCAACAATATTACTTTTTCGGCCTGTGATAATAATGACTTTCATGTTCGCTTGCTGCACAAGCTTCATGCCTAAACCATCACGAATATCGAATGATTTAATTTCATCGCCACTATTGGTTAACGTTACAAAGCCATCACTCAAAATACCATCAACATCCAGAACCAATGCCTGTAAATGACGTGCTTGTTCTAACAATGCATAAGATGCCATTGATTAATTTACCCCTGCCTGAATAAGGTCATGCATACTAATTACACCAATCACTTTATTCTGGTCATCGACCACCACAAACTGACTAATTTTTTTCAGGTTAAGCTGTTGTAGAGCTTCTACCGCACGTGCTTCTTGAGAAATAGTTGACGGTTTCTTTGTCATCACTTCAGAAACAGGCAAATTCACATCGAAACCTTGCTGTTTATCAATTAAACGGCGCAAGTCACCATCGGTAAAAATACCAAGCAAATGGTCTTGGTCATCTACAATCGTGGTCAAGCCTAAACGTTTATTAGAGATTTCATAAAGCACTTGATTCATTGGCGTGTCTGGTGAAACTTTTGGCAGCTCATCGCCTGTATGCATGAGGTGTTTCACATGTAAAAGTAAGCGTTTACCCAACGCACCTGCTGGATGCGAGCGAGCAAAATCATCTGCAGTAAAACCACGTGCTTCTAGTAAAGCGACAGCCAATGCATCACCCAAAACTAAAGTTGCTGTCGTACTCGAGGTAGGTGCCAAACCTAAGGGGCAAGCCTCGTCAGACTCACCTAAAGTTAAAGCGATGTCGGCATTTTGCGGCATTGGGCCTTTATCATCACGGCTAATGGTAATAAGTGGCACGCCAAGATGTTTGATTAAAGGCATCAACATCATGATTTCATCACTTTTTCCAGAATTGGAAATCGCAATTAAAACATCACCACGAACCAGCATTCCCAAATCACCATGCCCAGCTTCGCCCGGATGCATAAAGAAAGAAGGTGTACCAGTTGAGGCGAAAGTTGCAGCCATTTTACGGCCAATATGCCCTGACTTACCCATGCCAGTAATCACAACACGACCTTTACACTGTAACAATATTTCACAAGCTCGATTAAAACTGTCACCAATTTGTGTTGCTAACACGTCTAAGGCTTGTTGCTCAATACGCAATGTTGCTAATGCGCTGCTTTGGAAATCTGTAGGATTGGGCATACGAGTTTGACTCAAAATAATTGATCTGATCTCTTGTGAAGATCGGTGATTTTAATCAAAAGATTTGGGGGCATTCTAACATAACTCAATCACCTACACGTTTTTAAATGTATAAGATTTCACAAGCTTATAAAATTCTTGCATAAAACTTTGTGAAAAATGATGCATCAGTTATGATGTAACACTGTTTTTGTTGAGTGTTTGAAAACCCTTATGCAACCGTTTGTTTTATATAACTCTGAGCAACGAAAAAAAGTTGAATTTGTACCTCGCAAAGAAGGTCACATCGATATGTACGTCTGCGGTATGACCGTTTACGACTACTGTCATATCGGGCATGCTCGAGTTATGGTTGCATTTGACTACATTATTCGTTTCTTACGTAGTCAAGGCTGGAAAGTTCGCTATATTCGCAACATTACCGACATTGACGACAAAATCATTAAACGTGCGAATGAGAATGGTGAAACAATCCAACAACTCACCACTCGTTTTATCGATGCAATGAATGAAGATGCAGCGAACTTAGGCTGTTTGGCACCGGATGAAGCACCTAAAGCGACTGAATATATCGATCAGATGCAAAATATGATTGGCAATCTGGTCAACAAAGGCTCTGCTTACCCTGCTTCAAACGGCGATGTTTATTTTGAAGTGACCAAATTTGAAAAATATGGTCGCCTCTCTGGCCGTAAGCTTGATGATATGCAAGCTGGCGCAAGTGAGCGTGTTGATGTAGAAGTTGAAAAGAAACATCCTTTTGACTTTGTACTTTGGAAACATGCGAAAGAAAATGAACCGTCTTGGGCATCCCCTTGGGGTAATGGCCGTCCGGGTTGGCACATTGAATGTTCTGCAATGTCGACTTGCTGCTTAGGCAATCACTTTGACATTCATGGTGGCGGTTCAGATTTAATGTTCCCACACCATGAAAATGAAATTGCGCAAAGTGAAGCTTCGACTGGTGAGCAATATGTAAACTACTGGATGCATGTTGGCTTCATTAACGTTGATGGTGAAAAGATGTCTAAGTCTTTAGGCAACTTCTTTACGATTCGCGACGTGATGGAGAAGTTCCACCCTGAAGTGATCCGCTACTTTATTGTGTCTTCACACTATCGTAGTCCTGTGAACTTCTCTGATGTGGCACTTAAAGAAGCAAAAACTTCTTTAACTCGTTTCTACCATTCATTTAAAGCTTACCAACAAGTTTACGGTCAAACGACAACTGAAGCACTTGATCAAAGCTTTATTGAACGTTTTAACAACGCAATGTGTGATGACTTCAACACAGCCGAAGCAATGGCGATATTGTTTGAACTGAACAAAGAATTGAACCGTGCTGTAAAAGAAGAGCAAGCTGACCAAGCGACTATTCTTTATTCGACATTACGTCACCTCACCAACATTTTAGGTTTGGTACAACACAATGTAGATGATTTCTTAAAATCAGATATCGGACAAGAAGCGCTTGCTTTGTCTGATGCTGAAATTGAAGACTTTATTCAACAACGTGTGGATGCTAAAAAAGCAAAAGACTTTGCTAAAGCAGATGGTATTCGCCAGTCTTTGCTCGACCAAGGTGTTGTGCTTGAAGATACTCGTCAAGGTACAGTTTGGCGTCGTGCTGATTAAATGTTCAATTAAATCACAAGAGTGTTGACACTTTAGTGAAACACTCTATAATGTGCTCACATTGCGGGAATAGCTCAGTTGGTAGAGCATAACCTTGCCAAGGTTGGGGTCGCGAGTTCGAGTCTCGTTTCCCGCTCCAAGATTTTATGTATTAAAATCAATAGGCTGCATAACTTTAACGAGTTATGTGGCCTGTTTTTTATTGTCGATCGGTCAGCTTTGACTACTCAAAATAGTCAAAATTCGCATTAAAAAACGCTTTATATTTCCGTTGCGACACCAAAAAAGTGGATGTCTTTTAGACACTCGCGAATTTTGGTGTCGCCGCGACACCACGAAATTTGGAGTGTTCTTATGCAAAAGCCGGTTAAGCGCGGAGATGCGTGGCGCATCACTGTTCGTTATCTAGGCAAACGTTACACAGCTACTCGAGATACTGCGAGTGAGTGTGAACAATGGGCCGCAAAAAAATTATTAGAATTACAATCTCAACAGGCTAATCCTGAGCCTGAAAAAATCCATATCTCCTTCTATGCCCTTTTTGAACAGTACTATCAAGAAGAAGGCAGAAAAATGAAGAGTGCTCGCTTGATTGTTCAAATGCTTAAATGCCTAAAGAAAAATTGGGGGAAATTAGCAAATGAATCAATTCACGACCTGACACCAGCATTAGTTAAACAATGGCGAGATAAACGTTTAAAACAAGTTAAAGGTGCAACCGTCATTCGCGAAATGGCCATGTATAGTTCGGTTTTTGACTTTGCACGGAAAGAGCTATTTCTCACAAAAGAAAATCCTTTCAAGGAAATATCAAAACCTACTGCTCCTCCTCCACGTAATCAAAGGATTTATCAGAACCATATAGATGCTGTTTTAGCTGGGCTCGACTATGAGTGGGGAAAAGTGCCCGTTCAGCCAAGACACCGGGTGGCATGGTCATTTCTATTTGCACTTGAAACGGCAATGCGTAAAGGTGAAATACTTAGTGTAGAGAAATCATTAATCTTTCCTGATTTCATTCGCCTATTAGATACTAAGAATGGTACTACTCGTGATGTGCCTTTAACTGCTAAAGCAAAAGAGCTACTTTCTTGGCTACCAGACGATCCTGACGATAACCGTATGGTTCCTCTTACCTCTAATGCCTTTCGATTAATATGGCAACGTAACTTACGTAGAGTTGGCTTAGACGGTGTTATTACGTTCCATGATACACGTCATGAAGCTATTACCCGTTTTGTTCATGACTACCGTTTACCAGTAGAGATCCTAGCGAAAATTACTGGTCATAAAACGATTAGTGTTTTAGTAAATACTTATTACAATCCTACAGCTTCAGAAATTGCGAAGATGTTAAGCGCAGCATAATAAATATTTTTCATAAAACAGTTAGAGAAATAGGTACGACTATTTTCCTAACTGTTTTTTATTATTTGTATATCTTTTAATTCAATGAAGTTAATTTTAAGTTATTAAGGTCCATCTGATTTATAAGAAAGTTATAAATTTTAAGATTATCAATTACTTTCTATAATTACAAATGACTAACTGAACTTAGTAGAGCAAAAAATGCATTGGTTAAACTAAAGGAATTTAAGATGGATGAAGCTAGAAAACTTGGGTCACTTGTAGAAAGCAGACGTAAAATGCTGCAAGATTGGGCAGATATAATTGATAGTTGGAAAGAATAATGAAAATATAGGTAATATTTTATGATTAAGCCCATCATTAAGTTTCTATTGATATTGAAATTAAAAATTGGCTTAAAATTAAAAATTAGCTTAAAAGTATATTATCGCAAAGTCTCCCCCATTGAGGAGACTTTCTAAGTATTAAATGACTTAAGGATGAATTTTTTTCCATCCATCTTCTACAGCAAATTTAGCTTCCTCCCACTGTAAACGTGAACTGCCTTTAACTTGCTCCCATTTAGTTTTCAATTTAGATTCAACCTCGGAAAAATTAATTTCTGCATTATTAGGTACACGATTTTCATAACCTAAACGATAAGCCACCCGATAATCACGATCATATTCTAGATTCTTGTTTTCATTATAATATGGCATTTTTTTATAGTTTTCTCGCCAATAATTATCTACTTCTTGCCAGTAATTACTATCATCTTTTTGATTATTTGTTTGAGCTATATCATTACCTGCTATTCCCCCTACTACACCACCAATAATCCCTCCAACAACAGCACCTGGAGGCCCCCCAACAACACCGAATGCAGCACCTATAGCCGCTCCTCCTAAGGTTCCTGCACTTACAGCTGCCAAATCTTCTCCCCCTTCATTCATATCAGGTACATGATTGTTATTAGTCGGTGGTGAGTTTAAATCTGGACGAGCATTATCATTTGTGGATGAAGTATCTTGTATTGGTTTGCTATTTAATACATTACTATTGGAAGATGGCTCTTTTTGAATCGTATGATTACCATCTGAAATTGATTGTTTTTTATTTACCATTTTCTTACTCCCTATATTTTAAAATCTAGTGTCTTTTAAAAGAGCTAGAATATAAAAAAGCTTTTTGGAATATGCTGAACAATTATTAGTATAATTTAGGTTTCGGTTATTTATGTTTCATAACTGTCCAAATTAAGTGAGGAGATGTTATTAATTAATAAAAAAGTATTTCTCATTTATAAAAATTCTTGTCCAGAGAGTCTTTATAATTAAATCATGCTTCATCTTACAATTATTATATTTCGCTAGAGTAAATATTACCGATAAAATTCCAGCTTTACCCTGACTGGCAAGAAATTATGATTTTATGTATACGCAATTTAAAAAGCCTAGTTAATTGATACTAGGCTTTTTAAAAGTATTTTTAAAAGATATTATAGATGTATATTATTTCATCTTTTTAAATATATCTTCAGCCGCTTTTAAGTGTTTCGCAACAGCATTACGTGTTTGTACGAGCATATTTTTTAATTCAGAACTTTTCGTGTTTGGTATTAACTGCTTATCAATTATCGTCAAAACTTTACGGTGAACTTTAACTTGACTCATCATATAATTTTTATCAGTATCTGATGTTATTTGATTAAGCTTACTAACAATTTTATCACTATCATTTTGCAATGATTTACTAAGATTACTGGTTTGTGAAATCAACTGTAACCGACTTGCCAACGCTTGTGCATTTCTTTCATTGGCTGAATGTTCTTTAATCATCATTTCAGCATATTTCTTAGCTTCATCCATTTTTAGTTTTGGTAATGCAGTTTTTGCCTGCTTAATTTCACCATTATTAGCTGTACTTAATATCTGGAAAATTTGACTATCAGTCAAATTTTCATGGTTTTCATTTAATATTTTAGAGTGATTCTTCCCATCATTTATAGTTTGTTGATTCGCTGCCATAATCTCAAATGCACTGAAGCTTAAAACACCACTAATTGCGATACAGCTAATAATTTTCTTCGTTAAAATAGCTTTCATACCAATATCCTTTAACTTAATTCATGAGTATTTCTACCTATGGGTAGCTCTTTCACATTTCCAATCTATATCCCTACTTATAAATTCAAGGTTGGGGTTATTTATTCATTATTTCAATCAACCATATTTATACCGCTCGTTGAATATTCTTCGCAAAGGGTAAATAGCTTATTTAAAGTAGATGATATAAATTTAATAATGAATCATACATCTGTATCCAATCTTATTAATGTAAATATAAAATATATATAATTTTAAAAAACATCAACTTAAAAACAATTTTTATTTTTTATTTTTACGAAAATAACAATAAAGCTCGTTATATTAACTTATAGATACTAAAGCTAAAATTAAATATATTTAAAGAAAATTTAAACCAATTTAACTTATTCGCCCATCTATAAAAAAGCGTTCTCCTAAAGACTTTAATTCACACACTGCACACAAACAGTGACATGCACTTTTGTAGATATCGTATGAGCTGTGCCTCCTGCTAATTAAAAATCTAAACTTCAAATTTATTTACTGTAAGGTATCTATTCGATTTTCAAATACTATATAAAAGAATTATGCGCTTTTCTTTAGTTATTGTTCATCTCATACTGCAAGCTGGATAAAGAAAGAGGCAGTTCGTTTTACTTATCTCAACATACGACATATGTGAATAAGTGAACTATTGTTGAGTAATGATCGTTAGTACTTCACAAAAAGATGATTTTTTCAAAGGTGTCAAGGATGCGCTACCTCTTCTATTGGCAGTTGCACCATATGGCATCGTCTTAGGCGCACAAGCCTCTCAAGTGGGCGTTTCAATTGTAGAGCTTTTCTTAATGACCGCTCTCAATTTTGCAGGCGGTTCGGAGTTTGCTGCAATTCAGTTATGGCATTCTCCATTACCCATACTTACCATTGTCTTGATTACTTTTCTAATTAATAGCCGACATATTATTATGGGTGCAGCAATTACCCCATATATACAGCATTTACCCAAAAGAAAAATTATTCCCGCTTTATTCTTTATGGCAGATGAAGGTTGGGCTGTGAGTTATAGAGAAGCATTGAAAAATGCAACTAAGCCTATTCCAGAAAAACAGCTCAGTTTTAGCTATTTTTTTGGAGCATGTTTTCCTTTTTATCCAGTATGGGTTGGTTTTGCTTTAATCGGCGCCATACTCGGCCCTATCTTAGGGGATATGGAGAAATATGGATTTGCAATTGCGTTTCCAGCTGTATTTTTAGTTTTACTACGGGGAATGTGGAAAGGATTTCGTGCTGCTCGGCCATGGCTTGTTAGTTTAGTTGTCTCATGTGCTGTCTATCTTTTAATACCGGGTCATATGTATGTCTTAGCGGGAACGTTCAGTGGGCTACTTGCAGCATGGTTATTAGGGGAAAAACATGATTAGTACTACAGCATTAATCACAATTATAGGTATGGCTTTAGTGACCTATGCTACACGCTTACTTGGTTATCTTTTATTAAGAAATAGAACACTCAGTCCACGAACACGAAGTGTCTTAGAGTGTGCTCCAGGATGTGTGATCGTCTCTGTAATTGCACCTTATTTTGTTTCACCTCATCCTGAGGTTGTTATTGCAATGTTGATTGCAGTAGCCTGTGCAACTCGACTCTCAATGTTACCTACCCTAATTATTTCCGTAGCTTCTTTAGGGATATTAAAGTTTTTAATGAATTAAGCCCTCTTCAAAGGGCATTCACACAAATACCTACACTCACTTTGTTATTGATCGCATGAACTGAGCATCCAGATAATCCAATACACAGCAAAACCAGAACCTGCATAGTGAAACTCGGTTAGCAATCCAACCGCTAGGGTTCGCTCACAGATTCCAATGTAGAACCAACCTTATCTGATATGACCTAATAGTACTTATATGATTCCACATAAAATTAATTTTCTAACTTTAATAGTAATATTTTTTATACCAAATGGTTTATTATTAACATTAAACATATTGGTTATTAAAAAAGATTTTTTTAATCTATCAAAGACTTCTTAAGTGATTTAGTCAATGAAATAAGCCTTTAGCAGAGGAACTAAATGGATTACCACCAACAGTTAATTGAAAACGGTTTATCAGCTACCTCTTCTCGTGTTGCGATTTATAAATTTGTGCATGAACACAATACAGGGATAACCGCAGAAGAAATATATGTCCTATCTCAAAAGAAGAACCTGAAGATTAGTCTAGCTACAACCTATCGCGTATTAGCTGAATTTGAAAACAGAAAACTAGTTAAAAGAGCTGTTTTAGGTAAAAGTAATAGAGGGATCTATACTCCAGCTTCAAATAAAATTAACTTAAATATTATTAATACCAAAACCGGAAAATCTCTTCCGTATGACTATGATGAAAAAATAGAAGAGCTATTAGAAAATTTATTAAAAAATATTGATGAAGAAGTTCTAAATATTGAAGTTAATCTTTATAAGTAGCGTAAATTAAAATCTAGTAATTTACGCTACTTACATTAATATTTTTATATTCAAACCTCAGCCCACTTACGAATCAAATTATGATAAGTATTTGTTAAGTTCAAAACTTCTTTATGCTCGTCACCTAGTTGCATACGTAAGTTTTGAATAGTTTGGTCTAAATTAAATAACATATGTCGCTCGGCATCATCACGAATCATGCTCTGTACCCAGAAAAAAGATGCTATACGACAGCCTGAAGTAATAGCAGTCACTTCATGCAGACTGGTAGATGGATACAAAATCATATCACCCGCAGGCAATTTAATTTCATGATATCCATACGTATCTTCAACGACGAGTTCCCCACCCTCGTACTCTTCAGGCTCACTTAAAAAAACCGTACAAGATAAATCTGTTCTTAAACGCTGATTACTGCCACGTATTAGGCGTATTGAATTATCTACGTGAAAACCGAAAGATTCATGATTTTCATAACGATTAAATAAAGGCGGTATGATATCTAATGGAATTGCAGCAGATAAGAATAATGGATGTTTTCCTAATGCATCAAGGATGATGTTACTCAGTTGATGAGTTAGAGGATGATCTTCAGGCAATTGCTGATTATGTTTTACTGTAGCTGAAAGTGTACCAGCAGTGACTTTTCCATTAACCCATTCTACTTTGTCCATTTCTTGACGGAAAAACTGGACTTGTTCTTTAGTAAGTACATTAGGAATATGGTGGATCACGGCGATACCTTTAAAAATAGTTTTAATTAATAAAATAGCCTCAAATTGAGGCTATTTTAGATTACTTCTTAAGACTAATAAATTTTTAAACTTATTAGTATTTAAAGTTAACTGATAATACTGCACTACGTCCTTCTGCTTCAGTTGCATAGTGTGAAGCGTACGCTTTAGTAAAGTAACGCTTATCAGAAAGGTTATTTAAGTTAAGTTGTAAGTTAACATTCTTGTTAACGTCATAACGAGCCATCGCATCATAACGAACATACGATGGAACCCATTTTGTATTAGCTGCATCACCATATACTTTGTCAGCATAGAAAGCGCCAGCACCCACAGTAACTTGAGGCAATACTTTGTATGTAGTCCATAAAGTTGCAGAGTTTTTAGGTACGTTTGGAAGGTGCTTACCTTTAGCTGCATTTTCAGGATTACATACCCCAGCACGACTACAGCTTGGCCCTGGATCAGTATTTTCACTATCTAAGTAGGTGTAGCCTGCGCTCACAGCCCATTTATCAGTGATATTTCCGTTTGCTGAAAGTTCAATACCGTCAACTTTACTATCGCCGCCATTCGTATAATGACTTGAATCTACTTGAATACGTGTATTTTGTTTCTCTGTACGGAAAATGGCAGCAGTCAAATTAAGTTTTTCGTTTAGAACGTTCCACTTTGTACCCAATTCAATGGTTTGGCTTTCTTCTGGCTTAAGGTCCATATAAGCTTGACCGATTGACTCAGAACCATCACCACCATCTACACCTACTGGGTTAGCGGAAGTTGCATAACTTGCATAAATACTACCATTTTCAGTAGGCTTGAAAGTTACGCCTGCATTGTAAGTAACAAAATCTTTATTACTCTCGATTTTAGCGCCAGTTGCATTGGTAACTTGTTCGGTATCAAACTTATCCCAACGAACACCTAAATCAAGTAACCATTGAGGATTAAACTCAATATTATCCAATAAATAGACAGAAGTATTTTTTGTAGTCGTTGTCGTAGTTGCTTTATTGGCGATACGACCACCTAACCATGCATCTTTAGAATTAGGATTTGTTAATGAAGTACACCATGCATCATTAATAGCACAGTCACTATTAAAACCGCCCGTTGTAGAACCTTCATACCCTGGATATGTTGTCGAGTAGCTACCTTTATCTGACTCTTGATCACTGTATTCTGCACCGACATTAAAGCTATGCTTGATAGCTCCAGTATTAAACTTGCCTCTTAAAGATAATTGGTCAGTGAAAATATCAGTATCTGTAATTCGAGAGTTAATACGACGCCAAACTTTACCGTTCGCTACATTCCCTTTTGAATCATCTGGCTGAGTCCAAAGGTAATCATTTTTTGATTTGCTGTAGAGTACAGTGTTAGCAAGAGTAAGATTTTCATTTAAATCATGCTCTACCTTAAAAGTACCAATATGATTTTCTTGTTTTTGGAAATCACGACCTTTTAAACCATAGTAAATACCTTGTTTAACATCAACAGGCTTACCAACAGTTGCCTTTTTAGCCGTATCGTAATTATATGGAACACCTGAATCTGGAGTGTCATCAGATCTTAAGTAGTAATAACTTAAAGTTGTACGTGTTGGTGTATCCAATCCAAATGTAATACTAGGCGCGATACCTACACGCTTGTATTCAGCACCATCACTTTGACCCGCTTTTTCATTTTTATGCCCCATAAGGACAACGCGACCAGCAGTACCATTACCAAAGTCTTTATTACCATCTAACGTGATACGTTGATAATTATCAGTACCTGCTTGAACAGAGCCCTCTAAAGAGTCACCTTTTTTAGCAACTTTAGAAATCATGTTGATGCTACCACCAACAGAACCTGCACCGCCCATAGAAGAAGCAGACCCTTTAGTCACTTCAACTTGCTCGATAGCAAACATTTCACGGTTTTGTGATGATGAGTTACGAATACCATCAACGTACATTGAACTTTCAGAGTTGTAACCACGAATAAATGGGCGATCACCATTTGGGTTACCGCCTTCACCTGCGCCTAAAGTAATGCCTGGGACAGTACGAAGTGCATCACTTAATGTATTTACTTTCGTATCTTCAATAAGTTGCTTTGAAATTACTGAAACTGATTTTGGAGTATTTAATAAAGGTGCTATGAACTTAGTATTAGCTGATTTATCAACTTTAAGGCTCTGTGTAACTTCTGCATCTGCTTGCACATGAATCAATGGAAGTGGTACAGAGTTTTCCTGAGCAGCTATTGCAGTTGTAGCTACAATTGATAATGAAGACGCTATTGCTGATTTAGCAATCTTCTTACGAGACTTAATAAATTCCATATGTATTTTGTGTGTTCATGTAAATATTAGCGCGAATAATAATGATTATTGATTATTAAAACAATAATTTAATATAAAAATCCTATAACTCGCGTTCAGAAAAATTTAATAATCCATTGATTTTCATTAAAAATATTTAACAAAATTATTTTATTTTTCCTCAAAACTTGTTTTTATTATTATTTTTATATAGAAGCCCTTTTTTAAAGGGCTCTTATGTAGATCGAAACCGAAACATTGCTATTAATAGTATGAGCTGTGCATCCTGATAAAAGAATACATAACAATATTAAAGTTTTCATAAAGAAATCCGGTTAGCGACCCAACCATAGAAAAACTGTTCTTGTGAGGGATTACGTTCACAGATTTCAATGTAACGTTGGCCTTGCATGATATTAAGTACTCGCACTAATACTTTTTCACCGTCTTTCCCGCGTTTGGCCAAGTAAGTTTTAAGTGCATTTAATGTCGCTGGACCATAGATTCCATCTACTGATAGATCTGGCCACCCTGCTTTACCCTGGTTATTTAGTAAATTTAAAGCACGCTGTAAAAGTGGTTTTGCAAATCCAGTACCACAATTTACACCGGTATCTAAAAGCTCTTCAGCTACTGCTGAACTAATAGAATTAACCTTATCAAAACGCGGAGCCGTCCAATAATTCTTTCGGTAAATCACTTTGGCCGCATCTAAAGGCAGATTACGCATGTTACCTTTAAACCCGTTTGCACGTGCTACTGCTTCAGTAATGCCGTATTTGGTTGCACCTCCTCGATCTGCTGGGTTATTCACATACCCACCTTCGCGTTTAATCAACTCATCAAGATATTGTTCGATGTTCATTTCAATTTCCTCTGATAATAAAAAACCGCCCGAAGGCGGCATTAACTGTTCTCGATGTCTTTTCTGGCTTTTTTAAACTCTTTGATCACTTCAACGATCGTTTTACCTTCCTGTTTATCTATGAAATTAAAGATCCATCGGACTAAAGCCCAACCGGGTAATCCACATACAAAGAAGAAGCCTCCTAAGGCAATCATCCCCCATACATCAGTCACCCATTCGTGAAGACCCCACTTTACGATAATGAATGAGCCGCCAGCTAGACTTGATACGACTGTACAAATTAGACCTACGGCCCATTCCTGAGGTGATCGTGGCATACGTGTCATTAATACTACTGCTGCAACTAAAGCGACAGCTAAAGTCACCATAATTGCTGCACCATAAAATTTTAAAATTGCTGTTAAACCACTTGTTGAAACTGGTTCCATTTATATCTCCAGTAAAATAAGACAATAAAAAAACCCTCTACTTCTAAAGCAAAGGGTTTTTAAGGTTTCATAAATAAAGCCGCTAAATCAGAATGTATTCAAAAATGTAATACACGCTATTTGGTAGATTGGTATTAAAATAAAAAAGACTTGTCTACTTTACCTTAATATGAATTTGAAAAATATTTTTACTATTGCTTTGATATTTCTACTATCGGCATGTACTTCAAAGTCCTCTGTAATTTTCACAGAATTTCAAAATGAAAGTATTCTTACTATTAGACCAAGATCAGGTCATATATCTCTAACTTTGCGTTGTAATTTAATTTCTAAAAATCCAACACTTAAAATCTATAGTCCAGTAAATCTTGAAAAGAAATTTGCATTTTATACGGATGGAAAATATGAAGTATATTATTCGGGCATAAAAAATGATCGATATGTCTTTTCTCAAGAAAATAGTAAAAAAATTTTAAATAGCATGTACAAGTCAAAAACCTTGGTGATAAAAACCTCCTCTGGGGTTAAAACAAGTATTCAACTTGAAGGCATTAATAAAGTTATTAGAAAATACTTCACTCAATGCCTTTAAGCTTAGTTCTTCTTTCTTTCAAAGTATTAAAGGGTTTGTAAAATTTTCCCTCCATTGATCAATTGTGTTGTGAGTGGTGAAATTCCGACAATTGCGGCACCGCCTGCACCCGGTTGCCCTTCAGTTGTTCCATGGTAATTCCAGTTCCATGTTCCATCGTTGGTAGACTTGGTACCACGTTGGCCCCATCCACCACCATCACCCGACAATGGAGATCCATAACGATCATCATTTGGGGTTCTATATCCTTTACCTGGTATTTCAGCCTCAGCATCAGTCACTTTTACAACCAGTAAATATCCCCCATCAAGATACCAACGCCAGTCCTGAGTATCATTATAGATTGGCTGTCCTGTCATAACCCTGCCAAACGGCGCCCCAGCTCCACCAGGAACACCTTGCACTCCATAGCCGAGTTCAGTGTAAATACCACTAGGAGTTGCACCACCACCTGAACCGCCACGAGCCAGTGTCCCTCCATCAATGATCAGGTTTAACTTACTGTGCCGGTTCATTAGACCTGGTGCGCCTTGGAATCCGTCACGGCGAGTTTTAGTAAAGCTGTAATTTGGATCACTAGACCGACCACCATACGCTAAATGAGGAAGTCCACCATCACCACCACGCCCGACAACAGCTCCTTTAATCGTAAGATTTACGATAAGACCTGAAGGAAACTCCCCTGTATCAATCGCTGGTAATTCAGGTGCAGCTGGAACAATAAACTCTTTAGTTTCTGAATCATAAGTATGTTTATAAATCATTTTGGTTTCTGGCCGAAGTGAACTTGAACTCGATACCAAAGCGCCTGCTTCAACTACAAAACTAATCTCACCTGTCGTTGGCAAATCACCTCTTTGCATTTGATATAAACGCGCTAGATTAATATCTAACTGATCGTATCGAATGTAGATCGGCGAATCATCAACTGGTACATCAATAAAGTCCTTGTCATTGAGGTAGTAACGTACATCGTAATTCACTGCCGTAATGGTATTTGAGAATTGGTCAACCGGATCTTTCTTAGCAACCAAGTAAGGCAATGAACCCTTTGTATCGTCATTCACGACTGTATAAATCGTATTAACGAAATCATCAGGACTTAACTTTAATGCCCCGTTTGGTAAGCGACCTAAAACCACTTTGTTCTTAGCAGACCCAGCAGTGATAGGAATCAAGTCAACGCTACCATCTCCCATTTGTAGATAAATCACATAACTCTTACCTGCAATGAAATCGACATCATGGCTCAATGTAAGAATTAAGCCCTCTTGCTGCACTACCTCGCCGCTTTGATGAATTCCATTTCTATAATCAGCTACAGCGATGCGATCACGTAAAACCAGCAATTCAGACTCAGGTGCTGCATCAAAGGTGATAGATTTGCGCTGAAAACGGAGCTTGTTCCAAAGCCGGTACGCATTGAAATGCGCTTGCCACTTATTACGTACACCTACCGATTTCACCTCTTTAGGGTTCTTGGTTCCTTTATCCGGCAAGTAGATATTAATACGGCTATCATCGGTCGGATCCGTGTATTCATAGATCAACCCATCGTAATCATCCATTATACCAAAGGTCAGATCATGCTTATAACTATCAGGGATGATATTCCTGAAGTTGAACAGCAACACCGAGTTATCTGTTGGTCGTTCAAAGTAGATCTTGAGCTTACTGTTTTGTCGATATGCTGTACAAAACACTGCATCACAAAGGTTAGTAACTAGCTCTTCAAATGAAAGGTTTGTATCATCAATCGTAGTACAAAATTCTGCCGCTAACGGTGTGCCAAAATAATCGACAATATCGTTATAAGTACGGTAGATATTTTCTATATCAATCTCATCAATCGTACGGCGACCGATCTTGTCATCGAGCGCCATTGAGACCAGCGCATCAGCAAAGCTTGAGGTAGGAAATAGCTCAGTCGTCATCGCCCCATTTTTATAAGTGGGTAACATCCGCTGAAGATCAAAATTGATCTTGCGCGACTTAACTGCGAGCGCACCTGTAGTTGCATAAGTACGTGCACGAAAAACCGTTTCATATTCATATTTAGTGCTTTGCAGCGGGAATGCTCCGTAAAGTGCTTGCCACTTCACCTCATCAACTACACTTTCAACAGCCGGTGTAGGTGTTAAACGGCGTGCACGTACGCTGCAGCGTCCTTGGAATGTGACCATATCCAGCGTTGCGCCAATAGTCTGCCGTGACTTTGCTGAACCTTTCAGAATGATCTGTTTCAGCATTGGATTGCCAATGGCTACACCTGATTCATTCACCGGCGTGACCTCAACTTCAAGCGTAACGTTTACAGCTGCCTGATTGCCGCCTGCTGATACCGTATAAAGCCCATTACTGGCTACAAAGTTAAAAATGACACGGCTACGTTCAATGTTGTCCAGGATGAATGGACCAATCCATTTCTCACCAATCGATGCAAGCTTTGGAGATAAAGCAGCTGTTTGTTGGTTAGATAATTCTTTTAGCTTTAACCAGTTTGGATTAACTGCAGCAGGATTTGATAACGTCATGCGATCGTCAGCAACGGATAAGACGCTATAAGTACCGTTTAAATCGTATGTTTGCCCGTTATATGTAAAAGAAGCATTGGTGATTTCAACGCGGTCATTGCTGACAAACTTAGTCGTTAAATCGATATTATTAGCAGCCGCTCGTAGAATCTCGTTTGGATAAGCAAAAATAAGATAATTAATACCTTCTAGGCTTTGAGTATCTGCTGGACGTAATATCTGGCCATTCACTGAGTTTTGATGCTGAACACTTAATGGTGGTGTGGTAATTTCAGTACCAAGTGAAAAATAAGGCTGTCCAGAAACAATATCAACGCCTGGCCGGAAGACTTCTACTGATGCCCCTGCAATATCAACAATATTGGTTTCACCATCGTACGCGCCATTAATTTGATAGTGGCCACGACCAATACAGCCAACAATATGCTCAACTTCAACATTGTTTTCATAAACCTTGTAAGGCACAGCAATCAGATCAGGTGTATTCCATCCAGCACCATAGTTATCTGTAATTCGGCCGTTTACCCTCATCTTATTTTCACGATTTGAAAGTTCATTATTTGCAGATGAGGATTGGTTGTTATTCTGATTGGTTTGAGCAATCGATGGTGCGGGCATTAAAAATGCAACCGCCACGCTTAAAACAATAGAAACGATTGCCGCAATAAGTGCAGGCATACCTTTCGGATTTTCAATCACAATAAAAGTGCCCGGTAAGAAATCTAGCTGTTTTAAGTCATGAGCATTCTTAGGTGTAACTTCATTGGCAAACGAAATTTCTGCATGATCCATATTGCTTGATGTATGAAAAATACGGACATGCTCAGGCATAGATTCATATTTGGAAGTTAGCCATTGCCCTATGGTGTGAGCATATTCCACTGTCTTTTCTTCAGACAAAGGATCCTGTTTATAAATAATCTTAATCATAGTAACTGACCCGACTAAACCCCATTGCTCTGATAACGTCTTCAGCTAAATAAGTGACCCCACCTTCCATTAGATGCAGTACACGACCTAAACGAAAAAGCCCCACATGTGGGGGCTTATTTCTTTGTCTTGGATGGAAGGCGACAATGCAGCCCTCCTTGGGCATGGGCAGTGGATTTAAAAGTTTTAATCTTGATGGCAGGAAAGTAATTTTGCCTTTTGGTTGCATGAATAAATCCAAAGCCTCACTACGATCTATTCCGTAGAGATCCATTGCAGCTTCATGGGTAAAATGAACGCAGTTGTACTGCTCTTCATCGTATTGCTTATCAAGCAAATGATCATGACTTTTCATACAGCCCCCTTCAGACCACTAAAGCGATCCAGTGCAAAAATATCTCCAGTCTTCGCAGTATTTAATCGTGGTGATTCAGCCTTGAATGTCACAGCTTTATGATTCATTGATATGCCTGAAAGTTTCAGTCCTAACAAATAATGGATTGGTGTATTCAAGCTGTCTGAACTATAGAGCCGATAATTTACGGTAGGCTTAACGTCTGAATATTGCCCTTCAATTACCCTTTCAAACTCATCCGGCAAGACATCACCAAGTCCTGAAATTGAAACAGTTAAGGTCTGGTCCAGATCACCCAACATTCCAGATCTTTGGATAGACATGGGTAGATATTCATAAAAGACCTGTCCTGATCCTTCTTTATGCTGGACATAGACACCCTGATCATTGTTGCGAACAACCCGATATGTATTTAGAAAAGATGGATGTGATAACTCAATACACTCTAGTTGATAGATATCGACTTTGCGATTGAGAAAGAACTTGGCGTATTCGTTATCCATTACACCACCCAATCACTAATAAGGGCCTGATCAGCAGTAGCATTAGGCTGGTTTTGAATAACTTCCAGCTGGGCAGTTACCCGGTAAAGATTGCCATTCACTTCGTTGGTCTTAAACGAGTTCGGAATAAAATTACATTGGTATTGCTGGCGCGTCCCCTGGTCAATGACCAGATCCGCATAAAATGATGCTGGCTTGCTTTGGTAAACACGCCAGAAAGCCATCATCTTATTGAAATCGGTTTTACTTAAATTCCAGTTCACATCGACTATATGACTATTACGTTTTACATCGATGTAATAGCGTCCACGCCCTCCATCCATCTGCTGACGCTTTACATCATCACCCGGTGTTACGCCATAGCCATTTGTTTGAGGATTTAGCTTTAACTTGTACATAACTTTCCTTCAGGTAATAAAAAACCACCTCGAAAGGTGGTCTTATGAAACAAGGATTTGAGTTTAATTAATTACATAGATTATTTAACATTATGAAATTGGCTTAATTACAGTTTCTTTACCATCTTCAAAAATCTCCTTCACTATAAACTTGCAATAGGTTCCATCTTGAGATGGTTCAGTCAATAAAGGTGGATTCACAATATTTTTGATTTGTTTTAATCGGATCAATTCATAATTTCTATTTCTTTCCAACTGATAGTCCATTTTTACATCACAACTATACATAGTAGTTGATCCAATAACAGAGGTAAGTCTAAAAGTTAACTTCTTATTTGCGGGTACCTTAAACTCAAAAAATTCTTCACCGTTATTCAAAGCAATTGTAGGTTTAGGCATATTCAATGTTTTTGGCTCATGCATTGAGCCATACTTTGTTAAATTATTTGTTATCTGCTTCGTTATAAGGTTTTTAGAAATTTTTTCACCCTTATTATTTTGATAATTAATATAGAACTGCACCATGGGTATATTACTTCTATAAACCCTTAAATTAGCTGTATCACCGTCTATTTCATCTTGATACATATTCGTAGATCTTACGAGATTATTTACTGCAGGAATGGCACACCCAGCAAGCCCTAAAACTACTGCAGAAATTACAATTATTTTTTTCATGTCATGACCATATTTTTAAAACTAAAAGACTCTATCAAATTGAAATTTAGAAATTATGAAATGAAACCACCTCGGAAGGTGGTTTTTTATTTAACGATTTCTTCTTGCGGTTGTATTCTCAGTCAAAGACCGACTGATAGTTGAGTTCGGATTTTTAATATCCTCACTTACCAGTTTCGGTACCGCTTTTGGAAGCTGTTTATCCAGTTCATCTTTAACAATGATCCGCACTGTTTTCTCATCCAGTTGTTCAGCTTCAACAGTTGCCCCTTTTACCTGATTAACTACTTCAATCTTGAAATTGATAGTCGGTGAAGCAGGTTCGATTGAAGGCATAATCTCAGCTTGAGGACGTGAAGATTGTCCTAAGGTAAAGTCCTTCACATCATCAATATTTGAACGATCCTGAACTAAACCATTTGAAGAAAAGTAAACTTTCCCGTCATGGAATAAATCTGAATTAGCTGAATTAGGAGATTTAGCAGCACTTGTATTGCCTTTATAAATAATCTGGCCATCCTGAATCGGTTGATTAAAGATGTTCGAGATTTCTTTACTCTGGTTAAAAATCCTTGAGCTCTGACTAGCCCGATTGATGATATTTTCAAAAGAGGAATTATTTTGAGCATAGTTTGAAATAAATGAATCTGGACTTGTCGCCCTTCTCATCTGTTCAACCTTCTCAACACCACCCCATTTTTTAATATCATCTTGTGACCAGACAATTTCGCCTTTGTGCACAGCTCCAGCAAGATCATATTTCCTACCTTTACCTGTATAACCTCCGTCTGCATAACTCTTAGATGGATCTAATACAATCGAGCCTAAAATTCCACTGTCTCTGAAAATTGAAACCTCCTTAGACAATTCTTTCTGAGCATTCTGAACAGTACTGTTTGAAACTGAACTATTTAGAATTTTCGGATTAGAAATGTTAGAGATATTTGAAATTTCATTATTTTCAGTAAAAGCTTTTGAGCTTAAGAATGAACGATTAAAAACATTTTCGGTTGAAGTGTTGTTTTGAGCATGGTTATTGATAAATGCTTCAGGACCTGAGCTCTTACGCATGTTCTCAACTAAACCGACCCCACCCCAACGGCGAATATCCTCTTGGGACCAAACAACCTCTCCCTTATGGACAATACCCGCAGGTTCATATTTGCCACCAGATCCAGTAAAACCACCATCAGCAAAGCCTTGATCCTTAATTGCCCGTATGTTTGCAATAATGCTGGCACCTTGTGCAACGGCCCCGGCAATCAAAGGCAAGTTGTAAGGAAAACCAACTTTTGAAGCTGCAGCGATATTTTGTTGAATAGCAATACCGGCAGCTGCAATTGCATAAGCTTTATCTGCAGCAAACATGAGCTTGTAGGCTTTGGATTGTTCACCAAACATAGAACCAAACATTGATGTAACTGAACCCATCATTTGCCCACCAAGAGCAATTTGAGCGTTTAATCTATCTTGATGATACTTGTCTTCAATATCCTTAACGTTCTGAGCATAATCACTGTAAATTTGATTCCGTTGCTCTTGAGCAGCTTGAATAATGGCAGTCTTCTGATTTTCAAAATCCTGTTGCTGAATTAATCCAGCTTCCATTTGTGCATTCAAGCCATCTAGACCGTTTTGTTCGTCTAAATCAACTGCTGCATATTGGCTATCAGCTAATTCATTTGCAGCACCCAAGCGGCTAAACCGTTCCTGATCCTGTCTATAGAACTCACTGGTACCATTCATGTCAGCCTGAATACTGCCCCAGTTCTGAACAGCATTACTCACCTTATCGCGTGTCTCTTTGTCCTGAGTTGCTTTAGATAATGCGATTAGCTTTTGACGCTCTTCAATTGAAAGCTTTGTATTCTTAAGAATCTCCTCCCGTTCAAGTCTATACCGTTCCTGCATGGCTTGAGTTTCTGAAAGCAGAGATAAACGTGCTTGGAATAAGCGCTGCTCTTGGGCTAATTTCATCAGTCCTAATTCTTGCTGATATTGCTGTTCTAGCAACTCTACTGCTTGCTTTTGTTCAGATTTACTTAATTCAATGTCATGAGCTGCATTAAACTTTTTACGGTTAAAGGACTCTTCAAGTAACTGTTCCTCGGTTTTCTGGAATTCCTTGTAGTCCTCAAGTTTGCTTCTAATCGCTTGTTTGGCGATCGCAATATCATTATCTGCACGGCGCTGTAATTCTGCCTTGATTTCAGCAGTACGTTCTGGGGTAAAACCTGCTTTATCAACATCCTCCAATCTAACAGTTAAGTTATTCTGGATCCGCTGTACTTCAGTGGCCACTTCATTTTCAAGTGAACGCTGAGCATCTAACTGACGATCAAGTTGCGATTGAATATCACCCGAAGCTTTATCACTTCCCTTACTAGCACCACCTTTCACTTTGCTCTGCATTTTTGGCGATTGATGAAGAAGCTTAAGAGAAACACCATCCTCAAAGATCACTTCACTGACATAACCACCACCTTTGCTGTCATACCATGTCTTGATATCTTTGACGGCGACGTTAGTGGTGATCGGTGTACCTTCAGGCATTGAAAAATCAATACCCTTATGAAACGAAGAAGCCCCTTTAGTTGGAGCTTTTCGTGGACCATAATTTGAACTGATCTTATAGGAAGATAATGGTTTACCACCTGCCTGCAATCGGGCTAGGTGCTCATTTGATACTTTCTGACCAGACATTGAACCGCCATAGCGGACATCAAGATGAGGGCCTGTACCAATACCTGATTTACCCGATACACCTACAAGGCGTTTAGTAATTTTCTCCTGCTGCTCCAACTCCTTTGTCTGCTTACGTTTGGACTCAATTAGTTTCTCTTCGCGCTCCTGTTGTTCCTCAATAATTTTGAGGTTTCGCAAAGCACTGTCAATTTCATCTTTAGATAAAATTGCACTCATTCCTTTTGCTTTTTGCAGCTCTAGAATCGCGTTAGCCTGAGCAACTGTATATCCCGAATCAAGCAAACCTGATTTATAGATTGAATCAAGTACATTATCTCTTTGCTTATCCCGATAATCCTGTAAAGCCTTCGATGCTTTTTCTGCTTCAGTTGCTGTATTTCCAAGCGCATTCGCTTGTTGTTGATGTTGGAGTGCAGCGTTTTGCGCAGCATTCCCAGCTAATTTACTTTCAATACCAACATTCTTTAAACCTTCAACTAACTTAGTACCCTTTTGATAGCCTTCGTCATATTTTTCAACTTGTTGCTTAAGTGCATTATATAAGTCAGGTGGAATTTTCATTCCATTTAATCGTTCAATGGCTTCGGTATAGCTAATAGTACCCGTACGTGCATCATTAGAAATTTTCGCAAGTTCTGCATTACCAACCGCATAGTTTTGAATATTAATTAATGCAGCACCGACAGCAAGTTCAGTCTTTCTCAATTCCTTATTTTGAGCTTCCAATGCCTTGGTCATATCATCAATAGCGGACTGCTTTTCAACTCCTCTTAATTTTTTAAGTTCTTCAGCCGTTTTATTAGCAACCGCTGCTTGCTCCTCTAGCTTTTTATTAGCTTTTTCCGCTTGCTCTTGAAAATACATATAGCCTGCGGCTAAAGCGGAAATACCAATAGTAATAGCACCTATAGGACCTCCAATAAGTCCAAGAGCCCGACTGCCAATACCACCAGCTAATGACGTAGCAGCAGTCAGTCTGGTTTGTGCAGCAGTTTGTGCATTGGTTGCTGCTGTCACAGCGGCTTGAGCTTGGGTGTATCTTAAAGCAGCTGCAGTAGCTCCGTATTTAGCTTGAGTCTCAGCATTAGTTGCCTGAACATTAGCAAGGTGTGCTTTAGCTGTATTTAAAGTTGCTGCCGTTTCACTAAGTTCTGCTTGAGCCTTAGTTATAGAAGCTTGGCGACTAGCTAAAGTAGAAACTATTCCCTCTTTAACAGCTGCGCCTTTTAGTAAAATTGCACGGGTAATTAATCCGATACCAGCGATAAGTGCTGCGTCAGCCAGTAAGTTCAAATTACTTGAAAGTACCTGAATCGAACCAGAAAGTACTTGTGCGGCTCCTGAGCCTTTCCCAGCTTCTCCTACAAATTTGGTAATTTCATTATTTAAAAGAGTTAATGATTGTCCAATTGTGATATCAGTTTTACCAAATAATGCATCTACATCAGACTCCACATTTCTTAGAGCTTTCACAATTTCTTGTGATGTAATTTTTCCTTCAGCGGCTACTGAACGCAACTCTCCTACGGTAATCCCCATACCTTGTGCAATGGCCTTTGCTAATGCTGGGGTTTGTTCCATCACAGAGTTCAGCTCTTCACCGCGTAATGTGCCACTGGCAAGTGCTTGCCCAAATTGTACTAATGCTGCATCGGCGGCTTCCGCAGTTGCTCCACTAATGGCCACTGCTTTTGATACGGTTTCAGTTAAGCGAGCAGTATCATCCATAGTAAGATTTAATGTCTTGGCATTATCACTAAAGCGCTGATAAACCTGTAAAACTGAATCCCAAGCAGAATAGGTTCTTTGAGCAATCTGAAAAGTATCTTCAGTTGCTTTATTTAACTCAGCTTGATTGTTAGTAACCAACTTCAATCTATTCTGCAGGCCAGTATAGGCATCCATTTTTGATACGGCTGATCCAACTGTTAACAACCCTGCCATATAGCCAGCAAGTGCACGTGTAGAGACAGATAAGCCATCCATTGACTTGGAAGCATACTCACCTTTACGTTCAATACTATTGAGCTCATTGCCTAGATTACGCGCGTTACGTTCAGCATTTTGCGAATCAATAACAATGACCAGACGAGATTCTTGTGCCATTTTTACTTTTCTCCAGGCAATAAAAAACCCACTCATTGAGTGGGTTTTGTTTAAATTAAATAAAATTACTAAGCTGGGCAGTTAAACCAATTTGGTCGCGCTAGAAATCGATGTCCATTTGACATAGCTATCATTGAACAGTTTGCATCAATTAAAGGCTCATTTTGTACATTTCTAAAATCTAACAATCGAGAGATATCTCGTGCTGCTTCATTCGCTTTAACTACTAAGTGTGAATAATAAGCAAACTTCTTCATATCAAGCATTTTAACAGCTAGCAAAACTGGAATGATTTCATCATTTTCTATTATGACTGCTTCTGTAAGTTTGCGAACTAGCTCGTATGCTTCTTTATCAAAAAATGAACCTTGTGACTTCTTCTCTGCACTACTGTACATAGCAATCAAATGATGAACATATTCAACCGCTACGGGAATCATGTCATAAGGAATTTCATCAATACTATTTGTACCAAAACGTTGATTGATAATTTTCCATGCATCACTTGAATTTAGGTGTTTAGTCTTAGCCACAAGTAAAGCATGTGCATCATGTAGTGGAGTGCGTTCTGATTTGTGGGTTCTGGCAACTGGAGCACCAACTTCTTTATCAAGAATGTCTAACACCCATCTTCTGAACTGCTTTGCTACAGCAGTGCGAGCAAACATTGCAATTAAGTGGCAACCACGTAGGCTGAATATCCGCACGCCCAAATTGGGCGCCTGAGGATTATCAATTACCTGAGTCATTTTTTCAGTAAATTCATCTGAATTTCGGTTATATACTTTAGTTACTGCATCTACTTGTTTGTAATCTAAAGCTTTGGCTAATTCAGAAGAAGATAACCAAATTTGGTTATCACGTTGAATGGGTGAAAAATTTACATCATTGAATGTTAATGCTAGACTAGCCATTGTTAACTTACCTCTTGGTTGTTGACATCAATCAAGCCCGTCGCCTGCAAGTGTTGGGCTTTTTTGTTGTCTGTTGATTTCACTTTTAACTCTTCAAAATGTCTAACTAAATAGTTATTCAAAGAGCGTCCTTCTTTTTTTGCCTGTTCAATCAAAAAGGCTTTTATTTCCTCAGGCATTCTTGTGTTCAATTGCACAGCATTCATTTTGTCTCCTCTTGAGTATGAATCCACTTGATAGCATATTGCTAACATAGCAATATGCTAATATTGATGTCAACAACTTTTGATAGCATAATGCTAGCAACTTTTAATTTAGTTATTTTAAAATGGCTGACATTCAATTTAATCTACGAATTCCCGAGGAATTAAAAGAGAAGATTAAAGAGGCCGCAATTGATAGTGGTCGTTCTATTAATGCTGAGGCGCAAACTCGCCTTGAGCAAACTTTTTTCGATGAGAAGTCCAAAAAAGAAGGCATAGCAGAAATTAACAACATGTTTAAAACTTTAATAGATGAAAACAAAGCTCTTAAAGAACAAAATGAACTTTATAACGCTAAAATGTTGAAGTTGTTGGACAGCCTTATAGATGACCTAAAAAAAACTAAGTAAATTCAATATAATTTCCACTATATAAAAAAGCACCCTATGGTGCTTTCTTAATGTTTTATCAATTTATTAATAACCAATAAATAACTTATCAACTCTATCTTCTATTTTCCAATTATTTGGTAATGCAGAATTTCCATTCTTTAGTAGACTCAAGTATTCTTTTGCTATTTGAAGCTTACAAAGAGCCTCCTTAGTAAAGCCTTCATAACTAAGATTTTGGTAAATTTCACAAAACTTAATAGCCCTGGTGTATATATTTCGATCTTTTGTTAATAAGTCTCGGGTATTGGCATTTCCATTATTGTACTGTTGCTTAAACTCAATATTAGCTTTTTCTAGAAAATCATTTGAAGCATCTAACAGACAACTATTATATGCTGCTGAGAATTTTGAATTCTCAGGATCTTTTAAACAAGTAACTAAAGAATTTCTAACAAGCTTTTTAGATTGAATGTAACTTTCAGCACTTACATAGCAACTTGAGAGCAAAACCAAACATAATAAAATAACTCTTTTCATCTCAATCAACCTTATTAAAGTTTCTAATCACTTTGTATTTAATATCTTGGTTTGTTGCTTCAATAATTTCTAGAAGTGCGCCTTTATATCCAATCTCTTTTGATTGACTTAGATCATACTCAACATTGTTATTAAATACTGGGCGAGCTATATTGCTTGAAAACTCACGATAACCAATATTGATTTTATTCCCAACTTTCCCACTATAAATTAGAGTTTGCTGGAATGAGTCTTCATTAACTGAACCCTCTGCTTTAAAACTCACACCTATCGCGTCTCCACAAGACTTAGTATTGTAAATGGTTACAACACATAGCCAACCTTTCTTATTAATCATGAATACACTAGGTGGGTCGGATAGTAGTTTTGCTCTAGCTCCTTCAGTATTTTTCTTAAGTTCCCGCAGTGAATAATACTTATTGTCTTTGTCCTGACCTACCTGAGCATATTTACCAGCGAATACTTTATATTGCATATTCAGATCATAATTTGAATCAATCACCAGAACATCTTGCTCTACAGCTCTTCCCTGAGAAACCAATGAATCCCCAACATATGCTGTATTAATGGAACCAATCGGTGGCTTACTAATATTGGCAGTTTTAGGAATATAATTACCGATTTGAGGAGTAGTACACCCAACTAATCCCAGACCCACTAAACCAGCAGCTAACATTTCCTTCATGATTTAACCATTTGTTATAAAGTGCACTAACTTTAACAAAGTGGTTACTAAATGTCACATAAGTAAAAAACCATCCAAGGGTAGTTTAATCATTTAGCATTATTAAAATTTTTCAAAATTTTATATTTAATCTGCTGATTATTGGCATCTATTACCTCTAGCATTGCGCCCTTATATCCGATTTGTTTTGTATCATTCAAATCATATTCAACGTTGTTACTAAATGCAGGTCTAGCATAATCACTTGAAAACTCTCTATAGCCAATATTAATTTTATTTCCAACCCTACCATTGTAAATTAAGCTTTGTTGGAACGAATCCTTGGCATGGATTTTTACTTTTGTGATGTATGCATTTTTATTATTATTACAGTGATCAGCTCCGAAAGGTGGTAATGCACAAAGTTTATTATTTTCCTTTAAAGCTATGCTATACAATGAATCTATAGTATTTCTTCTCAGAACTGCACCACCTTCGGGTAGAAATGAATTATTACCTAGAAAAATTTGGACATTATCATTAAAACCAATTTTTTCATATTTACCTGCGGTTAAAATTAAATATTTATCAATTTGAAAATCCTTGGGTATAACTAAAACTTCTTTTTCAACAACTTTACCTTGTTGTAACATTGTCTCTCCCACTGTAGCAGTTACAATTTCCCCAATTTCAGGATAACTTAGGTCCGTAGATTTATAGTTCTGTTGAGTATAGTTGTATTTTACCGGAGTAGCGCAGCCTACTAATCCAGTAAGTAAAAGACTACTTAAAAAATAAAATTTATTAATCTTTTTCATGAAGAAATCCAATTTCAATAATGAATAAAATTTAACAGTTCAGAAAAGTAAAAACCACCCAAAGGTGGTAGCTCCAAACTATTTCCCACTTATTTTGGATTAATAAAGTAGAAATAAACCACCAAAACCATTAATAAAATAATTGCAAGGTTGAGATAGGTGCCTACCGTATTAAAACTTTTGAAGAACTTTAGTATGTTCATAGGTGCTCTATTATTTTTGCTTGGTTGAAATTTTCTTATGAGCTTCCTCAATAAATAGATTATCTAAAGCAAAAATACAGTCAGTAAAGATATGAGTATCAACAGGTAAATCATTGTTTTCAGCGTAGACATTGATAGCCTGCTGGTCTAATGACAGTGGGATGCCCTGTTCATATCTCCGAGATCTAATAATCGTGCTAAAGGCTGCAAGAATTGAATCAGCTGCATAAGAATATTCTGGAGTTTCCGGAATACGGCCACCTAAGAATTTAATTTGTTCGATTTCGTGCGGCGTTTTCGACGCATACGATTTTTGGTATTTGTAGAGCTCGATGACTTTCCCAGAATCATCGCCTTATCCTTATCAGCTTCTTCCTGAATTTTTTGAGCATGTTCTTTCACGAATAACCAGATTTGAATACCGATATCACCCATATTCAGTAATTTTGAAGCATTTCCCGGTGTATAAGGCATTTCAGTTTCTACAGTCTTTCCTTCAACAACTTGTGCAAATACCACGCCTTTCCAGTCCTCAATTAAGTGAGCTGCGCAAGCATCCATCAAAAGCTCATGGTACAGCTTTGCTGATGGATCGTTCGCCATCACGTCATAACCTTTAGATGAGATTTGATTACCTGCACGCTCAACGGCTACCTGAAAAGGCTTATATGCGATACCACGGACTTTAAACTCTGCCTGCACTTGACCATCTGCGCCCTTAAATTCACACCATTTAGACACTTCTGAGCTTTGAATAATTCCGACTTTTAAAGCCATACCTACCTCTAAAATTTAAGAAATAAAAAGCCCATGGGACTCCATGGGCTTTATTGATTTAAATTGAATTACACAAGAGCCCGTACAATCGTTGGTGCTGTACGAACTTGAGCAAAGTTAATATCTACTGTGATGATGTCATCACCTCCACCATCCGGGTGATTGGCTTCCATTACCTCTAATTGAGGGAAGTTAAGTGAGTACTTACTACCTTTACTGTCTTTAATATCGAAAGACAAAGTGAATACATCTCGAGTTTTAATAGCATCAATCCAACCAGCTGCAGTGGCCGAGAACATAAATGATGCATTTGCTTCGATATCCATCATCTTCTCAATGTAGAACTCTGGCGTGTACTTACCTGAACCAATACAACGAATTGCTTCCAGATTATTATTGAATGAAAGCGTCAGAGATTGCATGCAGGCTTTACCTTGAATCGACTGGCCATTTACAAGCAAGTTTTCAACATTTGGCATGCTAACCAATGGTCGAGTTGAAGCAGCAATAGGATTAACAACGGGGTTAACTTGCTGACGAGTAAAAGAACTACCAACAAGTCCGAAATTGCCAGTAATTTTACCTGTAGTCTGTATCGTGATTTCGCCTGTATTGACCTGAACACCACGGTAAATAAAAACCTGACCAATATCTTCAAAGACTTTGACTAAAGTTAATGATTTACGTACGGTCCCACCAAAACTTAAAGAGCTTCCCGCCCAGTTATTAAATGCAAGTGCACTTAAGAATAAGTCGAATGTTCCAACTGACAATTCAAACTCTAACTGACCTGCTACTTCTGCCTCAGTGACTACACCTCCCTGACGAAAGCGGGAGTTAACAACTTCGCTACTCTCTTCAGTAGAGACGTTTTCTGATAAGCCATCTGAAACACGGCGAACTGTGTACCAGACAGGATTTGCAGGAGTAGTTCCCAAAACTGCTTCTTCACAAGCATATAATCGAATTTTTGAACCTGAACTCATTTATGGTTCTCCAAAATTTAGGCATAAAAAAACCCGCTTCGTCAGCAGGGTCGCTATTAAAATTGGCGTAAAAAAACCGCTAAATTAGCGGATTATTAAAGCGATTCATCTGTCTCTGAGATTGCTGGTGGTTCAACTCCATTCATGGCCGCAGCAACTGCTTCAGATAAGTTGGTAGGCTGAAACTGAACTGGTGTCTCGCTCATTGTTTCTTCAAATTCTGGCTTAGGCTCTTCATGTAAACGAATATCGATCCAACGGCCTTCTGGAATATCAAGAGGACTACTTAGGTCCGCAACAACTGCTGCAAGCTCAATATCAAACTTACGCTTATAAGTCTTAATTGAAATATCACCGTTCTCTAGGGTTTCATAAGCAACAGCAACAACAGTATTTCCATTGGCATCTTTAGGAACTTCCACGTACCAGCCTTCTTGAGCAAAACCAAGTGAGCCCTTAATGAGGTAATTGCCGACTCCCAACAACTCAAATGTTATTGGCTGCTTTTCCGCCTCTGTATTCAATTCGATATGATCATTAAATAACTTAACAATTGGTGAAGCTGATTTAATGAATCCATTGCCATCAACAGTCGTATTTTTCTGCGTCCACATTTTATAAAGTGAATATGCACCTGAATTAACATTCGAGTGTCTTACCCGATAGTAAATTTCATGACTACTTGGTGCGGCTAAAATCTGAGCGTGTACTCCAGCACCTCGGGTCATGGTCAATCCACAACAATATGCAGGGATTGACTCTGAAGCTGTAGTATTAGACCAAGCAAAACCATTGCCTGCTGGGTAATCCGTCGCATCGGTTTCTGTTAATGCATAAGCACTAGAGCCAGCAGCCATAACACCACCAAGACCGAATGCTCCAACTTCCATTACATTACCAGCGCTTGTTCCGACCGTTCGTGATGCCGGATTACTTGTAGGAATATTTTGAATTTGAGAGAAATTTGGTGTTAAGTTTGGAATACCGGAAGCAAACGGCAACATAAACTGACGCTTACCTTGCGCTGAGTTATATGGGAAAGGTCGATGATCCCAACTAAACTTGAATAATAGATTGGCCATTACGCAGTTACTCCATCAATCACTTGGAATATCAAAGTCTCGGTATGCTGTGTAGTACCACTCACCACTGCTTTAATATCCATTTGAACTAATCCCAAAGGCCAAGCCGCAGTACTTGTTCCAGACTTCACATTCAGCCAACCTTTCTGAGTGCTCTGACTTAATGCAGCACAAGTTAATGTACCCACAGCAGTGCCTTCCAAAGTTTTGACCTGAGATGTAAAGGTGTAACCCGTCAGATCAATTGCACGGCGTACATCATCAGGTGGGTATTGCAGCGCGTCATCCATATCAACGAGCTGCAAATTTAAGTTGAATGTGTCACCACGCTTAAAAACGAAATTGCTCATAAGTGATTCCTATAGACATAAAAAAACCACCGATGAGGTGGTAGTGAATAAGATGTAAAAAAACCTCTCAAAATGGAGGTTTTCAGTATTTAATAAATTTGTTAGTACCTTGGTTTATATCTCTTATTACCTCCACTCGTAATACAATAATGCCCACCTCTTGGTCCCACACAATAATCCACTACAGCACATGAACAATCACTGTCGTAATAGGTTTTTTTCTGTTTTCTTTCAGAATGATGAGGATTAGATTTTAAGGCCTGATAATTATTTGATGTAGTTGATCGAGACTTTTGCTTAAAACAACCATCCGTTTCACATAATAGTTTTGTTGATACCCACTGAGGTGACGAGGAACTTAATGAGATACGTACCCAGTTTCCTTTTTTCTCATAAATATCAACTTTTTCACCACGTCCAAGTTTTGCTACAACACTACCATTAGGCTTATCTCTAATATTAAGTGTATTGGTATTGATATATTTGGATTCTATAACCTCTTCAACTGAATTTTGTGCTTCCCCAGAGTTTGAATTGTTTCTTGAAGTATTGTCATTTCCAGAACCAAAAATCCCTAAAGCAACTAATCCAGCGGCACCCCAGCCTAAAGTAGATTTTTTCATGTTTTACCATTTGTTATAAATTTCTATTACTGTAACAGAATGTAATCACAAATGATAATATGCTAAGTCATTAAAAATAACCAACTTCCAGTAGCTCTTTCTTGAACTCAAAACTCATTATCTAGATCAACACTAACTCCAGTAACGATATTATGTTTGGGTCCATTTATGCACTGAACGTTGGCCAAACGGATATTCACATCAGATACACATAGCTTATTTTCGCTTTGCCATTTGCTCAACTCTACAGACATAACATCCTCAAGATGTCGTTCCAGTTCTTGCCGTTTAATTTCGATTTCTTCTAATGTCAGCATACATAACATATCAATTCACCTTAAACCCAATGCTCACATTATACTGAATGAAGTCGGCATCTTTACCCGCATAAATGGATTGTCCATTCAAACATTCTAAATGTTCGATTGAGAAATACTCAAAATGTGCCAACAAAGCATCGCTAAGAACCGTTAAAGCCTTTTCTCCAGTATGTAATCGATCGAAACATTGAATCATGATATTACCGGTACGACGTGTACAAGGATTATCAGCAATACCAGACATATAGCTGGGTCCACCTGCAATCGTTAAGCGACACCACAAGCCTTCCTTTGGTACCTTGAATCCTGGTGCATTTGGATACTGAATTCTGTCCTGGGCAATACCTGTAAAGCTTTGCATGCGGTCAATAATAGCTTGTCTAGTTTGCTCTAAAGTCATTGCCATTCTAACCACCATACTTTTGAGAAATATAAGTAAACGTAGTGCTGTAAATACCTTGCGGTGCTTGATCAGACCAGCCATTTTCTAAGCGTTCAGCATATGGCTGGTTGTTCTGTATGTAGACCAAATTACCCAGCTTAAACTTCACAGCTTGAATTGCAGCATCCTGAACGGCGTTTGTTTCTGGTCCTCGTACGCCATACTCACCTGAACCGATAGAGACTATATGTGAGGCCCGATAAGCACCAGTATCAACAGGACTTGAAACGACTAGTGATTGCACAATCTCCATGGTAATTTTCTTTACCTTATCTTCTACTGTCTTAGCCACATCAAAACTAAAACTAGTCGGCTTTTTCCCCTTCCATCCCATGCTTTACCTCGCTTTCTCCGTACATTTCGAAAAGGTCTTGAGCGATTGCTTGAATTGAGTAAGCTTCAAATTCTGAGCTAGGCTCTTTTTCACCCATGAGCTTTTTAACCTTCTGCCAAACATGAACAGCTTCATGCAAAAGCAGTCCATAGACTTCTATGGGATTTCTTTCTGACGTATCGCCAAGCTGGACAATTGCATAAGCGCCATCAAAATAATAATCAACCTGAGCAGCTGCGCCTTCAACGGAAAGAAACTGATTTACATGATTCATATCATCGAAAAGCAGATCCATATGTATTTGATTTCGTGCCAGCGTGTAATGCACATGTTGAAATGGTGAGATGCGCCATAAGGGAATGTAATCTGTACTTATCATCTAAACTCCTAACTTGCACCCATTAAAAAACCCACCGAAGTGGGTTTAAGCTTATATCCATAAATTAATACTACAATTTAGTTTCCTAATACATTTTGGTTCCGTATCCGCCTTGCTCGAAACTTTAATATTTAATCGATATCCATATACCGGAAACAAAACTAAATATTAGATAAATAAATGCAGCAATAATTACGGAAATAAAGACTATGATAATCCCGTCAGAAATATAATCTCTATTGGCATCATTCTCAGGATTTTCCTTGGGATTAAGTATCATTGGGGTATTTAAAGATTTTTTCGCCTCATAGAATCCCCAGCCTATACCCAGCAACACAATTAGTATCGCAAAACCAACTCCAAGATCATAAATAACCTCTTCAGCAGCATATTTATCATTTGAAGCTGAAACACATTTATCAAAGTATTTTTTTTCAGTTTCAGAAAGCGTAGAGATGGCTTTTTGATCTTTAAACAGATCTTTAAAATGAATATTACATGTCTCAATAAATTCTTCTTTATCGTCAGTTCCATCGCCCTCGTAATTGCTTGTACGAGAAATATAAAGTGTGCTATGGGTAGTTGTAGCCATATAATTTCATTAAATTTATAAAAGGATATTTAATTAATAGAAAATCAGTCAATTCAGCTATCTTTTTTCAGTAGCCTAACTATCTTCAAACTGAGTAATATTGCATATAAAGGGCCCACCTTCATCAAACTCCTCACCATTTAACAAGATATTAAAACTCCCACTGAAAGTACTGAGTGCTCGTACAGATCCTTTCTTTTCTTTTAATTCTAAATCACGACTTAATTTATCTATTACAATGCTGAAGCTTGGAGAGATAAGTGAAGTAATTTCTTTACAATATTTAATAGCTTCATCTTTAGATGCTTGATAATTTCCTGAATGTTTTGAATACACATAAAGATCTCTCCATATTTTTTCATCAAAACTCTGTGATAGATAAAAATTTAACCATTTTTTGTCATTTTTATGCTCATAATAGTAATCTGAACTTACAAGATTAAATCTTATAGACATTGGACGACCATAAGTTGATGTCTTCATCTCGGGGTATTTTGTTTTTATTTCTTTTGCATAATTTAAAAATAAGCGAGATTTGTAATCCTTGATTTCAGAAATTTCTTTATACGCATCTGAGATATTAGTGGGAGTTAATTCTTGCTTCACTGGATTATTAACAGATGAACAACCTGATAATAAAATTATACTCCATAGTAAAAATTTCTTATTCATAAGAACTCCTATATTTCAAGCCTAATTATATAGAATCTTTCCTATATTTTCCTCAACTGGCATTTCCAAATAGTTTCTGCTGGATCCTGTTGAATATGAATAACTCTAAATGAGCCTAAGGCTGTTACCCATTCATCATCAATCTTTGGGGCCATGGTCACTTCATTTTGAAGCACAGTTGCTTTCTTATCTGTAGCCAGTACTCCAAGCGTTTGTATTTCATATTGACTGTATGAGCCGAATAGTACGCCACGGCCAGAATAATTTTCTTTAACTTCAAGATAAGTTTCAGTCTTAGGATCCCAATTCTTTTTAAATGCCCGTTCACACGTAAATATATGAACAGCGTCAGCTAAATCTTCATTAAACGCTTCAGCAATATCAGCTCGTAATTCTTCACGTAGGCCCATTAGATTTTCCTCACAAAAAATACGGATTTTCTTTTGCTATAAGGCTTGATCAAATCAAGAATGAATTGCTCGATCGCACTAAGCTTTACTGATCCGTCTTGATATTCCTTTTCGGTCTCAACAGTATCGGCTTTTACTTTCTTACGCTTTAATGCTTGTTCCTGCCCTTGGTATATCTCCCCTTTCATAATGCCTTTGATGACTTGATAAGAGGCAGTTTTTAAAGGCCTAGGAACTTCGGTTACATCTTCATAAGGTTTAACATTACGTGCTAATAAATAAGCTTCTGACATCTGAAGGTATTGAGCCTTATCACTGGCAGATAAAGCATCAAAGCCTTCAACATGTTCTATCGCTTCTTGTTCAGTGATAAAGCTCATGAATTATTCCTTTGGAAGTAGCGCTAATAACTCGTCTTTCTTAGCACCTGATTCAAATGAAATACCCTTTTCAGTTAATACAGCACGAAGCTCATCAACTTTAAGCCCTGTGTAGTTGATTGGTTGGACTTCACTTGGTTTTTGATCACCTTCTGGAATTTGGTTTCCTTCATCAGATTCAAGCTCAGCAATACGTGCTTTCATTGCCTCAGGATTATTCTGAAAAGCAATAAACTCACCTTTCAGTGTTGCCAGTTGTTCTTCGAGTTCAGTTACTTTTGCGTGTGTCATTTGACGTTCTCTCATGCGGTTAAATGCAGATAGGCCCATTGATTTATCTCCAAAAGAAAAGGCGGATAATTCCGCCCGTCTTTATTTAACTTTGTGCTTGAACGCCACAATACGAATCTGCTTTGGATCGTAGACGCGTTCCCAGTTGGTATCAGTTGAAAGACCTGCATTATTCGGTGCGACACCCATTGCACCAGCCCACTTGATACCACGAGGATGCAAGACAAAGTGACGGCGGTTAATGAGAATATCCGCACCTGCAAGACTGTCTCGGTCAGTCTCAACGCCTACAGGAGCACCGATATCCTGAAAGCCTATAGCGCCTTGCCCGAACAGGAATGATGTGAATACATCACCATCAACTGGCATACCGTCATCGACAATCACACGGCGGTCCATGAAAGTTTTATAGAGCACCACGCCATCTGCATCACGTACGGTTTCAATCAAGCCCTGTTTGGCTAGTGCAGCCATGGTCGCCGAATGCATGGCAATAGCCGTTAATTTATCGACTGCATCCCCTAGCTTGTAAGACGCATCAATAAATGAAACACCATCAATAACTGCCGCGGCTCCAGTACCAGCAGAGATGTCATGTGTATTGCTTGCCATACTTGCTGAACCGAACACTCCTTTAAGAGTATTCACGGTAAAGCCTTGGAATTCACGTGCCCAGTAATCAGCCACCAGATCACCAACTGCGCCAAGTGGGTCATCCCCAGATAAAGCTTTTGCGAGATCATTGGCACCCCAAGCCTTACCACGTGCATGTAAAATGGCAATATCCTGACCCGCGGCAATGTTGTTTACAGTTAAAGGTGTCGCATCTGAAAGTACTTCAGATTCCCCGTCTAAATCGTTCCAGAATGGGATATTTACGGTAGATCCGCCTTGTGTACCGAATGCAACTTCGACATCCAGCTCCCCTACAATTCCCGACTGCCATAAAGCAGATTTCTTGGCAGTTTTATTTAAAACGTACTGAGTAAATAACTCGGGTACGATTACATCAGCAATTTTTGTCTCAGCCATTAGGCTTTACTCCTTAAAGATTAATATCGTGTTTTGCAGCCAGCTCTTTAGCTAGCTGCGGATTTTCATTTCGTAATTGGGCAAGTTTGGTCAGGTTCACCGAACCATCTGGTTTTGTGATATCGACCTGTCCTTTTGTATTGGTGCTACCAGGTGAACCAGTTCCATTTGCTTTAGGCCAGAAATAAGGCTTTTGTTCACGTAAGGTTTCCACCCATTCTTTTGGTGATAACGGCGTCTTACCGTCTTTACCAATGATTACTTCACCTTGTGTATCGACTGCTACGGCCTTACCGTTTTCATCGAGTACAAATTTAGAATGGGCAAGGAATGCAATATCTGCGGTTGCTTCCGGCAAAGCCTCTAGTTCTAGAGCAGCCTGTACAATTTGACTCTGAACCACTGACTGCTTGAACTTGTTGGCATAAGCTTCTGCTTTATCAGCCCGTTCTTTTTCGGCATTGAGTAACTTCTCATGCTGTTCACGCATCTTCTCGGTGCGCTTCTGGATGACTTCTTCAATCTTGCCTTCAGCAATCAGTTTTGATTCTTCGTCCTGATTGGATTTATCAAGTAGAACTTTGATTGCATCCAAATCCAGCCCATCAACTTTGCCTTTTAATGAAGTTAATTCATCTTTAAGGGCCTTCTTATCGTTGATAAGCTCCGAATTTTTTTCCTTGAGGCCTTTGACGGCTTCATCTACTGCAGCTTGAATCGCCGCTTTAACTTCAGGGTTTTCCAAATCAATCTTGTTTTCATCAGACATAAATAATCTCCTAGAGATACCGCTTAGCGGGTTTACTTGTGGAACCTTCTGCTTAGCTTCAGGCAATAAAAAAGCGTCCCTAAGGACGCTTCGCTTGATCTTTAAAACTGTTTCTCTAAATATAGCTATACAGCTTTATTTTTAAATAATTTATTACGCATCTTCATCACTCATATTTAGTGAATAGTGAAAGCCAAAAAACTTACTAATTTTCAGTATTAACATTATTAAAGTAGCGGGTCGGAGTTGTGCCGATATGCTGACGAAAAAAAATGATAAATGCACTATCACTAGTAAAGTCAAGTTGCTGAGCTACCTGACTTATTCGCTGGCCTTCTGCTAACATTTCCATAGCCTTTAACAGTCGCCATTGCTGTCTCCAGCTTTGATAGTTCATCCCAGTATCTCGAATAAATATTCGACTAATTGTGCGTTCACACCCTCCCACCATTTGAGCTAGTTGGCCTAAACGTGGAGGTAACTCGCCCATACGAACTCTGTCTAGCCATAAATCAAGGCGTGCGTCTGAAGGATATAATAATTGCCAGTTTTCACTTCGTGCTGCCTGTATTTCCTCACAAAAGACCGAGATTAGACTCATCTGTTGTTCTGCTTTCATTCCCCATGGCCAGAATGCCATTCTTTCTATAACTTCAAAAAATAAGGAATTCACCTCAAAAATTTTTAATGGTAGCTCTGGTAGTGGCAGTTTGGGTGAAAAGTACAAGGATCGATAAGCTAACACGCCACGCATTATGGCACGATGAGTAGTACCACCTGGTATCCAGACTGCACGGCGTGGAGGAAGCAAGCAAACCGTTTTATCTAATTCAATTGTGATACTCCCAACGGCCGAAAAAAGTAGCTGATGACGAAGATGCCTGTGCAGACCTGAATCGTGTGTGCCCATATCAGATGCAATACCAACTACAAGTTCTTCAAAAATATCTGGATCAAAAACTGTGTCATGAGCAATTTTCACTATTTGTCCAATAATTAATATATTGAGTCCTAATAATTGTAATCAGACATTCATGTTTTAACAATAATGCCCTCTAATCCCTTTATTATTAAGACGTAGCATGAACTGTAATAGACGACCTCCATTGTGGCTATTAACTCTCCTAATTATGTTTCCCCAACTTGTTGAAACTATTTATAGTCCGACATTGCCATACATCTCCAATTCATTTGGTGTGAGTAATGAGCAAGCAGCACAAACTCTTTCAGTTTATTTTATTGCCTTTGCTATAGGGGTAGCATTATGGGGATGGTTAAGTGATCATATTGGTCGACGTCCAGCCATGCTATCAGGTCTTATCTGTTATGGTGTTGGGTGCTTGTTAGCAATCACAGCCACAGATTTCAAAATATTACTATTGGCCCGAATGATTTCTGCTCTAGGTGCTGCTGCTGGTTCTATCGTGGTTCAGACCATGCTTCGAGACACCTATGAATCAATACAACTTGCTAGAGTATTTTCTATTATGGGGGCTGCACTAGCGATAAGCCCAGTTTTCGGACTTGTGACCGGAGGATGGTTAGTAAGCTTTTTGGGTTATATGGGTGTATTTATTACATTGGCGCTATTAGCCATACTTTTATTAGTACTTACCATCATCATTCTTCCCGAAACTCATCCTGCTCAGATAAATAACTCTCGAATAACTAAATTAGCTGTACGCATGGTTCGAGACGGTACACTCTGGAAAAATGCGTTACTGATCGCGCTATTTAATACGATGATTTTTAGTTACTACAGCCTAGCTCCATTTCTTTTTAATAAAATAGGCTGGAATTCAAAAACATATGGTTGGACAGGATTATTATTAGCGATTGCTTCGCTCATTAGCAGTTTACTCAATCGGAAACTATTAGCTTCAAATATTAGCCCAGAAAGATTAGTACAGCACGCCTGTAACATAGCAATCATATGTGGCCTTATTGCTTGGTCATTGCAAACGACAGCATGGATTTTAATTCCTGTCACCGGAATTGTAATTGCTTATGGTATTGCAATTCCGAATGTACTTAGTCAATCCTTACATCACTATCGTGAACAAGCAGGTGCGGCAGGTGCTTTATTTGGCCTAACTTACTATTTACTGTTAGGAAGCATGTTAGGTCTTGTAGGCCTAGTGCAGCAATTAGGTCTTGTTTTGACAGTATGTGCTTTAGCAACCTTAACATGCAGGCCAACATTAGAACGAGATTAGTAGAAACAAATGACTAAATACTGTCTTATATATTCATATGCCCAATTCCTTGAATTTCCTCTCATCTAATATTCTCAACTCATCCAAGTTATATAAACGTCCCTCCGGGTCAAAGAATTTATCAAAAGCAAACCTACCTTCTTTGTAGAGCTTAAAACGCTTTGGCCCCAACCACTCTCTTTGAAAGAAATCATCTGTTTTCTCAAAGAACTCCTTGAATGTTGTATTCGCATCTAGCTGGCCAATCAACTGATCACGCTCATCTTTGGGGATATCTTTCACTCTTCGCTCATCCATCACAAAAGGACGTTGTCCGACCAATTGTCCATCTTTCTCAACTGGAACTAAAATACTACGGCAATTTGGATGTAACGGCGGCACACGTTTAGCAGGGTCGTTTATTTCCCAAACTGAACCATCCAAAGATGCACAAAGTTTTGAAGTCCTTCCATCCAGCGTTGCAACCAATCGAACATATTCAAAACCAATCTGGTTAAAGCTATTAAGATAAGCTTGATTCGCGACATGGCTACGTACAGTCCTCACAGTACGATCGATATCAGATTTAGAAGTCCTTAATAGACCATCCTCAAAATTAAGACGCTTGGTACCACGAATACGCTGAACAATTTCTTGATTCGTTTTACCTGAGCTAATTCCATCACGAATAGTATATTCAACTTTCTGGCGAGCTGTTTCAGCAATCTTGGAAAGTAGATCATCAACTAATGCTCCGCCAACTAAAGGAACCTTTCTAGCTGCTGAATATAGCTTTTCACCGTTTGGCTTTTTAATCTTGCCACCGTATAGCTTAGCTGTGTAATTCGCTTCATATACAGCCAATGCTGTAGCAGATACGGCGAAGGCTTCTGGCAATGAAGTATTTATTGCAGCAAACCATTGAGAGATTAAATCCCGAATCTCTTTTAGGCTTGTCGTGGTGTACTGGCCACCAGCAAGAGCAGCCTTTTCTGAATCATTTAACTCATCTAATAAATCCCGAAGCTTTGCCAGCATTGCAGTCGACTCATCATTAAAGATCTTTAGTAACTCATTCACTGAATGAGAAGAAGCCCGATACAAATATGCCTGATGTTGTGTAAGTACTTCGATCAACGTTTTATCTTTTGAAGTCATTTAACACCTCTACAACGGCAAACTATCTCGCTCACCTTCAACCCGTTTCAACTCTTCTTGAAAATCATGAGCTGGTAGCTTTCCAGTAGCGATATATTCCCAATACGTCTGGAATGAATTCTTTCCAGCAATAGCACCTTCATAAAGTTGTTTAGCAAGATTGATGTCGTATTGCTGAACAATAAACTCAGGCTCCACTGTAAAAGAGTATTTTGATGGGTCCAGCTTTAACCATTGGGCAGCATATTTGATTGCCTGCTCAATAGCAGCAGCTGCACACGTCACAATACTATGTAGACTTGCTTGCTGGTCATCCTGACGGGCACGGCGCGCTTCACCTGACTCTTGTGTATTGGTATCAATGACTTTTGCACCGGCTTCTAATGCTGCGTTCTTTTGAGCATCCATTTCCTGTTTAGTTAGCTCAATGCCACTACCTGATATTTCCAAATAACCACACTGAGATTCGCTAGGTAAACTCCAGACAGCCATCACACCAGTGACACTAATGTCCTCATCACCTTCTAAGCCGTTAATCCAAGGCTGAGGGTGTGCGGTATGGTGAAGTGATTGAAAGTAATCCGCACTAAGCTGGTAACTTTTAAGCGCGGCTTTTGCCATAGTTAAAAGCGGAATAGTTCCAACATCTGGAGAATTGTCTGTGGTGCCACAGAAAACAAACGGTGTAAACGAAAGCTGATTACCGCCAAGATCCGGAGTTTTATCTTCTTGAGTAGAGCCATCAAATAAACGGACAGTTAAAGCACCTTCCTGCATAGCTAAAACGCGGTGGACCGTCTTTGTATTATGGCCAAACTCATCTTCACTATTATCAAACTGCTCCTCGAGCACTAATAGTTTTAGATCCTTACGGCCACCAATGCTGTTTTCCTTCCAGTTAATGATAGATAAGGCATCATATAGAGCGAAGTAAGGCACGCCGTTAGCATCAACATCGACAAGCAAACCACAGCGACCATATTCCAGTAACTCTAGGCAAATACGAATAAAAAGTTGTTTTAACCCAAATCCGTCATTGGTTGCATTCTCTATAAGCCCTTTTAATAAAGTACTTTCAATTACAATATTAGGTTCAAGCTTAGAAACCAGACCAATCATCGTACGCAATGAGTCTTGAACCCATAATGGATACTGAGCACGACTGAGATAAGCTTTATAAATCTCTCCAGTGGTATCTCCCTGCTTTTCAGCCTCAATCATCCCTGCAGATTTAGGAAGATACTTGGTTTGTGCCTGTTTAATCTGCTCTTCGCCAGCAACGGCGTCACGCATAACCAACCAGCTTTTTTGTGCAGCAATATACTGCGGATGTTTATCAGTAACTGCCATAAAAACACCAATAAAAAAGCACCTGTAAAGGTGCGTTGTTTAACGAGAAAAACCAGCGATTGTGCGCCGTTTAAATACTTTCTGAATGATGATTGGGAATCGCTTAGCTAACGGGTAACCTCCAGCATCACCCACATGGTCCAAGCCAGCGCTTTTATCTGGCATTCCAAAGTCATCATAAACCTGCTGTTCTAAAGTTGCGGTAAAGTTTGGACATTTGTTTGTGTTCACTTTTAGGTGTCGTTCACCGTCCGCATTAAGGATCTGGGCATTCACAGCATTAATTCGATCTTTAATGCCTGGGTTGACGCCATTCACTTCAACCTTAAAACCATTTTTCTTTAAAATTGCATGATCAGATTCACTGAAGTTTTTTGATGATGTTGCCTGACCTGAGGCATCTGGAATAACGGTAATATCATGATCTGGAAAGCGTTCATTAATCAATTGACACATGGTCGGTGTGTCTCTCACTCCAACCAGCTCATCCAGCGCTCTTGGCTTGCCTTCTCTTATGACATAAACCACCGCTGCCATTTTTAGAACGTTAAAGTCCATTCCAATTAGTAACGGCTCACCTTCCTTAATTTCTTCATCAGTATGATTTAGTATCCGGTCAAAATCTGGATATACAGCACCACTCGTTAAGTTGACAAACTGCCCCCTTAGATAAGCTGAAATCAATCGAGGAGGATATGACTCATAAAGCGATGAAATATAATCATCTGGAAGGTTAGCTTCATTGTCATAGGTTGAAGCCTGAATCATTCCATAAAGCTTACGTTTAGCCTCTGATTTATTTGCCTCTTTAACGAATTGTTCGTAGGTAAATTTAAAGCCTTCAGGTGTTGTAGCCACATCAATACCGTTGAGCAAACCAGCTTGCTTGTAACGCATACGTGCGATGATCTTACGCCAAGCCTGTTGTGCTTTGACTTTGGCCATGACATCTAGCTCATCAATCAAGGCATGACCGATTTTAAAACCTACAATTGTTGCTGGTTTCTCCATAGATCGACAGATGATAGTCGTTCGATACTGTCGGCCATAATAGATATCCACCTCTTTATTGGTTTCATAGACCTTGGTTTTAAGTCCCCAATCGAAAGCTACCTCATCAATTGTTGGAAAGAAAATATCCCGAATCTGGGGGTAAGTAGGAGCAAAATAACCTAAAGGTACCTTGGGAAACTCCCAAGCTTTATTACACAAACTAGAGCAACCCACCCAAGTCTTACCAGATCCAAAGCCCGCCACAAATGCACGAAACTTTTTCTCCATCTGTAAAAAATTAGCCTGAGGTACATTCAGCGTCGGATTGATGTTCGGCATCTTTTTTACTCGCATCTACAACTTGAATGGTTACTTTTACTGGTGTTGGATCGTCAGCACCTTCGCCGTCACCATTTCTGATTTTTTCGATCTCAAGCTGCTTTAATTCAAGATCCAGCAATTGCGCTGAATGACCATGCATTTCATCCTTCACCTGCTTAATGATGTTTTGCTTAATGACCTTGTTCTTGGTTGTGTCATACATCTTCTGCAGTTCATTAATACGAAATGACTTATTGGCCAGAGGAATATCAAAAATATTGTTCCTAAATTCCTCACGTGTCTTTTCAAACAGTAACTTAAATTTCTTACTTAGATTTTTTCCAGCGGCTTTAGTTGGATCGTAAAGTTGTACCTGTTTACGATCAATTTCAATGTTAAATTCTTGCTTGACAGCATCTGCAACCTGTTGAGGGGTATCCATGCATGCAAGAGCTTGAACAATATAAATTTTCACTTGTTCTTTTAATGCAGCCATACCCCTACCTTTGTCTAGCTACGTCTAGCAAAATAGACAAAAAAATGAGCCAGAAGGCTCAATTGATTACACAGTTTCCGCAGCATTTTGATATATCTAAATCAGAAACAAACGGCGGGTTTTTAGCGACTTCAATAAGCCGCTTAACGTTTTCATTTGCACCCCAACGTTTAACAACACCGATAAACTCTTCCACATCGTGACCAGCTAAATAGTGCTTTGGTAAGCCAGTATGATCACTATAAATAATCTCACCGTCTTCATCACGCTCAACGCCAATGTGGTAGAGCTCATGCTCAAGCAAAGCACAAAACTCACTATCATTGGCTTTATCGCAAAAGGTAGCGTCGATAGTGATTAAGTATGTTGGCACAAATCCGAACCAATCGCGCATTTGCTGTTCTTGTCGAGCTTTCTTCCACCCGCCTTGGTTGAACATCACCTTTTCGCATTGGCCTAGTACTATGCGTTTTTTAGCTACACATGCAGATGATGCCCATGCACAAGCTAGAAACTCTTCATTATCATGAAGCAGCTCAGCAATATGGTCGTGATCAGGGTTATGTAATGGTCCACCAATAGTTAAAAAGTTTTTAATTACCCAGTTCATTAAATCAGGTGCGGGAGCTAATCTAATTGCCTCATCCTCTTCGGCTTTATCAATCAACTCCTGTGGAGGAAATGGTCTGATCTGATCCATCTTCAATTCTCGCTAATTCACTTTTAATCCAGTTGATTGCATAACCTGATTCAATTTGGTGGGGCTCTAGACGTTCGAATTTATATCCCTTATCCAAAGCAAGATCATATTTACCCATTGCATTTGCAATTTTTCGCCCACCTCGACCAACTGACCAAGGACTGCCAGCAATTTCTATAAGAAGATTCAACTTCACAATATAAAAATCGAACCGCCAATTCTTGGTAGATTCAAATTGAAATTTTCGTCGATAGCCAATTAGATTTTCTTCTAGCTCTTGAAATAAGGTTTCTTCTGCCTCTAAATAATTTTGTTTAGCTTTAGGTAATGGTCTGCTTTTTGGTTTTGTTTTAGGTTCTTTTTTTCTTGTTAGCCAAAAGTAATCTTTACAATCCATAATTAACCCATAAAAAAACCGCCAATAGGCGGCTTTTCAAAATATCAGTAGTTAAAAACTAACCTTTACAGAAAAACTTATAGATGAAGATTCCCTAATATCTACTTCAAAACCTAATTTATGAAGCTTACTAATGATGTTATCTATATTCTCTTGTGTAATATTTCCCCTTAAGAAATTCAAATAAACAGGATTAATCCCTTTTTTTGAACTAGATTCTACTTGCTGAAGAATATCTTCATAAATATTTTGATGACTTTTTTTCCCCTGCTTTAAATTTACTCGTGCCTGTTCAGCATTAAATTTATTAGCCACAAATATCTCCAAAATTATTTTGTCAAGTATTAGAGTTTATACAAGCAACCTGCTATTCAGTTGTTATGGAGGATCCCATTTTCAGCAGGCTAGAAGCTTATTTCTAAAATACAAACATTCATATTGTTTGTATTTTTATAATATATCTCTCTTATTTCTTTCGGAAAATTTAATATTTGTGCTGATTATTTAATAATGTATATGACTTTACGTAAATTTAATCATTTTTTAATATAATTTTAAGGTATTGGTTTTTTTAAAGTCACAACAACGTAGTCTCATCAACAAAACTCCTAAAAGTACCCCCGAAGAAGCTTTTTTATTAAATATTTAGTCATATCTATAAGCATTTTCACCAACAATATAACTCTGACGGTTATAGGTTGATTGTTTGCTTGAATCTATTTCACTTACTTCAAAATATGTTCCTTCACGGTTATTTACAACTTCACCGTCCAAATCACCGCCAATACAAATATACATTGTAAGCTTCCATAAAATTATGAATGGCAGCCTAGCACATAAAATAAAAAGCCCCGCCAATAATCAATATTTAGCGGGGCTTTTAGTGCCGTAATCCGTTCGGCAAGTTAAAAACTGACATTAAAAAGCCCATCCCTCCAAAAGAGAAATGGGCCACAAAAAATAAAAACTTTCAGCGCAGTATTTGATATGAATCATATATGGATATTCATATATATGCAACTACAAATTCATATTTAAAATTTCTATGAAAATGCTCCTATTTGAGGAACTATTAAATTAAAAATTTATATCAATATTGTCTAGAATAGATGATGCAAAATCAGCTATATCTTTCCCGATTTCTACAATTAAATCTGTTACTTCAACAGGACCAGGATTCACAGAATTAAGTACCGAGTTTTCCTGCTTTTGCTCACTATCAGCATCTAATTGCTCTATATTTTCAATTGGATCATTTTGATTTTTCATAAATTTAAGCCAATAAAATTTAATTGAGATTACTTGTCTAATAGGTACATAAGGGTTCGATCAACTTTTCTCTCTTTTCTTTTTTGCTCAAGTTCCTGCTGATATTCTTCTTCTGAAATTACTTTTCTATTAAGTGTAGATTCAATGTATGGTGAATAACCCCTATTATTAGCAAACTTATTTTCCCTGTAATATTGTGATTTATCATAATCAGTCATATTCGCCGTTTGGAATAGAATGTCATTAGCTCGCTCTGCCCTTTTAAAAACTTGATTTGTACGATCTATTTTTTGTTGATTTGATAACTCAAAAAAATCAACTTTCTCACGACTGTTATTATTTTGGATCCCTTCATCCTTAGCAATTAAGATAGAAGGTTTTTTTTCGAAAAAATCATCAGCACTGTACACTGGGCTAATAATCAATGAACTTATAAAAAATAATAATATTCTGCCCATAAAATTCATGTGCCCATTACAAATATTGGAATACGTAAATTTTATATAACTTTAATAAAAAATCTATTGCTTCGTATCTTATTCTTTTGGTTTTTCCTTTACTCCTAACTAAACTCGTTTAGCTTTCGGTAATGGAGTATCTTTACAACGGGGAGCGGTAGAAATCAGCTTTAAGGGTCATAAAGATATCCATTAAAGAGCCTTTAGAAAAGGCTAAGTATTTTGATTAAAGGATTCTAAAAATTCCGTAATTTGATAAATATCACCAAACTGCAAAGTAACACTCGCCCCTTCCTCATTGTCCTTTGTTGGTCCGAAGTAAAAAATTACCTATGAGGTTTCATTTAAAATCTTGGCGTAGTTGATATTATCTGTATTTATGTAGATATCGTCGTACATAATAAACATTTTTATGTTCCATCTTATTTTAAAGTCTTTAATATAACCCTACACCTTAATTTTTCAATATTTAAAACAAAAAAGCCCATCTTTCGATGAACTTTTAAATATCTTGCGTGATCTTCATTTACACTTCGACCACTATAACGCAAAAATAGCATTTACCCTGTACAGGGTCAAGTTTTGTATTTAATGCATTTAGTTTTGATTAAGTAAAATTTAATAGATCTACGAGTTAGTGCCTAATTGATCAATCAAGTCTTTCCCAAGTTGCCTAGTGTTCTTTTTACCACCCTTACTATTTAAATGGCTTATTCCTATAGAAGAGGCCAACTCTAGTAATACTCCATAAGCCGATACTTTCTCGCCATTTTTATAAACTAGAATAGTGGTATCTTCCAACTGTTCTATCAAATAATCACCATATTCAACTGAACGTTTCAACTGATCCTTTGAAGTGTTAATAATTTCATAGTTAAAGCTGGCTGCAATTTCTATCAACTGATAAATATTACCTTTGCCCCATTGATTGGAAATAACATATATGTCTCCATTACTCATCTGTAACTGATGTTCTTTCTCAATAAAATAACGGTCATATCTTTGCTCATCCAATTGGTTAAGTTTAACCAGCAATCTATCCAGATTCGGATATTCATTAAACTCTGCTCTAAGATCTTCGATATTCTTATTTTCGATTTCATCAAACCGGCATTTAATAATTTCCAGAGCCAGGTAACGTTTATTCAGAGTTTTACCATTGAACATGAAGCTTGAGTAATCCCTTGCATTCGTAAGCTTGGCTTCTCTTCTTTCTTCTGATTTTTTCTGTGCCTTAATCTGATAATCCTTTGCTTCCGGTAAAGGGATGATTTGTTGAATATCAACTAGAATTTGAGAATTGTGAGTATATGGCTGCATTCTTATACAGGTAATATCCAGATCTCGCTCATTAAGCCAGATCACTGAAGTGGTCAATTCTTTTGAAAAGTTTGATGAGACAAGAATGATTCTCACATCATCCGCAAAATTACTTTCATCCAGATTATCAACATCTACAAAATTTGAAATTTCTTCACGTGCATTGTTGTGATCAAAAGATGGATAGCCATTATTTATTTTATATCGACGATAAATATCTATTGCTATATCCAGAGTCATTGTGGAAACCATTGATGCATACCGTAGAGCCTGAAGCTCCATATGGTCACCAGTGTCTGTACGCTTCAGCTCTATAATTACAAGATTTGCATTTTTATCAATTGCCAGTAAATCAATTCTTCTCTTTGAGCCATCCCATTCAGCATACTCTTCAGCAATAACAAGACAGTCCTCAGCGATTACTCCGATATTTTTTTTAAGTGCCTGCTGAAGATGCAATCTTTCCAGAATAGCTTCTTCTTTAAAAGAGGTGGTCTCAACTGCATTTAGTTCATTATTATTTAAAGTAAATATTGGCATGGAATTCAATCTCTGCAAAAGATTTTGCCTTTATACAGCATATGTCATTCAACTCATAGAAAAATAAAAGCCCTGCCAATAGGTTATATTTAGCAGGGCATCAAATACTCTAATTTGTTAGCTAATTAACATATTTGAGTTTCTTAATAACTTTTAGTCTTTTGAATTAATTTTTTAGATTAACTCTAAGTTCGAACAGGTACTAAGAATTTCCTTAACATCTTGCTTTTCAATTTCATGGACTAAACATATTTTTTTTGCTAAACCATTAAGTGAGGTGCCCATTAATATTCCAATTTCACTCTCGATTCCTAACCAAAATCTATCGTGAAATTCATCAGTTTTTTGAATTTCAACATCAATACCAAATTGATAAAATATTTTATCCTTAAAAATTCGTATATTCTCCTCAATTTTACTTTTATTTTTATTACCCAAATTTTCTCTAGATATAATTTTTAAGAAAAAAGGATTTAAATTAGATTTTTCAAAAATTTTTATAAAGAGATCTATTGTCTCTATCCCTCCATCAAAAAAATAAGGATCAATTATCAATAGCTGTTTTTCATTTTTTAATTTTGAAAACTCAGAAGCCAACTTTTCAACTAGTTCATTCTTATCATTGGGCCCAACCAGCATTTCCATGCTTGTTACAAGATCATTCCCTTCTAAAATTGATAAAAAAATATCTTTATAGAAGAAGTCAGCTGAAATTACTCTTATATTTTTATCATTACAAGAATTCTTAATTTCCTCAATGATATGGAAATCTTGATTGCAATCAGGAACTTCTATAGTAAATATATAATCAATAGTGCGCATAAATTTAAGTTTATAAATAAATTGACAATAGGTTAGTATAAATTAAGCATTTAATTAACATTAAATTTTGAAATAAATTATTTTAAAAATATCAATTGAATTTTTATATTTTCAAAGAGTCAATTAAAATTAACGCAATAAGAGCACTTGGCTTGATTAAGTTCAAGTAGTCTTAAAGATTCAAAATCTCTGATACATGTATTTATGATCTTTAGATATACTGAACAGGAAATTTGAATGAAGCTAAAAATAACTCTCTTCTTCAACTCAAATAAAGAGAACCCCATAGATGAATAAAATTTTCCTATCCATTCTTTTATTATCCTTATCAGGATGTGCTGTTTTAATTCCCCCAGCTTATAACCCGGGGGCGGTAATGTCTCATTTCAGAGAAGGACAAGCGAGTAAAGATTCTTTCTATGTAAGTTATAAAGGTGATCGTGGTAGCTCACCAGAACAAGCAAGAGATTTTGTTGTTCTACGCGGTGCTGAGTTAGTTATGCAAAATGATTTTCGCTACTTTAAGATTCCCAAAATGAATCAAGGTACTCTTGTGACCTCAAACTACCAAATCGCATCAGGTGTAAGAAATGATACCTATCAACCTATGGTTGAAGCTCAAATCGTAGGAGTCAAAGATCCTGGAGCAGATACTGAAGTATTAGATGCCATTAAGGTAGCGAAGGCCTTAAGAATTAAATATCGACTCAACTATAAATTGACGCCATTAGAGCTAAAATATAGCCATTAATTTCTTGATGAAGAATAGTTAGATAACTATTTTAAGCGCTTATGAAATCTCTCGAAGTCGTTGCCGCAGTCATCCAACACCAGGATAAAATTTTATGTGCCCTGAAAGGTGAACATAAGTACCCCTATTTATCGAATAAGTATGAATTCCCGGGCGGTAAAGTCGAAGCTGAAGAAACACTCGAGCAAGCACTCATTCGAGAAGTTAAAGAAGAGCTCAATCTTAATATAGAAGTAACAGCGTATCTATTAACTGTAGAGCACGCCTACCCCAACTTTAATATCGAACTGACCACTTTTATGTGCGTGACTAAGACTATTGAAGAATTGGCTTTAAGTGAGCACCAGGATGTACAATGGTGCACTATCGATGAATTAGAACAGCTCGACTGGGCTGCTGCTGATATCCCCATCGTGAAATACTTACTTGATAATAAGACTGCAGCATGTTGAAAGATTTTAGACAATTAAAACCAGGTACCATTTTAAATAACGCAGAATTATGCAAATATTTCCTTTGCTCACCTCAGGGCGGAATGCGTAGATCTAAAAAGACCAACACCCTCATCATTGTTTCAAACCATGTAGAGTCCATCTATGAAGATAGATGGATTGGTGATGAGTTGCATTACACTGGCATGGGCCAAGTCGGTGACCAGGAATTAAAAAGTCAAAATAGAACATTAGCTGAAAGTCATACGAACGGCGTGTCTGTCCATCTTTTTGAAGTATTTGTCGATAAAGAATATATCTATCAAGGTCCTGTTACTCTCGTAGCAGATCCCTATCAAAAGATCCAACCTGATGCCAATAAACAAGATCGGTTAGTCTGGATATTCCCTGTTAAATTATCTGATTCAAATACGGCGATTAGTGTAGAGACCATAGAGCGTACTAGTCAGAAAAAGCAGCGCAAGTATAAGAAGAAATCGATTGAGCAGTTGATGGCAGATGCCCATGCTACAGCACAAACGCAAGTCAGCTACCGTAATACCAAAACAAAATACTTTATTCGTTCCGATGCTATTGCCCAGCTTGCAAAGCGTTTAGCTAATGGCATTTGCCAGCTCTGTGAACAGCCTGCTCCTTTTAAAGACCAAAATGGTGAGCCCTACTTAGAAACTCACCATATTGAATGGTTAGCGCACGGCGGGCCAGACACAGTCGAAAATACTGTTGCACTTTGCCCGAATTGTCATAAGAAAATGCATATCGTGAATGCTGAAGTTGATATATTAAGGTTAAAAAATAATATAGAACTGTAAAAATGAGAGTCTTTTATTACTGCAATACTATTTAATAAATGTGTATTGCAGAATTTCATTAAGAGTTTTAAAGAATTCTCTGATTGGGGTAGAAATTATCTCGTCTTCGAACTTTTGACAGTGATCTAATATTTCTGGCTTATTTGATAATTTATGTTTCAAATAATGAGATGATGGATCTAGTAAGTACATATATTTGTATATAACAATTTCCTTGCTTTCCCCATTCTCCAAAGGCGAAGGACTAGCCGAACCTATCCAACATGTAAATAAGATAAACTCAGCATTTTCAATTTCATTAATTAATTCTAGTAAATTATCATTATGCTTATACAGAGTTTTCAACTCATTTTTTGAGCTATCAAAATAGATTCCATCAATTTCTAATATAGACATTATTTCTCGTCTGATTAACTCTGCCTTTTCCACCCATTCCTTTAATATTTTTTTAAAAGTGGTCTCATCCTTTTCAAGTAAAAGATAAAGATTTCTACTATAAAGACGATAGTCTAGAGTTACTTTATTAAACTCAGAGACTTTTTTCTTAATATTTTCTAGAGCATTTATTTTTGACTGATCGAATAGCTGAATTTTCCAACTCCGAAATCCATAAAAAATAGAAATAGGAGCTAATAAAGTTGCTGACCAAACCAATAAGTTTGTGGCAGTTGACTTATCTATCTTAAAAACATCAAAGATTGCATATAAAGCAATGCAAATTGTTAATATTATTGCATAAATAGCCAGTAAATCTGCTAATAAACTTTTTCTATCCATGAGCTCTTTTCAATTTTAAAATATTAAAAAAACCCGCTCAGCGAGGTAGTTCAATGGGTTACTATAGCTTCGTCCTCTATAACACAAATATGCCAAAATCCGTTTAAACTTTCAATATTCAATGACTTATAGCGTATGAAAATTCAAAATCTAAAGGGTTAGAAATAACTTGTATTTGCGCGAGAAAGTTTTTAATTTTACGTTTTATATATCTTGGCCTCATTACGACATCAATCTCAAACTCGTAGTCAGTAATTCTCTCGTAGTTCACCCTTTTCACTCCAATTAAGCTACACAAATAATCGTGTATTACATTAAAATTTTGTTCCTGCCTATCTATATCCGTGCCCCTGAATGCCAATAACAACGTGACACTTTTCTCAACTTTAGCCATAATTTTGAATAGTTCTTCAATCTTTTATCAGAATCTATTAAATTATACATCATGCAACTAACACAAATATTCCCTTGTACTAAAATACTTTAGTGATAATATTCTTTCATCTTAAACTCTAAAATATACAAAAACATCATGGACTTAAGCTTTACTATTGGCTTACCCGCTACAAGTTTTAAAGGTTTGCATCACAATCAAATCATAGAAGGTAGTTTTGAAAGTGGGAAATTTGAAGGTCATCGCTTTTTTAACGGGAATTGGGTACAAGCAAAACTCTTAAATCACTATCAAGAATATGAGCGCACTCTAAAGAATGGAATGAGAAAGAATCAACGTGTAAAGATTCTTTTAGAATTTTATGAATGGATTCCTGCGTATGGTTCAGGAGCAACAAAAGAACACTATGGCATTAATTCATTTAACAACAAAGTTCAGCTATTCCGTGTAGCAGGATTCGATGATGAGTTCATTAAAATATTAAATGACTACTCACCTATCGAATGCCCTTTTCTTCGACAATGGAAGTACTTGTTCAATTTTGATAGAAAACCATTGGTAGCATTAGAGTAAAATTATTCGAAATAAAAAAAGCACCTTAAGGTGCTTCTTTTTAATCCCACATTGTAAATTCTGATGAGTGATATTTACGAATTTTTCTTAAATATAGATTCATATCATCTTCTGTTAACTCATCATTCTGTCGAACGGTTCTTAGTAATTCAGCAGCAATATCATTACCACCACATGCAGGTCCTGCTAATTTAGGACATACAAGAAATGCGAACGGTTTTAAAAATCGATGCCTTTCTTCAAAAATATGATCAGTTAAATCTATTACTTGACCATCAGGTAGTTCAAAATACTTATTTTGAAAAAGCGAGGGATCGTAATATTTACCATCAAATAAAATTGCAATATCTTTGTAGTAATTGGATTTTTCTCTAGGTTTTATGTTTCCATCTCTATCATAAATATCAAACATTTCTGAAGGTTTAGTTAACACAATAAAAAAGTTATTATATAGCCTAGAATCATGTTTATAAAAAATAATTTTTTCGACTTCTATTTCATAAAATTTACTAAATAAAAATTTATTATTATCAATTTTAACTAGCCCCTTAAAATCTAAATCATCTCCATTTAAATCCACCCACCAAAACTCTTCATATATCAAAAATTCATTTAAATTTTTATAAAAACTTTCAAACCTATTTAAAGTATCTATAGTTTCTATACTCTTTATAAATGGAACTGTTTTTGTAATTGCATTATTTAAATCATAAGTTCTTTGATAAACATCTCTCTTATTAGAAAGAATATCATTAAAAAATGAGAATATATCATCAATGCATTGAAAGCGTTGTTTAGGATTATTAAATATACAATTATGTACAACTTTATCTAAAGCTTTTAAATGCGGATCAGAAGAATCATCTACGAATGGTGTTCTAGTACCTTTTGAAGCTTGACCTGCGTACCACCAATGTATGACCTGACCGAATGAATAAATATCATAACTTGGATTTGCAACATACCCTCTAATAGTCGATTCTTCTGGACTAAAAGAAAAATTGGCCAAACGCTCTGTTGGGGAAGTACTTGATAGTTTTGTAACAAATTCCTCATCAAAATGAGCAATTCCGAAATCACCTATTACATATTCACCTATTTCATCATCGTAAAAAATATTTTCTGGTTTTATATCTCTATGAATAACACCAAAATTATGAAGATGTTTCAATCCACTTCCAATTTGCTTTAGAATTTTTAGCCCATCATAATCTGGAACAGCTTTATCTTTTAAACTTGAACTATATTTTTTCATTATGATGTAAGAAATTTCAATTTTATTCCCTGCTTCACTTGGATATTCAAAGCTATCCAAGTGGTACTGTCTGACAACATTTTTATGGGGTGGTAATTGAATTAAAGAAAAATATTCATCTACAAATCTTTTAAGCTTTCTGGTGCTCAATGATTGCTCAGTTAAAAATTTCACTGCAAATTCCTTTTCTCCATTTTTTTGTTTAAAGAAAAGTACATTAGAATTTCCGCCGCTTTTTACCCCAACTTGAATTAGCTTGAACTCGCCTACTTTAGAAATTAAATCGTTAGTCTTAAAATATTCGTATAAATTCATAAGTAAATTATCATATTTAGATTTTCGATTAAAATAATTGAAAATAGAATTAAAATCAAATACTAATAACCAATAAAGTCATACTGAAAATGTAATACCGCCAAGCCACTCTTCTCCTCATATCGTTTGTATGAACCTGTTTCCTTAGTACATAAAAAACTACCACCCGATGAGAGTTTTAAAGATTAAAAAGCACTGAGAGATGCTTTTTATGTGTATCTACTATGAGTGAGCTCATCTTTATGTAGACAGCATTTTTTATATTTTAATGCAGAGCCACAATGACACTTTTCATTTCTTCCCCATTTAATTTTCAATTTAGCATTATGGTCTTTTGATGAATCACTATAGTCTGTAAACTCACTGAGTATGGAATAATCTTTAATTATTTTTTTCGCTAAAATTGTGTCTTTATAATCAAGCGGCTTTGAGTAATCATAAGTATATATTGCTTCAGATTGTATTTCACTATCTTGTGGTTGCATTATGACAACGACTATCTCCTTTGCTTTTGACTGTCTATACTTCAAAGCTAATGAATATTGCCATGCTACTATTGGCCGTTTTTGATTAAAGTCCTCTATGCTTTCACTTTCTGAAAATGGCAATATTACTAAAATATAAAATTTAGACTTATTTATAGGAGACTGTAAACATCTTGCTGATCTTCGGTTATCTGGAACATTCTGAATTTTATCCAAAAATGCTTGGCTTAGATATGCTCTAGATGATCTGTTTTCAGATGCAAGCGATCGAGCAGCTCTTTCATGCATACTAAAAGGACTATCTTTTCCTTCACCAACTTTAGCTGTAATAATACTGTCGGAAATACTAGCAACCAATTTATTCCAAGATGCTCCCATTTCCTTTATAAACTGATGTTTTTTATAATCAAAATTTTTATAACTATTCCAATATCCCTCACTAATAACTAATAATTGGTTATCTTCTTTGGGATATTCAAATGTATTTACACCATAAGAAAATTTCTCATTATTTAAATAATATCCTAGTAAATCCTCTTCACCAGGAACATTTAGTAAATTATATTTTCTAACTAGATTTTCTTTAGTTTTTAAATAGTTTAAAAAATCAGATATTGTTCCCAATTCATTTATGACTAAATCTATAGAAAATTCATCAAAAATATGTACAAAGGTTTTACTTTTATTAACGTCACAGAGAACAAAAGGCTTTTTTAGACACTCACTTTCTTCTAATGGATAAAAATGAATAAAAGTACCCGTACTTCCTTCTTGATAAGTATCAAAATATTTTCTAGCAGGCACTAAGGTGTTTTTTGTAAGAGCAACTAGATGAAACTCTAAGTTTTTATTATCTAAATTAATGGGAAAAGGAATTGTGCAAAAATTATCCAGAAATATTCTTTGTGGATTGTTTTTTATCCAAGACTCCGCAGCATGCAATTGACGTACTGAATCTGTAATAGATTTTGTGTACCATCTCTTCCAAGCTACATCTAAACTTTTTTCTTCATTGAACTTTATTTCCTTGTCAGAAAATATAATTACTTTATTTCCAAAAACGACTAAGGCATCACATATCTCTTTACCTTGCTTATTTTTAGCAGCCCCTTCATCACTGTATGGGCCAATATAACTCCACAAAGATAAAAAAGTAGTATTCAAAAGCTTAGATAGTTGTCTCTCGCTTTCATTCACACCTTCATTTTTTAATATAGGTTCTAACATTATGCCCACAATATTTTATATTTTAAATTAATATATACAATAACTTAAATTAATATTCAATAAACCCATACCGGCAATGCAACACTGCCAGCCCACATTTCACATCACTACGTGCATCTGACTGTGAACGATCTTCTCTTACCATCTCAGGCCATGACTGCCCACGGAAGTAACGGTCAATAATCGCGTCCATCCATTCATCCATAACTTCACTCTGCCCCATTAAATCCAATATTAAACGCTGTACTGCACGGGCTTCATTGTCATCAATCTGGCACTGGGTTTTAGATTTAGTTTTACGAAACGGATCTGATTCACTCACAAAGTAATTGGCGATGATTTCTCGTTGTTTCTTCTTACCTAATCGTTTTAAACGGCGCTGCTTTTCAACTTGTACCATCGCTGATGCAATTGGGTTGCTATATGCTCCAGAAGGAATACCGGTAAAACTCTTTTGATCTAACCATGCACCGAACTGATATAACCAGCCTTCTAAATCGAACCTAGACCAGTCCACTGAGTGCATAACATGCTTCTTATCGATCATTAGTGTCATTCATTCCCCCAACCATTTTCTCTATCTGCTGAATTGCTAAACCTGACTTCACTTGCTCTGTACTGAACCGTAAAACTGTAAAACCCATCATTGCCGCCGAGTTATATTTCTCCATATCCCCGATGTAACCTTTACCCCTTGTGTGACGTCCACCACTCCAGATCCCGCCCTCTACCTCTACCAAAATCTTTGTCCCCGTAATTAAAAAATCTGCTCTCCATTTGCGTTTCGGATGGAATTTATATTCCTGCTCAAAACTGATCTTGCATGCTCTTAGGTGTGTTGCCAATACCGTCTCGCCTTCACTTGGCTGTCTGGTACCTTGCTTTGCTGAACGGCGCTTCGTTGTCTTCACTGGAAATAATTCACGGTATTCAGCTAAACTCATGCTAGACATGAATACCCCTTTCAAAAGCGTAGAGATCACCTTCCAAGAGCGCTACGTTGACATCGTAGAGGTCTATCATGCTGCCCCCTGCAATGTGCCTTTGAACCCAACTTGCTTGAGATACGGCTCCCATTGTTTGGCCTGAGCAGGATCGCTAAGTTTTACGGCAATACGTGCTGCGAGTTGATCGTAACTTTCCCCTGCAGCTGCAAACTGGCTTGCGAACTCAGGATGTTGTGAAAGTTTTTGAGCGAAGGTATGAACCTGTTTATCGCTCAACAGGTGCGGTGCGCTCGGCGAGCACCGAACCTGCGACCCTGAATTTCGGAAAGCTGCCTGTTCACGTGCTTGGTATTTTCCACATGCGTTGATTAACCAATCTGCAAAGTGGTAATTCATGAGTTCATCACAAAGATTCTTCTCGGCGTTGTAGAGTTCAAAAGCTCGTAACTCCCGATCGAACCATGTCGCGTTTTTGATCTGCTCGTAAGTTTCCTGATCAGTTGCCAAACGAATTTCTTCACCAAGTTTTTTCAAACTCAACCATGTTTTTTTATTTTTAGATTCATCTGATAGATTCTTTGGTAGATTCCGTGTCCCAACGTTGGGACTGTTTAATGGGATCGTTGGTACTCTTTCCTCGGAACAATGGGACTGTTCCGTTGTTGGTACTGTTCCAACATTGGTACCCTTTAAATCGGTACTTTCCTGCGGTAAGTATCCCGTTGTTGGGACTCTTTTATTTTCACGCCCTAACACGTCAATTAATTTATAGATTTTTACCTGTTTGGTTTTACCCGTGCGTTCACCCGTATCGGCGATAAGACCATCTTCAATTAGTTCGGCAATAATCTTCATTACCGTTTTACGGTCAAGATTAGTGTCGTCTTCTAGGCGTTTAACACTCGGATAGCATGTATGTTCTTCACCGGCACGATCGGCTAGTGACAACAGGACGAGTCGTTTAAGTGGCTTTAGACTGCCGCCCTTACGATCGCTGAACTGGACTTCCCAAGCCCATTTAGTGGCATCTAGACTCATTCACCCTCCTCATCTGATTCATCATACTTAGTACCCTTTGATGAATTGCATGACTTACACATTGTTTGGAGGTTTTCTATTGTTGATACACCGCCCAAAATCTCTGGTTTAATATGATCAAGTGTTAAATTCTTCTGAATGCCACATGTAACGCACTTAAACCCGTCTCGCTCGTAAACCTCAAGGCGAAGTTTTAGACCGATTTTCTTTTTCATATATTTTTGTGAGTACTCTTCAGTTTTTCGCCCAAAAAAATCTCGTCCAAATTGAGCCTTATGTACAACTTCTAAAATCATGTTTGCACATAAGTTGCATAAAATAACCTCAGGGTTAATTTTGCTGTAATAATCGACCGCATACTCTTCGTAGCAATATTGGCAAATTTCAAAATCTTCTTTCATGTTGTAGCTCCTATAAAATTAGCTTTAATTACAACATGAAAGTTCTGTCGGATATATTTACTCATGATGGTTGGACCTCTTGATTTTTATTCTTTTCACACTTGCCTCAAACATCATCACGGTCTTTATATTGTTACCCTCAGGGTCTTTGAACTGACCTTGTGAAGCCCAAATAGTTGCATCCAGACTCATTACTCACCAACCTTAGGCTTTACATATCCGCCCATGTATTCAATCTTTTGAGCCTTATACAAACTCGTTTCAATTTCCCCAGCCAAATACAAAGTAATGCGGCCACGGCGAGCAAGTTCTTGTCTAAACTCTTCGCGTGTTAAGGCTGCATTCTTTTCGTTGTATCCACGCTTACGGAGATTCGCTTTATTTCGTTCAAGCATTTTATTTAGAAGGTTAAGAGCTGGCTCGTACCATGACTGGATGCCTTCACGCTGCTTATGTTCAGGAAGGTGTTTAAATTGCTGATTCATGGCACCTCCGCCCGTGCTAATTCTTCTGCAGTTAATCGACGTTTTGCTTCTAACTCAGCAATTGATGCCGATCTAAAGAATTGAACTGGTAGAGCTAACTGCTTACCGCACGCTGACTTAACAAAAAGTCGTTTAGATGTGCTGTAGTAAAATCCAAATACTTCAAAAATTTCGTTATGATCCAGTTCATTAACAACCACCATGTCACCCACTACAAATTCTTCTGAGTTGAGTTCGATTGGCTGTTCTGATAAATTGCTCATGTTCTAATCTCGCTATAGATTTGGATGCCTAACCACTCCTGTTACCGCAGGTAGTGGTTTTTTAATATCCAAGTTTTTCTTTTTGTCCACTGATTTCGTCATGGAAAAGGTCATCCACCGTTTCAATACGGTTCATCCAGCTTTTAGACATAACCAAAAGTGCAGCTACTCTTTCTTTATCAATGCTTTGATAATCCTTAGGAACCACCTTTAATCCAAGTAGACTCAATAGCTCGCAAAATATTTCAATTTCATTCAATCCATTGTTTTTCCTATCAGTTTTAAGTCGAGTGATTGTGCTTGGATCAACCTTTAGTTGTTCAGCAATCTCTTTCTGATTACCTGAATCAAGTCCATGCAATATGCGGGATGCATCATTTCTGGCACTTGCAGAGAGTTCAATTGATAATTTGCTCATGGTGGTTCCTAAGCGGTTAATACTTCTAGGTCTGCTTTAAGCTTTCCATTGGTTTTGACTTGTAAAACTGCTTGAGTTCTAGCTGGTATTCCATTATTCGCCCACTTCCATAGGGTCACAGTGGAATATCCAGTTTTTTTAGCTAACTCTTTTTTATTTTTACAGTCGTGATAATTCATTAAGTCAGTAAGATTCATGCTTACACCAAGTTAACTATAGTTAATAAATTCAATTTACCATTTGTTAACCATGGTTTCAATACGGTGTATTAACATTAGTTAATATTCTTGGAAATATTGTTATGTCTTTACACCAGCGCATTAAGCAAAAATTGGATGAGAAAAAGCTAAAAGCTGCCGACCTCGCACGGGCAACTAAGAAGTCACCAGTTGCTGCTAAAAAATGGCTTGATGGTGTAAGTGTTCCAACCGCTGATAATTTAAAAGTTATTGCAAAATTCTTAGAAGTTTCTGATGATTGGTTATTATATGGTGGCAAAGAAGAACCAAAAATCGATAATAATATTTCCAAGAAAGCAGCAACATTAGCTCCTGTTCTTTCATGGGTTCAAGCAGGAACCTTTACTAATGTGCAATCTGTGGATCTTTCCCAAGTTGAGGAGTGGATTCCCCTTCCTGATGAATGTACTAATTGTTTTTATTTAAAAGTTCAGGGTGTGAGTAATCAACCAGATTTTCTAGAGGGAGACTACATTCTTGTTGATCCAGATGTTTACTATAGTGACATGCAATCTGGGGACATGGTTGTGGTGAGAAGATTTGAAGATGCAACTTTTAAAAAGCTTGTTATCGAAACAGATGGCTCTCGCTATCTACAAGCTCTAAATCCTAAATTTGAACCAAATATTATTCCTTTGGATGAACATTGCCATTTCGTAGGCCAAGTAGTTGACTGCATGCGATATACATACAGAGCAAAAAGAAGATCAAAAATAAATCCTATTTAAGTTTAAGTTAAACAAATAAGATAATTTTTAAAGCATAAGGGGTAAATAATGGGAAATTCTATAGCAATATTAAGACTTTATTTCAAGCTTAAAGTTTATCAAACTTCTGGCATGGAATTTCAAGTTTTTTTTTCAACAATTATGAATCACTTAGATTCAGATTTTGTTCCTATAAAACCCCATGGAAAATGGGGTGATGGAGGAAATGATGGATGTAATGCAAAATTAAAACATTATTATCAAATTTATGCGCCATTAGCATCTACTACCACTAGTCCAATTAATGAGTTTAAAAAAGCTGAAACAGATTATGGGAAATTAATTAAAAAATGGGGAAAAGTTAATGGCTATTTTTTTGTCTTGAATGATAAATTTACAAATGTACCAGCCCCACTTCAACTAGACTTTCAAAATTTTATTGAAAACAACAAAATTCCAGAAGGTCGAATCATTTGTTCACTCCAATTACAAAAGCTATTCATGAAATTGGATGACGATACTAAATTTGATGTGCTTGGTATGTATTACATAGATGAGAACTCCACATCTGACTTTGAACCAACCATAGTAGGAGAACTAATAAATTATCTTCTTGATAATAACGATAATATTTTTAATTTTTTAAAAGGGGAAGCTCCAAATTTCGATGAAAAAATTGTTTTCAATAACCTCTCCCCTTTTTTGGCTGCAAGATTAATAAGTAATTATGCTGAGGTTTACAAAATTGATGATTTTTTAGAAATACAAGGTGAGGAACTAGCACAAAGTTTATCTATAACAATCAATAAGATATACAAGGAAATCAACTCAACCATTCCTAATGAGGAAGCGGATAGGAGCTCTTTAATTTATTTTGCTCTGATAGAAGCATTGATTCCCAAATGTGCAAATAAAGATAAAGTTTCAAAAAGAAGTTATACTTCTTTAGCTGAAGTTATTATTGCAAAATATTTTTCAACATGTGATGTATATGAAGATCCAAACAGCCCTAGTACCCCATAAGCATGTAAGATTTGCTGGTTCTTTAATTGGAATAGCTGGCTATGTTCGTCAATTTTTTGATGATCCTATTTCAATCGAAGGGTTGTGGGCTAGAATTGAATCTGATCAAAACTCAATTTTTAAAATAAACTTTACTCAATTAATTTTTGCTTTAGATATCCTTATGTTTATTCAAGAAATTTACTTAAATGAGCATGGAATGATCTGTAAAAATGTGATGAAAAAATGAAATTAATAAAATTATCTTGCAATCAACCAGAGTTTCGAACAATTGTTTTCAATCCAGAAGGGCTAACCGTGATTCTGGGTACTAAAAGCGATAATAAGGAATCTTCAGTAAATGGTGTTGGAAAAACTCAATCTTTGAGGTTAATTAATTTTTGCTTTGGTGCGAAAAGTACAAACTCACTAGCAAAAACTCTGTCACATGCTGTACCTACTTGGATATTTAAATTAGATTTCGAAATAAATGGTATTAAACATACAATTGAAAGATCAGGTAACTCTAAAGTTATACGTTTAGATAATACAGACATAAAATTATCAAAACTTCAAGAATGGCTTGATTTATCTGGTGTTTTTCCTAAAGTTAATCAATTTAAATTTTTATCATTTAGATCTCTCTTTAAAAGATTTACTAGAACTGAAAGATCAGATTGTTTAAATCCCCTATTGATTGAAAAAGAAAGTGATTACTCTTCTTTAATAAATAATGCTTTTTTATTAGGTTTAGATTTAAATTTAATTAATGAAAAATATAGTTTAAAGGAAAAAGTAAAAGCCAACTCTGCAACACAAAAATTATTAAAACAAGATTCTTATCTTAGTGAGGTTGTCAAAACTGGTGCTAATCCAACGGCAAGAAAAGAAGTTTTAGAAAAGCGAATTCCGCAATTAGAAAAAAATTTAGAAAATTATTCAATTGCTGAAGATTATCATCAAATTGAGAAAGATATTGAAATATTAACTGAAAATTCAAGATCTATTCAAAGAGAAATAAGTGCTTTAAATTTTAAAATTGCTAGTATAAATAAGAGTATTGAGCAAACACCAGACATTAGCAATAAAGATCTGCTAGACCTTTATAGTGGTTTAAAGCATCTTTTTAAAGAAGAAGCTTTAGCACATTTCTCTGCTGTTCAGAAATTTCATGATGATTTAACAGTTAATAGAAAAACGAAACTTGAAAAGGAAAAAATAGGAATTTTTACTCAAATAGAAGAACTAAATAAAAATTATAATAACTTAGCACTTGAAAGAGATCAGAAATTAGCTTTTCTTAAAGATAAACATGCTCTCGATGAGTATATTGCAATTGCAAAAGAATTATCCTCACTTCAAGAGGAATTAAGTCATCTAAAAAAATATCTAACTATTAGTGATGATATTAAACAACAAAACTTAAGTATTAAAGGTCAAATAATCAGTTCAATTTCACATGCTCTTGAATATTTAAAAACTGATCCTCTAGCAGATTTGAGTTTAAAATTTCAAGAAATTACTTCTCAATTATATCCTAAATATAGTTCAGGAATTTACATCACATTAAATGATAGTGAAAATAACACTTTGATGTATGATTTAGCAATTGAACTCCAAACTGATAGCTCTGATGGTGTAGCAAATGCTAAAATCATTGCTTATGACTGGTTAGTATTTATGCATGGATTTCATAATATGAATTTATTATGGCATGACAACCGTTTCTTTGCAGATATTGATCCAAGTGAATTAGCAAAATGGTTTAAATACGTTATGGATGAGCTTAGAGGATCTAAAAAGCAATATGTAACCTCAATAAATATTAATAACTATGAAGATATTAAAACTTATTTAAGTAATGAATTAAAAGAAGAGTTTGAAAGTAAAGTTGTCATTAAACTCTTAAGTGACAAACCAAAACATAAACTATTCGGAATAGATTTCGATAAACAGAGAATATCCGCCAAATAACTTTCTAAGTTAGACGTTTTAAACCCACCCTCAAGGTGGGTTTTCTTTCAATTAATGAAAAATTGAATTCTAGTTAATAAAAACATTAACTTTTGTTAACTATTTTCTTGACTACAAAATTAACTATAGTTAACATTTATCTCGTAGATAACAAAAAGCCCCGAAACTTTGGACGGAGACGGGGCTTTGCATAACTGCGAGGTAAGTATGAAACAAAACCCTATTCCTAGTCAAACCACATCACGCTTATATCAACATCCTACGGTTGAAGAACAGCGCCCTTCTCGTTTCGCTACCATTAAAGCGAACGTCATCGATTTTCTTATATTCATTGCCCTTTCATTCGTTCTTTGGGTGATTGCTGTAGCCGCTGCATCTTGGATGATGGGAGGCTAATCATGAATGCTCAATTCAAACCACATCCAGATGGTGTTAGAGCCTATATGGGTCATGACCGCTTAACGGGTCTTTACTCTGTGCGTATCGGCTGGACTGTTTATGCAGCTAATGCAAACTGCAGTGTGCTGTACACCGTAAAAGGTGAAGTGAAGACTCCTTTAAATGTTGAAGAGTTTAAGGCGAAGCGCCCTAAAGTTTATACAGCCTTACTGAATGAGATTAGCTTCCAGCGCAAAAAAGCACTAGCAGTTGCCCTAGAACTTAGCAACATCCCTTCATATGACCGCAAAGCTTATAAAAAGAAGCGCGGCTTTACGGGTTCAAAATAAGGATAAGAAAAATGGCTCTACCTATTATTACTGCTGACCAAACATTATTAGTTCAAGCAATTATTGTGTATCTCTATGCTGATCCTGGCTTAGGTAAAACTTCGATAGGTTTTACTGCAGATAAAGCAATTTCATTCGACTTTGACCGTGGTGCTCACCGTACTGGTGAATTGCGTCGCGGTGCGGTTGTACAGGTTCAGCAATGGAGTGATGTAGCAAACCTAACTCCACAGGATTTAGCACCTTATAACACTGTAGTTATCGACACTGTAGGTGCAATGCTTGAGTGCATTAAAACCCACTTATTGCTCACGGCTAATAACCGTCAAAAAGATGGCTCTTTAAAGTTAAAAGCTCAAGGATTGGCTAACCAAACATTTAAGCAGTACATCAATACTTTGATCAGTCTTGGTAAAGATGTTGTATTCATTGCTCATGCTTCTGAAGATCAAAACGGCGATCAAATAATTTATCGTCCGGATCTAGGCGGTAAAAACCGTAATGAGCTTTACCGTATTGCCGACATCATGGGTTATCTAACAACTGTGACTACAGGCGAAGGTAAAAATGCCCGTGTCATTAGTTTCAAGCCGTCTCCTACTCACCATGCAAAAAACTCAGGTGCACTGGGCGGCGAAACTGGTGAGGTGTGGGTTCCTGATCTTAAATCTAATCCAACCTTCTTGGCTGATCTTATTACTCAAGCCAAAGACCACATTAACACTTTAACGCCAGCACAACTTGCAGCAGCTAAAGCTCAAGAAGAGCTAGAAAACTGGAAACAAAGCTGTGAAGAAGCTGAACATGCGGGTGATCTAAATCAATTAACTGAATCGCTTGATAAAGAACACATGTATTACCAGAACATGCGTCAAACAATGTTAATGCGTGCTAAGGCATTGAACTGCCAATATGACAAAGAAAAGAACTCATGGATTAGCCCACCCGAATTTAATGGAATCAGTGATAAGCAACGTGATCAATTACAAGCTTTTATAGATGAGCGTGGTTTAGACGTTAAAACCGTGTGTGAATACTTAGGAATAGATTCACTCATGCAAATCGAAGTAGCGAAACTACCAGCCGTTCAAGTTGAAATTGAAAAGCTTGCTAAGGGAGAAATTGCCTAATGAGCTTCCGTTACTCATCCTCAGCCCGAACACTGATTGTGTTCGGCAACCTAATGAACCATTACTACGACAATGTAAACCCGTCTCAAATCGACAACTTGATTGATGAGGCGAAATTTAAAGAAGCGACTTGGAGAAAGTAAAAAAATTTAAAGCTGCAATGTTCTACATGAGTGACTGTATTGCTGACCCTCTGCGGTCACTCTTGAGAACATTGCAGTACTTAGGAGTAACTAGATAGGTATAAGATATGGGAAAATATATAGTCGTTGTTGAAGCAGAAAAACCACCTCAGGTATTCATTCATGAAATTATTCCTAATGTTGGGAAAGTCATTGAAATGAAAGCTGAGGAAATACCGAACCGCGTTACAGCAGCATGGTTAATGGAACGTTATAGCCTGTCTCGTAAATTGATTATTGATGAGCTTCGTCCATTTAATAAAGGAACTGATGGGAAACACCTTTACGATCCAAATGAAGTTATGCCCGTTCTTGAAAATCTTAATCGGCAAAGACAGCAACGGCAGTCGAGAAGGAAGAATTAAAGGGCGCTCAAAGCGCCTTTACTTTCGCTCAATATCTTTTATTAATTTAAGAAATTCTTGTGCATATGCCTCCCCTTGCTCACGTTGCTCTATCACAGAAATATTTTCATTATTAAAGTTTGCTTTATTGGTCCAGTTAAAGGAGCCGGTTATTACTTTTTTTAGATCAATAATGCAGAATTTGTGATGCATAGTATTTTTGTATGAAGCATTTAACGGGGAAATTTTATAATATTCTATTGTTGTGTTCTCAAACTTTATACCATTGGTTTTAGTAAGCTGATCGTCATTTACAATGATTCTGATATTCACTCCTTTTTTGTGCTGATTGTACAAGGCTTCTGCTATAGGTCTCGATGTAATCCAAGCAACTGCTACCCAAACTAAGAATTGTGCTGATCTAATATGCTGAATTATTTCTTTTTCTATATCTTCAAATACAGGATTAACTTTTATTTCTTCTGGGAAATCTGTACCTGTAATTCGATAAATATTATCGAGTCCCTTTTCAAGACAAAAACCATCATATTTAAGGATTTTATTTAGTGCCTCGGCAACACTTTCAGAATTATCTGTATTTCGTTCATCAACTAAATATTCAAGTAAATTTTTTAAATGAATAGTCCCATTAATTTCTTGCAACTTATTTTTAGTATAAGTTGCCCTTGATCCAAATTTTTCCTCTTTAATTAAGGTATCGTAGTCATCTCGAGAACCGAAAGAATTGAATAGTTGAGTTAATTTTTTTCCTGTAAGATAATTAATTGTTCCATCAGCTGTAATTTTATCCGTTAGCTCAGAAATTGATAATGCTGATAAGTTCATCTCTTTCATCCAGTAAAATTTTAAATTAATTATAGATAAAGCATAAAATAATTGTAAAAAATTATTCGACACCACTTCGGCACCATTAAAATATAACTCATTGTTATTTAATATTTATTATAACCTTGCCAAGGTTGGGGTCGCGAGTTCGAGTCTCGTTTCCCGCTCCAAAATTCAAAAACCACTTAATTCGAAAGAATTAGGTGGTTTTTTTATTGTCTGATACTTAATTAATATTCAAAGATAATAACAATCGTCGAGACGTAACAATTAAAAAAAGGGCTTTTATACCCTGTTCAAGCTTCTATCTAATTTGTTTTACTACTCGAATAAATAAAATATAGCGCAATGCCCAAACAGATGAGTGCCGCTAATCGATAAATTGAAAAAGGTAAGACTTCATTACCAAACCAGCCAAAGTTATCAATCAGTATGCTCATTAAGAGCTGACCAAAAATAACTGCAACTGTTGCAACTGCTGCTCCAATTCTTTGTACCGCTAAAACCATAATTACAATATATGGCACACCACACATTGCGCCTAATAATTGCCATTTGGGTACGTCTAATAAAGTTAAGCTTTGCTTCGGTTCAAAATAAAAAATAAGTAATGCTGTAATTAAAGCACCTACAGAGAAAGTTAGAAATGCGCTCTTAAATACACCAACTTTACTTCCAAGTTGACCATTAATTGCAGCTTGAACACTCAGTAAAGCACCACCAATTACAGCTAATAAAATCATTAAAATAGTCATGTTACCCTCTTATGCAGTCGCTACAAGTGAAAGTGCTATCACAATAAAGACAAGAGCAATAACGCGCTTGTGATCAACTTTTCTATGCGGCGTACCCAGCAGGCCATAATGGTCAATAATGAGACTCTTAAAAACTTGCCCCGCCAAAATACCAATCATTGTCATGGCGATCCCGATAATAGGTGTCGTAATAGTAAGAATAATCACATAGATAGGACCTAATACCCCGCCTAATAATTGCCATGATGGAAGACTAAAAAATGAGGGGCTTTTGCGTGGACTAAAAAATAACATCAATAAAAAAGTAAGGGCTGCCCCTACTCCAAAAATACTGAAAGTTGCCCACAACTCACCTACTTCCTTTCCCAATGGACCTAAAAGCCCAGCTTCAACGGACAACCCCATTCCGCCTAAAATTGTTAGGAGCAGTAATATAATTTGCATCTACATTGCCTCAACTTATCTAGGCAACGAATACTAGAGTAGTCAATTCAACGAAAAAACAGCATAATTTATGAATCACTTTTGCAGAAATTGCACAGATGAATTTAGCAAATTCGATAGATATTCGTACTCTTCGCTTTTTTATAAGTGTATATAACGCTCAAAACTTTTCTATTGTGGCTCGTAAAGAAGATGTATCTGCCTCAATGATTTCTCGCACAATACAACAATTAGAAGATGCGTTAGGCCAGCAGCTTTTTTATCGGAATACTCGGGCAATTACCCCTACAGAATCAGGTAAATTGTTTTTTGAATATGCCAAAAAAATTACTGAACAATTTGATGAAGCACAAAAGGCTTTGCAAGATAAAACCATTGAACCATCAGGCTTAGTTAGAATTAATGCGCCTGTCTTTTTTGGTCAACGTCATATTGCCCCGTGGCTGACTGGACTATCGGAGCTTTACCCAAAACTTCAAATAGAATTAATTCAAACTGATGAGTTTATAGATCCTTTACGTGAAAGCACTGACTTAATATTTCGTATTGGAACCTTAACAGACTCTTCTTTTCACGCACGTATTTTTGGAACACAGAAATATCATTTAGCTGCCTCACCCAAATACTTATCTAAGTACGGGACACTCAAAGATCCTAAAGAATTACATGACCACAAATGCCTAGTTTATAAAGGCTTTGAAGGCCCTAACCGCTGGTTAGTAAAAGAAACCAATGGGGAATGGATACACTACCCGATTAATCCTCTGCTCTCTTCAAATAATGCTGAAAGTTTAATGGCAGCGGCCCTCAATGGAATGGGTATTGTTTTATTTCCAGATTGGTTAATTGGTGAAGCACTTAAAAACGGTGAATTAATAAAACTATTACCTGATTACGAGACTTCTATTAAACCTCAGCCACAACATATTGCAGCCATTTATCCCAATGTTCGTCATCCGCCATTAAACATTAGAGTAATTATTGACTATTTTGCAGAAGTTTATGGTTCACCACCGTATTGGCAAGAATAATATTGAAGGAAATGACAGCAGCAAGTTCCTATCTCCTTTCCCGCTCCAAAATTCGAAAACCACTTAATTCGAAAGGATTACTTTCTTAGTTACCTGACAATAATCCTATGATTCCTATTACACATCTAATGCCTTTCAATTAGTATGGCAACGTAACTTACTCAGAGTTGGCTTAATGGCGTTATTAGGCTCCATACCCCTATGAAGCTATTAATTTTGTTCATGACTACCGTTTACCAGTAGAGATCCTAACGAAGATTACTGGCATAAAACGGTTAGTGTTTTAGTAGATAATTATTACGGCTCTACAACATCTAAAATTGCCAAGATATTTAGTACTGCATAGAAAAAAGAGTCTTCTCCTGAGAATTTTTATGCAATTACAAATAATATTCAGATTTATATTCATCATATAAACAGAGTATTCTGATATAAAAATCTACAGCAAAAATCAAACAAAATTTCAACATATATTTAAAGTTAACACTTTTTTTTAATTGATACTTTCTTTACTTCCAAATTTGATTTACCGATATGAAAAAATTGATAGTCGCAATCGCAGCTACCCTCACATTAACTAATGCATATTCATTTGATGTTTATCAATTTATCATTTGGAAAAGCTATATAGATGATAAGGGACAACTCAACACTGATCAAAAACAACTTCAAAACTATTTCGCACAAAACAACTTAAAACCTATAAAGGTAATTTATCACAATAGATTTCTTACAAAAGGTCAGCCAGATGAGGATAAAATTAAAATTATTGCCAACGCTACCAAGGCAAATCCTTCTATCCCCGTATCCTTTGATATAGAGGTAGGTAATAAATTTAAACCTCAAACATTACTTCCAATTGTCAATGAAACATTAGATCTCTATCACAAGCATGGTGGAGCTGCGCCCGTTGGTGTTTATGGAGTTCTACCACAAATAATTTTCGCAAATGAGCAATTTAATTTATCTACTAAAAATCGTTATAGTCAACTAAATAAAGACGCAGAAGGTATAGCAAAAAAAGTAGATTTCTTAAGTCCTGTCTTATATAACACATGGATAAGAGACTTCAATCAATGGAAAGTTCGTGTTGACTTCCAAATGTCAGAAGCGCATATGTATGCAAATAAGTACAATTTAAAGATCATTCCATACATTTCTGGATCATATTTGGATAGAGGCTTTTTTAAAAATAAGATAATTCATCCATTGTCTGAATCTGAAATGAAACAACGATTAGACTATATTAAGAGCAAAGGGGCTGATGGTGTAATTGTATGGGAAGGTAGTACAGCTATACTTAAAAATGGTAAAACTCCAACTTATGATAAAAGAGCTGGTGCTTATAAAGTAATTACTGAATATGCAAATTCTAAATAAATCTATTAAAGCCCTCTAATGAGGGCTTTTTCTAAAATACTCTAATGTAAATTAATACGTTTACGTTATTGTTAATCATATATGTTGCACATTCTGAAAGTAGGGTGCACAACAAAATTAGCATCTTTATAGTGAAACTCTGTTAGAAACCCAACCATAGAAAAATTGCTCTTGCTTGGATTGCGTTCATAATTTCCAATGTAACGCTAACCCCGCATAATAGTCAGCACACAAACTAATACCCCTACCTTTACCGCGCCTGAAAATGGGTTTTAAGTGCGTTTAAAATGCCGTTAATCAATAATTTGAAAAAGAGGTAGGATTTCATTACCAAACCAGCCAAAGTTATTAATCAGTATGCTCATTAAGACAAGCTCTCATCTCCTTTCCCGATTCCAAATAAAAAAACCGCCTAGCTTAAAAAATTAGGTGGTCTTTTTATTTGCGTCAGTTAACTTTCCCCCTAACACTTAAATATTTTTAGCTAATTCTTTTGCCAAACATTGTTCATGCCAAGTGGTTTGAAAATTCTCGACAGCTTTTGATTTGATAAGAGGGTCTTCAAATAGCTTTGAAGAATATGCAGATTTGATAAGCTCTTGATAAAGTTTTTTGGCTTGTTGCTCTTCAAGATGATTGGCGATGTCATGTAACTCTTTAGCGGGCACTTCATGTTGTCTCGCATCCATCACGCCACTTGCTGCTTTCTTCACAGTTTCACAGTAATGGAGTTCCATTGCTTCGGATGCTGCATAACATTGAATTGAAATTGCGCTTATAAAGAGGAATATAAATCTCATAATCTCACCTTAATTTGACGCGCAAGGTTATCAACTAATCAGCCTAAATTTAAGTTAAAAAAGGTTATTTTTGTTTTCTCTTATTTTATTTCACCTTTTGCACTTGAGTGTCAGAAGCGTTTAGCACTTCTCCATCTGCTGAGACGGGTGCCATAAATGGAATTTGCTGACCTGTATTTTTATCAACTAATAGAGAATGGCGCTCTCCACTTTCAAATAGGTTGTGCTCTCCCCATTGACGTAGAGCAACAATCACAGGAAATAAACTCTCCCCTTTAGGGGTTAGCACATATTCCTGATAAGCCGTACCATCGGAAGCATCTTGCATTTCGAGAACACCTGCATCCACCAACTTTTTCAGCCGGTCAGAAAGTATATTTCGCGCAACGCCCAAGCTGCGCTGAAAATCTCCAAAACGGCGCATTCCATCAAAAGCATCTCGCACAATAAGCAGTGACCACCGATCTCCAATGAGATTGACGCAGCGTGCAACAGGACAAAGCTCTTCTTTTAACAATGTTGAGTTGGCCATCAGATTTCCCTACAAATTATCCGAAATAAGTTATCTAGTTGCATTTTAAAACTAGCAGGTCTAATATTCAACTAGTTGCATTTTAAAACTAGATTGAATGGATTTAGGGTCATGAAAGCTTCTCTTGCATCTCCAACATCTTCGGTAGACAACAATAAACTGCGTTCAAGCATGCCTCGCGGGGTAATTTTGCTGTTTGCTATTGCAAGTGGTGCAAGCGTAGCAAATGTCTATTATGCACAGCCTTTGCTCGACATATTGGCTAGAGACTTTAATGTCAGTCATGCCGCCATTGGCGGTGTAGTTACAGCCACTCAAATAGGGTGCGCCCTAGCGTTGGTGTTTTTAGTACCATTGGGTGATCTTGTAAATCGGCGGCGATTAATGGCTATGCAGTTATTGGCTTTAATATCTGCATTGTTAATAGTTGCCTTTGCTCACTCTACAATTATTCTTTTAATGGGAATGCTTGCGGTGGGTTTACTCGGCACAGCCATGACACAAGGGCTTATTGCCTATGCTGCAAGTGCTGCTGCCCCACATGAACAAGGACATGTAGTCGGTACTGCACAAAGCGGTGTGTTCATTGGCTTACTGCTTGCCCGTGTATTTTCAGGTGGAATTAGTGATGTGGCGGGTTGGCGCGGCGTGTACTTTTGCGCCGCCATTATCATGCTCATGATTGCATTGCCACTTTGGAAACGACTCCCTCATTTAAATGTTCAGCCTGTTAGCATGCGCTACCCGCAACTTCTGGCATCCATGTTCAAACTGCTGCGCCAAGAAAAAGTACTCCAAGTGCGCGGAGTTTTAGCTTTACTCATGTTCGCGACATTCAATATTTTTTGGAATGCGTTGGTATTACCGTTGAGTGCGCCACCATATAACTTCTCGCATACTGTAATTGGGTCTTTTGGACTCGTCGGGGTTGTCGGCGCTTTGGCTGCCGCACGTGCGGGCTACTGGGCCGACCGCGGATATGCTCAGCGTACAAGCGTGGCAGCACTCGTAATATTACTGCTCGCTTGGGGCCCATTTTCACTTATGGGTTATTCGCTTTGGGCGCTAGTAATAGGTATCGTATTGCTAGACTTAGGCGGACAGGCTTTGCACGTGACTAACCAGAGTATGATTTTTCGTACTCTTCCAGAAGCGCATAGCCGGCTTGTCGGGCTATACATGCTCTTTTATGCAATCGGTAGTGGTTTGGGTGCAATCAGTACTACAGCCACTTACGCCTATGCTGGATGGTTTGGCGTATGTGCCTTAGGTGCAAGTGTTAGTTTGTTAGCGCTAGTCTTTTGGTGGGTGACACGACGTATTGTGCCTCACGATAGAGCTAAACAATAAAAATATATAAATAGAAAAAGAGTGGATCTGACAAAGGTTCTTTAAGTTCTAGCAGATGCATTAAAATTGAGGAGGTTTAAGTCCAATACAAAAATTAAAAAAGCCCTCAAAGTGAGAGCTTTTAGTGAAACAACTTTTACATTTAATATGGCAGTTAAACTTCAGTTGGGCTAATTTCTGTCGTTAATCTTTGCAAATCATGACCCGAAGGCGCTTGGTAAACGCGTAAACCAAATTCAGGAAGAATCGCAATTAAGTGATCGAAAATATCTGACTGAATTGCTTCATAAGAAACCCATGCAATGGTATTGGTAAATGCATAGACTTCTAAAGGTAAACCTTGGCTGGTCGGTTGTAACTGGCGAACCATAATCGTTTGGTTTTGAGCAATGCCCTTGTGCTGACGCAAGTAAAATTCAACATAGGCTCTAAATGTACCAATGTTAGTTAAACGGCGCTTGTTATAACGAGATTGATTGCTTAATTGCTTATTAAACTCTTCAATTTCAGATTGTTTCGCATCAAGATATTGGTCTAATAATAAAAACTCTTTTAATTTTTGCTGCTCGTCATCAGTCATGAAATGTACACTGCTTTGATCAAGAAAGAGTGAACGCTTCATACGGCGACAACCCGAATTGCTCATGCCTCGCCAGTTTTTAAAAGTATCGGTAACGAGTTTATTGGTTGGAATAGTGGTATAGGTTTTATCAAAATTTTGAACAGTCACCGTATGCAATGAAATATCAATCACATCACCATCAGCATTTAGAGATGGCATTTCAATCCAGTCGCCAATACGCACCATGTCATAAGAAGCGATTTGGACACTCGCGACTAATGACAAAATAGTGTTTTGGAAAACCAGCATTAATACTGCTGCCATCGCACCGAAGCCTGCAAGTAAAGTGAACACATCCTTTTTAAGGAATGTTCCCAAAATCATGAGACCACAAACCACAAATAAAATGAGTTTAACCAGCTGTAAATAACCCTTAATTGGCTTATTTCTAGATTTTGGGTTACGTTGATAAATAAGGTTAAAGATATTTAATATTTCACTGACCGTAAGCGCCAAAGTTAGAAAAATAAATGCTTGTGCAGCCATCTCTACAAAAGTAATAAACTTTGGAGATAGATGAGGAACCGTTGCAATACCATTCATAATCACAACAGCAGGAACAATATTTGCAAATTTCTGTATAACGCTATGCTGAGCAAAAATAGACTGATTTGGTGATTTGAGCTTTGTAACTAAATGACGAACGCCCCGAACAATAATGCGTTTGGCAATAAAATTTGCAATTGCAGCAAATAAAATCAAAATAGTGAGTGAAACAAACATTTCTAGCCAAGGATATTGGCTTAACTCACCCCGAATATCACGAAAAAAATTTAAAAAATCCAAACCTATACACCTTAACACTTTATTTTCACTAATTTTAAGGGCTAAGGCATTTGATCATAAGGTTTGTTTACATATGTAGTCATAAATACAACAACTAAGTTATATACCCTGCTTAAATTTAATTTTGATCTATTAATTTTAAAGCTTCTTAAGTTTATGGTTCAGTCCGATTATATAAAGTAGATCGAACCTATTTGTTCCTTTAGAATAATACGTTAAACAAGTAATTTTGGTTTGAATGAGTGAAATTTTCCGATTTTTTAACTTTTATTGGAATGGTCTGGTTCAGCTTATTCTTTATCTATATCGCTTGGGTCTTTTTTCTTAAAAGTCTGGTTCATAAATTTTTAATTTATAGACGAGGAATAATGACTTCTGCCGAGGTCGTATATTTTCAGGACTCATTAGCTAAGGTGCAATATCGCCCTTTATGTTATATCAAATTGAAATTCCAAACTGAGCAAGGCCAAATCACGACTGAAAATCTAAAGGTGCTTATTGCTAAACAAAATCATCATAAATATAAAGTCGGCAGCATTATCAATATTAAATATGACCCTAAAAATTTAAAGAACATTTTGATATTGGGCGAGGTCATGCTTTAAGTCATTAGAGATTATTTAAAAAATACGATAATCCCTGCGGCGCACGCCCATTTAAGCGACTACTCGTTGTGACTCGCACCAGATTACTCCAAGTAATATTGCAACAATGCTTGAGCAATTTTTTGATTAAAGACACATCTTCATGACATGAAATAGGCTCAAAGCCACCGACCAAAAGGTAGACCTCTGCACTAAAACTTAAATTTGCTCCATGAATATGCGCATGGTCCATCTCATCTTTATAGTGTGCTAAATATTTTTGCCGTTTAGTGATAGAGAGATGACTAAAATCATCGAGCGTTACAGTGCCGCAAATTGCATCTGTCGGTTGATGCTGGATTTGATAGCGCAGCCAATCAGGGCTGACGACGGTGTCTGCATCGGTACAAGCAATCCATGTGACCCCTCTTTCAATTAAATGGCGAATACCTAAGTCTCTTGCTTGCCCAACACATGCATAGTCGCATTCAATCCAATTGATTTGATGGCTTTGTACGATCAAACGCGACTGATCTGTACAGCTATCGAGTACAACAAGCACTTCTACGTCATAACCACTGATGTTATCGATCGCCACCTGAATAGATTGCAGACAGGCAGATAAATAGTACTCTTCGTTATGCGCGGGAATGACGATACCTATTTTCATCTTAGTTTTTCCTGCTGTGCTAAAGAGGAAGTGTTCGCTGTCCATAGATCAATCATAAAATCTGGATCGTTTAAGCTGAGATAGTGATGAAATGGAAAATGTTGCTGAAAAGCTTGATGGACTTGCTCAGCGTTTAACTCAAAATCTTGTATTTCATGACGCCAGTGGCAACACAAAATTTCACCGTCATCATTTAAACTATGTTTTAACTTTTCAATAAACTGATGTAACTCATCCTTGGATAAGTAATACGCCATCTCACTAATTAAAATCAGATCAAATTTTTGAATTGAGTAGTCTTCGGGTATTTTTCTATTTTCAACAACAACATGCTCCAATTCTTTTAAACGCTCAGAAGCCAAACGAACAGCATTCTCAGAAACATCTATACATACCAATTGCTCAGCTCTTTGCGCTAAATGAAAACTTAAATGTCCGTTTGAACAGCCGACTTCTAGCACTTTTGGATAGCGAGGCTTTGTCAGCAGCGCGAGACAAATTTGTCTTTTACGTGCTTCATACCAGTGAGCGTCATAGCCCCATGGATCACTGTTATGACGATATAAATCTTCAAAGTACATGCGAGAATGAATCACTCAAATAAACCTCATAAGGCATTAAAAGACGATTAATCGCACTTGGAGATAGCACTGCGGCATTCCCCGTGCTTTCATCTGCTTCTAGTTGGGTTTTAAACTGCAAAATTGCTTGATGTTTTTTAGTTAGCTGTTCTTGTGTTAAGGAATACGCTTTTGCTCGGTGCCAATCAATTCGGGAATCTAAAGGCTTTGCCCAATGCCAAGCCCAGATTAATACGTGTAAACATAGGAGTTGCTTAGCAGTTGCATAAGCTTGTACGGTTTTACCTACTGCTTCATGGTCTGGATGTCCATCAAGTTCATAGCTACAAATTAGAATATCGTTGGCTTGCACCATCTGATCTAGACACTGCCAGAGTTGCTCGGTTTGCAAATGAATATGACCATCTAATAAATTAAGTTCTACATGCTCGGTTGACTCTGCTACGTCTAGACAATTTAAGGCCGCCAAGCTTTCTTGCGGACGAAGAATATTGAGCTGATCTGGAGGATATTTTGTAGAGTTAGGATGGCTTTGTGTGCCGTTACTCACAGCTAAAACCACTATTTTACAATTCAATGTGATCAGTTGCTGCATTAACCCGCCACAGCCAAGCACTTCATCATCAGGATGTGGAGCAACAATCACCACCCTTTTAGAACGAAATAACTCAAGATCTAAAGGCGCTAACGGATGATCTTTAAATATATTTAACCATTGCTCTTTGGTCGTGCCCTCACCAAAAATAACGCGGTCTTCAACCAAAGGATGTTTTAAAGTTCCCATAGGCTTTGCTCCGACACACAGAGTTCTGCAATTTGCTCATAGTCAAAAGCAGCATGACTTTGTCGTATAAACACAGGTAAATCTGCCATGAGTTGAGCAAATGTTGCATCTTCACAAAAAGGACGCGCGCCTAACGCTTTCCCTACTCGCTCAATAACGCTCAGGCAACATTGTTCTGTTTGGGCACGTAATATGCGTATTTCCCGTTCATGACTTAGCGTTGGTTTATGATCAATTAACTCGGCAACATATTGAAAATATTGTTTGGTGATTTCTAATTGCTGAGCGACCTCGCCTAAATACAATTTTTTATACGGATTAGGATTTGCCTGACAACTTTCTTGCAAATAACCCGCTAAGCGCACGGCAGCACCATACCAACAGGCCGCAACACCTGCTGCCCCATGCCAAAAACCTGGGCGTTTTAAATAACTATTTGGCTGACCTATTGCCGTAACAGGCGTATTTTTAAAAGTTACTTGCGCGGTCTGTGTTGCATGCATGCCTACAGCCTGCCAGTGGCTTAAATCGGTAGTGATGGATGGATGACTTAAGTCGGCAATACAAAGCTGCGCCTGTCCTTGCTGATCTTTATAACTCATTAAAGCTTTTTGGATAAACTCCGCGCCAGAGCACCACGGTTTGATGCCATTACAAAGGTCATTAGTGATTTGCAAAGGCGCTGGTCCGCCATCGGCTGCCCAAACCGCCCAAGTCTTGTTATCTATTTCTTGTTGATAACCCAATTCATTTAAAATGCTTATGGCATCGCAATGCGATTCAAAAAGCTTAGCTAGACTTAAATCAACCCCAGCAATTTGCCCAAAAAGTTGCCAACGTTGATAAGTCTGCCCCGAAGCTGGATGAGGTAAATTTTTCGCTACATTGATTAATTGATAGAGCAAACTAATACGCAGCTTACTTTTAACCTCAGCTGAGGCAGTTTCAAATTCATTTAAGATACTCAAAATCGTCATGTTTATAGGTATTTTGATATTCATTGCAAATAATTATTTATAAGACTTAACTCAACCATAACTAAACATTTCTGTTTAAATAAACACATAAATTGTAATAAAAAGAAAAATAATATTAGTTTTATATCCAATTATTTCATTGTTATCCAAATATTCCTATTAAGTGAACTTATAATCCGATCATGTAAGGTTTATTAAAAACCCAACATTTAAGCGATTATTTAAAGTAGTTTAGTTCTTACCGTTTTTCTATTTCCAAAGAAGAGGTCCAAAATGAATACTTTAAATATTAATGATATTAAAAAACATGCTGATGTCATTGCTTCATGTGGCACAAAAGTAGGAACTGTCGACCATCTTGATGGTGAGAACCAACTCAAACTCACCCGAGATGAAAGTGGCCAACATCACCTTATCCCTACTGGATGGATTGGGGAAGTGAAAGAAAACCAAGTCATTCTGAATAAAAATTCAGAAGAAGTTAAAGAGCAATGGCAAGCAATCTAGGCTTGAAGCACGGCGAGTTATTCACCGTGGTCATTTATAATTAAAATATTTCACTATAAAAATAAATGAGTAGGCTTAAATTATTTTAGGCCTAAATGATAAAAATGAAGGCTCCTTTTACTAAGGAGCCTTTTTTATTGCATAAGCTTCAAAAACACGAAGTACCAATGCTTTTTATCTGAACAAACCATTCAAGGGATATTTTTGTCCCTTAAGCACATGGTGATTAAGTTGACTGAATGCTAAAAATGACCCATTCGCATTAAATAAACAATTATGAATAGGGTGACGGATATGCTCACAGGGAATCATCAGCTTAAAGCAAGAAAAGTACATTTTGATTTTGCGGAGTCGTCCGTTTGCTGGATGCCAAATGATCCTCTATGCTCTCATGTCGCCAATGGCATTAACATGCTCTTGCCGGCTGGTGAGTTTTGGTTTTGCCGTGTGTTTAATAAAACCCTGCCCTTGATTACCGATGAAACACTAAAACAAGAAGTGATTGGATTTGTCCGCCAAGAAGCGGCCCATGCACGTGCCCATGAAAAAGCTCAAGATTTCTTACGTGAAAATGGCTACGACATACAAGAGACACTCAACCGTGCCCATTTTGTTTTTAACATTTTATTGGGTGACAAACCTTTAGGCATGCCTTTTTTAAAAGGTGAAAAGCTAGATGAATATTGGCTACTTTTCCGAGTAGGTGTGATTGCCGCAATCGAGCACTTTACCGGCACCATTGGCCAGTGGACACTCGATAGTAAGACGTGGGACAAAGCCGACCCTGCCATGGCAGATTTGTTCCGTTGGCATTTGGCTGAAGAAGTTGAACATCGCTGTGTTGCTTACGATTTATTTGAGCATCTCTTAACAAACAAATTTGGTTTTTATGTGTCACGCCAAGTGATTATGGCAGCGGTTTTCCCACTGTTTATTTACTTCCTTGCTGACTTTGCCCGTAGTCTAGGTAAGCAGGATTTAGAGCACGAGGATATTCAAAAACTAATGCGCCGTGGCTACTTCAAAATTATTCGTGAATTTGAAAAAACTGCGACTCGCTCAGACAACTTACCGACCATAAAATATTTATGGAAAGCGACATTAAGATGGGCTTCTCCAAAATTTAACCCGCTTCATGAGGGAGACACCGCACAAGCTTTAGCTTATATGGCTCGTTCGCCTGCGGTTCAATATTTTGAAGGAATGCATTCTGCAAAATCTGTGTCATTAAGTTAAACATTCTGAAAAAAAAGCCCCTGAGTTGGGGCTTTTTTTAAGTTTTTATCTGTTTAAGCCAAGTTTAAAAAGAAATAATCTAATAACCGTGCTCTGTCATCTACACTATTTGTGCCTAAAAGCTGCACCATCGCCCCATCAATCATAAATAAAAACATATAGGCATCTTGGACCGAAGCGGTCGATTTGAGCGTTAAAAGTAGCTTATATATTTCGTCAATAAACCAGTTTCTGTAGTCGACCACAATTTTATAGGCAACTGGATAAAGCTTTTCAATTTCAAAAATTGCCTTAAATGGCAAACGGTAAAAACCATCTAAATTGGCATGTAGAAAGTAAATCTCCTTAAGTTTATCGAGCACTATTTGTTCATTGTAGGAATTGAAAATTGAAAGTACTTTTACTTTGAGTGCATCGGTTTGAAAAGTAAGACTCATCTCGATGAGCCGTTCTTTTGAATGGAAGATTTTATAAAACGTAGTTTTGGACACTTGTGCTTCGGCAATAATTCGATCAACACCGATTTTTTGAAACCCATCTTGATTAAATAAGTCTTTTGCTGTGTGAAGCACTTTCAATGCTGTAAAGGAAGATTGTAAATTTGGCATAGATATACCGCTTAAAATAATTTTTTGTTGTATATAAAAGAGATAGAAATGCCGTCACTCTTAAAATGAGTGCTAAAAACAGACATGAATAAGCAGTACCAAAACGGCGTGCTCACCTATCTCGGGTTTTATTGTTGCTATGATTTTTAGTCGTAACGATTCTTAAGGCGTAGAAAACCTAGAGTCGATTAAACCAATTTATAGAGTATTTAAACGGTATGAATAGAGAGACTTTGGCAAAGGCCAATAAAGAAGAAATAGTACGCATGAGCGGACTCCTTTGGCTATAAAGAAGCTTCACTACATTACTGTCAAATAATGGTGGTGAAACGAGAGAAGGTTGACAGACTGATAGCCAAAAGATCAGCACACCCGAAGGTGTCCCCCTCCCGTTCCACCGCAGAGGGGGCACGCAGGGATGCCCACAAAAAAGAGAGACTTTTTCGTGTGCGTTGGCTATCCGACCTGTCAAAGTCGACTGGCAATGTGGCCAGCAGGCAAAGCATAATCGGAGGGGTTTATAGTGTCAATGTGATATTGGATAGAAAATAATTGAATAAATATTATTTTTCACTGGATTAGAATATTTTATTACTACATAGAAATTCATTATTTAGTAAAAATAATAATAGAACAAAAGAGGGTTAGCAGACTGATTTACCCAAAAATCAGCACATCCGAAGATGTCCCCCTCCCGTTCCACCGCAGAGAATAATAAGAGAAATTTTAAGTATCAATATGATATTAGGTCGATTCTTAAAGTTTATTATCTAGTTTAATTGGCAGATTATATTTAGTGATACACCGATAAAATGGATAATTAAATCCATCTTATCGGCTTGCTAGAAGAGGTTTTTAAAACCTTATTTTTTATTGTTTAATATATTTTGGAAACTCTTTTAAAACCTTATGACAAAAGTGGCCCTGTGTGTCCTCTTTCTTGCGCTCTTCAAACTCCTTCATACCAAATTTCATGACTTCTCTACCGTATTTTTCGCCAAGATCATGTTTAGTACATTTTGCAGCAGCATCCTTTAACTCTTCTGAATAATAGTGATAGTTGCAATCGAGTTGAGCACGACTTAAAAAACCATGTAGCTCTACTGCTTTCTCACACTGTGTTTGCTCTAAAAGATTTCTAGACTCTTGAGCAGCATAAATTGATGTTGCTACGAATAAAGTGAAAATCGTTACTAAAAAATTACGCATTATTTCCCCGAAAAAGTTATTAAAAGTATTAGTGATAATATTGCGGGCGTATTAAATAATAATTATTTATAAGTGTCTATTAACAATAAAGAAAATAGGTTGAAACCCCTTCTCTTTTGAATACTTAATCACCTTAATAAAATTGGGTGATTAATTTTTATCAAAAAATAATATTAAATTTGTTTTATAGTGATCTTTAATATAATCCAAGTTATTCAAGAAAAGAGTTTTAGCAATATTTAATTGATTTCCACATTACTAAAACCCTTACTCATTTCAGCGCTTTAAAACCCTAGTTTTTTAAAGACAAAATAACCCACATGGCTTTCAAAGCTACCATCATTTTGAATTTTGAAATATTTCTTCACAAGGTCAGATGAACCTTCCTGTAAATAACGTAAAGTTCTGATTTGATCTACAGGCGTTTTCATACGCTTTACCCAACTATCAAAGTCTAACGCAAGCGTTTGTTTATCTAAGCCCACCAAGTCAAAGCCTGCATCTTCGATGAAATAGACCCACTCTTTGACACTATAGTTTCGTACATGACTTGGGTCTCGAATCGTTTCGATGGTCTGTAAAAACGTATCTAATATTGGCGAGCTAGAACTGATAATGTCTACAAAAATAACAATACCATCTGGCTTAAGCACACGATTCACTTCTTTCATAGCTGCCGGAACATGCTGCCAGTGATGAGCTGAATATCGGCTAATGACCACATCAAACTGCTGATCACTGAAAGGCATATCTTCAGCAATGCCCTGCTGCACAAAGATGTTTTTTAACTTGCGTTGACTGGCAGCCTTAGAGACTGTATCTAACATTTCATGAGATAGATCATAAGCAAAAACAAGGTCAGCATATGGAGCAACATTATATGAGACATGACCACCACCACAGCCTAAATCAAGAACCACAGCCTTTTCAATTTTCTGAACCTCATTAATAAATTTATTAAATTCAATTCCTTGAGAATGAGCTTGGCTGTTTAAATAATCGATAGATTTATTTTGATATTGTTTTTGGTTTATATCGTGCTGGGTGATCATAACCTTGCTCCTATATGCAATGAAATTAACATAAAGGAAAAGTTAGATAAAAAATAATGATTAGTTTTTCTTCAATTAATAAATAAAAGTTATTATTTAATTTTTTTTAATAGGTTCTGTCCATTCATCAAAATCGATTTAACAATTTAAAAGAAATCCGCAAAGAGCACTGTTTAGTCACCCTTACTGAAACAGTGCTCTTTGCTCCATCTCAACCTCTATCCAGGAAGGTTTGATGCATAGAAATAGTGTATGTACCTTTTGCTCAAAATGTTTCCTGTATTTTTTAATATTTTTAAATGTTCGCAGCATAAAAATAAAGTATATTTAGATTTATCAGAAGATTCTTCTTTGGTTTATATTTTGAACAGAACAGAATACGCACTAGATCGTATAGATCGGAAAATTTTATCTGCACTACGTGGAAATGGCCGTTTAACCGTTGCTCAATTAGCTGAAGAAGTCGGTCTTTCATCCTCTCCATGCTGGACACGACTAAAACGTCTGGAAACTTTAAAAATTATCGAAGGATATACGGTAAACGTAAATCCCAAAGCGATTGGGATTCATGAAGTCTTTTTTATTGAAATTACTTTAGAGCGCCACGACGACGAAATGTTAGAGAATTTCAGCGAAGCATTAGCTGACATACCGGAAGTCGTTGAAGCTCATCTCGTTACAGGTGACTATGATTATCTGGTTAAAGTGGCAGTCAAAGATGCTGACCATTACGAACGGTTTTTAAGGAAGAAACTTTACTCGATTAAAGGAATTCGACACACCCGTTCGACCTTTGCCCTACGTCCCCTCAAATCTGCCAATACAGCAGATTTAATGTTAATTGAATAAAAGCATTAAACAGTTAAAGACAATTGTTTAATTTATTGATTTTAAAAATTTTATTAGTAGAGAAGCTAAAAAATATAACAGATCTAGACTCTGTTATATTTTTTTTAAAAAATTCTGTATCTATGATTACAGCCTCCACTTCTTCAAAATGTAATTAATCTGAATTGGAGGCATCGCCATGAACATTTTGAAGAAAAAAAATAAGGCCAGTTTTGTATTCTTTATTATTACTCTCTACTCTTTTATTGGGTTTGGCTTAGGTTTCATTATTTGGGAATACTTTTTAAAGGCCTAAGTTGCGTAAAAAGAGTTAATTAACCTCTGTAATAATTTCAGAAGTGATTTCTTTACTACGATGATATGCGGCCTTCATGGCTAAACGTATATCATCGGATAGATTTCCTAGCTCAAACATTCTTAGAGCTGATTCTGTAATTCCGTTAGCCAAAGTCACTTTCCCACACAGATCTGCAGGTGGAACATTACTTTTACGAACCATTTCAACTGCACCACTGGCCGCTTGGAGTGCTAAATCTAGGGCAAATTGCTTATCAAGCCCTAAAGAAACTCCTGTCTTTATCATGCTATCTAAAATATAGAAAAAGTAAGCTGGACCCGAACCAGAAAGTGCAATAATTGCATCGGTTTGCGTTTCAGAGGGCGCCCAAAAAGTCTGTCCCGTTGCAGAATACAGTGTTTCGATTACGTCTTTATCGAGTTGGTCCATTTGCTCTGAAGCAATAAGTACATGCGTACCCGTATGGGTAAGCACAGGCGGATTTGAAATCACACGTACAATTTTTTTTGAACCCGTAAAACGAGCCAAGTTCGCAATATCAACCCCAGCCATCATAGAAACAATGATTTTATTTGCTAACACCTTTTTAAGCGGTACAAGTATTTCTTTTAACTGTTTAGGCTCTAATAGCAATACAACAATTTCAGCTTTCTTTAATCCATTTTCATTTTGCTTTAAAGCATTTGTATGATTAATATTTTTCTCTTCAATCAGATGTATTTTTTCTTTTTTAAATCCCTTTAAAACTAACCCTCCTATTAAAGCCAAAGCTAAATTACTACTACCGACAAAGCAAATATTAGGGTGTACTGCATTTAACATTTAAAATGTTTTCCTTTCTTAAGAGAGGCTTATAACAATGAATATTTCTATTAATTATGAATATTGAATTTAAGATGACCGTCTGAATAAAGAACCCATTTTAATAAAATATATTATTAAAATGGGTTTTGTTTTATTTGCGCAATAAATAAAACAACTTTAGCTTAAGCCTAATGTAGTAGCTTTATAAGCAAAGACCACTCAATAATTGTTTAAAATATGTAACCAATACTATAGTATTGTAAATAAATTACATCACTTTAAGAGAGTAGAATTTTTCAATTGAACTTAATAGTTAGAACATCTTTTATTTACAATAATATAGTTAGGCTATTTTGTTTTAACTTTAATTACAGTATTTCTTTTTTTCTAAAATTTGCTCTGCTCTTCTTGTTGCTTGTGCTAAATCTATATCCTCACATACCCAGAAAGAAAGAATTTTTCCAAATAAATGAAAGTGTTGTTTAACATATTGAGAACCGTGATCTGAATAATGATCTTCCACTTTGAAAGTATCTTTATTATTTTCTATTTTTTGACCGTCAAAAATACCGCCAATACAAATATCCATTTTAATACCAAAAATTTAATAAATCATATTATAACATAAAATTAATGAAGCTCTTCTAAACAATTATTTTGATACTTCTCTTTTATTTTAAATACAATTTGAGATTAAAATTATAAAAACCCACAAATTTAAGTGGGTTTTCGCAAATACTATATGTTTAAATATAATTTATTTAAAAAATGTATTTAAATTCAATAAAGTATTTTTATTTAATTATGAGTTTTGAAGAATAACAATATTTGAAGCCTGTGGCCCTTTTTTACCTTGTACTACAGTGAACTCAACACGTTGGCCTTCGAGAAGAACTTTAAAACCTTGTGTTTGAATATCGGTAAAATGAGCAAAAATATCTTTACCTTCGTCAGCCGCAATAAAACCAAAACCTTTAGTTTCATTGAACCACTTTACTGTACCAGTAGAATTAGACATGTTTTAATCCTGAATCTTTAAAATATTATAACTTATTATTGGGGAAACCAATTTAACTAAAAAATAGACGTGAAAACTTAAATGACTGAAAACCGAAGGATTATAAATAAAACTACGAAAAGAGAAATCTATGATGACAAGAATATTTTGTTAGTTATGCTCGATAATACACGCTTCAAAATCATTTGCAATCGCTATTCAACATAATTAAAGCAACAAAAATTCTATGTCTCTTTATCCTTAGTAAAACTTCTTTTCACCAGCAGGACGTGTCTTAAACCGTCGGTGAAACCACATGTATTGTGTAGGGGCAATACGAATTTGATTCTCAATAATCTTGTTTACCCTTTCAGCGTCACTGACTTCACAGCCACTCGGGAAGTTTTCTAATTTTGGCTCTACCAACACATGGTATTGAGGGTTACGAATATCGCCACTTCGATAAAAATACAAAGGCACTGCTGCTGCTTTTGAGATATCCATCAGTCTGCGATGTGCCGTAACAGTAGCAGCTTGAATACCGAAAAATGATGCCATGACACCTTGTTTTAAACCAAAGTCCTGATCTGGGCTATACCATATTGCATGACCATGTTTAAGATTTTGGATGAGTCCACGCATATTGTCTCGAGCAATCTGGTTTTTATACACTCTCGCACGACTACGATGAATCAGAAAATCTAAAAATGGATTATTCTGAGGTCGGTAAACTACGTCCATATTAAAAAATAAGGTACACGCGGCTCCGCCTGCATCTAAAAGTGTACTATGAGTACCCAATAGCAGTACGCCATTTTCCTGATTATTAGTTAAATTCTCTAAACCATCTATGTGAACACGACTTTTAAACCAGTTCGGGCAATACCAAGCATTTAATGCTTCAAATACTCCCGTTAAGGTATCAACAAAAACCTGTTTAGCTTTTGCCTCAATTTGAAGAGATGTTTTTTCAGGAAAGCAAGCTTCCAGATTTCGTAGCGTAGTTTTGCGTCTTGAACCTAGAGATTTCCAAGCGATTTTTGAAAGAAGATCTGCGAGACGCCATTGAATAGCCCAAGGTAACATCGCAAATAACATCAGAATAAAAGCTAAAAACCATATACCCCAATATTTAAACGATAAAAAGGAAAATTGAAATTCGCCAGATTTAAACTGCCGTTCTTTTTTCGTCATACTATATATTTCTTGAGGTATAGGTCTAGCATACTACCATGCTTAATTTTAAGGGTTGTATGTTTATGTTGCTTTTAACTTTTATATAAATGCATATTTTAAATATTTAATCTATTTAACCCTAAAATAGACATAACCTTCTGTATACAACGTTTATTTTCTCATTTAAAGTAACCACACATTTTTTGCCTCAATTGATAAATAGGATATATCAGCGTGAGCGGTCTTTTAGTGTTTATAACAATTGCATTTCTTACCCTATTAAGCCCAGGACCGGGAGTTTTATTTACTGTCACAAATTCAATTAATTATGGTGTTAAAACTGCTTTGTTTGGAATTAGCGGCTTAATTATTGGTATGTTTGTAATTGCGGTAGTTTCTGCCAGTGGTGTAGGACTTATTATTACCAGTAACCCTACTATTTTTACGGTTTTAAAATTTATTGGTGCATTTTATTTAATGTATCTAGGATATAAAAACTTTACGAAAAAGCTTCCTTCACAAGAGTTAATGACTGATCAACAAAACAATAAAGTTATAAGTAAATCTAAACTATTTTATGAGGGCCTGCTCGCTTCTTTACTTAATCCGAAAACAATCGTATTTTTTATTGCACTCTTCCCTCAATTTATTGATATCAAGAAAGAAATTTTAAATCAGTTTTTAATTCTCTCTTTAACTTTTTGTTTCATTGGTTTTTTAATTCATTTGGTCTACGCAAATTTCTCTTCTATTTTCAAAGAGAAAATGTTGGCGGGAAATAATTTCTCGATTCTCAATAAAATTAGTGGTGCTATTTTCTTTCTTCTTGCAGTTTTACTTATCACCCAATAAATCATTACTCGATATATTATATTTTGAAAAGCCTAAACTCATGGTTAGGCTTTTCAAATCTTTTGATTTATGAACATATTTTTATCTAATTACAATTTTTAGACCGCTACTCTGTTTAATATCCAACCATAAAAAAAATCTTCATATTTTGGATTATTCTCTGTAATTTCGATATAGCGCTGCCCTTGCATAATATTTAGAACACGGACTAATACCTTTTCACCTTCTTTATGGCGTTTGTTTAAATACGTTTTAAGAGCTTGAAAAGTAAGAGGACCATATTGACCATCTATAACAAGATTTGGCCAACCTTCTTTTCCCTCTTTATTCAGCAGATTTAAAGCACGTTGTAATAAAGGTTTTGCAAAATTGACTCCACAGTTGATAGCTGTATCGAGTAACTCTTCGGCAATCGCTGGGCTAATCGTATCAATTTGATCGAATTGAGGTTCAAGCCAATATTGGTGTTTATAAATAGATTTAGCCACGGCTAATGGTAAATCTTGCATATTGCCTTGATATCCATTTGATCGAGCGACGGCTTCGGTAATGCCAAATTTAGTGGCATGACCGTGATCAGATGGATGGTTAACATAGCCGCCTTCTCGTCTGATGAGCGATTCTAAGTATTGATCAATATTCATTTTATTTTTTCCTATGTGTATAAGTTATCTTTAGCTATTTTGAAGATCATCTTTCGCCTTTTTTAGGTCTTTCATGACCTCCACAATCGTTTTACCTTCTTGTTTATTAATAAAGTTAAATATCCATCTCACAATCGCCCAGCCCGGTAATCCGCAAATAAAGAAGAATCCACATAGCGTGATCATTCCCCAAATATCGGATACCCATTCATGCAGATTCCATTTCATAATAATAAAGGAACCACCTGTCAGACTTGAAACGACGGTGCAGATGAGACCAACAATCCATTCTTGTGGTGAACGTGGAAAACGCATCATTAATACCACTGCGACAACTAAGCTGACTGCAAAAGCCACCATAATGGCAATGCTATAAATATTTAAAAAAGTGGCTAACCCACTGGTTGAAACTGTTTCCATGACATTGTCCTGCTTTAAAGGGTAAAACTTAAAAAATCAACATAATCATTAGTTTGTTGTTTTTTATGTTTTATAGTGACCCTTAGTTTTCTTTATTACAGTCAATAAAAAACACTAACGCTTTTAAACCGCGCCAAATCGCAAGACGAACTGATCCTTGACCCCATATTTCAGGGGTCCAAGAAAGAATGTTTGTATGCTAAAGCCTGTTAGTGTGCACTGCTTAAGGCCTGTTCAATCAACTCAATTACCGTGATTGCACCTAGCGCTTTTTGCATAGAGACTTGATCATCAAATATGAATGCTTCATCTTCAAGTTCATTGACAATCTGCTTTGCCTCCTCGAGTGCTCTTTTTATTTTTTGTACCTTATATTTGTTTACGTCTTTTGCAATTGTTGGGACATACCCTCCACGTTTTGCATTTTTAAGTTGTTTAGCTCTGTTCTGCATTGCTGTAGTCATTCACTATCTCCAACTCAACTCACTCGTTTAGTAAGGCGTCTTTATCGTTTGTTATTCTTGAAGTTTTCATACATTCTCTCAGCAATATAGCCAAGCTATTACTACAAATATGTGTCCGAAACGTTTCTTCTGGTACAACAAGCATAAAGACCTAAACGTTATATATTTAAAGCCTTAATTTACAAATAAATATTTCCTTTTCGGAAAATGTAAAAAAGTATTAATTTTTCCAAAATTAAATATTTTCCATACTTTAATTTTTTGACCAATAAGTTCATATAAGGCTTTGCCGTATATCGGAAACTTTTGTTAGCGCTCACAATCTTTGTTAAATTCTTCATGTTCTTGATACCCTTTATCGACGAACATTAAGCCTGATCCACGGAATCGGGCTTTTTTTTATTCCAATTTTTGTTTTGATAGCCTCTTAGCAAATAATAATTGAGCTATCTCCCTTTTATTCTGCTACCTATAGAAACAAAATAAATTTAGCTTTGATCTCAACACCTTGATAAATCTATAAATAGTGGCTTAAACACAATTTAAACTTTATCTATGCATCTGAAGATATAACTGATATTATAACTATAGTTATTATTAGTCAATAACTATAGTTGTTTTACTCGATATAACTTTAGTTATATATTTGTTATAAGTTTGCTGGTGTGACCATTATGGCTCTTAAAGATCGTTTGAAAGATTCTAGAATTAAAGCCAAAAAAACTCAGGCTGAAGTGGCAGAAGCAGTAAAGATGTCTCAGCCAGCCTATCAGGCTTTAGAATCCGGGAAAAATTTGAAATCTGCGTTTCTTCCTTTAATTGCTCAGTTTTTAGGTGTGGATGGTTATTGGTTAACAACTGGGAATACAGAAGATTCATTTAGAGAAAGCGACGTATTTAGCCCGACTGTGGTGAGTGCCGAATCTACCGATCAATATGTTTGGATTGAGGTGGTAGAAGCTAACTTTTCTTGTGGTACGGGTGAATCTATCGAGTTTCACTTTGACGCAATTAATGGAAAGATTCCTTTCCCTGCTTCATTCTTTAAAGAGAAACGCGTTGCTCAAGAATGCATGCGTATTATTAAAGCAAAGGGCGATAGCATGACAGACTACATTAAAGATGGAGATCTGGTAGGGATTGATATCTCTCAGACTGAAGTCATTGATGGTGAGATTTATGCGGTTTACTTTGCTGGCGAAGGAATGATTAAACAAATTTTTAAAGAAGCAGATGGTTCTTTAATTTTGCATAGTTTAAATGAAAAATTTAGAGATCGGCGTGTAACTGAAGAGAACGGAAAGAACTTTAAAGTGATGGGCCGTCAGTTTTGGCGGGCAGGCTAATTAAGCTATTAAATATAGCTAAAATAATAATTTGATTGCTTTAATAGCGTTTACCTTTATATAACTTTAATTATTTATATAACGTGTAGACATAAAAAAACCTATCTCCATTAAAAGAGATAGGTTTTTTGCTTTAACGCCTAACATGATCAACAATACGTATTACTTAAACGATAAAGTTGATTAAATCCAGCGTAGAAGCTTTTACCATCTTGGTTTAACTCAATTTCTTCACCAGACTGAAGTTGAATTTTTTTACCAACTTCGACCCAACGATATCCATCGAGAGAGTTTTGCTTACGCACGTGAGGAACAATCCTCACATTAATTTCATTGCCATTTACGGCTGTGGCAATTAGCCACTCATTTACTATATTCACAATCATTCACTCATCACTGAGCTCATGTGATTTAACGGTATTTAATTAGAACGCTAGATTTAAGGTATGGACAGTCAGTCTAGAATTTAATATTTAGCTTTATATAGGGTTATTTATAAGCTAATTGCTTTTCATAATTTTTGTATTATGAAAAGTGGTACATCACAGAGCATAATATTTTGGTTGCGGGGGCCGGATTTGAACCAACGACCTTCGGGTTATGAGCCCGACGAGCTACCAGACTGCTCCACCCCGCAATTGGAAGTAAGCTTTATACGCCCATATATTTTATAAAGCAAACCTTATTTTTTAATCGGTTGTAATTATTAAGAATTATCTTTTTATTAATTTTTCATTTTAACCATTCGGTCTAAATAGCCATATCGATTTCCAGCATTTAGTTGTTTAAATTGTTGTATTTATTTTAAACAGAACCTGATATTCATAAACAGCAATTGCCTTGGGTGGGTGGCTTTTATACTATCTAGTTTGGCTCTTTAATCTTTAGTTCCTATGTCTGAACCTCAGTTTTCCCTTAGTGAATATCTCGGCACAGTTCAGGAAGTTATCCGTCTGGCCTTTGATGAACCAGTTTGGGTAAAAGCAGAAATTCGAAATTTAAATGTTAAAGGTGGCCATTATTATCTAGAACTCGCAGAAAAAGATGCTGAGACAGATAAAGTCATTGCCAGTTGTAAAGCTACAATCTGGAAATTTTCAGCAAGTAAAATTGTTTTAAAGTTTGAGCGTGAAACTGGTATCGAAATCTCAAGTGACTTAAATGTGCTTATTAAAATTAGAGCACGTTTTGATCCTCAATACGGATTTTCGGTCAATATTGAAGAGATTGACTCAAGCTTTACATTGGGTGAAATTGCTAAACGTTATCAGCAAATTATTGAACGACTCACTCAAGAAGGCTTAATTCATAAAAATAAACTCCTCCCTACTCCTTTTGATATCCAAAATGTTTTAGTGATTGCCCCTCAAAATGCAGCAGGCCTAGGCGACTTTAAAAAAGATGCAGATGCTCTAGAGAGAAATGGGGTTTGCCATTTTGTGTATCACAGCGCGACATTTCAAGGAAATACGGCTGCAACTAGCTTGATGGAGTCTTTAGGTTCAGGTTTAAGACAATGGGCAAGCACATTTACATTTCCACCAGACTTGATTGTGATTATTCGTGGTGGTGGTGCTGTCAATGACTTGGCTTATTTAAATGATTATGAGCTTGCCGCCCTGCTCTGCAAACGCAGTGTACCGATTTGGGTAGGAATTGGTCATGAAAAAGACCGTACCATCTTAGATGAGATTGCACACCGTTCGTTTGATACACCAAGTAAAGTGATTGCTGGTATTCGCAACCATATTGTTGAGCGTGTTCAAGAAGCAGTAGATAGTCTACAAACCATTAAGCTGCTTTCTCAGCATCAAATAACGACCTATCAAAGCAAGAATGATCAACTGCTTCATCACATTAAGTCATCCGCACAAAATCAACTTAACTCGGCGCATCGCCTGCTTGACCAGATGAGAGAACGGATTCAGTTCAGCTCACAGCAACAAGTTAAATTTTCATTAGCTCAAATCGAATCTTTAATGAAGGAAATTCTTTTGCAAAACCCGAAACAGGTCCAAGCCAAGGGCTATGCAATTGTCAGATCCGAAGGAAAAGCGATTCGCTCTATCCATCAAATTTCAAGTCCTGCCATTGCTATTGAAATGCAAGATGGTGTGGTTGAAGCCAACATTACACAGGTAATCCCAAATGAAGAATGAAGAGTTAACGTTTAAGGACGGCCATGACATTTTGAAGAAAAATGCCGAATTATTAGAATCTCAAGAAAGCCCTGATATTGATAATTTAATGAAAATTGTTGAAGAATCGATTAGTGCTTATAAAGCGTGTAAGTCACGTATAGAAGCTGTTCAGCAAGCTTTAGATGAAACATTTAAAGAATAACTTGAATAGAAAAAGCCCATTCCTACTTCTCATTGAAGGAATGGGCTTAGTGAAATCCACTTAATCCTGAAATACAAAAGTGTGGATTAGGTCACACTTTTGCACAGGCATAGTCCCATAATCATTTTAGATGTTCAATATTTTAATTGTGTCTGTACGTTAATTTGACTTAATTTTCACCAAAACTTAACTAAAATTTCTATTGTTAAGATCAAACCAGACACAAGCTCTACTCATGATTATCGTAAACTTAATTTAAGACCTATTCCTCGCTGAAAGGTCCAATTAATTGATAAATTTTGCCATCTTTTGGATTTTCATAGAGCAAATCCATATTAGGCAAAATAATATCATCATTAATTTCAATATGTTCAACGCTCTTATGAAGTTCAAGTGCGTGATCATTCATTGGTCTAACTTTTGCCAAAGCAATTGATTCTTTATCAAACTGATCCTTGATAATTACTTTTAATCTTGTCATGAAAATCTCCTGAAAATTAAATTTTTAATATAAATAATGGGTTAAGTTTAAAATGAGCTAATCGCAGAATAGCCGATTGGCATAGCAAAAAAAGTTAAGATAAATGCAGCCGTACGTTGTAAATTACGTTGGTTTAACCAAGTTACTTTGTTTGAAATTAATACGGTTCCAAAAGCAATCCATAAAAATGCAATGGGTGTAATTAATGATAAAAAAACAGCAATATGAACAAAATATACGTGAAGCACTTCCCATGCTGCATGTGGAAAAATAGCAGAAGCAAAGAGTAAAGCTTTAGGATTTAAAAGTGTTGCGACAAATAAGGCCTTAGGCGTAATCAGTGGGGTGTCTAATTTGATGTCATTTGTTGATGTTATCCAAAGTTTAAATGCAAGATAGAGAATAAAAGTTGCACTTATTAACTTTAATAAGGCAGGAAGCCAAGGGATAAAATGTGAAACTGACTCCAGCAGAATACCCCAAGAAGTAATTGCAATGAGATAACCCATCACTTCAGCAGGAATAAGTTTAAGAGACTGCTTCACCCCTGCTTGTATTCCAGCTGAGGCTAACAATGTATTTGTTGGGCCTGGAGTCAACAAAATGGTGACCACAAGTCCAATAAACATAAATGACACCATAGGCAACGAACTCTTTAGTTATGCTAGGCGAAATATGTCAAAAAGGAATATCTATTGTCGACAAAATGGTTGTAACAAGAAATATTAATATTTAATTATTTATTTTTAAAACAATTAATTAAGTTAAACTGACCTTAAATTCACTTACAGTTTCAACAATTTTAAATATGCAAAATTGATCACAAAAATAGAAAATAACGAGCTATTTTTACTAGCTTATAAAAAAACTAACTCGAGATTTTCGCTCAAAAAAATAAGCTGTAATTTTTAATATATTGCACTCATTTAGTTTACTTAATAATCGTTTTTCTTACTTGAAATTTTCAAATTGATCAATATATAAACAACTAGAAATCGTGATTTTACTGAATATGATGTCTTGCTCCCCATCAATTCATTGATCGCCGCTTTCATCACATAAATCAGATGATCGAGGATGCATGATGAATGCTTATGTTCGCCCTCATCCAGATGGTTTTAAATCTTATTTAGGAAAGAATCAGAAAACCGGACTCTACATTGTACGAGTGGGTTGGACGATTTATGAAATGAATGGCAATGGCTCTGTTTTGTACATTGTCAAAAATGAAGATACGATTCCGTTGGATGTAGAAAAGTTTAAAACTGACCGTCCCAAAATTTATGCTGCTCTTCTAAGCGAAGTTCAGTTTCAACGCAAGAAACAACTTGCGATTGATCTCCAACAATCAAACATCCCTTCTTATGATCGTAAAGCCTACAAAAAACGCCGTGGCTTTATCAACTCTTAAACATATTTTCCTCTGTAAATTCATATAGAAAAAGCACCCTCGGGTGCTTTTTCCTTTAACGACCTGTTGCGATTAATACGAACATACTCAGTATTAGTGTGCTTAATGATCGTTTGCAATGTATGTGGACTTCATGCTCAGCTCCGTGAGCGTATTGATTAACGTTTTCCATTTCGTGTGCCCTTAAAGTTCACACTGATAATTTGCACAAATTTCAAACAATAAGAAATTAGCCAAAAGTATTATATCGAATCAAATTTTAAACCTAATTTTTTAATTGGTATTTTGCGTTTTATAAATCAACTCGAACCGATCTACACACAGGAGATGTAACATTCTTATACGAGGTTAACTGCCTATTGAGTGTTTGTAGACCTTTCATTTCAAACTCACCTGCCAAAGAAATGATTTTATAAAATGAAAAAAGATAACAATATTCTATTTTTTAATAATAGTCTTCGACAGGAGAACTCTTATGGAAATGCAACAAGAAACCGATCCTTCTTTATTTTGTGATACCTCTACCTCAATCCAAGCCTGCATTGAATGTATGATTGCCTGCAAAACCTGTGCAGCAGCCTGTTTGCAAGAAGAACATGTAAGTATGATGCGTGAATGTATTAAGCATTGCATGACATGTGTAGAGATCTGCCAACTTTGTACGTCTTTAGAGTTAAGAAACTCTGAATTAGCAGAGCCAGCAATGCAACTTTGCGCAAACGCATGTCAACTCTGTGCAGCAGAATGCAGCAAACATGAGCATGAACACTGCCAGATCTGTGCAAAAGCATGTTTAGCGTGTGCTAAAGCTTGTCTTGCCTATCGTGCCTAAATAATTTTTCAGATATAAAGCCTACGCGTCTTTAGATCGTAGGCTAATTAAAATATTTTAAATAACAATAAATTATTTATTTTTTATTTAAGGATTACTTTTTTATAGGCATAAAAAAAACCCGCATCTTGGGGAAAATGCAGGCTCTTAGATCTCCCACAACGACCATGAGTTCATTATTAAACTTGAACTTTAAACCGTTAACTAAATGTACAGCGAATAAAAATAAAAAGCAATACAGAATAGTCTGTATATTTGAAATATTTTATTATTTTTACATTACTTTTTCATAAATAATTTAAAAATATAAGCTAACTCTACATAAGAAATAGTTTTTACAGGCATTAAAAAAAGCCCGTTTCACGGGCTTTTCTGCAACGGTGAGCAATCTAAGATTTGTGTCTATCCATCTCTTGGTTTGCTCTTTGCTAGCTATATGTAAGGTCTTATCGTATCTTTTGCCCTGTCCCAAGTTTCCCTGTAGATCGAGGAGATATTACGATTACCTTAAGTACAGTTATAGCACATTATTTATTCATGGCTAGTGCTGTTCACGTTTTTTTACAAATGAATAAAATTCGATCTAACCTTAATATTTAAGGGTTTTCTACCCCATTTTGATATTGGCGAGCATTATCGCAAATTGGATACCACTTCACTTTTGAAGACACAAAAGCATGAGAAATTAACGATGTCGATATTTCTTCATTAATCAGCCCTACCCTTAAACGCACCACATCAGGTTTATCTAGACGTTCACTCCAGATCGGTGAACCACAGGTTTTACAGAACACTCTCTTTTTATTTGGCGATGCAAAATAAGCTTGTAAAAGATTTTCACCTTGCACAATATCTAAGTCACTTTTTTGTACTTGGGTAATGGCAGCAAAAGCAGCCCCTTGTGCTTTTTGACATTGTGTACAATGACAAACCATGATGGGTTCTAATTCGCTATTAATTTGTAGTTGAATCCCATTACAAAGACAAGAAGCTGTATAAGTCATCATTTTTCCTTTTTATTTTTATAAGTTTTAGCTTACACCCACACCTTTTTCAATGTGATCTAAGATGGCACAAGAAGCTTGTTGGTTACCACAGCAATCATCGGCTGAAGCCTGCAAAATATTAACCATCTCTTGTAAATGAGCGATTTTTTGTTTTAACTCGGCAATATGTTTTACCGTTAAGGCTTTCACTTCTGCACTATGCCGATCTGTGTTTTTCCAAAGCGAAATAAGTTCTTTCATCTGTTCTGATGAAAAACCTAACTCTCTCGCATGTTTTAAAAAGTTTAAAGTTTTAAGGTCTGTTTCTGAATAAATGCGATAGCCAGAAGCAGAACGCTGAGCTGCTTCAAGTAAACCGATTTCTTCATAGTAGCGAATCATTTTCGCTGAAATGCCTGAATGTTTGGATGCCTGACCGATATTCATCTCACACCTCAAATATTAAATTTGGTTTAAGACCTGCTGTCATGATCTTAAACCAAAAGTTGATTTTCAGCACCCTTACTCTACTGGCGCATGAAAATGTTTTAAGCGTAACGCATTGCCTAAAACAAAAACCGAAGAAAGTGCCATCGCGCCTGCTGCAAACATTGGCGAGAGTAAAACGCCAAATGCGGGATATAGCGCACCTGCTGCAATTGGAATCAGGGCTACGTTATATACAAATGCCCAGAACAGGTTTTGACGTATGTTTCGCATGGTTGCTTTACTTAACGCAATTGCATTCGGTACGCCTTTTAAACTGCCTGACATCAACACAACATCGGCTGCTTCAATGGCAACATCTGTTCCTGTACCAATCGCCAAGCCAACATCTGCTTGTGCCAAGGCTGGAGCATCGTTAATACCGTCACCAACGAAAGCTAAGCGACCATATTGTTTTTGCAGTTGGCGGACTGTATCGACTTTGCCTTCGGGTAAAACCTCGGCCACAACTTCATCAATTTTTAGCTTTTTGGCAATGGCTTGTGCCGTATGACGGTTGTCTCCAGTAATCATGGCAACCTTGAGACCTAATTGATGCAAGGCATCAATCGCAGCATAGGTTGTTTCTTTAATTGGGTCTGCCACGGCAATAATTGCTGCAAGTTGCTGGTCAATGGCAACATAAAGCGGTGTTTTGCCCTCTTCACCTAACTGAGCCGCAATCGCTTGGAATGAACTGGTGTTTAAACCAAGTTGATGCATATAACGGTCTGCGCCAATTTGTACTTTTTGACCTGAAACTTCCGCCTCAATACCTGAACCTGTAATCGAGTTAAATGCTGTTACGGGTAATAAGTCTAGGCCTTCGCTTTCTGCTGCTTGAACAATTGCGAGGGCGATTGGATGTTCAGACTTGGCTTCGACAGAGGCAACTAAAGTCAGCACTTGTTTACGTTCAAAACCTGATTGCACATTAAAGTCTGTCAGTGTCGGTTTACCCTCGGTGAGCGTACCCGTTTTATCAACTGCAACAACCTGCGCTTCTTGTAAAAGCTGCAAAGCTTCACCTTTACGGAACAGGACACCTAACTCAGCACCACGTCCCGTACCGACCATAATAGAAGTTGGTGTTGCAAGTCCCATCGCACAAGGACACGCAATAATCAGTACCGCAACGGCATTCACTAAACCAAAAGTGAGCGCAGGCTCTGGTCCCCAAATAAACCAAGCCAAGAAAGTAATTGCAGCAATTAACATCACTACAGGCACAAACCACATAGTGACTTTATCAACCAACCCCTGAATCGGAAGTTTAGAACCTTGGGCCTGCTCAACCATACGTATAATTTGTGAAAGTACAGACGAAGAACCAACGGCGGTTGCCCGAATGTTTAGAGTACCGTTTTGATTGACTGTACCGCCCACCACCTGCTGTCCTATTATTTTTTCAACAGGAACGGGTTCTCCCGTAATCATAGATTCATCAATGTAGCTGTGTCCTTCGACTACTTCGCCATCGACTGGCACACGCTCACCCGGACGAATTTCTACAATAGTTCCACTGACCACTTCAGCAACAGCAACTTCTACTACTTGACCATCACGCTGGATGCGGGCAGTTTTAGGCTGCATTCCCACTAAATGTTGAATCGCTTGCGAGGTTCGGCCTTTGGCTTTGGCTTCAAAATATCGCCCAAGCAAAATTAAACTGACAATAACGGCAGCCGCTTCAAAGTAAACATTGACCGTGCCTTGGGGTAATACCTGTGGCATGAAGGTTGCCACAACCGAAAAACTGTAGGCAGCCAAGGTTCCAACAGCAACCAGCGAGTTCATATCGGGTGCTAAACGCCATAAGGCTGGAATCCCTTTTTGATAAAAACGGCGACCCGGAAAAACAAGTACTAATGTGGTCAAAACAAACTGTAAAAGCCAGCTATTATATTGACCAATGGTGTGCATGACCCACATGTGAAAAGCTGGAATGAGATGTGAACCCATTTCCAAAATAAATACAGGTAAAGCCAATAAAATCGAAATGATTAAATCTTTTTTAAGCTGATCTAATTCTGACGCTTTTTTGTCGAGTTGCTCATCTTGATTTTTTTCAGATGCTTTCGCGTCGTAACCTGCTTTTTTAACGGCGCGAATAAGATTTTCAACATTGACTGATGCATCTGCTTGTACCCAAGCCTGTTCTGTTGCTAAGTTGACGGTTGCTTCTTGAACGCCGTCTACTTTTTTAAGCGCTTTTTCAACACGTGCAACACAAGATGCACAAGTCATGCCTTCAATAGACAACTCTAATGGTGCAGCTTTTGGAACATCATAACCTGCTCGTTCAACTGCTTTAACCAGTGCTTCACGCTGAATCGGTTGATTTGAATAAACAACGGCTTTTTCTGTTGCCAAATTAACATTGGCAATCTCTACATTTTCAACTTTCTTAAGTGCTTTTTCGACACGACCTACACACGAGGCACAAGTCATGCCCTCAATTGGAAGTGTTTCACTATATGCTGGCAATTTTGTGTTTTTTGAGTCCATCAAACACCTCTGCAAATCTGCAAAATTTAATATTCTGTATCGAGCATACAGATTCCCATCATGGGAAGGTCAAGCATATTTTTTAAAAAAATGGTCTTGACCTTACAATCATGACAAGGTTTAGACTCAGTGTTATCCAAACAAATATCTCGTTCTTGATGGAGTATGAATATGAAATTACTTATTGAAAATATGACTTGTGGCGGCTGCGCTCGTGGTGTGACTGCGACAATTCAAGATGTCGATCCAAATGCAAAAGTAGATGTAGACTTAGCGACAAAAATCGTGACTGTTGAAAGCAGTGAAAGCGTCGATAAAATTACCGAAGCACTTGAAGAAGATGGTTTCCCAGCTCAAGTGCAATAAAATATCAATATTTTGCATAGCTTCAACCTTGAGGCTATGCATTCACTTTATTTAAAAATCAATACCGTTTGAATCATCTATCGGGTTCTGATCGAGCGTAAAAACGGTGCGTTTATATGGAATACCTTCTAAATCATAAACCTGATAAATACAATCAAATAAAAGCTGTAAGTCTTCACTTCGGTCCATTGCGCGAGCAGTAATAAAAATCGGACTGACTGCGCCGTTATCTAAAATCGGAATGTAGTTTAAATGAGGAAAACGGATAGTGTCGGCACTTGCTGGAATAATACAAATCCCTTCTCCCGCTGCGACTAGGCCCAGAGCCAATTGAATTTCGCGTATTTCATGCAAATTTTTCGGAACCAAACTATGCTCGGCAAAGATGTTTAAAAGCTGAGTAGAAAAATTAGGTTTAGGCGATGTGGGATACATAAACATCTTTTCATCAATCAAGTCGGCTAGATATACCCCTTCCGTACGTTGAGCTATGGGATGACTCGTATGCGCGGCAACCACCAAACGCTCTTTACGTAAAAGAATACGTCTCACAGCAGGGTCGCTAATTCTTAAACGACCAAACCCGACATCAATACGTCCTTCCTTTAATGCCTGTAACTGTTCGGTTGTACTTAACTCCATGAGTTGAATGTTCAGATGAGGTTGCTGTTGACGAAATAAATAGATAATTCGTGGCAGTAAACCGTAGAGCAAAGACCCAACAAAACCAATGGTCATACTTCTTTCAATGAGACCAATACGCTTGGTCATACTTTTTATTTCTTCAGCATTCGACAAAAGTTTAACAGCGTGCTGATAAAAGAAATGTCCGGCTGGGGTTGTCTGTAAAGGACGGCTTCCGCGCTCAAACAGTTGAATTCCAAGCTCACTTTCCAGATTTTGAATCTGTCGACTCAAAGGTGGTTGAGCAATAAATAGTTTTTCGGCCGCCTTTGTAAAGCTCTGTTCTTCAACAACAGCCACAAAATACCGTAAATGTCTTAGTTCCATCAGGTTTCCATACCTTTAAGATATAAAAAAATGCAAATTCAGTCTTAGACACAGTTTAACCATTCTTTTAAGGTATATACAAGCAACAAACCGATGAAGTGATGAATCGCTTGGTGAAAAAAGCCTTCTTGCCAACCTTCCCGTGATTCATCTTCATCAATTCACTGTTAAACACCCAGCGCACTCAGGCGCTTCATTGACAATATTAGGATATCAAGACCTTTAAGAGTAGCTAAGGCCTTGGTGACTTCCACACTTTTGGAAAGTCGGAGAACGGACATGCCACGTATTCCTGTAATCAATACTAGCCATCTTGACCGTATTGATGAATTACTTGTCGATAACATCGATACAGGTGAATTTAAACTTCATCGCTCAGTGTTTACTGACGAAGCCTTATTCGACCTCGAAATGAAATATATCTTCGAAGGGAATTGGGTTTATTTAGCACACGAAAGCCAAATTCCAAACAATAATGACTATTACACCACGCACATTGGTCGTCAGCCGGTCATTATTGCACGTAACCGTAACGGCGAACTCAATGCCATGATCAATGCGTGTTCACACCGCGGAGCACAACTTTGCCGTTATAAACGTGGTAACAAAGCAACATATACCTGTCCTTTTCACGGTTGGACGTTTAATAACTCGGGTAAATTACTCAAGGTTAAAGATCCAAGTGAAGCAGGCTATTCTGACTGTTTTAACCAAGAAGGCTCACATGACCTTAAAAAAGTGGCTCGTTTTGAGAGCTACAAAGGCTTCTTATTCGGTAGCTTAAATCCCGACGTTCCGTCACTTGAAGAGTTCTTGGGTGAAACCACCAAAATCATCGACATGATTGTTGATCAGTCTGAACATGGCCTTGAAGTTTTACGTGGTTCATCTACCTATACCTACGAAGGTAACTGGAAACTCACCGCTGAAAATGGCGCCGATGGTTACCACGTTTCTGCTGTGCACTGGAACTATGCAGCAACGACCCAGCACCGTAAAGAAACTCAAGCTGCCGATAATATCCGTGCCATGAGTGCAGGTTCTTGGGGTAAACAAGGCGGTGGCTCGTATGGCTTTGAAAATGGTCACATGTTGCTTTGGACACAATGGGCAAACCCAGAAGACCGTCCAAACTTCCCGAAAGCAGATGAATACACCGAAAAATACGGTGAAGCGATGTCGAAATGGATGATCGAGCGTTCACGTAATTTGTGTCTCTATCCAAACGTTTATTTGATGGATCAGTTCGGTTCGCAAATTCGTGTACTTCGCCCACTTTCAGTCAATAGAACCGAAGTTACCATTTACTGTATCGCGCCTAAAGGCGAAGCACCTGAAGCTCGTGCACGTCGTATCCGCCAATATGAAGATTTCTTCAATGCTTCAGGCATGGCAACACCAGACGATTTAGAAGAATTCCGTGCTTGTCAGGCAGGCTACGCAGGTATTGCACTTGAGTGGAATGACATGTGTCGTGGTTCAAAACATTGGATTTATGGACCAGACGATGCAGCAAACGAAATTGGTTTAAAACCCATGTTAAGTGGTATCAAAACTGAAGATGAAGGTCTTTATCTTGCCCAACATCAATATTGGTTACACACCATGAAACACGCGATTGTATCAGAGAAAGAAATTGCTGATCAGGGAGAAACAGCATGAGTGCTCAAGACAAAGCAACTTTAGAAAATATTGCTCAGTTTCTCTATCGCGAAGCTCGTTTTTTAGATGATGAACAATGGGATGACTGGCTTGAATGCTATGCACCGGAAGCATCTTTCTGGATGCCAGCGTGGGATGATGACGACAGATTAACTGAAGATCCGCAATCTGAAATTTCACTTATTTATTATCCGGACCGTCAAGGTTTAGAAGATCGCGTGTTCCGTATTAAAACCGAGCGCTCATCTGCAACCATGCCAGACACACGCACAAGCCACAATATTGCCAACGTTGAAGTCGTAGAGCGTGATGGCGACAAAGTCACTGTTCGCTTTAACTGGAATACCTTGAGTTTCCGTTACAAGACAAATTACAGCTATTTCGGTATGTCACGTTATGTGATCGATTTTTCAGGTGATCAACCAAAAATCTTGAGCAAGTATGTCGTTTTGAAAAATGACTACATCAATCAAGTCATTGATATTTACCACCTTTAAGACATACCCCCTCAGTTAAACGGATGGTTGGCTGAGGGCAAAAGTTTCAAATATTCTGTAGGATACATGCCATGTTAAACCACAATGTTGCACTTCAATTTGAAGATGGTGTTACACGTTTCATTAACGTAGCTCAGGGCGAAACTCTATCTGACGCAGCTTATCGCCAAAAAATTAATATTCCTTTGGATTGCCGTGATGGAGCATGTGGAACTTGCCGCGCATTTTGCGAGTCCGGTAGTTATGACATGCCAGAAGAAACCTATATTGAAGATGCGTTAACCCCTGAAGAAGCTGAGCAAGGCTATATTCTTGCTTGCCAATGTCGTCCAACTTCAGATGCCGTATTCCAAATTCAAGCCTCGTCAGATGTTTGCAAAACTGCAATTCATAGCTTCCAAGGCACATTAGCCCGCGTTGAAAACTTATCAGATTCAACCATCACATTTGATATCCAACTTGATGAAGGTCAACCGGATATTCATTTCCTTGCAGGTCAATATGTGAATGTTGCAATTCCTGAAACTGGCGAAACACGTTCATATTCATTTAGCTCAAAACCGGGCAATCGCTTAACTGGCTTTGTAGTCCGTAACGTGCCGAACGGCAAAATGAGTGAGTTTTTAAGTAAGAATGCCCAAGCTGGCGACAAAATGACTTTTACTGGTCCATTCGGTAGCTTCTATTTACGTAATGTAGCTCGCCCAGTGCTGATGCTCGCAGGCGGTACCGGCATTGCCCCATTTATGTCGATGTTACAAGTGCTTGAGGAAAAAGGTTCAGAACAGCCTGTTCGTTTAGTCTTTGGTGTCACCAATGACTTTGATTTGGTTGCTCTAGAAAAACTCAATGAATTGCAGGATAAATTCCCATGGTTCGAATACCGAACTGTGGTTGCAAGTCCTGAAAGTCAGCATGAACGCAAAGGCTATGTAACGGGTCATATTGAAAGTGAATGGTTAAACGGTGGCGACGTCGATGTTTATCTATGTGGACCGGTGCCAATGGTAGAAGCTGTTCGTGGCTGGTTAGAAACTGAAAATATCAAACCTGCTAGTTTCTTGTTTGAAAAATTCTCTGCAAACTAACTCAGGGTGGAGAAGTTATCTATGTCAAACCGTCAAAGATTTACCGATAAGGTCGTGATTGTTACGGGTAGTGCTCAAGGCATTGGTCGTGGCGTAGCCTTACAAATCGCGGCTGAAGGCGGACAAGTCATCATGGCTGACCGCTCTGAATATGTTGAAGACGTTCTCAAAGAAATTCAGAGTGCAGGCGGTGATGCTGTCACGATTAATGCTGACCTTGAAACCTATGCAGGTGCACAAGCAGTAGTTGCAAAAGCCATTGAACACTATGGTCGGGTAGATATCCTGATTAATAATGTAGGCGGCGCGATCTGGATGAAACCTTTTGAAGAGTTTTCCGAAGAAGAGATCATTAAGGAAGTAAATCGCTCATTGTTTCCAACTTTATGGTGCTGCCGCGCTGTGTTGCCCGCCATGATTAAGCAACAATTGGGGGTTATTGTAAATGTATCTTCAATTGCAACCCGTGGTATTAATCGTATTCCTTATTCTGCATCTAAGGGCGGTGTAAATGCTCTAACAGCATCGCTTGCTTTTGAACATGCTAAAGATGGAATTCGAGTCAATGCCGTTGCGACTGGTGGAACTGAAGCACCCCCTCGTAAAGTGCCACGTAACGCCAATCCGTTAAGTCAAAATGAAAAAGACTGGATGCAGCAAGTGGTTGATCAAACCATAGATCGAACATTTATGGGCCGTTATGGCACAATTCAAGAACAAGTGAATGCAATTTTATTTCTTGCATCAGATGAAGCATCGTATATGACTGGGTCAGTCATTCCGGTCGGAGGTGGAGATCAGGGTTAACCCTGATCTTTTTGCATGATTGGGTAAATAATATGATTTGCATGGAGGCAATCAAACAATGGTAACCCTGTTAAAGACATTAAAAAATGACTGGTCTATATCAGCCACTGTTGCTGGCTTTCTTGCGGTTTTAATTTCCTACTCAGGCCCACTGATTATTTTTTTCCAAGCTGCTCAACGTGCCCATGTCTCTACCGATATGATGGTGTCATGGATTTGGGGAATTTCAATTGGTGCCGCCGTTTCAGGGATTTATCTTTCAATTAAATATAAAACGCCTGTCATAACTGCGTGGTCTGCACCGGGTACTGCCCTATTAGTTACCCTATTTCCCAATGTCTCGTTGAATGAAGCGGTAGCCGCCTATATTACTTCTGCCATCGTTATTTTTTTAATTGGCGTTACAGGTTACTTCGATAAGTTACTTAAATGGATTCCGCAAGATGTCGCTGCCGGCATGATGGCAGGTATTCTTTTCCAATTCGGTATTGGCCTATTTACTGCATCTGATAGCATGCCTTTTATTGTCTTTAGCATGCTCATTGTCTTTTTAATTGCCAAACGTTTAATGCCCCGCTACACCATGATTTGGGTGTTAGCTGCCGGAGTTTTATTAAGCCTCATTTTAGGCAAAATGAATCCGGTTGATGTGAGTTTTAGTTTAGCGATCCCGCAGTGGATTAGCCCGGAATGGACTTGGAACTCAACACTCAACCTCGCTGTTCCTCTCATTTTAGTCAGTCTAACCGGCCAATTTTTACCGGGTATGGCGATTATGAAACTCAGCGGTTACGACACACCAGCCAAACCCATTATTACTGTTACCAGTATTGCCTCTTTAGCTGTTGCTTGCATCGGCGGTATTACGATTGTGCTGGCTTCAATTACCGCTGCTTTATGTATGGGCAAAGATGCACATGAACTCAAAGAAAAACGGTATATCGCAGGAATCGCCAACGGGATTTTTTATATTTTAGGAGGCTTATTTGCTGGCAGTATTGTCATGCTCTTTAGCCTCCTTCCTAAAGAGTTGGTTGCAGCACTGGCTGGTTTAGCTTTGTTAGGTGCCATTGCCACCAATATTTCTGTTGCCATGAAAAATGACAATCAACGTGATGCCGCACTTATTACCTTTTTAGCGACAGCATCAGGCATGCATTTCCTTGGATTAAGCTCAGTTTTTTGGGGTATTTGTATTGGTGTAATCGCCCATTTCATTCTTACACCACGATCAGCTCCAGCCCCAAATTAAGTTTTTTATCTAAATCCCCCAGCTAAAATAAAGCTTAAATCGCCAAATCAGACAGCAAATAATTTGCTCATTCTGATTTGGCGATTTTTTATTGAATATAGATTAAATTTCATTTTTAAGATAAATCTTTAAAATAATTAAATAATAGACTTTAGTATTTTATTTTTATATTTTCACTTCAATTCATAATATAAAACTAACTATATTTTTAACTGTGATTCTCATCAAAAAAATCTATAAAAAAACATCTATAAAACCCTTAGAATTCTCATAATACAATATTCAACCCCATTTTAAACATTGTAATAAGACCAACTCACCAAATTAAAATAAATTATATTTTTCAATTATTTAAATTAACAAAAGTAAGATACCTAAAAGGCATAAAGATATATCAATTAGGTTTTTGACTCTAATCCAATAACAAAATAGTTTATTAAAAAATAACGCGATGCTTCACAAATTGGAGGTGAAGAAAATGGATACGAGCAAGGTTAATATTAATGAGTTAATTGATAAAGCCAGTTTTACATCTTTTCATTGGAAAGTTTTAATCTGGTGCTTACTTATTATTATTTTTGATGGATATGATTTAGTTATTTATGGGGTTGCTCTTCCTCTCTTAATGCAGCAATGGTCATTAACTGCGGTAGAAGCCGGTTTACTCGCCAGTGCTGCGCTATTCGGGATGATGTTCGGTGCCATGATTTTCGGCACACTTTCAGACAAACTGGGACGTAAAAAAACCATCCTGATTTGTGTCACTTTATTTAGCGGATTTACCTTTATGGGTGCCTTTGCTAAAGGGCCAACTGAATTTGCTATTTTACGCTTTATTGCAGGTCTTGGGATTGGCGGCGTTATGCCAAACGTTGTGGCACTTATGACCGAATATGCCCCTAAAAAAATCCGTAGTACCTTGGTCGCAATCATGTTTAGTGGCTATGCAATTGGGGGCATGACATCTGCTCTACTCGGCGCATGGCTCGTTAAAGATATGGGCTGGCAAATCATGTTTTTAATTGCGGGTATTCCCCTGTTATTACTGCCACTCATTTGGAAATTTTTGCCAGAGTCTCTCGCCTTTTTAGTGAAATCTAGCCATAGCGAACAGGCAAAAAGTATTGTGAGTAAAATTGCACCAGAAACGCAGGTAAACGCCAATACTCAACTGGTGTTAAATGAAAGTACAACGACAGATGCACCTGTCCGTGCACTTTTCCAACAAGGCCGTACTTTCAGCACATTTATGTTCTGGATTGCTTTCTTTATGTGCTTACTCATGGTGTATGCCTTAGGAAGCTGGTTACCTAAACTCATGCTGCAAGCAGGCTATTCATTAGGTGCGAGCATGTTGTTCCTCTTCGCGCTCAATATTGGCGGCATGGTGGGTGCAATTGGTGGTGGTGCTTTAGCAGATAAATTCCATTTAAAACCTGTTATTACGATCATGTTTATTGTGGGATCAGCCGCTTTAATTCTGCTTGGCATTAATAGTCCACAATTTATTTTATATAGCCTGATTGCAATTGCTGGTGCTGCCACAATTGGTTCTCAAATCTTACTCTACACTTTCGTTGCGCAGTTCTATCCAACAGCACTTCGTTCAACTGGTATGGGCTGGGCATCTGGAATTGGTCGTATTGGCGCGATTATCGGTCCAGTTTTAACCGGAGCCCTACTCACCTTTGAGCTTCCTCACCAAATGAATTTCTTAGCGATTGCAATTCCGGGTGTGATTGCTGCACTTGCAATATTTATGGTCAATCTAAAAGCGTCTGTTGCTGCACAAACGCCATCAACTTTTAACCCTCAAAACACGCTTACCCAGCAGTAAATATAAATGCGCCGAGGACTGGCGCATCTTTTTGGAAATGGATTATGGAATTATTACACCGTTTTAAACCACACACTTTAGCGATAGCAACATTATTAGGTTTTTTGACTAGCTCAAGTTTATGGGCAGCAGATACGGCTCAACAAAGCGAAGATGAATGGAAGTTCACGCTAAAAAATGCCTATATCAACCGTAATTTTGATAATGATGCGCTCAAAGATACCGGCAGCTGGTCTCAGGCAGCGTCATTATTTTATAAATCGAAAATGCATGACACCCCTCTGCAAATTGCAGATAAGCCCATTACCATTGGTGCCGATGCTTCTGTTCAATACGCCGTGCGCTTGAGTTCAGATAAACATGTCGCCGACACAGTTTTGCCTTTTAATAAAGAAACACAATCTCAGGCATCAGACTATCTAAAATACGGCGCGACTTTAAAACTGGGTTATGACAGAACTCTTTTAAGTGTCGGTGAACTCTGGCTCGATTTACCTGTAACAGCTGTCGACGCTAGCCGACAACTGCTTGCCTCTTATTGGGGAACCAATCTTAAGTCACAACTTTCAGATCAACTTTACGCTGAGATTGGTCGGGTTGAAAAAGTATCTCCACGAAATGAAGAAGACTTTAAAAAGTTTTCATTTACTTCAAATGGAGTTACTAAAGAATCTGATGGCCTTAACTACATTGACCTGCGCTATCAATTTACGCCGTCACTCAAGGGCGAATATTACTTTGGTAATTTAGAAGACCTCTACAATAAACACTATGTAGGGCTTGAGCATACATGGAAACAACCTAATTTCGCTCTTACGTCTAAGTTTAAATACTTTAATGCAAAAGATGATGGCAATACTTTTGATATTGATGCGCAAAACATTGGGGTGCTGGAGACTCTTAAAGTAAAAAACCATACCTTTGGCTTGGGGTACCAACAGATTATGGGTGAATCGGCTTACCCTCTACCGGATGGTTTCTTGCCAGAAACGTATTTCATTAACTGGAATGCAACGGGTTTCTTTAAAGAAGATGAAAAGTCTTACCATGTGATGTACGGCTATGACTTTAAAGACTTTGTACCGGGCTTAAATGCGATGGTGAAATATGTTTACGGCCATGACTTTAAAGCAGCCAATGGTGAGAAAAACCATGAAACTGAGTCGAATGTGATTTTAAACTATGCATTTCAACAGCCATTGTTAAAGGGTATTGCGCTGCAATACATTCGCATTGATTACAATGTTAAACACGGCAATGACTTTGGTGAAGACCGCTTGTTTGTAAACTACACCAAAAAGTTTTAATAACTTTTGATTCAATCTCAGCGGGCCAATTTTGGTCCGCTTTTTTATATGATTTCGCTCATAAAAAAACGCTCTTACGAGCGTTTTTAATTAACTTTGCAACTTAAGCAATGTGCTTTTGTACAACGATCGAACCGACTGAATAACCAGCACCGAAAGATGAAATCACGCCATATTCACCATCATCCACTTCATGGCCTGTACGGTGTAAAGCAATAATAACGCCTGCTGAAGAGGTATTGGCAAACTCATCTAGAATAATTGGCGCACGGCTTAAATCTGCCTCTTTACCAGCCACATATTTCAAGATTAATTCATTCATGTTGGCATTGGCTTGGTGTAACCAGAAACGCTTAATATCGTTTGCGGTTAACTGCATTTTTTCCAACTGTGCATTAATAATTTTTGCTACGAGCGGACAAACATCTTTAAATACTTTGCGGCCATCTTGACGGAACAGCTTGTCATCAACCACTGCATCTTCACTACGGTTTAAGAAACCGAAGTTATTGCGAATGTTGTTTGAAAATTGAGTAAATAAATGAATATCTAAAATTTCAAAACCAGTTTTAGTCGTGGTTTCTTCAATAATAGAAGCCGTTGCAACATCACCAAAAATGAAGTGACAATCACGGTTACGGTAGTCTAGGTGACCAGATGTAATCTCGACATTCACCAATAAAACACGGCGAGCACCTGAACGGATTGCATCTGCCGCTTGTTTCAAACCAAAAGTAGCAGCTGAACATGCAACGTTCATGTCATAGGCATACCCTTGAATACCGAGTGCCGACTGAATTTCAATCGCTACAGCTGGATAAGCACGCTGCATGTTTGAACATGCCAAAATTACAACATCGATATCTTCAGCAGTTACGCCTGCATTTTCCATTGCCTGTTTCGCAGCAATAACACCCCACTCTGCTTGAAGTGAAAGTTCATCATTTGAACGTTCAGACAAACGAGGACGCAAACGATTTGGATCGAGAATACCTGATTTCTCAATCACGTAACGGCGCTTAATACCAGACGCTTTTTCAATAAATTCAGCACTAGAACCACGTAACTCTTCTAGCTCACCTGCTGCAATTTTCTCTGCATTCTCTTGGTTATATTGTTCCACATAAGCATTTAAACTGTCGGCCAGTTCTTCATTAGAAATGATTTCTGTTGGGTGAAATAACCCAGTACCTGTGATACGAATGCCCATGTAAAACTCCTAAAAAAATGAATAGGGTCTGTTAATCTTTCATTTATAAATTGCGTTGTAGGCTAAACAACAACATAAACAGACCCCGATCTATCTTAACTGATTCCCAAACGATCCCATAACTTTTGCAGTCGAGTTGGCGAAATAGGCATCTTAGTTTTCATCGGTTGAGAAAATAAAGAAATGCGGAATTCTTCCAACATCAAATACAATTCTTTGATTTTGGGATTGTTTTTGAATTTAAATACCTTGTCCATCCATGGATCGACATCGTCAATAGCAGCATGATCTCGCTGTAGATTATTTGGCAATCGATCTAAACGCAATAGCAATGCTTTTAAATAACGCGGGTATTCCTGCCAAAGATCAACCGGTTGGCGGTAAACAAAATTGCCAAGTGACATGAGATCTAGTTGATCTTCAATATCATCAATACTGCGTCCAAACACATCTGGATCAAGCACTAAAAGCTGACGGCGAATTTGCTGCCATTGAATATAAATATCACTTAATTGCTCAAGTGCTTGCTGCCCATGACTCAAAAATTGCTTTTTGACCTGATCTAGCAGCTTATTAAATTCATCAGCGTTAATGGGCAAAGTCGTAATTGCCATTTGCAAGGTTGCATAGACCAACATCTGCTCAAGCTTAGCTTTATCTCCTAAAGGTGAATAAGCCAACGCGAGCGGTTTTGAAATCTGCTTTTTCAACTGGCGAACCAAGTCACCAAGCTGCATATGAACCAGACGAATAATCCCTTCGCGATGCTGTTTAATCGCCTCAGCTTGATCGTTAAACGTTTGAATAACAATGCCTGACTCATCTTTAGCTTCGAGCTCAGCAAAAGCCTTGGTCGGTACTAAAGCCTGATATTGTTTGACTACAACGCCCGTAACTTTATGAGAAGCCTCGAAAGTAAAGTTTTCAGGAAAGTCTTTAAACTCACCTTTTTGCTGTTTGACTGGACGATGTGTTTCCACGCGGCAACGCGCTTTTAACTCAGGTAAATCACGACCTTTAGCAATCAGCTTGCCTTTTTCATCAATCACTTTAATGAAAGGCACCAAATATGGGTCAATACGTTCAAACGAAAAATCTTTTTCGGTAATTTGCTCACCACGCAAGGCAAAAGCTAAATAACTGAAAATATGTTCACGTAAATGTACAGCATCAATGCCTTGCATGAGCTTACGGGCTGTATCAGGAATTGGCACCACATTACGACGCTTGTCTTTTGGTAAAGCTTTAAGTAAAGCCTCAATTAAATCTTGGCGCCAACCCGGAATTCCCCATGACCAAATATTTTCATCAACCTGAGGCAGCGCCTGCACAGGAATTTGAACAGTTGCACCATCTTCGTCATGGCTCGGGTCAAAATGATATGTGGTTGCTAAACGTAGCTGACCATTGTGCAAATGATCTGGAAATTGCTGCGTTGTTGGTCGGTCATTGAGCCAAAGCGCCTCATCGTCAATAAATAAATAACGTGGATTATTTGCTTCTACTGTGGCACGCCAGTCTTCAAAGCTACGACGGCTCGCAATTTCTTCCGGAATTTTAGACGCATAAAACTGATAAATCGTTTCTTCATCGACCACTAAATCACGACGACGCAATTTATCTTCAACTCGCTCTACTTCTTCAAGCTTAAGTAAGTTGTGTTTTAAAAATGGTGGAATCGTACCCAAGTTACCCGTGGTTAATGCATCGCGTAAGAAAATCTCATGGGCAGCAGGCTGATCAACTTTCTCAAAATTAATTAACCGTTTCGGCTCAATAATTAAACCAAACAACGAAATTTGTGCATATGCATTTACGATCCCAGCTTTCTTAGACCAATGCGGCTCAAAATAGTGATATTTCAATAAATCACGTGCAGCAAGCAAAATCCATTCAGGGTCAATTTTGGCTAAAGTACGTAAGTACACTTGAGAGGTTTCGACCATCTCAAAAGCCATCACCCAAGAGGTATTGGTTTTATGCAAAGTACTCGCAGGGAAAACTTTAGCCTTTTGCTGGCGCACTGCCATAAAGGTATTTCGTTCATCAGTTTTATTGGCAATGAACGATAATAAACCTGTCAGCAACGCACGATGCAAGTTTTCATAATTTGCAGCTTTTTCATTAAAACTAAGTTTTAAGCCTTCGGCTAACTCAACCAATTGCTGGTGTGTCTGTTTCCATTCACGTAAACGCAACCAGCTTAAGAAATGCTGCTTGGCAAATTGACGTCGTTTATTTTCAGACATCCCTGCTTCACCTTTAGGATTTAAAGTCTCCCAAAGTTTCAAATAAAACAGAAAATCTGAATCTGCCTCGCGGAATAATGCATGTTTTTGGTCAGCTTGCATCTGTTTATCTGCCGGACGCTCACGCGGGTCCTGAACAGCTAAAGCACTCACTACAATTAAGATTTCTTTGAGCACACCAAAATGCGCACCACCAATAATCATACGAGCAAGTCGTGGGTCAATTGGCATACGTGCCATCATTTGCCCAACTTTGGTCAGCTCATTTTTCTTCTCGTTAAGGGCACCTAACTCAATCAACAGTTTACGGCCATCATTTACAAGGCGGAAATCTGGTGGCTCAATAAAATCGAAGTTTTCTAACTCACCTAACCCTAAGCTCTGCATTTGCAAAATAACCGAAGCCAAGTTGGTTCGTTTAATTTCAGGTTCGGTAAACTCAGGGCGACTTAAAAAATCTTCTTCGCTATATAAACGAATACACACACCTGGAGCAATACGACCACAACGCCCTTTACGCTGATTGGCTGCGGCTTGAGAAATGGCTTCAATTGGTAAGCGTTGTACACGTGAACGGTAGTTATAACGCGATATACGAGCAAAACCACTATCAATCACATAACGAATATTTGGAACCGTAAGTGCAGTTTCGGCTACGTTCGTCGCAATAATAATACGACGACCTTTTCCACCCGGACTAAAAATCTTTTGTTGTTCAGAAACAGCTAAGCGTGCATACAACGGTAAAATTTCGGTATGTCTTGGTCCGTACTTTTGCAACGTTTCCTGCAACTCACGAATTTCTTGCTCTGTGCTTGAGAAAATCAGAATATCGGCATGTTCTGGATGACCTTTTGCCTCTGCATCCGCAAAGCATTCTTCTACCGCTTGTACAACTGCACGAGGAAGGTTTTCTTCAAAATCATCAAACTCATCGTCATCACTGCCGCCAATATTCATTTCTGAAATTGGGCGATAAAGCACTTCGACAGGATAACTACGACCTTCTACTTCAAAAACTGGTGCATTATTAAAGTAGTTACTAAAACGATTTACATCTAAAGTTGCCGAAGTCACAATCACTTTTAGATCTGGGCGTTTTGGCAGTAACTGCTTTAAATAACCCATAATAAAATCGATATTGAGTGAGCGTTCATGCGCTTCATCAATAATGATCGTGTCATATTTAGACAAGAAGCGGTCATTGCCTAACTCGGCAAGCAAAATACCATCGGTCATTAACCGTACAATTGAATCTTGCGAACCTTGTTCATTAAAACGAATTTTAAAACCAATCGATTCGCCAAGCTTTTCGCCAACTTCTTCTGCGATACGTTGAGAAACACTACGCGCAGCTAAACGACGTGGTTGAGTATGTCCAATCATACCGGTTAAGCCACGGCCTGCTAACATTGCAATCTGAGGAAGCTGTGTGGTTTTACCCGAACCCGTCTCACCCGCCACAATAATGACCTGATGCTTTTGAATTGCATCAATTAAACGATCAGCATATTGAGAAACAGGTAAATCCTGATTCAGTTTAATTTTAGGGAGACGTTCAAATCGCTGTCTTACTTTGGCATTAGATTGTTCAAATAATTTTTCAATCTCTGCTGCATTGGCTTTTTTATCTTTACGCAAACGATTTAAACGGTAACGATCTCTTGCCATCACCCACTGATCAATATTTAAATCATTCTGCACAGACAAATTTTCCTGAAAATACAACAATCCTCTATTTTACGCTCTAATGACCATAAGGTAAAACAGTTGGGTTTTTATATATTTTTAATTTTTTAAAATTTTGCCCTTGAATTTTGTCTCACTAGACTTCATGTTGTTAGGCAAGTTTCTTTTACGATAACTGTCATTTGATTTACATGTTTTTGCAGTCAAATCGAATACAGTGTTTGGGGACTTAAAAATCGTAAATTTATCACTTATTCGATTTTCCGATTTTAGTCATGTAAAAATACTATTTCCCCAATAAAGAATTTTTATTTATTCTAGATCTCGTAAACAAGTTTAAATATAAACCTCAATCATGGAGACAATGATGAGCTTGATTAATACTGAAGTTAAACCATTCCAAGCAACTGCTTACCACAACGGCCAATTTGTTGAAGTTAACGAAACTAACCTTAAAGGTAAATGGTCTGTTGTATTCTTCTATCCAGCTGACTTCACTTTCGTTTGTCCAACTGAACTTGGTGACTTAGCTGACAACTACGCTGAATTCCAAAAACTTGGTGTTGAAATTTATGCTGTATCTACTGATACACACTTCACTCACAAAGCTTGGCACGACACTTCTGAAGAAATCAAAAAAATCCAATATCCATTAGTTGGTGACCCAACTTGGACTCTTTCTAAAAACTTCGACGTTCTTATCGAATCTGAAGGTTTAGCTGACCGTGGTACTTTCGTTATCGATCCAGAAGGTAAAATCCAAATCGTTGAACTCAACGCTGGTGGTATCGGCCGTGACGCATCTGAACTTCTTCGTAAAGTAAAAGCTGCTCAATACGTACACGCTCACCCAGGTGAAGTTTGCCCAGCTAAATGGAAAGAAGGCGAAGCAACTCTTGCTCCATCTATCGACCTAGTTGGTAAAATCTAATCTCTTATTAGATTTTAAAAACTCAAAGAACCACCCCTCATCGGGTGGTTCTTTTGTTTTGAATAAGCACATCACATTTTCTACTGATACTTTTACAATTATGCCCTTCCCCATTACATGAAGTTTGAGTAATGTCGAATAAATAACCGATATTTTTTGAGCTTAAATCATATGAAATAAAAGGGGAAAAATTTATGGCGAATACTGTGGCAGTCACTTCATGGAAATACAATGCAACTTCACGTCATCTAAAAATATTTTATAGCGATGGTTCGGGCGAACTTTATCATCCTGTACCAGAATTTATTTATGACAACTTATTACGCTCAACAGACAAAGCTGCTTTTGTACATAAATATTTAGAATTCGACTTACACTTTACTCGCCTATCTTTAGTCAATGCATCATAACCTAATCAAATAAGGCCTGCGTTGAACAGGCCTTTATGAGCAATTAAATCATATTTTTAAATAGTTTATCTCGCCACCACAATACATAAACCAGCGCCTACGGGTAAAATACTGCTCATAAAATTTTCATCTTTTTTAATTAAAGACAAGAATGAACTGACCTCAGCCGCATGTGAAATGACATTATCAATAATGAGTACGCCACCTTTTGGCTTCATTAAACGCTTTAAATCTGGCCAATAATTCTCATAAGCAGGACGCTCAGCATCTAACAAAATAAAATCGAAAGTTTCCTGAGCTTCTTTTAAATAGTCGGCTGCATCTCCTACCCAAAAATCAACCAATTCATCTAATGCCAGTTCAGTCGCATGGCGTTTCGCCTCATTACTCCGATTGGCATCGATTTCAAGCGTGGTTACTTTACCGTGTGTTGCTTGTGCCGCCTCAGCAAGCCATAAAGTAGAATAACCTGTTGAAGTCCCGATTTCTAAAATTGATTTGGCTTGCTGCATTCGAATAAATTGCGATAGCAGTTTCGCAGACTCAGCCTCAATATTGCGATACCTTAGCAAACGATCTGCCTGCTGGGCATCATGTCGTTTAAAGGTGTCATATAAATCGGCAACTCTTTGTAAGAAAAAAGTATTTGGCATATATTCACCCTTTAAAATCGTTATTTTATATGACAGCCGTTTGAATTAAGTGCTTTGAATTAACTTAAAGCGCGGCACGATACTTCCATCAGCCATTTGAACCGTTTCAGTAAACATATCTAGTGGACGTACCCAAGTTGAATAGTCACCATAAAGACACTGATAAACGACTAATTCTTCTTCAGTCTCGCTGTGTTTTGCTACAGAAAAAACTTGATAGAGATTACCTTTATAATGCTGATAAATGCCGCGTTGCAATGACATGAAAGTACCTTTTAATGTTATGACATAAAATCTTTACAGCCCTATAACATATATAAATTTTTAAATACTTTCACTTTAAAACGCTACAAAAGATCAAAAAGCGTATTTTAGAGATAAATTATTGATCTTGTTTATGAATGCTTTTGTTAATTCAAAAAACCGATTAAATATATAAAAACATACTGTTTTACCTATTTTATGTTTTAACGTACTATGCATCTATTGAAAGAATTTGGATGCATTGGAGTAAAAAACAGATGTTAGATCAAAACATTAAAACTCAATTAAAAGCTTATTTAGAACGTTTAGAAAGTCCAATCGAATTAGTTGCTGCTTTAGATGAGTCAGATAAAGCTGCTCAAATTAAAGAACTCGTCACTGAAATCGCCGAGCTTTCTGACCAAGTCACTGCCCGTTTTGATGGCAACAATACACGTCGTCCAAGCTTTGGTGTGGCTAAAGCAGGTGAACAGCCTCGTGTGTTCTTTGCAGGCTTACCAATGGGTCATGAGTTTACGTCTTTGATCTTGGCGCTGTTACAGGTGTCTGGCTATGCACCTAAAGTGTCAGATGAAGTGCTCAGCCAGATTAAAGGCTTAAACCTCAAAGCAAACTTTGATGTGTTTGTATCTCTAAGCTGTCATAACTGTCCGGATGTAGTACAGGCGCTTAACCTGATTGCGATTTATAACCCGAACACCACAGCAACCATGATTGACGGTTCCTTCTTCCAAGACGAAGTCGAACAACGCAAAATCATGGCTGTACCGATGGTATTCCAAGACAACGAACACATTGGTCAAGGTCGTATGACCCTTGAAGAGATTGTGGCGAAACTTGACACTAACTCAGCTGAAAAAGATGCAGCAGCACTGAATGCCAAAGATGCATTTGATGTATTGGTGATTGGTGGTGGGCCTGCGGGTGCCACAGCTGCGATCTATGCGGCACGTAAAGGCATTAACACCGGTATCGTAGCTGAACGCTTTGGTGGTCAGGTCATGGATACCATGGACATTGAAAACTTCACATCTGTGCAAAAGACACAAGGTCCTAAGTTTGCTGCCGAGATGGAAGCCCATGTCCGTGAATATGATGTTGATATCATGAACCTGCAACGTGTGAGCAAAATCACAGGTGCCAACCAAACGATAAACGGTCTGGTTGAAGTTGAACTTGAAAACGGTGCAAAACTTGAATCAAAAACAGTGATCCTTTCAACAGGTGCACGTTGGAGAGAAATGAACGTACCGGGTGAGCAAGAATACCGTACCCGTGGTGTAGCGTACTGCCCACACTGTGATGGTCCATTGTTCAAAGGCAAACGTGTTGCCGTGATTGGTGGCGGTAACTCAGGCGTTGAAGCTGCGATTGACCTTGCAGGAATTGTTGAACATGTAACTTTGGTTGAATTCGATACCAAACTTCGTGCTGACCAAGTGTTGCAAAACAAATTGCATAGCTTGCCAAACACAACTGTGATTATGAATGCCTTAAGTACAGAAGTGCTGGGTGATGGCTCACAAGTGACTGGTCTTAAATATAAAGACCGTGCCACTGATGGAGAGCATGTGGTAGAGCTTGCAGGGATCTTTGTACAGATCGGTTTATTGCCAAACACTGACTTCTTGAAAGACAGTGAAGTTGAGTTAACCAACCGTGGTGAGATCATTGTCAATGACCGTAACGAAACCAATGTTCAAGGTGTGTTTGCTGCAGGTGACTGTACGACAGTACCTTACAAGCAAATCATTATTGCTACAGGTGAAGGTGCTAAAGCATCACTCTCTGCGTTTGATTACATCATCCGTTCTGGGCAGTAAAATCGGTCAAATCATTATGGTTTAGTTCAAGCCTAGCATTACAAAATGCTAGGCTTTTTTAATAATAGAGTTACAACTTCTTAACAATTTTCGATCTTTATTAATCATTTACTTTATGTTTATATTTTAGACATCCATATTTGGATGCCATGAATTAGAAGGAAAAACACAATGAATAAATTACTTGTTGCTTTAGGTCTTGCTGCGACTGTTGCCCTTGTTGGTTGTAATAAAGATAAAGCTCCAGAAACTGGCGCGACTACAGGTGAACATTTAGAAAATGCTGCTCAACAAGCAAGTGCTGATATCAAGTCTGCTGGTGATAAAGCTGCTGATGATATTGCAACTGCAACAGACAACGCTTCAAACAAAATTGATGCTGCTGCTGACCACGCTGCTGATGCAACCGCTGATGCTGCTGCGCAAACTGAAGCGACAGCTCGTAAGGCAACTGCTGATACAGCTCAAGCTGTTGAAAATACTGCTGCTGAAGTGAAAAAAGACGCTCAACACTAATCGTCTTTAGTATAAAAAAGCCCCTATTGATTAGGGGCTTTTTCATGTCTTTAAAATCTATTATGAAATTAAACCTTCATCACGCATCGCAATTTGTACAGATTGACGTTCTGCAACTTTATTACGTAATGCAATAATGTGCTTATATGGTGTTAAATCATGCTCAATTGAGTTTGACCAATTTGTTAAAACAAATAGATAAGCATCTGCTGGACCGAAATTATCATTTACTAAATAATCGTAATCAGATTCAGACAAATAATTATCGATATATTTTAAAAGACGATCAATTTCTGCATAAGCTTTGGTTTTTTCATCAGTGGTTAACGGCGCCCCAAAGAAGACTGCATAAGCATCATGTAATTCAGAGTTCAAATATCCTAACCATTCCAATACTTTCGCACGGCCCATCCCTGATGGCGGAATTAAATCCTGCTTAGGATCATGCTGAGCAAGGAAAGGTAAAATCGCAACATTTTCAGTTAACATTAAACCCGGATTAATTTCTAATGCCGGTACATATCCCTTTGGATTAATTTCGTAATAGTCGGCGCCTTTTTCTGTTTTATGTGTTTTTAAATCTACTCGTTCTAAGTCAAAATCAACATTAATTTCATTTAAAATAATATGTGCAGCTAAAGAACATGCGCCTGGCGAATAATATAATTTCATATCTGATCCTTGTTATCTCATATTAACGTTTTAAATTGCTTCTAGAAAACCTGCAAGGTTTGCACAATTCCTTAATTGTAAAAAAGCGTAAACTTATAAAATACTTACACCATCTAATATTCTTGAAAAATTTATTCCTTGCAAGTTGTCTTGCGTGACGATTGTTTAAAATATGATAAAACACATTTGCGTCACGCAACTTTTCCCTTAATTACGCTTAAAAAGCTGACTAAGCCAATTCATTAATTCAGTTAAGAAATCAAAAATACCGTTTTTCTTATCATTATCAGGATGGCTTGAGTCTTTTCCATTTAAATCTAGATCGACAATTACAGGGTCATGATCTGAAGAACGATAAGCATCTTCACCATAGAACAATGTCTTTTGCTCATCAGTTTTATATTCTTCGTTGTAGTCTAAAGCTGTTGGCTCATCTGCATTGATATGCCATGCAAAGGTTCTTACCACTTTTGGATATAAAGAGGCATCCGCAATTGCATGGTCTAAGTTACCTGCTCCACCATTACCATTGGCATCACTTGCAACACCAAAAACATAGCTATATGCCTGAGCCCCTTGCCCTACCTTGGCGTCATTCAGCAAAACTTTGTAGTTCGCTTTTTCAAATGACAAAATTGGTTCTTCTTTTGCATAGCTGTTCATATCTCCGACAAGTAAAGCATTTTGCTTAGGCACTTGAGTTGGATTTTTCGCGAGCCATTGCACAATTTGATCAACGGCTTTTACACGAGTCGGGTTCCAGCAACCTTGCCCATCTTTCTGGTCTGCATCATTTGAGTTAGCATCAACTCCGCTACAGCTTTTCGATTTCAAGTGGTTTGGAATAACAGTAAACGTTTTATTGCCATGAATGGCTTGGAAACTTTGCGCCAATGTTGTTCGGTTCTTGTCGCCTAAATCAAGCACAACAGCTTTGTTTAAAGGCTTAATACGCTTGCTGTTATAAATAATAGCAACCGCAATTGCATCGCCACCTAAACGGTCTAAGTTTTCAGGAACGACGTATTTCCAGTCGCTACCTAAAGCACTCGTTAAATGAGCAATTGCACTGTTCGGGCCATAACCATTGTTCGCAATTTCCATTAAACCGTAGACATCGGCATCAATCGCTTTGAGTGCACTCACAATTTTACGGTGCTGTTTATCAAACTCAGCTTGTGTCGTTGCGCCGCGCTCTGTCGGGAAACCAGTTGCACCATTGTCATAGTTCAAAACGTTAAATGAAGCTACGCGAATGTGATTAGCATTTTTGGTAATGACACTTTGACGCGGGTTTGTTTGAGTAATCACTTCAGGTTGATTGCGCCCAAGTACAGGTTGCACACGCCAACCATTAAAACGGTATTCCAAAATACCTTCAGCATTTTTAAGTTGATAACCTGAACGTAGCGTATTGGCAGCGCTAAAATTTGTCGGTAACCACGGAGTACGGTTTTGATTGTTATAGCCGTCATCAAAAATAATTTTCGACAGTAAGTTTTTCTGGGCTAGAGCTTTAGCTTCAGGAGATAACGCGGGATATAAATTGGTTGGAATATATAAGCGACCTAGGCTTAAGGATAGTTCACCATAACGGCCGTAATTGTAGTTCTCGCTCACCGTTAAAGTCTGAGGTAATTTGACCAACATACCTTGATAACGCTGCGGTGAATTAAGGGAGCCACCCGTTAAACTAGCAAACGGAAGTTCAAGGTTAATCGGCTGAACCTGATTTGCCATATTGCTATTACAGGCTTGAATATCTTGTTGTAATTGATCTATTTGTAGCTGATTTTGATAAGACGTTAAACGACCACGCAAAATAACCTCATCGCCAACTTGCCCACCTTTCACGGCACTACTATTCGGAATATAAACAAAAATGGCATTGCTGACATTTGCACGTGCTTTCGTATCAGGTGTTTGAACATAAAAACCAGAGAATCCATTGGCATAACGATAGTCGGCAGTAATTACCCCACGTACGGTATAAGTCTGGTTTTGTGCTGCGGTTGCTAAATCAGCAATTGGTGTATCGGGGCTTGAACAACTCACTGTTTCAACAGGTGGCTGTGTTGTTGAGCCAGATAAATTTGAAAAGTCATTTCGGTTTGTCCAAGCCGACCATGAACGGTCCAAATCAAATGCTGCAGTTGCATCAATACTTAAAGCTGGGTTCTCTGTTTCAATACGCTTAAAACTATTTCCCAAGCTTGAAACGGCTGTTCCCCATCCAGCTTCCGGTCGCTCACCAATACGCCCAAAACGGTCTACAGGTGTGCCTTTGTACACAAGCACAACGGCATCATCCCCATTAAAAGATAACGCAGCGACCTGATTTACTTTACTACCAAGCTCAGTTTGCAACTCTGAGCGGCCCACTAAAAACTTCTGCTTACTCGCGAGTGTGCCTTGTAAACGAAAAGCCACTGTCTTTGCTGTACCACCATTATTAAATTGTTGAATTTCATAGTCGGCTAAATTAACTGTAGTGCCGTCTGGATTATAAATTTCCAAACCTTTGCGGTTACTACTGCCGTCAACATATTGACTAAACATGAGCTGTGCTTGTGCCCAAGGACTATAGGTAAAAGCACCCAGTGCCCCTAATAGCACAGAAAGTGTGCGTAATTGAAAAGTTTTCATGAGTAAATATGTTCATTTGAAATTTATATAGATTCTTAGATTAAATATTGAACATGACATCTACATGAAGAAAAACACCGAAACATTTGACTTGACCACATGAAGACTTAAAATACCGCATTTGAATTTCAATATTGCCAAGGTTATGTCGATCGATCAGTTAGAAACGCAAATTGCAGACTTAGACAATTTGCCTGAACACCGTGAAATTGTGACGTTTATGCGTCGTTCAGCACCCCTTAATACGTCTCAACGCACGGCATTAGAACAACATCGCGATTTAATTTTGGAATATCCTGTTGGTGACTTACGCCAACACTTCGAACATCCAGAACGTCCTTTAACTGTTGAAATCGGTTTTGGTATGGGTCGTTCATTAGTGCTTATGGCAAAAGCAAACCCTGAACGTAACTATGTGGGTATTGAAGTCCACGTACCTGGTATTGCTCAGTGTCTTTATGAAGCTGGTATGGCAGAACTTAAAAACTTACGTGTACTTGATGCAGACGCAATTCAGGTTTTACGTGAAATGCCAGACAACAGTATTAACTGCGTACAACTTTACTTCCCAGACCCTTGGCAAAAGAAACGTCATTTCAAACGCCGTTTTGTTATTCATGAACGTATGCAATTGGTTGAACAGAAACTTGAGCTTGGTGGCACATTCCACGCAGCAACAGATTGGGAACCGTATGCGGAATGGATGCTTGATATTTTAGATAATCGTCCAGATCTTGAGAACTTGGCGGGTAAAGGCAACAGTTACCCTCGTCCAGATTGGCGCCCAGTGACTAAGTTCGAACGCCGTGGCATCGAGTCAGGTCATAAAATTAATGACTTTATCTTTAAGAAGATTAAGTAAATAATAAAAAAGGCTTAGTCATAAACTAGGCCTTTTTATTTTAAAACCAATCTAGTGAAAAAGTAGAATTAAAAATTAGCTGAGCATAAAGAGTTAAATGAAAATAACTTTTGAATTATTAGTTATATAAATATAATAATAACCATCATTTTAACCAAACAGAAAATAACAATGAAGCTTTTCACATTTCTAATTTGCATAATTGTCTCAAGTGGCTGCTTTGCCTCAACTCAAGAAGACTTTGAACTTAAATATTACAAGTTAATGGAACGATACATTCAAACACAATCGGACAGAAATCAAATCATTTCCACAGAAGCAAAAACTGAGCAAGAAGATCTTGTTAGGTCTAATAAACTCAAAGCTCTTGATTGCAAAGGATGGAAAGAAAATATTGAACTTTTTGACTTTATCTTAAGTAGATTTAAAGAATATGAATCAGCCTCAGAAGAGGTTAGAACAATGGGATATACTAAAGAAAATCTACAGGAGGATTCTGAATGGCTGCGTGAGCAATTACACAAGCCAGAGAACCAATGTAGATAAACCAAAATTCAAAAAACCGCCGAAGTGCGGTTTTTTATTACCTGATAAAAGCGGATACAGACAACTTAAGGAGCGGATGCTCATTTTGTTTCCAAGTAACTCTTGAGGTATGTTAAATCCTTCTTTAATTCACCCTCAAAACAAAAAACTCACAAGCAATATAATTTTCTTTAAATACCACTTTATTTATTCTCTAGACTTATTAATATTCATAAATCATGTTAAAGATATAAGAATGAACGCTTCACTAACTAATTACTTAAACTCACGAAAAGTCAGAAAACAATATGTTAAAAATTTTAGGGCGCGATAACTCCATTAATGTTCGCAAAGTCTTATGGCTGTGTGACGAACTAAATCTTGAATATGAAAGAGAAGATTGGGGACGAGGCTTTCGCTCTGCTCAATCACCTGAATATTTACAATTAAACCCAAATGGACAAATTCCTGTTGTTTTAGATGGCGATTTAGTCCTTTGGCAGTCCAACAGTATTATCCGTTATTTGGCAAATGCTTACGATAAAGAGCAGCAGCTTTACCCTACTCAAGCAAAAGAAAGATTCTTTGTTGACCAGTGGATTGATTGGCAAGCGATCGAGCTGAATAACAGCTGGACCTATACGATTATGTCTCTCTTGAGACACTCACCAGATCATCAAGATCCAAATTTATTACAACAAGGTATTGATGACTGGAATCATCATATGCAGATTCTTGATCAACAACTCGCAAAAACTCAGGCTTATGTTGCAGGCTCACAATTTAGCTTAGCCGATATTCCAATTGGGCTGTCTGTACAACGTTGGAAAGCCACTCCTTTTGACCATCCAACGCTTAAGCATGTCGATCAATATTTTGAACTGTTAAATCAACGTGCGGGTTTCTTAAAATGGGGCAATAACGGCGAACCTTAATTTTGAACAAGCCTTAGTCCGAGTGATGGCGCTTTACGATGCCATCACTTAAAAGTTGATACACCTGTTTTAAATCATCCCGCTCTGCTTGAGCTAATAAATCTTGATGCATTGCTAAGATGTTTTGATCGCCTCGCATTGCAGGCCCTGTTTGCATTTGCTTTGGATCATTTTCAGTGGCTTTTTTTGCTGTTTCCACAATTAAAGGATAAAGCAAGCTAAAGTCGACCTGCTCTTTATCTACAATCTGCTTTGCCATGTCAAAACAATAATTACTAAAATTACAAGCAAACACAGCTGCCAAATGCAAAGTTAAACGCTGTTTTGAGGTGTATTGATACACTCGACCACTTAGGCTATTTGCTAAATCTACAAGTATTGCTTGATCCGCATCTGTTACCGCTTCAACAAATAAAGGCGTTGCCGACCAATTAACTTCTCTTTCAAAGCTAAATGTCTGTAATGGATAAAATACCCCTGCTTTTTCATGCACATGACTGATGACTTCAATATCTGTGCTACCAGAGGTGTGCACTATAAGTGTTTCAGGAAATAACTCATGAACCTGTTTTGCAAGCTCTGCAATTGCGCTATCTGAAACTGTCAGAATAATTAACTCAGTCTGTTGAAATTCGCGAAGAGACTGGCAGGCTTTTGCTTGGATTTTCTCTGCAAATTTCTGGGTCTTCTCAAAATCACGCGCATAGACTTGTACGATGTGATGACCTTGAGCCAAAAGTACTTTTGCCAAATGAAAGGCAACTCGCCCACTTCCCACCAAACTGATTTTCATATCAATCCAACACTATTTGTTTCAACAAAAAAGCTTCTCAAAATGAGAAGCTTTTTTCAAATTAAAATAACTAATTTTTAATTCATCAGAGCATTATTGAGCTACTGAAAACTCGATACGACGGTTTTTAAAACGCCCTTCTTCTGTCGTGTTCTCTGCAACTGGTTGATCAGAGCCATGACCTTGTGCAACTAATTTAGACCCATCTACACCTTTAGATGTTAAATAGTCGACCACAGCTTGAGCACGGCGTTGTGATAAAGCTTTATTTGCCGCAGCATTACCAGTCGAGTCAGTATGACCGCCTACATTTAATTTCACACCGCTTACTTTATTTAAAAGTGTTGCAGCTTGATCAAGAATAGCTTTGTTATCTGCCGGAATGTCACTAGAGCCACTCGCAAAATTAATGATTTGCAAGTTAAGCGCTTTCACTAACGCATTTACATCGACATTGTTCGGGTCAATTGAGCCCAAAGCAGTTTGCGAAGCAGTTAAGCTATTACTTACAGACTGTTCAGTTGTTTCTGGTGCTGTAGAAACGACTTCAGTGTGAGGAACAAGTGCTTTTACTTTTGCGGTTAATGCTGCTAAAGCTGCTGCATCACCTGCTTTCAAAGTAATTTTGTCACCTATCCATTCTAAAGATGCATTTGGCACACCTTTTAATGCACCAAGTACGCCCGCCAGCGCATCTTTGTCTGTAAATCCAGCCGCATAAGTTTGACTAGTATCCACATTACAATCTTGAGTTGATGAGAAAACTTGCTTAACTTGGGTTTGTAATGTTGCTAAGAATCCTTGATCACCAATACCTGCCTGACACTGGCTCACAGCACCTTTATCATCTGTACTTAAAGTTAAACTCGCAGGCGCGGCTGCAGTAGTTGCTTCAACACCACTAGCAGCCGTAGGTTCAGGTGCTGGTACAGCTTCTTTATGCTGGCAAGAACGCCATAACCAAGCAATGATAAGACCCAAAATAATTAAGGCAATAATAGGGAGGAACCCACGAGATTTGCCTGTTTTTTCACTGGCTGCAGCTAATGGCGGGGCTGCTGAAGTTGCATGTGGAACTGAAGATAAACCTGCACCAAGTCCTAAAGGAGCTAATAGACCTACTGCCCATCCCGGTAAATGCGAACGAATAGTTTCTGCGTGCTGACGTAAATAATTCACAATACTCTGTTGATCATTTCCGGCAACCTCCGAAATTGCATTAAGGCTAGGTTTAATTGCACTGTTGAGTGTGCTTTCGATTTCATTATTTGGTGCTGTACCACTTAAATGAGTCAGTACAGTATTCTTGATTTGGTCATTATGAGAAAAAAGGTCTGATAACGAGGGAGCCAAACTATTTTTTAATTGTCCAATAAGATCAGGTTTAGCAGCTAATAATGAAAGTAAAATAGGATAAAACTTAGATAAAGCATTCGATTTTTCGCCTAGGTATCCGTCCTGGTTATTTAATAATGTTGATGATACTTTTTCTTTAAGCAGTTCTATAGGGTTTATCGACATTGATTATTCTCCCGAATCTTATAAGTCGTAACCAGCAACTTTTGATTATTCAAATACTTCTCTTTGCTGATAGTTTTTTATTCTAATCTGTGCTCAATCTTTTGTTGTTTTTTAAATAATTTATATACAAATTTCCATCTATTATTTACAAAACAGGTAGACCTCATTGATCTACCTGTTTATATTTTAAATTTAATTTAACTAAGCGTTTGATCAGTTAGCAAAAGTTTGAAGTACTTTACCCGTAAGGTTTTGACCCAATAATGGGGTGTTTTTCCCTTGTGATAAAATAGTTTCTTTGCTTACCGTCCAACTTAATTCAGGATCTACTAATACCCATCCTGCTTCATCTTTCCAACGCGTAGTCATATTAGCCACCTGCGCAGGCACGCTAGTCACTTTTTCAACCCACTCTAAAGGTTCGAATAAACCTTCATTAATAAGCTGAATACCTAAAGATACATAGGTATCAAAAGCGGTAATGCCCGGTTGAGTTTCAGCAAACGGCGCCATTTTTGCAGAACTACTTAAAGGCTCATGATGCGTACAAATCGCATCAATCACACCTTCTTTTAAGCCTTGACGTAAAAGTTCTTTATCTTGCTCAGAACGCAATGGTGGACGAACATGCGCAAGCGAATTGAAACCATCCGTTAAATGTTCAGTTAAATGCAACTGATGCATTGCGACATCGGCAGTTACAGGTAAACCTTTTGCTTTTGCTGCACGAATTAATTCAACTGATGCACCACAAGACAACAAACCAAAGTGCGCTTTTACACCAGTTGCTTCAATCATAAGCAAATATTTTGCAATTGCCACAGTTTCAGCAATTGCCGGAATCATTGGCAAACCTTGGCGAGAAGCAATAAAGCCTTCGTGTGCACATCCGTCTTTAGCAATTTGAGGTTCTTCTGCATAAAACACGACTGTTAAACCGAGACCCGCTGCGTATTCCAAGGTACGAATAACGACATCATCATTTTCAAAAGCAGCATTTGCGTTAGAAACAGCAGTACAACCACCCTTTTTCAAGCCTGCCATATTCGCTGGTTGTTTCCCATTTAAACCTTGTGTTTGGGCACCAATGATATGCATGTGAATCCCCCCATCATGCCATGCCTTTTCAATCAAGCCATGAATGAGAGCACCATTGTCTTGTACAATCGGCTTTGAGTCAGGTGGAGTAATGACATGCAAAATACCATTGCTACGTGCTGCCTTGCCTTCCGACTTTAATGTCCCATGCTGTTGTTGACCTGGTTCACGTAAACGCGCGCACAAATCAACCATGGTTGGCATTAACCATTTACCTTGTCCATCAATAGTTTGTTCAACTTGCTCTACCGGAGCAATCAACTTGCCATTTTCAAGATATACAGTTTGTACGCTATCTGTTTTCTGGATTGGGTCTAACACACGTACATTTTCAATTTTTACAATACTCATGTGATCCATTCCTTACAACGTAATCGCTTCAATTAAACCTTGCTCTTGGAGTTGGCCTTGCATTGATAACGCCAATACGGCCATACGAACTGCAATACCATTAGTTACTTGTTTCAAAATAACTGACTGGTCTCCATCAGCAACACTTGAATCAATTTCTACACCACGATTCATCGGTCCCGGGTGCATTACAATACAGTCCGGTTTAGCTAAACCAAGACGTTCTTTGTTTAAACCATACATTCTGTAAAATTCAGACTGTGAAGATAATGCTGGAGAGTCAATACGCTCATTTTGAATACGTAAAGCAATAATTACATCACAATCTGCAATTCCAGCATCCATGTTGTTAAATAAGCGAACATGCTCGCCATATTCAGAAAAGCCCACCGGCAATAATGTATTCGGTGCAATCACACGAATATCTTTACAGCCTAACGTTTGCAGTGCAGCCACATCTGAACGTGCAACACGAGAGTGTTTAATGTCACCAATAATGGCAACGCTTAAATCTTCAAATGGTTTTTTAGTTTCACGGCGAATAGTCAGCATATCGAGCATCGCTTGCGTTGGATGTGCATGACGGCCATCCCCTGCATTAATAATTGCGACTTTTGGACATACATCTTTAGCAATGAAATGTGCAGCACCCGAAGATGAATGGCGAACAACAAAAATATCCGCTGCCATTGCTTCAAGGTTCCAGAGCGTATCACGCAGAGTTTCACCTTTTGAAGTACTTGAACGTGCAATATCAATGTTCAATACATTGGCAGACAAACGTTTAGCTGCTGCTTCAAAAGTAGTACGGGTACGGGTGGAGTTTTCAAAGAAGAGATTCATAACCGTTAATCCCTCTAAGAGCGGACGGTTAATTAAATTATTATTATCATCTAAAAAGCTTTGTGCGGTATCTAAAATCTTGGTGAGGTTTTCTTTTGAAAGTCCCTCAATCGTTAAAAAATGTTTCAAATTTCCGTCTTGATTGAGCTGAACCTGGCTCGGTTGATGCAACGCTGCAATATGCATAATGGATTCCTATGGGTCGAATCGCGAAAACGTGCATAGTGTAGCTGAATTCCGCTCTTTTCGCAGAAGAACTTTACAGAATAAGGCCCTAAATTGACCAGAAAACTTAGAACCTTATTGGCAATTACCTTAATGCACCAATGTAATGGTGTGGAACTTGTGCCCGATAAATATCTTCGGCGGTAATTTCCGACTCTTCTTCGACTCTCCCAACAGCAATTTTTTCTTTTTGAGAAGGCTCAGATATTGTATCAAGCAACGATTTCAATCGCTCAACACATCGTTTTAATTCGTCATCTTCAGTTTCTAGTGCAAGCGCAATGACATATTTGGCATAATCTTTGTTTTGAACCATGTACATTGCATCTATTACCCGCCCCGTCACTCTACGCATGCGTACATAGATCTGTGTGGCTACCGAGAAAGCATCTGCATTGGCAATAAAACCATTCCCCATCATGTCTTTCATTTATTATTACCCCATCACTTTAAAATAATAAAATGGTTAAAAAATAGCTTTGTTTGTTAAATAAATAACCATTGATGGGATAGAGTTAGCAAAATACATACCACTTTTACTGTATTAATCTATAAAAATCAGTTTATTGGTTGGATTGTGATAGGTTGCAATAATTTAAAAACCTTTACACATCAAAATAAGTTAAACTTTGCATCGTTAATATTTATATGTTTTGGTCAATCGAGTTTATGAATACCTCTTTACGTTTAAACCACTATTGGATTACTTGTGCTGATGGTTTAGAAACCCTCTTACAAGAAGAAATAGAACAGCTTGGCACCAAAGTGACAGAACGTAAAGCAGGACGTTTAATCATTGAAGGAACGCTTGAACATGCTTACCGCATCTGTATGTGGTCACGTCTTGCTTCTCGTGTTTTACTTCCAATTCATACTTATGAACTTGAACATACACACGATGCACGTGATGTAGCTGAAGAGCTTTATGAAGGTGCAATTAGCTTTGACTGGTCACTTATTTTTGCACCACAAAGTACTTTTGCAATTCGTTTACATGCAGAGCGTGAAATTAAGGTTAACACTCAATTTGCAACACTTCGAGCAAAAGATGGTGTTGTCGATTCCTTTATGGAAGCTGTAGGTCGTCGTCCAAGCATTGACACCAAACAACCAGAAATTACGCTCTATGTTTTAGCAGGTAAAACTGAACATACCTACTGCCTAGATTTATCTGGTGATTCATTACATAAACGTGGTTACCGTCGTTATATGACGGATGCACCAATTAAAGAAAACCTTGCTGCGGCAATCTTACAAAAAGCTCAGCTTCAGCAACGTAAGCCAGAGATCGTGCTCGACCCAATGTGTGGTTCAGGTACATTTATTATTGAAGCATTAATGATTTTGACTGACCGTGCACCAGGACTTGTTCGCCGTTTTGGTTTTAATGGTTGGCATGGTCATGACCGCGAACTTTGGCTTTCACTTAAAGCTGAAGCAGCAGAACGTCATGAAAAAGCGCTAGAATTACCTTTACCTAAATTTTATGCCTACGATGCAGATTGGGAAGCGGTAAAAGCGACTCGTGAAAATATTATTGCGGCGGGCTTTGAAAAAGTATTAGGTCAAATTCAAATTGAAGAACGTACTTTAGCTGACTGGCCTGATTTTTCTACTGAAGGCAAAACTGCATTTATTGTGACAAACCCTCCATACGGTGAACGTTTAGGTGATAAAGCATCTAACCGCTCTCTTTACTTAGGTTTATCTGCACTTTTACAAAAACATTTCCCAAATCAATATGCAGCTATTATTGCAGCTCAAATTGAACAAGCCGATGTTTTAGCATTTGAAGCGCCTGAAACCTTGCGTTTAATGAATGGTAAGTTACCGATTTACATTCGTTTTGGTTCAATTAAGCCAGAAAAAGTAACTCAGCCATTTTTAGCAACTTGGCAAGCTCAACCTATTGAAATGGAAGAAGCTCAAGATTTTGCTAACCGTCTGCAAAAAAATATGACTGCCTTGAAAAAATGGGCAACCAAAGAAAATGTTTATTGCTTACGTTTGTATGATGCGGACTTACCTGACTTTAATGTCGCTGTAGATTTATATGGTGATCGCTTACATGTTCAGGAATATGCACCACCAAAAACGATCGATCCTGAAAAAGCAAAAAAACGTTTTAATTTGGCACTCGCTGCGATTCGTGCTGTTACCGGTTTAAACCGCGATGCCATCTTTATTAAGACGCGTGCGCGCCAAACAGGTACTAATCAATATACGAAACAAAGCACAGCTTCAAAACGCTTTATCGTTCAAGAAGGTAAAGCTAAAATTTTAGTGAATCTAACAGATTACCTAGATACAGGTTTATTCCTTGACCACCGTCAAATGCGTTTACGTATTGCTCAAGAAGCTCGTGGTAAGCACTTCTTGAACTTATATAGTTATACGTCTACAGCAAGCTTACATGCTGCTTTAGGCGGTGCTGCAAGTACGACAAGTGTAGACTTATCTAATACCTACTTAAGCTGGTCAAAAGAAAACTTCGTTTTAAACGGTCTTACTGTAGATCATGCAGATGAACAGCACATGTTCTTTGCGAGCGACTGTTTTGAATGGTTAAAAGAAGGTCATGAACAATACGATCTTATTTTTATCGATCCACCGACATTCTCAAACTCTAAAAAATTCTATGGTACTTTCGACGTCCAACGCGACCATGTTTCACTCATTAAACGTGCAATGAACCGATTAAACAGTGAAGGAACGCTCTATTTCTCAAACAACTATCGTGGTTTTGAAATGGATGAAGAGATTGAAGCTATTTTTCAGGTTGAAGAAATCACTTCTGAAACGATTGGACTTGATTTTAAACGTAATCAGAAAATCCACCGTGCATGGAAAATCCAGCATCCTGGTCTAGATCAATATTAATAAGATTAGAGGTTATTATTACTTCACGGTAATAATAACCTCACCATGAACATTTTTTGATTCAAAATCATATTTGGTAAATCGGTCTGCTCTTTCCGGTAACGCAATCATTTCCAGTTTCTTCTTTTCTTTACTATCTAGCACATGATTCTGTTTTTGTTCTTGATAAGGAGAAAGTACGCTCGTTCTAAGCGCATCCCATCGAACTTGTTGTAAATAGTTATCGCCCAATGCCTGACGTGCTTGTTGTTGTTCTACCATAGGTTTTTTAGCATCATCTTGAGCTTTTGCAATAATCACAGGCAAAGCAGCATTCACTGCCCCTGTCTGTGTCGCTAATGCCCCTTCACTCAGAGGCTGTGCTGCCAAAACATTCATTGGTATCAGCGTAATAAGGCCTAAAACACACAGCGCAGATCCTTGTTTATTGTTCATTGCATCTATCCTAAATTGTTATTGTTCGTTATATCGAACAAAATTAACAATTTTTTAAACATGTCGCAATCTTATAAATAGACTTCCCGACCATTAACATTGATCATTTTAAAACCTGAAATATTTCACACGTATTTTGTGAAGATTCACGTTGTTTTATAGATTTTTATCTTAGGCCTGTACATCAGTACCAACTCTATAGAAAATAAAAAAAGAGAATATGTTTCCATATTCTCTTTTCGGTTTTAGCAGAAAAAGCTTAGCTGAGTTTCATTTTATCGAAGACCAAATGCCCATTTTCGCCTTTAACTAAAATAGTATCACCTGCAACAAAATCTCCCGACAAGATTTTTTGAGCTAATGTGTTTTCAATCTGTTGTTGAATCGCACGTTTTAATGGACGCGCGCCATAGACAGGGTCGAAACCAGCATCAATCAATAAATCAAAGGCAGTGTCATCTACAGTTAAACTCATATCACGATCAACAAGACGCGAACGTAATCGATCCAACTGAATATCGGCAATGCCACGAATTTGTGCTTTTTTGAGTGAATGGAAAATCACAAGCTCATCAATCCGGTTAATAAATTCCGGACGGAAATGCTGACTTACCGCATTCATTACAATAGTACGCACTTCATCGTCTGTTGCCCCCTCACCTAGTTCACGTACATCTTGTGAACCTAAGTTAGAGGTCATCACAATGACCGTATTTTTAAAGTCGACTACTCGACCTTGTGAGTCTGTTAAGCGTCCATCATCCAACACTTGTAGCAAGATATTGAAGACATCTGGATGCGCTTTTTCAACCTCATCAAACAACACCACACTATAGGGTTTACGGCGAACAGCTTCAGTTAAAACACCACCTTCTTCATAACCCACATAACCCGGAGGTGCACCCACCAAACGGCTCACCGAATGTTTCTCCATGAATTCACTCATGTCGATACGAATCATGGCATCATCACTGTCAAACAAGAAGTTAGCCAGTGCTTTGGTCAATTCTGTTTTACCAACACCAGTTGGACCCAAGAATAAGAATGAACCACTAGGACGATTCGGGTCAGACAAGCCTGCACGTGAACGACGAACCGCATTCGATACAGCTACGACCGCTTCATCCTGTCCAACAACACGGTCATGTAAAAACTCTTCCATATTAAGAAGTTTTTCACGCTCGCCTTGCATCATTTTAGCAACCGGAATTCCTGTTGCAGCACTAACAACTTCAGCAATTTCATTTTCAGTTACTTTAGTACGAATGAGTTTTGGCTCTTCGTTCTCTTCTGCAACTTCATCTTGCTCCAGTTGTTTTTGAAGCTCTGGAATTACGCCATACTGTAAACGTGCTGCCTCAGCCAAATCACCTTCACGCTGAGCTTTCTCAAAAGCAATACGGGCTTTATCAAGTTCAACCTGAGCCTGTTTAGTACCTTCTACCAAAGTTTTTTCAGACTTCCAGATTTCTTCAAGATCGTTGTATTCTTTCTCGACTTCAGCAATCTGTTTTTCAAGATGAGTGACTTCAGCTTTGCTGCCGACATCTTCATCTTTTTTCACCGCTTCCAATTGCATTTTTAACTGAATTAAACGGCGATCAAGTTTATCAAGCGCTTCAGGTTTAGAGTCAATCTCCATTTTAATACGAGAAGCTGCCTCATCAATCAAATCAATTGCCTTGTCCGGTAATTGACGGTCGGTGATATAGCGATGAGACATTTTCGCCGCAGCAATAATCGCAGAGTCTAAAATTTGCACACCATGGTGAGTGGCATATTTCTCTTTTAGACCACGCAAAATTGCAATCGTATCTTCAACACTTGGTTCATCAACCAGTACTTTTTGGAAACGACGCTCTAAGGCCGCATCTTTTTCAATATATTGGCGATATTCATCTAAGGTTGTTGCACCCACACAGCGCAATTCACCACGAGCCAACGCAGGTTTTAACATATTCCCTGCATCCATCGCGCCATCACCTTTACCTGCACCTACGAGTGTATGTAACTCATCAATAAACAGGATGATTTCGCCTTCGTGTTTTGCCAAGTCTTTTAAAACAGCTTTTAAACGTTCTTCAAACTCACCACGATATTTAGCACCAGCCAGTAATGAACCTAAGTCGAGGGATAAAACACGTTTATTTTTTAATCCCTCTGGCACTTCACCATTCACAATACGCTGTGCCAAACCTTCAACAATCGCGGTTTTACCTACACCCGGCTCACCAATAAGAACAGGGTTGTTTTTGGTACGACGCGATAACACCTGAATGGTACGGCGAATTTCATCATCACGCCCAATAACAGGATCAAGTTTTCCAGATAAAGCCCGCTCAGTTAAATCAATCGTATATTTATTAAGTGAGTCACGTTGGTCTTCGTGATTATTACTCATGACTTTGTCATTACCTCGAATATGTTCAATTACTTTACGTAGACTGTCGGGAGTTACACCTACCGCACTTAAAATATTTTTAGTTTCGCCAGTCTCTGCCAAGCCTAATAAAACCCAGTCAGTTGATAAAAATTCATCACCTGCTTTTTGCGCATATCTGTCTGCCAAATTAAGCGCTTTAACCGCTTCTGGGTTTAAGTTGACATCACCTGTTGGATTGGCAATAGTCGGCGCATCTTTTATAGCTTGCTCAAGCTTTTGTTTAAGTTCAGGTAAGCGCGCACCTGCTTGTTGCAACAAACTAATATTTGATGGCTCTTCTAATAAGGTAGACAAAATATGAATACCTGCAATAGCAGTATGGTCTTTACCCATCGCTAAAGATTGAGCATCTGAGAGGGCTTGCTGCAAGCGGTTTGTAAATTTTTCAAAACGCATTCTTGTTATTCCTCACAACAAATTTGTACTTGTCTAATAGATGGGAACACTTCTTCGGATTTCAAATAAATTTTTATATATTTTTCATAATGTTATATAAATAACAATGAGTAAAACTCCATTATAATATGGGATTGTTTTGTATATATTTCAAGTACAGTTCAGCTACATTTTATTAAAATGCTTGATTATTTAAATTCATGCTTATTCGCACTGCACTTTTCACAAAGTCTTCATTGAGAATTTAATGATTAAGCTTTAGTTTATCTGGCTAGTTTCCTACTCGTTTTGAAATGAAAAATGCACTTTAAACACATTATATTAACAACAACTTGTCTTTTTACTTCGGCACTGGCAATCGCTCAGCTTCCACAAGATTCCAGAAGACCCGGTGGAATTGCAGTTGTTCCTCTAAGTGCTGATATTACTCAGGTCACTTTTCAACAAAAGCCCGTTTTAATCAGTCAAGAAGGTCAGCAACGTTATGCTGTATTTGGCATTCCGTTGTCTACTCCAATCGGCAGTATTCAGCTCGACACGAATAAAGCTCCGATTCAAGTAGAAGTTAAGTCTTATCCTTACGCTGAACAACGAATTAAAGTCACTAACCAAGATTATGTGAACCCTAATCAAAGTCAGTTAGACCGTTACGCTCAAGAAGCTAAAGCACAAAATGATGTATATACCTCATTTACACAAAGTTCATGGCAAACCCTACCAACATTTATACGCCCGACTTCAGGGAAATTTACCAACTCTTTTGGAAGAAAACGCTTTTTTAATGGTGAAGAACGCGCGCCCCACTCAGGTTTGGATATTCCAGCACCAGTAGGACAAAAAGTAGTGGCTCCTGCAAATGGTGTGGTTATCCAAACTGGATCTTATTTTTTTAATGGACAAACCGTTTTGATTGACCATGGCCAAGGTCTAGTCAGCATGTTCTGCCATTTAAGCGCAATTAAAGTAGAGAAAGGCCAACACATCCGCCAAGGAGAAACACTAGGTTTAGTGGGCAAAACTGGACGTGTGACAGGCCCTCATCTGCATTGGGGCATGAGTCTTAATAATGCTCGGGTAGATCCTCAGCTTTTTCTAAATACAGCCCGTTAATTTAAAGCTTTACGAAAATACTTTGGCGCCTCGATATAGCCTTCTCTTAGGTAAAATTGATGTGCCAAAGGTCTTTGCATACCAGAATGAAGTTCCATTCTGTCACAACCACGTTGTCTTGCTAACCTTTCTGCTTCTTGCACCAGTAAATGTCCCACTCCTTTGCTACGCATCTTCTCGTCAACGCATAGATAACATATTTTGGCAAAGTCACCTTGCAAAGCTATTTGCGGAATAAAGTAGAGAGATAAAAAACCACAAATTTTATCCTCCTCTTCAGCAACTAAAATTTTTGAGTTAGAGTCATTATTTAATAATTCAAATTTTTTTTGAATAAGAGTGAGAGGTTTTAGATATCCCATCTGTTTAAGTAAATCACATATTGCTTGAGTATCTTCCGATTTCGCAAAACGAATATTCACTTTTATTCTCCTTGTTATTTTTTAGTTATTTTTGACAATAAAAAAGCCAACTCTCATGTCAGCTTCTTTTAATTACTAGCTATCAAAAAACTGCCTTATTCTGCTTCAATAATTTCGAAGTCATGTGTAATTTCCACGCCACCATCAGAAAGCATTTTACTCGCTGAACAATATTTCTCGGCAGACAATTCAACTGCTTTTGCGACCTGCTTTTCTTTCACAGCTTTACCAGTTACCACAAAATGTAAGTGGATTTTAGTAAAGACAGCCGGAATTGCGTCAGCGCGCTCAGCTTTTAAGTTACATACAACATTCGTCACATCTTGACGAGATTTTTTTAAAATGGTCACAATATCAAACGAAGCACACCCACCAAGTCCCATTAATAGCAGCTCCATAGGACGTGGGCCACGGTTTTCACCACCATACTCAGGTGAGCCGTCCATGATGATACTATGCCCACTATCCGATTTCGCTTCAAAAGCAACATTCTCTAGCCAATGTACACTTGTTTGCATTGCAACTACCCAAAAAAAATTATAAATTTAAGCAGGGTCTGTTGACATTTCATCTATGGATTGCGTTATAGCTAAAAATTAATCCAAATAAGACGCAAAACCCAGACAATGGCAATCCTTTGTCCAGTTTTGTAATAAAGTTTGTGAAATTTCAGCCATAATCTGAGTTGCAATTAAAGCAGCGCAGGCATAGCGCAAGACCAAGTTATTTTGTACGTTCCATTGTTAAGATCTATTTATTTAGAATGGCTAAATTTCATAGTTCTTATTTGGTACGTCTAAAAGAATTGTCTTATGTCGCAACCATCTGTGAAATGTCAACAGGCCCTTGTTTTGTACACTAACATAAAATGAGTTGATAAGGAATTTCATCTCTTCTGTGTAATAGCTCATCTCGAGCTTGTGTGAATTGTTTACCCTATTCGGAACATATTAAGCATGACTTCAAATTTTTCACAACTCAGCACAGATGCTTTATCTCCGGGGCAACTACCTGAATCCGTTAAAGCATTGTTAAAACGTGCTCACATCAACAGATATCCAAAACGAACCACAATTGTTGATGCCGGAACAGAGTCAAAATCTTTATATTTAATTTTAAAAGGCTCAGTTTCAATTATTTTACGTGAAGATGATGAACGTGAAATTGTTGTCGCATATTTGAATCCGGGCGATTTCTTTGGGGAAATGGGGCTTTTCGAACCGAACCCTCAACGTACAGCCGAAGTTCGTACTCGTGATGTCTGTGAAATTGCAGAAATTTCATATGACAACTTCCACGAACTTAGCAAACAATATCCAGATTTAAGTTATGCTGTTTTTGCACAATTAGTTCGCCGTCTAAAAAATACGACACGTAAAATGACAGATCTTGCTTTCATTGATGTGTCTGGTCGTATTGCACGTTGTTTAATCGATCTATCTTCTCAGCCAGAAGCAATGATTTTGCCGAATGGTCGTCAAATTCGTATTACTCGTCAAGAAATTGGCCGTATTGTTGGATGCTCACGTGAGATGGTTGGCCGTGTACTCAAAACCTTAGAAGATCAAGGTATGATCCAAACTGATGGTAAAGCTATTCTTATTTTTGATGCTTCATTAGAAGAAAACCCTGTTTCTGATGATGACTACGACGATGAAGAATAATATTCTTTAAATTTTTAATAAAAAGCAAACTTCGGTTTGCTTTTTTTATATGCAACAATGAGTTAATACACAAAACTTACAAACTATTCTAATTTTATGATTTAAGTTGAATACATATTTTCCGTTAGGCTAACTCAAAATTTCCAAGGATTTCGCTGTATGCAATTTAACCCACTTAGTCGCACAGGCCTTAAACTTCCAGAAATTTGTTTAGGCACCATGACATTTGGCGAGCAAAACTCCCAACAAGAAGCTTTTGAACAACTCAATTACGCCTTGGCACATGGTTTATATTTTTGGGATACGGCAGAGATGTATTCTGTTCCACCCAAACCGGAAACCTACGGCGCAACTGAAACGATTATTGGCAATTGGTTTGCTCAGCACGGACAACGAGACAAAGTCTTTCTTGCATCTAAAATTGCAGGCCCAGGCTTTGGAGGAACCCACATCCGAGAAGGCCATACCCGCTTTAACAGCGACCATATCGCCAAAGCCCTAGATGGTTCACTTAAACGCCTCCAAACGGACTATATCGATCTTTATCAACTGCATTGGCCTGAACGTCATACCAACTTTTTTGGTACGCTCGCTTATGGTAACCAACAAGCACAAAATGATTACGACATAACACCTCTAGAAGAAACATTACTCGCTCTACAAGAAGAAATTAATCGCGGACGCATTCGCTATATTGGTTTATCAAATGAAACCCCTTGGGGCACTATGAAATTTTTACATTTGGCCGAAAAGCTAGGTGTAAGTAAATTCGTAAGTGTTCAAAACCCATATAGTCTTCTCAACCGCACCTATGAAATAGGTATGGCAGAGATTGCTAAATATGAAGATGTCGGCTTGCTCGCCTACTCTCCTCTGGCTTTTGGTTACTTAACTGGCAAGTTTAGAAATGGAGCTCGCCCTGCTAATGCTCGTGTAACACTATTTCCGCGTTTTAGCCGCTACAGTAATCCTCAAAGCGAATGGGCAACTGAACAATATGCGCAGCTAGCAGAAAAGCATGGGCTAAGTTTGACTCAGATGGCTTTAGCTTTTATTAAACAACAGTTCTTTGTGACCAGTACAATTATTGGTGCCACGAATTTAGCTCAACTTAAAGAAAATATTCAGGCATTTGAAATTGAGTTACCTAGTGAAGTTCTAAAAGGTATTGAAGCCATCCATACCCAACAGCCCAACCCTGCGCCTTAAATAAAAAACGGATGCTGAAGCATCCGTTTTCTTAATCTATAAAGAATTTTATAACTTATCTACGGCTATTATAAACTGCCATTGCTGCAGGTAAGTTTTTACGCATATCACCAATACGTTGAGCGTTTGATGGGTGAGTAGACAAGAAAGATGATCCACTGCCTTCAAGTTTGTTCATTTTTTCCCAAAGCGTAATCGCTGCATTTGGGTTATAGCCTGCACGCGCCATTAACATTAAACCGCCTTGGTCAGCACGGCTTTCCAAACTACGAGAATATGGCAGCCCCACACCCACTTGTGTGCCTAACTGAGCCGCAGCCGTCCCTAGTTGACCCACATTCCCACCATTAATCTGACTTAAGCCAATATTTAATGCTAAATCAGTTAAAGCTTGAGCACCAATTTTACTTTTCGCATGCTCTTCCAAGGCGTGAGTCATTTCATGGCCCATAACAGCCGCGATTTCAGCATCTGTCAGGTTCAGTTTATTCACAATACCTGTATAGAACACTACCTTACCACCAGGTGCAACGTAGGCGTTAATTGTATCTGATTTCAACACCGCTAACTGCCAGCTAAATGGCTGACCAGTCTGATTCATCTGGTTTGCATATGGTTTTAAACGGTTGAATACAGCATTAATACGGTTATATGTACTAGAACTTGTATCGAGAGCACCCTTACCACGTGCTTCCTGCACCATCTTATTAAAACCTTGAGCAGATTGGGCATTTAAGGTTGCAGTATCTGCACCGGCCATGTCTGCTACTGTTGCACAGCCAGAAATGGTCATCACACTTGCTGCACACAAGCTTAAAAAGAGTTTTTTATTCATAACATGGATCACCTAATCGATAAAAAGCTGTTTATTCTTTTGCACTTATTATAAGAAATACCATTCATGCTTTGAATGTCTGATTTCTTCATGATCATAGTATTTATGTAACGATCAAGTCGATAAAGTCATTAAATAAATCCAGAAAATTAAACAGATTATATTTAAACCCAGATAAACATGACTTAAGGTCTTAACTTTGTCTTCAAGATTAGAACTTTGCCTTTTCCAGAGTAAATAACTATTTTGTATGAGGACGACAGGAATTAACACGCATGCGAACAAAACTGACAAGCTCATAAAAGCAGTCATAAAGAAATCTTCATGATATTTTTGCCCATAAATCACCAACATCGCTAGTGTGGGTGAACCTCCAATAGCAAATAAAAAAGAATAGAAAATTGTTTTTGAAATAGTTGGTTGCAGCTTCATCCTGAGCCCATCATTCCTTATCTATATAGAACGTTTTAATCTGAATCTGATAAAACGAAAACTGCACTTTAGTCGGGTATAAAAAAGCCCCCTGTTAGGAGGCCTTTTTAATCTTTGCTAATTAAGCAGAGAATGGATGACGTAAAACAATTGTTTCTGCACGGTCTGGACCAGTTGAAACGATATCAATCGGACATTCGATTAATTGTTCAATACGCTTAACATAAGCCAAAGCATTTGCTGGTAATTGGTCGATACTAGTTAAACCAACAGTTGACTCACTCCAACCCGGCATAGTTTCGTAAATTGGCTTCAAGCATTCAAAAGAAACCGCATCTGAAGAACCTACACAACCTGAATCCGTATTTTCATAACCCACACAGATTTTCACTTCTTCTAAACCATCTAAAACGTCAAGTTTAGTTAAGCAAATACCTGAAAGAGAGTTTACATCTACAGAACGGCGAAGAATTTCAGCATCAAACCAACCACAACGACGTTGACGACCAGTAGAAGCACCAAATTCATGACCAACCGTACCTAGGTGTTTACCAATTGGGTCACCAGAATCAGCCGCTGCATCGTAAACCAATTCAGTTGGGAATGGACCAGCACCTACACGTGTTGTATAAGCTTTAGTAATACCTAATACATAATCAAGATGTAAAGGTCCCATACCTGAACCAGCGCTTACGCCACCAGCAGTTGTATTTGAGCTTGTAACATACGGGTAAGTACCGTGGTCGATGTCTAGAAGTGAGCCTTGAGCACCTTCAAACATTACCGCTTTACCTTCTTTGCGATAGTCATGCAACACTTTAGTCACATCAATCACTAATGGAGCAAGAACTTCACGCCACTGGTTGCAAAGAGCTAATACATCTTCAAATTTAACTGCTTCTACACCGTAGAACTGAGTTAATTGGAAGTTATGTAACTCAAGCATTTCTTGGAGTTTTTCTTCTAATGCTGCACCACCACGAACAAGGTCAGCAACACGCACTGCACGGCGAGCTACTTTATCTTCGTAAGCAGGACCAATACCACGACCTGTAGTACCGATTTTAGCGTTACCACGTTTCTTTTCACGTGCCTGATCAAGTGCAATATGGTTAGGCAAAATGAGTGGACAGTTTGGAGAAATACGTAGACGTTCTTTAACAGGAACACCTTCCGCTTCCAAAATTCCCATTTCTTCAATTAACGCGGCTGGTGAAAGTACTACACCATTACCAATTAAGCACAATACGTTTTCACGTAAAATACCTGATGGAATGAGGTGCAAAACAGTCTTTTTACCACCTACGACAAGAGTATGACCTGCGTTATGTCCGCCTTGATAACGTACTACCGCAGCCGCCTGGTCTGTGAGCAGGTCGACGATTTTACCTTTACCTTCGTCGCCCCATTGGGTACCAAGTACCACAACATTTTTGCCCATAATAGCCTCATTACATCATGCTGTTAAAATTGAAAACCACCAGTAAAAAAACTTACCGTTGGCGATTAAATCTTTTCAATATTCCATTGTCCATTTTGCGACACGAATTGATGGGTCGCATATGGAATAGAACTTAAATCATCATTACCCAACAATTGAACGACACGTAAACCTTGAGCACGTGCATTCGAAATTGCTGAGAGTAAATCCTGTTCTGAACCTTTTGGAGCAACAACAGTTTCGATTTCGGCGAACTGATTTGCACCTAAAGCATATAAATCACAACTGAAGCCAGTAGCAGGACGTGCGCGGCCAAAGTGCTCACCAATACCATCGTAACGACCACCCTGTGCTAAAGGTGCAGCACGGTTCGGTGCATAGACTGCATACATTAAGCCAGTGTGATAGTGATAACTGCGTAGCTCTACAACATCAATACCGATATTGAGATTTGGCCAACGACCTTTAATTTGCGCAAGCGTTGTTTTAAGTGCATCTAACGCTGACTTAAATTCAGCATCTTGTAAGATGTTTGCACTTAAATTCGCCTGTAATGCTTCTAGATCACTAGAATAGCGGCCAAGCGCATAAAAATCAGAACCCATATTAAGGTTTTGAGTAAATTCAGCTAACTCTGGTAATGCTTTTCTTTGATAAAGATCCGAAAGCTCACGCTCTTCATTTTTTGACAGGCCAGCATACTTTACTAAACTGCGGAACAACCCTACATGGCCCAAATCTAGATGCGCGCCTTGTAGAGTATAGATGTTCTCAATCAACCCCAGCATAACATCGACCATTTCGACATCAGCTTCGATACTGTCATGCCCGTATAACTCTGCACCCAATTGTAGAGGTGCACGCGTGGCATTAAAATTTTGTGGTTTAGTATGTAATACAGTCCCTGAATAACAGTAACGTGCAACGCCTTCAACTGGTCTTACATGTGCATCGATACGTGCAACTTGTGGCGTCATATCAGCACGAACACCGAGTAAACGGCCTGAGAGCTGATCAATGACCTTAAAAGTTACTAAATCCAAGTCTTGATTTGATTCTGATAATGAAGACAACGATTCGATGTATTCAATAAATGGTGTATATACCAATTGATAACCTCGTACCGCGAGGAAATCTAAAGCTTCACGGCGAAGTTTTTCAATGACTTGTGCCTGTTCCGGCAATACATCTGCTACCCCGTCAGGCAGCAACCATGTCTCTGAAATGGTCATATTTCAAGCCTAAAATCTGATCAACGTGGAACGACCCCACATAAAAAAATCGGGAACACACCCGATTTCTCTTAGTGTAGCATGATACTTTCTGCCATGCACCTGACAATTTGCATAAATCTTTCTTAATAAACTCTAAAGTCAAAAAGAAGATTTTATGAATTAACAAGAATATTCAATACCTTATTCTGCTTCACTCACATTATAGGCAAAAGTTCTTCGACCAAAGAATGGGCCAATATCTGAACTATCACCTGGTTGCCAGTTAACTAAATTTAATCTTTGAATAGCTTGAGCTGCTTGAGTATTAAAAGCAAAACAACCTTTTTCAAGATTTGCGATTTTTAGCTTTTGTTTGAAAGCAATTAATGAGTGCACCTCATTAAGCGGGTTATCATCGGCAGAATATAGATGAGACTTCTCATAAGCTAAATTTCTATCAGCATCCCACCGACTACTTGATATAAAATTAATAAAAAAAGCAGACTGGTTATTATTATTTCCCAATGCGCTTTGAATATCACCTGTTTCTAAGTTTTCTAAAACAGTTAAGTTATAGCCGTACCACTGTGAATTTAGAAGCCTAAAATACTTTTTATCTGAACCTAGGTTATTATATCTTTCGATAATTTTCTGCTTTTTCTCACTAAACGATGGATTTGAATCAAAACCAGATATATCTGAAATATAAGATTGATTCCATTGAGTCTCTTTTAAACGATAACAATAACTATTTTTTGGAAATCTAACATTCTTATAGTTTTGATAAAATTCAATTAAATTTTTATCAAGTTGATTATGAAGACCAGTTTCTAGATTTTTATTTTCTTTATAGCCCGGCAATACACGGTCAAAGATATTTTCACCATCCAACTTCACAATTTCAAACTTTAAATTCTTTTTCAAATCAGGGGTTAATTCATAAGTCCAACTGCTAGATGTTAACCTTTTCACAATATTGGTTTGTAAGGTCCCTTTATTTAAAATTTTCTTTTCAGTTAAAACCTCAGTTTCTAACGGCTGGTTATGTGACTTTGCAAAGAAGATTTCATTATTCTTAATTGAATATTGAGTAATTTCAAAAGAATCACTAAAGATACCTGCGGAAATATCAGAAGGTTGATAATAAACTTGGTAAATTTTGTCTTCTTTTTCTAAATTATTTTCAGCTTGATCATGGGTATTTTGATCTGAGCCTTCACCACCACAAGCAGCTAAAATAATAGTAGATGTAAAAATTAAAAAACCACTTATTTTTTTTGAGTTAAATTTCATATGAACTCTATAATTAAAATTTTAATGTTTGCGAATCATACAAATAGATATAATTTTACACAACATGAATATTTAGAATTTTAATTATTTTTAAATTATAAATTAATAATCATAAAAAGGATGTTAATTCAACACCCTTAAATGATTTAAATTTACATTTAGAAAGAGTCACACAGATCCAATAATCGATTTGCATAGCCCCATTCATTATCGTACCAGGCGAATACTTTAGCTTGATGTCCAACCACCATAGTTTGGGTTAAATCAACAATGAGTGAATAAGGTGAATGATTAAAATCACTTGAAACTAATGGCTCATCTGTTACTGCCATAATTTCTGCATAGTCTGTTTGAGATGCTTTAATGAGTAACTCATTAATATGATGCACAGTAATTGGAGATTGCGCGATAAAAGTTAAGTCAATTGCAGCCACATTAATAGTTGGCACTCGAATTGAATAACCATCAATACGGTCTTCCATTTTAGGCATAACACGTTTTAATGCGCCGAGTGCACTAGACGTGGTCGGAATAATATTTTGTCCTGAAGCTCTAGCACGGCGTAAATCACGGTGCGCGTGATCAAGTACAGACTGGTCTGCCGTTACTGCATGAATCTCGGTCATAAGCGCAGTTTCAATACCAAATGCATCATCAATAATTTTTACTAATGGCACCAAAGCCTGCGTAGTACATGACACACTCGATATGATCTGATCAGTCACTTTGACTTCATTATGGTTCACCCCATAAACAATAGCTGCATCTACATGATCAAAAGGTGCTGCCCCAATAATGACACGCTTCGCCCCTGCTTGTAGATGACGTGTTGCATCTGCATGAGAACGGAACAGTCCAGTACACTCAAGCACCACATCAATATCTAAACTAGACCAAGGTAAAAGTTCAGGTTGTTTCTGCTGTAAAACCTCAACTTTTAGTGTTCGTTGATTTGACTGAATATTCAAAAAAACTTTTTCATTTTCAATCAATATTTCTACATTTCCATTGAAACGGCCATGTGTAGAATCATATTTAAATAAATGCACTAATGTCTGGACATCTGCTATATCGTTAATCGCCACGATTTCAAAATGAAATTGTTTTGGGCTCTCGAACCAGGCACGTAAAACATTACGTCCAATTCGACCAAACCCATTAATGGCGATACGTTGCATGACCTATCCTTATCAACAAAACTACAAACTAAAGAAGGCATATAGTAAAGCACGTCACAGCCAATTGAATATAGATTTTTAGCCAAATCACAGTTTTGTAAGATATTCCTTTTAAAATCGTTGGTTCGGTGGGGTTTTTCCGCTACAATTTAGCGTTTTTAAAAAATAAGCCCCGTATCACATGCTCAGGTTTTGTATAAAACAAACAGGCATTGATACTTTTAGCCAAATTCGAAAATATGGAGTGACTTGGTTGTGAGTACTCGTTTAATGACATCTGCTGAAATTCGTGAAGCATTTTTGCGCTACTTTGAAACGCAAGGGCATACACGTGTCGCGTCGAGTTCTCTTGTTCCTGCCAACGACCCAACTTTATTATTTACAAATGCTGGGATGAACCAGTTTAAAGACTGCTTTTTAGGTCTTGAGAAGCGTGACTATGTACGTGCAACCACATCACAAAAATGTGTACGTGCTGGCGGCAAACACAATGACTTAGACAACGTTGGCTACACTGCACGTCACCATACATTCTTTGAAATGTTAGGTAATTTCTCATTTGGTGATTATTTCAAACGTGATGCACTTAAATTCGCATGGGAATTTTTAACCAGCGAACAATGGCTTGCTTTACCAAAAGATAAACTTTATGTCACGGTTTACCATACTGATGACGAAGCGTACGACATCTGGAACAAAGAAATCGGTTTAGCGCCAGAACGTATTATCCGTATTGGTGATAATAAAGGCGAAAAATACGCATCTGATAACTTCTGGGCAATGGGTGATACTGGCCCATGTGGTCCATGTTCTGAAATTTTCTTTGACCATGGTGACCACATTTGGGGTGGTTTACCAGGCTCACCTGAAGAAGACGGTGATCGTTTCATTGAAATCTGGAACAACGTTTTCATGCAGTTTAATCGTACTGCTGATGGCGTACTTCACCCTCTCCCTGCTCCATCTGTTGATACAGGCATGGGCTTGGAGCGTATCTCTGCTGTATTGCAACATGTTAACTCGAACTACGATATTGACCTGTTCCAACACCTATTAAAAGCTGCTGCAAATATTATTGGTATTGAAGACCAAGGTCAGCCTTCTTTACGTGTTGTTGCCGACCATGCGCGTTCATGCTGTTTCCTTATTGCTGATGGTGTAAACCCAAGCAATGAAGGTCGTGGATATGTACTTCGCCGTATTATCCGCCGCGCTGTGCGTCACGGTAATAAACTTGGGGCAACTGGTACGTTCTTCTACAAAATGTTGCAACCTTTAATTGAAGTTATGGGTGATGCATATCCAGAACTTGCAGCTCGTAAAGATGTGATTGAAGCAACTTTAATTCGTGAAGAAGAACAGTTCGCTAAAACACTTGAGCAAGGCTTAAAGCTACTTGAAGGCGAGCTTGCTCAATTAAAAGATAAGACAATTCCTGGTGCGACTGTATTTAAACTTTACGACACTTACGGCTTCCCAACTGACTTAACTGCTGATATTGCACGTGAACGTGGCTTTATCATTGATGAAGCAGGCTTTGAAGTGGAAATGGCTGCACAGCGTCAACGCGCTCGTGATGCTGGTAAATTCGCAGTTGACTACAACAACATTGTAAAAGTTGAAGGCGAAACCCAGTTTGACGGTTACATCAACACCACTGGTCAAGGTCAAATTGTAGCGATCTATAAAGATGGCGAACAAGTTGATGAAGTTTCTGAAGGTGATGAAGCACTTATCGTTTTAAACCAAACTCCTTTCTATGCTGAAAGTGGTGGTCAGATTGGCGACACAGGTATCTTCAAAAACGAAACTGGTATTTTTGAAGTTCAAGATACTAAAAAGTCAGGCGGTGCCTTCGTTCATCAAGGTATTGTGACCGTTGGTAGTCTTAAAGCCGAGCAAAATGTTGAAGCGATTGTTAAAGCAGACATTCGTGATGCAACAGCTCGTAACCACTCTGCAACTCACCTATTACATGCTGCCCTTCGTCAAATCTTAGGTTCACATGTACAACAAAAAGGTTCTTTAGTTGCAAGTGATATCTTACGTTTTGACTTTGCTAATGACCAACCTGTAACTTTTGAACAGTTACAACAAGTTGAGCGTTTAGTAAATGCAGAAATTATTGCAAATAGTGTTGTAACAACCGAACTTCTTGACATTGAAGCTGCAAAAGCTAAAGGTGCCATGATGTTGTTTGGTGAAAAATACGGTGATGAAGTACGTGTACTTTCTATGGGTTCAATTATTGATGAGAAAAACTTCTCAATTGAACTGTGTGGTGGTATTCACGTTAAACGTACAGGTGATATTGGTTTATTCAAAATCACTTCTGAAGGTGGTGTAGCTGCTGGTGTACGTCGTATTGAAGCCGTTACAGGTACTAGAGCGCTAGATGTAGTACAAAAAACTGATGCTGATATCCAGCACATTAATGGCTTATTAAAAGCACAGAAAGACCAAACTGTTGAGCGTGTACAAGCCAATGTTGAATTGGTTTCTGCATTACAAAAGCAGATTGAACAACTCAATCAGAAATTGGCAAACTTCCAAGCGTCAGAATTGATTGACCAGGTACAAACCATTGCTGGTCGTCAAACGCTTATTACCACTGTCCAAGGTGTAGATGCAAAATCACTTCGCAACTTACATGACAGTGTTAAATCAAAATTAGAGAATGCAGTTATTGTGTTAGCTGGTGTAGAGGGTGACAAAGTTAGTCTACTTGCTTCAGTTGCATCACAATACACTGCAAATCTAAAAGCAGGTGACATCATCAAACATCTAGCAACTGAGTTAGGTGGTAAAGGTGGTGGCAAACCTGACTTAGCACAAGGTGGCGCGCCACTTAACGAGAAGTTTGGACAAGTGATCGCAGCATTGCCTGCATGGCTTGAACAAAAATAAGACTTCACTTTTTGTGTAACTGACCCTGAAAAGCCTCTCAGGGTCATGGCTTATATGGAACAACTATGGCATTAATCGTTCAAAAGGATTAATGCCAACCAGACATCCTCAGACAAGTCTAGACAAAAATCATAATAAAAACCTTTAATTTAAAGCTTTTCCCCTTTTCCAATATAGACAAAACCAGACAAGTTCAGACAAAATAAGACACCACAATTATGTACACATGCGTGTACATATTCGAAAGATTCCTTTCATCTCTTAAAAATTATGTACACAAGGTAGTTTATGGCTTTAACAGAAGCATGGCTCAAAGCTAATAACAGCAAGTCTCGTGAGAAAGTTGAAGAGGTTGCAGATCGTGACTCAATGAGTGTGAGAATATCTCCTAAAGGGAAAATTGTTTTCCAGTTGAGATATCGATTTGCTGGAAAAGCGGAAAGATTAGATTTAGGCACCTATCCTCACCTTTCGCTTAAAGATGCGCGTATTAAAGCTGGAGAAATGCGTTCTCTATTAGATAAAGGCCAGAACCCTAAAGTCGAGATACGTGTACAACAACAGAAGTATATTGATGCAAGCACACTTAAAGAAGTGTTTGATGATTGGTATAACAGTTATTGTATTAAAAAGAAAACGTCAGCAAAGGATATTAAAAGATCATTTGAACATCATGTTTTTGAAGAAATTGGTGATTTACCTATTGAAAGAATTACGCTGCAGCAATGGTTAGCAATACTTGAAGACTTAGCAGATGAAGTACCTTCTATTGCGGAAAGAATTTTAACTAACGCAAAACAACTGCTTAAATGGGCTAAGAAGCGTGAAATTGTGGAAGTGAATGTTCTATCCGATATATATGCTAAAGAAGATCTAGGTATTGAAAAGAATCGTGGTAAACGTGTCTTAACTGATGAAGAAATTACTATGGTTTGGAAAGCTATTGATGAGTCAAAAGCTTTACTTAAAAATAAGATCTTTCTGAAATTATGTTTAATGTTTGGTTGTCGTAATGGCGAATTAAGAAAAGCACTAAAAACTGACTTTGATTTAAAGCGTAAGGTTTGGATCGTGCCAGTTGAAAACAACAAAGTCGGGAAAAAAACAGGTAGAGAAATTGTTCGTCCAATTTTGCCAGAAATGGAAGAGTTAATTGTTGAAGCCATGTCATTGAATGATAGTGAGTACTTCTTAACAAATGATGATGATGTAACACCAATGGGCCACGGTTCCTCAAATTCACTTGCAGCGAATGTTATGGAGCGTTTGCGAAGACATTATAACTATCACATGCCCCACTGGTCTCTTCATGATTTACGCAGAACTGCCCGTACAAACTTTAGTGCATTCACGAGTCGTGATGTTGCCGAACTCATGATTGGGCATGTTATGCCGGGCGAACAAGGTACATATGATTACTATGAATACTTACCACAACAAATTGAAGCTTATAGAAAATGGTTGGATAAACTAGCAACTCTGACTACTATTTAAATATATAGAGTCAATTGAATTATAGGGAACTCTTAATGACTGAAAATTTTGATGATGAAAATTTCGATAAAGATGAAATTGCTAGGCAAGCTAGAGAATGGACTAAAGAGGATGTGATTCAAGTTATTAGGTCATGGCAGATGGCGGATGAATTTTTTCAAGAAGAGCATATAGGAAATAGTAGTTTAAAGGATCAAATTGAGGGATCTAGAGAATGTTTAGCCATTATTATTGAGTTCATTAATAGTCGTTGTATTGACTAGCAAAAAACAAACTAAAGCATATATATAGTGAATTGAGTAATTAATTCAGTCGCTAAAAGCATCTACCTGTATATTATGAGAAATTAGTTCTTCTAATTTTTAAATTTTTTATAACTTTTATTCTACATAGACAAATATGATTAAGACAAAGGAAGAGACTCAAAGTGGTGGATATGATATTAATATCGAGAAGGAATTTGGTATATTCCAACTAAAACCTAATAATAAAGATTATCAAGGTTGGATTTTTTTTGATAAAGAATCTGAAATTAAAACTTGCTCAGGATATATAGAAGCTAAAATAATAATATCAATCAGATATTTAAAAAGGTCCGGCAAATTACATCACCATAATAACTTTTTTTGTGGTTCATTTTATAAAAATTTTGATGGGAGCTTATCAGCTAGTATTTCAAAATCTGAAACTACATCAGGTCATGGTGGAATTTATCTAGAGCCACCCACAATTCGTGGTTATCGTGTAGGCAGTCTAGCAATGGATCATGTTGTTCACTTTCTTAAGAAATTCCCTTCCGAAACAACTGTAAATGCTATCAATTTTAAACCAAATAGTGATACAAAAGAGATAGCTGCAAATTTTTACACAAAATTTGGTATCCCCCTTTCAAATAGTTTTTCTATTTATGATTTAAGAAACAATGATAATTGGAAAGAAAACCTTATCGAATATTCTTTATATGAGTTAATCCAATTAAATGATTATTACAACCAAGAATTCTTTTTTCTAAAAAAATATGATGCTGAGTTACAAAAGGTCTCAGACCAAATATTTAAAGAGAAAAAAAATATTTTCAATATTATTTTCGGTGGAAAAGAAGTTCCAATACCGATTTTAGATTTTACTTATATTGAAGATGATAAAATTAATGAACAAGTAGAACAATTTAATTTTAATATTGATAACATCTCCCAACTTCTACAAAAAGTTTTTAAAAATGAAACCACTGTAAAAAAAATGAGAGATGAACACAAATCTTTAATTCAGTCCTTAAGAAAAGACAATGCCATATTAATAAGAAAGTTTGATATAATTCGTTTAATAAATAAACTAAAATTAAATGGTTATTTCATATTATTTTTAATAACATTAGTTATAGTTATATACCTGAAAATAAGAACAACTATAGGATAATCACATGTGTGCAAACTATGAACCGATATCAAAAGATCGAGTGCACCTACTTGATCTATTCGAACCAACATTCGACTATAAAGATGATGTTTATCCTGGCTACGACTGCCCTCTTATATTTTCTAAAGAGGGCCTGATAGAATGGCGACAAGTAAAGTTCGGCATGATTCCACCTTGGCAACATGATCTTAAATTTTCAAAATACACATACAACGCTAGAACTGAGACTGTAGATAAAAAACCAAGCTTTAGACACGCGTGGGCTAAAAGTCAGTTTGCTTTAATCCCTGTAGAAAAGATATATGAGCCAAGGTATGTGAATGGTAAAGCTGAACGTTGGGGTATTTATCGGGAAGACAGAATGCCCTTCACTGTCGCTGCAATTTATGAATCAACAATGATTGAAGGTCAGCAAGTCAGATCGATGTCTATGCTTACAATCAATGCTGATAACCACCCTTTTATGTCGCAGTTTCATAAACCAGAAGATGAGAAAAGATCTATCATCGTTATTCCTGGCGAGTATAGAGAAGATTGGCTAAACTGTAAAAAAGAAGATGCTTTTCGGTTTTTCTTTGAAATGCCCCTAGATGAATTTACTGCTGACTACTTCCCAAAACCCCCAAAAAGTGCAAATTAGCACCGTTGATTTTCCGACCAAATGCATCATATAACGCGACAAGTTACGACTAGTTATTATTTATGCACAGTTTTTTTAATTTGAATTTAAACCAAGCTCTAGCATATCATCTTGATTATGTAACGAAATCAAGGAGTAACTATGAGCATTATCCCCAATTCCATTATCGAAATTAAACCACATCTCAATGCTGGCAAGGTATTGAGTGAAGTCGAATCAATAAAATTAGTTTCACCTACTACTTTTTTTCAATACCTTTAGCTATAGAAAAAGTTTCAGCTGGTTTTCCCTCTCCTGCTCAAGATTATGTTGATCGAACTCTCGACATGAATGAGCACCTAATTAAAAATGAAGAAGCAACATTTATTGTTAGAGTGGCATCACTTTCGATGCTTAACGCTGGCATTGATATTGATGATGAGTTGATTGTTGATCGTAGTCTTGATGCGAAACACAACGATATTGTTGTTGCACTTATAGATAATGATTTTACTGTTAAACGCTTAATGATTGATGAAAATGAGCGTTGGTTAAAAGCTGAAAACCCAGATTATGATGATATTCATCTTCATGACGGGCAAGAACTAATAATTTGGGGCGTGGTTACCTATATTCTAAAAAATACAAGAAAAAAATCATGAGGCACGAAGATAAAGTCTTTTTTCTCATAGATGTAAATAACATGTATGTCTCATGTGAAAGAGTCTTTAATCCAAGCTTGAATAATAAGCCAGTCATCGTTTTATCAAATAATGACGGCTGCGCCGTTGCGCGCAGTAATGAAGCAAAAATCTTAAATATAAAAATGGGTGTGCCATTATTCCAAATCAGAGAAGTCGTACAAAAGCACAATGTAATTGTTCTCTCTAGTAATTATGAACTTTACGCTGAAATGTCGCGCAGATTTCATAAAATTCTTGCATCGTATGTAACGGATGAAGAGGTTGAGAAATATTCAATAGATGAGTGTTTTGTTGATTTTTCAGCTTATGAAAAAAATTTTGACCTAGAAATGGTCGCTCAAGATATGCGCTTAAAAATATGGAAATGGCTTGGATTACCTGTGTGCGTTGGAATCGGTAGAAGCAAAACAGAATCGAAGATTGCTAACCATATAGCTAAGAAAAATCAATCATTTAATGGCGTTTGCGATTTAGTAAACATGGATCCGTGCAACAAAGAATATTTCTTCGCGCAGATAGATGTTTCTGAGGTTTGGGGAGTTGGCCGTAAGCATGCAAAAAAGCTTAACTCAATGGGTATTAACACTGTATTTGATCTCGCATGTAGTGAACCCAGAGAGATGCAAAAGAGATTTTCTGTTGTGATGGCTCGTACTATTAATGAGCTGCAAGGTATCTCTTGTCTTGAAATTGAAGACACTCCACCCTCTAAAAAGCAAATTATTAAGTCGTGTTCTTTTGGTGCAAAAGTTACTGAACTTATTGACCTTCAAGAAGCGATAGCGATGCATGCTCAAGAAGCATGTAAGAGATTAAGAGATGATGAGTCATTATGCGGCTGTCTTATTGTTTTTATTCAATCAAGTCCTTTTGATGAAAATGTACCATTTTATAACAAGTCAATAACCGGCTCATTTTCACAACCAACAGATTGTGCGTTAGATTTCGTAAAAGCTGCAACAAGAATGGTATTTCACATATATAAAGAAGGTATTAAGTATAAAAAATGTGGGGTTATATTGACTGGGCTAGAACCTAAATTTGGTCACACTTATGACCTTCTCACAGATTTAGAAGCTATAGAAAAGAAAGAACAATTGATGAAAACACTAGATAACGTACACACAAAATTCGGGAAGAGAAAACTTGGTATAAGTACATGTTATGTACCAGGTCGCAACTGGTCAATGTCACGGGATAAATTAAGTAAGAATCCTTTTAAATGGGATGAACTACCTTTAATAACTAAATGAGCAAATTTCTGCTCAATTTCAGTGATTTTCTCTCATTTTTGAGCAAAATTTTGCTCAATCTTAAGGACAATAAAAAATATACAGTATTGTCTACCCTCTCTTTGGTATTCTTTTGTCACTTCAAGAAAATAAGAAGGAAAAGATTTGGCAACACCATATATAACAATAGGCTGCCCAACGACTGGCGGAGGGCAAGTAATTTCTGGAAACAGTATGTTTCTAATTGACGGTATTCCCGTCGCCTGCGTCGGCGATAAAGCAACATGCCCAACTCATAAAGTCGTTGCGACAATTGTCTCAGGCGATCCATACATGCAAATTTTTGGTAAGGCTGCTGCTCGAGTGAATGACTCACTTTCATGTGGCTGTAAATTACTGCCTCAACAAAACTTAGTTGTGCAAGACAATGGTGGTGGAGCCGTTCAAGGTTCTCAAGCAAGTAACGCAACTCAAGATAGCTTTATGCCTCAGCCTGATGAACACGGGATTAAGTTTCAGTTAAAAGACCAAGAAACGGGTAAACCACTTGCACAACAATACTTCAAATTAAAAGGCCCTGATGGCAGTGAAATTGAAGGATTTACTGATAAAAATGGATTTACAGAGCTAATCAAAACAGGCACCGAAGCAAAAGAAATCGACTTAACAACTTTCGATTTATCTCAGCCAATGGCTAAGTGGGAATAAATAATGTCAGATAAAAATTTAAGAGATCCTTACAACCGACATTTAGCAGATTCATCCCCAGCATGGGATGCTTACCCACATGAGGAAAAAGTATGTGTTATTACTGAGCCACTCTGTAATGACCATATCAAGATTCGTAATTATTATATGGCCCGCCCTTATAACTTTATGATGCGAATTAACCAATGGGCAGAAGTAGCAAACACCATTGAACTATTAATGGCTGTTCGGTTTGGTATGGAATGGGACATGAATAAGTTTGACGATCGACTTCTTTCCGATCCGGGCTTTCATACCCAAATGTATATTCGTTTCCATAATTACGTACTTAAACATGCTATGAAAGAAGGTGCCCGAATCGTTGGTGAATTCCAGCAAACAGCCTTTAAGGTTCGCTTTTTAAGTGCTTTTGCAGTTGATGAGCTGCTTGAATTACGAAATCTGAGTAAGTTCGATCAAGGCAAAGAAATATATGGAAAAATTCAAGACCTTAAAGATACATTTGCAAAATTGAATGCAGCACGGGCTACTACTGATTTAGCGCAATTAAGAATGAATGATGGGCCATTATTCATCAACCGTGAAATGTTTAAAAAAGTTTTTAACCAAGACTTTAACCCTAAAATGATTCAAATAATGAAACAAACTAGAGAATATCCTGGAGATCCTATTAATGTTCGTGAAAAAGGGTTCTATTAATCCCCTAAAAACAGTCCTAATTTCTGTATTTGTTCTGGCTATTAGTGGTTGTGCTAATACGCAAGTTAATAACTACAGAGAAGCAGTTATTAACTCTACTCGTGGAGCAGTTGATATGCTGATCATGGACCAACCAGTTTACAGAAACGCAATTACCACCGAGAAAAATAAGGTAACCACTGCTTTGCTTTTCACTACCTTAAAAAAGATGGGAGTTTTAAAGGAACTTGAGAAAGAAGTTGGAAATAATTTTGTAATTGAGGAAAGTCTGTCACTGGCAAAATTGAATCAATTATGTTGGACAACTAAGTTCCTTCAGCACTATAAAAACGATTTACCTCCACAATCACAAGCTGACTATAAAGATGTCTATACGTGGGTAGATGCAAAACAGGCTACATGGCTTAAGAAACTAAATGAGTCTTATGGTAAAGATGAACTCGGAGATAATGATTGCCGAAAGTAAACTTTATATAGCCCTGAATACTCAGGGCTTTTTTATAAGTACCAATTTTTCACTATATGTTTTAGAGTAATAATCATCTTTAGTGGAAGGCTATTACTAATGAGCGACGTTTTAACAGGTACGCAGGCAGTTGAAATTTTGAATGATGCTTTCAAGGATATTGGATGTAAGATTGAGTTAGATGACTTTGATAATTTAATTCTTCTAACGATTACTGGTTGTTCTAAACTTCAAATTACACGCAGCAGATATTCCAAACGTAAAAATCTTGAAGAAACAATTACATCTCTCAAAAGACGCCTTGCTGAAGGCTAGAATTGATTATTCGTTTGAGACTTCGATTATCTAATCTTAAAGTTACTTTTTACTTAAAAAAATAAAAAGCCCTGAATATTCAGGGCTTTTTATTAAAGTGCTTTAACGCAAATAGATACGTTTACATTGCTATTTATTGTATGTGCCGTACAACCACATAAAAGAAAGCTCAGTAATAGTAACTTCATTAGGCTTCAGAAACCCGAGTAGCTGTTACGCCCTTTAATTGCGGTAAAGAATAACGTTTACTTGCTGGTTGAGGTGTACGTCCATACCAACGGAACTCTTGGAAATCTGAATCACTATATAGCGCGTAACACACTTTATTGGATTGGTTACCACCAAGGCAAACAAGTTTTCCAGTAGACTTATCACGTCCTACAACAAAGCAAACATGGCCTCCACCCTTACGGGTTTTAATAGCAACACAGCCATAAGCCGGTTTTGTTAATTTTGCGCCGTAATTCACGTAATCCAATGCACGGTACCAATGCTTAGGATAAGCAATTCCAGCTGATTTCAAGCAATGAGCAACGAAAGTACCACACCATGCTGTTTCATCATCAGCCCACCAAGCTTTAAGCTCCTTTAACCATTTCAAAATAGTTGGATTGTGCTGTTTACCTGGTATTTCTTGCAGACCAATGTGTTTTTTTGCTTCTGCAATCCAAGCTAATTCATCAGGCTTTGTTGATGTTGGGATATTCAATAAAGAATTGATCCCTACTAACTGGCCTGTTAGTTGAGGGCCATTAAGTCGCGGCTGAGAAATTTTCTTTCCAATCCATGACAGACCAAGCATTAAAGTACCAGTTACAAATGCATGATATTTTTCAGGGATAACCTCATAATCAACACCCCATTGAAGTGCTGGCAACAAAATTAGCATGATGAATGCACCAATTGTCGGTAGCTTGACAGAAAGGTACTGCCAAGCATTATTTTCAATAAACTTCATTCATCTTTCCTTTTTCGTAAACTATCTTGCTCTAAGACTTTGATTCGTAACTCGCTTTCTTTACGTTCTCTGCGATCACGTCTCCACTGAAAAATGAAACTAATGAATAGGCCAACAACAGCCACAATTGCACCTGTATAGCTCAACCAATTAATTGATGTTAAAGAGCCAAAAGCACTTGCTAAACCACTCCAAAAGGTAGTTTTATTAGCAAAAGTAGTGACTGTGACTTCAATTGCCTGATGATCAGACATGACCTATTCCCCACGTTACATTTGGTGTTATTTTTGCAAGCGTTATAGTTTTAAAATGAGTATGGTTCCAAAGAGAAAGGATCAAAAAAGCCTGAAAAATTCAGGCTTTTTAATTATTAATTTTTTATCGACTTCTACTAGCTAAAGCATTAAGACCCTTAATGACTTCCTGACCCAACTTTATAAAAGCATTGTGACGTTCAATTTCATTTTCTAAGTGCTTCTTACGATTTTCCCATGCTGATGAATTGAAGTAAGTACTTTCAAAACTCAAAGGCATTTTCAACGCATCCGATAAGGGCATTGGACAGTTCTCAGAAATACTACTTGCTGTTTCAAGCAAAAGATCGGTCCAACTCTTTGATGATTCCTGTAAAGACGGAAGCGGTGCGAAATCGTGCAGGCGCGTCATCTGCACCTCTTTCCACTAAAATACCGTGGTTATCAACGCTTAACCGTAAATGAGTAAATAACTCATTATTTAAATTATTAAAGTCTTGATAGCACAAATCAAAATCACTAGCTGGCATTTTCTTAATGAAATCTAGCCGCTGCTTAAATTGTTCTTCAAATAATTGAGGGTTTGTTCTATCCGGCAATAAAGCTAAATGCTCATGATTAGAATAACTCAACTGAAAAGCCATCATGCAGGCAATCCATTCAGCGACATTCTTACAATTTGCCTCTAAGAACTCCGCTTCCATTCCAATAAGCTGTCTAACCGTAATTCCATTTTGAGTAGTTTCAGTTTTCCATTTATTTTCTGATTGAAGGAAAACTTTAGACCAATCAGTGTTCACATCCAGCATAGTATTACTTTGTTTTTCAAGATATTTAAGCAGCAGTAAATACCGTTCCTGAATTGATAAAAGTAAAGGATCCACATTGTCTAATGCTGATTTCAGAAAAGCTGAAAGTCTTTTTTCATTAAAATTTGGAGCAATGATAGATATTTTGAGACATTGCTCAAAACTAAGCTCTTGCATTTGGTAGGTATTTTCACCAACGTACACAGGGTCAAAAGTAATCATTAGTTGCCTCCATATAATGAGTAAATATCTTTTGAGTCCCATGCAGTTCGACTCATTAAATTAATATTGACGGCCAAACTTAACCGGTTACCATTTTCATCAATTGGCGCGACTATTGGAGCAGACACACTTTCAATAATGAATGGTTTATAAGTTTTGCCGTGAGTTGTAAGAGATACGAACGGTGGAATTACACCCGAAAACAATCCTTCTAAGGTTGAATTTGAATCATTAACGACATTCTGCAGTGTTGAATCAGAAGATAAAGAAACAGGTAGACTCCAAGCCTCTAGCTGTTTGATTTTGTCCTCAACTTCTGTTTTTGCATCACTAAAAGCTAAGAAGAAAATTGATAAATTTAGACGTACTGAAGAAGTAGACAGGAATACTTGAGTTGTATTCACTTTGGTTAAATTTGTGCGCCCTTCAACACTCTTAAGTGCATTTTCTGCAGTTGATAAAGGTCCAGATGCCATATCGCTTAATGCAGAAATGAAGGGTGAATTCTCGCCTAGAGTAGCTGCAGCTTGAAGCATTTGCCCAGTTTGCAAGTTAGCCATCAACATAGGCATCTTTAGTTCTGGATTGCTATTTTCAAATGGAGTTTGCCATTGGCTCTCAATACTTTTGTCGCCTTCAGTCAACAAAGCACGAATTACTGGTGATGCTACTGGGTTACCATCTTTATCACAAAGAGAAAATTCTGCGTATTTATGCTTTGAAATCGAACCAAAGAAAGGATCTGATTCAGTACTTGGCAATTTAGTTTTTGCTGTATTTACAGCTGGAGCATAAGCTAAAGCTTTGGACATATTTAAGTACTAACTCATAAAGATAAAGTTATTATCAATTAAAAAAGAAGACCATTTATTAGCTTTGTTCCAGCATTACAAACGACTAAAAAAATATTAAAAACAATAATTATTTATTTTTATATCAAATTGATTGTGAGTATTTTTTTAGTATGATGGAATTGCAAATATTTATTTAAACGATTGTTTGAGAAATAAAAAATGTTAGATTTATTCACACCTATTGTTGAAGTTGAAAAACAGCATGATATTTTTAAATTTTTATCAAATGAAGCAATGTATGCTGAAAGGAATGTAATTTTAGATTGGGCTGATGGATTTGTTGATCGAGATAATAAATTTGTAAAAGAATTCCAAACTACTTTTGAATCTTCTTTGATGGAATTATATCTAAATAAAATCCTGAAATCAGAAAATATTGATATAGACTATAAACATCATGCGCCGGACTTTGTGTGCAACAAAAATAATTTATCTTTTTGTATTGAAGCGACTATTGCAAATCCAGAACAAGATGGGTCGCCAGCATATGGTTTTTCAGAAGACTATTTAAATTTTAATATAGACTTTAAAGAGTTCAATAGGAAATCAATTATTAGGATTGCCAATTCTATTGTCACTAAATCTCAAAAATATACAAAATCATATTGCAAATACCCGCATGTAGTTGGTAAACCTTTTATTTTAGGTCTTAATTCTTTTGATCGTCCTCATTCCCATTTTATAGGTCATCGCGGTTTAATGGCAGTCCTCTATGGAATTTATCTTAATGAAGAAAGGGCGATTTCAGAAAAACTCTCCTATATTCCAAAAGAAAAAATGGATTTTATTGAGAAAGATAATGGAGCAGCAATTCCCCTCGGTTTTTTTACAACTTCGGAGTATGAACACATTAGTGGTGTAATTTATAACCCGTATGCTAATTGGGGGAAAGTCCAAGCATTAGCTGAAGTAACTGAAGCAAATAAATATACCTATTTTAATGCGCTTTACACTAGGGATGAAGTAAATGTGGATACGTTAATCCCAGATATCCGTAATGGCATTCCTAAAGAAGAATATTCAGAATCGATCTTTGATGGTTTATATATTTTTCATAATCCTCGTGCTAAATATCCAGTGCCTGATTTTTTATTTAACCATCCCCAAATTGCTCATTTCAGTTTGGATGATACCGGGAATATTATTGAAAGAATTGATGGTAAATTTTTACTTTCAAGAAGTATAATAGGTGCACGTGTAAGTTCGTTATTTTCTAAATAGTGAAGTCGTCAAAGACATAATATTTATAAATTTTATATTTTCGAATCAAGAAGCCTATAAAAATACGCTCATCAAGAGCGTATTTTTAAATTAAATCTCAAGCAGCTAAATTAATATTGTTCTCTTGCTCAAATTCATCAATCTTCTTGATAATTTCAGCAGACTTGTTATATGGCATAACAATCTCATCGAATTCATTAACTTCTGTGCCCCAGAATTTGAGCATGATATTCTTGATCTGAGGTTTATCAATGCCGTCCCCATTGAATACATACTTGCTACGTTCAGTTCTTACATAAAGTTCATACTTAGCAAGCTGCTCATCAATGCGTAGTTTTCTAGGAGGCATTGCGATGTCACGGATTTCTGAAAAGAGGTCTTCAACACTTGTAAGATGTGTAAAGTCTAATTCTCGTGTTATTGGAACATCATTAGATCCTGCATGTTTTTCAATAATGATGATTCGAGTTGAAACGGCGGTACCAGCATTCTTGAATGTAGATTGAGGTAACAAGATTTCAGCTGTTAGAACTGCACCTGGTGTACTATCAATAAATTCGTCCACCTTTGAATCCATCGAGCCACGTGGTACTAAGGCCACAATACGACCACCATCATAAAGATGACCAAAGGCTTTCTTGATATGTTGAATTGCCAATGTGCCAGCATGACCGAACGGCGGATTCATCACAATCGCATGGTACTTATTCAATGACTCTAATGACTCGAATGTGTCAACAATAACTTTAGCACCTGTATTTGCCATTTGAGCACGACTAGCTAAAGACTCAGTTGGTTCAATCATTGTCAGCTCTACATCCTGCGGAACAAAACGACCAATTGCTCCATCACCAGCACTTGGCTCAAGCACAGAATCGCCAGTGTGCACCCCTGCCCATTCAATCATTTTGAATCCAAGTGGTTCAGGTGTTGCATACCATTCCTTACCTTCTCGGTTATCACGACTTTCAGAACGCTTACCTTTGGCATAGTAGAATGTTAGTGCTTGATCAAATGGGGTTAACTTAGCAATACGGGCATTTTCTTCATCGTATGCTTTACCACCAATACCATCATTTAGACTTGGCTCTTCATATTTAGCATCTTCATAAGCCTGAATTAACGCTTCTTTGATACTCACTACAGCATCAGCACCTTTGGCAAAGTTATCTACCGTTTCAGCTCGTCCAGCAATTGTGTCTGCAAATGCAGCCCGTTCCCATGCTGTACCAGTGGTTAAGTATCTCTGAATAGCATTCGATGCTTGTCCAGTACGATAGATACGCCCTTCTGTCTGTCTTAACTTGGCCGGCTTTGTTGGCTGCCCAATATTAATTAAAACTCGCTGATGTTTACCTGTTGTATCATGCAAGCTAATTCCCGTTGAGCCTGCATCTGATTGCAAAATTAGAATATCGTGCCCGCTTCCATCGGTATTAAATAAAGCTACGTTAGATTCACGTTGTTGCTTTGAAATGCGGCCATTAAATAAAAGGGCACTTGGAAATGCTTTCTTTAAGGTCTCAACTGGTGAATCATAATCAAGATTGAGATTCACTAGATCTGGTCTAGCTTCCTTGAATGAATCGTATTCAAGCTCAATATCATCTCTTAAATGGCTCTCATATTTTTCGATATCAAGCTGACTAATCAAGAAAGGTGCAAAACCACCACCTTCGTTATAATCATGGAAAATAACTACTTTACGGCCTAATGCTAAGTGCTTTTTCACCATATCAACACAAGCTTCAGCTTTAATAGCTTCCAACAGACGGCGTCTTGCTAAATAATCAAACCGTTTTGCAATAATTTCGTATATGTTTTTAAAACGATTTCCAGTGAATAACTGATCATACTCTTGCATAGATGCATGACGTCCCCAGCCTGTTGTTGGTTTACCAGTCTGAGCAGCCCATTCTTCAAAAGTTCGTGTTTTATGTCCTTCAATTTCTTTATAACCATTGCGAAGATAAGTTAAACCTTCATCAATAAGTTCACCAACACGAGAGCCAATTAGAATAAATTTACGATCATAGTCAAAATTAACTTCTAAATCGCGTCCAGACATAGCACCAGTGTTTTTAAGATTTTCGGCAAACTGTCTTTCCAGTACGCCTGTATCCACCTTAGCTTCTGGTCGCGTCAACTTACCATATCGCTTTCGATATCCAAGATTTCCCATATAGAAGTGCTCTCGAGCCTTACTAAATCCTTCAGCTAAATTACCTTGGTCATCAACAGATACTGAGGGAGACATATAATCAAATAAATAGCCTTCCGCCCAATCAAGTGAAAAGTGATAACTAAATGGAGTAGCAGATAAGAAAACAACTTTGACCTTACTTTTCTGGTGTTTCCAATTCAAATTCCAGATCCTTCGTTGTTCGTTTCGAAGGACCTGCATTTTGTTGTAAGCGCTTAGGTATTGTTCTGTTTCTTTACCATTTTCATCGAATTCTTCAATTGGCATCTGCTCAGCAAACTTATCTTCAAACCACTCATTAAAACCATGCAAATGCCCGGTTAATGCTCGTAGTTTGTTTAATGCTGCAGTTGCTTTACCATCTGATGATTGCGATAGAGTATGGGCTTCATCAATTAAAATTAGGTCCCAATGTTTGTGAACCAAACTTTTATTTTGACCAAAATTTGCAAAGGTTGTGACTACAACTGAGTGCTCATCACCGCCGTTATCTTTAATACTTTTTAATTTGTAAGCCTTGATATGCAAAGGGCTTGAGCTTTTTACAAAGTCATTTGCAATTTTATCATTTAAAGTAACAATCAAAATATTCTTAAGCCCAGCATTGATAAACCGCTTTGCTACACCCAGCCCAGTAAAGGTTTTTCCAGTACCTGTGCCGTTAGTAAAAAGAATACCTTTCTTATTTTCCTCAATTAAGCGCTTTTCAGTCTTAAAAACATCACCACGCTGTGCAGATTGTAGATATGGCAAAGCTTCGTCAATATTTGAAGCATCACTCCAAACGGTTTCTACATTATCTGCTTTTAATTGAGCTTCTAGCTTTTCATCTAAGGCAGCTCTAACTGATTTAGCAGATTGTACAATTGATCGATCTCTTGCTCGTTTAAGAGATGATCTCTTACCAGATAGTTCACTGCTTCGGCTGCTGTTAGCCCGGTTAGAACTGGTTCCACTATCTCCATCTGAAGATTCATTTCTTGGATTTCGGACGCTAGATAAACTTGCATCATCACTTTTTGATAAGCCAGAATTACCGACTCTGAGTTCCCCAATTTCTCCATCACTTCTGATTGCTTCTGAAGCCTCAAGTTCATCTTTTCCTGATCCAATTGTAGAAACAATTGGTCCTCTGGATCTGAAACGAAATTCGCCAACTGATTCCACATCTGAATTGGTATTTGATACATAGGAGAATAACCCTTTTACTAGTTGCTGATCTTCAGAAAGAAGTGAGTCTGGAATAGATTTAAGATGTTTTGAGCGTACTAGAATTTCGCCCTGAGAATAAAAGGCATAAGGGTCATATTCTTTAGCTTTGGTTAATTTGATGCCTTTTAGACCAATAACCTGTAGCGTTTTATTCTTTTTAGTTATGTATGGCTTCAGCTCTTTATCGCTAGCAAAAAGGGAGACAATTGTCTCTAGTTGTTCAATAACATTTCTGGAACTGTTATTAAGGTGTTGGATAACTGATTCATCAATGTTTTTGATAGCCTCGTTATATAAGACTTCAATAACTTCATCCAATTTTGGAAAGTCACTTTCTTGACGGGCAAAAGCTAAAGCTTGCTTTGCTACAGACAAGTTAAGTTCTACTTGTTTATGAATGATTAGAAGGAAAAATCGAGCAATATTGCTCTGAAAATGCATGAAATCAATCATGTAATAAATCGCAACCAATACCGTGTCTTTAGTGATTGGTTTAAGCTTTAAGATGGACATATATCCCTCAACATAGGAACTTTACATTCCTATGTTGAATGATCATAAGTACTTAATTTTCTGCAGGTTCCAGAACTAAATATCTAACCCTTCGAAAAGAATTTCATTAATTTTATTCACTTCTGGTTTTTCATTATCATCATCTTGACCAACTTTGATTTTCAAAGCACCGTGGAAACGTTCAGCTCCTTCTTTGGTTAATCGAATTATCTTAGGCCTACTTGTAATACTGGACTCAATCAAAGAATCGTACATTTGCACACTAATAAAATCTTCCCCAAGAACTTGTTTTGCGTATTGGATAGCATCTTTAACGCTGACCGGCTCAGGCTCACCAAATAAACCGATATTATTGCTTTCTAAAGCTTGTTTTTCAGCAAATTCAGCTAGTGCTTTAAACAACATGCTCATTTTTTTAGAACTGCGGCTATTCTTGGCTAGAAACACGGCGAGCTCAGCAACACCTTCTCCCAGATCCTCAAAAAGCCCTTGCTGTTTTACAAACTCAACAATATCTTGATCATTTTGCTTTGCAGATAAAATAGTGTTTGCTGCATCAATAATTGCATTAGCAACACGCTGATCTATAGCTTGCTCCATACCATCAACGATTTGATCTGATATTTCCTGAACATTCCCACGACTTATAGCTTGCGCTTCAATGAATTTAGGCGCTGCAACACCGAGCGCATTTAGCATGTTTTGAAGATCTGGTTTTGTATGATCAGCCATCATTTCTAACAAACGATCATCATTGTAAGCTTTACTAAAAATTGCAGCCTTAATTCTGCTAATGAGTGCTTGCGTTGGCTTTTTATCTTTGGTGGTGTACTGGGCTGCTTCAGTATCACCTAATTTAGTTAAAAATCCTTGAATAAACTTTTGATTACTTACTGCCAGTAAATCGCCATCTTCACTTGGATTAAAGAGAGCCAGTAAATTCTCATCTAACCGCTTCGCATCTGCTTTAGCCCGCTCAGTAGCTGAAAAAGACAACTTATCATCTTGATTAGCATCAATGGCGAATTGAGCTCTATCAATCTCAGTTGTACGAAGACGTATTAAGATTGGTTGAGCTATAGCTTGGACCTGCTCACTGCTAAAACCAAAGTAATCAGCTTCATCAATCAACCATTGTTTATACTCTTCTGCAGTACCACGCTCATAGGCAAGCTTGATTGCCATTGTTCGGCCATTTCCTGATTCAACAACTAAATCATCACCAGTTATCGGTGCTCCCGTGTCTGCCCGACCTGAGCGGCCTAGGCTTTCGGGGTCTAAATCATTAGCAGTTTTCTGTACCCATACTTGTGAGGATTCACGACTACGATCTCGTGGCTGCAATTCTTGCGGATAATTAGGGTTTTCCGCACCTGTTGCTGTATGAGATGCAATTACTTGATCAATATCAACTAAAGCGAATACAGTAGAAATCTTTTGTCCCTTGGCTGTTTTCACATTATTAGTTCTACCCTTCAAAAGCCCAGTAAAGGGCTGTTTAGGTTTAAAGAAACTAATCATTTGATCAATTACAACTAATGGATTTTTAGCAATATCTTGAGTAGAAATTAGATTTAAAGTTGTCATTAGATATTCTCCGCTTCCATTTTTTGCACTTGATTCAAGAGTTCTGTCACCGCTGGAATAAGAAGTGGATCATTTAAGTCTTTTTCTGCTTCATCTCGAATTTGCTCTAATAACTCAAGATTAACTTTAACCTGCCCTTCAATTACTGAACGGTAAAGTTGATTACCTTCATCATTTGTCGTACTAGGCTGAAGATCTTCAACTTCTGTCGGAGCATTTAGTTCTTTAGATTCATCATTATCTGAATTTTGGGCTGGCTCTTTATTACTGAGGCGATCCGCTAAATGTTCATCTGCCCATGCTCTTGAATATTCATAAAATGCTGTTAAATATTCTTGTGAACCTTCGGCCCCATTCCAGTTTTTTAAGAATTCACCACGGCGATCTGAAACCCAAGCCATAAAGTCAATGTTGTTAGAATCTTCAGGATTTTCCAAAGTGTCTAACCATGCCTGCATCATTTTGTTTTCAGCTATACCAGCTGCACGTGCTGCTAATACTTCTTCATCTCTTCTTTTGTTTGCTTCATTTTCGGCTTCATTTAGTTTTTTTGCTTCTAATTCTGCTTGCTGTTGAGCCAAAGCCTGATCATCTAGTTCAGAAATCCATTCACGTGCCCAAGCTACTGCATCAGACTCACCCTCAAGAGCCTTATTGATACGTTCAAAGAATGCTTGGTAACGTAAACCATCTTCACCTGCCCATTGAGGATCAGCATTTAAACGCTTTAAATCGGCTTTTAAACGTTCGGCTTCTTCATCAGAAATACTATCTGGTAAATCATTATCGAGGCTATTATCTTTAATGATTCCTTCATTTTCTTCAGATTGCTTGGTTAACAATGAATTTTGCAACTGATCTAATTCATTTAATAAATTGGAAATTTCCGCACTTAAAGAATTTAACTGACTTTGTTTTTGCTCGAGGCGTAGTTCAGCATCTGCTAATGCCTTGGCCTTTTCTGCTTTTTTAGATTGTAACCGCTTAAAACGATTACTATTTTGGTTAATCAGCTTCATAATTCGACCAGCGAGCACTGGAATTGAAATTCCTTCTCCCTGATTAGGCTGAATTGCGGCCGTAATATCCCGATTGTTCATTAAAATCTTCCATGAAATTAATGAATCTGCTGGACTAATTTTTTTTGATAATCGATCTGGTTTATGAAAAAGGATTGTGAAGTTTTGGCCGTCATCAAAATCATAAGTAAGGGCAATTTGAAGGACTTTTTTATGCTTAAAGGGCTTACTTTCCGTAACGTTAACGATTTTGACGCCAGTTTTTGAAAACTGATCCATAGAGTGATGCAAAATTGCAGACAGCTGCTCTAAATGCTGGTAATCAACGATAATAGAGTCATAATGCGCTTCTTCGACGCCTAGACTAGATAAAAGCGTAGGTAACCCATCAAATTTACTTAATAATTGGCTGTGATCATCATTTCGTTGCATATCTAATAACAACTTAGAAGTATCACCCTCATGAGAAATTAAATTGATTCCATCCCATTCAGGTTTTTCAGCTGCGACAACATTTTGTAATTGTTCTAGTTGCCATCTTTGAATCGGTTTTGCACCCGTCAAATTAAATTGTTGTGAAGATAAATGGCGCTTAAGTCCAAATTGATTTGTTTCAATAACATCTGTAACACAAGCATCAAACATTCGGCCAAATTGCAGTATCGCTAAATCACCTGCATGCTGGTCATCGATAGCGCCTAATACCGCAACAGAATCAAACGCATCTATCCCACCCTTTTTACCTTTTAAATTTACAACACGCCAGAAATCATTTTCCGTGTAATCTTCAGTGACTAAAGCATTAATTTGACGGTAATCACCCTTAATAAACCCAATTGAACAAGCACCACTATTCACCATGGAGTCAAAACCATGTACTAATCGGCTTTGATGTGGTGCGTGTGTTTGAATGAAAATTGATTTAACACTCACGGAGTTATCCTCATTTTAATTTGAGGATATTTTCTCAATTAGATGAATCTATAAAGCCAATGAGTTCCATAGCTTATTTTAAGTTGGGAAACATTTTGATGAAATTTAAAGTAACAATGGCATGTGCTTTATTAGAGGCATCAAGGGGCAAATTGCCTGCTTGAAGTGAAACTAGATGCTCAATTTCAAATTGGTTCTGATTTCTTGCAGCTTTATCAAAAGCATATATTTTTAATCTCATTAAATATTCAATTGGTGGCGACTGAGTACCATCTTTATTAAACATTATTTCTTTTATAACTTTAGCACTATTCGCAATAGCTGCTTCTTTAGTCTCAATAAATGAAATGCTCAACTCATTTGAAGCATTACCAGTTACATGGTTGAGTTGAAAATGCCCCACATGCACTGCATCGGTTTGGGCATCTAGTAGTGATATATCTACATTATTGGCTAACCAAGCAACTTTGTTTGAAGGATCAAAAATTGGAATATTTGCTTGAGCAATTTTACTGTTTGCACGGTACGGGCGAATTTCAATTCCAAAATGGGCCGCTGAAAGTGTCCCTAATGCGTAAAGTTCCTGATAATGTGAAACAGCTCGATCAACAGTTAGACCAGACCACAAGACAGGATTCTTAGCAAAACGTTCTTTAAACGGATTTAAAACGTTTCCAAAACTGTTATTTATAGTTTTATTCTGCGTTTCGTATTCAAAGAAAGCCATTATTCTTCATCCTCTGGAAATTTACGGCTCTTAGCAATACTTTCAGCTAATGTTAATGCTTCCTCATATTTCATACCTGTATCGCGCTCAAGAATGTACGCCATAATATCTACATCTAAATTTGATTCTTTCAATGATGCGATTACTTGTGTTTTAAGTAATGTTGTATTCATTCTTGATTGAGCATTGTTGATTTCTTCTGTAGCTGCTGCTGTTTGGTTTGAATAATATTCAACTTGCCAAGGGTAATCTTCAGGCTCAAATTGTTCGTTGTAAGCAAACCCCCAATCCAAGTGAAGAATTTGATTAATCCCTTCGGAAGCTGCTGTTCGAATATCTTGTGACCTACGCATGATTTGTGCAGAAGTATGGAATGCTCCACCTTCCCCAATACCACCAGTTAACATGTCAGCCCACCCTACCATACTTGGGTCTAGACCTATCCCGCCCATTAACAAACGGACATTAATCATGAATTGTTCAATGTTAATTGGTGAGCTTCTTTGAAGTTTGATATCACCCACTGGATTTAGAACTTGTTTTTCATCAAATACCGGAAGCATGTGAAAAGCAGTATTCCAGACTGCTTCACCACCTGATAAAGCATCACGGACATAAGCCTCATGATTTTTAAGTAAACCTTCTAAACCACGGATATAAGCTTGACGTTGTGCTGGTGGCATTCCCGACATATTTACTGTCAAGAACATCTGATTTACGGTATCTGCAATTTGCTGGCTGTTCATAGATGCCAAAGCAAGGATTACATCATCATAAATGTCTTCAATTTCGTAAAGGAATGAGCCGCCCAAATGCGCAGGTAAGATAGGTAGCTCATCTGGATCATCCCCCTCTAACATTTTCGTGACTAGACCAGTTTCTACAAGCTCATATTGAGCAATATTGCTCATACGGGGCATTTTGAAACGTACCATTTGAATAGTATTCAGTTTGGTAATAGTTTTTTGCCAATTACGAGGATCTAAACAAAAAAAGGCGACAGTCTTACTGCCTTGTTCGAAAGGTTGTATTAATGGTGGATAAGTATACTCATTACATACGAGGTCAATTACACCTTGATCTTTTTTCCCGTAAATACGTGCATAAGAATCACCAAATGAAATTGCATCTCGGGCTAGCTTGCTTAAATACTTATTGATCAGCTTTTCCATCTTTACACGGCGCTCATCTAGTTGTTTTTTTAGTTTTTCAGCTGCTGGTCCATTCGCCTTCTTTAACCGTTCTGCGGGCGTAATAAAGACTTGTTGGCCGCTATAAGAATCTCCGCCTAAGGCTGCAGAAACATGAATCCCCATACCCTCTGCGATAGGTGCAAAGCGTAACATTCTCTCCCATTTAGTAAGAATTTCTTTTCGAGTACGCTTCTTATTGGCTTTGGTTTGGTTAGTCCCAAGTGAAAACGGAGCCATAGTTTCATATAGCTGCGCTGTTGCATCCTGATTAGACGTATCGAATTGCTGATCATATGAATTAACATTTTCACCGAGTAACAACGATAAGAACCGAGAAGACATAACTAAGCCAATATACCTAAATAATTAAGTATTTTGATGACTAATAATTTTTAACTTTTAGATGGGTTCCAAAGTGAATTGGAACCGTACAGATTCCATTATTTAACTGCATGCAATTCTATCTGAACTTATTTTTAATCTGTTCAGAGGACATTCTAATGACTGAAGGTGTGAAAGTTTTTACCCCATTGGATATTGAATTAGCACAAAAAACTACTGACATTGTTAATAGCCAACGTTATAGCAACCGTCCTGAATTCGAAACACTTACCTTAGGCTGGGACCGTAAAACCGGTGCTGTTGCAGTTAACTACACTTTTGTAGAAGAACCACCAGTTAATGATCAGCCTGCATAACAGCTGAAAAAGCGCTCTTTAATGAGCGCTTTTTTTATTCTCCTTAAATGAATATTGCCTTTCCTGTTCTTCAATTGGTAAAATTATTCTCATGAAATACTTGATAATATTATTTGTTTTTTTAAGTGGCTGCTCTACATTTATTGAGCATAATAGAGTTATCCCCTTTCCTGAACGTACTATTTCACATATTGAAATTAGAAAACTTAATGGAGGTAACCCCAAAACACTGGCTTATGCAGATATTACGGGTGATACCTGTATTATCTATTTACGAAAGTACCCACAATGCTTAGCACATGAAATAAGACATTGCTATGAAGGTAATTGGCATGAAGGGCGTGAAAGTCAAGAATGGTGTTAGGTCGGAAACTCAAATATCTCGACAGTTATTTTACCCACCCGTCTTAATACTTCTGTTATATCGCCATCTCCTGAAGAAATATAACAACATTCTAATGTCTTTCCTTGATTTGACCATCTTACTTGTAACCCAGAGGTAGTAAAAAAGCTGCCTCCTTCATCTATTACAATTGTTCCAGATACAAATACTGAAGCTTCATTGATATATAATCTGCGGTCATTTGGACTTGAAATTGTTTTAACTTGGTTAAGGGATGTGAATTCCAAAGTACTAATATAAATTGGGCAACTTTTTAGAGTACTATCAGACCACATCAATTTGCCATCTTGTGAATAAATCCTAATTTTATCTGTAGAAACCCCACCTGACCAATTATCAGATACATAGTTAAAAAAAACATCTGCTGTTAAATCGGTAGTTCCTCCAGATGTCCATCCACCTCCAATATAATAAATACTGCCATCTTTCAAACATGTTGATAATTCAAACATTTCACTTGACTCTGGTCTAGAACCAGTTGAAGAAATTATTGTTGGTCTTCCAACATCATATGCATCATGAACATTGAAATTCTCATTACGTGCAGTTATCGGACAATAAGTATTCCAAGTATTAGTTTTATCCCACCTAAGAGTTTGACTAGCTACACTTTTTAAAATTCTAGAAGTAAGATCAAGGTTGACTTGTCCGTTTTCTAAAAAAAATTTAGCTACAGCAGGCACTTAACTATCTCCGATAAATTTTTAGATCAAAATTCAAAGTGAAGGCGTTCGTAAAGTTATTATTAACTACTAATGTCATCTCCAAATAACCAGAAAAATATTTGAAAGTGGAAACAACTTGCTGCAATTGAATTTCAGGATTTATATTTGTAAATCTTGCATAAGTTCCATTTGGAGATATTTCAGCATCGTAGACATTATAAGTATAAATTTTATACTGACCGTTATTAGTATGATTAGCTGGGTAATATTGAGACCACCTAATTGTTTTTATAAATGACAGCACCCTATCTCGGGAACTGTCAAAGTATAGTTTTCCATCTTGTTCAAAAAGTTTAAGCTTCGCTAATGCCATTATTCCACACCAATAAAAACTGCTAGCTGTCCATTAGGGTAATACACTCGGCTTATCCCCCCAGAAACCACTGTTTTCGACCCATCAGCTGCAACCGTTGTAAATGTAATAGCATTAAGGCTTTCAGCATTAAATAATTCAGCAGTAAGAGACTTAGCTTTGAAGTTTGATGCGGTCAAATTCTTAATAAATACTTCACTATTCATAATGACCTGATTGTCTTGAATTATGAACGGCATATATTTAGTAGAAGATGTACCAGTAGTGAAGAAAATCTTATCAGCTTGGAAACCTATAGAACTGAGCACAGTTCCATTCGTTTGCTCGCTGACCATAGACATTCCAGAGAACACACCATTATTGTCCATTCCCATTACATACTTACCTTTCACACCATCGATCAAATCAGCTTGTGATTTAAGCTTGATAGCATTTTGGCCGTAAACAGAAACCAAAGTTTGTAATGCACCAGCATATGCCCCCACATCAGTTGTATATGTGGTTTTGAAATTTTCGAAATCAGCTATGTTGTCAGCATCTTCAATATCTATAAAGTCTAGATCCACTTCACCAGCTTTACCTGAATAGTTACCAATAAATACAGGTGTAAAGAAAGCAGCTTTGTTTGCGAATGTTTTAGGGCTTAGTAGAGTGCCAGCACCTGCACTTGCACCAGCAGATCGGCCCTTAAAGTAAGCGGTACCGGTTATCCATGTTCCCAACGCTGGTGCGGTACCTGCAACTAAATAATGACTTGAACCGATATCATTGATTTCAGAGTTATCTTGAGCAATATATTTTGTTTTATTGGCGTTTTGACAGGTCGCACCAACATAAACAACTCCGGTACCACTTACACGGCGGAATCTATACTTAACTCGGTAATATTTATTGTCATCGATAGGCAAAGATGTGAACCAATTTAACCAGGCTTCATCATTACCTACGTTATTACCAATTCTTAGTGCATATCCCCCACGACATGTTGCATCTGCAACTAAACTAAGTTCAGGCTTATTCCCACTTGGAGTTTTTACTAACCAATCTTTTTGCCATGTTTCGAGTACTGAAGCCATGATCTTTTGACCATTTGCAGAATACAGTGCAGACATTCTTTCTGTTGAAGATGCGATTGCTTCATTCGTCTTGGTAGACGTCATGTAATCACGTTCTAAAGTCGCTTTAGTAGTCGAAGCTAAGTCCTTGGCAGTATCAGCTATTTCTTTAGCCTTCTCCGATATTGCACGTACTAAGGCTTGTCGTGCGTTGTGCACGTTAGCAAAGTTTGTAATGAACTGGTTTCGGTCAATCGTACTAGTTACATTCATATTTGCGAATAAAGCTGCCAAATATGTATTTAAAGTACTGAATGCCGTTGCATAAGCACCAGAAGATATACCATAAGTGACAGCCTCAGCTCGCAAGCTTGCATCAGTTTGATAAAGTGTATCCCAAACCAACTTCGCCTGTTTTTTCTCAACTGGTGTGAGTTTATTATCAGCAGCAATATCACTTAACTGAGCCATTGGAACATCCACTTTGGCTTGTGAACCTGCAGTGGTTTCCATCATTGAAGTCACTGTAAATGGCGTAACTGACTTATAAACTGATAAATCCGTTTCAATGGCCGCCGTCCAGCCATCTTTAAAGTAATCTGGCGGATTTGTATGAGTAATAGTGGCCGACTCAACTGTAATTGCTGGGTAAGACCAAGCATCTTTTTTGGTAATTAAGATACACACCTTATTATTGCTATCTAAAGCTAGAGCCAAGCCTTTAGTCGTAGCATTATTTTCATCTAAGGTAATACCAAAAGAACGTGACGTCATATTTGGATAAAATGGCACTGTTGACGTATATGCATAGAATGCCAAATCCAGATCGAAAATATTATCTTCTTTGTTATTGTAGTTATAACCAGAAATTTTAACCTTGGTCATGTACGCACCAACTGTAATTGGTGTCTTAATAACCAATGTACCCGAAGTAGTGATTGCTTGACGCCAAGTTAAAGGCTTAACGAAAATCTTACCACCACCTGAACCAAGTGGCTGCACACTCATAGCATTGGTATATTCAGAAGTAATTTTCTGTGAAGAGGCTGCAATTGCTCGCTCAACATTAGTATTTGTTATATCCGCATTCAAAATATAAGCGCCGTTTTTACTGTCTAATTTTGAAGACATCTCAGTAAGTTTGGCAGCCCAAGTTTCTTTGAAGTTGGTTAATGTTGAAATAGAGTCTGTAGCTGAAGAAACAAAGTCCTGTAAAGTCGGGTCAGCTGAAGCGTAATCAGTAACATCATATTGCTCGATTTGGGCTAAGGTCCAAACTAAAGGCGCAGTAGCTGTTGGTGTAGTTCCTCCCGCCACATAAACATGTCCTGAGTTAGAGAAAGAACCTACAGCACCACATTTAATCATTCGAATATATGTTTCGAATTTACCTGTACCCTCAGTATTGCCAATGAATCGATCAATTGCCCCTGTCCCCATTGCGTTACCAGCATTCATCAACTTATATCCAACTGGTAGCTTAATTAAATACTTGATGACAAAAACAGCATTAGCACGGCCATTAACAAGTTGGAAAAATCCACCCCATGTTGGGTTGGCAGCGCCAATGGTTTTAATTTCAATTTCATGGGTTGAGGTAGTAGGGTTATCAGAACTTTTCGCGACTCGAGTAACTGTCACATTCCCATTGCCGGCATTGTTATAGACAGATACACCATTGTTACCTTTCTTGAAATTTACGTCTCCCTGCAACAATTTTCCATTAGTAATCATCATCGCCAGCATTGTTGTGTTTTCTAATGCCGAGCCAAGATTATTTGTACTTGTTTGAAGCTGAGAAATTTCAGTATTTCTAAGGGTAGCTAGATCCTGTGATGTTTGGTCAGCTGTAGCTTTTGTTGTTTTTACTACAGAAGATAAACCACCAGGTACAGTTGCATCATATTGTTGAATTTGCTGAGCTATAACCCCTTTATTTACATCAGCCTTGATAAAAGTATCTTCAACAAATTGAGCATTTTGTTTAAGAGACGATCTAAATCCGCCCTTAAAATTTGGCGCTGAATTACCCCGGCTAATAAACATATTAGTTACAGTAAATGTTCCACCAGATGGAGCATTATCAAACCGTAAACCCAATGGAATAGCTTCAAAAGCAGAGGCTTTTAAATCAGATGGGAAAATACCAGTAAGTTCTATTTCACCACTTGCAGCTACAACAAACGAAGGTAACCCAACACTATAAGTTGCACCATGAAATTGAATACTACATGTAGCGCCAACTAATCCTGCAGTTGCTGTGTATTTGATTCTCGCAACTATTGGATCACCTTTATCAATTGGAATTTCCTTGTGTTTATATTGCAGTTCCCAAACAGCTACAGTTCGGTTTGTACCAGTAGAAATACTTAAATTTTTAGTATCATCACCAAGTAAAATCCAGTTCTCTTCTGAGTAACGTAAAGTATCAAGTTGTGCTTTAAAAACTTTGATTTCCTCAGCAAATACTTCTTTCGCATCAGATCTTGTAATTTTTTCTTGAAGAATTTGTGCGTGGTTTTCTAAAACCTTTTGTAAGTTTCCACTATTGTTTGCCAGACCAATCGGGATACCACTAACTACTTGGACTGCAAGCATGATTTGCTTAGCCCCATTTGGTCCAGTATCTGGTGTTGCATGCAATTCTATACCACGACCTGAACCAATCCCCTTCTGACCAACTAAAATGTATGCATCCCGACCCGTTATTTGATCAAGTGTGAATGGATTGGCACCTAATGAAATTAGTGCATTCTTAACTGGTGCTAGGTTTACCCCAATACTGTCGTAGTTTGTAACGATAACAAAGGTGTCATTTGGAATCGCAGCAATAGCGTTACTCATTGCCGTAGCATTTGCTACAGCTGCATAAGTATCATATCTAGTTGAAGAAGCAATAGAACCATCAGCTGCTAAAACATGTACTGAAAAACCACGTGCTGAAGCTACTGATTTGATTTCACCCTTTAAGTTTTTAATCCCTGTGAAAAAGCCATTCCAGCCACATGAATAAACACGGTAATTGAAAACTTGACCAAGGTCCTGATTTAATTGTTTATAACTTGATTCCAAGTTATTAATAGACTGTGTGGTGTTCTGTTGATTATCACTAATAGTTGAATTAATTTCCTGAAACTTACCATCTACAGCAGTTTTATTATTGTCTACAGTAGATTTTAAAGTCGCATAATTCTCTGCAAGTGAAGTAATCTTCTCACCGTTTTTTTGAACATCCGCTTTAGTACCCTCAATTGCAGAAGCATTAGCTTCGAGGGCCTTAACAAGCTCACGTGGGTTTTTTCTAAATCCAGTTGCTAACTCCCCCTTTTCGATTTGTACTTCTCTGATTGCAAAATCAGGGGCAAATCCAGTCTGTGCATATAAAATAATATTAATATTATTTAGATTTGCTACATTGGTTTTAAATGTAAAAGTACAAAGGGTTTCTTTATCGGTATTAATTTGCCATGAACTACCAAGTTGATTGTTACTTGAACCATCAAATCGATGAATAATTAAAAGCAAACTTGTTTGAGCTGCAGTGAAAGATTTTGCCTTAAATGACAAGGTATATGTTTGATCAATCTCCAACCCATCTTCAGAAGTTAGTTGTTCAAAAAAACCTTTGAATGCAGTTGTTGTATTAGTTGATCTAAAACGTCCCCAATTTGCTCCATTTTGGTCCTTATACACCTCCATGACGCTACCAGCAACGTTTGCGTTAATACGCCAGTTTGACAAAGCAAACGGCTGTGAGAAATCACCATTTTTAATTATGTTGTCACCACCACTTGAAGAAATAGCAGCTTTAATAATTTTGCTTTCTTCTGCAATGGCTTGGTTAGTTTCTGTTTTGGTGTAACGAGTGCTATCAAGAGTTGCAGAACTATTAGTCCATAGATCACCAAATTTCTGACGGAATTTAGCTTCCAGAGACTCAGTAGCAGCTGAGATCGCCTTAGTTGTATCAGACTTACTTGAATAATCAACAAGAATAGAAGACTTAACAATAGTGCTATCTACATCTGATTCATTTAAAACAGGTGCAATTCTATATGCTTGTGCTTCCCACCAACCAGCATTACCCGTATGACCTAAAGCAATACCCAGTTGAATTTGAGGATAAGTTTCAGCAACCGAAGTCATATTGATGACTTTTGAAATGATAGTCCAAGATTCGTTAGCTGGGATTTCAGCAACGGGTACACTTACACTCGTATAATTTGCCGTTGAAAATACTCCATCATTTTTCGCACGGCCAATTGGGATGTAACAAAGCCCATTAGAGTCAGAGCTACGGCGAACAAGGAAACTCACAATATATGCACGAGTATTTGGTAGTGCTTGTTTATTGTAGTTAAAACAGTTTACTGGATTAGATGTGTCCTTTCTGAAAACTGTATTACCTATTTTCCCTGTAGTCGTTGTTTTAAAATACTGAGACATGTCCCAGCCATAATGGCTATACCACATATCAGGATTTTTAAAGTTGTAGTCTCCAGCTAAAGAGTCACTGTCATTGGCTGCCTTTAGCGCCTCATCTAATTTTGTAAGAGATGTATTGAATGCCTTAGTTTGTGAGGCTGTAACTTCATCTAATTTTGCATTTGTAGCGTAGTTATTTAGGGCCTGAGTAGTGTTATAAATGTTTTTCTCAACATCACTCATCCCTGCTTCAAGTTTTGATGTTCTTTGAGCAAGAGCACCACTCTCAGTTACATAGGTTTGTTTAAACTCATTTAGATTCGCAGAAACTTGATCGAATGCAGCATTGAAGTCGTAAGGACTTGCAATCCAATTATCTGTAGTTATGAATTCCCCTTTAACTAAGACAGCCCAATAAACCGTACCTACACTGTTCTTATCTGCAGTTGGTTTGTTTAGCATGTAGAAGTGGACTTCTTTTGCTGTTCCAGCTGAAGTCTTTGTAAAGGTGATTTTGCTGATTACTTTACCTGTTGTGTTGATAACCTGCTGTAAAAACTGACTTCCGCCACCAGCATAAACAGCTAAATTTGAATTTGTGTCACCAGCACCACGTGTATGTTCAGCACACCACAAGAGCGTATATTTTGCGCCTACTTCCCATTCTTCACCAAGTTTATAGCGTAGATGAGGATATGAAACACCATTGTAAGTTCCTACCACATTAGAGTTAATCAACAAGTTCGTACCTGCTGGGGCCGACTTGTTAAGATTTGCAGATAAAGTATTAGCCTGTTCTGTAACAGCTTTAATCAGTCCAGCTTGTTCAGATACTTGAGAATTTGTTGTTTGTAATGCTTCAGTTGAGGCTTTTTTACTTACTTCGGTATTGGTTATTGTTAGATCATTTCTAAGTTTTGAAATATCTAAACTTTGAGACGATAAAGTATCGCCATGCTTCTTCACTTCAGCTTGAGTAACTTTAATCGCTTCCGCATTAGCATTTAATGAACTTTGAGTATCCCGTGGGCTTGGGCTCCACGCAGTAGCTTTATTACCAGCTTCGATCTGTAATTTTTGAATTGTAGGAATTCGACCTGTGCCATATGTACCATAAAACTCAATAGTCGATTCAGTTGTGCTACCGGTGTGTAATTTAGGAAACACAGTAACTTCAAATTTTTGAAATTCACTTGCTTTGGTGACTGTTACGGATGTTGTGAAGAAATGAGCGGATCCATTAGATGAATATACTTGTACAGTTCCAGCAACCGGTACACTCACTTCAAAAGAAATCGTAACCGGCTTATCTAAATTTTCGTCATAAAAAGCTTTCAACTCTTTGCTACGTTCATACATTAAGTATTCACGGCTTGTTGCTGCTGTGGATGTTCGAGGCGCTTCTGAATTAGCTACGGCGTTTACACCACCAATCTTAATGTTATTCACTGCAGCTGTAATATCAGTCGCCACACGCCCCATGGCGCTATCAAGATCGCTCTTTGTAGCTGTTTTCAATAATGCTTGAGAGTTGCTCTGAATACCTGTTTCAGCATTCTGCATTCTTGATTCAAGCTTACTGGTTCTTTCAGCTTCAGCTTCTGTTCTGTTAGTTGCTGTTTTGAATAAATCATTTGCAGTTGCTGTTGCATCATTTGCAGAAGCTAAAGAGTTGTTATCTTCAACAATAATGTAATTAAGCTGACAAATTCCTGTCTGGAAATTGTAGTTTGCAATAAACATTGGGGCATAATATTCAGCTTGTGCTGGGAAAGTACGTGGATTATCAATTGTCCCTAAACCAGTTGCCGCCCCAGTAGACTTACCTTTCATGTATAGAACTACTTCTTGCCACTCACCTAAATTAGGCTTAACGGCCGACAATAAGTAGTTAGAAGATCCCATATCACCTGCAAGGGAGTTTGTAGTCGTTACGTATTTACTTTGGTCTGCATTTTTACATGCAACCCCAAGGTAAATAGTTCCAGATTCCCCAGCTACACGGCGGAAGCGAGCACGTACCCGATAAAGCGTATCTGGATTAATCTTTACAAACTCATTCCAGTGAACCCATGCCTCATCATTACCGGCATTATTCCCAAGCTCAAGAATATAGCCACCAAATGCATCAGCATCTTGAATTACTTTCGCTTCACCAGTGGTTCGCCAACGTGTCCAGTCATCAATTCCTTTTGACGTTACAACAGCACGTACACCCGACGTTACTTGCGTTTGTGACTTTAAGCTTAAAAGATTTTGAGAAAGTGCTTCGGTAGCTTTTACCGCCGTTGTACCTGTTTGCTGCGCCTCTGCTGCATTATCGAAAGCTAGTTTAGCAATGTCATCAGTAGTTTTAAGTGATGATGAAAGGCCATTTATTCTTGTATTTGTATTACTTTCTAGGGTTGAAACACTTTTTTGAACATCAGTAATTTGCCCTTGTACCTTTAAATTTTCTTTAGAGATACTTGTATCAAGTTCACTAAATTTTGAAGTAGTAGACTGTTCAAATTCGGCGAGCGACTCAGTAACTTCTAGAATATTTGCATTAGATTTCCGATCAGCCTCTTCTAGAGCTGCTTTCGTTTGGTCGATGCGTAAAGATAAGGCTTTATCACCATCAGAAACTGATTGGGCAATTGTTGCTAAATCTGACGTTGTTTTAGTTTTATTCGAATTATAGTCGGTTTTTAGTTCTTCAAGTTTTTTTGCTTCTGAAACAAGCTTTTCATCAACAAGTTTTACAGATGATTCAACCTTTTCGATATATGAAGCATTTCCAGTAATTTGATCACGCCATGCTTTTGGAATGGTGTCATTAAGTGCTGTAATGTCCCAGACTTCATAATCAGCAAGGATTACATCCACTGGGTTTGCTGTGCTTGGTAAAGGTGGATTAGTGCCAGCAATAACACGGAAATGCCCATGGATAGCCGCAGGCGCATCATAGCCACACTGAACAACAGAGTAATAAACCTCAAACTTACCTGTTCCTTCCTTATTCCCAAGTACACGTAAATAACCACCCGTACCTGTAGCATTGCCAACTGGTAATAAATAAGTGCCCTTAGGCATTTTAATAATTTGTTTTATTAAAAACGTTTTATTAGGAGCAGCAACAAGAGTTGGAACAGTCGGATACCAGCCACCACCTAGAGAAGCAGTGGATCTTAATAGCATCTCATGGGTACTATTTACTGGGTTATCAGTAGATTTAGCTTGTCTAGTAAACGTTGAACCTGAAGGTACAACATATGCGCTTAACCCCCCATTCCCAGATAGAAATGTAGGATCGTCACGTAAAGGCTTACCAAGTGATTGCATTCGCGCTAACTCAGTAGCATTTAACAAGCTTGCATTAGTGGTATCTAAACTTGCTTGAATTTGATCAGTCTTTTCAGCAACAGATTTACCAAGATCAACTACTGTACGTTCAACATTATTAATTGCCGCTTTGTTATCACCAATTTGAGACTGGGCAGTACTAATTTGTTCAGTAAAGGCTCTATCTTGAGCAGCAAGGGTTTTTATTTCTTCTGAAATTAGGGCATTTGATTTACCCAATTCAGTTTGCATTTCAGCAAACTTAAGCTCAAAACTTTTTGTTAATGCCTCTTTATCATTTGCACGTGCTTCAGCTTCAGCTAGAAAACCCGAATCGACTTTCTTATCAAGGTCAACATACTGGGCTGCAACTTGATCAACTTTTTTAACTGCAGCTTCAGTTTGGTTAACAATAGGTTCAATTTTTTGATTGATGAGTGTATTAGTTTCTTCACCTAATGCTAATTTAGCATCATCAATCATTTGACCAGCTTTTACTAAATTTTGATCAATATCTTGTTTTAAAGCGGCCTTAGTTTGATCAATAACAATTAGAGTGTCAGCTGCTTGCTTTTTACGGTCTAGAACTTCTTGATCTGCAACTTTTTTCGCGTTTTCTGCGACCAAGCGAATTTCATCAGAATCACTTCTAACATCAGCAATAATAGAATCTGTTTCTCTCTTGATGAAACCAATTTTGTCATCGAGTTCTTGCTCAGCGCGGATAGCCCGTTGTTGAGCATCAGCTACCAATGCTTCATTTGCCTGAATTGATTGATCAATACGTTTATTGGCTTCATCCAAACGAATATTTGCATCATTTGCATGCTGTTCAACAATCAGTTTGGTATCGACAATTTCTTGATCAATATAAGCCCGAATTTCATCAACTTTATTTTGTGCAATCTGACCTACTTCTTTTACTTGATCATGTATTTTTTGCACTTCTTCATCAATGTGATTAATACCTTCTTCAAGCAATTTATAGGCATCAGAATCTTTAATATTGTCTATTAACTCTTCTACTTCTTTTATTTTTTCATCAATCTCTTGGCTTACTTGATCTTTATTTTCATCAATTTTTTCGCCTTGTTCTTTTAACTCCTCCTTTAAACTTTCTAATTTATCAAGAGCGTCTTTAAATGCTCCCTCAATAGCTTTAGGGTCAATAGGCACACCTGCAACCGTAAGCGTTGTGCCAACGGCCATACTACCTGCTACAGCACTATTGCCCGCAACTGAAGTATTACCCACTACAGTGCTATTTCCCGTTAATGTGCTATTACCAGTTTGTTGAGTATTAGCTTGTACATTCATTAACGGCGTTTTGATTGAAACGGTTGTGCCAGAATCTACTTTTAAATTTTCTTTAGAGATAAATTCAATATTGTCTTGTCGAATACGGCGCACCCCTACAATCGCGCCGTCTCCGTGACTGACATAACTATGGATTACTGGACGTTCTTCATTACCATTTTCAAAGAAGACATAGACGTCTTCCCCATCCACAATTTGAATTTCTGTATCTAAATCACTATCGCCGACTGGATAGGCAAAAGTTGCTGTAATTCCTTCACTCGCGCCATCAGTTAAACCATGAATGTGTACTTGTGCAGTACGACCTTTTGCGTTGTAACTTAAAATCTTTGCACGTTTTAAACCATTCATATATTTGACCTACAAATTAGCAATCCAGAACTTTGATGAAGTCCCCATTGATCCCCCGATTGCGCCTGTATCTATATGATGTGCAGCAGTTAAAACGACATACTTCTTACTATCTATTTCGAATATATCGCCTGCATTCCAGTTCAAATTTAGTGGTCTAATAATGGTCCCACGCATGATCAAAACTTTTTCCAAGTTTTTGACTTGTCGGGCATCTAAACCAGCTCTTTGCGTCACAGTGTGGCCTGGGGTTATTGAGTCATCACCAACAACCGTTGAACCGTTATTCTCAACTGTGACAAAAGATGATTTTTGCATCAGTTCCAAAGGTTTACTTGATATCCAAACGACACTGCTAGGATCTAGTTTTGTGATAGGTTCCTTTTTGAAGAAAGAATCAATTTTTTGAGCAGACACTTTATTATTTTGAAAGCAAATTACAGCTGCTTCTTGTTGCAGATAATGAGCCAAGCGCTGTGTAGGCATACTACCCTTTAAACAAACAAATTTAGGCAAAGGTAAATCACTGCCCAGACTGATCGTTGCACCACAAGCTCGAATTATTGAATTAAAAGAAGTTTCATTACTAATAATTGCTTGCTTTGAATATTCGATAAGTCTTTTACAACCAGCCAAAATACCAATACATGAGATGCCACCTACTCGCCGATCTTGTTTAACAGTCTGAGTTTTAAGAGGGGTAACTTTGATAAGTTCGAAAGGATGAGATATGTCATTAACAGTAAGTTGCTCCCCTTCTTTTAAAAGGGAGTCTAATTCAGTAGTAGATTGAACTGTGAACTCAATAGATGCGGGAATAGGTACGAGATCAGTTCTTAAAGTTGCACTAATCAGCTCAGATGCTGGAATAATTTTACCCGCAGATACAATGGTGATTTGCATTAACGGTTCCCCAAGTTAAAATTAAAACTCATTGGGGCCATACAAAATGCAAGTTTAGGCAAAGCGTCTTTCTTTTCATTATAGTTCTGTTGAGCTTCTGATACAGATAGCCCATAACTTTCGACTCCGAGCCCTCGAGTAGCTTCAACCAATCTAGCTTGCAAAAGATCACAGTGAGCTTTTACTAATGGTTGGATAATTACGTACTCATCACCGCTAAGTACGATAGTTTCATTCAGTTCAATACTCGTGGTAGCTTTAGTTTGACAATCTAAAACAGCCCATCCAGCATAATATTTTGCCTCATCTAAAAATGCTTTCACGATATCATCAAGCAAAATTGAATAGCCCGATAATTGATATTCTTTATAGAGTTCTTCTGAAAGTTGCTGGATAGAACCAGCAACTACAGCATAACCTTCAGATTCAGGTAATAACTTCATAGCCATTACCCAAATAGATTGCCCAGTTGGCGACCAACGCCTTGCACAGCATTTGCAAGATTAGTTGCTTGTTGAGCAGTATTGATCACTTGCTGAACTCGATTAACAAGCTCAGCTGTACCATCAATTTCTTTTTTACCCGGCTGAATACTGCCGTTGGTACCAATGTTTGCGAAGCTACCAAAGTAGTTATAGTCGATTGGGCAAGAGACAGTCATAACTTGAGATCGGCTATCTGAATCATACTCAGCTGACTCAAAGCGAATAGCACAGTTTTCAAGTGCATATGAGCGTGTAAAACTTCCTAATCGGCCATCATAGTAATCACCATGGATGATTCCACCACTAGCTACGACATATTCAGCTAGTAGTTGATCATGTCCTGCTTCAGTTACTAGGATTTGAAGGTTGCCTGTGTAATGGGTTTTCGGAGGACCAGCAACAATTCCAGTAAAACCACCCGCATATTGAACTTCTGCAGGATCTTCATTACTCACAATTGGACGTGGGCAACTTTTAAATAAGAAGCGAAGGTCTTCCATGCCACGAGGAACAAACATCCCCTGACAAGCCAATAAGGGTGAACCAAGTTGCTGTAGAGCAATGTAATCTTGTTTAAGCTGATTTAGTAAAATCGGATTAGATTGTTGCATATTTCTGATGCTCAATAGCTTTAATATACCCCAAGATTAAAAGGTTATATCCACTTAAAATTTGATTGGTTCCATAAAAAAAGCCACCCTAAAAGGTAGCTTTTTAAATCTGCTTTTTATCCAATATTTGGTGGTACTCGCAGAACCTGTACTGAAGGTACACCCCGATCTAGCGCATCTTGGACACAACGATAATCAGGATTATTTGGTTCATAACCTAGTTCACCACGGATATTACCCTTATGTATTGTCATCGGTGCATCAAAACGGCCACGCATAAAACGACCAATAATAATTGTGTCAGTTAAAGATTGATTGGTCTTTGTTTCTGTTTTATCAGTTTTTTTCTGATATTGAATACCAGGCGCTTCACCTAAGATTTGAGTTGTATTCATGAGTATTTCCTTAATTAAATGGATTATAGGTAAAGCCTATATATGGCCCTACCTATGAGTAATTAGTAAATACCTAAGCGTTTACCTTTATTGAATGAACGTAAACGCTTGCGAATTGCATTCGCAGTGAAAGCATGAAGTCGAGCTTTTTTCATACCAGCTTTTTGTGCTGAAGTTAAACGAACCTTTTGACCAGGTAATCGTTTATTCACTACGGTTTTGACCCCTTGACGAATAGCCAGCACGCCACGGTAGTGAATTTTTCGTCCATTTACTTTCCGTTGACTAAATGCTCCATTACGAGCTTTAATTTTTTTAGCCATTGAATCGAAACCTTCTTCAGTTTCATCCGCTTCACCGAAAATAAACTCTCGAACCAGTTCTTCAAGTTCTGGGCCATCGTCTGGCATATTAGCAAGAACTGTATTGGCTGCTGCTTCTAACGCCGCATCAGCAACTTCTGTATCATCACTAAAGATCTCTTCAATATCAGAAGCGTCAACACCAAATGTTAAGAAAGCATCGGAAAGAGAAGCCATTAAAGCGTTTTCATAGATGCCGCCTTCATCATCTGCACCATCTAATGCATCGACAATTAATGCGTCTAAATGATCAACGCCCAGTTCACCTTCTTCAAGCTTACCTTCACTGATGGCATCTACCGTATCCGATAGAATATTTAGAGCAATTTGTCGTACTTGTTCAATCACAGATTGCTGTTCTCGATCAGTACTTGAAACCTTATAAACAACGGCAGAAATATTCTCCGCTGCTGAATCAAAAGCACGTAAAGCTAAAGGTTTTTCTGTAGTTGGGCCAAATGGATTCATCTTTATAGATCCTTAAAATTATTTAACTAAAACGTCGTCATCAAAAATTGCGGCACGAGTTGTACCGACAACTCCATGGGCTAAATAGAGTCGTACACGCTCATATGGATAGTCTTTGTCAGGTATTAAGCTGAACTCAAAGGGCTTACCACCTAGATCTTCAGCTGGTTGCAACCAACCTGTTGTTTCACTAGATGCACCTTCTAAAAACTCTTGGATGTCTTCACCAGCTTTTTTGATGTAATCCGGTGTAGCTTGGAACATATAAGTTCTTAGAATTTCTATACATTTGTTAGTAACTCGAGCCGCAATCTCAGCTGCAGGAACTAAACGCAATGCACTATTTTTACTTTGATACTGGGTTAGTACATCACTTAATACGAATAATGTAGTTTCAAACTTAACCGGGCGAACTACATTAACTTTAGCTTTAGCCAACATTTCTTGAGTCTGTTCATCTTCAAGATCAATATTCGGCATCTGGCTTAGGTTTTTTGCTGTAAATGGATAATCTTTCCATGCAACGGCATTTTTTAATGGCGCAAAACCTTGCTTATTCAGCTTCGCATTACGTAATAATTTATCGCCGATGTAATGGCCCAAATAATAAGCTGGTATCTTACGACCTCTTAGCGTGACAGCATCCGTTGGGCGGCAAAGGTTCGGGCTCCAAATGAATTGAACAAACTGTGATTGCGCATCTACGCTTGTCGCAAATTGAGCTGCTTGCTCAGCTGTAAAAGTTGGATTGATTTCAGCATCCAAAGGAATACGTAGCTTTGTAGCTGCACGTTGTGCCGCAACATAAATTGATAAATCATGAGGATTTGGTAAAGTCAGATATGCTGGTGTACTTAATTGACTCGTCAGAATCTTATATAGTTCATCTGGATTAAATGATGGTAACGATTCATCTTCCAATGCCAATGTTTTTGAAGCACGACCTAAGCTATTTGATTCGTTATAAGCATTTGATTTGAGGATTGCTTGTAACGCATCATTACCTAACGATAAATCAAAACGCTCAAAATATTCTTTTGCATCAGCTACAGCGACAATAGAAGCAGAATTTTCAATGTCTCCATCTACTAATCCCTGAACAGTAACAATTTGATCACCTGTTACCGCATCACGTATTTCCAAACGCATAGAAATATCTGCAGGACCGCGTGGGCTAGTTACTTTCGCAAAAAAGGCCACATTGATTTCTGTATTCGCAAGATAACTGTGAGTATCAAATTCCAGTTTTAGAGATGGGCTGGCCCCTGCTACAAGGGATAGCTCACCTGTACTTGATAGAGCAAGTATATTCATTACATTACACGCCCAAGGCTATTTGTTTTAAGTATTTTGAGCCGTGGGCGTTTTTGATTTTCTGGCTAGTTCCAATGTAAAAAAACCACTCGAAAGTGGTTTTTCATTTCCTAAATTTTATAATCCGCTAGCAGGTTCTGTAGGCTCTTCTGCCTCAGTAGGTACAATTTTAAGTACATTACCTTTCAAGCTATTAATTTGATCAAGGTTATCTAGCAATTGTTTATGAGCTTCGTCACCGATCAATGTGAATGTTACCTTTTGACCAGCTTGTACCAAAACTTGTGTAAATGGTTCGGTAATGTCACTTAAACCGTTATTTTGAAGTGTAATACTTCGTTCAGTTGGTTGATCACCTACAGCATCCATAATTGGGTTCGTGCCATCAATAATGAAAATAGTCATCTTGTTACTCAACAGTTAGATTCTTACCAAGCCCCTTCAACTGACGTAAGTTTTCAAGAACTTGATGTTTAAATGTTTGGTTATGGCACGTAATTTTTTCTGTTAGACCTGCCCCAATAGAAACACGTGATAACGGTTCTAAAACAGTTGAAAATCCGTTATTAGTCACATTAATTACTAGTGGATCTACATTACTAATGCTAGAACCAGTTAGATTTTCCACACTTTGATGTTCGGCCATGGGAATATCAGTTTGTTGTGCCTTATTTGATGATTCAGTTGAATTTCCATTATCTTTAGTACTGGAATCTTCATTATCTGAATCGCCATTTTTCAAATTAGTAGGTTTCTTACCTTCATCTTGGGAAGCGCCGTCTTCAGGACCTTGGCTATTTAACAAATCACCTTGGTCTGAAGCTTTTTCATCACCAGCTTGGGTATTCTGTGTTTCTGTAGTTTTATTGGTTTTATTACGTGTGTTTTTTGGTTTATTAGTCGCTTGTTCGTCAGTTGAAGCTAAAGTTTCGTCAGTGTTTTGTGTTGCTGCAGCCATGAGATTTTCCTTTCAATAAATAAGGGAAAAGGCGCATCGAAATGCGCCTTAATTTGTATTACTTACGATTTTTTAAGAGATGGCATATTGATGCAGTGAATGACATAGCTTTGGTCAGCGTATCGATCCAATGGGTTCATTTCTGCAGCTTGAGAGCCAATTAAAGTAAGTACTGATTCACGTGCATCTGGACGTGTTTCAATAACTGAGAGTGGGGTTTGAATAAACCCAACAAACGGCGCTCGAATTGGCTCATTCCCACGACCTACCAAAAGCATATCAAATGCCGTATCAGCTTCTGCTACAAGCTCTTGAGCCGATGGAGCATGATAAACGTTTGTGCCATCTGCAAGAGTACCGATACGGACAATTTGACCATAACCAGCTGTGAAGCCAGTTTTCGTAGGCATCTTATCGCTACCCAATTGATTGAAGAAGATTGCGCCACTATCGCCAACATATAAATCATAAGCAACAGTTGAGCCACCAGTACGCTGATTAATATCCATTTTTGCAGCAGAAATAAACTTCATTACTTCGCCAAACAGATCGCCAGTGGTATTAAACGCTGCTGCTAATTTACCAGTCACACCACGAGAAGCATCAAAAGTAATTTCATGGCCTGAGTATTCAGCCAAATCTTTTGCTTCACCTAAAAGACGGACCGTTTGTTCCAAGAAAACTTTACCCTGAATAATTGCCAAAGCTTGACCTAAGAAGCCGAGTTTGAGTTCATTATTCAACTGAGTCTGCAATAAAGTTGCTGCGGTAACCTGTGCCATAATTGGTGAAGCCACCAAATTTTCATATTCAGGTTCAAAATCAACACCTACAGGCGTCATTAAGAAGTTACCGTTACCATCACGCGCATCAAAATCAGCTACGAGATGAACTTCAACTTTAGCACCAGCTGGTAAAGCTTCATTTAAGGTCACGCTAATTTTGCTAGCAGAAAGGTCAATTTCACTACCAACAACACGATACTCTACGCCGTTTACAATTACGTTTTTTTCAGCAATAGCTGAAATCTTGCCTGAAAATTTTGATTTACTGCGGCTTCGAGTATGCGCAACTTCTTTACCGTTGATTTTGATTGAAACATTACCAGCAATAAACGGCAGTAACTTCGCATTTACATCTGGCGTTTTTGCCTTGAAATCTTCATAGCCAGTTCGTGCTACCACTGAGTAGGTTGTACCTGCACCACCATTTGACAATGCAAAACGTAAACGGCCCTCTACATAAGGCTTTGAGGCATTTGCACCGTCTAAGTATTCTGATTTCTTCATTGCACCAAAATCACGATTGGTGACAAAACGAATAGATACTAACGGTACTTCATTTGAACCATTAGAGTTTGGAATCATTGCAACAATTGGCGTTGCATAAGCGATAACGTTTGCAATAGTTGCTACAGTAATCGCTGGGACGATACTTACAGATTCATGATGCTGGTGATTTACATCATCAAATCCAGATTCATTAATACTGTCATAATAGCTAATGGTATCAGTAGGCAAAGAACCAGCTTGTTTAGCACCACTTAAACCAGCAGTTAACGCAGCTGCAATGATTGAGGGATGGGGTAAATCACCGCCATGGCGTGCTTGATATTGTGATACCCCAAACATCACAGCTTTATCAACTTCTGGCGCATATTCGATGCCAATTGAATCAAAAATTGCTTTTAATACTTCTGGGTACTCTTCTGCCGCTGTTTGTGCACTGTCAAACCCATTTTCAAGCTCATCAGGACTTTTGAAATAGTAATTTCGGCACTGAGCTGTAGCAATTTGTTGAGCCTCATACTTTTTACGAATTTCGTCTGATAACACAGTCATTTTAAACCAGCCTTTGGCTTTCTATGTAAGATGCAGAAAGTCTGACATGTGCTATTTTTACTAAATTTGGTCGGTTCCAATTTTTTAATAAAAATAAATCTTGAAAAATTTCACTAAATCTCAATAAAGAACTAGAGTTAAGTTAAATATAAAAATTAAACTTTTTTTTAATTTTAACTCATTTCATTACATTAAAAATTTTTAAATTTAAAGGTAGATTAAATGATTATAGATATTTATCGTTCTAAGAGTAATTCTGAAAAGTTTCTTTCTGTTCTTAAAGATACAGACATTACAACATTATCAATTCCTGATAATGATTATATTGAAGTGACTTTATTTAAATCGAATAAAACTATTGAGGCTGACATGCCTTTAATTGCAATGGATCCTTCCAATATTATTGATCAAATCAATTCTAAAGGTTATGCATTACATAGCGCTGCTGTGAAGATGGAAACTGGGATTGTTAAATAATTCGAGAGAGCCCTATAAAATAGGGCTTTTCTTTATCCACTTACACCACTTGAAACATAAATCTCCACATTATCACCTGCTTTCACTTTATAACGGAGCTTATCCCAGCAATGCTGTCTAAACGGTTCAGTATCGGGCGCAGCAGCTGTTAATGTAAGAATAGACACCCAGTGAGAATCGTTTTTCGGATCTGCATATGGAATATTGCTTCCGAAAAACTCTACTTCTGCCCCGTTCCCGATTACCTGGTAATTGAATATTGCAGAAGTACATTGTTCAGCCATTTCAATGTCGCCTGTCTTTTTACCTTTTTCATTGAAAATTAAATAGCTCATTTAGTATCTCCATCACCTATCGGTGAAATAAACAAATCATCTCTACGGTTTAAAACATACTTACTGCCAAAATCTGCCATGAGGCTAAAACCAGTAATATTTACAATCTCAAACCACAACATTAGATTTTCATAAATCATTAAACCTAAAAGATCCCCTTCTTTAAGAATCAAGTCGGGAATGTTGATTATCCTTTCCAATACATCTTCCAACTCATCATTAAATGGCTCTACTTGAGCAGTTAGCACCAAATCTGAGGGGTTATTCATTGAGAAGTTCTTTTGAATATAACCACCATTAAATTTATCTAAATGAACATAAGCAGCGCCTTTATATTCATACTTGTAGTTAGGTTCATCTTGAATCGATAAAGTATTTGCTTCAAAAGAAAGAGGATCTACAGGTTTTGAATCTTCAGCTGGATTATTGAAAATTACTTCTTTGCGCCAAACTTGTGCTGGAATACTAGCTAGTGCATTCATAACAACACGTCTCGCTGCTAAACGGCGTCCATTTGCAACTTGATTTACTGATCTATTTAGCATTTCGACTTAGACCCTTCATAAAGATATTAAGCATTTCTTGGTCAATAGCGCCTGATTTATGTAAGGCTTGAATTCTTTCAATCTGACTAGCTTTAAGAGTTTCTAATTCAAAACGTTTAAGGGTTTTCAGTTCACGTTCTAATAGTTTTTTCGCAACTTTATCTGCTCTACGCATCATTTCTTTTTCAGCTTTTCGAATATTGGCTTTGATGGGCTTAACAGAACCATTCATCACATCTTTTACTTGTTCATTGATCGAATTCTGAATTTGCTTATCTGTTTGCTTATATCGTGCACCAACTTGTTTCTGGCGGTCTTTCTCTACTTCCTTTTTAAGATATGCAATGCCTGATGGCGAACCAATCCACTTAACAACACGCAAAACATGCTTACAAGCTACACCGGATAAATGCGGGTTACGTATTTTCGGAAAGCCACCCTCATCACGTCCTAAATTGTAGCCGCCAATAGTTGCCATATATCGGTACCAGAACGTATGACGTTCGCAATCACACTGAAATTTGATTTTGCCTTTAGCCAATCGGTTTTTAACAGTGGTTAATGCATGTTTGTCGATATCAAATACGACAGATTTAAAGTTTGAAAACTCAATCTCAACGTGATGATTTAAAACTTTACTATTTGGGCCGGCATTAGTAAGTAAGTGCACTAAACCAGCTTTTCTGCTGACTGGTACCGCCAAATAGATTTGCTCATTTGCACGGTCAATGTCATCTTGTCGGCTTAAATTAATGATGTTTTGAGGGGTAATACCCTTACTATACTGATCTTTTAATAGTTGAATGTTTTCCTGAAATGCCAAGATATCATCACGGGTAATACGCCGTGGCACTTCACCATTTCGCTGACCTAAGGTTGTAAAAAGTACTCTCTCTACATCATATTTTTCGCCTTGTGCAATATCTTGTGGCCGCAAGAACATAGGCTTAGGGATCTTTCTTCCCCAATCATCATATTCAATTTCCTTTTCGGCAAATGCCCGCTGTTCACGATCTGCGCGTTGGCGACTCTGTTGATCTCTACGAACCCCGCCATTTTGCAAAGATTGGTTTAATTGCAACTGGGCACGGCGTAAATCATCTGGCTTGAATGCTGACATATTAATTATCCTGCAAGTATTCTTTTTGAAGTCTTAAAAGATCAACGAGCCTTGGAAATGCTACCTTTTGTAGTGGTAGTTTTTCCCAAATACCGTTGGCACCACAGGCCACTAAAACCGCATCAATATGATTTCTTGAACCATAAAGCTTGTAGCTTAAGAGTGATGGATCTTGCGATTCATCCTCTTTAATCTCCCATACAATCAAGTTCTGAATATTATTCTGTTGAAGATTTCGGTGAATTAAATCTCTGATAGCATTTCGATAGTCATTTCTCATACTGTTTCACCTATTTAAGCTTTAACAGTACTTACACGAGCAAAGCCACCAATACCGGCTTTACCGCTGTTGCCATTACTTTCAGTAGTGTGACCAGCTTCGCCAACAACTAAAGTCATATACTGAGTTTTTTCGGTTGAATTCACATATCGGCAAATGAGTAAACCACCACTTGCACCACCACCACCAAGTGCCCAGCCATCATCTCCTACACCATTAGCACCATCACCACCAGCACCCCAGTTTGATACTGGACTTACTGATGCGCCGCCTTTGTGGTTTGTTTGGTTTGCAGCTGTACCAGCGTTACCAAGCTTGCGTGAAATTTCGGTTATGTTTGATGTCACAGTGATTACACCTGCTAAACCACCAGCACCATTTGAGAAAGCACTACCATTCGACCACTGACCACTGGTACCGCCCTTACCGCCACCAACAACCGCCAAATCAAGTTCATTTAAACGTAAGCGTGTATCTGTACCACTGGTCCCATGTGCCAATGCTCCTAACTCCCAGACACTGCCACCACCAGCACCACCAGCACCAACCAATATGAATTCTTTTTGTTCTTTTGGTTGAATTGGAATGATATAAACACCTGGTACTGTGTAATCGCCGTTTCCATCGTTTAGTGTTTCTGCAGCTACCTGAACAACTGACCAGTTCACAGTACCTGAATACCCTATCCGGTTTTGACCAGAGCGGTCCCAAACTTCATATGAAAAGCCCTTTTCAGCACGGGTAAGCTTCCATGCTTCATGTGAGCTTTCTGGTGTTAAATAGATTGCATACTTTGAATCACGTAAATCAGTAACTTTGCCACCTAATTCAACTGTTGCTGAGCTACCAATATTTACACCTGCTCCAATTAATTTTGGATATTGAGCATCTAAGTTTTTCTTGAAATCGATTAACTGCTGTAACAAATTTTTGGAACTAAGATCTAGATCATCAATCTGATGTTGTAAATCATCGTCTTTAGCTTTTACATCTTTTTCAAATGCATATTGGGGGTGCGGATCCTCATGCTGATTATGTTCAGTCATGAGCTTACGAATTAACGCGCCGTATTGCGGGTGAGGGTCTTCATCTGCACTATGCTGATTCATCAACATCACAGCAATTGGTGTGTTTGGATCAATCTTGATAGTTACGTTTTTTAAATTAACGTCAGTTAAAACAAATCCAAATGTAACAATGGCTACTACGTTTGCATGTAAAGACATGATTGATTGAGCAGCTGTAGTAGAGGCCACCGCAAGTAAGGTGCCATCTGATAGGTAAATACCCATCTCAAACACTTCCATTGTTAAAGTGGGCTCAATACTCATTACAAAACGCAAAGTACCTGTTTCTGTATCTACACCACCGCCGTTAAGAGAAAATCTAGCTAATTCATTTTTAAGAGAAGTTAGGTTTTTCGCTTCTACTGATGCATCAAATTTGCCGGTACCAACAGCAAGATGGGTAAGCTCCCCACCAAAGCTAGCAACATCGCCCACTTTATTTAATGCATTCCGACCTGCGTCAGTTAAAAAGAAGTTAATAGCCATAACCCACCCATATGATTTATTGATCTATGGTAGTTATGAAGAATAGGTATTTAAGTGGGCAGTTCCATATAACTAATCATTTTCTTTTTCAGCTGCTTCTCTTAAAGCACTGAATCTTGACTTACGTTCAGCTTGTTCACGGCCTTCCGGTGTATCGTCAGTGACATTTACAGTTTCGTAAGCCTCAGTGTAGTGAACGTTTTCCAAGAATAAGAAAGCAAAAGCATCACCGATATCCGGTGATTTAATTCCCATCCGTTTCATTTCATCTTTACTCAAGATTTTGTATCGTGCAAAGTCATCAAAACGGTATGGAACGTGGATTAACTGATCTTTAATTTTCACATTGTGTTTCTTTGTTTTTATTTTAAAACGACCACTTGCGATTGCTCGAGCCAAGCCCACATAAGCCAATGACCGCTTATTCGTGAACTCTTTTCTATTGTCATTACTAAAACATTGTGAGCCCCAATAAACTGGAACGTAGAAAATGCCTTGCTTTTTAAGGTACTGACCAAGACCTTTACCAGCACCATTATCATCAACTACTAGGTTTGCATTTGGATACTGTAAAAGCAGCTCATTAATTTTTGCGAATAACTCAATAATATCGTCTCTATTTTTACATAGAGGGATATCAACAACTTCTACACGGCGTGCACGCTCTCCCCATTGCGATTCACCCCAAACTTTAGAAACAACAATTACAGAATCGTCTCGGCCAACACCACCACCAACGTCTACCGTAATGACATAACCAAATTGATGATCCTCAAAAATACTCGCGCCAACATACATTTCTTCTGTTTGACGTTTGGTAATTAAGAACTCATCCGATAAGTCTGGGAATTCACCTAGAACACGGATCTTGTACTGAGCGTCTTCACGGCTTCCATACTTTTGCCGTTGTTCTTCTAAAGATTGCTTACTAACTAGTGGTGACTCTTCCCCGTTAAATGTGAGAGCAATCCAAACACCACCAGCTCGATGACTTAACTTGTGATGAGTCTCATAGAACATACCCGCATTACGGGTAGGTTGCGACGTCATTACGGCACGGTTGTCTTCGTGAGTTAATGCACCAAACGCCACATCCAGTACAGCATCATCTACACCGCTGGCCTCATCGACCCAGACCATGTAGTTATCGCCGTGGTTACCAGCCAAGTTTGTAGGTTGATGTTTTGGTGCTGTCTTAGCAAAGACATACCATTTTTCTTTGTAGCCTTTAATGTAAACGAGTTCAGACTGGTACCCGACATAATCAGCAAGCCAAGCCAAAGGCCCTTGCTTCAATCGTGCTAGATTGATACTGATTTCTTTCCAGACTTGTTTCTTTAACTGCCCGATCTGCGGGGCAGTAAACATCATGATTGATTCATCAAAAAACAAGAGATGCCATAAGGCAACAATACCGGCACTGGCCGTTTTACCAGTGTTATGTAGTACTAAGTCATCTTCACCTAAGAAAAATGGATCTGGATCGAGTACAAAACCGTAATATTTACCTTCACCCAGCTCGGCAACCGATGTGATTTTTAAAGGCTCATATTCCCCATCAACAAGCCTATATGATGCAAACTGTTCTCTATTTTCTGGCTTTAGGTTCATGTATTGAGAAACAAGCAATTCAATCTTGTCGCCCTTCGCCCAGCCGTTACCATCGTATAAAGAGATTAAGCAAAGGATATGCGATTTATTGAATGTATGAGCTTTGCCATTCTCATATTCAAACCGGTACATTTCCTGATAACCGGTTACTGTTTTAATTACATCTAGTTCTGTCTTACCATCAGCAGCAAGAATTTTATGATTTAGGTTAATGCGCTCAACTGGGATAAACTCCCCGTTGGCTAATTTGATTAATGTCCCTTTACCAAAGCAACCATGCCCCGATGCTACTGAAGTACGGCTACCATCAAATGCAATAGATTCAAAAAGTAATTCTTGTTGCCATGTGGGTTCGACACCTAATGCTTCTACGGCGAAAGCATAGATGTCGTATCGATAACGCTCGCAAAGTTCCCACCATTCGGGAATTTCTTTTAATGGTGCCAATGCCATACCGTAAAAACACCATTACTTAAAAGATTGAAAAAGGAAGCATTGTTGGATCTACAGCATCTTCTTCAAACTGATTCCCTTCAGTAATTGAAAAGCCTTTGGCAATTTTCGTACTAGCCCAAACAGCCAATAGAATTGCAATGTGTCCATTGTTTAAGCTGCTGCTATCAAATTCCTGCTGAAGGCCGTTTTTATCGACCTTACGGATTTCAAGTACGTTTTTAGGGTTGTACTGGTTTAGCTTCGGCTCAATTTCAATTAACTTTGCTCTGAAACGAGCTTGGTAAATTGAAATCACTTCTTCTAAATGCTCTTTAGCATTGAAACTTAATTGCCAATTCTGTACTTGGTCCGGTGAGTCAGTTACTACAACTGTTTGATCTCTTAAATCACTTGGTACGGGCAAATTTGAATAAACAGCTGTTTTTTGAATAACAAGCTCACCTGTATCAGCAAATGCCGCTCCAATAAGTCGAATTGGTTGATCCGAAAACCCAGCAACACGGCTGTCTATACGAATAATTCCAGACATTACAAGTATCCTTAGCGCCGTTTGCGTTCTAACTTGGTTTGGCATTCAATGCAGAATTTCACGCCACCTAAAGCACGGCGGCGCTCTGGTATTTCTTCACCACATTCAACACATTCTTTTTCAGATTCGCCTTCAAAACGGCATCGGTTTGCAATTTCTTGCTGCAATAAATAATCAGCACTTTCTTGTGCCTTATCGATTAAGTCAGTCATTTATACGCTCAACTGTAATTTCACCTGTTTCTCTATCACCCTTCACACGCTGGTGATCGAGTGATGTGTACTGATCAGCTTGCACTACAACTTTGTCGTTGATTGCGGGCTGTTCCGTTGCTGAGCCGTCAGGTTCATAGCCATTACCTGTGTTGTTGTCGAATGGACCACCGAAACCGATGACGTTAGGTGTATAACCCACAAGCTGAATATCTACAGTTGAGATAGAAAGATTGATTGCTTCGCTTGGGACTGGTGATGGAAAAAGTTCATTTTCAAAAACAGTGAATGTTGAATTAACAACATGATCATTCCATTGCTGAAATGGCACATTAAAACGGCGGTTATCGTTGCTAGACATGTATGCGCAAAACTGCCCAATGACTGAACGCAGATCATTAGGATTGGTGGCAAAGAAAGCGATTTGAGCACGTACAGTTGTTGGCACCAGACGAACCTTCACCCGTTTCTCATCAATGACCGTTTCAATAAAATCAGGGACTGGTAGTAATTGATTTACATCTGGGGGTTGGTCAGTTAACGCTGTTGCAGTAAGCATTACAGGTAAAAGCACTTTGGACTCTTCCTCATGCTTCTGGCTTTTTCTATATTCAGAAAGCATTGCTTCTGAATCGTCCATCATCCGTGACGGACATGCTTTTATAGCGTTACCAATGGCTCTCAACTTCCAGTCAGCCGTTAATTGTGTCTCAGGCATATACCAAGCACGAAAATTGACAAGCTGCTTATACCAAGCGTTTTGGATGCATTTAAGCGAATCGTTGGGGTAATTCATTATTACCCCCATACACTAAAGATATTGCCAAAAGACTTTTTAGGCTTTTTAGCTTTCTCTTTTACGTTTGGATTGTCCAAACTTTGAATGATTTGTTCAGCTTGTTGTTGTACTGAATCAAAACTCTTCACAGGATTTACCATACCCGTATAGAGTTCTTTTTTGCGTTCTTCTCTAAGTTGTTGCAGGCGTTTCTGTTTATCAAATTTTTCTGATAATTCACCCACTAATCCTTGAGCATTTCCTAACTCGGTTAATAATTGCAGCTGACTATTGATATTGTCGTATGTCTGTAAAATTTGATCTTCAAGTAATTGGGCAATAATAATTTCGGGCTGTGATAACTGTGAAATATCTGTTGCGCTATCAAAGCAAGAAACAACACCTTCAGGCTCTTCAGGAACAAATAATCCATCAAATAACTGACCATCACCTACATTGCTTGCATAATTTGGTTGTGCAACGAAATCAAAACCAAAAAAACCCGTTGGAATTAAACGGCCACCGACGTTCTTGTAATTGACTGATGTGCTAAAACCACCCGCTTGGGCTTTATAATCTTGTAATGCAATCTCACCAGGCTCGTTATCATAAAACTCTTCTCGGTGTTCAACTGTTCCATCCTTTGAAGCACGTAATTCAATTGTTTTAAACGCCCGTGAAAGATATACAACTTTACCTTTAATGATCACCGTTTCAGGCGGCACCATACCATAGCGCTGTCGAATTTGATGACCGTAAAAACCTTGTAATGAATTAGTAGCAACCATTTCTTGTACATGGTCACTGTTGATCAAGTTGACCATTGCATCAACATCGACATTACTTCGATCAACACCGGTATATTTACGGCATCGGTCATGTAAGTTGTAAGATAGAACTTTTGTCTTTCTATTTTTGCTAGCCATAAAAAAGCCCCAATGCTGTGATTGAGGCTATTGTTTCAGTTGTTCTATAGTTGAAATTTAATCAGTTCCAAATCAAATCTTTTGATCAAACTCAATTAATTCCAATAGCTTGTCATGCTGTTTATCTTCAATGGTTGCATCAAAGATGTACCCACTTTTAAGAGAAATAAAAACATCATAAAAGCGCTCATGGATCATGCCTCCTCGATGTTCACTTTCGGAGACTTGCAAACAATCCATTTGAGATAAGTCAATTAATTGAGAACAAGCACGTTTTCTACAAAAGATTTTTAATCGCATACTTCACCCAATTACTTAACAAGAGTGCCTTCAACACCACGAGCACGGCGCTCAGCTGTACGTTTATTAAATTCTTCTAGCGCACTTTCCATATAAATAATGGCTTGTTTGTTGAACTCACTCGGAAATTTTTCATCCAAGGTTTTAGTACGGTGAATAAGTACATTTAACAATGCTTCACTGGTAACCCCATTCACACCATGTTCTGGAATTGGGCCATCCTGAAAATGAATACTGATTTCAAAATCTTTTGCATTTTGGTTTTCAGGATTTGCTGAAATCTTATAGTAATGGCCCTGAGCATATTCCGTGATGCCTTCAACCACTTCCCCTTTAATAACTTTATCAATTTCTTGTGGTTCTAATTCATGGCTAGCATATCCTAAGAAATGATCAATTAATAAGTTTTCTCCCTGACCATTGATAGGTTCTGCGATTCCTACTAAAACATTGTCTTGAGCTTGTTGCATATAAAAAAGTCCTGAACTAATGAACAGGACTATGAAATCATTTTGTATTTGTGCGCTAACTCAACAGTTCCAATTGAATTAAAGGAAGTTATAGACTGCATAAGGCTTAGCTGCTATTGCCGCTGCAAAGCTTGTGGTGCCTAAATCTCTATCAAATGCCATTGAGTGAACTTTAACGACAATATTGGCTGGTACTAAACGGCGTAATATCGGTGACAGCTCTACCACTTCATTTGCATCAACAGTTTTATCTAAAACAATTCTAATCCGACTTGTTAAGAAGTAATTTGGCTTTTCAAAATCAGACAAATAGGCTGGATATTCTTTTAGCTTTTCCAAGCTATGCCATAGCCGGATAATCTGAAAATGATCTTTCCCCCACAACATTCGTAAAACAAACTCTAAAAACGCTAATCCTCTTTTATTACCCATGCTGCTCCAATTGGCATAGATAATTCGCATTAACGTGTCAGAGGTGTTATTTCGGCGTAATACAACAAGTCCGTTTTGTTTAGAGAACCGTTCTACAACTGTTTTACTACCGATATGAGGACAACCGTAATCCAATAAATCTTGAATGGACTGCTCAAAGTTTTGTGCAAATACTTGTTTAAATGCTTTAGCAAGTGCGGTTTGCAAGCCCGTACTTACATAGTGTTCATCGATAGGCCGAGTAAAGCTTATAGAGTCCATGTAGCCCCCGAAATATCAGCTGTGCGTTCCAACTCAACAGTAATGCTGTCTTTTGTCACATACACCCACTCATTAGGCTTATTCAACTCATTTGAAAGCATAATGGTAAAGTCACTCATCCGGTCTTGGAAAGCCACAATATTGTCATTAATCAGCTTCCCCATTTCTTGCGTATTAAAGCCATTAACCAGCCAACGACTTGAGCTCAATGATTCACGCCCGTATCGTTCTACAAGTAATTCTTTGATCTGTGTCTTAACCATATCTGTGTTATGTACTGAAGCCAAAGAGCCTTTAATTTTTACTTCAATTGGCTTTTCTACAACTTCATGTACATTCACTTTACCTTCATACAAGTTATCGCAATAACCAATATACCGACAGATATCTTGTTCTAACGTTGCTTGTTCAGTTGGGTTCTTGGCAACCACCACAAGGTTTAAATGATTAATGTCGCGGTATGTAATGGCAAAGTGTTGCTCTTGCAACGTTTCATTCCAAACAGAAATAAACTGTGCCCGTTTCATGAATTTTTTACGGACAGCATAGTCAAAGTTACCGAGAAATACCGCATCTTCATCGTAAAGTGATGGATAGCTTGATAATAAACGTAATTCTGATACAGCTAACGGATCTACGCCCTCTCTAATCACTCCACCAGCTTTAAAACGCACTGATATGCGTTGTTCATCATTAGTAAGTACATCAAGTAAAGCCGCATCTTTTAAACGATTAACATCAACTTCCCCGTATGTCTCAAGAATTCCAATTATTACCGTTTCATTGGCTTGCAGAGTACGTCCAGCTCTTTCAGAATCACCAAACTCAATAAATAGTCTTCTTAGATTATCTGTAGTGACTGTTACAGCATATTCACCTGGTTCAACATTCATCCAGCGCGGCTTAATTACATAGTTATTATTACCCTGCTTAATAGAAATATTTGCAAGTGAAAGATCCTCTAAAAGATCTATTCGATATTTATGGAACCCTTCAGTAACTGGTACAACATATTTAATTTCACGGTATTCACTTTGTTCTGCTATTACTTCCGCCGTCTCACCAGCTTTAACAGTAATGGATTGAAGCAACCGCCACACTCTACCGCCGCTATGGTCCTCAATCATTCGCCCTTGACTTAAGCTCACAGCATTTGTTGACCGGTTAATGATTTCAATTAAGTGCTGACACGGCGTACCTATAGGCAAAATGCCTTTATTTGTAGCATCCGCAATAATTGAGCGGTCACGTGTTTTGGTAAATGGTTCAATTGAAGCAATATCGATTTCTGGACCAAATGCAGTCAAAAAACTAGCCATAGAACGCAGCTGGTGAACGACAAGTGGATCTTGAGCTTTATAGCGTTCCTGAATCTCATAATCATCTATCGCTGCTTGGAGCTGGGCTTCAAAATCAGCTTGCGTTAATGTCATATGTCTCACCTGTTACTGATTTACCCAATCGGTCTGCTACTTGGTTAAGATCTATATTCACATTCATGATGCTTAAATGAATATGAACCGTCTCAAATCCTTCGGTTTGTGAATACAGTGCTAATTGGTCAGAGTTAAGCTCAGATAATATTGGTAGATCCTTTTTCATCTTAATGAGAAAACTATCTGCCACCCTCGAGTCTAAAGGTGCCATTAGCAAATCATAAAGAGGTGCACCAAAGTCAGAACCATACTTCCCATTGACCGGATGATTAAGCCAGTACTCAACCATGTCTAAAATTGTTTTAGATGTGATCATTAAGAAGTTGCTCTATTACTGAAAATCATCAAAAGCTTTACTAGTATTGCGGTGCCAATCTGGTAAGTTGAAAAAATGGTGAAATAGATTATGAATATCCATAATGAAACGCTTAATGCATCAAAATATGAAGCAACGTTATAGATTCTCCAATCAACAAGAATAATAGTGATCAATACACATGCCATACTTATGAAATACATATATCTGATTTCTTTAAATAAGAGGCTTATAGGCACATGACGGAATTGTTTAATATACGCAGCTTTATTCTTGCTATTCCATCCAGTAACAACGGAAAGATAAACTAAAAATGCAAGAATTAAGACAATATCAATACCGATTTGAATTTGCATAAAAAACACCCTTAATAAGAACTGTATTAAGGGTATTGCTTTTGTATATATGTAAGCGTGAATGGTTCCATATTTGAAATTAAGAAATGCATGGATTATTATATATACAAAGCCCGCTCCACTTATGACACGAGAACGTATAGGGTCATAAGTGTAGGTTAGAAGATGTCGCAACCCATCTCTAACTACCGGGCTTTTTTAATGCACTTCAAAAGCTGTAAGCAGCCATGCATTACTACCTTCTCGCTTAATCAATGACGCTTCATGCGAATTAAATACAATATTTATTCTTGTAGATAATCCACGTTCTGTACGCCGTTGGGTACTACCTTGAGCGATTGTTTGCACAATAGTATCCACAAGCATATGCACAACTTCATCATATGTCATGCCATCACTTTCCATACGGCGCTTGATAATATGCTTAATGCCCTGTTTATCACTGCCATACTCAAAATCCACCCAGCCTAGATCATTCCGATACATAGCTCTATGCACTGTGGTTTTTTCCATAATGGCTTTGTTCATTGCAGCTTTACCACGTGTGATATTTGCTGTAACTGATTTGACTGGACTCGCACTATCAAATTCAGGCTTTCCCAGTTCGGATTGACCAGCCTCCGAACTTATACCAAGTTGTTGCTTAGCATGTTCAATTTGTTCCTTCAGTTGGTCACGCTGAGCGGTTTGTTTTGCTAAATCTTCATCTAGCTTTAGTTCTTGTTCTTGTACTTCTTTAATTTTCTGATCTATAGAAGTACGGCGCGGAGGCAAACTAACTTTTTCCCGTTTATTTTGTTCTTGAATCTTTGATTGTGCTTCACGGATAAGTTTAGCAACACAACTCACGGCGTTTTCAAATGTTGGCTTATAGTCATCACTAAAATCACCTGATAACACAATCACTTTGTCATTAAGTTCAGCTTTCACCACATCTGCTAAAGCACGAACATAAAGTGTGAGCGTAGCGCCACCTGAAAAGAAAAATGCAACTGGTAAGACACTAACACCAGCAACACGCTTAATTTTGCGAAACTCAGGTGTGACAATAGTTTGGCCTGTTGCCTTTTCTAATGCAGATTGGATCTTTTTAATATATGGAGTGGCAGCTGTTACAGCTGCTAGATTAAGACTGCCCATGAAAATAACCTCATTAATATGAGATTATTTTGCAATTTATCTAATCAGTGATAAGAAAGTGGTTCCATAAAAATTTTAAATCATGTTTAAAAATTATTTATATTGAAATCTTTATTAACTTCTAAGAATATCCTAATTAAATTTAATGTTTGGAATATATGAATGCTACAAATCTGTACAGGAAAACTTTATACCCGAGAAATTGAATATCGAAATAATTTAAAAGGGATAATTTATACAAATTTGAAATTATTTCGTGATGAAAAAATTCAGACAAAAGCAGGCACAATACTTTCTGTTGAAAATGCAGGTGGTCCAAATACTGTTATATATGAAATAGAAGAACTGGTTGAAGAAACCGAAAGTAAGCCTGGAACTTTAATTTCTCATGGGATTAGCTCTTTAATATTAGACTTTTCTTCAATTCTTTCCTTGGTATTAAATTGTACAGCTTCACCTAGCCATTCACTTACTGAAAGGTTGCTAAGCGATGAACAAGGTGTTTCTACTCATAGATCACCAAATAAGATGATTAAAACAGTTTTTGATAAAAATATTTATTGCCAAGAAGAAGATCAAAAATTTTTTATAAGGTTTACTAATCACTTAATTGGCCTAGAACGTAAAACATATTTAGGGGTAATGAGCTCAATTCGAACATATGTAACAGGTATGCATCGTATCGCAGATGATTTTGAATTAGCCTACACTCTACTCGTCGCATCAATTGAATCACTTGCACAAAATTTCGATGGTCACCAATCAACTTGGGAGGACTACGATCAACGAAAAAAAAAGATTATCGATGAAGCATTAAAAGGATGTGAATCAGAAATTGCTCAAAAAGTTAGAGAGGCTGTATTAAGTATAGAACATACCTCTTTAAAAAAAAGATTCGAAGCATTTGCTCTTGAACATGTTTCTCCTTCTTTTTTCAGGGAAGATGCTGATTTTGTATTAAATCCTATTGCTAGATTAGATTTACCTACAGCTCTTACAAATGCATATCAAGCTAGATCAAAATATGTGCACAACTTAATAAAATTACCAAAACAATTATCCCACGCTCAATATTCTGAAACATGTTTAATTGAAGAAAAAAAATGGCTAACACTCCAAGGGTTATCGAGACTTGCAAGACATGTAATTATCGAATTTGTTATGAAACAAAAAACTATTGAAAAAGAACCATATGATTATTATTTAGAACGATCTAATATTTTACAAGTACATTTAGCACCTCAATATTGGATTGCTGAAATTGACTTTACTGTTGGGGCGGGTATTCGAAAATTAGTAGCTTTTCTGTTTCAGTTAAAGGATTGTTTAAATTCTATTCCAAATGCATCAGTTACTGACTTAACTAACGTTTTAGACGAATTTGAATCTAAAATTGATACATTGAAGCAAGTAGATAAACATGCCTATTTAGCTCTTTATATAATTTATTATAACTATTTAAAAGACACGTACGAAAATGAAAAAGAGCGAAAGCAAAAAGTACATAAATTTATGAAGAAACATCAAAAGAAGATATCGAATCCTTGTATTGAAGGTCTTATAGTTAACACTTTGCTAAGACTCCAAATTCAATGGGATATTAAAGATCATGAAAAATATTTAATACAGTATTTTAAAGATAGAGATAAAAAATTAAAAATAAGATGTCCTGATATTTTTGAATCAGCAATGATTCTTCAATTAGCTGAACGTTATAGAAAAGATGGTAATGAGATAAAAACACTAGAACTCATTGAAATGGCTGTTGAAAACCTACCCTCTCATAAGGAGCTACGCCATTTCGAGAAAGAGTATAAAAGATTATCTCAGCCAATTGATGAAAAAGAAATTTTATTCCCATTAGTTGAAGAAAAAGGACCATAAAAATCGATAGAATTTAAGTTCTCATATTAATCACTAATGAGAACTTAAATTAAGTAACGGAGAGCCCTTTATAAACTTTTAAGAAATGGGATTATAAACAACTAGGTTCATTTCCTGATCTGCACTCTTGTATATCTTATAATTCTTTAATCCGAGTTTCTGTCTTTAGCACATGGTAACCAAATCAAATCTGATCCTGCAGCATTTAGATTTTCTGAACCCCAACACCAACCACCATTTTTTATATCAACATATAAAGCATCTCTTGCGTTACAGCTTTGAATTGTTTTGGGGTCATCCCCCGAACCACCACGGCAAGAATCATTGAGCTTTTCATATTGAGAAATTTTGTTTTGAATGATGTTAGGAATTTCAGAAGATTGTTTTTTAAGATAATCATTTATACCTTGTATTGATAATTCACCAGCTTGATAATAATGGACATAAATAATTGGTATTTCTTCGATTTGATTTGTTGTTGGGTTTGTATAAGTAAATACATCTGACGGCGCTAATGTGCCCTTAAATGCAATTATATCCCCCTCAATAACCCTAGCTTGAACCTTTGGATCAAAGACTAAAACAACTAAATTTCCATCAAAATTAGCTTTATTTCCGATTACACCATATAGACCAGCCTTTTGATTAATTAAAGGTCGTGTAGATACCAAAGCTAATGTGTGATTATCAACTTTCTGGATTGAATCAATACTCGCTGCGCCTACTAACTTTGTACCTACAGCATAATCATGAAATCTGATTGCTCTATAAGTTTTGTCATCATTTACTAAAATACTTTGATTCAAAAAATCAGATTCATTTAAAGATGAGAAATCATAAGTTGCTTCCGCTTTAACCGGTTCTTGCATTGCTGATTTAGAACCTTCCGCTGGTTGTTCATTATTTTTATTACAACCAGCTAATGCAAGCATAATCATTAATACCGTTAAATTTAAAGCCCTAAGAGTCATTAATAAACTAACCTTCTAAGTTTCCCATTCCTATCCCACCAGTTAAAGCATGGGCTAGGAATCTATCATTTACGTTCTGACCGATATTACCATTATTACCATTAACAACAACGACTTCCTGAGGGTTTGGAGTATTAAGTGGCTGTTTAAAGGCTGGTATTTTAGTTATAGGATTACTTTTTAGGCTAGTTACATTTGAACTTAGATCTCTTTTTGAAGTTGGTAGATGTGGGGTTTTTGAGCTCAGTACGCCTGAAAGTTTTCTACTTGTTTGGTTATAGATATTCTCCGGCTTTGGCTCAACCTTAGAAGCACTCTTTACTGTTTTAGCTTCTATATCTTTTAATGTTTTAGAGTTATCTTGCTTATCTGTGAGTAGAGATCTTTTATCTGCATCAACATGGATATTTTGCGCCATTGCAGAACGTTTCATAGCTTCAGCTTCAACTGCTGCTGGTCGTTCATAATATCGAGAAACAATAGCGCCAGCTTGATTAGCAGTTTTAGATTGTCTTAACTTTTTACCTGCAGATGATTCATTGTTATTTAATTCCCAGTTAACAAAAGCTAATTGTTCTTGATATGAGGATTGACGAATATCTTTACCAAACTTTTGTTTAAATTTAGCTTGTCTATCAGGATGCCATTGACCAATTCCAAAAGCTTTACCACTATCACCTATAGCCGTATGTTTAAAGCCACTTTCAGCTTCAAGATTCGCAACTATTCCAGCAGCTTGTTCAGGTGTCCAATTTCCCCCTTCCTTGCTTGTGAAAAACTTTAATGCCTCATCTCTAGCAGCTGATCTATTAACTGGTTGTGCAATAGTGGCGCCATATTGTGCTACACCAGCATTTGCACCAAAACCCGGCTTATAAACTCCTTGCCCAATGCCCCATGTGGGAACGCCTTCATGGAATGGATTAAATCGGTTAAATTTATCTTTAATGAAATCTAATGTATCACCTGCCGTTTCTTTTACGCCGTCTACAACTTTTGAGGCTGTACCTTTCGCCTGTTCAAAAGCATTAGACGCATAACTTACAAATCCTTTCCAAGCAGTATTAATTATACCTGGTACATCTGCAGCAATTAAAGAATCTGTCCACTCTTTGAAATACGGCGCAACTACGGTTCCAAGCTTATTTCCAATCCAAGAACCAGCCATGCCCCCAATTAAGGTACCAGCTGGACCAATTAAAGAACCGACAGTACCACCAATCACGCCCCCAGCAAGACTACCAACCGTACCGCCCTTTTCTTGTGTGCTTTGTTCATTCCAATCTAACAATGATGCACCAGCAGCCAGTGCACCAATTACGGGTAGTCCACGGCCAAACTTAAGAAGTTTACCTAAGCCCTTTCCTAATTTCCCTATACCTTTTTTTCCTTTCCCTAGAGCACCACCTAGAAGCCCACCACCAGCAGATAACACGGAAGTAAGTAATTTCCCTAGAGAACCTAATAAACCGCCTCTAGCAGCTAAATTATCGGCAATTCGCTGCAATAACTTTATTTGTTTACGGTTATGGCTCTCTTGCTCTCTTGGTAATGGTTCATTACGTTTTTTACTACGCATCAATCCTGTTAATGGCCGCAATGCTAAACCAGCAGCACGGCGTACAGGCGAAAGTAAGTGACCAACTTCATTGATTGCATCAACTGTAGGATCTACACCTTGCGGTGAGTTCGGCATTACACCCTTTACCGCCGTGGTAATTGTTTGTGCAACTTTGCTAATAGCGGATTGGTTTTTAACATCATCTTGATTAGAAACAAAACGTCCGTTCTCATCACGTTCTGGTGTAGATGAGCTTACGACCTTATTCAAATCTTCATGGCTATTAATCTCTATAGCTGGCTTTCGTGCCTTAGGTCGGTTGATTTGTTCTTTATTTGCTGTATTAAGATCATTAACTGATTGCTCTAAAACATCAGCAAAGTCTTTGACCAGCTTGTCTGCTACAACAAAAGACTGAGTGATTGGATTAGCTTTTTCTTTTAATAAATCTTCAAAATCTAAAGCTTGTCTATTATTGACAGCATTAAGCATCTTTTGAAATTCAGTAAGTTTTGGCTGAGGCTTAGCAAACTGTGCTTTTTGCTCTTCAAAGCTTTGAGTTAGAATTTCGATAATCTTTTCAATATTTGAATCAATCTTACTTACTTTTTTTTCAACTCGTTTCATACCAATGATAAAGCCAAGCTCATCATAAGATAAAACTGGATTATTGTGATTTGAATCTGCCATAACAAAAATGCCCCATTTTGATATAGGGCATTTTGGATAAATTAATTCAATAAAAAGTTGTTAGGTTCCTATCTTATTAATTCCTAGACAGGCCATCTAACTTCTAATTTAAGTGAGATTGATGAATGAGTAGCATTTGCTTGGTATCCATCTTCTTTCAATTGACGCACAGCTGCTTCCATTTCTAGAATAGAGACTGAATTAATTTGATATAGCAAAACTACATAACCGTTCTTAAGATTTGCCTTAACTGTTTGATAAACCTGATCGAGGATATAATCTTTATCAAATTGGGTTGAACTCTTTGCTAAGTTAGATGCTTCAGTTGCAGTGATTCGATTTAAAGGCATTTGCATGTTTCCTATAAACTAAAAGTTATTGATTATTTTTAATATAGACATGCACTACTCAAAACACGGGAACTTTTTTTAAAATAAACAATCAAGTGATTAATTATTATACAAAAAAGCCCACCACTTAGGCAGGCTTTATTGAGTTTTAAGTTCTACTAAATTTCATTTTGTAAATTTTTAACTAAGTAGTAGTTCACACAAAATGGAACAATAACTGACCCAATTACAATCGCAAAAAGAATAACTGCTAAAAAGATATCAACTACTGAACTATTGATTGCTAAAGATATAGGTGCGGCAACATGTTCTGCAAATGAATATGAAAGTTTCGAAACTTCTGGCATTAATAAATAAAAATAGAAAGCAACAATGATCGCTCCCGTCACCCAGCCCCACCATGGGAAACCGTCATCTTCTTGCATAATTACTCCTAATGAATAAAGTGAATTTATTCTACATTTCATTGAAATAGTATATTCAATAATCAATCATATTCCAGCCCATTTTTTACATACTCTTAGTTATCTTCTGGATCTACTTCACCAGCTTCAACTAAAGCAAGCTTACGCATAAATGCTTCTTCTTTTTTCTTCTTCATATTTGCTTTTGCAATTGCCATTCTTTCTTCAGCACCCGAAATAACAGAACTACGCCGTGCTTGAACTTCCGATTGGTCTTTCAAATCATCAACATCTAAACCCCAGAACATTGCTTCAGTTCGAGCAATGTTAGAAATGCTGATACTTTGTTTAACGTTCAAATCAACCACTTGACTAATCAAACCCATTTTAAACTTGACGAGCGCCAATTCATCTTCAGTAGGATTATTCAGATTAAGTACTTCATCTCTAATATGAATAACGCTATCGATAGTATCTGTAATTAACTCTCCAAGCTTATGAGCTCTAATACGGTTATTTTTGACAACCAAAGCTGACTTTAGATAGTTCTCGTTGACTGTAGAACGCCCACCGTTGTTATGACCACTATTTTTTGAGTTTTGACTATTAAATTCAGCAATATTTGACGTTTTTTTGACAGATTTTTGACTTTCACTTTTTTCTGATTTTTCAGTGCTTTGTGTATCTTCTTGACCATTGTTTTTTTTGGTCAATTTTTTAATCTCTTTATTAAGCTCTTGGGCTGTCTTTTTGACTAGAGATTTAGCTTTCTTTTTCCATTTCTCAGCAAGTGCTTTACGGCGTACAACGGATGGCGAAGGCATCTCACAACCGAGTTCTTCGCCAACCTGATCAACTAAACCTTGCCACGTAATCTTAGGAGAAGATTCATAGACTTCTTTTAGCCGGTTCCAAATTTCTTCCGAGTATTCAATCTTGCGAGCCATTAAAGTCTATCCCTTAATCAGTAAATAGACCTATTTGTTTTACTTCAGCTATAGCTTGTTGCTGTAAAGAAGCCTTGCTAAAACGTTTTTTATTTTGGATAAGATCAATTAGAGCTTTTTGCTGTAAATCGTTCTCTTCACGTTGGAAAACATCATCGATAGCCATTTCTAAGTTACGGATTTGTTTCGCACGATTTTGTTCACACTCACGAACGATACGCATAAGAGTGTGAAGTTCTGGTAAAACCTTTTCTTGAATAGATTGATCTTGCGATAAACATGCTTGAATGAGCCCTTTTGAGGCTTCAAGTAACTCAACCGTTAAGGCTTTAGGGAAAGAAGTAATATGCTGTGCTGCAGCCATACTTAATTGAAATGCCATGGCTTGAGTATATTCACTCATCATTTCACCAAGACTGTTAAACAGAATACCAGCTACAGAAGCCGTTTTATCTAGTTCAGGTTCAATTGTAAAACCAAGAACCCAGTCGGCTGAAACACCATATTTTTGACATAGCAAAGAAAGTAATTCTGCATCAGGCATTAACTTACCGTTTTCAATTTCACTCATTCGATTTTTATGTGGAGTACCGAATATCTCTAATGCTACGTCTTCTTGACGTAATTGAGCCATGTCACGCGCCATTGCAAGTTTTCTACCGATAAGTACTCGACGTTGCAAATCGCTCTTTTTCGCCATTTAAATGCTTCTCCCAGCTAACCAATCAAAATCTACAGATTGTGACAACCAATCAGTTTCATCAGTAAGCACGCAAGAAAGCCAGACACAACCGTTTTCACATGGTTCTGCCAGCTTAATTTTTTCACTTATGAAAATATTGTCGTCTTTGAATAACAAGCCATCACCTTTGACACTATCAATAATAAGTTTGGGATAGTTATCAATATCAAATCGTGGATATGTCTTAGCGCTGTAAGAACGAGTTTTAAGTGGTGGTTGAACAATTAACCGTATTTCACAAAGTTGATCGATAGCTTTTAACTTAAGTGCTCTAAACATAGGTCCATATTGCTTTTGAACCTTGTCTTTATATTTTTTAGCACCTACTGAAAGACTATTTCTTTGCTTTCCGTTCTGATCAATTGTAGCCCGCCAAATCTCGTTAGCGCTTAATCCATAAGGCAATTTGATTGTGATGTATTGCTTACCAGAAATGATAACACCGCCTGTGCTTCCCCTATATATACTATTTTCACCGTTTCCACCGTCATTTTCTTTTTCGACATGGCACGGGAAAAACACATGTTTTGATGAGCTAGTTTTTTGCCTTTTAACTTTGTCATTACCTGATGAAACACTGAAATCTTTAAAGAGTTCTTGTCTTTTATTATTAGAGAAAAACTCACTCCACTGACGGCGGTTACTTTTTTTAATCATAACGACCTCAAATCAAGCAAGTAAGATTTACATAGACTTGAAACTCTTCTTGCATGACAAAATCCTTAAAAACACTTAGTTCCAGAATTATTGACCGTTTGATTTATTTAAAAGGACCTTAGTTCCAATCCTTCTTTTTGACGAGATAAAAAAAGTCCGCACCTTGGGGAAAGTACGGACTATAAAACTTAAATAAACGTAAACCGATAAACAGTTCACATAATATAAAATATATATCGAATTTAATCAATATACATTTTAATGTTTTGTTCTCATCATTTTTTCAACTATTTGCGAGGCTTCATGAAAATCTATATCAAAACAAATCCAAAATCTTAATCTCTTATCTCCAAGAATATAGCTTTGAATGAAATACTCTGAGTTCTTCTCTGGATCTATTTCAGTAGCTTTAAATGAATAAACATCCTTCTCAACTACTCGTCCATCGAGATCACCACCTATACAAATTTTCATAAATAAGCCAAAAAGAGTTTAGAACTTGATTGTACACTTTATCCCTTTTCAATCAATTCTGGGAATTGCTTTATAATTTTTGCACCATCAAAAAGTGATTCCCTAATTTTTCGATGTGAAATTATTTCTAAATATGGAATGTAAACTTCATTACTACCAATATCTACAAACCCATTATTTGTTAAATTTGAAATATTCAATGGTCCGAAATATAACTCAACCAAATATCCTTCAAATGCCATTGTAGATATGAAGCCTTTTGCGAATGATTCTGTAAAGGGTGCAACAATAATTTGCTTTAAAGAGATTTCATCAAAAAACCTTGTGGAATCTTTAAATAACCTAATTCTAACTTTAATCAAATTTGGAACTATTTTTAATTTACCTTTAATTATTTCTTTTAGAACACTTTCAAGGGTAGGATCATTTATACAGTCAGCAAAAGCATGATGATCAGAATGTATTCCTCGCCAATAAATTGAAAGAATAAAGAGCGCTATTTTTTCTGCGTCTAAGTTCTTATATTTTATCCCTTCTGGACCATTTATTATTTCAACTTCTTTTCTTTTTTCTCTAAGGATTGCAATTGAATAATTTTCATAATTTTCATTAAAAAATTGCTCACATTGACTACATAATAGCCGCGTAAACCAAGTGTCATTTGTAGTACATACATATTTTTTCTTGAGCTGAAATTGAAAAGCAACATTTTTTTTAGAATCCTTCAAGATTGGCTTAAAAAATGTTTTACCAATTACATGTGAACGCTGTAATTCTTTTTCTTCGCCACAAAGCTTACAAATACCTATATTCATACAATTTCACTAATTTAAAAAAAGCCCACCAATAGGTGAGCTTAATCGTTTTGTCATTTAAAAACTATATCTTACATACTAACGTTGGGTATGCCAGATCCTCTCACCAGTAGTTTCAGATTGACCAAATCCACATAATAAACATGCAACATCATATCCGTGTATACATGCCTCATTAATTGGTTTTACATCTGTTGATGGACAACCAAAATAACCACCTTTATCGAGTCTACCAATTAGAAAATCATTATCTTCATCTACCCTATCAATTCTGCCCTCACCAAAAATATGTGTTCCATCAGTTTCCATGCTATTCGATGATTTGAAATTTACATAAACTCTATCACCGCGTTTATATATAGGTTTTACTGACTGCATCTATATCACCATAAGAAATTAAATTTATTCAAATTGAACTTTCCCACCGAACATCTTTAAGGCTTGGTCTAAACACAACTAATGCACAACCAAATGGCGCGTTATGTTTACAACCTCCAAATTTGAGACGTCCTTTGATGTAATGAATTTCTCTATGCAATATGTGTTCTTGCCACCAAACTACATCTGTACGCACTGGCAATAGCCCTACAACAGTATGACCATTATTTGCTGTTTCAACTGCCTTCTCAATCCACAAGGAAATTTCACGTCCATATGGTGGATTCATCCAACAAGTGCCAACCCATTCTTGCTTTAAACCATCCAATTCAGGCGTGAAATAACGATCACATTTCGCATTCTCAGGTAATGCACAAACATCTAAATCAAAGTTAAATATATGGTCTATCGCATCAAATAGGTTTTGTGGTGTAGCCCAAACATCTGTTTTTCCTTCTGCATTGCCATATAAACCTAATTTTGCCATTGAGTTCATGCTATTTCTCCAAACAGGTCTGGTTGCATGTCTCTGTTTTTACGAGCCTCGCAAATTCGTTCTTCAGCTATTTGAAAAGTTTTTATATCTTTTTCAATACCAATAAAATTACGACCAGTATTAATACAAGCTACTCCAGTAGTCCCACTTCCCATTGTGTTATCAAGCACAAGTTCACCAGGATATGTATATGAACGAATTAAGAATTCACAAAGGTCTACAGGTTTTTGAGTGTCATGTACTACTGGATAATCACGACTAAAAATTTGCACAGATCTTGGATATCTTTCAGTAGAGTCATAGTCTTTAATATTCATCTGCTTACCATATAACGCTGATCCTATATCTTTCCTTTTTGCTGTTTTACGTTTATGCCCAAACGTTTTTTGAGGATTAAACGTTGGAAGAGATTTATAAAAAACAAGAATATTCTCATGAGCACGTAAGGGTTGTTTGTCAGCATTTAAAAAGCCAGTAGCTGCAGGTTTTTCCCAAATCCATTCATAACGGAATAACTTAAGATTGGATGTAGCTAGTATTGAAGTGAATGGTTGTGCAGAAAATAAAACGATTGCGCCATTTTTCTTTATTACTCTCTCGTATTGCTCCCAAAGCTGTTTGAATGGAATTACAACATCCCATTTACAGCATGTAGTTCCATAAGGTAAATCGCATAAAATCATGTCTACGGTTCCAGTTTCCACTTCCCGCATTCGTTCTAGACAATCACCCAGCATTAATTGAATTTTATTTTTCATGCCTTTGTCTCGCCTAAACGTTCTACTTTATCAATGCGATGTCCTGCCTCAATTTCCTCTTTGGTAGCATGATTTACTTGGAAGTTAAGTACATTACATACACCGTCTTTCATACCATGACAGTTAAACCCCTTAGCCTTTAGAAAGTCTCCATGACCAATACCAATGACTGTAAGGATGTCATCACATAAAAGAGTTGTAATTTTATCCCCTACTTTAAAATCACCTAGCTTTGGTTTGTTAAGCAATGCCCAAATATTGCGTTGTTGGCGCTGGCGTTGTTTTAATCTTCTCATCATGCCGCGCCCTCATAACCAAATGATCTGCCGTTACCAATGAGTTGGTCAGCAATCCAAAGCTTGCGTAATTGCTCCTCGGCTATCCCCTTATTTATCCATTCGGCGACAATCAAGAACTCTTGATAGGTATCAACGCTCTTAAAACTGGCTGATGTAGTTACATAGACTTCAAGACGATCTATTCCAAAGCCATCTGGAATTTTTTTATTATGTTCTAAGGCTCTTAAAATCTCATCATTTAAGCCTTTCCAACCTTTGACACGGATGCCACCACCTAAATCTACATAACAATCTTTTTTACCAGACCAAAACTCAAAGTAAGTCATCTTTGGAGCTGTAAGGGGTTGATTTACAATTATTGAACCTTCATACATATCGGTTCTATCAGACATCGTAATAGTGAGCTCAACATCCCATTGTTCACATTCATTAACATGCTCGAGCACTTGAACAATTGCTAAATCTTGATAACCATAAGCTGCAATACTGAAGTGATATGGAATTGATAAACGATTAGGGAAGCGCTCTAGTAAAGCTGCCTCTTCGATATTTTTATTTTCAATAAACTCTCGAATATCTTTCGAAACAAAACGCATGCTGAACTCATATTCTTGAGCAGCTTCTCTACGCATTTCAGCCTTTTTCTGATTAGCTTGAACTTGCGCTGGTGTTAGCTTGTTTGGATTGTATTTTTTTGAGCGTTTTTTGCTGGTTGCTTTAGATTTCATTTTCACACTCCCCCTTCCGCTTTTAACTTTTCAGCAACTAAACGATCAGCTACACGCTTAACTCGATTCCAAACAAAGTTGTGATCAATTTCAGAACGACCTTGATAGATACGTTCAAGTTGAAATGCCGTAACTGAATAATCCACTTCTAAAGCCAGTAAATCCCAATCTTCATTAAAAGCTGTAGCGTAGGGGGTCAATTGGCTTTTCTGCGCCAAAATACGCAATTGGCGAGCATCTGGACCACGTTTTACAACTGGTTTTGGCTTAGATTTGATTAAACCAGTGGAAAGCGCCCATTCAACACAAGTTTCGCAACGACAACATAAACGCTTATACATAGGTCCGGTGCCGTGAGGCATATTGAGATCACGTCCTAAAGACTCAACGTGTCGGATTTTATTACCAGGATGTTTCAGCCACTTCTTAACTGCTTTTTCTAATGCTTTTCGCTCCTCAGATTTAGCTGCTACGTTTGAGTAAGCAACTAATGCGTATTCAGATTTTTTCATATCAACAAATGCGTTCACTGTGCTTTACCTCCACCTATACGAGCATCATCCCAATCACATTCCACAATATCTAAGCCATCATGTTGAAATCTTGACCAAAGCCGGTCCCCAAGATCTTCGCGGACCTCAGAAAGACTTAGGTTTGAAATCACAACTGTTGGCTTCAACTCGTCGTAACGAGTGAGTAGAACCTTATGAACACTCTCAAGAAGTTGAGGACGTTTTTCAGCACGGTCATGTAAACCGTATTCATCAATAATTAATAAATCTTTTTTTACATAGCGTTTTAGCGCTTCATCTTCACTATCACCGCTACGGCGATAGGCACCCGCGATATCTTCAGCTAAGTCTGCAGATGTTATGTAGATAGCCTCCGAATTTTTGATGATGATATTTTTCAGAATTGATGAACCTAGATGTGTTTTACCCGTACCAGTACGGCCGACAAGAAGTAAATTTCGAAAAACACCTGAATTGAAATCCATAGTAAATTTTTCACAAGTTTTACGAGCTTTGTCTTGTCCTTTGTGAGTTACTGCATAGTTGCTAAAGCCGCTATTTACATGTCTTTTAGGGATACCAGCTCGAGCCATTTTCAAATTTAAAATACGAATATTCTTATCGCTTTCATATTTTTCATTTGACTGCTTCATAATTTTTTCAACACAAGACTGACAAACTATTCGACCATGTACATTGATCATGTGTTCTTTGTGGATCTTACAGATCTGGTTTGTATGGGAAATTTTATATTCCAATTTTTGAGGCACTGCGTTCATATCAATTCACCCTCCACAGCAGTGTGAGCAACTGGTTCATATTTTTTTGGCGCTCCCCATTGATCATTTACGTTGCGTGGTAACGATTGATGGTTTGACTGTTGACCAGTAGTCATTTCGGGTTTTTCGTTTAGGTACCAAGATGCTTTGAAGGCACCCCAAGGATTTTGTCTTTTCAAACAATATTCGACGGCTTGCTGAAGTGTGATTCCTGCTTTTTGGGCTTCATTCAAAAGTGCATCAAAAGCGTTTTCGGTGTTTTGAGCTTTCTTGGCTTTACGAACTTGTAAGAACTCAGCAGCGTCTTTCTCAGGTACACCATTTTTTTTCAAAGCACTCTTGAAACTAAATTTTGCTTGAGTCGATGAATCAACTTCGCCAACGGCGGAGTTGTTATTCCCTTCTGGATTCAGTGAATCAGGATTCAGATTAAAGGAATCAGGAATCAGGGCGTTTTGGTCTGAGATAGAAACAGTTTTAGAACCGTTATCTAACTGTTCTTGTGTGTTCCCACTACTGTTTGTTTGATTCGATTCGTTATCTTGATAACTGTTTTCAACAGCAGAACCAGTATTTTGAGGGGAGAATGGACCTGTTTTATCGTAAAAATGCTTTAAATCAGCTTTATTTAGCTGAATTGCCTTTCCAACAATTGTTTTGTTTTTTGGATTACGTTGATAGACAGTATAGATGCCATTTCTGTCAGGTAGCTCACTATCTTTCTCAAGACCATGTGGGTTTTGATGTTTAACAAAGTTAACGATATGGATAACATCAATACCATCAGCGTTATATAACTCGATAAAACCAAACTTAGAAATGTTCTCTAACTGTTCTGCAACGTTTATATCGTCTGCAGGAAATAAAGACATTTTGATTTTCTTAGGTCGATTTTCGAGTCGGCCTTCGCGATCTGCTAAAGTCCAAAGCCCTATAAATAGCAATCGTGCTTCATAAGGTAATTCAATAATGTCTTCATTCATAAAGAATGAGGGCTTAATATTTCTAGATCTTGCCATTTCTTAAGCTGCCTCATATAAGTGTTCATGTGCAAAATTTGCACGTACTAAAGCTTCAGAGAATTGAGGAGGTACGGAGTTACCTACCATTCTTCCCTGTTCTGTCTTAGTTAATTTGATAGTGTTTCCATGTTCATCGATCCCATGATCAATGATGTAAGTAGGTTCAAAACCTTGTGCAGTGAATAGTTCTCTTGGCTGAAGCATACGGAAGCCAATATCAACAATTTGGTGCAGCTCACCTTTAACCATTACAAGGCCAAAACGATCACGTGTTGGTATCGTACGAAGTGGCTCATGAATGCTATTTCCGTCTTTCTCACTACCGTAGAAGGCAGTTAAAAATGCTTGTACTAATGCAAAATGTCCCGCACTTGTAGTAATGGTGTGTAATGGTTCATCTACTGGTTGACCAATGTTGTTATTACGCAGTTTCACCAGGTTGCTGACGACTAAACTGTTATGATCTTTTGCAGTAATCGTATGAAGTGGTTCGCGAATATCACTACCAACTACACCCGTATAATGCTTAGCAATGAATGCAGTAACTAACGCATGATGCCCACCTTTCACCCCTGCGCAAATTGTGCGTAAAGGTTCATCAATAGGCATACATCTTGGGCTAGAAGCATTTGCACACTCAGTAAGTACTGGGGCAACGCTTTTAACCTTATCCATAGGAACAATGAATGGTTCAGGATTGTTAATTACATAACGGACTAAACCATTTGCTATACGGCGACAAGTTGCCTCAACTAAAGGTTTCTTGCGAGTAAAAATACTTGGGCAATCAATCGACCAATCAATGCAATCTGCTGTGATACGCCAAGGTTTTAATTTCCCAGTTTTAACTGCTTTACTATCCGGTGCAGCATGCGTAGGCTTGGGCCAAACTATAGGAAAGTTGTCACGGCGAGCAACTAGAAAAAACCGTCTTCTTAGAGTTGGAGAGCCGTAATCCCGAGCACTCATTACTCGCCATTCAACTTTATAACCTTGATGACGTAATGCATTAACAAAGCACCTGAATGTTTCACCTTTGTGCTTTTTACTCGGGAATCCATCTTTTCCTAGTCTGCCCCAAGTTTTGAACTCTTCAACGTTCTCGAGCATGATGATTCGAGGTCGTGTAAGGTCAGCCCATCTGAGAGCAATCCAAGCTAAACCACGTATTTTCTTTTCAACCGGTTTTCCACCTTTTGCTTTAGAAAAGTGTTTGCAATCTGGACTAAGCCAAACCAATCCTACAGGCTGATTGTTTGTAACTTTTACAGGGTCAACATCCCAAACATCCTCACAGAAATGGCGAGTATTTGGATGATTAGCACGATGCATTGCAATCGCTTTAGGATCGTGGTTAATAGCAATATCAACTGGACGGCCAAAGGCTTTTTCTAAGCCAGTAGATGTTCCACCACCACCTGCAAAATTATCAACAATCAATTCATGAGGTAATAAGTTAAGGTTGAGGCACATATTCATAATGCACCACCATTAACTTTTTTAAGCGTTAGTAAAACAGTGAATAATTGACCTGCAGAATATTTAAATTCCTTAACTTCAGTGCACTCAACTAAAAAGCGATGTTCACCGAAATTAACTCTACTTCCTGGTCTATCAAGTGTATAACGGCTCCAACCTTCAGGAATCGGATCACAGGAAAAATGCCCGCAGAATTTTTCAGGTCCACGTTTAATGCTACAAAGGGGTTCAGCTACCCAAAAAACTTGATTGAGAAATTTTTTTCTCGCAAGAAATTGATTGTTTTCCCCTTCCTTAATTCGCATATTTACCGCTATTTGGCATAATTCCCTATCGCGGATATTTTTAGCTTGATTGCGGTCAACGATGAGTTTATTTTTCATATCGTTCACTCACCCAATGCAATTAATTTCTTAAATTCAGAAATCACATCTACCAGCATTTTTTCGAGGTATACGTAATCAGGATTTAATTTGGATGGCCCACTTTCCCAAAGCCAGTCTTCACCAAACAGTTCACACATGATTGATCGGTCTTTAAAAGTAAGCTGGTCAAAGAAATTTGAAAAACATTCGAATTCAATTTCTTTAAGGTGTTCATAAAAATTTCTAAGGTCTTTTTTGGAAATTGCGCCACTTGATCGACCATCTTTTAATTCAGATAGCTTATTGATAGCTATGTATTCAATTACTTCATTACCATCCTCAACATCTACCCACTTTTCCACTTTAGGAAAAAGTTTATTAAGTAAATAAGGAGCATGGCATTGGGCAATGAACTCTTTAAAAGTTGGTTGACCAACATGAGAAAAGAAAGCAGAACCGGTAAAACTACTTAAAACGACTGTTAGACGTCCACCACCCGCGCTATATAAATTATTTGGATCAACATAAGCTAAAGCCCAGTCTGACTTATATTCACCTATTTTTTTAAAGACGAACTTTTCCATTAAAAGTTCCCCATTGAAAAAATTATCTCTTGCTTAACCTTGAACTCAATCACCCAAACCCAAGGATTTTCTTTCCAAGATTGTTTACCTTTTACAGATTCCCAATGTCTTTGAAAGCTAAGCACAGATTTATGAGAACAATTGCTTTGCTTAGTTGAATCATTTTTAGGTTTATCAAAACCTTCAGCCTTAGCATCTTCATCACTAATTTCACGTAAACGCTCAACTCGGATATCAACTATTTCAAGCAAAATACGTGATGCTTTACGAGGCATACGAGAAGATGGCTTCCATCTAACTGGATAACCCTTTCCATTACAGTCGTAATAAGCAATTTCTTTTGGATTATCTGCTTTATAGACAAATGACTTATGAGGAGTTCCACCTAAACTTCTAATTTTGGAACCATATGTCTCTTGAACAAAAAGCTGGTCACCAATTGCACCAAAAGGACAATATTTCTGAAAGTAAGAAGATATTCTTGATTTAGTATCTTCAATACCAAACAATTCTCCAAGATTTTCAGCTATCTCAATATTTTTTAGAACCTTATTCTTAATAATTCGACGTGATTGCGTCTTAGATCCATTTAAAATGGCCCTAACCATTTCTGTATTAAATAATATTGGTCGTACAGTCATGCTGCACCTTCCTGAGCTGGTTTATACAAGCTCACTTGTTCAGCATAATTCCAAGCACGTTCACAGATATTGTTAAAAGACGAGCGGCGTTCTTCTAACCATTGTTTACGCCATTTGTTTTTCTCAGTTGGATCTTGAATTAAATTGTAAGCTTTGAAAAAAGCGGTCCGGTCAATGTAGGAACCTAATAAAACGCTATTAAAGCTATTTACTAAATCTTGTTTATTTTCATCTCGAACTTGTTTAAGGGTTTCTTCAAAATTTGTACCAAATTTAGAAACAAACCATTCATCGTGCCCACCAAAAAGAAAGAATGGAACATCTGAATCATGTTGTATTCCCTTTGCAGAATATTGCCCATTTCCAAGTACACAAGTAACTAAAGCAGCAATTTTTAAATTTGGTGCTTCAAATGTACATTTATCACTAAGGTTTATTAATTCAAAAATCATTGTTCAGTCCCTACCTCAAATCGTAAATCTAAGAAAGCTTGGTTCACTGGACCTACGTAGCGTGACCAGCCAAAGTTTTCTTGCCAAAACCACCAATTGTTCTGTTCGTCACGCTTCCACGGCGTTCCCTCAGAATCAGTGTGATTGGTTCCTAACGGCCAAACCTTTTTTTCTGAAGTCATGAAATCTCCTTTTGTGCATTGAATGCACGATCTAGAAATTTCTCTTCATCGGTTTGAGTGTTTACGATTTGATGCGGGGCATCTTGATTAATAAGACAAGTTGAGCACTGTTCTTCTTTAAAATCAGTGCATTTGCCTGAGCAAGGATGATTTGCTAAATTACTCACGTTCATTCTTCCAAGGGTTTGAACAGCCATAGACCATTTCCTGTTGGCGCAGGGAGTGGTTTTTTATTTCCAGCTAAGTAGATCAAGCTGGACTGATTTATCACTAGCATTTGTATGCCGCGATTTTTCGGCCCGTAAAGGCACTAATTCGAAGGTATCTCTGGTATACCCGTTATCTTTTGACCCACAAAAAACATTTCTGAGAAACTGGTATTCAGATTCAGCTTCTGAGACTTTTCTAGTGCAAATGTTTTTAATTACTTCGAGAGAGCTTTTACCTGCCATCTCACCTTCTACTTCTGAAATCTTTTTCTTACACATAGAACGGATGAGATTAGATAAGGAGTTCTTGCCTTCAAGTTTGGCAATCCATTCCATCTTTGCTTTTTCTTCTAAAGTTAATTTCGATGATGCATTTGCAAGAAGTTTTTCAGCCATGGTTATGCCTCATAAATTCCTAATAGTGGTTTTTATGCAGATCGATTTAATTGTTTTGTCTTGGATTCCTCATATTCTTTATTCTGTTCAGATGCAACTAGCGCGTCTAAAGCAACACCTTTGTTATAAGCAACTTCTTTTTGTTCGCCACTTGCAATTTTTGATACAGAACTTTGAGAAATTCCTGTTCGCTCTGAAATTTGCTGTTGTGTCAAACCTCGGTTGTTTGAAAGGTAAATAACCTTATCTTGAATATTCATGCACATATCAATGACTCCATAATGATGAATATTTTTATTCATTAATGAATAGCTGTCAATACAAAGATGAATTGTTTTCCACAAATTATTCATTTTTGAATAAAATTAAATATCAGACCTGGACCAGAGAATGAGTCTTAAAATGAAAGAGAAATATCTTTTAGAAAAGAATGTGAAATACATTTTGTTTTCACAACGATTAACAGTAACGGGTCTTAGTAAATTATCCGGGGTGCCTCAACCTACACTCTTCCGTTGGGAAAGCGGACAATTTCAAGCGCCTACTATTAAGACAGTAGAGAAGTTAGCGAAATGGTGTGGTTTAACTACAGAAGAATTGCTCTACCAAGATATTGAAAAAATTTTAAAAAATAAAAGTTCTGATTCCAATCTTAAACTTGATAACAATGTTGATCTTAATAATAAAATCAACATAGAAGGAGATTTAGTACCTGTGATTTCTTGGGTAGCAGCGGGTTCATTTACAGATGTTCAAACTGTTTTAAAGGATACGGAAGTAATCGAATGGCTTCCACCAATGAAAAAGGCTGGGAAGAATGGTTATGGCCTTATAGTCACTGGATACTCAATGTATCCTAAGTTTGAACCTGGTGATCGAATATATGTAAATCCTGATTATCCTGTATTTGATCTAAAAACCAATGATCTTGTAATCGTTGCATGTGCAGGTGAATCAGAAGCTACATTTAAAAAGTTAATTATTGAAAATAATGAAAAATATTTAGAACCGATTAATACGAAATGGCCTGAGCAGATTATTAAATTAACTGAAGGGTGTAAGTTGGTAGGTAAAGTCGTTGGTATGCATAGGGAATTTTAGGGGGAAACACTATGGAAAGACTTGATAAAGATATTTTTAAATTTCAAGGAATTAATACTTTTTTAACTGTGTTTGCTGAGGAAGTTATTAAGAGCCAACCCAATTTAGCGGCTAATATTTTACTAAATATAAAAAATTTAGCTGATGAGAACCATCCCTTAGTGGAGCAAGCTTTTATTCTTGATAATTTTGAAAATCCTGAAATAGCTAAAGATACAGTTTTTCAAGCACTTAGTGGGTTTAATAGTGAATTAGCACGCCTACTATTAATGACAAAATATTCATTAATGGATAGTTAAATAATTCAGGACGTAAACTAAAGTAGTTAAATTGTAAGTAATGCCTAAAAACTCAGCAAAATGCTGGGTTTTTTTATAATTAGAATATTTTAAATGGATAACTTTAGATCAAATAATAATCAATTAATTCATTGATGAATAATTACTAGTTGAATAATTCTATTCATTGATGAATAATTAATTCACCAACACATCTCATGGTGAATAAATAATGAGTACATTACGCTCTACAGATTGCGAAGAATTTATTAATGACATCGATGGCGGTGCCTTTGCAAAACAACTTGGCTATGCAGTTAGCAAGGTTGCAAGTGCTGCTGTTGATACACAAAAAGTCGGCGAGATCACAATTAAATTAAAGTTCTCTAAAGGCGTTGGTCACAACAACGTAACTGTAGAGCACAAACTAATTTCAAATGCCCCACTCCCAAAAGGTAAAAGTGTCGAAGAACACGGTGACAAAACACCTATGTATGTAAACACACGTGGTGATGTATCGCTTTTTGCTAAACACACTGACCAGCTTTTTGAAGAAAAAGCTTAATTTTTAAAAACTTTTTATCTCAACTAAAGGAAAGACCTTCATGTCTGAAAAAATCGAAATCGAAAAATTTTTAGGTTTAGCTAAACCTGTAATCCCCCTTGAGCGTGGTCAGCTTGTAGCTTTGCATCATGACTATAGTGTTATAGCTGCTGAAAAATTTATGGAAGCTCGCTTCCGTCCTCATGGGGAATTTACTACACCAACATTTAATGACTTTAAGGATTTTGTAATTGCAGAAGGCGGTAAAGATACACCAATTTTTGTTAATCAAAATGACGTAAAAGCTATTGCAGTTCTTAACTTCCATGGAGAAGGACAAACCCAAGGCCATTGTGACTACATAGCTTCTTTATGTTTAGAATCAACTGTTGTATGGAAAAAGTTGAATCAACTTAAAGACCATAAATTAGATCAACGCAACTTTGCTGTTTTCATTGAAGATTGGGCTCAAGTACTTAATGCATTTGATGAAAATAATAATGTCATTGATATTAAAGATGCCCTTGTTGCAGTACGAAATATGCAAATTGAAGCATCGACTACTAGTAACGCTGAAGTAGAAAACACACGTCAGGTTCAATCTGAAATGGCCCAAATTGCAGCGTCTGCTAAAAAAGGCGTATTACCGGCTTATTTCACCATCCAAGATTCAGCTTACTTAGGTCTTGCAGAACGAGAAATCAAATTACGTTTAATTGTGAATAGCTCTGGCAGCACACCTCAGTTTGCCATTCAAATTGTCAAAGAAGAGTTATTACGTAATGAAATTATTGAAGATTTCAAAGAAGAAGTAATAGCTTTACTTCCTGAAAACCCTGTACGAATTGGGTCATTTAAATCTTAAGAAATAAAAAAAGCCCTGAAAACTTTGGACGGCTATCGGGGCTTTTTTCAACCAATACTACGTAAACGTCAAAAGGTGAACTCTCATGGATCACTACAAAGACAAAGTTATAGACGAACAAGGCTTGATTAGCGTTTCGGAGGCGTTACGAGCTATGGCTTGTGGTCGTGTTATTCAATGTTCAAGTAAAGACTTTCCAAATTGGAAGGACATGGAAATCACAAATATTAATGCGAAAAATTTAATTGATGAAGAGCGCATTAATAAAAACGGCTTTAAGTACAGATATAAACCTTCGCAAATGTCTGTAAATGCTGAGCTAACAAAAATGAAAAAGCCTCAATGACTTTGGACGGCTATCGAGGCTTTTTCTACCAATACTGTACTTATAAAGGCAAATTATTATGAATCAGAAATATATAAACAGTCAATCTGCCCCATCTACACCTATTTGTTTCGTGCCTGAACTCAGCGGGAATAAAACAAATAAACCAGCTACTTCTAAACTTTATCAGCATCCATCAGCAGAGGATCTAAAGTTTAAAAAAGATAGTAAATGGCCGTATGTTTTACTCTTCCTCGTAGTTAGTGCGATAGCTGTTGCATTTATTTATGCATGTGATGCAGAGGCTCAAGTACGTGAGCAAAAAACAAAACAATGGCAGCAGCAATTTAACTCAGATGAACCAGTTGAAGTTCAAGTACGTGTTGTTAAATCAGGTGGTGCCGAATGAACACTAACTTCCTTCGAGGCTCTAGACGTTATAACAATAGCCCAAATGGTCCGGCAAACAATAAATCTTTCCGCGAGTTTAAGGGGAAAGATGAAGAGCGTGGTTTATATAAAGTACGCTTAGGCCATACGGTTTATGCAGCAAATCACACTTTAACTCGCGTTTATACAATTGATGAAGCTGGTGAATTAACTCCTGTTTCTCAATATACGTTAGATACAAAAGAGTGGATTCTACGTAATTTACAAACCGAAATTAAATATCGTAGAGGTCGTGAGTTAGATCAAATCCTTAGTAGAACGCACATACCCTCACCGGATCGTAAAGATTATAAAAAACGTCGTGGTTTGCTTGGTACACGCTAGTTGGGGACAGTTATGTTAGTTATTAAATCTTTTCGTGTGGTTTATGGGACTTGCCCTAGATGTACTAATGACAAATGCACTTTAGGTGTTAGTCATTCTGGCTCTGGTGCTCAATGGGAATGTCACAACTGCGGCTATTGCTGGCCTAACAGTTAAATGGTGCGTGATCAATGAAAGCAATTATTTTAGATACTGAAACCAACAAATTAAATGGTTATCCAATTGAAATCGCTTATGCCCCTTTTAGCTTAGAGAATGGTCAATTATTAGTTCATAAAGATGAGGTTTTTAACCGGTTCTATTCTTGTCCTGAACCGATTGATTTAGAAGCAATGGCTGTACACAACATCATTGAAGCGGATATTGAAGGTCAACCAAGTTGTGAAGCATTCCGGTTACCTGAAGGTGTTGAATTCATTGTCGGCCACAATATTGATTACGACATTAAAGCTCTAAATAAATGTGGACCAGCAATTAAGGCAAAGACTATATGTACTTTAGCTTTAGCAAGGGACGTATGGCCTGATTTAACAAGTCATAAATTGGCTGTTCTGTACTATTTCGTAATGAGTAACCGAGAAGAAGCACGCAAGCATTTAAGACATGCACATTCTGCACGGGCGGATGTTTATTTTACTGGGATTATCCTAATAGCTCTAATTGAACGACTGGGAATTAAAGATTTGAACTCCTTATTTCTCATGTCTGAAGCTGTACGTTTACCCAAAATAATGACATGGGGTAAACACAAAGGTACGCCTCTTAAAGAATTACCGCGCCCGTACATCTCATGGCTACTGAATAAAGAAGACCTTGACCCACACTTGCGTAAAGCGCTTCAAAATATTTAAAGGTTAGCAACTATGAAACCTACTCTATTTACGCCTGAAACATGGGCGGAGTTTACCCAACAACTCAAAAATTCTTGGGAAAAAGATAACGCTGGTACTGATTCACCTATTTTTGTTGTTCAAGAAAAAAAGATTGTTTGGGGTTTAGATCCAGCTAGTGACTCAGTTGAAGTTATTAACATTGTTGATGCCGATCAAGAATCAACATTTAAAACAATTGATGATTTTTTTGAATCACTTAAAGCTACTGACAAACATGCATTAAATGGCTTTGCAATTGAAGAGGAAGACGAACTATTTCTCGATGTAAAAGCAACTACTCAAATAAGCATTTTAAGTGACTGGTATGACCGCAATATTCATATCTGCCATGGTAAATATTTTTGGGAAGATGTTAATTGCCATCTAACTCGTTCAGCTGCAGATGCATTTATTAAACGCAAATCGCATGATTTCGGTGAATTGCGGGTATTTGTTAAGTCACTTTATTGGTGTGAGGAGTTTAAGAATTTACTTAACGCAATTATTAGTGGTGAAGTAGGTTTAACAAGTATAGATGACGACAACATCCTAAACGTTTTGGGACCAATTGAACCTAAAGCAGATAAAGAAACTAACTCAACTCAAGCAAAAAAATCTGCGAAGAAGGCCAATAACAAAGAGGAAAATTGGACTCGTTACCATAATGACAAACCTGTTGAGTCTCCGTTAGCTGGCCTTATTGAAAAACTAAAGAAAACTAAAACTGCAGATGCAGCTAATAGTCTCATTGAGGAAACGAAAGACTGGGCTTCTGAAGATCAAAAATCTTTTTTAACTGAGTTAAATAAACACTTAGTCATTATTGCTGGTCAATCAAAAGAAAATATTTCTATTTCTGAACGAGTCAAACGAGCTACAGACCTGACTACGTTGGATGCGATTGAAATTGATATTTCAGAAGCAGATGAACGTATTCAAGAAGCCTTAATGGAACTAGTAGTAAAAAGAAGAAAAGAACTTGAGATCGAAGGTAACTTTTTATTGGAGTCACCTCAATGATACAGATCTATAGCAGCAAAACCAGAACCTTTACGGTGATTGGTAAAAACAGAACTCAAGTGTTTTCAAATGTCTCACTTCATGAAACTGAAGCTTTGCTCTTCAAAGCGAAACTTAAAGATTCTATTTGGAGATTCTAACATGATGAAGTACATCCCTGACTCTATGTCATATCCCTTCACTGTTTGGATGTCAGAAAGTGGTTTTTATCCTTCATATAAAAAAGGATACATCGTTATGAAGCGTGGCAAAGAAGTGGCAAAGATTTCCCTAATAGAAACAAAAAATGGTTTTGAAATGAATGAAGTCTGTCAAAAAAGATTTATTTCATTTTGCCGGGTTTGGATGAATAAGGATAAACGTTTTATTAACCAGCTTCGCATGCGTGGCATTTCTAATTCAATGAAATTCAATTATCAAAAGGTGGCAGCATGACATTGAATGAAAGAGAGGCTTTCAAAACCTACCTTAAAACGAAAGGTATCGTGAAAATTGATTGGAATTGTTTAGGTGTTATCACAAATGTTGTTCGAGAAGCTGGCTGCACTCTTGGATATAACGATATTGAATTAATGCAGGAAGTTTGGGAAGCCAAAGCTCAGGCGGTGCCAGTGAAACAGAGTCTCACTTTAACTTGTGCCGAATTAAAAGAAGCTTTTGATTTTGGTGCACCAGACGGTGAAAAAGATCAATTCCAGATGGAAACTGAAATGACTATTAGATGGCTAAAAGATGGTTATGACGGTGAAGGATACTACTGTTGGTATGCTGATTTACCCGAGGAAGGCTGTATTAAGTTAGGTAAAAGCGAATCGGGAGTTGAAGAATGATAGATTTAGCTGCACAAAGAAGTGCTTTGATTGCTGAAGTTGCTGTCTTTAAAGAAGAATGTATGAACCTTTGGTTTGTTCCAGATCTTGCGGCATCTTACTCAAATAGGGACTTCTTTTCTTATTCCATAATAGAAGATAACCAAGTCTTTTTTATGATCGAACAAACTCGACAATTGTGGGAATTCTGGAATAAAGCCAAGGATCATAATTTGCCTAAAGGTTCAGTTCTAATTGTTGAAGACGAAATTAAAACTATGTGGCAAGACAATGAAGAGCCTGAAAATTGTGTAAATAAAGAAAAAGACTTTAATTGTTTGGGTGATTGTTTAGACATAGAAGATATCATTTCAATCACAAAGCAACGCTATGCATATATCTCAGCCGAAAAGGTCTACGGTACATGGGTAGCTAAATTTGAGGCTGGTGAACTTAAAAAAGATTATTTCTTCGTTGGTAGTCAAAAAGAATGTGAGGAAATAGTCGAAAGTAATAAAGCTCTTTATTCAAGCAGAATGGGAGCTAATTCATGATTTTTTATGACCGTGCTTTTTTTGAAGAAAATTTCAAAAAAACTGAAACTTTCAAGCAAGAAAGCAATATTCGAAAAAATGACATTCTTGTATTTAGTGAAAGCATGAATGGCTATTTTAATATAGTGACGAATAAAGCTTGGTTACTTTGGAATAAAGAAATGCGAGCTCATGCTGAGTGGTATAAAAATGATGACCCACTTGCATTTAAATGGGCAAAAGATGGTTACCCTGATTATGAAGCAGATTTTTATACAAGTGCAAAATCTTGGGCTGCTGCCAAAGCACAAGCCGGTCCAACTTGGATTAGTGTCAAAGACGATGAGCCACCTATCGACAAAATGGTTCTAATTTGTTGGGCCGAATCACCCGATGTCGAACCTGAAATAGACTACATGACTACAGATGAAGCTTTAAATCATATATGGGCGAATTATTACAATGATCCACCTTCTCATTGGATGCATTTTCATAAAGTGCCTAATATATCGGGAGCTAGACAATGAACAAAATGACCCATGAGCAATTTTTGTTAATGAAACTAGCTGAAGAAGCATCAGAAATAGCCCAGATTGCCTTAAAAACTGCGCAATTTGGTATGAATGAAAAACATCCTGCTATGGAGCTAAACAATAAACAGAGAATCCATCTTGAACTTAACGATTTATTTGCAATTGTCGATGAGTTGAATAGTTGGTACCACTTTAATTTTCAACCAGACCATTTAGCTAAAATTCGAAAGATAGAAAAACTTAATGAGTTTTTAGGTTATTCAATTAAGTTAGGTAAAGTTGAAGATCCTTGGGCCCTTATTAAGGTTCAAGAAAAAAGTGATACGGAGGGCTAAATGGAAAAGTATTTAACATCTAATGCCATATGTAAAAAGTACGACATCTGCAAACGAACATTAAGCCGCTGGGAAATTATGACACCTTGGGGTATCCCTTTCCCTGCCCCTGCATTTGGTAATACACCTGGTGCTGTGAAGCGCTACTTAACTATTGAAGTTAAGAAGTGGGAAAGAAAGTGTTTTAAGAAAAATGATGAAGACACTGAAACCACAGATGTAATAGAACCTGAATATTTGAAAGCTATATAAGTTAGGTAGAAGCTAACAATCAGTAAACTTGATTAAATTAGTCCAGATCAATGATTGTTAGCATATTACCGTTACTATATACTGTCCGCCGAATCACGGCTTGCTAGATAAACTCAGCAATTTCATTTATGTACATAAGAGTGTACATATTATGAAACCAAGGAAGCAAGAATATACTTTTCCCGTTTAATAATAAGGGTTTAGGCGATATGGCATTAATCGTTCAAAAATATGGCGGTACTTCTATGGGTACCCCCGAGCGCATTTTAAATGTTGCTCGTCGTGTGAAGCGTTGGCATGATCACGGTCACAAGGTTGTTGTGGTCGTATCTGCAATGAGTGGTGAAACAAACCGCTTACTTGCTCTCGCTAAAGCCATTACCGAAACACCTGACCCACGTGAGTTAGACCAAATGGTTTCAACCGGTGAACAGGTGACGATTTCCATGTTAGCTATGGCACTTAATTCGATTGGTGTGGAAGCTAAATCCTATACCGGACGTCAAGTCGGTATTAAAACTGACAGTGCATTTACCAAGGCGCGTATCGAGTCTATTGATACAGATGTCATGACCAATGATCTAGATGCAGGCCGTGTTATTGTAGTTGCTGGTTTCCAAGGTTTTGATGCCAATGGAAATACTACAACACTAGGTCGAGGTGGTTCAGATACTTCTGGTGTTGCCCTTGCTGCTGCTTTAAAAGCTGACGAATGTCAGATTTATACTGATGTAGATGGCGTTTACACCACTGATCCTCGTGTTGCTCCTAAAGCCAAAAAAATCGACCGTATTTCTTTTGAAGAAATGCTAGAAATGGCATCATTAGGTTCTAAAGTTTTACAGATTCGCTCAGTAGAATTTGCCGGAAAATATCAGGTTCCTTTACGTGTATTATCAAGTTTTGATAATGATGACGACGGCGCATTTGACGACGAATTTAAAGAAAATGTAGGTACACTCATTACTACTGAGGCAGAAGACACTATGGAACAGCCAATCATTGCAGGTATCGCTTTTAACCGTGACGAAGCAAAATTAACAATTTTAGGTGTACCTGATGAGCCAGGTATTGCTTCTAAAATTTTATCACCAGTAAGTGATGCCAACATTGAAGTGGATATGATAGTCCAAAATGTTGAAGAAGATGGTACAACAGATTTTACTTTCACTGTAAACCGTGTTGATTTAGCGAAAGCTGAAAAAATCTTAAATGAAACTGCCAAAAATATTGGTGCACGTGAAGTTTCAACACGTGATGACATCGTTAAAGTGTCTATTGTTGGTGTAGGTATGCGTTCACACGCAGGTGTAGCGAGCAAAATGTTCACTGCCCTTGCTGATGAAGGTATCAACATCCTTATGATTTCAACATCTGAAATTAAGGTTTCTGTCATTATCGACGAGAAATACCTTGAGCTTGCAGTTCGTTGTCTACATACCGCTTTTGGTTTAGATCGTGAACATGGTGAAAGCAGCGCACGCGCTTAAATGTACCGAACGGTCAAGAATTCATTAAAAAATGTTTACTTGTCCGACAATAATCAAAGAAAACACAGAGCCGCTATAGTTTTTTTTATAGCGGCTCTGTTATATTAAACGGAAAGTTTTTTGGCAGAGATTATCAAAATATGACTTTGTTCTCATATTTCTGTTAGAATCTGACTGAAAACTGAGGTTGAGCTTTTTATTTGGGTACCAATATTGCAGTTTTAAGCGTTTAGCAAGGAGATAAACATGCTGATTCTGACCCGCCGTGTCGGGGAAACATTAATGATTGGGGATCAAGTCAGTGTTACTGTGCTTGGCGTCAAAGGAAACCAAGTTCGAATTGGTGTGAATGCACCAAAAGAGGTTTCTGTTCATCGCGAAGAAATTTATCAACGTATTCAACATGAACGTGCAATGCATGAACACCTTCAACATCTTGATCAAGATTATCAAGTTTCTTATGAAGATGATAATTATGCACAGAAAAACTTCAATCGTTAGTATGAAGTTGTTCTCTCCCTAATTAAAGCGACTTTATAGTCGCTTTAAATTTTTTAAGTGTTTGTATTTATAAACCTAAAGCACGTTTAACAGGTGCATAACTACGGCGATGCTGATCAATCACGCCATGCACAGCAATCGCTTCAAAGTGCGCTTTGGTTGGATATCCTTTATGTTTGGCAAAACCAAATAACGGATATTGCTGATCTAATTCTGCCATTTGTCGATCTCGTGTCACTTTTGCCAAGATACTCGCTGCACTAATTTCAGCATGGCTTGCATCTCCACCAACAATGGCTTCACAAGGAATAATGATTCCTTTAGGAATTTGGTTACCATCTACAATTACTTTTTGTGGTTGGGTTTTCAAACCATCAACAGCCCGTTGCATAGCCAAAAAAGTTGCCTGTAAAATATTTAGTTCATCAATTTCAGCATGTGTTGCTTCGGCAATTGACCAAGCTAAAGCTTTTTCTTGTATTTCAATAAACAACTTTTCACGTTTCTTTTCAGTTAATTTTTTAGAATCATTCAATCCCAAAATTGGATTATTCGGATCTAAAATCACAGCTGCTGCTACAACCGAACCTACTAAAGGCCCCCGTCCTGCCTCATCTACACCAGCAATAAACATCGACTTACTACCTTTAAAAACAAAAGAGGCTGATCAATAGTAATCAGCCTTCTTTAACACAAAATTATTAATTACTTTTGTAAAGCTTCTGCCACACAAGCGTTTACAGTTTTAGAAACCACTTGGTTTACGATTGTAGCACGTGTGTTTACATCAAGTGCAGCTGCTGCTAATTCTACTGCAGTCACACTGTTTGGAGCTTTTTCGCTTACACAACCACATACATTGGTTTGGATGCTATCACGTTGCTCAGCAGTCATATATTTTGTTGCTGTTTTCCAAGCCGCAACATTATTAATCTCTGTAATACATTTTGCATTTACCGCAACTTTTAACGCAGCAACGCCTAATTGTTGAGTTGTCGTTTGTGCAGAACCTGTGTCAGTGCCTGTAGTCGTTGCGCATGCTGTTAAAGCTAAAACAACTGGTGCTAGAGCGAGCATCAATTTTTTCATCATTTTTTCCTTTGATTGAACCTTGGCAGCGCGTATTGTGCCTAAACTCGACTTTAGAAGAAACAAATAATTTGATGCATTTATGCAAACTCTTTTCCGGAACGAAACTCAGCTCATCAATTGCTTTTTTAAGCTTAATACGTTCTGTTTTTAGCACGCTCCGTTACATTTAAAATATTTCTCAAAATCTGCGATTTCCCCTAAAATCACAAATCAAAACGACAAAAAAAGGGTCTTTTATGCCTGCTGTTTCCTCTCAGTATTACACCCGTACCGCACAAATCCTGCATTGGGTGATGGCAATCATTTTCATCACAGCATGGGTTATTGGCTTTTATAGTGGAAATTTTTTAAGTTATGACGTTGATGGCAGCTTTAAAGGCGATGTCATTACATTGCACAAGAATATTGCAACTACCATTATCTTTTTAGTCATTGTCCGGATTTTATGGCGCTATACTCATCCAGCTCCAAAACTACCTGATACCATGTCTCCAATGATGAAAACTCTGGCACATGTTGGTCATCTATTCTTGTATGTAATTTTGGTGGCTTTACCTGTCACTGGTTGTTTGTTTAGTTGGAGTGCTGGTCACCCTGCTCCAGTTTTATATTTATTTGAAATTCCGCGTTTAGTGCAAGATAATCCAGAGCTTTTAGCTGTTGTTAAACCATTACATATTTATATTTCTTGGTTTGCAGGTTTTCTTATTGTTGGGCATGTACTTGCAGCTTTAAAACATCACTTTATCGATAAAGACAATATTTTAAATAGCATGACCAAACAACCTAAATAAACCTGATGTATAAAAAACCGCCTGAGATAGGCGGTTTTTTTATTTAGATTTTTTGGATTTCTGCAATCCACTTTTGTTTCTCTTCATCTGAAATGAAAGAAGCTTCAAAAGAATTAATTGCGAGTTGCTTCAACTCATCATTGTTTAAGTCTAAAGCTTGCTGGATGGCAAAGAAATTATCATTCATATACCCACCGAAATATGAAGGATCATCTGAGTTAACCGTCACGTGTACACCTTTTTGCAATAGACGACGGATATTATGATCTTTCATATCTTTAACAACACATAGCTTTAAGTTACTTAAAGGACAAACGGTTAAAGGCATTTTTTCGTTAATTAAACGCGCCATTAATTGTTCATCTTCTTCAGAACGCACACCATGATCAATACGGTTCACTTTAAGTAGATCTAAAGCTTCCCATACATATTCAGGCGGACCTTCTTCGCCAGCGTGAGCAACGATTAAGAAACCCTCTTCACGTGCCTTAGCAAAAACACGTTCAAACTTAGCTGGTGGATGCCCTACTTCACTTGAATCGAGGCCTACTGCAATAATGTCTTGCTTAAACGGCAGCGCCTGTTCAAGCGTTTCAAATGCAGCTTCTTCGCTTAAATGACGTAAGAAACACATAATCAGTTGAGAGCTGATACCAAACTTAGCTTTAGCATCTGCACAAGCGCGCTTTAAACCGCTAATCACTGTTGAGAATGCAACACCACGGTCAGTATGGGTTTGCGGATCAAAGAACATTTCCGTGTGAACAACACGATCTTCGGCACATTTTTCAAAATAAGCCCATGCTAAATCGTAAAAGTCTTGTTCATGTACAAGAACATTTGCACCAGCATAGTAAATATCTAAGAATGATTGAAGATTATGAAAGTTATAAGCTTGCTTTACTTCTTCAACAGATTTGTAAGGAATCTGAATCTGATTGCGCTGGGCAATTGCAAACATTAATTCAGGTTCAAAAGTCCCTTCAATATGTACATGCAATTCGGCTTTTGGTAAGGCGCGAATCAGCTCGACTTGATTCATATTAACTCCACGTCTAAAGAAAAAAGGGTGTAGTCAAAATCACACCCTTTTATAATTTTCTTCTTATTGAAAACTATGTCTAAGATAGCTCAAGAAGAAAATTATAAAAAATCATATTAACCGCCAAACGCGATAAATTTAAATACCCAAAGCGCAGCAATAATCCATACCATATACGGTACAGTTTTTGCCTTACCCGTGAATAATTTAACTAATGCATAGCTAATAAAGCCCATTGCAATACCATCAGCAATTGAATAGGTAAATGGCATAAATACAATGGTTAAAAATGCTGGAACAGCTTCAGTAATATCATCCCAATCAATATGAGTGATCCCTTGAATCATCAACACACCAATGAACAATAAAGCTGGCGCAGTTGCAAAACCTGGTACAGATTGAGCAAGAGGTGCTAAAAATAAACAGCAGATAAATAAAACTGCAACGACAACAGCGGTTAAACCAGTACGCCCACCTGCTGCTACACCTGAAGCTGATTCAATATATGGCGTAGTTGAAGATGTGCCTAATACAGCACCAGCAACAATTGCAGTAGAGTCTGCAAATAATGCTTTTTTCAAACGAGGTAATTTACCGTCTTGTAAAAGACCCGCACGGTGCGATACACCAACCAACGTACCCGTACTATCAAACAAGTCGACAATAAAGAATACAAAGATGACACCGACCATACTTGCTGTAAATAGACCTTCAAAATCCATTTGCATGAACGTTGGTGCAATTGAAGGAATTTGCCCCACTACACCCTTAAATTCATTTAGACCTAAAGCAGTAGCAATTGCAGTAACAACTAAAATACTAATGATGATTGCGCCGCGAACCTTTAATTGGTGTAAAACCACAATCATTAAGAATCCGAATAACGCTAATAGTACTGTTGGTTGTTTGATATCGCCCAAACCAACCAAAGTTGCTTGGTTATCAACAATAATTCCGGCATTTTTTAGTGCAATCAGTGCTAGGAATAAACCAATACCACCGCCAATTGCAAACTTAAGCGACATCGGAATCGCATTGACAATCGCTTCACGAATTTTAAAGAAGCTAATTGCAAGAAAGACAAGGCCTGAAACAAAAACAGCCGCTAAAGCTGTTTGCCATGGCACGCCCATCCCCATACAAACCGAATAGGTAAAGTAAGCGTTTAAACCCATACCAGGGGCCAGTGCGATTGGATAATTAGCAATGATCCCCATCACTAGACATCCGATTGCTGCTGCCAAACAGGTCGCAACGAATACGGCACCATGATCCATGCCGGTTTCAGATAAAATGAGTGGATTGACAATAATGATGTAACACATCGTTAGGAATGTAGTTACACCAGCAAGAACTTCAGTTCGGAAAGTGGTTTTATTGTCGCTTAACTTAAATAAACGCTCTAACCAGCCTGCCGAAGAATTGGGCGCCGCCATAAGTAGCCTCTATGCAAAATCTGAACTGTGGAATATTTACGTCTATGTAGGTCACTGAACAATATTGTTTTTCTGTTCAGCCCTATAAACAAGAATCTCAAACTTATGAAGCAACAAATATGCCATTCATTTGATGTCTGTTTTCATGCATAGAAAATAACCACAGCCCCTCTTGAAACACAAAAAAGCTGCATAACCCCTATGCAGCTTTTTTACTATACGTTCAATAAGTTTAACAGATTCAACAGAAACATGATCAAAATTTATGAAAAGATATGACCAATGACACTGTAAAAGTTAGAAATTTATAGCTCAATACTGCTAGAAAATAATTTTTTGTCACCGATATATTCTTGCATATTATAAGAAGCTAAATTGCTGTGATGAGCATGGTTTGGATTACGTTCGATACTTTGTAGGTTTCTTTCAGCTTCTTGTATGATCCGCATGAGCTCTTGATGCCTTTTATTTTGACTATCCAAATAAGCCCAATATCCTAATACAAAGACAATACTCACACACAACACTATTAATACTTTATTGATCATTATTATTATCTCTATGTTTTTAATGTTAATGATCTTAACAAAAAATTATAGCTTTGTGAATATTTTCACATTTATTTACAATAACACCCTCTTACTCAAATAATTGAAAAGAAAGGTGATTTTTTAATTATTTATAATAATCTTAATAATTATTAAACTTTTCAATTGAAAAGTAACTTTATTTTATATCAGCTTATTTTAGTTATTTTTAATATTAGCTTTTTATCAGTTTTAATTATTAAGTTATTTTAAAGATAGAGCATAGACAAATGTGTATATGGCTTAAAATTTCTTTGTATTTATTAAACCTTAAATAAAATAAAAAGAAGTTATTTTTGTCGTTGAGGTCTTCTTGAAAATTGTTTCTTTAGCGACTAATTTTTTGTGTTTCCTGTTTAACTTATAAACTAAAAACTTCTACCCAAAGAATTCCACATATCGTTTAAAAATAATTTTTTTTTCTTTGCTTTTCTGTCTATAAGCAAAACTACGTCCTATTTTTATCGTTCCATAAATCGCACCAAGCTTTCTATTTTCAGTGCTTCGCTCCTATAAACGCTACGATAAACTGTGCTCAGATAAAAAATTAAATGAGGAGAATACATCATGTTTGATATGCGTTTATCTCACGAACGTGGTGCAGCACATCATGGTTGGTTACAATCAAAACATAGCTTTTCATTTGCTAACTATTGGGACCCTAAACAAGTTGGTTTTTCAGACTTACTTGTAATTAATGATGATAACGTTGCTCCATCTAAAGGCTTTGGTACCCACCCTCACCGTAATATGGAAATTATTTCTTATGTGCTTGAAGGTGCATTAGAGCATAAAGACTCAATGGGTACAGGCTCTGTGATTGTGCCAGGTGACATTCAGCTCATGAGTGCAGGTCGTGGTGTTGCACATAGTGAATTTAATCATTCAGCTCAAGAAGGCGTCCATTTCTTGCAAATTTGGGTTGTCCCGAATGAAGTGAATACAGATCCGGGCTATCAACAAGTCCATATTGATGAAGCAGACAAACGCGGTAAATTGCATTTGATCATTTCACCTAAAGGTGGTGAAAAAACTTTATCCATCAAACAAGATATTAATATTTACTCAGGTCTTTTTAATGGTGAAGAAACTGCTGAATTTGTGATTCCTGAGGGTCGATATGTTTACCTACACGTTGCTAAAGGTCGTGTCGATGTAAATGGTAAAACCTTTAACACTGGCGATGCGGCACGTATTCGTGAAGGTGGAAGCTTATCTTTTACCAATGGTGATCATGCCGAAATTTTGATATTCGATATGCGCCCAGAAGAAGTTCCAACCATGCCATAATGCAACTAAGCCCTCGCATAAAACTTATGCGGGGGCTTTTTATTGTTGATCGGACTTATAAAAATCCTAACTCAGCTCAATGTTCTTCTGAACGAGCCATCTCTGTATTGATATAGCTCATAATCATAGTCGTTAATCCCTGCACCATTTCATCAAAACTAATATAAGGGTTTGGCAAAATAAGATGCCGCGCGACGTTAAAAATTCCACTATTGATACAAATATAGGTAATTACAGGCAAATTATTAATTTTTAGGTATTTAGGATTATGCATCATATATTTCATGATCACTTCCATTAAAGCCTGTTCAATTTTGGGAATATATTTGTCGTACTGTAACTCTCCTGCATAACGTAGAACAGTCAAATAGCGGTCGTTATTTTTCTTTAATAAATCACTAAAAGTATAAAAAATCATTTCAATGACAGGCTCTAACTCCAACTGTAAAATCGTCGGTGTAAGCTCTGTAATCATGTCCAAAATTTCCCGAACAAAAAAGTGATTCATCGCATCATAAATTTCTTCTTTATTTTTAAAATATTCGTATAAAGACCCGACACTCACCCCTGCAATCTCTGCAATATGACGTGTTGTAGTACCACTTGGTCCATGAAGTGCCACTGCAATAAAACCTGCTTCAATAATCGTGTCGACAGTGACTTTGGCTCGAGTTTGACGAGGTTTACGCGTAGTCATACGATCTAATCAATAATCCGAACATAAAGTCAGATTAGCATGTAATTTGACTCGGTAGAAATAAAAAAACAAAATCCGAATAGTTGTCAAACTTAGTTAGAAAAATTCAGAAAAGCAGAGCTTAGTCTCTTAATGAATGTACAATTTAACTTATTAGTTTTGTAGAAAAAATATAGAGTTAACTTATTACTTTTCAATTACATAAGACAAAATCAATTAAAAATCTTATCGCAAAAAATATCTATAAAATACTTTTATATATTTAAAAATTTACCCGAATTGAATCCGAACATAATGTCAGATTAATATGAAAAAATTAAAGAAGACTCATTAAGTAGCTCTTGTCTACATCGGCTCTTCTTTCCGTTATTCAGCCAAATAATCAAACAAATAACGGAGCAACAACACCGTAGTCAATGCAGAGAATCATCTGCTTTTGAAAATGGAATTTTATAGTGCTTTGTTGATCATTGAGTTTATTCATTTTCATCAAAATGCACCACTACTTTGCCTCAGGGTGTCGCCATGATCTCGACCGCAGTTAAAAAATCATTCAAGAAACTTACATTTCAGCGTGAAATTGAGTTACCCGATTTTGCTAGCAAAAGTTCAATTCCAATTCGTCATTTAAATATTGGTTTTGATGGTAAGGAAATTGATGTCAGATTTTATATGGACAACCAATTTGCTACTTTGTTTTTTGCCACACTTTCGGTGTTTTTAACCTATGGTGAAGATCTAGTGATTGAAACCGCTCGTCATCACCGCGAATTTATTAAAGATCCAATTTTAAAACAGCGCGTTACTTCGCTGATTGGCCAAGAGGCAATTCATTCAAAATTGCACAATGAATATAACGATGCCCTTCAAGATGCCGAATATCCTGTTGCGCTCTATCGATTTCTTGGCTCGAACTTCTTTAAATATGTTTTCTTAAAGTTTCCACAGCCACTCAAACTATCAATGATGGCGGGTATTGAGCATTTTACTGCGGTACTTGCTGAATACATGATGAAGCATGAAAAGAATTTCTATTATTCAGATGATGCAAAAAGCCGTGCGTTGTGGATGTGGCACATGCTTGAAGAATCTGAACATAAAGATATTGCCTACGATGTCTATCAACTTTTAAATGGTAGTTATCCACTGCGCGCATCTGGTTTCTTCCTTGCGCTTTTTACAATCTTAGGTTTAATTCCTGCAACTACATTATTTGTGCCTGTGTTAAGAAAGCCACAAGAGATGCTGACTTTAAAATTCTGGAAAGATGCTCGTCGCGGTGTAGGCTTAATCTTTGGTCCCAAAGATGGTGTTTTTGGTAGTACGATTGGTCAAATTCTTGACTACTTACGTCCAGACTTTCATCCAAATGATCATGATACAACTGAGTATCTTGAGTATTACAAAAAGAAATTGCTGACCGAAGGCGGTGCAATTGCTCCTTATTTTGTTAAAGAATTTACCCCACCAGTACGCATGTCTTAATCGTCCTGCATTTCCAGCTATAAAAAGGTAGCTGGTATCTCTTCAAGCTATTTATGGATGAATCATGATTTTATTTGGCAAAAAGAAAGTTAAACCAAGCCAAAAAGCTTATGCCGTAGTGACGGGTGCAGGCAGTGGGATTGGTCGAAGTTTTGCAGTTGAACTGGCAAACCGTGGTGGCAGTGTAGTGTGTGCAGATATTAATCTCGAAGCTGCTGAAGAAACTGTAAAGTTAATTGAACAGTTAGGACAAAAAGCATTTGCTGTAAAGTGCGATGTTGGGCAAGCAGAACAAGTACAGGCTTTGGCTGATCAAGCAGAACAGTTACTTGATCATCCGATAACACTCATCATTAATAATGCGGGTGTGGGATTGGGTGGTAAATTTGATGAACTCAGTCTAGAGGACTGGAACTGGGTCATGAATATTAACCTTTGGGGCGTCATTCACGGTTGTCATGCTTTTGTTCCAAAATTTAAAAAGTTAGGTTACGGCGCGATTATTAATGTGGCATCTGCGGCATCCTATACGGCTGCACCAGAAATGACTGCTTATAACGTGACTAAAGCTGGTGTGCGTGCGCTCTCAGAAACGCTTTCTGCCGAACTGAGTAAGTTTAATATTAAAGTGAATGTACTCTGCCCTACCTTGGTCCCTACCAATATCATTAAAAATGGTCGAATTCCTGGACGTTATTCAAAGCTTGCAGACCATGCACTGATGAACTATGCCTTAACAACAAGTGATGATGTCGCGAGATTAACACTTAACCGTCTTGATCAGGATGAGTTGTATACCATTCCTCAAATTGATGCGAAGTTATTCTGGCTCATGAAACGTGCATCTCCAAGCTTGTATACCAAGTTCCTTGGTACATCGTACAAATTATTTAAATAAGAAATTTATAGGTAGTACACATATGACTGCGCAAATGAAAACAAATGCTTCAGCAAAAAAAGCTGTCAAATCACCAAGCCATATTTTCGATACTTTTATTGTGGGTGCAGGCATTTCAGGGATCGCTGCTGCCATTCGCCTAGATCAAGTTGGTTATACCAATTATAAGATTATTGAAAAAGCTGGCCGCGTGGGTGGAACATGGCGTGAAAATACCTATCCAGGTTGTGGTTGCGATGTACCGTCTGCTCTTTATTCTTACTCATTTGCACCAAGTGCAAAATGGAGCCATTTATTTGCTCGCCAACCAGAAATCTTAAGTTATCTGGAAGATGTGAGTAACGAATTTAATGTGACGTCTAAAATCGAGTTTAATAATGAATTGCTGAATGCAGCATGGGATGACTCACGTCACGTGTGGGTACTGGATACCACGACTGGTCAATATTTGTCTAAAACCGTTATTTTTGCCACAGGTCCAATTACCGAAGCTCAGATTCCACGTCTTGAGGGTTTAGAAACATTTAAAGGCGAAATGTTCCATTCGGCTAAATGGAACCATGATTATGATTTGACAGGTAAACGTATTGCCGTGATTGGTACTGGCGCATCTGCCATTCAGTTTGTGCCACAAATTCAACCAAAAGCGAAAGAGCTTTTTGTATTCCAACGTACAGCACCTTGGGTATTACCAAAACCAGATACAGACTTAGGTGAATTTAGTAAATCAGTCATTGCGAAATATCCAGCTATTCAGGCGAGCTGGCGTAAAAGTGTAGCGTTAACACTAAATGCAATTAACTTTGGTTTACGTAACCCCCTTGCCCTAAAACCAGTAAATGTTTTGGGTAAGCAATTACTTAAATTGCAGATTAATGATCCTGTGCTACGTAAAAATGTCACACCAAACTTTGATATTGGCTGTAAACGTATTTTATTCGCTAACAATTACTACCCTGCGCTACAAGCACCAAACACGACTCTCATTCCTCATGGTTTAGTGAAAGTTGAAGGGAATACGGTGGTTGCTGCCAATGGTGAACGTCATGAAGTTGATGTGATTATTTGGGGTACAGGCTTTGAAGTATCTCACCCGCCAATTGGTAAACGTGTCCACAATGAAAAAGGTCAATGTTTACAAGATATATGGAAAGATAGTTCGCCAGAGGCTTACTTAGGTACCAACATTGAAAATGTACCAAATGCATTTTTAGTTTTGGGTCCTAACGTATTGGTCTATGACTCTTTCATTGGTCTAGCAGAAGCGCAGCTCGACTATATCGTAGATGGCTTATTGAAAATTAAAAACAAAGGAATTAGCAAATTAAATGTTAAATCTGATGTGATTAAAAAGCATAACGATTTAGTGCAAAAACACTTGCAAACGACCGTATTTAATAGTGGCGGATGTAAGAGTTACTACCTCGATGCAAACGGACGCAACTTTGCCGCATGGCCTTGGTCATTGAAAAAGCTAAAACAACGTTTGAAAAAAGTAGATTTGAAAGATTATGAAGTGACGTATCAAACGACAAAAACCCACTAATTTGTAATTTCAATCAAATCAGTTGTAAGAAACAGGCAGTGTATTTTTGACTTTCATGAAATACACTGCCTTCTTCGTTGAATATCTTCAAGAAATAAAAAAACAGGATAAAGATGAAAGAAGGTCAATCAAGTCGTACCGCCGAAGCTGCTGCTGCATTACGGGCCAATCATTTTCAAAATACACAGAACCCTGTATTTTCAGATCCTTATGCTTTTGAGCTAACCAGTAAAGGCTGGAAAAAACTTCTTTCTAATTCACTGATTGTTAAGGTCATGAATTCTGCGGTTTTAAATCGTACTTTAGGTCTACTTACTGGACAAGTGGTCGGGCGCTCGCGTTATGCCGAAGATTTACTTGATCTAGCAGTTCAACAGAACACTCAACAATATGTATTGGTAGGTGCTGGCCTAGACTCTTTTGCCCTACGCGAGTCTCACCATTACCCTGCTTTGAAAATTTTTGAAGTGGACCATCCTGACACGCAAGCGGCAAAACAAGCCAAGCTAAAAAAGTTAGGAAATATTCCTACTACCGTTGAGTTTGTCGCGATTAACTTTGAAAAAGAGTCTATTTCGGAAGCCTTGACTAGAAGTCTCTATGAGCCAACCGCTCCTGCATTTTTTTCGTGGTTAGGCACAACACACTATTTAAACCCTCAAACCACTTTGCAAACTTTAAAAAGTATTGCTGAATTTGCTGCAAACGGTAGTGAAGTTGTACTCGACTATTCGACTGATTTTCAGGAATTAAACGGTATTGAGCGACTTGGAAGCATGGGCGTTGCACAGTTTACCCATTTGCTGAAAGAACCTTTATTAGGTCAATTTAAACCAAAAGATTTACATCATGCAGTGGAGCAGATGGGTTTTGAAGTAGTCGAAGATTTATCAGGTGAAGCCATTACTGAACGATATTTTAATGCGCGAATTGATGAAATTCGCCATACATCGGCAACACGTTTGCTACATTTGCGTTTAAATAGAAAATAATGTTGAAAGCCAACTTAGACTTTAAGTTGGCTTTTTTATAATTAAGATTAGTCCTATCATTACCAGCTTGAACGCGGCTCTGGCCCATCGACATGCTGATTTAAAAATTGGCGTAAATGATCTAAAAAGTGCGCGACTTTAGGTGACAAATTCAGTCTCTCTAAATACACCGCATAGACATCTGCGGGTGGTGTTTCATAGTCCGCTAGCACTTGAACCAATCTGCCACTTCTTAAATATTTTGCTACGTCCCATTCTGCTCGCATCAAAATACCGTAGCCTTCTAAAGCCCAATTTAATGCGACTGCCCCATCGTTGGTACTCAGTTGCCCATGAACTTTAACAGTTTCAACCTGTTTGCCATGACTTAACCGCCAATTCCCATAAGCAGAATCATTTTGCCGAATCACAATGCACTGATGCTGTGTTAAATCATGGGGAGTGAGCGGTTGCCCTGCCATTTTTAAATAGCTAGGTGATGCACATAATAAACGGCGGTTGGCTGCCAATTTTTTTGCAATTAGACGCGAATCGGGTATTTCGCCAAAGCGGATTGACACATCAATGGCTTCATCTGGCAGATTAATCGGGCGGTCAGTTAAATGCAGTTGGACATCGACATCAGGATAGATTTTGGCAAATGTAGAAATCGCTGGGGCAATATAAGAACGACCAAAGCCTAAAGGTGCATTCACACGCAATACCCCTTTGGGAGCTGCTCGACTACTTGAAACCAAACGCTCCATTTCATCGATCTCTTTTAAAATACGAACCGCATTTTCAAAGTAGACCTCACCTTCACTGGTTAAGCTAATTCGGCGTGTTGTTCTATTTAAAAGCCTTACACCTAAACGCTCTTCAAGTTGAGTTAAACGTCTGGAAACCGCAGGTGGGGTCAAGTTTAACTCTCGTGCCGTTGCGACAAGACTTCCTTGTTTAACCAATAAACAAAAGAAAGCTAATTCCGTATCTGCATTCATGATTATTAAGTTTTTTGCAATAGTGATTTAACTTTATATCGATTCATCAGTTTTTTAAAGGGTTTAACATCCATTTCATTGTTTCCCGACATAAGCCGTCTCTTATTTAAGAGCATAAAAACGTCCGCAGAAGGAATGCTGTGGATGAACGGGAAAAAGCCATCTAGCCGAATGAATAGCGGTAAAGAAAGCGAAAACTACCAATCAGGATTGGTAGTCATGAATATGGAGTCATGACATGGAAATGGATATTGAAAAGCGAACGTTACGTCGAATCACGTGGAGAATCGTACCGTTTATTATGTTGTTATACCTTGTAGCCTATATCGACCGCGTCAATATTGGCTTTGCCGCGCTCACCATGAAAGAAGACCTAGGTTTTACCGCCTCAGTTCTCGGGTTTGGTGCCGGAATTTTCTTTTTGGGCTATTTCTTATTTGAAGTCCCATCCAACATTATTTTGCATAAAGTCGGTGCCCGTATCTGGATTGCTCGAGTCATGGTGACTTGGGGTCTGATTGCAGCTGGTATGGCATTTGTTGAAAGCTCAACCAGCTTTTACGTTATGCGATTTTTACTCGGTGTTGCCGAAGCGGGTTTCTTTCCAGGCATTATTTTGTACTTAACTTACTGGTTTCCTGCACGCCATCGCGCTGGTGTGATTGCTTTATTTATGGCAGCCGCCCCAATTGCCACAGCAGTTGGTTCACCAATCTCTGCCGCGTTACTTGAAATGCATGGAATTTGGGGTCTCGCTGGCTGGCAGTGGATGTTCATTATTGAAGCAATACCAGCACTCATCTTAGGCGTTGTCGTTTTTAAATATATGACTGACCGCCCTGAACAAGCCACTTGGTTAAAACAGGATGAACGTGAATGGCTTGTAAAAACCATGAAAGAAGAAGATGTCGGGAAAAATGCGCCTCAGCATCACAGCATTCTTCGCGGTCTTGCCAACCCACGAGTACTTGCCCTTGCATTGATTTATTTCGGAACGTCAGCTGGGCTTTATACCCTTGGAATATGGGCACCACAAATTATTAAACAGCTTGGCGTAACGTCTATGACTGTCGGGCTTTTAAATGCCATTCCACCCATCGTTTCTGTCATTGCCATGGTTTTATGGTCTCGACACTCTGACCGCACCAATGAACGTACTTGGCATGTTGCTCTCGCGTGTTTAACCGCGGCGGTTGGTCTCGCAATTGCAGCAGGCACACACAATGTCATTGGATTAATTGCAGCACTAACCATTGTGAATGTCGGTATTAGCTGTGCCAAGCCACCGCTATGGAGCATGCCCACCATGTTCTTGTCAGGATCAGCCGCAGCAGCAGGCATTGCCACGATTAACTCAATTGGAAATTTAGGTGGGTTTGCAGGCCCTGCCATGATCGGCTGGATTAAAGATCAAACTGGAGACTTCACAGGTGGGCTCTATTTTGTGGCAGGCCTACTCATTATCTCGACCTTACTGACACTAGTGCTGAGCTTCTCCCAAAAATTGAAAGTAAACACTGCCAAAGCCACCCACTAACCTTATTTACATCAATTAGATCTGAACAAGTTTCTTCAAGGAGCACAACATGGACAAAGATATTGCCGTCCAGTCCCTTACGGACACCATGGCCAAATTTACGGCTTATATTGGAAAACGCCTACCTAAAGATGTGAAAAGCAAGTTAATTGAACTTCGTACTTTAGAAACCAATCCTCTCGCTAAATCAGTTTATGACTCGATGGAAGAAAATCAGCAAGCTGCGGATAAACTCAACCGCCCAAGCTGCCAAGACACGGGTGTGATTCAATATTTCGTTGAAGCAGGTGCCAACTTCCCTTTGCTTGGTGAACTTCAAGATATTTTGAGCGAAGCAACTGCTGAAGCAACACGCATAGGTCCTTTACGCCACAATGCTGTTGAAACCTTCGATGAAAAAAATACGGGCACCAATACAGGCACTCAAATTCCATGGTTAGACTGGCGTATTGTGCCTGAACTCGACACTTGTACCATTGATGTCTATATGGCTGGTGGCGGTTGTACCCTACCGGGTGCAGCAAAAGTTTTAATGCCAGGTCAAGGCTATGAAGGTGTTGCTGAATTTGTGATGGACGTTATTACCGAACGCGGTGTAAATGCTTGTCCGCCGTTACTGGTTGGTGTGGGCGTATCAACTTCGGTTGAAACCGCTGCTCGTCTTTCTAAACTCGCCATTATGCGTCCGGTTGACTCAACAAGTGAGAACCCACGCGCTGCCTTAATGGAACAACTGTTAGAACAAGGTCTTAATGAAATTGGTATTGGTCCTCAGGGACTCACAGGGAATAACAGTGTGATGGGAGTCAATATTGAATCTTCTGCACGCCATCCATCAACCATTGGGGTTGCCGTAAATACAGGTTGCTGGGCACATCGCCGTGGCAAAATTAAGATTAACCCAGATATGTCTTATGAAATCTTGTCTCATGAAGGAGTTGTACTATGAAAAAAATTCTGACAACTCCTATTAAAGATGAAGATCTTTTAGACCTTAAAGTCGGTGATGTGGTTTATTTGACTGGCCGTTTGGTAACTTGTCGTGACGTTGCCCATCGCAGACTAATCGAACAAGGTCGTGAACTGCCAGTTAATCTTGAAGGCGGAGCGATTTTTCACGCTGGCCCTATTGTGCGCAAGAAAGGTGAAAACGACTTCGAAATGGTTTCGATTGGCCCAACAACAAGTATGCGAATGGAAAAATTCGAGCGGGAATTTATCAAACAAACTGGCGTTAAGCTTATTGTGGGTAAAGGCGGAATGGGTCCAGAAACAGCTGCTGGATGTCAGGAAAATATTGCTGTTCATGCCATTTTTCCAGGTGGATGCGCAGTGCTTGCAGCAACTTTGGTTGAAGAGATTGAAGGTGCTGAATGGCAGGATTTAGGTATGCCAGAAACTCTTTGGATTAATCGAGTAAGAGAATTTGGTCCTCTCATTATTTCTATCGATACAAAAGGCAATAATCTGATTCAACAAAACAAAGTTGAGTTTCAGGCCAAGAAAGCTCCAATTTTAGAAAAAATCAGCAAACAACTGAGCTTTATTAAATAAATCACTCTTTAGATGAAGGGAAAGCAAAAGCCCCTTCATCTTTTTTATTTTTGTACTAAACGCATGGCATGAGGTGTTTTACCATGCCATCTTTTATAAGCATGAATAAAACTGGCCGTTTCTGCATAGCCTAACCACTCTGCAATCTGTTCAACTGAAGCCTTAGGCACGGTCAAATATTGTTCTGCTAAAACCTGTCTAACTTCTTCACGAATCTGGATAAACGTCATCTCTTCTTGCGCTAAATGGCGACGTAAAGTGCGAGCATTTAAATGCAGTCGATTGGCAACCACTTCCATGGATGGCATTTCACCGCGAATATTCATCAATTGTTGTTGCACCAATGCCGTGAACTTCTTTTGTGACTGACGTTTATCGAGAATTTGCCGACATTGCTCTTCAGCTGTATGTAAAACCAGATCATTCGCCATCTGCAATTTCTGGTCGACTTTGTGCGCATCGAGTAGAACAAAATTCCGGCCTGCGCCAAACTCTGGCAAGATGCCAAACAAATCTATATAAGGTTGTACATCGTGTTTAGGCTGAAAAGAAAAAGCCAAATACTGGCAAAAATTATCTTGTACTAAGTCGCGTTGCACCGTAATAAGCGCGGCAGCATCACGTTGAATAATAAATTGTCTAACCGAAGATGGTATATCTCCATCTGTGAGTTCAATAAGAGTGCCGTCTTTAGTGTCTGAAACAATAAAACGGGTAAACGCAAATGTTAATGAAAAATAAGTCAGTGCAAAATCAAGCGCTTCACGGATGCTGGCACTACTTATAAGCGCCATGCCTAAAGGTCCAAATGTGGTGAAATGATAACGTGTACCTACTTCTAAACCTAAAGTTGGCCGATCTTCAAAGAGTTCGACTAAATTATGGATGAGCTTTAATTCTTGGTGCCCCGAGACCACCATATTCGGGTCAAGCAACTGCTGTTGACTCAGTCCTGTTCCGTCTAAAATGGTCTGATAAGAAGCACCTGCTTCTACTGCAAAATCAGCCATGAGTCGGACACTATGTATGCTGCGTTCAAATGCCCAAGCGTACGTCACTGTACTTTCCAAAATGTCCTCGAATCACAATATTTTGTCCTCATCCATCCTCTAAATCAAGTTAATAAACGTCTATTCTGCATATAGGAAATTGCGATTTCTTCGCCCACTGTTTTTAAGGATTTTAGAGCAGCCTATGTTTAATTCGACGTCTAATTCAAATAAAAATGTACGTATCGCTATTATAGGTACTGGTTTCGGTGGCTTAGGTTTAGCCATTCGACTCAAACAAGCAGGTTTTGAACAATTTACCCTCTTTGAAAAAGCTGCTGATGTCGGCGGTGTATGGCGTGACAATACTTACCCTGGTGCTGCATGCGATGTACCTTCTCATTTGTATTCTTTTTCTTTTGAACAAGAGCTGGGCTGGAAAAATCGCTACGGGACATCTCAAGAGATTTATCAATATTTACGCCACTGTGCCGACAAATATGATATTCGTCCGCATGTCCAATTTAATACTGAAATTGCCAGTGCCGAATTTGATCCCCTACAGGGTGTATGGCGCATTCAAAGTACGACTGGTGAACAGTTTGAAGCTGAATTTTTAGTCGGTGCGGTGGGTCAGCTTAACCGCCCTGCCTATCCGAAACTTAAAGGTATTGAAAACTTTAAAGGTAAAGCATTCCACTCAGCGCGTTGGGATCATGACTATGATTTAACTGGCAAACGTGTTGCGGTAATCGGTACAGGTGCAAGTGCAATTCAGTTCGTACCTGAAATTGCAAAACAGGTTGCCCATCTCGATGTTTACCAACGCTCTGCACCCTACGTGATTCCTAAACCAGATCGGGTTTACCAACCTTTAGAGAAAAAGGCTTTCCGTAAATTGCCAATTTTGCAAAGTCTGGATCGAGCTTTGCAATATGGTCATCATGAAATTCGTTTGCTGGCCTTTACTACTTCTTTAAATGAAATGCCTTTGGTGGAATATTTATTCCAGCGTCACATCCGTAAAGTCGTCAAAGATGGGAAGTTACGCCATCGTTTAATGCCGGATTATCCAATTGGCTGTAAGCGTATTTTAATTTCAAATCATTGGTATGAAACCCTGACTCAGTCTCACGTAGACGTCATTAATACAGGCATTCAAGAAATTACCGAAAACGGCATTTTAGATACGAAAGGAAATCTACGTGAAGTCGACACCATTATTTATGGTACAGGCTTTGCCGCAACGGAATTTATGGCGCCAATGCAGATTACAGGTCTTGATGGTCGTACCTTAAAAGACACATGGAAAAATGGTGCAGAAGCTTATCTCGGCTTAACTGTGAGCGGCTTTCCAAACTTCTTTATGCTCTATGGCCCAAACACCAATCTTGGGCACAACTCAATTGTGTATATGATTGAAAGCCAAGTGAATTATATTTTAGATGCTATTCAGACAACCCTACAAAACAAACTTCTGTTCACTAATGTTCGTGCGGAAGTTCAACACGAGTTTAATCAAAGCATTCAAGAAAAAATGAAAAAAACTGTCTGGGCACAAGGTTGTACCAGTTGGTATCAGACTGCTGACGGCAAAAATACCAATAACTGGCCAGGTTTTACCCTTGAATATCGACAACGCACTCGTCGCTTCGATATTGAAAACTACAATCAGGTTTCGGCTGTTTCTTAAACAAGCTTCACCATAGGAAATGAGAAAAATAAACGGAGAATTTTATGAAGTCTTTTAAAAATAAAGTCGCAGCTGTGACAGGTGCAGGTTCTGGGATTGGACAAGCACTTGCTATTGCACTCGCAAAACAAGGTTGCCATCTAGCACTTTCCGATATTAGTGAAGCCGGGTTAGCCAAAACAGTCGAGCTGTTAGCACCTTATTCTGTCAAAGTAACCACACAAAAAGTCGATGTGGCTAAGCGTGATGAAGTTGCAACTTGGGCAAAGGCAGTTGTAGATGAACATGGCCAAGTTAACCTGATTTTTAATAATGCTGGTGTCGCAATAGGCAGTACGGCTGAAGGTGTGAGCTATGAAGATCTTGAATGGCTCATTGGTATTAACTTTTGGGGCGTGGTTTATGGCACCAAAGAATTTTTACCTTACTTAAAGCAAAGTGGTGATGGGCATATTATTAATATTTCCAGTATGTTTGGCTTAACAGCTCAACCGACCCAAAGTGCTTATAACGCCAGTAAATTTGCTGTTCGTGGCTTTACCGAGTCTCTACGCCAAGAACTCGATATGCAAAATGCTGGAGTGAGTGCGACCTGTGTGCATCCGGGTGGTATTCGTACCAATATTGCCAAAGCTGCCCGCATGAATAATAGTGTCCAGTCTTTAGGAATGGATCCTTTAAAAAGTCAGGATGCTTTCGATAAATTACTTCGCACCCCTGCTGACGATGCCGCTCAACAAATTTTAGAAGCTGTTCGTAAAGACCGTCGCCGCTTACTGATCGGAGCCGATGCGAAAGCCGTTGATGTGATTCAACGTATTCTTCCACAGGGTTACCAAAAGATTTTTGCAACTGCCACTGCCTTGCAAACTCGCCTACTCAACAAATCAGCAAAATAAAAACAGTGGTCAGCATACGCTTAATTTTAAGAGATGCTGACTGATATTAAATGCTTAGTATGAGTCCTTATTATGAAGCAGCTTCTTGCATGGACTATTCGTACCACACTACGTCCAGCTTTATCCCCTAAAACACCACTAAAGCTACAACGTTTTTGTAGCGATGCAGCCAGTGCAATTGTGCTTGGGCCACGTGGCTATAAAACAAAAAAGCAAACCATCGCTCAAGTACCGACAATCCATATTCAGCCCAAAACGACTCAATCAGGCCTCGGCATCTTGTATTTACATGGCGGTGGCTATGTGGTTGGTAGCTCAAAAAGTCACACTAAGCTTGCTGCTCAAATCGGACATGCAGCTCAAGCACAAGTCTGGTTACCTGAATATCGCCTAGCCCCTGAACACCCAAGCCCAGCTGCTCTTGAAGATGTAATTGCGGTTTATAAAGCCTTACTTGCTCAAGGGCAAGTCCCGAAAAAACTCATGATTGCTGGGGATTCTGCGGGCGGTGGATTAAGCTTAATCACGGCAATTGCTTTACGGGATGCAGGTTTACCGTTACCAGCGGCATTAGTTTTACTTTCACCTTGGGTCGACTTAAGCCTTTCTGGAAGCACGATGAAAACGCATGCTACTCAAGATGCAATGCTGTCCAAAGACTGGTTAGCTTGGTGTGCAAATAACTACTGCGGCCAAAAATCGCTAACCGATCCAACCTGTTCTCCACTCTATGCTGACTTAACTGGTTTACCGCCTATTCTGATTCATGTCGGTACCGAAGAAGTTTTATTAGATGATGCAAAACGCCTCGCTGAACAGGCTAAAAATTACGACATTTCGACGAATTTACGGGTTTATGACAAAGTCGGTCACGTTTTTCAATTTCATGCAGGTATACTAAAAGAATCCGATGACTCAATTGAGCGCATTGGGCAATTCATTGATAAACATATGCAGTCAATATAAAAAATATCACTAGACAGGAGCCTTTGGCATGGCATCAAACAGTTATGATTATGATTATTTAATCATTGGTTCAGGCTTTGGCGGTAGTGTTTCTGCCTGCCGTCTAACCGAAAAAGGCTACTCAGTTGCTGTAATGGAAATGGGGCGACGCTGGAAAGCTGAAGATTTTGCTAAAAACAACTGGAACACCCGCCGCTGGATCTGGCGCCCGGGCATGAAACTTTTCGGTTATTTCAATATGCGATTTTTTCGCCATGTCACCATTATTTGCGGTAATGCTGTAGGCGGCGGCTCAATTACCTATGCAAATACCCTGCTCGTTCCACCCGAACATATTTGGGATGAAGGTACGTGGGCGGATGCAGCAGACTGGAAAAATGAAATGCCGCAGCACTATGCTGAAGCAGAACGTATGCTTGGAGTGACGGATAATAAAATTTTAGGTCCTGCCGACCATATGCTAAAGAAAATGGGCGATGCAGTTGGTGTTGGGCACACATTTAAACCCACTCGTGTTGCAACGTTCTTTCCACCTGAAGGTGAAGAAGGTGGCAAGACCTACCCTGACCCTTATTTTAACGGTGAAGGACCAGACCGCGGAACCTGTACCGCATGTGGCGGCTGTATGACAGGTTGCAAACACAACGCAAAAAATACCTTAGATAAAAATTATTTGTACTTTGCCGAAAAAAATGGCGCCAAGGTTTACGAAGAAACCAAAGTTGTTGATGTTAAACCTCTCAATGGTAAAGCAGATGGCAGCGATGGCTATGAAGTCACTACCGAATGCTCAAGCTCATGGTTCAATAAACAACGTCGTACATGGCGTGTTCGCAATGTCATTTTCTCGGCTTCCTCTTTGGGCACCCAAGAGATGTTGTTCCGCTTAAAGCAATCAGGTTCGCTGCCAAATATTTCTGATGATTTGGGTAATCGGGTACGTACCAATGCCGAGTCGATTTTAGGGGTTCGTTTCTTTGATAAAGATGTCGACATGAGTAAGGGCGTTGCGATTGGCTCAAGTATTTACATTGACCATGATACTCATATTGAAGCGACTCGCTATCAGGGTGGTTCCGATGCCATGGGCCTCATGTGTACTTATATGGCAAAAGGTAAACCAGGTTGGACCCGTATTTTTTATTGGTTATGGATACTCATTAGTCACCCACTTATATTTTTACGCATGAGCAACCCTGTTGGCTTTGCACGGCAAACCTTAATTTTCTTGGTGATGCAAACTGCCGACGCTTCCATTAACATGCGTTTAAAACGAAATTGGTTCTGGCCTTTTGGCAAGGTTCTGTCCAGTGAAGGTAAAAAACTTCCTGTTTATATTCCACAGGCCAACACCTTTACTGAAAAAGTCGCAAAAATGTTTAATGGCCACCCAATAACCACCATTACTGAAATTTTGTTTAACGTGCCTTTTACTGCTCACTGCATGGGTGGCTGCGCGATTGCATCTAGTCCAGAGCAAGGTGTAGTCGATGGAAAAAATCGTGTGTTTAACTATAAAAACTTATATGTCGTAGATGGTTCAATGTTAGGTGCCAATTTGGGCGTTAACCCAAGTCTCACCATTACAGCACTAGCAGAACGTGCAATGTCTTATATTCCGGCTAAACACACTTTGGATGAGCAACAAGATCATCTCACAACTACACAAACTGTAGAGATCACAAAAGTCTCTGCTTAAACCAGCAATTTGTTTTATAAAAAAAAGCCTATTTAAAAATAGGCTTTTTTTCTTTCATGTTTTAAATTACATCGCCACGGCTTTAGCACGAGCTGCATGCAATTTTTTATAGCTCTCGATCAGACGTAAATGGCGGTCAAGTCCTTCTAGTTTCATGCTGGTTGGTGTTAAACCATAGAAACGAACACTACCATCGACAGAACCTAATACCGCGTCCATTCGGGTGTCACCAAACATACGACGGAAATTCGTAAGGTAATCTTCAAGCTCTAGTTCTTCATCCAACATCACTTCAAGTACTACGTTCATGCACTGATAGAACAAACCACGTTCAACGGTGTTGGTGTTATATTGCAAGTAAGTTTCGACGAGTTCTTTTGCTTCTTCAAATTGTTGTAAGGCAACATAAATCAGCAATTTCAGTTCTAAAATGGTGAGCTGTCCCCAAACTGTATTGTCATCAAATTCGATGCCAATGAGGGTAGTGATTTCAGTGTAATCATCTAGCTCGCATTCTTCTAAACGCTCAACCAACGCCTCAAGCTGTTCATCATCCAAACGATGCAGATTTAGAATATCTTCACGGAATGAAAGTGCCTTATTAGTATTGTCCCAAATCAAATCTTCAACAAGATAAATTTCTGAATAATCCGGTACTAAAATACGGCAAGCAGTCGCACCCAAGTGCTCGTACACTGCCATATACACTTCTTTGCCCATCTCTTCGAGAATACCGAACAATGTTGCAGCTTCTTCTGCATTCGACTCTTCGCCTTCTCCAGAAAAATCCCATTCCACAAAGTCGTAGTCAGATTTAGAACTAAAGAAGCGCCAAGAAACCAAACCGCTTGAGTCAATAAAGTGCTCAACAAAGTTGTTTGGTTCAGTCACTGCATTACTTTGGAAAGTCGGTTGTGGTAAATCATTTAAGCCTTCAAAACTACGACCTTGAAGTAATTCTGTCAGACTACGTTCTAATGCAACTTCAAAACTTGGATGTGCACCAAAAGATGCAAACACCCCGCCTGTACGCGGGTTCATTAAAGTCACACACATTACAGGGAACTGGCCACCTAACGATGCATCTTTAACTAATACAGGGAAACCTTGCTCTTCTAAACCTTTAATACCGGCAACAATACTTGGGTATTTTGCTAATACGTCTTCAGGAACATCAGGAAGTGCAATTTCACCTTCTAAAATTTCACGTTTTACAGCACGTTCAAAAATTTCTGACAAGCATTGAACTTGGGCTTCTGCCAAAGTGTTGCCCGCACTCATACCATTACTTAAGTATAAGTTTTCAATTAAATTTGATGGGAAATAGACAACTTCACCGTCAGACTGGCGCACAAAAGGTAGCGAGCAAATGCCGCGCTCTACGTTACCTGAGTTGGTGTCATATAAATGTGTACCCAATAACTCTTCATCTGGGTTGTAAATCTCAAGACAATATTCATCTAAGATTTCTTTAGGTAATTCACCATTTGGACCCGGTTTAAACCATTTTTCATCTGGATAATGCACAAATTCAGCATTGGCAATTTCTTCACCCCAGAACTGGTCGTTATAGAAGAAGTTACAGTTTAAACGTTCAATAAACTCGCCTAATGCAGATGCTAAAGCACTTTCTTTAGTTGCACCTTTACCATTGGTAAAACACATTGGAGACTGTGCATCGCGAATGTGTAATGACCATACATTCGGGACAATATTACGCCAAGATGCGATTTCGATCTTCATGCCCAAATTTGCCAAAATGGCAGACATATTGGCAATGGTTTCTTCTAGCGGTAGGTCTTTACCTTGAATATAGGTATGGTTTTCAGTAGTTAAGCTTGGCAATAACAATGCTTGGGCATCTGCATCGATGCTTTCCACTTCTTCAATAATAAATTCAGGACCCGTTTGAATCACTTTTTTAACAGTACAACGGTCAATCGAACGTAAAATACCTTGGCGATCTTTCTCTGAAATATCGGCTGGTAATTCAATTTGAATTTTAAATGTTTGCTTATAGCGGTTTTCAGGGTCAACAATATTATTTTGCGATAAACGAATATTATCGGTTGGGATATCTCGAGCGGCACAATACACTTTTACAAAGTACGCTGCACACAATGCTGACGATGCTAAAAAATAGTCAAATGGGCCCGGTGCCGAACCGTCACCCTTGTAGCGAATTGGTTGATCGGCAATTACCGTAAAGTCATCGAACTTAGCTTCCTGTCGAAGATTGTCGAGATAATTAACCTTGATTTCCATGCTGGCACCTAAATATTTTTATGTGTCAGCACAGACACATAAAATTCTAAATATTGAAAAATAAGCCGAATCACAGCGAAGAAATTGACTTAAAAAAATGAGAGATTAAAGCCATGTGTTTAATGAACGACTCAATTGGCTTTAATAAGATTGGCGGTATTATAGAGTGATTTTGTGCAGTTGATAACTAAAGTTAAAACATTGATCGTCACAATGTTTTAACTTGTCTTAAATTTAGTTAAATATTAATCATTAAAATTTAAAGGTGTAATCGACATTTAACCGCGTTTCATTTGTCGAATGAAAGGTCATATTAGTCGGCATATCGTTGCGATAATGAGAAAAGCGAGCACGCATTCCCAAACCTTTTAACCTACCTTCAGGAATTTTATAGCCCAAATCAAATTCCATCGACTCTTCTTTAAAACGCTGATCGCCGTATTGCAACAAATCAATATCTTCGCCTTTTGCATAGCGGGTCATAAAGCGTAATCCGTTTAATGAAACATCACCTATCCACGCATTTTTAAAGTCATATTCGTAACGAATCGAATAGACTTTTTCATCTTTATTCGAATAGTCCGAACTCATAAAATCAAGCACGACCGGGCTTTCGGTTCCAGACAAAAACGGCAGACCAGTCGAGCCAAACGACTGCATGTAGCCCAAAGAAACCGTATGGTTTTGATAATTTAAACCAAATAAGCCGCTCACATGTCGGTTATCGACCTCTCCTATTTTCTTGCTCCCAGTTTCTTCACTATTAAAAAACCGTACATCACTTAAAAAGTTAAGCTGATCATTTAAAGGCTGCTTCCCGTTAAAGCCCAAAAATTGTTGCTGGTAAATATCTTTAAGTTCAGCATGATAAGCACGTAAACGATAGTCCTTTAACTGATAGCTTCCACCTAATGTATAAAAAGAATCAGTTGTTGCCGCTCTGTCGAAACGACGGTTGATATTGTCCGTTCCAACATCGGTATAACGAATCGAATCACGTTGACGTACTTCATCAACATAAAAGCCTTCGAGTTGAAGATTTGGAATTTCATTTGAAACAAAACGGATACCGCGATAAGTCTGTGGAAACAAACGTGCTGGCGATGAAAATATAGTCGGTAATTGTGGAACTAAATCCCCCACAAAAAGCTCATTTTTTCTAAATTTAGCCTTCCCCGTAATACCTATTTTTCCATAATAATCATCACGTGAGTTATCGGTATTCACTGGTAATAAGCCACTCCGTGCATAGTCATCAGCGCGGCTTCCCATCAGATTAAAACCTGCCATTGCCAGTACATCAACACCGAACCCAACTGTCCCTTCGGTATAACCAGACTGTCCTTTAAAAATGAGGCCCTGCGCCCAATCTCTGGCGGCGGTATAGGGATATGGGTCTTTTTTATAGTCTCGGTCAAAGTAAAAATTACGTAGTGTCAGCTCAGCTTTACTGTCTGCAATAAATTCGGCATGCACAACTTGACTAAATAATGGGCACAAGCATACCCCCACCCATAATGGTGTCTTTTTCATTTTTTATCTCAACTATTTATTTTTTAATAACTTAAGGTGCTGTTTTAAGTGAATAGCTTGGTTCTTTCTTATTTCGGTAAAAAGCACTGCCCAAACTCAGAATTAAGAAAATAGCTAAAATAAAGACCACACCGTAATAGGCATAAAGCGTTGCGGGAGCAATACCTTTATCTAGAAAAACACCTGCAACTGTTGGTGATAAAATTGCCCCAATACGACCAAAACCAATCGCATAGCCCACGCCACGACTACGGATTTCGGCATCATAAATTGTTGGAGAAATCGAATATAAACCTGCCACACAGCCATTAATGAGTGTGCCGAGTAATAAGCCGACTATGAGAGCAATACTCACTTGAGCCGAGACTGCGACAAATAAGAAAACACATGCAGACGTTAGCCCTAAAAATAGACTTAAGGCATAGAAAATTTTCATACGTGATGCCAATAAACCAATAATGGCTGCACCGAAAATCCCACCAATACTAATTAAAATGCCGGTACTTACCCCTTGTTGTGGTGACATCCCCATTGAAATAAGAATTTTTGGTGTCCAGCTCATGACAAAGTAAAAGCCAAACATCACTAAAAAGAATGCAAACCAAAGACAAAGTGTTTGAAATCCCTGTTGTCCTGCAAATAATTTGCCCAATTCACTACCATTTTGTGTGTTGATTTTTTCATAACGTGGCATAACTGGCAGGTGGTTAAGCCCCATACGACTTACCGTTGTGTTAATCCGTTCGAGTGCCTGATTTGGTCGTTTTGCAAGTAAATAATCTAAAGATTCTGGTAATAACCATGCGCTGATGAGTAGCATTGCAATGGTAGTAACCCCACCTGCTAAAAAGATTGAGCGCCAACCTAAATGTTCAATCAAAGCCAGTGATAGCACTCCACCGAGTGTTGCACCAATTCCATAACCTGTAGACATTAAGCTCACTGCGAGACTACGCCAACGAGCATTGGCATATTCACTTGCCAACACATTACTGCTGGCAAGAATCCCACCTACCCCAATTCCGGTAATAAACCGAAGTGCTGCTAACATGCCGTGGCTTTGTACTAAAGCACAGCCCAACATGCTAAGACCTGCAATCACAAGACAAATCAAGATGAGTAAACGACGACCGATTTTATCGGCTAAAGGCGCGAGAAAAATGGAACCAGCAGCCATTCCAAAAAGGCCCGAACTGAGCAACAAGCCTATTTGTGCCCCTGAAAGTGACCATTCTGCTGACACCGATGGCGCGGTAAAAGCCATCACCATCACGTCAAAACCATCAATAATATTGAGACAAATACAGATCAAAATGACGAACCATTGGTAGCGGCTCATGTTGTTTTGATTGATCTCACTTAGAACGTCTCTTTCCATTTGTGTATCTCCCAATGTGGATAAGAGATACACACGACATTGCCGATAAGAGCGATTGGGTGGTTATGCATATCCGTATCCATAATGACCTAGAGGAATATTTGTTTTGGAGCATCCTGCTCTTTTTATATACTGAATATTTGGATCCAAAAAATCAACTAAAATTATAAAAGCGTTATTAAAAAATCTATAAACACATAAATTATATAAGTATAAAATTATTAAAAACATAAAATTAGAATGCTTTAATATTTTTATGGATCCATATTAAAAAATCTATTATGATCGATTCCAGAGCATTTTTTAGCCAAAAAAGCTCAGTTCATTTTTATGGAATGCAAGAAGCATTTTAAAAATTCAAAGGATTGTTGTTATGAAACTCAAAAGAGTAAGCCAGCTTACATTGGGAATTTTTTTTGCCAGCCAATTGTTTTACACAGCGCAAGCAGCACCTCCAAAAAATCAACAACCACCTAACATCATGATTATTTTGGCCGATGATCTTGGTTTTTCAGACATTAGCGCCTATGGCGGCGAAATTAAAACTCCTCATATTGATAGCCTATTAAAGCAAGGAAAAATGCTTTTTAATTTTCATGCTTCATCAATGTGTTCACCGACACGTGCGCAACTTATGACAGGTGCAGATAACCACTTGGTCGGTTTAGGTGCCATGTATGAAACGTCAAAACGACAAGAAAAATTGGTTGGCCCCGATAGTCCGCGTGCACTACTCAAAATTGATGGATATTCAGGTCACTTAACGCAAAATGCTTATACACTCGCAGAAATTTTAAAGACTAAAGATTATTACACCTTCATGGTCGGTAAATGGCACTTAGGCTTTGCTCCCGAACAAAACCCTAAAGCTCGTGGTTTCGATCAATCTTTTGCCCTGCTCGATGGCTTCGATTTACACTTTAAAGACCAACCTAAAAACTATCCGCGCAATACCCAGTACACTGAAAATGGTCAAAAGGTTACTTTGCCTGACAACTACTACTCAACCGACTTTTTTACACAAAAAGCCTTTGAGTACTTAGATAAAAATAAAGCACAAAAACCATTTTTTGCCTATCTAGCTTATACCGCTCCACATTGGCCGATACAGGCGCCTGCTCATTATAGAGACTTATACAAAGGTAAATACGATCAAGGCTACGATGCAATTCGCAAACAACGCTTTGAACGTCAAAAGAAATTAGGATTAATTCCTGCAAATGCAGAATATCCAGTCGAGCGTGGCAATCAAGCTTTAGGCACCAAAAGCTGGAATGAACTCACGCCACAAGAGCGCAAATATGAAGCGCGCAAAATGGAAGTTTATGCTGGCATGGTCACTCAGTTAGATGATCGCGTGGGTGATGTCATTCAATATCTTAAAAAGCATCATTTATATGACAACACTTTGATTGTGTTTATGTCAGATAACGGCGCTGAAGGTGGTGATCACAATTTCCCAATGGGTGATGCCGACAATCGTTATGAAAATATAGGCAACGCCAGCTCATATGTTTATATGGGACCACGCTGGGCCGAAGTGAGTAGCACACCATTTACCCACTGGAAGTCAGCCGCTTCAGAAGGCGGAGTACGAGTTCCATTTATTGTTAAATCGCCTGTGCAGATTTCTAAAGAACGTGGAATGAACAATAACTTTGCGACAGTCAGAGATATATTCCCAACTGTGATGGAACTAGCGGGGATTCAAAATAATCAAATCTATCCAGCCTCAAGCACCAAAATTAAACCGTCTGGTTTTAGTCTAATCCCTGCTTTTAAAAACAATAATGCCCGTATTCGACCTGTCAATTATTATGACTTCAAAGAATTACATGGCAGCCGCTACGCCAAAAATGATGAATGGAAACTCGTTGAAAACTCACCTTCTAAATTTAAGAGCCACGGCTGGGAACTCTACAATTTAAAAACAGATTTCAATGAGCAACATAATGTTTACGCAGCACATCCCGAAATCGCCAAAGTCTTAAATGATAAATATCTAAGATATGCCAATGAAAATGGTGTCGTGGATTTTGAGCAATACAACAAAAAGTAGGAAAAACCAGATGAAACAGATCATGATGCTTTCATCGTTCGTATTACTTTGTGCATGCCAAAAAACCACACCTCAACTAGAACAGACCACCTTGCCCGACTTAGGCAGCAAAGCTAAATGTAATTCTTATTCAGGCCTTCCTTCGGGTTGGCCTAAAAATAAAGAAGCCGGTATGGTCAAACTTCCGCAAGGAAAAATTGTTTTAGGCACCACACAAGGTTATGAAGATGAACGCCCATTAAACCTACAGGCAACTTCAGTTCCCGCATTTTTAATCGATGCAACTGAAGTCACCAATGCTCAATTTCAAGAGTTTGTTAAACAAACGGGTTATGTCACCGATGCAGAAAAGCAAAGCGGTGCAGCTATGTTTGTACAGCCAGATCATCCAGTTGAAGAGCTACAATGGTGGCGATTTGAAAAAGGCGCCAATTGGAAACACCCATGGGGTTTAAACAACCCTAAACAACCCGCGCCTCACGAGCCCGTTCGCATGGTGACATGGAATGATGCCTACGCTTATGCAAACTGGCTAGGTCACGACCTACCGACCGAGCTTGAGTGGGAATATGCAGCCAAAGGTTTTCAGCAAAACTCCGACATTGGCCCTACTCATGAAGGCCATATTACAGCCAACTTCTGGCAAGGTGAATTTCCATACAAAAATGTTCAGGAAGATGGTTTTAAGGATGTTGCCCCTGTTGGCTGTTTTAGTAAAAACCCATTTGGTTTATATGACTTGATTGGCAACGTATGGGAATGGACGCAAACACCCTATACAGGTCCACGAGATCATCATATGGGAGATCCATCGAAATATCGGCAAAGTCACGAACAGATTTTGCAATACACGATTAAAGGTGGGTCTTATTTATGCGCGACCAACTATTGCGCGCGTTATCGTGCTGCCGCGAGGCATCCACAGGAACTCGACCTTGCCACTAGCCATGTCGGATTTAGAACAGTAAAACGCTTTTAAACGGATTTTAAAATGAAGCATATTTTTATTTATGGGATTTTATTCTCAGGGACGGCCCTTGCCTGCTGTTTCGCTCATAGTGAAGCAGATATTAATTTTCAAAATACACTCACACTCAAAACATTCAACTTCGACAGACAATATGAAAATGGGGCCAGCCCCGATACTCATAGCCTGAGTCAAGGCTTGATTTATCGTGGTGACTGGTCAACCAAGCTTAATGATGTACAGCTACACCTCAATCCAAGCATTCAATATGCATATCGCCTAAGTAACGACCAACACACCAATGATATGGTCATACCCTTTGATTCTAATACCAAGAAACAAGCACAAGACCAAGTTAAATATGGCTTAGGTGCTGGAGTTGAATATCAAAACTTTCGCATGAATGTAGGTGAAATCACTCCCGATTCACCACTTACGCCACAAGTGGATACACATCAATTGCGCGTGAACTATAAAGGCTTGGAATTAAAATATAAGACAACGCAACAAAATTTCGAGCTAGGTTTGATTAATCGTTATTCGCCAAAATATGAAGAGGATTATCACAAACTAGCCATTTCAAAACATGAATCTGATGGGCTTTACTTTTTTCAGTGGGATGGCAAAACGCCTCAATATAATTGGAAATTTTATAATGGTTACTTAACCGATCTCATTAATCAAAGTTACCTTGCTTTTGATTATCGATGGACAAAGCAGCACACTACAAAATTACGTGTGTTTCGCCACGACGATGTCGGCAAATCAAAGCTTGGTAAATATGACAATACATCTGTAGGGGCCATGCATTTCATTAAACATGGCAACTTTACAACTGGAATTGGCTATCAAGAAAACTTTGGTAAAGATGGTATTCCAAAACTCGACAATATGCCCATTCCCCACATGGTGAACTGGACCTTAGGCGCGTTTACCAAAGCAGATGAAAAGTCTTATCATTTCGTTGCCTCGTATGACTTTAAAGATTACATCAAGGGTCTAAAAGTGACCTATAAATATATTTATGGCGACTCTTTTCAAACCATGAATCAAAATGATTTTGAGCAAGAAAGTGACGTGTTGATTCAGTATGATCTCAATGCGTGGATTAAAAATCTTAAATTCCTGTTCTTAAATATTAACTACGATACCAAACATGGCAAAAGTCTGGATGAACAGCGCATGATGCTTCACTACACGGTTAATTTCTAAATCTCCACACTCCCATAATGGCTTCAACCACAGCCATTATGGATCCAAATTAAAATCAATAAAAATTTCCTCCTGAAAACTCAAAGAAATACAAAAGCCTTTATTAGCAAACATAAAATACAATTCCATTAATTTTAAAGAACAATATTTTTTTAAAAATATACTGCTTATCAATTGACCATTATTTTTATTTATTATAAATTGGATCCAATAAGTGATAAGGAGTCGTCACAATGTTTATTAAAAATGCTTGGTATGTAGCCTGCCGACCAGAAGAAATCCAAGACAAACCACTAGGTCGCACCATCTGTGGTGAAAAAATTGTTTTTTATCGTGGCAAAGAAAACCAAGTTGCTGCCGTTGAAGATTTTTGTCCGCATCGTGGCGCCCCACTCTCACTTGGTTATGTCGAAGATGGCAACCTCGTATGTGGTTATCATGGCTTAGTCATGGGTTGTGATGGAAAAACAGTTTCCATGCCAGCCCAACGTGTAAATGGTTTCCCTTGTAACAAAGCATATGCAGTTGTTGAAAAGTTCGGCTTTATTTGGGTATGGCCGGGCGAGAAAGCTTTAGCAGATGAAGCAAAACTGCCAACTTTAGAATGGGCAGATCATCCTGAATGGAGCTATGGCGGAGGCCTGTTTCACATCCAGTGTGACTATCGTTTGATGGTCGACAACCTGATGGATTTAACCCACGAGACCTATGTTCACTCAAGTAGTATTGGGCAAAAAGAGATTGATGAATCATTGCCTGTGACTAAAGTTGACGGCGACCATGTCATTACCGAACGCTATATGGAAAATGTGATCGCACCTCCATTTTGGCAAATGGCCCTACGCGGCAATCACTTGGCAGATGACGTACCTGTGGACCGTTGGCAACGTTGTCACTTCTTTGCGCCAAGTAATGTTCATATTGAAGTGGGTGTCGCACATGCTGGACATGGCGGTTATCACGCACCGAAAGACAAAAAAGTTTCTTCAATCGTGGTCGACTTTATTACGCCAGAGACTGAAACTTCACATTGGTATTTCTGGGGAATGGCACGTAACTTCCAGCCTGACAATGCAGAACTCACCGATCAAATTCGTGAGGGCCAAGGCAAAATCTTTACTGAAGATTTAGAAATGCTGGAGCAACAACAACAAAATATTTTAAACAACCCACATCGCAAGTTACTGATGCTCAACATCGACGCAGGCGGTGTGCAGTCTCGTAAAGTAATTGAGCGACTACTTGCCGAAGAAAATAAAACACCTCCTGAAACGTCCGCACAGAAGTTTCCAAACATTCGGATTATTTAAAGGAGCATGAACATGGACGTTATTATTCAAAAAATTCACCAGCTTACCCCGACCATTCGTGCGTTTGAGTTGGTTGCAGCAAATGGTACGGAGCTGCCGAGTTTTGAAGCAGGTGCGCATATTGATGTGCATCTGAAAAACGGCCTAACCCGCCAATATTCACTTTCAAACTGCTGCACTGAAAAGCACCGTTATGTGATTGGTGTTTTACATGATGCCAATTCACGCGGTGGTTCACGTTGCATTCACACTGAATATCGTGAAGGCGACCATTTAAAGATTGGTGAGCCGCGTAATTTATTTGAAATTCACCCTCACACAAAGCAGGCGGTTTTATTTGCGGGTGGTATTGGTATTACCCCTATTTTGTCGATGGCATATCGACTTAAAGCCGCCAATATTCCTTTTGAATTACATTACTTTGTTCGTAGTCATGAAATGATTGCTTTCTATGGCAACTTAACCGAACATTTTGGTGAACAAGTCCATTTTCACATTCAAGACCAACCAGACACCGAATGTAATATGGCAGAGGTTTTGGGCCAAGCTTCACCTGATAAACACTTATATGTGTGTGGCCCTACAGGGTTTATGCAGTTTGTCATGAGCGCGGCTGAACAAGCGGGTTGGCATAGCGAACAGTTACATCAAGAGCACTTCGTCGCTCAAAAAGTAAATACGTGCAACGATGAAGCTTTTACCATTGAAGTTAAAGGTACAGGCCGTCGAATTGAAGTATTACCAGAGCAGACTGCTACTGAAGCATTAATTGCAAATGGTTTTGATATTCCTGTTTCGTGTGAACAAGGCATTTGCGGTACCTGTATTACCCGTGTGGTAGAAGGCACGCCAGATCATCGAGATCTATTTATGACCGATGAAGAACATGCACTAAATAACCAGTTTACGCCCTGCTGTTCTCGTGCAAAAACTAAAAATCTTGTGATTGAGATTTAACTCGAAAGTTCCTTTATTCAAATATAAAGGAACTTGTTTCACTTTAAACATTGAGAACATTCTTTAGCGTTTCACCCAAAATCACTACACTGCTATGTTCACGCATTAAAGTTTCAGCACGCCCTGCCTGACGATGTACCAATGCATCGAAAATCGAACAATGCTGTAAATGTGCATAGTGCAAACGGCGATATTCCGACAAAGCTTGATTCTGGTCATAGGTAATGGCTTGGGCAGAAGCCATAGGCAATTGGTTGTTTTTCGCTAAGGCTTGTATAAGTGCGACGTTTTGCGCGCCTTCAATAATGGTGTCATGAAAAATGACGTTAAAATGGTGATAACGTTCTAGTTCAGCATCGCCAAACTCGTCTTTTTCATTAAAAAGTTTTTCAGTTTCCTGAATGCAATGTTGTAGCGTCTTTTTCTGCTCTTCGCTTAAGCCTTGCTCTGCCAAAGTTTTTGCAGCCAACCCTTCCAGCACCCCGCGCACTTCGAGCGCATCATGAACAAGTTGTTCTGAAATTTCACGAACCGTGTAACCACGAGTTGGTTTTTTGATGAGGAGCCCTTCTTGCTCGAGCAAGCGAAAGGCTATCCGAACAGGCTGCCTTGAAACCCCAAGTAACTCAGCAGTCGGAATTTCGGCAATTCTGGCACCGCCTTCAAGTTCCCCTGAAATAATCATTTTTCTTAGTTTAAGTAAAACTTGTTGTCCTGAAGACATTCGCTGCCACACATCACCAAAAACGTCACTTCGATGCTAGCAAGTTCATTTGCAAAATGAAATAAATTTTCTGTGTGAATCAGTGCTTAAGCATTTCTATTGAGTTTAAGAAGTTAAACTGCGCACTACACTCGATTAAAGGTTTTTAAGATTATTCACCATAATATCAAGGTTGTTACGAATTAAATAAGCCAAGTTAATATCAATGCCTTCCAGCATTTTTTCTTCGACTTTTAAAACCACTTCGTTGCATTTATTGAGCTTATCAATACCGCTTTCGGTCAGTGTAATTAAAATACGGCGGCCATGGGTTGGGTCTGGTTTTTTCTCAATCCAACCATTCATCAGTAAATCTTGCAGAATTTTATTAGCAGATTGCGGCTTTATAAAAGAACGCTCAGCAAGTTTGGCATTAGATAAATTACTTTTTGAAGCTAAAACAGAAAGTGCAGTAAATTGCGGTAAGGTAATTTCAAGCTCTTTTAAATGTTCTGATAAATGTTTACTAATAATTCGATCAACACGAGCAATCATATAACTTAACTTAGGCTCATCTTCTACTTTTTTTGGAACTAAATTCGAACGTACCATAACCTTTCATTCATCATAAGAAAATCTGTAGTGAAAGTATGAGGATCTACCCCATACTTTCGTTAAAACTTAGCGAGCACCTGAGCTTTGTACTAAATGTACAGGCTGTTTAGGTTTTTTGACAAGAAGTAATGCAGAGATCGCTGCAATTAAAATCACTGGAATACTTGAACCAATCACAATGGTCGAGCTTTGTCCAAGCGAGAGTAAAAAACCAGCCATTAAAGGCCCTGCAAAGGAACCAATACGTCCAATTGCAACCGCTGAACCTACTCCTGTTCCACGCATTTCGGTCGGATAATACATGGCAGCCAGACCATATAACGCAGATTGTCCACCCACAATAAACAGACCACAACCTACTGCTGAAAGTGCAAGTAAAGCTACTGTCGGAGAAACTGCCAAACAGCACAGCGAAAATAAAATACCAAGATAAATCAGCTTAATCACAAAACTCATGCGTAATTTATCAAGCAATACACCCATGAGAATCGAACCTAAAATTCCGCCAACGTTGTAGCCCATCTGTACATAGTTTGCCTGTAGTTTCGATAGACCTTGCGCACCCATCAGTAACGGCAACCAGTTCAATAAAAAATACAGTACCACCAACGTACAGAAAAAACTTATCCAAAGCTGAATGGTCGACATACGACGTTCTTTAGCAAACAAAACTTCCAAAAATGGTGTCGTTTTCTGTGCTTGAACTTTACGTTGCAGATAATCATTTGACTCGGGTAAAAAGCGCATAATCAGGGGAATGAGTAAAATAGGTGCAATCCCACCAATATAGAAAATATGGCGCCACTCTGCATCACCTGCCAATGACATAGCAACCACAGAAGTGAGTAATCCACCAAAAGGAATCCCGCTATACATAATACTTACTGCTGTCCCTTTGTGCTGGTCAGGCACAGCTTCAGAGGCAAGTGTAATCATCATTGGAAGTGCCCCGCCCATTCCTAAACCGGTACAAAAACGGATGAGCAGTAACAGGCTGAAATTGGCCGCATAGGCGGTCAGTAAAGACATAATTCCAAAAAGTAAGATACTAAAAATCAGAATTTTCTTACGCCCGACAATATCAGCAAACCGACCGCCCAATATTGCACCTGGCAGTGTTCCTAAAATAGCAGCACTAAATGCCCACGCCATTTGAGCATTGTCTAACATAAACTCAGCCCGCATTCGTGGAGCGGCTACCCCCATTGATTGAAGATCAAACCCTTCAAAAATTGCTATGGCAAAGCACAGTAGCAATGTGATTTTTGCCCTTGAAGGCTGTCCTGATATTTTTTCCATTGTGTTGTCCTTTATTGACTAGTCGTTCCATTTAGCCCTTTGTGTATTGTTGTTTAAACACATCAAAAATATCAGTTAAACTTACTAAAAAATCAACATATTTTTATATTAAATAATCAATAAAATTAATTAATATTTAAAATACAATGAATTATAAAATATTTAAGAAATTTTATAAAAAAGACTTGAATGTAAGTTTAACTGATATTAGATTAAATCCCAGAACATCAAAAAATCATTCAAGGAGTATGAAGATGAGTTATGAAAACCGCTGGGAAACAGTAGATGTTAAAGTTGAAGAAGGAATTGCATGGGTTACCCTAAACCGCCCAGAAAAGAAAAATGCCATGAGCCCGACACTCAATCGTGAAATGATTGATGTGCTCGAGACGCTTGAGCTTGATCAAGAGGCGCGTGTTTTAGTGTTGACGGGTGCTGGCGATTCTTGGACAGCGGGTATGGATTTGAAGGAATATTTCCGTGAAGTCGACACTCAACCAGAGATTTTCCAAGAACGTATTCGCCGTGACTCATGTCGCTGGCAGTGGCAACTTCTTCGCATGTATTCAAAACCAACCATTGCCATGGTCAATGGCTGGTGCTTTGGAGGTGGTTTCTCACCTTTAGTGGCGTGTGACCTAGCAATTGCAGCAGATGAAGCAACTTTTGGTTTATCTGAAATTAACTGGGGCATCCCACCGGGCAACCTCGTAAGCAAAGCAATGGCAGACACTGTAGGTCATCGTGCATCTTTGTATTACATCATGACGGGTAAAACCTTTGGTGGTAAAGAAGCCGAAACCATGGGTCTTGTGAATAAAAGCGTACCACTTGAACAGTTAAAAGCAGAAGTGACTGAGCTTGCAAATTGCCTACTTGAGAAAAACCCTGTAGTGCTTCGTACGGCTAAAAATGGCTTTAAGCGTTGCCGTGAACTGACTTGGGACCAAAACGAAGACTATTTATATGCCAAGCTTGACCAATGTATCCACCGCGATACTGAAAATGGTCGCCAAGAAGGTTTGAAACAATTCTTAGATGAAAAATCAATTAAGCCAGGTTTACAGAGCTATAAACGTACTGGTTAACTTTTGATTCTTTAATGGCAATGTAAGGACACAACCCATGCAAAATGTACAGTTACTTATTCACGGTCAATCTGTTGATGCATCAAATCAGGCAACTTTTGAGCGTATTAGCCCAATTGATGGATCAGTGGCCACTAAAGCCGCTGCTGCAACATTGGAAGATGTTGATCGTGCAATCGATTCGGCACAACAGGCTTTTAAGATTTGGTCGAAGCTCTCGCCTACCGAACGTCGCTTACGTTTGTTAAAAGCAGCCGATTTAATGGACCAAAAGACCGAGCAATTCATTCAAATTGGAATGCAAGAAACAGGTTCAACTGCAACATGGTATGGGTTTAATGTTCATCTTGCTGCCAACATGTTACGTGAAGCCGCAGCCATGACTACACAAATTGACGGAAGCCTCATTCCGTCAGATGTGCCGGGCAATCTCGCAATGGGTGTGCGAGTTCCTTGCGGTGTCATTGTTGGCATTGCACCTTGGAATGCCCCTGTCATTTTGGCAACACGTGCACTTGCTATGCCTTTGGCTTGTGGTAATACGGTAGTGTTAAAAGCATCGGAAGCCTGCCCAGCAACACAGCGTCTAATTGGTGAAGTGTTACATGAAGCAGGTCTTGGCGAAGGCGTGGTCAATGTGATTACCCATGCCGCCGAAGATGCACCACAAATCGTGGAACGTTTAGTGTCTCATCCAGCCGTGAAACGTATTAATTTTACCGGTTCAACCAAAGTCGGAAAAATTATTGCAGAGACTGCTGCAAAATATTTAAAACCAGTTTTACTCGAATTGGGTGGTAAAGCGCCAGTTGTGGTTTTAAATGAAGCTGATATTAATGAAGCCGTAAATGCAGTCGCTTTTGGAGCATTTTTTAATCAGGGGCAAATTTGTATGTCGACCGAACGTGTTTTGGTTCAAGACAATATTGCCGACCAATTTATTGAAAAGCTGATTGAGAAAACCCGCTCTATTCAAGCAGGTAATCCGACGTCAAAAGACAATGTACTGGGTGTTTTAGAAAGTCGCCGCGCTGCGAACCGTATTCAGCATTTGCTGGAAGATGCTCAAAATAAAGGTGCAGACTTACCTTTAGGTATTCATATTGAAGACACCACCATGCAACCGACGCTGGTGCTGAATATTAAACCTGACATGCTGCTTTACCGTGAAGAATCATTTGGCCCTGTATGCACAGTTCAACGTTTTTCAAGTATTGAAGAAGGTGTAGCACTGGCAAATGACAGTGAGTTCGGCCTTTCTGCGGCAGTGTTTAGCCAAAATATTTCGCAGGCATTAGAAGTCGCTAAACAGATTGATTCGGGTATTTGCCATATTAACGGCGCGACCGTACATGACGAAGCTCAAATGCCATTTGGTGGAACAAAATCGAGTGGATACGGACGATTTGGTAGTAAAGTCTCTGTTGCCGAATTTACTGAACTACGCTGGATCACTATTCAGACCCAATCGCGTCATTACCCGATTTAGTCAGGCTAATGCGAATAACGACATATTAAATAAAAATTGCATGATGCAAAAAAATAAAGTGCAGTGATGCGCTTCCCATGGAGTGAAAGAAATGCAAATGAATGCCACTCAATCACAAGACCGCGAACGGTTCGTAAAATTAGGGCAACATGATATTCATTATCACTATAAAGATGACACGCTCTATATCAGCCCAAAAGAGCAATTAAAACCGTATCCACAAAAACTGACAGATCGGTTAATTCATTTTGCGCAAACCAAACCAGACCATATTTTTGCAGCAAAACGCAATGCTCAAGGTGAATGGGTCAAACTAAGTTATGCAGAAGTTTTACAACGTGCATGGCACATTGCTCAGGCTTTACATGAACGTAATTTAAACCAAGAAAGACCTCTGGTCATTTTAAGTGGTAATGATCTCGAACATTTAACACTCTCTATGGGTGCGATGCTGGCGGGTGTGCCATTCTCCGCTATTTCCCCCGCCTACTCTCTGATTTCTCAAGATTTTGGCAAACTCAAACATGTGTTTGAAGTGCTTACACCGGGTATGGTCTATGCCAGCGATGGGCAAGCTTTTGCCAAAGCCATTCAAGCATGTATTACGCCTGATATTGAAGTGGTGACCAACAAGAGTCTTGTGGGCAATCAGATCTGCACGTCTTTTCAATCACTGTTGGATACGCCTGTTTCAAATGTTCAAGAGTTTTATCAAACCCTTGATGAAAACCAGATTGCCAAATTCTTATTTACCTCGGGTTCAACCAAACTTCCTAAAGCTGTGCCGACCACGCATTTAATGTTGTGTGTTAATCAGCAAATGCTGTTGCAGACTTTCCCTGAGTTTGAAGAAACGCCGCCTGTCCTACTCGACTGGCTGTCTTGGCACCACACGTTTGGAGGCAGTCACAATGTCGGTATCGCGCTTTATAACGGCGGTACCATTTACATTGACGATGGCAAACCCATTGCAGGAAAATTTGACGAGACCATTCGTAATCTCAAAGAAATTTCTCCAACTGTTTATTTAAATGTGCCCAAAGGTTGGGAAGAACTCACCGAGGCTTTAGAAAAAGATGAGGAATTAAGAGACCGCTTTTTTGCCAAAGTTAAAATTTTATTCTTTGCTGGCGCAGCGCTTTCAGAAGCAGGATGGAACCGACTCGATAAAATTGCTCAGCAACATTGTGGAGAAAAAATCCGCATTATGAGCGGCTTAGGCATGACTGAAACTGCACCATCTTGCGCTTTTACCACTGGTCCACGCGTAATGGCTGGCTTTATTGGTTACCCTGCTCCGGGATGTGAAATTAAGCTAGTGCCATGTGGTGACAAACTTGAGTTCTGTGTTCGCGGCAAACATGTCATGAAAGGCTATTGGCGCTTAAAGGCAGACCAACAAAGTACTGTGTTTGATGATGAAGGCTTTTTCCACACAGGTGATGCTGTTCGTTTAGTCGATATCAATGATCCGACCAAAGGTCTGATGTATGACGGACGAATTGCCGAAGACTTTAAACTTAACACGGGTACTTTTGTTAATGTCGGCACACTACGCAACAAAGTACTGATTCAAGGTAATTTACTTATCCAAGATGTTTGTATTACCGGTTCAAACCTGAATGCTGTCGGTTTTCTGATTTTTCCAAAACTAGACGCTTGTGCTCAATATGCAGGCCTTAAACTTGGTGAAAACCCTCCAACAGAGATATTACAACACCCTAAAGTTCAGCAGTGGTTCCGCCAATTTTTAATGACCTTTAATAAAGATGCGACTGGTAGTTCAAATACGGTCTCAATGCTTTATTTAATGACTGAACCACCTCAACTCGACGCAGGCGAAGTGACCGATAAAGGCAACCTCAATCAAAGCAATATTACCAAGCGTCGTGCTGCTTTAATTGATGAGCTTTATCAAAAGCAGACTGATAATCCACTCATTATCCGAGTGCCCACTTTAAAGCAATAAGCAATTGAAATAAAAAAAGAAGCTCAAACTTCGGTTTGAGCCTTAGCCTCACTTTTGCCTAAAAAAGGTTCAACATGCCACACGATACAGAATTTGAACTATTTCGGGACAGCTATCGCAGGTTCTTAAAAGAACAGGTTGCTCCATATTATGAACAATGGGAACACAATGGCCTTATCCCACGTGATCTATGGCTTCGTCTTGGGGAAAATGGCTTTTTGTGTGTTGATGTGCCCGAGGAATATGGCGGCTATGGCGCTCCTGTTCATTACTCGCTCATGCTGGTTCAAGAAACTGCTCAAGCGGGCTTTGCGTCTTTAGCTGTTGCCATTGGTGGGCAAAACGAATTGGTCTCTCCTTACCTGCAAAATATTGGTTCTGAAGAGCAAAAACGTTATTGGTTACCGAAAATGGTCACTGGTGAAGTTGTCACTGCAATTGCCATGACAGAGGCCAATGCAGGCTCAGACTTACAAGCCATACGCACTCAAGCCATTTTAGAAAACGACCACTATCGTGTGAATGGTTCAAAAACGTTTATCTCAAATGGTTTGCACGCCGACCTGATCGTTCTGGTAGCAAAAACCGATCCGCAAGCCAAAGCAAAAGGCATTTCGATTTTGTTAGTTGATGCTGCATTAGACGGCGTTAAAAAAGGTCGCTCTTTACAAAAAATCGGGTTACATGCCCAAGATACAGCCGAACTATTTTTTGATGATGTCTGTGTGCCTGCAACTCAGCGTTTGGGTGAAGAAGGACAAGGCTTTGCCTATCTAATGCAAGAGTTACCTCGCGAACGTTTAAGTATTTCCATGATGGCTTTGGGGTCCATTTTGGGGGCTATTGAAATCACTAAAGACTATGTACTAGAGCGCAAAGCTTTTGGGCAACCCTTAAGTCAAATGCAAAACACTCGTTTTGTGCTCGCAAACGCACACATCAAGGCTAAAGCTGCCCAAGCTTTTGTAGACCAATGTGCAACGCTATATCAACAATACCAGTTAAGCGTCACTCAAGTTGCAGCATTGAAATGCTTTATTACCGATGCTCAATGTGAAGTGATTGACCAATTACTTCAGCTTTTTGGGGGATACGGTTACATGCAGGAATACCCGATTTCACGCTTTTTTGTGGATGCACGAGTACAAAAAATTTATGGGGGAACCAATGAAATTATGAAAGAAATCGTCGCCCGAGAACTGCTCGGAAAATAATTCGATTTAAAACCAAATAAGGCAGACATAACAACCATGCCTTATTTAAAACAAAAAAATGTTATTTCAGGAAGAAATGCTATGTCGAAATTATGGATGTACTCTACCCTCATGCTCTCTGGTTCAGTGTGGGCTGGCAATTTTATTGACAACAGTTCAGTAGAACTCACCACGCGAAATTTCTATTTTGACCGCGACTACCAAGAGCAATCCGCTTACCCTGCTGCCAAGGACTGGACACAAGGGTTTATTCTTAAAGCCAATTCAGGTTATACCGAAGGGACTGTCGGTTTTGGGCTGGATGTGCTTGCTACGGCAGGTTTTAAACTCGATGCCGATGCAGAGCATGGAGGTACAGGAAACCTACCCAGAGACACTCGTACTAATGAACCTGCTGACTCTTACGGAGAAATTGGCGTTACAGCAAAAGCCAAAATGAGCCAGACTGAGCTACGCATTGGTACGCTCATGCCAATGAACCCTGTTTTAGTGGCGTCACCTGCTCGTTTGCTTCCTCAAACCTATCGAGGAATTTCACTGACCAGTAAAGATATTAAAGATTTTGATTTACAGGCAGCCTATCTCGATAAAGTGAATCATCGTGATTCGACCAACTATGAAAAAATTAAAATTTCAGGGGTAAATGGACGATTTAAAGGTGCCGAAACTGATGGACTCTATTATTTAGGTGGAAACTATCAGTTTAATCCCGCGCTCAAACTCACCGCTTTTTACATGGATGTTGATGATCTTTATAACCAAACCATGGTCGGTGCATTACACCAACACAAAATTAATGACACCACTAACTTTAGCTCACAATTACGTTACTACCGCAGCCGAGATGACGGACAAGCAAAAGCAGGCTTAGTCGATAATGATCTGTATCATGCGCATTTCGAACTTAAACATCAAAACCATAAATTTATTTTCGGAACTTTTCAGCATCACGGCGACACCGCTTTTCCGTATTTAACCGGAGGTGAAACTGGGCTTCTCATTGACACGTGGCCAGGTGAGTTTTTAAACCCAAAAGAAAAAGCCTATAGCTTCCGCTATGAATATGACTTTAAAGATTATGTACCTGGTTTACGTTTCATGACTCGTTACACCACAGGTCACAATATTTATGCACCCAACTTAGGTGGCACCAATTTAAAAGAGCGAGAAACAGACTTTGATTTAGGCTATACCGTTCAAAGTGGGTGGTTAAAAAATCTAGGGTTACGCGCGCGCTATGCAATCTATGACAACAACATGCTCTCTACAGCAAATATCAAACCTGTAAACGAAACCCGTATCAACATTGACTACACATGGAAATTTAAATAATTCAAAACAAGAGGTTCTGTCGCACATAGAACCTCTTTTTATTTCGGGAAATTCATCATGAAGAAAGTTGTAACACTACTCTGCGGAATGAGTCTGGTTGCCCTGACTCATGCCGAAACTCAATATAGCCCACCACCCATTCAGCTTGAGCCTTTAGCAAAATTTAGTGTTGATTTAAATGCGCCTGTTTGGGAATTAGGTACCACTAGTGACGCAGGTAAACGCCGAATTATTCCCATTACAGGTGGGATATTCGAGGGCAAATCACTTAAGGGCCGCATTTTAAATAATGGCGCAGATTGGCAAATTGTCGACAGTAAAGGATTGGCAATTATTGATACGCGATATTTGTTAGAAACCGATGATGGTGCACTCATTTATCTCCAAACAAAAGGTTACCGACATGGCTCGGCCGAAACGCTAAAACAGCTTGCCCAAGGCAAAGATGTCGACCCGAAAAATTACTATTTCAAAATCACCATGCAGTTTGAAACCAGCTCACCTAAATATGCATGGCTTAACCAAACTGTTGCAGTAGGTAGTGCAATGCGTTTGGGCAAAGCGGTTATTTATGATGCCTATACCCTGAAATAATAATTTTTATAACACTTACAAAAAGGATGGACCCTTCACTATGGACCCAAAAATTTTAGAACATTTACCGCCAATTCATCACCATTTGGGTGGACACAATATTCATTGGAATGAAAAAAATACTGAACTCACCATCCACTACACAGCGCTAGAAAGCTTTACCAATCCGCGCGGCACCGTTGAAGGCGGCATGATCTGCGCCATGCTTGACGACGTAATGGGACTTTTTGCATATCTCGCCAATGACCGTAAACCAGCCACCACCATCAACTTAACGATGGATTTTTTAAGACCCTGTGCTGTGGGTGAAGTCATTACAAAATGCCGATTCATTAAACAAGGCAAAACGGTACTGAATCTCGAAAGTGAAGCTTGGCAAAACAACAAAATGATTGCACGAAGTACAGCTAATTTTTTGGTTTTAGATTAATTGCAAACATTCATTCAATAAGGATATGAATAAATGAATTACACCAACAGAAAACGTTTTTGGACCCAACCAACCTTATTACTTGCTATTGCAGCAGTACTGGTGGGCTGTGGTAATGACAATGACAGTACAACATCATCACCATCCCTCCCCAAGCTTACTCCTGCTGTTAGCGTAAAAATGACAGGAAGCTGTTCAGACTTACTCGGCTTTCAATACAACAATACCGTCATTAGCTCAGCTACTCTTCAAGAAGCAGGCACTCTGACTGTCGCCAACAAACCGATTGGCGCTCATTGTTTGGTCAGAGGTTATATGGACCAACGTGTAAGCCCAGTCGATGGACAAACCTACCAAATTGGTTTTGAAATGCGCTTACCTGTTGATTGGAACGGCCGTTTTCTCTATCAAGGCAATGGTGGAACCGATGGTAATTTAGTCCCTGCAACGGGTCAGGTCGGCAGCGGTGGTCCACTCACCAATGCGCTGCATGATGGTTTTGCTATCATTTCTTCCGATGCCGGACATAATGCTTCACAAAATCCAATGTTCGGTTTAGACCCTCAAGCCAGAATTAACTACGGCTACGGAGCAATTACCAAACTCACGCCTATGGCAAAAAACCTAATTAAAGCCGCATATGGTAAATTGCCAGACCGCTCCTATGCAGGCGGTACATCGAACGGCGGCCGTCATGCCATGATTGCAGCAACTCGTTTGGGCGACCAATATGATGGAATTTTAGCAAGTACACCGGGTTTTCATTTACCTCGTGCAGCCGCGGCTCAACTCTACACAGCGCAGCAGCTTCGTCGTGTCGCAACAGATGAAAATGACTTAAGTACTGCTCTTACCCTCTCGGAACGTAAAGTTTTAGCAAAAGCGATTTTAGATCGATGCGATGCTTTAGACGGTGTTGCAGATGGCTTGGTTCAAGATGTCGAGGCTTGCCGTACAGCTTTTGATATTCACAAAGATGTACCCGTTTGCTCAAGCACAAGAGATGGCACTTGTTTAAGTACCGAACAAATTGATGTATTAGCCAACATTTACCGCGGCCCTGTAAATTCGGCTGGACAAGCGCTCTATGCAACCCAGCCTTTCGACCCAGGTTTAGTCGGCAGTAACTGGGCAAGCTGGAAATTTGAATCTTCGGTAGGCACAGCGCGTGACCCCGTTGCTGTTGGTATTCTTTTTCAGGTTCCGCCCGACCCAACTGTGGCTCAAAACGCTAGACAATTTGCCTTTAATTTTAACTTTGATACTGACTATCCAAAACTCTCGGCAACCAATGATGTGTACACCGAAAGTTCGATGTCTTTCATGATGCCACCCGATGAACTTAATCTAGATAAACTCCGCAATCACGGTGGAAAAATGATTGTGGTACAAGGCACAGCAGACGGTGTTTTCTCTGTAGATGACACCCAAAATTGGTACGATCAGCTGCTACAACACTATAAAAATGATGCAAAAGGTACAGCGCCTGAATTTGCACGTTTCTTTAGAGTTCCGGGCATGAACCATACCCGTGATGGCATTGCGACCGACCAATTTGACGCATTGACTGCTTTAGTCAACTGGGTGGAATATGGCCAAGCACCTGACAAAATCATTGCAACCGCACGCGGCGCAGGTAATCCAAGTGGTCAAGTGAATACTGAGCTTCCACAAGACTGGGCACCAGACCGCACCCGCCCACTTTGCCCTTACCCGTTGATTGCCCGTTACAATGGTCAAGGTGATAGCGAAAAAGCTGAAAACTTTAGCTGTAAATAACACCCTATAAAATTAAAAGAGAGCTTAAATAAGCTCTCTTTTTTATCTTAGCTCAAGTTTTACTGCTTAAACTTTTTAATACTTTTAGATAGATGAGCTCGCATCATTTGTCGAGCCAACAAACCATCCTGATCGACAATTGCGTTATAAATATTGACATGATCATGGTGAACCGCTTTTAAATATTCTTCACGGTTTTCGGGACTTTGCTCAATCGATTTTAAGCGTGCACGCGGAATAATTTTTTCACCCAGATACTTTAAAAAATCAACGAAATATTGATTTTCAGAAGCTTCAGCAATCGCAATATGGAAATCATAATCAGCTTTTACTGTGCCATCATTTGCATCTGATGAAATATGACGTTCAAAATCTTCAAGTGCAGCTTTCATTTTATCGATGTGGATTTGCTTACGGCGCTCAGATGCTAAAAAAACAGCTTCAGACTCAAGACTAATCCGAAGCTCAAGTAAAGAAACAATATCGTTAATGGTTTCTAAACTGGCATTAGACAGCAAAAAATTCTGTTCAATCGTCTGCTCTTTTACAAAAGTACCAATCCCGTGACGAGTTTCGACAAACCCTAAAGAACGCAATTCAGTGATAGCTTCACGAATAACAGAACGGCTTACTTCAAAAGTTTCAATTAATTCAAGTTCAGTCGGAATTTTCTCTCCGACTTGGAAGTCTCCAGACTGAATTTTTTCGATCAGTTGTTCTACAATAATCTGGCTTAGTTTTTTTGTTGATCTAGGTTTAATTGCGCTAGACATAATCTGAAGAACTCATGAAATGTTGAAAAAATTAGAAAATTCATTTTACTATAAACTTAGACGATAGTCATATTCGGTTTTTATACCTCTAAGTTATTAAAATCAAAATATTTTATCCCCCTTATCAAACCCTCACACATATTTAAAAAGTAAGCAACTTATGCTTCTGTTGATATTTAATAATGCGTTGAATAAGTTAAAAAATATGCAGCCCAATAGCGTTGATTGAACTGCACAACTTTTAAATTTGAGCCTGACTTAACTGTCCATTAACCAGACGAGTAATCTGTAGTGGATTACTATCTTTTAATGCATCGGGTAATAAAACTTGTGGTGTATTTTGGAAACATACCGGACGCAAGAAACGCTCAATTGCTCCCGTACCTACCGAAGTTCCGCGTGCATCACTTGTTGCAGGGAAAGGACCACCATGTACCATGGCATCAGACACTTCAACTCCTGTCGGGAAACCGTTAAACAATACACGGCCAGCTTTGCCGGTTAGCAAATGAAGAAGCTCGCCTGCTTCGGACAGCTCATTTTCATCACCAATAATGGTTGCCGTAAGCTGTCCACCTAAAGCCTCAATCCCTTTTAATAAAGTCGCTTCATCCTCTACGCCAATCACAATCGACATTGGTCCGAAAACTTCATGTTGTAGTTTTGGGTTGCCTGACAGTAAAACAGATTGGTCCGCTTTAAATAGATGTGCTTTTGCTTGAGAAACTAGCTCGGTCTCTTGACCTGTCGCAATAACTTCAAAACCAGCTTCACTGTTTAGAGCATCAATACCTTGACGGTAGCTTTTTAAAGTTCCTTCATTCAGCATGACCTGAGGCACAGCTTTTTGCGTGCTTTCAGCTAAAGCTGCTACGAAACTGTCAAATTCAGGTCCTTGTACGCCTAAAATTAACCCGGGTTTTGTACAGAACTGACCACATCCCATATTAAATGAGGCAACGGTATCCTGAGCGATTTGTTCACCACGAGAACTCAACGCTTGAGATAAAACCACTACAGGGTTTACACTCGACATTTCAGCAAAGAATGGAATTGGCTGAGGACGACTCTGCGCAAGGTTATAAAGCGCCATTCCACCCTCAAGAGAACCTGTAAATCCAGCTGCTTGAATCAGTGGATGTTCTACCAAGTTTGCGCCAATACGGCCGCCAAAAATCATATTGAATGTGCCTTTAGGCATGCCACAAACTTCAATTGCTTTTTCAATGGCTTCTGCAACAAGTTCGGCAGTTGCCATATGGCCAGAGTGTGCTTTAAAAACAACCGGACACCCTGCTGCTAAAGCAGCTACGGTATCACCGCCCGCAGTTGAAAATGCAAGTGGGAAATTACTCGCGCCAAATACTGCAACCGGTCCTACTCCAACTTTATATTGACGCAAATCAACACGTGGCAAAGGCTTACGTTCTGGCAATGCCACATCAATACGAGCACCGTAAAAATCGCCACGACGTAAAAGTTCAGCAAACAATCGAAGCTGACCAGTAACACGGCCTGTCTCTCCTTGAAGACGAGCAAGTGGCAAGCCTGTTTCAAGTGAAGCGACTTCTTGCAAGTTCGCACCTAATGCTTCAATTTGGCGAGCAATTTCTTCAAGAAAAGAGGCACGTTGCTCTTGAGAAGTTTGGCTATAAACTAAAAAAGCCTTATGAGCAGCTTGAGCAGCTTGATCTACTTCTTCAAGAGTCGCCTGACTAAATACATAACCTGTTGGCTGATAGTCTTTTGCAGCTACACTTTTTAGGGCTGGCGCATTTGCAGCAACGCGTTGACCATTAATAAACTGCCGACCGTTATTTTTACTCATTTTAAAGCTCCAATACCTAAACAGTTAAAATTATTGCGGACCAAGTGTCGCAATGAGGGCAGCCAAATCTTCATAGTCTGCTTGGGTTAAATCACTTAATGGTGGACGTACTGGACCTGCGTCGTGCCCAACAATTTTGGCACCTGCTTTAATCATGCTTACCGCATAACCAGATTTACGGTCGCGAATTTTAATTAGTGGCAAGAAGAAATCTTTAATCAAACGATTGGTTGTTTCAAAGTCATCACTGCGAAGCGCGTTATAAAACTCCATTGCAGTCTTTGGAATAAAGTTAAATACAGCTGATGAGTAAACTGGGCAACCTAAGGCTTTATATGGCGCTGCAAAAACTTCTGCTGTTGGTAAACCACCTAAATACGACAAACGATCACCCATAGTCTGAGTCACTGCCGTCATCATATCGATTTGACCAGAGCTGTCTTTAAAGCCGATTAAGTTCGGGCACATCTCGGCTAACTTTTGGATTGAATCGAGATTTAATCTTGAAACGCTACGGTTATAAAAAATTACGCCAAAATCTACTGAGTTACAGACTTGCTTAACGTGTTCGATCAAACCTTCTTGGCTTGCTTCAGTTAAGTAATGCGGCATTAACAAAATACCGTGTGCACCTAAACGCTCTGCTTCTTTTGCCTGTTCAATCGCCTGACGTGTCGGACCACCTGCCCCAGCAATAATCGGTACACTACCTTTACAAGTATCGACCGCAGTTTTAATCACATCAGAGTATTCATTTCCAGTTAACGAGAAAAACTCGCCTGTACCACCCGCAGCAAATAATGCGCTTGCACCATAAGGCGCTAGCCATTCAAGACGTTTTGCATAAGAAGATTTATTAAAGTCCCCATTTTGGTCAAAATCAGTAACCGGAAAAGAAAGAAGGCCATCAGAAACAATGTTTTTTAACTCAAGAGCATCCATTAGAAAATATCCATACATGTTTATGTTGTCAGACATCTTACATCATAAATTTTATTTTAATCAATATATTTTTCCTCTGAAAAATTAAATTTTTTAAAAAGATAAAAGTTCATTACCTAAAATGATTTAAACTATTGTTTTATAAAGTATAGTTAAAAATTCTTAATATTAGGGCTAATCGTTAAACATAAAAAAAGCTGCCCATATGGACAGCAAAGCATTAAGAAAACTCAAAAAGCGAATTTTTCAAAAATATCGGTAAAATATTAACGAACCAAACACGGCTTTTTATTATTAAACGACCAATTTGGTATTAAAAATTGCATCGCATCGGCATCATTACGAGCCCCTAAACCTTTTAATTTATACAGTTCATGGGCTTGATTAATTCGATCCCAGTCCAGCTCAACCCCAAGTCCCGGTGCTGTTGGCACCTGAATTTTACCGTCTTTAATTTCAAGCGGCGCTTTAGTCAGTTGATCTGTCCCTTCTTGCCAAATCCAGTGCGTATCAATTGCCGTAACCTTACCTACCGCGGCGGCGGCAACATGGGTAAACATCGCAAGTGAAATATCAAAGTGATTATTAGAATGCGAACCCCACGTTAAGTTATACATATTGCAGAGTTGTGAAACTCGAACCGAGCCTTCCAATGTCCAAAAATGTGGATCAGCCAAAGGAATATCAACAGCTTGCAATTGAATACTATGCGACATTTCTCGCCAGTCCGTAGCAATCATATTGGTCGCAGTGGGTAAGCCTGTTGCACGTTTAAACTCGGCCATAATTTCACGGCTTGAATAACCTTGTTCTGCACCGCATGGGTCTTCTGCATAGGCCAACACCCCTTTAAGATGTTTACCTAAAGCAATGGCTTCATCTAAAAACCATGCACCGTTTGGATCAAGCGTCACACGCGCTTCTGGAAAACGGCGCGCGATTGCTGTAACAGCTTCAGCTTCTTGTTCACCCTGTAACACGCCACCTTTTAGCTTAAAGTCTTTAAAACCATAACGGTCATAAGATGCTTCTGCTAAACGCTGCACTGCCTCAGGTGTTAACGCTTTTTCATGACGAACTTTATACCAATCATGGTGATGCTGAGGTGTTGTTACATAGTCTAATGAAGTCTGTTTTCGGTCACCGATAAAGAACAAATATCCTAAAACTTCAACTTCACTACGTTGCTGACCTTCACCAAGCAAACTTGCGACATTCACATTCAAATGCTTACCAAGCAAATCAAGTAATGCTGACTCATAAGCTGTTACAACATGAATTGTGGTACGTAAATCAAAGGTTTGATTGCCTCGGCCACCACTGTCACGATCAGCAAAAGTTTGCTGAATTTTTTTAAGTAGATTTTTATATTCACCAATCGGCTGCCCTTCTACCAAGGCTTTAGCATCATTTAATGTCGCTAAAATTTTTTCTCCACCCGGAATTTCACCTACACCAATATTTCCAGAATTATCTTCGATAATGAGTATGTTACGAGTGAAATAAGGTCCATGGGCACCACTTAAATTGAGCAGCATACTGTCATGTCCAGCAACAGGAATTGCTCGAATTGATTTAACGATAGGTGTAGAGGTCGCCATTAAAATACTCCTTGGCATTCTGATACTATTTTTTCATTACCAAAACTTATAAGACATCAGACAACTTGTCAATATAAAGCCATATAAAAATTATTTTTCGACCCTACTTGCCAAAATAATATTTTTAATCATATGATGTCATACATCTAAAGACGCGGTTTTAGAACTAGGACTATAGAGTAGATACAAAATTCCGTTTTCTCATCTATTCTATCGATGAATTTGACATGACGTCACCTATTTCACGGATATGCAAATAGGTCGATTATTAAAAGAGTTTGTATATGGATAATCTGCAAACAAATATTGCTGTAGTGACTCAGCAAAGAGCCAAACATACAAAAACTCGCTACTACATTCTTGCGATGATTTTTTTGGTCACGGCTTTTAATTACGGTGATCGTGCAACCCTTTCAATGGCTGCAACGCCAATGTCTCATGAGCTGGGAATCGACTCAGTCACCATGGGTTATATTTTCTCGGCCTTTGCATGGGCCTATGTAATTGGTCAAATTCCAGGTGGTTGGCTACTCGATAAGTTTGGTGCTCGCCGTGTATATTTCTGGAGTCTGTTTTTATGGTCGTTATTCACTGTTTTAATCGGTTTTACCGACATTTTAGGTGATACTGCGACCATTATTACTTCACTCTTTGTACTCAGATTTTTAGTGGGTTTGTCTGAGTCGCCTGCTTTTCCGGGTAACAGTAAAATTGCTGCTGCATGGTTTCCAACCAAAGAACGTGGAACTGCCGCTGCCATTTTTAACTCCTCCTCTTATTTCTCAACCGTACTTTTTGCCCCCCTAATGGGTTGGCTTGTTGCAACCGTCCACTGGCAGTCTATTTTCTGGGTCATGGGTGGTCTTGGAATCATTCTTTCCTTTATCTGGCTCAAAGTCATTTATAGCCCGACCAATCATCCAACAGTAAATCCTGAAGAAGTGAAATACATTGCTTCAGAAGGTGCTTTACTCGATATGGGCGAAAACAGCCAAAATACTAAAAAAGAGAAAATTACTTGGAGTAAAGTTAAACAACTGCTTGCTTCACGTATGATGCTCGGTATTTTTATTGGGCAATATTGTGTAAATACACTGACCTATTTTTTCTTGACTTGGTTCCCTGTTTACTTGGTGAAAGAAAGACATCTCAGCATTTTAGAAGCAGGTTTTGCAGCAGTTGCACCGGCACTCTGTGGCTTTGTAGGCGGAATTTTAGGTGGCTTGATTTCAGATAAGTTAATTCGAATGAATTACAGCTTAAGCTTTTCAAGAAAGCTCCCAATCGTGGTCGGCTTCTTGGTTTCAACCTCAATCATTATGTGTAATTACGTCGATTCTCAAGCGGCAATCGTATTCTTTATGTCTTTATCTTTCTTTGGGAAAGGCATCGGCTCTTTAGGTTGGGCAGTCATGTCTGATGTTGCACCAAAAGAAATGGTGGGTTTATCAGGCGGAATGATGAATGCGTTTGGCAATACGGCAGGAATCGTGACCCCAATTGTGATCGGCTATATCTTGGCAAGTACTGGTTCTTTCAATCTTGCATTGACTTATGTCGGTGTGCATGCGATTGCAGCAGTGATTTGCTATACCGCTATTGTGGGCAAAATCCAGCGCTTCGAGTTAAAACCTACCTCTTAAAACTTTAAGTCATGACGCTTAACTAACTTAAGCGTTATGCCCTTTCTTCAAATGTATACAAGGAACGATCATGCTGAAGCCTCTCCTCATAAAAATTAGTCCTCTTGATAATGTAGCCATTGTAGTGAATGACGGCGGTTTACCACCTTCTACACCTATTGAGGAATACCAACTCATTTTGGTTGATCATGTGCCACAGGGACATAAAGTTTTATTAGAGTCATTAAAGCAAGGTGAAGCAATTGTTCGTTATGGGGAAATTATTGGCTATGCCAATAAAGATTTACCCGCGGGTTCATGGGTAAATGAAGCCGTTACCGAAATGCCTGAAGCACCTGAGCTAGATGATCTTGAGTTAGCAACTCGTCCTGATCCAAAACTTCCAGCCTTGAGCGGATATACATTTAAAGGTTATAAAAATAAAGATGGTAGCGTCGGCACAAAGAATATTTTAGGTATTACGACCAGTGTTAACTGTGTAGAAGGTATTGTCGATTATGTCGTTAAAATTATTGAACGTGATTTACTTCCTAAATATCCAAATGTAGATGGTGTAGTCGGATTAAACCATTTATATGGTTGTGGGGTGGCAATTGATGCACCCGCTGCAATTGTTCCTATTCGTACAATTCATAATCTTGCACTCAACCCTAATTTTGGTGGAGAGATTATGGTGGTGAGTCTGGGCTGCGAAAAAATGCAACCAGAACGTCTTTTAAATATTCCTAAAGAAAACAAATATATTCCCCTAGCAAACGAAGATATTATTCAGTTGCAAGATGAACGTCATAACGGTTTTGAAAGTATGGTGAACCATATTTTATCCGTGGCAGAACAACACCTAGAAAAGCTTAATCAACGTACTCGAGAAGAAGTTCCAGCTTCTCATTTGGTTGTAGGCATGCAATGTGGTGGGAGTGATGCATTTTCGGGAGTTACCTCTAACCCTGCCGTTGGTTTCGCAGCTGACTTGATTGTGCAATGTGGCGGTACAGTCATGTTCTCTGAAGTTACGGAAGTCCGCGATGGTATTCACCTACTTACTCCACGTGCAGCAAATGAACAAGTTGCCAAAGATCTAATTCGAGAAATGAAATGGTACGATGACTACTTAGCAGCAGGCCAAGTAGACCGAAGTGCCAATACCACACCAGGTAATAAAAAAGGTGGACTGAATAACATTGTAGAAAAAGCGATGGGATCGATTGCCAAATCGGGCCGTTCACCGATTGTAGAAGTTCTCGCACCGGGCCAAAGACCGACAAAAAAAGGATTAATTTTTGCGGCAACACCATCAAGTGACTTTATCTGTGGTACGCAGCAAATGGCATCTGGTATTACCGTTCAAGTCTTTACTACAGGCCGCGGTACGCCCTACGGATTGGCAGCAGTGCCGGTTATTAAAATGGCAAGCCGAAATAATATTGCAAACCGTTGGTATGACCTGATTGATATCAGTGCTGGCGATATTGCCATTGGAAAGAAAACTATTGAAGAAGTGGGCTGGGAACTTTTTGAACTAATTTTACAAGTGGCTAGCGGCGAAAAACAAACGTGGTCGGATCGTTGGGGTATTCATAACTCACTCGCTGTATTTAACCCTGCACCCGTGACCTAATAAAGTTTAAAAGATGAGGTTATATCACCTCATCTTTCTTATTTCCCTTATTAATTACGACACATTTCACCAAAACTTAACATCGCTGCTAAAATAACATCGAAAATTAAGAACTCTATTTCTCTATGCAAAATCAGACTGCTTCAAACCTCCCCTCAACTCAACTTGGAAAAGCACTGCTTTGTCTTATGACATCGGCATTATTATTTTCCATTATGGGAGTGTGCATTCGTTTTGCTTCACAAACGGTAGACAATGCGACTGTCGTGTTTTTTAGAAATGCAGTGGGTTTATTTATTTTTATTCCGATGCTGTTTAAACAGGGTCTAGACTTTATTAAAACCGATAAACTCTGGATGCATACGTGGCGAAGCCTAGTTGGACTTGCCGCAATGTATGGTTTTTTCTATGCCATTGCGAACTTAAAGCTATCAAATGCAATGGTTTTTAGTTATTCATCTCCTATTTTTATTCCGTTGATTGCATGGCTTTTCTTAAAAGAAAAAATTACCAAATCGATGATTTTTGCCGCAGTTATTGGGCTTGTTGGAGTTCTATTTGTTGCTAAACCCGACCAAGGTTTATTTAACGCATTATCTTTTATTGGCTTGGGTGCATGCTTTTTATCCGCAATGGCATTTGTCACCGTAAGAGCTTTAACCAGTACAGAGCCGCCTGAACGTATCGTTTTTTATTTCTGTATTTTTGGTAGTTTAATTTCATCTATTCCAATGTTCTGGCATTGGCGCATTTTCACTTGGCATGAACTAGCTCTACTCATTGCCGCAGGACTTTTAGCTAATATTAGTCAACTGTTTATGTCTTATGCCTATAGCTTAGCACCGGCAGGACAAATTGGCCCAATGAATTACATTGCCATTATTTTTGCAGGAATATGGGGATTTGTTTTTTGGCACGAATTACCGGATCTATTCAGCATTATCGGCATATTTATTATTTTATTTGCGATTTTGCTCTGTAATCCATTTTTACAGAACAAGTTACTCTCTCGATTTAAATAGCGACATACCTGATTCTAATTTAGGTACTGTATTCGATACTCATTTGGTGAAATGCCTGTCCAGTGACGATAGGCTTTTCTAAAATTAGAGGTATCTGAAAAGCCAATTCTCTCAGCAATTTCATCTACGGTTAAAGTTGTTTCTCGCAAATATTCATCAGCAAGACGGCGACGAGTCTCATCTAACAATTCTTGATAGGTTAAATCAAAACCTGCCAAGCGCCGATGTAAGGTACGCTTTGATATATGTAAGCGTTCAGCCATTTCTTGAGCTGATGGAAAAAGCCCTGTTCCATCCAATAGTATTAAACGAATCGTTTTCACCAACTCAGGCTCTTCAAGTTCAGCAGCACCTAGCATCCGCTCACAAAACGACTTACACATGTCCGCAGTAATCGGGTTGGCATTTGGGCAAGGTACATCGAGCCACTTTAAATCAAAGTGCCATTGCATCACCCCAGCATTAAACTGAACAGGACAATGAAACACTTTTTCATATTCTTCTGCATAGTCAGGCGCTGGATAGGGCAACAAAAGCTTCTTCGCTTGAAATGGTCCTTCAAGCACGCGTTCAATTAAAGTTTGCATGGAGCTAAACCAAAACTCGCACACCAAAGGCAAAAGCTTACCCAGTGTAATAATGTCCTGCCCTTCAAAAATCGCAACATCATCTCGAATATAAAATGACTTCTTTAAAATAGGTCCTGCAAGCTTAATGTGTCGAATACCAAGCTCGACTGCTTGTCTAAAATTACGTGAGGAATATAACGCATAGCCATATACCCCAAAATCAGACAACCGCTGCTTTTGCCCTGCGCGTAGTCCAATTAAGGGATCGAGAGATAGCTTTTGAATATTGTGAAATAGCTGAATTTTTTGAAACTGAGAAATATATAAAGAGGATTGGTTCAACGCATCAGGTGAAATATTTGTGCCAGATAAAACACCTGATATTGAATGGCCTTGCAAACCCATTTCATCAAACAAACTGGTCAAACCCAGCAAATATGTATTGGCGCCTAAGGAGGTATTATCATAACTTCCTTCGATAATAGAATTTGTATCTTTATAAATATTTTTAGGCATTTAATTCACACCATCCCTAGAGTGACGTGCATAATGGCACTAAACTACCTCTTGTTGTCTCAATTTAACATCGACCATACGACGCTTCAAGCATAAAGTATGATAAGCAAAAGTATGGAAGGAACAATAATGGAACACTCCACTTTAAAAGAATATAGCGGCTCTGCCACTGAACATATGGAACTTATTTTTTCCAAACAACGTGCCAATTTTGAGGCAGATCCATACCCAACTCTTGAAGCACGCCGCACAAAACTGCATCAACTCAAAAAACAAATTATTCGTTATCAAGATGCTTTGGCTTCCGCGATTAATTCCGATTTTAGTTCAAGATCACTTGATGAATCTAAACTATTAGATTTGCTTGGCTCAGTGTTAGAGGCTGATCATGCGATTCATCATTTACGCCGCTGGATGCGCCCAAGTAAACGCCGTACCGAGCTTTTATTTTTATCGAACCGTTTAAGTGTGCAATACCAACCTAAAGGCGTGGTTGGTGTGATTGTTCCTTGGAACTTCCCCGTTTATTTAGCACTTGGTCCGCTCATTGCCGCATTAGCTGCAGGCAACCGAGTTATGATTAAGCTGCCTGAAATTACCCCAAATACCAATGCAATGCTTCGACGCATGCTTGCCGAAGTCTTTAATGAAGATGAAGTAGCCGTGTTTGGTGAAGAAATTACAGATCCAGCAAGATTTACCTCTTTACCGTTTAACCATATCGTCTTTACTGGTTCTCCTGCGATTGGCAAGGTCGTCATGCGAGCAGCGGCTGAAAATCTAACACCTGTTACGCTTGAGTTAGGTGGTAAATCACCTGCAATTGTCAGCCGCAATTACCCGCTTGCTGATGCAGCAAAACGCATTACGCATGGTAAAGCGACAAACAGTGGTCAAATCTGTGTAGCGCCTGACTATGCGTTGGTTCCCAAAGAAAGTATTGATGAGTTTGTGAATGCTGCAAAATCAAGCTTTATAAAAATGTTTGGTCAAGACATTGAAAATAATCAGAATTACACATCGATTGTAAATGACCGCCATTTAAACCGCATTCAAGATATTTTGACCGATGCGCAAGAAAAAGGTGCCCGTATTATTCCTTGCGATACTTACAGCTTTGACCAACAAGGTCGCAGGATGCCTGTACAGATTGTGCTGAATTGCACGCCAGATATGCGCATTATGAAAGAAGAACTCTTTGGCCCTATTTTACCTGTGGTAGCTTATGACTCTTTAGATGATGCGATTACCTATGTGAAATCGGACGAAAGACCTTTAGCGCTTTATTGCTTTACGCATAGCTCAGTAGAACGCGACCGGATTTTACGTGAAACTCATTCGGGTGGTGTGACCATTAATGACTGGGGCTGGCATGTAGTTAACCATGATGCTCCTTTTGGTGGTATTGGCAACTCAGGTATGGGGTCATATCATGGTGAAGAAGGCTTCCGTGAACTTTCACATGCAAAAACTGTATTTATTCGCCATAGGTTCTTCCCAACTCAGCTTTTCCACCCTCCTTATGGAACCTTCCTACAAAAATTAGCAATACGCTTTTTCTTGAAAAAAGGCGATCCGAATATTAAGTAACCTTTATAGAAAAAGCCTCGTAATGAGGCTTTTTTATCGGCTTTTAATTAATCATCCGATGTAATAGAAAAATTATGGAATTTACAGATCTTTAAATAAGTATCTTCAAATAATTTTTCCATTTTAGAATTTCCATCATGATAGTCATCCCAAAATGCTCCACTAAATTCTTTAGGTTCAATAGTCGTAGTTATAATATCTTCCTGTTTATAAAGTGAAATTTCCCAACCTTCAGGTATATTAGGATTAATTATTTCAAATTTAGAAATTTCTAGAATAACAGGGGTTCCATCCGAATCGCGGCGAACGGATACCTTTGTTTCATTTAGATACTCATTAAATTGTACCCCAAAACAGATATATCTTTTCCCAATAGTAAAATCGTACAAATTACTATCATTACACTTAAGTATCATGGGATTACTATTCCTTTTACTTTGTAATCTTTAGTTTTAAAATTAATTTAATTCATTTTAATATTTATGACTATATTTAAAATCCTGAAAAATATTTCAGACCTTACAAAAATTTTCTGAGTAAGTTTGCTACTAAATTTTGTAACCATAAACAAATTATCTTAATCAGAAATTATTATTTAAAAATAAAAAGCTAGACTCACGCCTAGCTTTAAAAATATTTCATCTTCTAGCTTAAATATAATCAGCCTTTTGTGCTTTCAAAATATCAAGTTGCATCATTTTTTTCTTTTTATACTTATAGGCAATAAATAAACCAATAAACCAGATTGGTGAGCATTCAAGCGCAATTAAAGTGTCATGATCTAAAGCCAAAATTACAATAGTAAAAACTAAAAATAACATGGTCAGCCATGCCATAAATAAACCACCTGGCATTTTATATTGAGATTGAATATGTAACTCAGGAAATTTTTTACGATAAGAAATATAAGAAAGCACAATCAACATAAATGTAAAAATACATAAAATTGAAGTCAGTGCTGAAATAATCGTAAATGCGGTCATTACATTAGGCACAATAAATAAAATAGATGTTCCCGCTGTCACGCATGCCATTGAAAATATTAAGCCTCTAATAGGAACTTTTCTTTTTGACAGTTTACTAAAGCTTTTAGGTGCATCGTTGTCTAACGCTAGACCGTATAACATCCGGCTAGTCGCAAAGATTCCACTGTTTGCAGAAGATAAAGCCGAAGTCGCAACAACAAAATTGATTAAACCTGCTGCAATTGGTAATCCAACTAAAGTAAACATTTCTACAAACGGACTTTTTTCTGGTGAAACCTTAGCCCAAGATGTGACCGCAATAATACAAACCAATGCACCTACGTAGAATAACAAAATGCGTAAAGGAATAGAGTTAATCGCTTTTGGAAGTGATTTATGCGGGTCTTTGGTTTCAGCAGCAGTTGTACCAACAAGCTCAATACCCACAAACGCAAATATGGCAATTTGGAAGCCTGCCAAGAAACCTGTAACGCCATAAGGAAACATCGATTCTGTTTCAAACAAATGGCTCATTGAAGCCTTAACACCATTTGGTGAAGTAAACCCAGTACCAATTAAATAAATACCAGCCAGAATAAATAGAATAATTGCAGTAATTTTGATGAGTGAGAACCAAAACTCAAGTTCACCGAACAATCGAACGGCCACAAAGTTAAGTATGGTTAAGATGGCCAATGATGTAAATGCCGGAATCCAGACGGGTAAATCGGGATACCAAAACTGCATGTACCCTCCGATTACAATTACATCGGCAATCGCAGTAATAATCCAGTTACACCAGTAGGACCAACCAAGGAAAAACCCCGCCCATGGACCGAGATAAGCTGTTGCAAAATCGGCGAAGGTTTTAAAATTAGTGTTCGCAAGCAACAATTCACCCATTGCCCGCATCACGAAGAAAAAGAAGAAACCAATAATTAAATAGGTTAAAACAATTGAAGTACCCGAAACACTTAATGTTTTCCCGGAACCCATAAATAATCCAGTACCAATTGCACCACCGATTGCGATCATCTGAATATGACGATTTGTCAATGAGCGCTGCAATTTCTCTTCTTCTTGATCAGTCATATGTTGACTACCAAGAAGATCTCCTTCCAGGAACTGCTTTCCTTTATTCTTACTCATGTAATATTTACTCCAATTTATAGCAACCGTCGTAAATGCTTTAATAATAAATAAATTATATGATTATTAATTTAATCCATTAAACCATTCTAAAAATATTATTAAATCACTTAAGACCTTATAAATTCCTTTTTAAAAGCTATCACCTATAACAATAAAAATTATTCATCATTCCTTTCCTTCATTATTATATTAGCCCGCTCTTCTCAATATATTTTCAATAAATACCTAAAATATATAAATTAATTAAATATTTTACTTACTTACCCTTTATATATAGAAAAACAGGCTAATTAATCTCAGCTCAGCGAGCAAGATTGTATTTATCCATATACTCATCTTGCGCTAGCGATAATATATTATTCCTTCTTAAATTTGGTGAAATGTGTAGTATTACTGATTAATTAACAGCCATTCGAAAATGATTAGTCTCTTTGAGCTTCTTTACCACTTCTGGACTCGCAACCTGTTTAACTTGAACACTTAGCACACGAACCAAAGAGCCATTTTCGACATTCAATTGTTTTGCCTGTTCTTTTGTTAACTGCAATATGTTCTGATGAGGCTGGCTATACACAAGAATAGCCCGATAATTTTCATAATCATCATTAGCCACAATGTAAGACTCATCCCCTACAGCGATATTTTGAGGCTGTTCAATTTGAACCGTTACAGACTGACTTTCTTTAATTGCCCGTAAATTTTCAATATCCGCTTGTAGCGTTGCGCCCCCATCAAAAATATCGACATAGCCTTTATAGCGTAGTCCCTCTTCAAACAGCAGGTTGTAGGCTGGTCGAGTATTCGGATGCACAATGCCAATCGCGGCTTTAGCATCGTCAGGTAACATATCGACATAGAGTGGATGTCTTGGCATCAGCTCAGCAATAAAAGCCTTCTGCCCTACACCACTTAAATAATCGGCCTTGGTAAATTCGATATTAAAAAACTTATGACCTACCGCATTCCAAAATGGTGACTGCCCATTGGCGTCAGAATATCCGCGCATTTCGGCAACAATCGTTTCTTCAAAATATTGACGGAATGCTGAGAGAAATAAGAAACGGACTTTAGATAAAAATTTGCCATTTTTATTTAAGCGATAGTCAGGATCTAAAAATAAAGTACAAAGCTCACTACAGTTTGTATGGTCATTACTCAAATACAAAGTCGGTAAAGCGTTATAAACACTTAACGGTTCTGACGCATGCACTTGTGTCCCAACATGGAAGTTATACCAAGGCTCTCTTAACCCCAGTGCTACTTCAATACCGCAAACGCCGACAACTTTGTTGAGTTCAGTATCTTCTAAAACAAATAAGTAAACCTGATCTGCCTTTGGTAGTTCGCCTGCGACTGTTTTACATGCCCGTTCAATACGAGCAGCAAGCTTTTCCATATTTGGCTGCAAAGAGGTCAAACCAAAACCTGCTTTTTGCGCCAACAGGTAAAGGTCATTAACATCTTTAGGTTCAATGTAGCGAATAATCATCATGCTGCTTGTTCATCCTTTTGAATTTCTACAAAGCGAGCAAGCGCACGTTCAAAGCGTTTTAGACCTTCATCAATATCAGCAAATGGAATAATTAAAGATGGCGTAAAACGGATAACATTTGGACCAGCAATCAAACTCAATAAACCTTCTTCGCCCGCAAGATTATTAATATCTTTTGCTTTACCAGCAAATTCGGCTTTTAAAGCACAGCCAATCAGTAAGCCTTCACCACGAATCATTTCAAAAATTTTATATTTTTCATTTAATTGATTTAAAGCGTTTTTATAGTAGTCATGACGCTCTTTTACACCTTCAAGTACTTCAGGCGTATTAATAAATTCAAATACTGCACCCGCAACCGCACTTGCTAGCGGGTTACCACCATAAGTCGTGCCATGTGTACCTACTGAAAAATGTGGGGCAAACTTATCGGTTGTTAACATTGCACCGACTGGGAAACCGCCGCCCAATGCTTTTGCAGTGGTTAACACATCTGGAATAACACCAGAGTTCATGTAGGCATAAAGTGCACCGGTACGGCCAACACCCGTTTGTACTTCATCAAAAATCAGTAAGGCACCGAACTCATCACACAGTGCACGCAAACCTTTTAAAAATTCAAGGTCAGCAGGAATAACGCCACCTTCACCTTGGATTGGCTCAACAATAACAGCACATGTTTGCTCATTGATCACTGCTTTTGCAGCTTCTAAATCATTAAAGGCAACATGGTTGATACCATTTGGAAGTGGTGCAAAGTCTTGTGAATATTTAGGTTGACCACCTGCTGAAACGGTAAATAAGGTACGGCCGTGGAATGCATTGTTAAATGCAACGATGCCGCTTTTGCCAGCTACACCACTGTCTAAACCAACTTTACGAGCCAATTTTAATGCTGCTTCATTGGCTTCTGCACCTGAGTTACAGAAGAATACTTTATCTGCAAATGTACTTTCAGTGAGTTGTTTTGCAAGACGTAGAACAGGTTCATTGGTATAACCGTTACCAACATGCCAAAGTTTTGTTGCTTGTTCTGTTAAAGCATTTACTGCCACTGGATGCGCATGACCTAATGCGTTTACTGCAATCCCGCCTGCAAAATCGATATATTCTTTATTTTCTTGATCCCAAATACGTGAACCTTCGCCACGTACCGGAATGAAATTTGCCGGTGCAAAAACTGGAACCATCCACTCATTAAAATTATTTCTAGAAACTGTAAAATTATTCATCTTATCTAATCCATTAAATTGAATTATTGGGCTTAACTGATGTCCCTATTATTCAAAATCAAATTGATTCAAAAAATTTGTATTTTAGTAAAAAATGAATTATTTTTTACCAATTTGATAATTGACAATTACAATATGGACAACATTGATCAAATTATTTTAGGTTTACTTAAAGATAACGCACGAATGTCCGTTACCGAGTTAGCCGAAAAAGTTCACGTTTCACGCGCAACGGTTAAGAAGAGAATCGAATATTTGGAATCTTCGGGCATCATTACCGGATATACAGTACGGTTTAAACCCAATGCTGAACGCAACGTCATCCGTGCATGGATGAGCATTATGGTTGAAGGGACCAAAGCGCAGTCTGTGATTAAAGAATTACGCCTCGAAAGTGCCGTGGAGTGTCTGCATAAAACCAATGGCAAATGGGACATTCTGGTCGAGCTACGTTCTGACACCTTAGAAAACTTCGACAAAGTTCTAGAAAGAATTAGAAATATTTCAGGTATTTATAACAGCGAAACCAGTATTCTGCTTGCGAGTCATAAGACCTAATCATTCACTTTAATTTCAAATCATAAAAACGAAATTGATGAGCTAAGCATATGGTTTAGTTCATCAACTTGCTTTTGATTAGAAAAATTCTGCTCTTGCCTTTCCTTAAATCTCTTGAACTATTACGACAATCAACATCTTCTAAAAATCCTCAATAAATTTTTAATTTTTTTTAAATAATCAAATCAAAAACTTAAAATCTGATCTGATTTAAATTCCAACTTTTTTCACCCACTCCCATTATCAAAGCATTTGACAGATAATTTAAAACATAATACATATAGTCTTATATGTTATATGTTAAAACCTAAGGACAAGGTATAAAAAATGGCTAAAACTCAACTACAACACTTTATTAACGGCGAATATGTTGCTAGCAAAGGATCTGATTACTTCGATTTGGTAAGCCCCGTGACTGGTGAAGTTTATGCACAATCACCGAATGCAACTGAGGCAGAAGTTGATGCAGCTTATGCTGCTGCAAAAGAAGCATTTAAAATTTGGGGACGTAGTACACCTTCGACTCGTCAAAAAGCATTATTAAATTTGGCAGATGCGATTGAAGCAAATGCAGAGCGTTTAATTGAGGCGCAAAGTCGTAATACAGGTCAGTTAAAACACTTAATTGCATCTGAAGAAGTGGGCGCTTCAGCAGATCAGGTTCGTTTCTTTGCAGGCGCTGCCCGCTTACTCAATGGCACAGCTTCAGGTGAATATTTAGAAGGTTTAACCTCTTCTATTCGCCGTGAACCTGTCGGTGTGGTTGGCCAAGTTACACCTTGGAACTATCCACTCATGATGGCTGTTTGGAAAATTGCACCGGCTTTGGCTGCAGGTAACACAGTGGTACTTAAGCCAAGCGATACGACGCCTGAAAGTACGCTTTTATTGGCAGAAATTGCAGCGCCATTTTTCCCTAAAGGTGCATTTAACGTGGTGTTAGGTCAGGCTCAGGTCGGTTCAAAAGTTGTATCACATAAAACCCCTGCTCTTGTTTCTATTACAGGTTCGGTTCGTGCCGGATTACAAGTTGCAGCTTCTGCCGCAGCAAATTTAGCGAAAGCTCATCTTGAGCTTGGTGGTAAAGCGCCTGTGGTCGTTTTTGAAGATGCTGATCTTGATAAAGCAGTTGAAATGATTGCTTTAACGGGCTATTTCAACGCAGGACAAGACTGTACTGCGGCAACACGCGTAATTGTGGCTGAATCTGTTCATGATGAATTTTTAGCTAAACTCGTTGAAGCTGCAAAAAATACCCGTTTTGGCGAACCTGATGATCAAGACGCACTTTATGGTCCGCTTAACAATGCCAATCAATTAAAAAATGTTAAAGCCTTCATTGACAACTTACCTGCTCATGCCAAAGTTGAAACAGGCGGCAAACAGGCAGACCGTCCAGGTTTCTATTTTGAACCCACTGTTATTAGTGGTTTAAAACAACACGACGAAGCCATTCAAAATGAAATTTTTGGACCAGTGATTACCGTTCAGAAATTTACAGATGAAAATGATGCGATTGAAAAAGCCAACGACGTTGAATATGGCCTAGCTTCAAGTGTTTGGACCACAGATCATGCCCGTGCAACTCGTCTGTCTCGTGAACTGGATTTCGGTACAGTTTGGATTAACACTCATATTCCTTTAACCGCAGAAATGCCACACGGTGGTTTCAAAAAATCAGGTTATGGTAAAGATTTATCTGGCTACGGTTTTGAAGAATATACCCGTATTAAACATGTGATGAGTTCAAACGAATAATAACAATGAACTTTGAAAGGAGATCAAAATGAATAAACAAGAAATGAAAGACTTGGTGACTAAAGCCCATCACGAGCTATTTAATTTGCACGACACCACTGCTCTGGACCGTTATTTTTCTGAAGACTTTATAGAGCACTCACCACTCGTTGCAAATGGTCTTTCAGGCCTTCGCCAACTGGTAGAAGACTGCCCCGACATGCAACATGAAGCTGTACGTGTATTGGCAGACGGTGACTTGGTTGCGATTCATGGCCGCTTTCAGGGCCTAGATGAAAACCCTTTAGTTGGTTTTGATATTTACCGAGTGAAAGACGGCAAAATTGTAGAACACTGGGACGGTCTTGTGGCAGAAGCTGCACCGAATGTAAGTGGTAGAACGCAGTTAGATGGACCAACTGAAATCGTCACTCACCATGATGCAGAGAAAAATCGTGAGATTGTGACCTCTTTCTTTAAAAAGTCATTAATTGATGGCAATTACGAAGCTTTTAAAGAATACACCCACGACGATCAGTTCATTCAACATAGCCCAGATATTGGCGATGGTGTTAAAGCAGTAATTGATTTTTTGAACAATATCCGTAATGAAGGACAAGGTTTGGTATACTCCAAAACGCATCGCTCCATTGCTGATGGTCAATTTGTCTTGACACATTCTGAAGGAAGTATTGCCGGAAATCGACATGCCTATTTTGAATTATGGCGTGTAGATAATGGCAAAATTGTTGAACTTTGGGATGCAATACCAGCTGTGCCTGAAGATGAACAGGCAGTCCATCAATATGGCGTGTTTTAACCATTTATCCGTTTCATTAAGCTAAGTCTCTGACTTAGCTTTTAGAGAATTCGCCATGTCAGCATATACGATAATTTTTGCACCTATCGCTCAGGCAACTCGATCGGAACAAGTTGTAGAACGCTTGGAAAATGCAATTATCTCTGGATTGCTCAAAAGCAATGAACAGCTTCCTAACGAGGCGGATCTAGCTCGCTTAATGGGTGTGTCACCGATTACAGTACGTGAAGCTTTAAATACTTTACGCGTAAAAGGTCTGATTGATACACGACGCGGGCGAAACGGCGGAAGCTTTGTTTGTGAGTTACCTTCCGATTTACTCTTAAACAAACACCCTCTTCGCCAAGCGTCCAATGAGTATCTAGCTGATTTAGGCGAGTTTCATAGTGCAATTTTAAGCCATGGTGCATATTTGGCAGCACAAAGAACCACTGAATATGAATTAGGCAAAATCAAAGAACTTATTGATCAATTTGAACAGGCCGTTGAAGCAGACACACGTGCCCAACTTGATTTACGTTGCTTGTTAACACTCACCTCTTTTGCTCAATCAGCTCGACTGGCAAATCAAGAGTTAACCATACAAGCCGAATGGGCACCCCTCATTGCTGTGCTTTACCAAGATGATCAATTTCATCAATCGGTCGTCGCTCAATACCACCAACTTTTATCATCTTTTGTTCAAGGCAATGAAGATGATGCTGTTATTCAGGCACGAAAAATTATTTCGATGCTAACAGACCAAATGCTTCGATATAAGTTATCTATCGAATAAAAACAATAAAGTAGAGCGCTTATAAAGTATCAAGTGAGAAATACGGAATTTTAGGAGTTATAGGAATGACCCAACATTTAGATATAGAAGAGCTTCAAAATTTGTTAAAGACGGTGGTGGAGGAAACGACAGCCATTACAGAAAAACTGGCGACCAAAGCGAGTAAAATTCTCTCAAAACATGAACCTGAAAAAACGAAAGACGTTAAGCTTTCAGGTTCAGAGCGTTCAGCTTTGCAAAAAGAAATTAAAAAAGCCTTACAGGAAAGCCATTACAGTCAAGGCATCGGCTTTGCAAGTTATAGCCCTGCAACGCAAGAAGAACAAGATTATTGGACACTCGAATGGTGGTATAAAAAAGAAGATCAATTGCAACAAGCTAAGCTTGAAAACTATCAAAATGCTCAGCGATTTTTAGATTTCCGCTCTTTTGAATGGTTCCATAAACCTGCTCAAAATAAGAGTCCGTGCATACATGGGCCTTATGTCGACTATATTTGCAATGGTGCATACACCATCACCCTTGCCCATCCGGTCATGATTCGTGATCAATTTATCGGTGTAATTGCTACCGATATTTTAGTTTCCGCACTCGAAAAAATTCTTATGCCGAAGCTTAAAAACATAAAACAAAAAGCAATTGTGATTAACGACTCTTCTCGAGTGATTACTTCAAATGACATCACCATCAGAACAGGCACATTATTTAAAGGCCAAAGCCAACAGCAGGTTTTGTCACGGCCGTGTCAATCTTTTCAACTGGTCGTGATTTAGAGTGACGTCGAAAAATATAAATATTTGACTTTGCTTTAGGGCATCACCAAGGCAAAACAGCCACCCACTTTTGTACAAAATTTCTTCAAATAGACATGTTTATTCAGGTCTAGGGGAAGTTTTGGCTCAAAAATAGCATCGCTTTTCCGGATGAAAAGCAAAACAACGAATTTGAGGTTGAAATGACATGGAAAATAAAACGTCTTCCTTAAAAAAACTGTCTCTTTGGCAAGTCACCATTATTGGTATTGCCTACATGACTCCCATGACGGTGTTCGATACTTTCGGTATTGTCTCTGGAATTACCAATGGACACGTACCACTGGCCTATTTACTTGCACTTGGTGCCATGCTACTCACCGCTTGGAGCTATGCAAGATTCAGTAAAAATTCAGAAAAATCAGGCTCGGCATATAGTTATACAGCTGAAAGTTTAGGGCCAAAAAGCGGTTTTTTTGTCGGTTGGTGTTCCCTACTCGACTATTTATTACTGCCCCTCATTAATGTTTTACTTGCTGCAATTTATCTCACAGCACTAATTCCAAGTCTGCCTTACTGGTTTTGGGTGCTTGTATCGGCGGGCCTAGTCACTTTAGTGAATTGTTTCCGCATTCGGTTACTCGCCAATTTGAGTCTATTGTTTGTATTTGCACCTATCATCCTCATGGTCATTTTTGTTTATTTAGTGATTAAGGGTATTGGCTCTACTCAAGGTTATGAGCATGTGCTTACTTTGGCTCCACTCTGGCATGAGCACCAATCTATACTACCGCTCGTTGCGGGTGCCTCAGTTTTGTGCTTTTCATTTTTAGGTTTTGATGCGGTTACTACGCTTTCAAATGAAACCAAACAACCTACCAAAAACATCCCCCGTGCGGTCATGTTAACGACTCTCGCTGGCGGACTTATTTTTTTCACAGCCGCTTGGTTTATTCAGCTTTATTTTCCAAATAATCTACGCTTTCAGCATCCATCAGAAGCGTTGCCTGAAATTGTGCTTTATGTCGGTGGTGCTTTTTTCCAATCCGTATTCTTATGCGGGCAAATTATGAACACTGTCGCCTCTGGTCTCGCTTCTCATGCCAGTGCTTCACGTTTACTGTATATAATGGGCACCGATAATATTTTTCCTAAAAAGTATTTTGGGACAATTCACATCTCCTTAGGTACACCGTTTTTTTCGGTCTTATTTGTTGGTCTTATTTCGATGTCCGCGGTTTTTCTAGACTTAGCCCAAGTCGTCAGCCTGATTAGCTTTGGTGCGCTAGTCGCTTTTACAGCCGTAAATTTTTCAGTTTTTATGAAGTTTTATATTAAAGATAAACAGCGCTCAGGGTTTAAAAATAAATTTCTAAACCTCTTTTTACCGCTTATCTCTGTGATCAGCATTATTTGCCTCTGGCTTAATCTTGATTCATCTTCACTGATTTTTGGATGTTTCTGGTTAGCTTTAGGTATTCTCCTATTTATCTATAAAATGATTAAAAAACAAAGCATTGCTATTAGTAATGCTTATTAATTTTTAAGGAACTTTTGTCATGAAAATTATTTCTAAACCTCAACTTTTAAAAGACGTGGAATATAAACCAAGTAAATCTCTACAAGTGGGCAAAGAGTGGAGCTGGTTAAATCCAAAACATGCAAAATTTGACGCAACCACTGTAGAAGGCACATCGGTAGATAATCCAGCGAACTACTATGAAAGCTCACTTTCTGATTGGCATACCTTTGAGAGTTTAAAAGCTGATATTGAATGCGATGTGGTGGTTATTGGCGGTGGTTTATTAGGTTCATCTACGGCCTTACATTTAGCTGAACAAGGTGTAGATACCGTTTTATTAGAAAAAAACCGTGTAGGTAGCGCAGCTTCTGGTCGAAATGGTGGACAACTCACCCCTGGTTTAGCTCGTTGGGAAGCCCAAGAAATGGCCGATCGCTTAAGCTACGAAGATGCCAAAAAACTCTGGCATTTTACCTCTACGGAAGCCATGCAACTCATCGATGACATCTCGGAAAAATACCAACTCAACTTTGACCGTAAATACGGTCACATTACTGCTGCTGTTCATGAAGGACATTTGGTTGGTTTAACACAAGGCGCCGATGCACGAAAATATTTAGGTGAAGACCATACCCGCATTGTGGGTAAACACGAACTTATGGACTTTATTAAGTCTGATTATTACACAGGTGGTTTAATTGATGAGTTGGGTGGACAAATCCATCCTTTAGCTTTAAACCGCGGTTTAATTTATGGTTTTTGCCAAAATGGCGGTACTGTTTATGAACAAACAGAAGTCCTTTCAATAGAAGAAAAATCAGATGGTATTTATGTTCAAACAGCAAATGCCATCGTAAAAGCTAAAAAGTCTGTGGTGTTAGCAGTACACCATGCTTCTTTTAAACTTTTATCAGAGCAAAACAATACCACTATCCCTTTCTATACTTATGTTGCAACGACTGCCCCGCTAGAGCTTGATACAAAAGAGCTTTTGCCATTTGGGCATCCAGTTTATGACACCCAGTTCCAGATTGATTACTACCGTCCCGTGTTTAATAACCGTTTACTCTTTGGAGGCCAAGGCACAGGAACCTGCTGGGGTCCAGAGAAAACTTTAAATTATCTAGAGCATCGCATTCATACCGTGTTCCCGCAAATTAAAAATCTAGAAATGGATTTTGTCTGGAGTGGAACCACTGATTTAACTGTAAATGGTGCAGTCGATAGCCGTAAGTTTGGCAATAAATTCCCAATCTATGCTGTTCACGGCTGGAGTGGTCACGGCGTTGCACAAACTGTACGTATTGGTAAAGCCATTGCGAATGACTTTGTTGGGCAATCTAACGATTTTGAAATGTTATCTAAAATTGATCATCAAAATATTATGTTTGGTCGTACCCTTGCACCCGTTGTTATTCCGCTCGCGAAAAGTATGTATGGCATCGGCGCAATGATTAATCCGGGCAAAATGGTATCTTTCTAATTTATAAGATAACCAATTTTCAAAAAGGGATTCGTATAGCTTTGTACGGATCCCTTTTATTTAGCGGAGTAAAATCCTTTTCAAACTAGGTTATCCCTAACCAATCTATTACAATAGCGCCAGCTTTTTTATTCAGCGCATATATTTTGAGCAATTCATCTTCCCAATTAAAACGCGGACTTAAAAATCGCCATATCCAGTTAATTGCCATGGGTGGTGCTGTCGGGACAGGTTTATTTTTAGGCTCTGCACAAGTCATCCAGTCTGCTGGTCCTTCTATTATTTTAGGTTATGCCATTGTCGGTTTGGTCGCATTTTTAATTATGCGCCAAATGGGTGAAATGATCGTAGAAGAACCTGTGGTTGGTTCCTTTAGTTACTTTGCACAAAAATATTGGGGCAAGTTCCCAGGTTTTTTATCGGGCTGGAACTATTGGGTGGTTTATATTTTGGTCGCGATGACCGAGCTGACAGCCGTTGCTAAATATGTGCATTACTGGTGGCCCCACATTCCTGCTTGGATATCAGCCTTATTTTTCTTTGTTTTAGTCACGTGTTTAAACTTAGGCAATGTTAAGTTTTATGGTGAATCTGAGTTTTGGTTAGCCATTATTAAAGTTGCAGCGGTCATTGCCATGATCGTGTTTGGCTTATATTTATTGCTTACCGCAGGTAATGATTCTATCGCTAGCTTTGCAAACCTATGGCAGCATGGCGGATTTTTCCCGCATGGGTTCTCGGGCCTATTTTATATGCTCGCCTTCTTAATGTTTGCTTTTGGCGGTATTGAACTGATCGGGATGACTGCAGCTGAAGCCGAAAATCCTGAAAAAAGTATTCCACAAGCCATTAATCAAGTCATCTTTCGAATCTTAATTTTCTATGTGGCTTCGCTTGCCATCATTATGTCGCTCATTCCTTGGAATCAGCTTGACCTCGGTGGTTTAGATAAAAGTCCATTTGTGATGATTTTTAGCCATCTTGGTATTGGCTGGGCAGCGCATTTGCTTAATTTTATTATTTTGACAGCTGCACTGTCGGTTTATAACAGCGGTATGTATGCAAACAGCCGTATGTTATACGGACTCGCAGTACAGGGTCACGCATCGAAGATTTTTACAAAAGTAAGTAAACAAGGGGTTCCAACACCTGCTGTTATCTTTTCTTCTATTCTGATTTTTGGTTGTGTATTACTGAACTATTTTATCCCAGAACAAGCTTTAAGCTATCTCATGTACATGGCTGTAGCTGCACTGGTTTTAAACTGGGCAATTATTAGCTTTACTCATTTAAAGTTTAAACACGCCATGAAGCTTGAAAATAAAGTTGCCAAATTCCCTGCTCTATTTTCCCCTTTGAGTAACTATATTGTTTTAATTTTTATTGGCATGATTTTATACATCATGTGGACTCAAGAATTTGAAAAATCGGTGATTTTAATTCCAATCTGGATTACATTCATGTTTGGACTATATAAATTTTTAAGTTGGAAAAAATCAATCTAATCTTTAAAGAAGGCTTATTCAAACAGGATAAGCCTTTTATCATTTTACAGCTCATTACCCTAAGTAACTTCAGAAAATCTACTCAAAAAACCCTTCACATTCTATTCATCATTATTGAAATGTTCTTTGATAGACACACTGATATGTAAGCCTTAGTAATTCTAAACATTGGTATTTAATGAGATAATTATTAAAGTACAAGTGTTTACATGATCTATAAATATTTGTGTCAATGTTCAGCTAAAATCAAAGCAGACCAGTTATCGTTGCAATCACTCAACAGGCAAAAGATATTCCATCGTAAGACAGGTTCTTTACCCACTTAAATGATTTAGCGCCGTACTGTGTCTCTCAATGATGAAAGACAGGAAATTTTATGGAAAAAGCTCTGCAATGTCCTAAGTGTGGTTCTACAGAAATTGAAGCACGTGACCATGACAAATTACTTAGAACAACTGGCGGTGTTTTACTGACAGCTGCTGGCACAACAGCAGGTACGGTAGGTGGTGCAGCAACTGGCGCGACTGTTGGAGCAGCTATTGGTACTGTTGCTGGCCCTTTAGGCGTGATTGTTGGTGGAACTGTAGGGACTTTTGTTGGTGCCATTAGTGCAGGAATTACTGGCGGTGTCGTCGGTAATATTTTTGGTAAAAAAGCAGGCGTGATGATCGATAAAAATATTTTTCAAGACTATCGCTGCTTGAAATGTAAGTATCGTTTTAAGCAAAAGAAGTAAAATTTACTTAATTTAGACTCAGGTTTAATTTATTTTTAAAGTAAGGAAAGTAAGCATTTTTGATTGCTTTCCTTCCCATTCGTCCTTATGTTTCCTAGCGCAAAGAAATAAAAAATAATTTATAACATCTTTGATCGACACTATTTTTATATACAGATAATCTAGCTCAATAATAGACATGTAGATTAATTTAATTTTTAAAATCCCTACTGAACTGTAAAAATATAGGTTTTATTAATTTCATTACCTCCACCTGCATAAAAACCAACCCAAATATGAATTGTAAATGTACCCTTATACTTTGGGGTTCCCTTGACCTCAATAATATTATAACCATCTCGATCATTAGCAGGTTGAACTGTTATTCCTAAATCTTCAGGAATATTTGTGTTCAATGGCTGATCTGTATCAACGACTTTACCACCTGAAATATTAATCACTTGATAATATTTATGATTGACATGAGCAATGGGTAACTCATCAGGTGTAATCGTATATTTCTTACCACAACCTGCAAGCATCAATAATATTGAGAAAATAGCGACAATTTTCATTAGAATCTCTAAAACCAATAATAATTTAAAATTAAGTTAATTCAACAATTAGAACACTATATTTTTTAAATTATTAATTATATTTAATCCTGAGTTTAGACCTCATTCATCTAAACTCAGATAATTTTAATAAATTTTTCTTAACAGCCACACTCTCTTTTTATAATTTCTATATTTTTGGCCGCCTCTTGATCTCCTTGATCAGCAGCAATTTGAAGTAATTCAATTGATTTACTAATGTTTTTTTCTACCCCTCTCCCTTCATAGTACATTCCAGCAAGTATTTTAGCTGCATCTCCATCTTTCCCATTTATAATAGCCTTGTTATACCAATAGGCAGCCTTTTCATAATTCAAAGGAGTTCCTTCGCCATTAAAATACATATTACCTAAATTAAACTGTGCACTTAAGTCACCCAAAAGAGCAGCTCTATTAAAAAGATTAAAAGCCCTATTATTATCCTGTTTTACACCAACTCCATCCTTATACATTCTTCCTAAAAAATTAAGAGCTACTCTATTATCTTTTTTCGAAAGATCAGAAAAAGTATCTAAAGCCTTAGGAATATTAGTATATTTAGTTCCCTCTGTATAATAAATAACACCCAAACTAGCTTTGGCTTCCTCTTCACCCTGTTCGGCCGCTTTCTCAAACCAATAAACAGCCTTATCCAAATCTACTTTCTCACCATTTAAACCTTGTTGATATACTACCCCCATATTGTATTGGGCAATAGGGTCACCATTTTCTGCATTCTTTTGATATTTACTTAACTCACTATTAGAACTTTTAACTTTTACATTAGATGAATCACACCCCACCAAAGTTAATGTACTAAATATAAATATTGATAAGAAAAATTTCATATTATCTCTCATTTAAAACATGCCTTGGTTTGGAAAATCAAGTGGATGATAGCCTATTTTGGAGGGAGTATGAGGAATTCTTTGAGGTACTCGTAATTTTTGATCAACAGTTGACTGTTGGTCTTGTGAAACTTTGAAATTATATTTTCAATCTTTAATAGTATGTACATGATCATAGAACTATCCTTATTAGTAAAATTAGCAATTAGATAGATTATAATTTTCTATAGATACAGACTTATATCTTTTCTTAAAATTGATCTATGAAAATTCTTCTTTTTAAACATTATTTTTTTATGTTATTTTACGTTGCAAATTGAGTAAGTAGAATTCCTATTTAATAAATTAACACCCATTAATCTATCCGAGATAAAAGATGTTATCAAAAAAAATTCTAACTGTTTGTATTTTAAGTATCTTAAATTCAGGTTGTGCAAAATCTGTCAGTCAAGCTAATGATAATAATGAACAACAATACTCTAGTCAGACCAATACAGATAATATTAATGTAAATGATATCCGATCAAAAGCTGAAAAGGGAGATCCTGAAGCACAGTACAATTTAGGTGTAATGTATGCGGAAGGATATAAAGACATTCAACCCGATATATTAAAAGCTATTGAATGGTACACTTTATCTGCAAATCAGGGTTATGTTAATGCTCAATATAATTTAGGTTTATTATACATGGGAAATGAGCATATTAAACCAGATTATATCAAAGCCAAATATTGGTATGAGAAAGCCGCAGTACAAGGTGATATTCCATCCTTAAACGAACTTGGAAATTTCTACAGTAAAGGTTTAGGTATTAAGCAGGACTATCAGAAGGCTATTAAATACTACTTAGTTGCTGCGAATGCAGGTGATTCAGATGCTCAGACAAATCTTGCCACCATTTTTTTACATGGTAGAGGAGTAATTCAAAATAAGTTAGAAGCTTCACAATGGTATTTGAAAGCTGCCACCCAAGGAGACATTGATGCCCAATATAATTTAGGGCTTATGTACTTACTGGGAGATGGTATAAAACAAGATTATCCTCAAGCACAAAAATGGTTTTTAGCAGCTGCAAATCAAGGTGAAAGCAATGCACAATATCATCTCGGGAAAATATATAAAGACGGGCTAGGAGTGGATAAGAACTTATCCTTAGCCCGTACATGGTTTGAAAAGTCTGCTGATGCAGGGAACTCATACGCACTCCAAGAATTATCTAAGTTAAATTAATATCTATCTAAACATAAAATTAACTCATAAGTAGGATTTTCACCTATCTAAGCATTTATTTATATGGATTTAAAAATATTATTTTAAATTCAAATTATTAATTATATTTAATTCTGAGCTTAGATATTATTTATCTAAACTCAGTTCAATTTAATAATTTTTTGTCAGCACCCACATTCTTTTTTTATAATTTCTATATTTTTAGCAGCTTCTTGATCTCCATGATCAGCTGCGAACTGATATAAATTTAGTGCTTTTTTAATATCTTTACTTCCTCCTCTCCCTTCATAATACATTCCAGCAAGGGTATAAGCTGCATCAATATTTTCACCTGTTTGATATGCTCTTTCAAACCATTTTCTAGCTTCGGTAAAATCTTGTTTAACACCTTGTCCTTTAAAATACATTATTCCTAGATTAAACTGTGCACTATTCGACCCTAAATTAGCTGCTTGTTTAAATAAAGATAATGCTTTTGTATAATCTACAGAAGTATCAATACCATCTTTATATATAATTCCTAACTGATTAATTGATTCTGCGTCATTTTTACCCACACCTTCTAAAAAAAATTCCATTGCTTTTTTAACATTTCTATATTTTGCATTATCACTAATATAAATTACACCCAAATTATATTTAGCATCTTCTTCACCTTGCTTAGCAGCTTTTTCAAACCAATAAACAGCCTTATCCAAATCGACTTTCTCACCATTTAAACCTTGTTGATATACTACGCCCATATTGTATTGGGCAACAGGGTCACCATTTTCTGCATCTTTTTGATATTTGCTTAACTCACTATTAGAACTTTTAACTTTTATATTAGATGAATCACATCCTACCAAAGTTAATGTACTAAATATAAATATTGATAAGAAAAATTTCATATTATCTCTCATTTAAAACATGCCTTGGTTTGGAAAATCAAGTGGATGATAACCCATTTTGGATGGGGCATCTGGGATTCGTGGTAGTTTCGGTAACTTATGGTCAACTGTTGTTTGTTGGCCCTGAGCAATTTTCAATCCTTTAGAAATACCTTGTGGTTTTTCCAATCTACCATATAGATTGATCTTGTCTGTATTAGAACCACCACAAGCCTTATATTTAACAACACCAGCGCATGCCTCTACATACTTACCATCTTTACGTTCACCAAATGCAAACCCATCGACTGGTTCAGTTATACTTGCTTCTCCATATAAGCCTATACTTCTTTCTAAGGTCGACCTAGTTACGCCATTTCCTTTATATTCTACAGACCCGCCAACTCCCACACCTGCCACAATACTTGCATTAGCAGTTTTTCCTGCTGCATATCTTTCAGCTACATCTTTTAAACTTTTACTTGTTGCATACTTTTCATATGTATCTGATGCTGATTTTACACTTCCATATGAACCAATCGAATTCGTCGATGCAAGCCCCCGTGGATCTATCCATTGAGTTGGATCACTTACATAAGCAGAGGTATTAATTCCGCCACTTAAACCAATCGGATCTTTACTCACATATCTTGCACTATGAGGTTCATAATAACGATAACGGTTATAGTGCAGTTCTGTTTCCAGATCGTAATATTGTCCTTGAAAGCGTAAATTATTTTGTTCAAATGGATTATCTTGATTTACTGCTTTAATTTGCGACACCGCGCCCCATGTGTCTTGGAGAATTTCCCATACACATTCACCGCTGGTATTGGTCATGGTTTGTGGTGTTCCGACCTGATCACAGTGGTAGAATGTAATCTGCTCTAAATCAGTACGCTTTTTACCAAGATTACGATTCCAAACAGGGTCTTTATAAATAGAATAAGGTTTTGTTTGATATTCCTGATAATCAGGAGTCTCTATCAGTTGAATGAAATCCTTATAACCTGCTTGTAATAGTGGAACAAAGCTATCAGGTTCATAAATATAGTGCTTTGTATAATTGGTCTGTGCAGATTTAAAAGACTCCCATATCATTAAATCTCCATCCCAACCAAACAATGTTAATGCATTAGCTGTTTTTTTGTAGAGTCGACGACCAAATACATCATACCCATATTTTGTAACTAGACCATTATTATCACTTCGAATAAGTCTGTTTTGATTGTCCCAAGTCAGTTTAAGGTTTTTGCCTGCTTGAGTAATCTCTGTCACATTACCTTGAGCGTCATATTGGTAGTGTTTACCTTTATAACTTTTAATAAGGTTATTTTTAATTTGTGCTGGACTTAATACCGAGTCAGAATCAATTAAGTTACCTGCGGGGTCAAAATTAAAACTTTCTGTTTTATGTAAACTTTGAGCTGCGATTAAACGCCCAATTGGATCATATTGATAATTGAGCTTACCCAGACGGCTATCTTCGACTTGACTAAGCAAATAGTTTTGATCGTATTGATAGTACCTATGTTCTTGATATTGTAAATAATCTTGAGTTTCTTGCTCAGGTTGAATGAACTGTGAACTCAGTAATCCCACATCATTATATTGTTTAGTTTGAATAAGCCCATTAGCTAATAATCGTGTTGTTTCTCTATGCAAATCATCACGCTGAAATGAAGCAACTTCTTGGTTATTTAAACCAATTGCATAAATGTGCCCTGAACCATAAACAAGATGGTTCAATGTTTGGCCATCAGGTCGAATGGTTTTAATTAAATTTCCAAGCTCATCATATTCATAACGTAATACTGCTGTGAGCGGTTTCAGTTCTGGGATTTTATAATGTTGGTGTTCTCTAACCAACTGTCCAAGTGCATTGCGATAGAAATCAATTTGGCTAACCTCATTACTGGCTCGGCTCAGTTGGCTATTCAGGTTATAGTCAAATTGTTCTATTTGTCTCTGCCCTGTATGTAAATGGGTAAAGCTTTTCGAAGCAATTTGTCCATCTATATAATAGTCAAATTGGGTCAGTATATTTGGTTGACGGATTTGAAATAACCTTCCGTTCTCATTGTAACTATAGTGCTTTTCCTCTCCATCAAAGGCTTGTTCACGTATCAAATATCCATATTGATTATATCCAAACAAATATTCGGCTTGATTTTGGTTAATCAGCTTTTGGATACGGCCTTGTTTGTCCCATTGATAAGCTATGCTATGTCGATTGGCATCAATATGCTGCTCTAACAAGCCAACTCGATTGTACTTATATTCCGTTACTAAACCTTTCGTATCGGTATGTTTAAGTAAACGTCCTTCTTCATCATGTTCAAAGTATTCTTTTAACCCATCAGGATAAATAATACTTTGTAGCTGCCCTTTATCTTGGCCCTTGGTACTGTAAATATACTGTACAACTTTATTATTTGCGGTTTGTTCAGCTGTAAGTGCACCATCTTCATCATATTCCCATGTACTACTCTTACCTGAGCAATCGGTATATGAAATCATCTGCCCCAATTCATTGTATCGAATTTTCTTAACACCACCTTTTGCATCAATGACTTCAACCAATTGATTATTATTGTTATATTTATACTGGGTGATATGTCCTAATGGATTGATTTCTTTACTAAGGTTACCATTTTTATCATATTCTCGTTTCCAAATACTACCCTCTGGGTCTTTAATTTCAATTAAATTACCCTGTTCATCATATGCAAAACGAATTATCCCACCATTTGGCTGGACAATTTTAACAAGTTGATCTTGATCATTATATTCTTGTTGAGTCTCTCGCCCTTCAAAATCAATTTGACGAGTAATCCGCTTTTGCCCATCACGGCTGTACCATGATTCACGTCCATCTGCTAAACGTGTGCGGTAAGTAAACCCATTGAGGTCAAAGTAATAGTAAGTTGGAACATCATAAGCGTCATAAACCGCCACTTGACGTAAGCGCGGATGCCATTTTAGTTTAGTATGGAAACTGCCATCATCAGCCCATTCTTCTACTGCTTTAGCTTTGGCTTCAGTTGATTCGTACCGAATATTTTGTCCACGCCCTGTACGGTCTGTATAGCGTGTTAGTTGATGAAATTGGTTATATTCATATGTTCTTGTATGGCCATTTTGATCAATGGCTTTAATCAAGTTACCTTGGGTATCATAATCATAACGCGCTAATGGCTCAGCGTTATCATCTAAAAACACCGCAATGATTTTAATTTGCTCACTAAAAGCAAATTTTAATTGGTGCTTGGCATGTTCTAATTGAAAATCAACATGTTGAAGATAAGCAGCTTTATCGAAAATAAGATAACTTAAGTCAATCTTTTCTTGCGTTTTTTCATTGAATTGTTGAATCAATTGATAAGGCTGGCCAAGTGAAAACTGATGGAATTGAAAAGACCAATCTCCACCGAATTTTAGAACCAAATCTCCATTTTTAAGAGGTTGTACTATTATTCCCTCATAAGGAACTTCATAAGTTTCAAGTGTAATGGAAGCTGGCAGTTGATGCTTTCGCCCTTTACTATCAATAAATAAATAGCCTTGGGCAGTTTGTTGAATCATATTGGAAAATGGCATCATCCAACGTGCACCGATCATGCTTTGATCAAGCTCATCCATTTGTGAGTTATATTGGCGTATAAAAGAAAAACCTATTTTCGGCAAATAGAAGTCTGCATGCTGAACCCGCTCAGCACCAATTGAATAGCTAATACTTTTTCCAGATTGGGAATCAGAACCTTCACATGGTGGAGCATTTAAAGCATCTGCCTGTAAACTTACAAACTCTAAAGTGTCTCCTTTCGTATGCCGTTCATACTCACCCGTCTGGTTGATTGGCACACTTGCATTACCTTTATTTTCTAATGCTTGTATCGCTTTCAGTGTTTCTTGTAATAGCCAGGCCAACGTATATTTTTGGCCTACATTTGCTTGTTGTTGTAAAGTTTGACTTAAAGCCGCAATAGCTTGAGTTGCTTCTTGTTGCAAACGACTTATTATACTTGGTTGTATTTTAGGGGTTAAATTTGCTTGGCTCGGCTTCCCTAATAAATCAATGAGTGGAACAGCCCAGTTGGTAAATTTAAGTTTCGGATCTCGTTTTTCTGCACTTACACCTGCCGCAGTGGTTATTCCTAAATTTGTACCTGTTGCTGGGGACATCATGCTCTGTAAGATAGTTACACCCAATGGCGTAGCACTGGTAAGTAGACTGCTTAACTTTGTTTGAGTTTCTTTTAAAAAATTCTCTAAATCTCCAGCGATCATCGCATTGAGATGTAAACCTAAACGTTTAATATCCGTTTCTGTAATTTTTCCATTTTCTCGATATAAGCACTGCGCCATTAAACCAAACATCGGACGTAAAGCCATGCGTGCATGTGCTTCATTACTCGGCTCTGAAAATAAACCAATTAAATTTGCCGCAAGCAATGCCCCACGTTGTACAGCAGCATCACCAGTTTTTTTATCAGTAGCATAAAGTATTAGGTCTAGTACACTACCCGTCAATGCAAAGATATTAGCAACCGTGGTTATATTGGCCTTACTTTTTATTTGTTCTAATGTCGTGTTTCCACATACTTGTAAATAAAGCTGAACCTGACTTGCGATCATTTGCAAGTCCGCTACATCCGTCATGCTATTTAAGTTAAAAACAGCAAGTTCAACAGCAGGTTGTTTTTTAATTTCTTTCTGTTGGGTATTCTCTTTAGCCATCAATATAAAACCTTTAATTCATTCAATTACAGCAATATTTTTCTATGTTGAATCGCTCTATTCATCCAACCTACTTTTTTGATCGCACAAACGTATCTAAATCACCCTGCTGAATAGATGAATCCTGATTTGTGGTCTTAGATAATTTTGCAGTCATTTGATTACTTAAAAAACCTTCGCCCTGCTCTTTAAGCATTCCAATAGACTGACTTGGATTTACCGCCATTTGACCAAGGCTTTTCATTTGATCAGCAGATAAATTAAGATTAAGTTTTTTTGAAACAGTATTGAGGACGTTATTAGTTACCTGATTTTTAATCTGGCCTACTGTTTGCCCAGCTAAATTATCTAAAGTATTCCTGCCCAAGTTTTTGAAACTATTTTTATTCGTTGAAAGAAGATTATTTTGCAACTGAGACATTGTATTTTGCCCCATTGCCTCTAGGGCGTTTTTCATTAATCCTTGAACACTTTTGACTGGTTCAGCCCAAGTGTATTTACGATTAAAATCACTGCTTTGCAGCCATGCACTTGTATTATCCTTCTCAAAAACCACTTTAGCTGGTCCGGGTGCAATGCCTGTTACTTGTGCGAAGCCATTTCCATCGAGTTTTCCTGTAATTTGCTTACCTAATGAATCAATGACCTTATAGCTATTTTGCTTGAAGAAGTTATCCCCACCATAACTCCGCAGTAGCTCTAATGCTCCCTGCATAGGTTTAGCTTTAGGTAACTGAGGACTGTTTGCACTCGCACTTGCTCCCGAAGTAAATAAATGCTGCCCAGCCTTCACTTCAAACTTTCCGCCTGTGACAGGGAAAATTCCCGAGCCATTAATCTTGATTTGAGATCCGCCCGCCGTAATAACAATTTCTTTAGAGGCAGTAATTTCAATTCGATCTTCTGTAGAAATAATCTGAACGCCTTTACGTGCAATTAAGTCTGCTCCGTCAGCTTGGGCTTGTATCTCAACTTTACCTTTACCCGCATAAAGCCTAGCTCCCTGTTGGGCTGCAAAAAGACTGATCTTATTTTGTGCGTGTGCGATTATGTTCTTTTGAGTGCTTAAATTAATACTATCTCCGGCACTTTGGCTTAATTGGCCATCTGCACTTAGATGTATATCCTCGTTACTCGCTATAGCCATGCTATTTGGTGCACTCAACACCATAATAGCTTGCTTAAATACAGCTGCTTTGTCTTTATCTTGCTGTTCAATTTGCTCTAAAAAAGTTTTTAGGTTTTCAAGTATTTCCAGTGGATCAGTTTGCTGATTTTTAGCCACCTCACTAAGTGCCTTAGCATTATTTAAGCCGCCTTCTATTTGTTGCTTGGCATCGGCTGCGTCTAAATGTGCGCCTTGGGCTTGATCCTGTTTATGAGTAGTGATGAGTAAACCACTTCCAGCTCGAACAGAACCCCATTGGTCCGTTCTGAGTTCAAAACCTTCACCACGACCCTCACTCTCAGCTTTGTCTTTCGGCTGGCTCAAATTACCAAGATTTAACTGACTTGCAGCATGGCTACTTTGGAGTTGCGCACTAATTTGCCCAGTTGTATCATCAAGACGTAACTGGTTAAAGCCTTTTCCACCCACCTCTTCTGAACGAATACCACTAAGCTTTTTGGTATCGGGTAATTGCCCTTTCTGATCAAATTGGGTTGGATAACGTTCAGCCTCATGAATACGGCCTACCACAAATGGGCGATCGACATTACCATCAAAGAAATTAATAACAACGATTTCTCCTACACGTGGTAAAAATCTTGCACCATAGCCTTTTCCAGCCCACGGAGTTAAAACATCGACCCAAGCCGAATCGGTGTCATTGTCATTACTTCCAGCTCCACCATCGTGGCTGTGGTCATCATTTCTGGTAAACAAGAAGCGAACCTTAATACGCCCCCATTGATCAACATAAATTTCTTCTCCTTCTGGTCCTACCACTCTGGCACGTTGTACAGAAGCTTTTGGTCGATCTTGTAATGGCTGGTATTCTGGTACTATCTTAATTTGACGACGTTGTAAAATCAGCTCATTACCTTGACGTTCTTCTGTATTATCCAACTGCCAATCGCTTTTTTGAACCAAAGCTTGAATTTGCTGATTTAAATCTTTGGGTAAATTGTTTTGATTGTAATAACTCTTACCAATAATTAAGAACTCTTTGTCTGCTCCACTATGCAGATCAATTTCTGGATGTTCATTAAGTTCAAACCAATATCCGACTTGGGTATCCCGTACCGTGGTTTGAGCAATAAACTGCTTAGATTGGGCATCATGGTAAGCGCTGAGGTTCTGATTGAACTTTTCTAGTTGTTGGCCACTAGCTGAGGTAGCCCCATCTTCACCGTTTAAATCCTGCATCCATGCTGGACTAAAATGCCATGCATCTTCTAGACTTAAACTTTGGTTGTCATAGTTGGCACTATGCTGATGTGTACTTTGTACACTGCCTGCCCCATCGGTTTGTTGTAGTACATCTGACTGCCAACGCTGCACAAAAACAGAAGTCGGCTGCAAACGACGTCCAGCGATCAGACTGGTCATACTGTCAAATTGTTCAGTTGCATGACTTCGATGGTAACGGATTGTTCTTCTTGTTAGCGCTTGATATTGGCTATTATCATCAATGAGACGTAGCTTTTGTGCATGAATATGATCTGTATTGCTCTGTACAGTAAGCTCTGCTTCATCAATCAGCCAGTTAATGCCTTCACTACGCCATAATCGTGTTAAAAAATCATAGTCACTTTCGTTCAACTGCATAACGAAAGGACGAGTATCATATTGTTGTTTTAAACCACTCAAATCTAGTGTAAGGCTAGAAGTAAATAATGGACTTTTCCCTTGCCATTCTTTAAACAAAATTTCACTAATTTCTTTTACACTCTTGTTCATAAACACACGACTATTTCTGCGTTTATGCCAGAGATAAGTTGGATCATTTATGGTGAGCTTATATAAAGTTAAAGCACCATCACTTTGCCCCTGCGATGCTCCCGTAATAATACCCGTAGTTCGAAATAATTGTCCTTGATCTGTCACCTGATCAACAGCAATCTGTACACCTATAAATTGTTTGAGCGCAATGTGAGCATTGGTTGATAAACAAATCAGCTCTGCTGTCACGCCCTGATTAAGATGATGTTGCCCATCTATACGTTGTAGAAAAACCTGACTATTCAGGGATGCATCTGAAAATTGAAGGTATACCGAACGATGTTTTGAAAGAAAACCAAAATTCTCTAAAATTTGAAAGATATTATTAAACATCACTTTTTTATAAATCTGAGTTATAAACATCAATATTTTATAAAAAATAGACAGATTTGTCTATTTTTAAAACTATCCTATTTTAGTCGACAATATAAAACCCTATATAATAAAAATTTAAAATCAAAAGCTTACAAAAAAACATCTCACAATAAATAGAAAAATAAATTTTAATTCTCTAAAAAATTGTACTAATTAAAGTAGCTTCTTTAATTATTAATAAAAATCACTAATTATTGATATAGAAAACACTATTGCTATAATCAATGTAGTGACAATAACTTACTTCTCTTCTCACTTCATTTACCCCAAAGACATCAGAAAATATTCCAATAACCGCTCTCTTTCATCGGGTTTGTTTGGGTCTAAAAGCTGAACCATGGCCCCATCAATTACAAACAAAAACATATGCGCCTCTTGTTTTGAGGCATTTGTATAACTCGCTAAAAGCAATTGATAGATTTCATTAATCAGCCAGTTTCGATATTCAATTATAACCTGATAGGCCTTTGGATACGTTTTCGCTATCTCGAAAATAGCTTTAAATGGCAAATGATAGAGTCCGTCTAAGTCGGCATGTAAATAGTAAATCTTGCGAAGCTTTTCAAACAGCGTTAAATCTTTTTGAACATAGATAATTGAAAGCACCTCATGTTTAAGCCCATCTTTTTGAAAGGTTAGGCTCATTTCAATAAGTCGTTCTTTTGAATGAAAGTAATTATAAAAAGTTGCTTTTGAAGTTTTTGAAGATTCAAGAATGCGGTCTACTCCGACTTTATGAAAACCGTAGTTATTAAAAAGATATCGGGATGTGTGAAGCACACTTAAAGCACGAAATGGAAGATCTGAATGAGGCATATTTTTACCGTTTTAAAATAAGTTCTTGTTGTAGGTGAGATACTTTTTTGGGAGAAAAAAGGCATAGCAAAGCCTATAAAGACTGTGCTTGGCACATCTCAAGTTTTATTGTTGCTAAGTTTTAATCGTGACGATTTAAAGCCTGAAAACCTTTAGGTAATCAAACTGCTTTAACGTTTAAGTTGTGTCGATATAGACTTTGGCAAAGGCTGCCAAGAAATAATGAATGTGCAAAGCCAACTCCTTTTTATTGGGAGTTCTGCCAAGTCATTAAAATTATGGTGGCAGAACGAAAGGGGGTTAGCAGACTGGCCGAAAAAACCCAGCACACCCGAAGGTGTCCCCCTCCCGTTCCGCCGCAGAGGGGGCACGAGGGTTCGTCACTAAAAGATTGCTCTTTTAATGCTTTTCGGAACGGTCTGCTAAAACCGACTGGCAATGTGGCCAGCAGGCAAAGAATAGTGCTCTACCCTTTTACAGTCAAGCACACACAATGACATTTGCTTTAAAATAGATCATTAAAAAGTAAGGATAAATAATGAATGAGTTATTGTTAAATTGGGGTTTATAAAGGGAAATCATTAGAGTTGAAACCAAGGTTTTTTTGGCTTAGCTCCAGTATATGCTGGGCTAACTTTAATTGGCTCCTGACCTTTTTCACATTTTTGCACACCCCACTCACTCGGCCGAAAACGCGCATTAGCTCCATCGGGTTCAGGTTTACCAAATTCTTTTGCAATATCATAATGAATGACTGGAATTTCAAATAACACGACGTCCCCACGAGAACAAGCGATAGTAGGATGCTTTGTGTCGTAAACCCATTTACCGTAACCATTTTCCTCATTAGGGTCAAAGCGCATAACTGGACCTATTTGCTGATCCCACGCCAATTCCATTCGAGGAGGCTCCATCGCGGTTACCCACATTCCTGCGACTTTTACAGGATGAGGGAAACGTACAGCCTGTAATCCCCGTAAACTAAAGGGTACTTGTGGCTCACCGTTGTCAAAAGCATCATAACGACTGATTAAGCTTCCTTTAGGAATCAACAGTTCTCCGTATTGCGCATCTTGAGATAAAATGAAATGACTACGACTTTCTTTATAATGCTCTTCAAGTGCAAACTCATACCCTACCGATGCAGTCATATAAAATAGATAACCTGCCCACAGATCACATATCAATGCCAACAGCGTAATGAATAATATCTTTCGAGAAAAAAACCTTACAGGATTTTGAGCCTTATTTCGCCAAAAGAGAATTACTTTCACCAACAAGCCTAGTGTTAGAACAACACCAATTAATGGAGTAATAAACAATAGAAAAATTGCGAAAAAAGTGAATGGCTGTACTGGTATCATAATTTTTAAATCTTTAACTTCATATTTTTCTAAGGTGGACCGCTAAGAAAATTATATATATGTATATTAAAAAATAGGCATTGCTATTTAGTACTTACATGACAAAACAAGAATAGTTGCTTCCATTTTTACTTATGATTTTTTAAAAATATACATCTTTTCTGAATTTAATATGATTGGCCTGATATAAAGTATAAAAATTAAACGAATCCCATAACGCTAATCTAAATAAAAAAGCTAAGCCACAATTACGGTGACTTAGCCTTTAAAAATAATTTTTAAATTGAAAAATTACTTATTTAATGTCTGTGAATTCAGAAACAGGTTTGTTCACTTCAACTTTAGTGCCACCGAATTTTTCACTCACAAACTTTTGAACTTTAGGTAAGTGGTAAAGCTCACCAAGTTTCGTATAGATTGGGTCATTTTTGTTTGCTTCAGCAACACCCAATAAGTTCACATAAAGCTTAGTAGACTGATCAATAGGCTCACGGAAGATCGCATCTTTCATTACATTTAAGCCGCCTTCAAGCGCCAATGTATTACCGAGTACAATCGCATCTACATCGTTTTTAACACGAACTGCCGTAGTCATTTGAATTGGTTTTAATTTCAAATTCTTAGGATTTTCAGCGATGTCGTTTGTTGTTCCTTTTACAGGGTCAAAATTCGGTTTAAGTTTAATCAGCTTAGCAGACTGTAATAATGTTAAAGCACGCGCTTCGTTGGCAGTATCGTTTGGAATCGCGATGGTCGCGCCTTGTGGGAATTCTTCAACAGATTTAACTTTATTTGCATAAATACCCATTGGCTCTAAGTAAGTTGTCGCAACAGCCGCAACTTTAGCAGTATTTGAAGAATTATAAGCTGCCAAATAGTTGAATGATTGGAACGCATTTACGTCTTGTTCGCCACTTGCTACAGATGTGTTAAGCACAACGTAGTCAGTCAAGTTGGTCACTTCAAGTTTAATGCCAGCTTGAGCAGTTTCAGGAAGCGTTGCAACGTATTTCCATACGTCAGTATCTGAACCTGTTGAAACCAATTTAATTGTGCGTACTGATTCAGTTTTGTCTTTAGCTGAAGCTGTATTTTCAGTTTGTGCAGGTTGTTTGTTACATGCAGACAGTGTGAGTACAGATGCGCTGAACAGGACACTAAATAATTTTTTCATAGATATATCCTAAACTAGGAAATGCCTACTCTACGAAAGAGTGAGACATTACCAACCATTGGGTCAAATGCAATTTTTGGGTGGAAATAATATCCAGATATAGGGCTTAGAAGACTGAATTCAGCATTATTCCTTCCTTGAACTTACTCGCTGAACAATAGAATTATGTTTTGAATCAGTTTCTAAATATGGCCTCATCATATATCAATAAATGAATATTCTACAAATAACTTGTTCGATTCTGATATATAGACCTGCTATTGCTAAGATATTGAAAACATAAAATATATTATATAAAGATAGCAATTTTGATTAAAATATACACTCGATTGATTTATATGAAATTTTCGGCATTTATTAGCAATATTTAAGCTATATAGCGTTGTAATTTTTATTTTAGGCATAAAAAAAGCCCCTGTTTTCACAGGGGCTTTTTGAATTTGGCGGAAGCGGTGAGATTCGAACTCACGGAGGACTCACACCCTCGTCGGTTTTCAAGACCGGTGCATTAAACCACTCTGCCACGCTTCCATGTGCGTAAGAATACAAAGCTTATTCATTTTATTCAAGAAAAAAATCACCGCTTTGTGTTCAAGTGCATATTGTTTCATCAATTTTACAGTTGGGCAGCCAATTCTGCTCCTTCTTTGATCGCACGCTTCGCATCTAACTCTGCTGCGAGCTTTGCACCACCAATAATATGGTAGTTCGCGATCGTCGACTCCCCTTCTTTTGGCATCAAGTTTTTTACCGACTCTTGCCCTGCACACACCACTACCGTGTCTACACGTAAAAGCTGGTCTTGACCATTATGCTCAATCCAAAGCCCTTCGTCGGTGACTGCTTTATATTGCACACCACGTAACATACGGACACCATGCTTTTTAAGCTGTGCGCGATGGACCCAACCTGAAGTTTTGCCAAGGCCAATACCGAGTGGTGTTGTTTTACGCTGCAATAAATAAATTTCACGGATTGCTGGTTCAACCACTGGCGGCTGCATCCCCCCTTCAGAAACATAGTTTGGATCTGGGTCCACACCCCATTCACGTTGCCACTCGGCTAAAGGTTGAGGCTGTGGTTGATGTGGTGGTTTAAGTAAAAACTCAGACACATCAAAACCAATACCACCCGCACCAATCACTGCAACTTTTTGTCCAACTTCTGCTCCTTTTAGAACTTGAGCATAGGAAAGGACTTGTGGTGCATTACTTCCTTCAATTTTTAATGCACGAGGAATTACACCCGTTGCAACAATCACTTCATCAAAACCTTCACGTTCAAGCTGCTCACGGTTCACGCGAGTATTTAAACGTACATCCACCCCAGTTTTTTCGAGTTGGACTTTAAAGTAGCGAATCGTTTCGTGGAATTCTTCTTTGCCCGGTACGACCTTGGCAAAGTTAAATTGCCCACCTACTTCCGCCGTTGCTTCAAATAAAGTAACCGCATGACCACGGCTTGCCGCAACGGTTGCTGCCGACATTCCCGCTACACCGCCACCTACAACAGCTATACGCTTAGGCTGTTTGGTTTTTAAATAGACCAGTTCCGTTTCATGCCCTGCACGCGGATTCACTAAACATGACACACGCTTATTTTTAAAAGCATGGTCTAAACAAGCTTGGTTACAGGCAATACAGGTATTAATTTCATCAACGCGGTTAGTCGCAGTTTTATTTACCCAAAATGCATCGGCCAATAAAGGACGTGCCATTTGAACCATATCCGCTTTGCCAGTTGCCAAAATTTCTTCGGCAGTTTCAGGCATGTTAATTCGGTTTGATGCAATAATCGGTATAGAAATATGCTGTTTTACATGAGCCGTGTAATCGACAAAAGCTGCACGAGGCACAGAGGTTACAATGGTCGGAACACGAGCTTCATGCCAACCAATGCCGGTATTTAATAAAGTGACACCCGCTTTTTCTAAAGCTTTTGCAACAGTCACCACCTCTTGCATAGTGTTGCCGTCATGAACTAAATCGAGCAACGACAAACGGAAACAGATAATAAATTTTTCACCGACTTTGGCACGAATCGCCTTGACGACTTCGACCGGAAAGCGCATACGGTTTTCAATATCACCACCCCAACGGTCAGTACGCTGGTTCACATGGCTGCTTAAAAACTGGTTAATGAGATAACCTTCCGAGCCCATAATTTCAACGCCGTCATAGCCTGCTTTTTTGGCAATGTCAGCACAATGTGCATAGTCATCAATCGTACTTAAAATATTTTTTTCAGAAAGCTGACGCGGTTTAAATGGTGAAATTGGCGATTTGATCGGACTAGAAGACACTGCAAAAGGTTGATAACCATAACGGCCAGCATGCAAAATTTGCATTAAAATTTTTGAACCATGCTTATGCACAGCATGTGTAACTAAACGGTGCTGCGGAATATCGGTTAAACCATTCATGGTTCCACCCATGGGTAGTAGCCAACCTTGACGGTTTGGAGAAATCCCTCCGGTCACAATCAGGCCAACCCCACCTTTTGCACGCTCTTCAAAATAAGCTGCCAGTTTTGGGTAATTGTAAAAACGGTCTTCAAGCCCCGTATGCATGGATCCCATCACCACACGGTTTTTAATGGTGGTAAAGCCTAAATGTAATGGTTTTAATAAATTGGCGTAACTTGTCATGCTGCGTCCCAATAATTTTTTGCAACTTGTTGCATACTACTTTAATACTTTTTTGAAATGTTAGGATGACCACACGTATTTTTTTACGTGTTGAAATTGTCAATTATTCGAGCTTGTGACCCTTCATTTAATTTTTTATGGGCAATTGAAACGTTGAAGCTTTTTCCCATTTAAATAAAGAAAAAAATAGCATCACGACAGCAATCACAGTTCCTACAGGAAACATATTTATATTTTTTCCTTTTATAGAATTTCTTCTAAATTGTCATACTAATCGTAAAACTTTATATTTTTCCAATATTAATCTATTTTTCAAATGAAAAAAAAAGAATTCCTTTCCTAACAGAAAAAAAATCGATTTGAAAAGTGATATAGTACTGAGCGAATAAATTCTCTTGGTCACCGAAGTATTAGGGTGCCTATTTCGAAATAGTTAGGACTAGCAATGACTGATAATGCAACGATCTTGCAGCATGTACCAGTAGGCAAAAAAGTTGGGATTGCCTTCTCCGGAGGCTTAGACACTTCAGCAGCTTTATTGTGGATGAAACAAAAAGGCGCTGAGCCTTATGCATATACTGCGAACTTAGGCCAGCCAGATGAAGATGACTACGATGCAATTCCAAAGAAAGCAGAACAATACGGCGCTGTAAAAGCTCGCTTAATTGACTGCCGCTTACAACTTGCGCTTGAAGGTATTGCTGCGATTCAGTGTGGTGCATTCCATATCAGCACAGGTGGCGTTCCATATTTCAATACGACTCCTCTCGGTCGTGCAGTAACAGGTACTATGTTAGTTACTGCAATGAAAGAAGATGACGTAAACATCTGGGGTGACGGTTCAACTTATAAAGGTAACGATATTGAACGTTTCTATCGTTATGGTTTGTTGACCAACCCAAATCTTAAAATTTACAAGCCTTGGTTAGATCAAAACTTCATCGATGAACTCGGTGGCCGTGCTGAAATGTCACAGTTCCTGATCGACAATGGTTTTGACTATAAAATGTCAAAAGAAAAAGCGTACTCAACTGACTCAAACATGTTAGGCGCAACTCACGAAGCAAAAGATCTTGAATACCTAAACGCTGGTATCAAAATTGTTGACCCAATTATGGGCGTTGCTTTCTGGAAAGATGAAGTTGAAATTACTCCAGAAGAAGTGACTGTACGTTTTGAAGAAGGTGTACCTGTTGCATTAAACGGTCAAACTTTTGACAGTCCGGTTGAGCTTATTCTTGAAGCAAACCGTATTGGTGGCCGTCATGGTTTAGGTATGTCTGACCAAATCGAAAACCGTATTATCGAAGCGAAATCTCGCGGTATTTATGAAGCACCGGGTATGGCCCTTCTTCATATTGCTTACGAGCGTTTGGTTACTGGTATTCATAATGAAGACACGATCGAACAATACCGTATTAACGGTTTACGTTTAGGTCGTCTGCTTTACCAAGGTCGCTGGTTCGACTCTCAAGCGCTTATGTTACGTGAAACTGCGCAGCGTTGGGTTGCTAAAGCTGTTACAGGTGAAGTGACTCTTGAACTTCGTCGTGGTAATGACTACACCATCATGAACACTGAATCTCCAAACTTAACGTACGAAGCTGAACGTTTAACAATGGAAAAAGGCGATTCAATGTTCTCGCCTATGGACCGTATTGGTCAGTTGACTATGCGTAACCTCGACATTACCGATACACGTGCAAAACTTGGTATCTATACAGATGCTGGTTTACTTTCAATCGGTCAAGGTTCTGCTGTACCACAACTTGATAGCAAGAAAAAATAATTTTCTTACTTAATAAAAAGGCCACCGACAAGGGTGGCTTTTTTATTTCAAATATTTGCGCTTAAACAAGTTCTGATACTTCCAAGGGTTGATAATAAATCTGGTTGCGTCCAAGTTGCTTAGCTCGATATAAAGCTTGATCCGCAGCGTGGATTAATTTTTCCTGATTTACTTTAAAACCTTCTGTATAAACAGTAAAACCTAAACTAATCGTGACATGCTTAGAGACTAAAGATGCTGCATGAGGAATCGCTTGTCGCTCAATCGCTTTATAAATATTTGCAGCGACAGCATAGGCGCCTTGAGCTGGTGTTTTCGGTAACAGCACCACAAACTCTTCTCCACCATAACGAGCAACAAAATCGACATGCCGAATCGAATTTTTAATTGCAGCGGCAATAGATGAGATGACTTTATCCCCCATTTGGTGGCCATAAAAATCGTTATAATTTTTAAAAAAATCGATATCAATAAATAAAACAGCCAATGGACGCTTTTCTTGCTTTGCACGATAGTAAAAAAAGTCGAACATCTCATCAAAAGTACGTCGATTTGAGATGTTGGTCAGTGCATCCTGCTGGCTTAAATGAAGCAATTCAGATGCCTCAATTCTTAAAATCTGTTCATTAAGTTCAGCAAGCTGGTTATTTAAAAAAAGGCTTCTTTCTCTAGAGGTGAGCATCGTGCTAATTGAAAAACCTAAAATACAGCTTCCAAACAGCGCTCTTCCCAAAGCAATATAATCACAATTTGCTTGCAATAAAATCAGTAGAGAAAAAACACAAATTGCTGCGATCAACCCCACATAGAGCATATGTAAAGGCTTTATACCGCTTAGGATAAAACCTAGCATATATAAAAAAGAAAGTAGCAACATTGACTGGTTTTTAAGGGCGACATTTTCTACGCTAAGCAGCAGCATTGCATTGATAATAATGGTCAAAAATACAATGCCACAGGCAGCGATATAAAAATATTCACTGAGGCCTTTAAACTTTGCAAAAACCCAAAATAATAGTAGCGCACAAGCAATATTAATTGCACTTAGTAAGCAATAAATGAAGTCCCAAGTAATATTAGGCACCCCGATTACCAAGTAGTCAGTCGGTAAAGCCAGTAAAATAAAAATAAGGTAGGTTAAAATGCCACTTGCTAAAAATTTTGAGATATTTTGTTTAGTTCGCTCAAGGTTTAGGCACCAGAATTTTTTTTCTAATTGATGTGGCAAAGGCGTATTGGCATAACGATGGGTATGTAGAGTTACTAAATATTCTATTTCTTCTTTTGCTTTGAGTAATTCATGTACATTTCCCCTATTCGCCACTACTTGATTCCTGCTTCTTACACATTAACAAAATATAACATTATTTTTTAATGCGTCTGGCGCTTTATTTTGCCATTTGTCCGTAATTCTCGTTACCATTTTCACACTTTATCGATTATCATTTGTTTTATTTCGAAGTTTGAACTGCCTTGGACTCTATTACCCTGCTCCAGCCAGATGATTGGCATGCACATTTACGTGATGGTTTAGCATTAAAACGTACTGTACCTGATTTGGCCAAACAATTTGCTCGTGCGATCTGTATGCCAAACCTTGTTCCACCTGTAAAAACTGTGGAAGAAGCATTGGCTTACCGTGAACGTATTCTTGCTCATGTTCCAGAAGGTCTTCATTTTGACCCGCGTATGGTGCTTTATTTTACTGATTTCACCTCACCAGACGAAGTTCGTAAAATTAAAGAGTCTGGACATGTAAATGCTATTAAACTTTACCCAGCAGGCGCGACCACTAACTCTGATAACGGTGTAAGTGACATTCGTAAAGTTTATGCAGTCATTGAGCAATTAGAAGAACACCAAGTTCCGTTATTACTTCATGGTGAAGTGACTCATAACCACGTTGATATTTTTGACCGTGAAAAACGCTTCTTAGATGAAGTTTTATCACCGTTATTAAAACAGTTCCCAAAACTTAAAGTGGTACTTGAGCACATCACAACAAGCGATGCTGCACACTTTGTTTTAGAACAAGACCGCAATGTCGCTGCAACAATCACGCCTCAACATTTATTATTTAACCGTAATGATATGTTGGTGGGTGGTGTTAAACCGCATTTTTATTGTTTACCAATTTTAAAGCGTCAAACTCACCAGACCACTTTGCTTGAAGTTGCAACTAGTGGTAACCCTAAATTTTTCTTGGGTACAGATAGCGCACCTCACTCGCAAAATGCAAAAGAAAATGCGTGTGGCTGTGCGGGCTGTTATAGTGCGCCTAATGCAATTGAACTTTATGCTCAAGCATTTGATCAAGTGGGTAAATTAGAGCGCCTAGAAGGCTTTGCTAGCCACTTTGGTGCAGACTTCTACGGTCTACCACGTAATACTTCTACTATTACTTTGGTAAAAGAAGATAACCTCGTTCCAGAATCTTTTGATTATTTAGATGATCAAAAAATTATCCCGCTGCATGCCGGGAAAACGCTGCAATGGAGAAAAGTGTGACACAAGAAACCTCTGTCCCGGTCATTGGCCAACGTTTTCGTGGCTTCTTACCTGTTGTTGTTGACGTTGAAACGGCAGGTTTTAATGCCCAGACAGATGCATTGCTAGAAATTGCGTGCATTCCAATTGTGTATGATGCTCAGGGACAATTTGTCCCTGGTCCAGCATTTCATGCGCATATTAACCCGTTTGAAGGGGCTAATCTCGACCGCCGTTCGCTAGACTTTATTGGTATTGATCCATTCAATCCGATGCGTATGGCAATGGCTGAAGATGAGCGCACCGCATTACGCCGTATTTTTAAATCGGTGAATGAAGTCCGTAAACAGCAACATTGTACCCATGCAGTGCTAGTTGGTCACAATGCGCATTTTGATCTTGGTTTTTTACAAGCAGCAATTGCACGTACAAGCACAAAAAATCAGAACCCATTCCATAGCTTTTCAGTGATGGATACGGTTACTTTAAGTGCTGTAATGTTTGGACAAACTGTGCTTGCTAAAGCCTGTATTCAAGCTGGAATTGATTTTGACGGTAAAGAAGCTCATTCTGCTTTGTACGATACTCAGAAGACTGCTGAACTGTTTTGCTATATTTTGAACAAACTGTCACCTTACCTCCTTGACAGTTTGGTGGCGGCTTCTTAAGATACCGCCATCCTCAACGTCCCTATCGTCTAGAGGCCTAGGACATCGCCCTTTCACGGCGGTAACCGGGGTTCGAATCCCCGTAGGGACGCCATATACTTTCTTTTAAGATTCTTTTTTCTTTTATTTTTAAACGTTCTGTTTATATTTCTAATTTTCTGTATTCCTCCATAAAATACACTTGTGCAAATATATTACCGATCCAGTATTTCCTTTACATAGATTTACAATATAATAATTCTTATTTCTATACTGATATTTATTATCAACAAGGTTTTAAATGGATCTTAAGCTTCGCCTTCTCTCCCTGAGCATCGCTCAACTATGCTGTATTTCAAGTGCTTTCGCAGAAACCAATGGTTCCTCAACGACGCTTGCTACGATTAAGATTAAAGCCCAACAAGCTGCCGACCAAGCCTATAAAGTCGATAGCTCAAGTAGCGCAACACGTAGCGAAGTCGCATTAAAAGATACGCCACAATCGGTCAGCGTAGTGACCCAAAAAGTAATTGAAGATATTGGTGCGACACGTTTAATCGAAGCGCTTGATTTGGCTGGCGGCGTTACTCGTGCTAATAACTTTGGTGGCCAAGGCTTAACAGGGTTTAATCTCCGTGGTTTCACTAGCGGTGAGTTTTACCGTAATGGATTCCCGATTAACCGTGGTTATCCAAATGCCCCTGATAGTAATACAATTGAACGTGTAGACGTTTTACGTGGTCCCTCTTCTAGCTTATATGGCCGTGGTGATCCAGGTGGTACGTTTAATCTAATTTCTAAAACACCGAAGTCTGAGCAACAAACTACTTTAGGTGCCCAGCTTAGCAGTGAAGGTTTATATCGCACTACTATAGACACTACAGGCACTATTCCAAATGCAGAAAACATCGGCTATCGCCTCAATGTGATTGCAGAAGGCGGTGATAGTTATCGTGATCATGTCGAATCCAAACGATATGGCATTGCTCCAGTCATTCAATGGCAAGCTTCTGATGCAACCAAAGTTACTTTTGAAGCAGATATCTTACGAAATCAGCATCCACTTGATCGTGGGCATACGCGCTATGCAGGTCAGAAATCATTTAACAACTCCCCCGAAACCTATTTATGGGAAACAGGTAAATACAATAATCGACTCTACAATGATAATGACATGACTCAATTACGAGTTGAGCATGACTTGGGAAATGACTGGAAACTTAATGCGGGTGTGCAATATCTACATGGCAAATTATATGGCTATGCGGTAGAGGCAAATGGCATACAGGCCGATGGAGAAACTTTAGACCGAAATTACAACTATCGTGAATTAAAATGGCAAGATACCGATGCCCAAATTAATCTAACAGGTAATTTCCAACTTTTAGGTTTAGCTCATACTTTAGTGACTGGGCTTGAATATGAAAATTATGATTATAAGTCATATATTATTCGTTCAGATCCTAAGTCAAATAACTATCCAATCAATATTTATGATCCAGTTTTAGGCCAACCTCTGCCCGAGCTTAAAAATATTACGACCCATGACCGCGAAAATCTAAAAACAACTGCCGTTTTTGCACAAGACCAAATCGATTTAAATGAGCGTTTAAGTGCGCTACTGGGTTTACGTTTTGAGCACTACGAACATGATTACAAAAACCTATTACCAAATACTGCAAACTGGAATACCAGTCATGACGCATTTATTCCACGTTTAGGTTTAGTTTTTAAAGCCCGTGATGATCTTTCAATCTATAGCAATGCTGCAAAATCGTTTAAACCAAATACAGGGGCTAGCCGTAATGGAGAGGGATTTGACCCAGAAGAAGGCATGGCTTACGAGTTAGGCTTTAAATGGCAAGCACTCGACAATATGCTATCGGTTGACTCCGCTATTTTCTATGCAAAAAAAGAAAATGTCTTAACCCTCGATCCTGTAGATTCAGCCTATAAAGTTGCTGCTGGTGAAGTCCGTAGCCAAGGTATTGAGCTAAATATTGCAGGGCAAATCACTCCAGCTTGGAAAATTATTGGTGGATATGCCTATACAGATGCAGAAGTCAGCAAAGATAATACTTTGAAAAAAGGAACAGCACTGGCCAACATTCCAAAGAATAGTTTTAATCTTTTAAATATCTATGAATTTCAGGATGGTCCTTTACAAGGCCTAGGTCTAGGAATTAATCAAAAATATATTGATAAGCGTGCAGGACAAACCGCTAATAGTACTTACACCATGAAAGGTTATGCGGTTACAGATTTGGTTTCTTATTATCAGGCGACGCCGAAACTTCGTCTTAACTTAGATGTGAAGAACATTTTTGATAAAGTTTATGATGAAAGTGCCTTTAATTTATATGCTTATCCGGGTGAATCACGTACGGTTCAATTGGGTATGAGTTATACATTCTAAAAAAATGCGCCATTTCAGTTTTTGAAATGGCGCATCTGGTTTACGCAGACTTACGTGAATTCACTTGTCCTTGAATCACCGCTTTAATATTGCCTTTGGCATAATTTAAAAACACCACTAGTGGTGAAAGTTTTGGATTTGGTTTTTTACCCTTACCAATGGTTTTAAATTGAGCGGCATACCAAATAATTTCCATAATTGCCATCTTATCGACAAATGGTAAGCCTGTTTTAATCGGTTTCACGGCATAGCGAACATCTTGCCCTGCAATTAAACGCTCTGTTAAATCGGTTTCTACTGCAAATGGGCGAGCAATACCAATAAAGTCACATGCTCCACTTTCAAGTGCAGCGTTCATGCCTTCTACAGTACGGAAACCGCCTGTCACCATGAGTTTACATTTAACATGCTGGCGGATTTTCTCTGCAAAATCTAAAAAGTATGCTTCACGTGCAATCGTGCTTGCTTTACGTTTATCTGCCTTAGCTCCAGCCATTGCTGGTGCCTCATAAGTACCACCTGAAATTTCAATTAAATCGATACCAGCTTCATCCACTGCTTTAAACACAGAAATTACATCTTCTTCGCTAATTCCGCCCCGTTGGAAGTCGGCCGAGTTAAGCTTCACTGAAATGATAAAATTATCTGAAGTCGCTTCACGTACCGCTTTATAAACCTCGAGTAAAAAACGAGTACGATTCTCAACGGAACCACCCCATTGATCTGTGCGCTTATTGGTTAATGGCGATAAAAACTGGCTAATTAAATATCCATGTGCACCATGTAATTGTACTCCTTCAAAACCTGCTTTTTCACAGATTTGAGCTGCTGTGGCAAAGCGTTTAATAATATCTAGAATCTCTTCATGAGTTAATTCACGTGGTGTTCCAAACATGGTTGCTAATGCTGGACTAAAAGGTACTGCTGATGGTGCTACAGTTTCTTTATTTAAACCTTTTGGACACTGGCGACCTGGATGCGATAATTGAATCAACTGAACCATGCCATATTTTTTACCTAATGCCGCCCACTCTTTTAAGCGCTCTAAGTCACGTTCAGTTTCAATAACAACAACACCCGGTTCATTTTTCGCTCCGGCATTTACCATGACATTACCCGTAATTGCACAGCCAAGCTCACCTTTTGCCCATGCACCATATAGACCCAAATGTAAGTCATTTGGTTGGCCTTCATAATTTGCAAGCGCTTCACTCATTGCGCCTTTAATAATTCGGTTTTTAAAGGTGGTATTGCGTATCGTGATGGGTTGAGCAATCTGGTTCATGGTTAACCTCTTTTTTTGATTTTTTAGAGCAATTACTCTAATTTAAATGAATTATTGGGCGTGTCAAGGCATAATCGATAACTGACAATAGCACATGTCAATTTTAAAGAATATAAAAATATGCAACTTTTTGCATAAAATAAAAATTTTAATTATTTTATTTAAAAACAATTAATTAAGATCTTTTTTTAAAGAGATGATCTAATTAATTTTCTGGTATATTCAGTTTGAGGCTTAGAAAATAGGAGTTCAGTTTCCTGATATTCAACAACTTTTGCATGACGCAATACCATCACTTTATGGCACAGTGCTTTCACTATATTGAGATCATGACTAATAAAAATATAACTTAACTGCTCGGTTTGCTGTAATTGTCTCAACAACTTGATCATAGCTTTTTGCGTGGTCCGATCTAAGGCAGAGGTAGGTTCATCCAAAATTAAAAGTTTAGGCTGAACCACTAAAGCTCTAGCTAAAGCCACGCGTTGACGTTGTCCACCTGAAAGTTCATGAGGATAACGATGTTGAAAATCTTCAGCCAATTCAACCTTTACCAATACAGATTCAATTTGCTGTTTGATCTCGTTATCAGCTACTACTTTCACTTTCACCCCTTCAGCAATAATCTGCCCTACTGTCATACGCGGATTTAAACTGCCAAATGGGTCTTGGAAAACAAGTTGAAAATCTGATCTCATCAACCGTAGCACTTTTGGCTGTAGCTGATTCAAATCTTGCCCTAAAAAAACAATCTGCCCTTTACTCTGAATAAGCTGAACCAAAGCGAGGGCTAAAGATGACTTACCAGCACCACTTTCACCAACCACCCCAAGCGATTCACCTAGAGCAAGGTCGAAACTCAAATCCTCTATTGCGGTGAAATATCCTTGAATACGATTTAAAATTCCTTTTCTTATCGGAAACTGTACGCTGAGGTGTTGTACTGATAAAACGTTTTGTTGAGCGGATTTAGGCTCTACACTTCCAAAATCATGCTCTAATAACTGTGCTGTATAAGCTGTTTTAGGGTTTGTAAAAATTTGGCTCAGTTCACCTTGCTCTACTACACGCCCACTTTGCAATACAATAAGTTTCTCAGCATAGCGATGTACTAAATTGAGGTCATGGCTAATTAAAATAAGTGCCATTCCATATTTGCTTTGCAAAGATTTTAATAGCTCTAAAATCTGTATCTGTAAAACCACATCCAATGCAGTAGTAGGCTCATCAGCAATCAAAATTTTAGGTTGAAGTGCCAATGTCATCGCAATCATGACACGTTGTCTTTGTCCACCAGAAAGCTCATGCGGATAGCGTTTTAAAATTTGCTCTGGTTCAACAATTCCCACATCTTTAAGCAGTTCAACTATTTTTTGTCGAACTACAAGTTTTGAGAAACCCGATAATAGAAGGTTTTCCCCTATAATTTTTTCAACACGATGAAGCGGATTTAATGCAGTAGCAGGCTCCTGAAAAATCATAGCGATTTGGCGACCGCGTAAATTTGATTGAGCTTTTTCATCTAGCTCAAGCATATTTTGTGAGCCAATCCAGACCTGACCTGTTATTTCTAATTTTTCTTGTAGCAACCCCATTATTGCTAAGCAGCTCATCGATTTACCTGAACCACTTTCGCCAACAATAGCAAGTGTTTCCCCTTCATTTAAGTGGAAATTCAGGTCATCCAATAAAACCTTGTGAGCTTTGGTTTGAACCGAAAGATGCTCTACCTTTAATAATGTTGAAACGTTGTTTAAATCATTTTCTTGGGTCAAACGCATCACGGGCCGCCTCCCCAATATAAATTAAAAGTGAAAGAACAATTGCCAAACTAAAAAATCCTGAAATTGCTAGCCATGGTGCATCTAAGTTATTTTTACCTTGTAGCAATAATTCACCTAATGAAGCTGCATCGGGTGGCAAACCATACCCTAAAAAATCAAGGGCAGTTAAAGCACTGATATTAGTCGTTAAAATAAATGGTAATTGCGATAAACTCGAGCTTATCGCATTTGGCAAAATATGCCTAAAAATAATAGCGCGATCAGTCACTCCCAATACTTGGGCTGCACGAACATAATCTAGCTGGCGAGCTTTCAAAAACTCTGCTCTAACGATGCCCACCAAAACGGTCCAGCCAAAAAACAACATAATGAAAAATAGCCAATATACGTTTGGCACAAACATACTGACTAAAATCATGACCATAAAAAGCATGGGTAAGCCATTCCAGACTTCAATCAATCTTTGTCCCAATAAATCGATCCAGCCACCGTAGTAACCTTGGATAGCGCCAACGGTAATTCCAAATAAAGCGGAACAGAAAGTTAAGGCTAAACCAAAAAGTAACGACACTCTTAAGCCATAAAGAATACGGGCAAAAACATCCCTGCCCTGATCATCTGTTCCTAACCAGTTTTGTTTGGAGGGTGGTGATGGCACCGGAACGGCCAAATCTAAATTGGGCGTTTGATAAGAAAACTTAACGAGTGGCCACACTGCCCAACCTTTAGCCTCAATAAGCGTTTGTACGGCGGGGTCTTTATAATCAGCTTCTGTTTCAAACACACCACCAAACGTGGTTTCTGGATATGTTTTTAGCACAGGCAAATAGTAAGAATCGTCATACTTTACTAACAGCGGTTTATCGTTAGCGATCAACTCCGCAGCTAATGACAAGACCAAAATCACACTAAATAAAATAAAGCTGGCCCAGCCCAATTTATGCTGTCTAAAGCGCTGTAATCGAGTCCGCACAATCGAAGACATTATTTGTCCCCTTGTGCATCAAAGTGAATTCGAGGATCAATCCATTGATACAACACATCACAAATGAGACGTAAAATTAGGCTAAATAAAGTAAAGAAAAATAAGACACCAAAAATAACAGGATAATCGCGCTGAACAAGGGCTTCAAAGCCCAACAAACCCACCCCATCCAAATGAAAGATAATTTCTACAAACAGGTTACCTACAAAGAAAATACCCGCTAACGCTTCTGGTAACCCGCCCAGCACAACTAAAATGGCATTACGAAAGACATGTTTATATAGCACTTGTTGGCTATTTAGACCTTTTGCATAGGCTGCCAAAACGTAGGGTTTATTGAGTTCTTCTAAAAATGAGTATTTAGTTAAATAAGTTAAACTGGCAAAACCGCCTAATACCATAGTAATCAGTGGCAGAGTCATATGCCATAAGTAATCAGTAACTTTGCCCCAAAGACTCAGTTGATGAAAGTTATCTGAGACTAAATTTTGTAATGGAAACCATTGAAAATAAGAGCCACCTGCAAAAAAAACAACTAACAAAATGGCAAACACAAAACTTGGGACAGCATATCCTACTACGAGGATTAATGAAGTGGAGCGATCGAACCAAGAGCCCTGCTGCCTTGCCTTTTTTATTCCCAGCGGAATAGAAATGAGGTAAATGAGCAAAGTACTCACCAGCCCAAGTGAAATGGAAACAGGCATTTTTTCCCATAACAATTGCACAACAGGTTTATCTTTAAAGAAACTTTGTCCAAAATCTAAAGTTAAATAGCCTTTTAACATTAAGAAAAACCGTTCAGGAGCAGAACGATCAAAACCATATTGTGCCTTAATTTGTTCAAGCATTTCAGGGCTTAGACCTTGGGCACCTTGATAATAAGTTTCTGCACTCAATGCACGACCAATTCCCAAATCACTTTGTGCCTGATGTATTGCTTGCTCAACTGGCCCACCCGGTGCAATTTGCACAACCACAAAGTTAATCAACAAAATGACGAATAATGTGGGAATCATTAAAAGAAGTCGCTTGAGAATATATGAACCCATATAACAGGATTTCCTTTATGGCAGGTGCTTTTTATTGTTGATGTAAATACTTGGCAACTTTTTGGCTTTATTTGCATCACTCCACCAATATTCTATCCCAGAAGAAAGTGCTGGTTTAACTTTAGGTTGTTGATACATATTCCAATAAGCATACCAGTTTTCACCTTTACCATAAGTCGGGATTTGATAATAACCGGCTCTAAGCAATCGATCGAGAATGCGAGTATAAATAATCTGTTGTTCACGGCTCTTACTCGCAACGAGTTTTGAAATCACTTGATCAATTACTGGATTGCGGATTCCCGCATAATTGTAATTTCCATCCTGCACTGCGGCTACACTTCCCCAAAATTGAGATTGTTCATTGCCCGGATTGAGAGATTGCGGCAGGTTCATCGTGGTCATGTCAAAATCGTAACGACGAGTTCTTTCTAAATATTGCGGTGCATCAACCTGACGTAAATTAACCGCAATGCCTAACTTTTTTAAGTTACGAATAAAAGGCATGAGTGTTCGTTGTTTACCATCTTGCTGAATCAAAAACTCAAGCTGAACTTTTTTCCCTTCAGGTGTAAATAGCTGTCCTTCTTTAACTTTGTAGCCAGCCTGTATGAGTAATTGCCGTGCAGTTAACAAATTCTGACGGTTAAACCCACTCGCATCTGAAACTGGGTATTTCCAGTTTGCTAAAACACCTTGCTGCATGAGTGGAGATAACTTAGGCAATAACGGCTTTAATAACTCTAATTCAGTTTTTGAAGGTCGACCTGTTGCTGCTAATTCACTATTTTCAAAATAACTTTGAAGGCGTTGATATTGTCCATAAAACAAAGCTTTATTTTGCCATTCAAAGTCATAGGCATAGGTTAAGGCTTGTCTAAAACGAATATCATTTAAAGGTTTTCGTCGTGTATTAAACACATAGCTTTCAGTGGCAATGGGATTATGGTGACGAAACTTATATTGAGCAACCAGCCCTGCTTTTACGGCTGGAAATCGATAATCTGTTACCCATTTTTTTGGATTAGTCTCTTCATGCAAAGTGTATTGCCCAGATTTAAATCCTTCAAAAGCAATATCCCAATTTCGATAATAAACATATTTTAATCGATCAAAATTATAACGTCCTTTATTAATAGGCAAATCTTTTGCCCAATAATTTGGATTTCTTTTATAACTAATGCTTCTACCCGGATCAATTCGTTCAACGACATACGGTCCCGAGCCAATAATTGGTTGTAAAGTAATTCGGCTAAAATCTCTTGTTTGCCAATCTGCTTTTGAATAAATGGGTAAGGTTGCCAAAATGTATGGCATTTTAGGGTTATGCGTAGATTTAAAACTAAACTTTACCTGATGGGTGTTTATTACTTCTGTTTTTGCCAAATCAGCAAGGTACATCTGTAAACCTAAATTTGACTTCGTCTGATAAGCATCAAAACTAAACTTAACATCTGCTGCAGTGACCGGCTGTCCATTACTAAAACGAGCCTTAGGGTTTAAATAGAAAGTAACAGACTGCGTTTTTTCTGAGTCATAACTCACTTTCTGTGCCAAAAGCGGATATAAAACCCCGACCTCATCTAACGACTGCGTCATTAAAGTATCAAAAAGATAATTAACACCTTCTGTTGCATTCCCCTTCCCATTCATACTATTGAGGTTATCAAAAGTTCCTTGGGCTGCCTGACTTAACAAACCACCTTTTGGAGCGTTAGGGTTTGCATATGGCATTACCATCATTCCCAAATATTTAGGCTTGGAATGAATCGCTATATATGAGGTGGTTTGCTGTGCAGAAAAAACTGCATGCGAAATGACACTGAGCCCGACTAGCAGGCTCAGTTGAAAAGATGATTTATGCATAAGTTGCTAATTATTTTATAAATTAGGCACTTTAATTACATCACCAATGCGAAGCTGAGTAGAAGGCGTTAAATTATTCAGCTCAGCCAAGAAATTGGTTTCTAAACCATATTTGCTAGCAAGGCCAATTAATGTATCACCACGCTTCACTTTGTATTCCACAACAGTTTTTGGAATCACAATATTCTGGCCGCGCTGTAAATTAGCATTCGCTTTTAATGCATTCATTTCAGCAAGTTCGCGCACTGAAATACCTGCACGGCTCGCAATACTATTTAAAGACTCACCAGATTTCACAGTATATCTTTCAGTGTTTTTACCAGCCGCAACTGTTTTAGTTGAAGACTTAGTATCTACTTTAGCTGTTTCTACTGTAGGTACATCACCTGTTAGCTTTAAACGTTGCCCTACACGAACGCTACTGGTACGTGAAAGACCATTTAATGAAGCAAGGTAATCCAACTGTAAGTGATAACGGTTAGCGATATTACCTAAGCTATCACCAGATTTGACTGTATAAGTTTCTGGTGTTTCTTCTTTGGTATTTTTAGAAGCTTTGCTTGGTTCTTCTTCTTCCACTGTACCTGTGAGTTTTAAGCGTTGACCAGCGCGTAAGCCAGCCGTACGAGACAAACCATTTAAGTCAGCCAAATAGCTAGTTTGCAAATTATATTTACTCGCAATCGCATTTAAACTATCACCAGACTGTACAACGTATTGTTCAGGAACACTTAAGCCTGCTGGTACTTTTAACGTTTGACCAAGCTGTACATGGCTATTTGCTTTTAAGTTATTTAACTCGGCTAACTCAGCTAGGCTAATTTTTGATTTGGTTGCAATACTCGATAAAGTATCACCACGTTGTACTTTATAGCCTTCTGTTTTATAAGAAACATTTGCTGACGCTTTCTCAGTTTTAGTAGAGGTCTTAGTTTCAGCTACTTCATCTACAGTAATATCTTGTGTAGGCACATTAATTTTTTGGCCGACCAACAAATTACTACCTGCCGTTAAACCTGGGGTTAACTCAGCAAGTTCCTGATTCGAGAGCGCATAACGATCTGCAATTAATTTCAAGTATTCACCACGCTTCACAGTATAGCTCTTAGTTGCTATACGTTTTGCACTTGCCTGAACTGCTTTTGGCTCGGCTTTAGTACTTGAGCGGCTATTCTTTGGTTCTTTTAACTGTAGTTTTTGCCCTACAAATAAGCCATCTGTCACTGATAAATCGTTATATTCAGCCAATTGTCTTACTGACAAATTAAACTGGTTTGCGACACCACTTAAGCTATCGTTAGCCTGAACCACATATACATCAGGTTTAGCTGTGCTTTTCGAAGTCGTTTGAGTTTCTTGTGGCTTAGCGTCATAAAGATAAAGTGTTGAACCAACATATAACGTTTTTTCAGGGTCAATCTGGTTCCACTTCGCAACATCGCGCCAGTTTACGCCGTTTTTCATCGCGATAACGGCTAAAGTATCACCCGGTAAAACTGTATAGGTACTACGTTTACCTTTAGGCTGCACAACCACTACATCTGTATCAGTTTTAATGTAAGGCTTATCTTTATTGCGCTGGCCATCTTCAGAGTTAGCTACAGTCACGTCTTCAGCTAAAGTTTTTGGATATGCAAAACCTTTACTTACTTCTTTACCTTGTTGCTCTGCAACCGATTGGCTCGTTTGAATCGCAGTTAACTTAATTTTGCCGTCATAAGGATCAACAATTTCCGTTCCTTGTGGGGCAAGAGCTTTCAACTCAGCAACCACCTGATCTTTTTCAGCCTGTGTTGGTTGTGGCTCTAAAGCTTGCTGAACTGTTTCTTTCTCACCTTCAGCTCGAACTGCCGCTAAAATCTTCTCACGCTCTGCAGCCGAGATTGGTGGCTCCGTCTTCACTTGCTTAATGTTTGCCGCTGGTGTCACAGCGACAGGAATACGTGGAGCACTCGGTACATCAGCCGAAGCTGCAAACGCGGCTAAAGCATCAGACCCGCGAGGTGTTGAAGTTTTTACTGTGCTAGAGCTGCTTGTTGTTTTAGTAGGTGTTGACGGTTTAACAGGTTGAACCTGATTTGCAGGCGTTGTCTTAATTGTTACCGAGGTTGAAGCACTTACATCTGGCTTAGATGGTGAAGTCACATTTGCCCACCAGCCTGAACCGCCACCCGATTTAAGACGTTTTAATTTATTGTCAATTGAAGGACTTAAATCTGCTGGAATCAAGATACGCATTGGACTTGCAGGGTCTACCATTTCACCACGATATCCTGGGTTTAATGCATAGAGTTCCGAACGGCTTAATCCAGCTACAGAAGCAATTTCGCTTAAAGATAAAGGCGCAGATAAAGTCACTTCACGGAAATGGGGTCTATTTGCAATTGGTGGTAAAGAAATACCGTAAGCTTTTGGGTTTTTAATAATTTGGGCAACAGCCAAGAAACGTGGAACATAGTTCATGGTTTCTTGAGGTAATTTTAATGACCAATAATCTGTTGGTAGACCAGCTGCCTGATTTCGATTAATCGCCTGTTGAATACGTCCAGGACCTGCGTTATAGGCTGCTAAAGCGAGTTCCCAAGAGCCGAATTGGTTATATAAGCTTCCTAAAAACTCATACGCTGCACGGGTCGACTCAACAACATCACGACGACCATCATACGTACCTGTTTGCTTTAAGCCATAAATACGACCAGTACTCGGAATAAACTGCCATAGACCTGCTGCCGCTGCACTACTTGTTGCAGCTGGGTCATATGAACTTTCAATTACAGGTAATAATGCAAGTTCTGTCGGCAATCCGCGGCGTTCAGCTTCTTTGACTGTATGATATAAATAACGACTTGCGCGAGCACTTAATCGATCAAGGTAAGGCTGACGAGAAATAAACCAACTACGCTGAGCTTCAATACGTGAATCCCAATGGTTTAGATCCATTTTGAAACCCACAGACATACGCTTCCAGACATCACCGTGCTTTAAAATAAGCAGACGGTCACCCTCTACAGCACGCATATCAGTTGCTGAAAGTAAGTCTTCCAACGAATCAAGACTACTCGCATCTAAATAACCTGCACCACTGACCTGTTTTGATTTTGAGGTTTTTGCAGATTGCGGAGTCGATGAACAGCCTGTTGTAATACCCAACGCAGCTAACGCAGAGCTAAGTACGGTAATTTTGAACAATGATGCTGCAGATGGCTGCCACACAAATGTGGTTGGTTTATACATAAAAACTTCCAAACAACTCGCGTAATATTTTTTTGGGGTCTGCCCACAAACCCTGGGTCTTCGATGCCATTGTAGTAAAGCATGCAAGATAGACAAGGCAATAATTTAATGTCATTTGCATGGAAATGTTACAAGAAATTAAAAAAACCTTGCTTTGATACGATGGAACCGAACTTTTTGCGTATACAATACACCATATTCAGTTCTTTTTCTTTTAGTTTAGGTTTCGATTTATGTCTCAAACAATCACACTGTATGTTGATGGTGCATGTCGTGGCAATCCGGGTTTAGGTGGTTGGGGCGCATATGTCATTACTGAGCAGGGTGAACATAAATTATTTGGTGGTGAGCCTAATACGACCAATAACCGTATGGAACTCACTGCTGCCATTGAAGGTGTTTCATTTTGCCCAGCCGATGCTCACTTAATTATCTGGACAGATTCAAATTATGTGAAGCAAGGTATTACTGAGTGGATTCATGGCTGGAAAAAGAAAAACTGGAAAGATGTAAAAAATCCTGACCTTTGGCAGAAATTAGATGCTGTCTGTGCAGGTAGAAATATAGAGTGGAACTGGATTAAAGGCCATGCAGGACATCCGGGCAATGAAATGGCAGACCAGTTAGCTAATTTAGGTGCAGACAAAACTGCTAAAGAACTCAAACAACCACAGCCTGCCACTGTACCGCAAGATATAAAAAAGCCTGAACAGGACTGGTTACTAGACGACCCTTTCGGATTTGATCTGGTAGAAGTAACTGAAGAGGAAAATATTCACCTTGAGGCAGCTGAAGAAGTTGAGATGATTATTGAAGATGAAGAAGTTATCGAAGTTGAAACTGCCGAGCAAGAAAGTAAGCAGCTAAGCAAAAATATTCATCCTCAAATCGTTGTGACCGAAGCCAAATTAAAATTACAAGGTCCTCGCCAACTGATTCTCGATACGGAAACCACTGGTTTTTATTTCCAAGATGGCGACCGCATTATTGAAGTGGGCGCGATTGAGATGATTAACCGGAAACTTACCGGTAGCTCAATTCATATTTATATTAACCCACAAAAACCAGTGGGAGATTCAGAAAACGTCCACGGGATCAGTGATGATTTCTTAAAAGATAAACCGCTCTATGCGGATATTGCAGATACCTTGTTTGATTATCTCAAAGGTGCAGAGATTATTGCCCATAACGCAACCTTCGATATGAACTTCCTTGATATGGAGTTTAAACGCGCAGGACTTCCTGCGCTTTCTGAAGTGTGTGAGGTAACGGATACTTTAGCTTTAGCGAAGAACAAACATCCAGGACAAAAAAACTCTCTTGATGCGCTCGTAAGACGTTATGAAATTCCGGCACGTGACCGTACTTTCCACGGCGCATTACTCGATGCTGAAATTCTTGCTGATGTTTATTTAGCAATGACTGGTGGTCAGGTTTCTTTTGATATAGATGCCTTATCTCAGAGTGAAAATAGCCAGCAAACAACCAATAGAAGCAGAGTTCAAATTGACCTTCCTGTAATTTACCCTTCTGAGGAAGAATTAAATACACATGAGACTTGGGTCAAAGAATATGAGGAAAAACACGGAGAACCTTGCCTTTTTGCAAAATAAATTTTTGATTCTTTAGTGTTTTTAGCTTTTCCCCTTTGCAAGTTAAGTTATATTAGTCGCATAGATTTTTAGCTCAATTTAATGAGCACTACGAATATAACAATTGATTTTTTTGCAAAGGGGAACGTTTATGTCTGAGCATACGTCGATTCATTTCGATCCAACAGCCTTACTCATCATTAAACATGAAATTGATCGTTCAATAAAACTGGTTGAAGGTGCTGTAAGTACCTTAATTGAAGAACAAACTCTCCCTTTTGGTATTGATGATGCATTAGAACAGTTTAAGCAATGCACTCAAGTACTACGCTTAATTGATATCCCCTATCTTGCAAAAATCACTCAGTATTCAACTGAGTTGATGCAAAAAATTATTGCAAATCCAGCACAAATTAATACTGATGATGTCGTTGCCTTAAGCGAAGGCACGACCATGGTAAAACGTTATATTGAATTTATCTGTTTGCGCGAAATACAAATTCCACAGTTTCTTCTTACGACCTTAAATAATTTAGAATTAGCTTTAAATAAACCACTCACTACATCAGGACAGGCTCTTGTTCCCTTACTTGCAGATACTTCGCTCGAACTGCCTTCGCCTGAAATATTAATTAGTGAAAAAACTCAGTTCATCCATCAACTCTATAAATTATCTCTACATCAATTTTTAAAAAAGACAGCTTCAACCCAAAATTTTCAAGCCTTTAAACTTATTGCAACCTATTTGGTTAGCATGGCGAACACTCAGCCAAGCCAACAATATTGGCAGCTCGTCAATTATGCTTTTAACCATATTGATGACCTACCTTTAAATGATCCACGCCTACGTGTACTCATTAATATCGAAAGTCAGATTGGTCAGTTCTTAGCAACTCCGGAAACTTTCAAGCCTGATTTAGCTGCACTTGCAGATATTTTAAATATTTTCATCGCTCAAGAAGATGAGATTGCCCACCATATTCGTAACCAACTTCATATTGGTGATGAAACACCAACAGACACTCAACTACTCGTTTTAAGTCGCCATCTTTTTGGTCCTGACTTTGACACGATGCACACCGTCAGCCAATTAATCTTGGATGAAATGAATAAGGTGCGGAACGATATTGAGTACAACTATCAAAATATGTCGTCTGAAAAAGCACAGCAACTCCAAGCGAGCCTTTTACAGCTAGCTTATACCTTTAAACTTCTTAATCTAGATGACGCCTCATCTGCACTTTCTCAGCAAGCTAGCAGCTTAAATCAACTCAATATTTTAAGTGATGAGAACTATGCGCAGCAGCTGATGAACAGTATTTTGTCGGCCATGAACTCAATTGGTATTTTAGTACGTCAATTCACCTCAAATCGTTTACAACTTAATGTGAACAATACGGATATTTCTTTAGACCGTCTTGATGAAGCACACCAAGCCTTGCTTATTGAGACAAAAAATTTAATTGATTTTATCTGTCAAAGTCTTACTTTGTATGCAAATGATCAGACACAAAATATTGAAGCACTTGCAGGTTCGTTAAAAGAGTTAGCGGGTGCAGCCGAATTTTTAGGAAGCACGATTCAACAACAAGCTTTACTCCAAACTGCTCAATTTGTTCAAGAGCAACTTGAACAAAAACAGCCTTTTAATACTAACCAAATTCACTGTATTTTTAATGTATTAGCAGGTATTGACATGTTAGTTGACAATTTAAAAAATAAACAACCTGTTCTACAATCCATGTTTAATGTAGCATTGTCGAGTAGTCAACAACTTCAAAAAAAGGCAGCTTAATGTCTGAATTATCACTTGCTTATATTTTCCATCATCAACAATTACTGGTTGACCAGAACCTTCAATTACCCAAAGTCGAAAAGTTAGCAAGTGATTTACTTTTCACTCATGACGAGCAGGTCATTGCGCGTGACTTGCTTGCTGAGGAACCTATTCCCGAAGGCTTACAACTTGTCCCAATTCGCCAGCTTATTACCAGTTGGTCGAAAGAACAGTTTTTGCAAGCGAGCCGAGCTGTTCAATTACTTGAATGGCGACGTAACCATAAATTTTGTAGCCACTGTGGACATCCGACAGAAGTTCATCCAACCGAATATGCGATGGTGTGCCCTTCTTGTCGCTATCACCAATACCCTCGTGTAAACCCTTGCATTATTACCGTCATTACTCGTGGTGATGATGAAATCTTACTAGCGAAGTCAGTTCACAATAAAACCAACATGTATGGTTTGATTGCAGGTTTTGTTGAGGTGGGTGAAACACTTGAAGAAGCAGTACAACGTGAAGCTTTCGAAGAAGTCGGTTTAAAACTCAAAAATATTCAATATATGTCAAGTCAGCCTTGGCCATTCCCAAGTAACCTTATGGTAGCTTTTCGGGCAGAATATGAGTCGGGTGAAATTAAGCTTCAAGAAGAAGAAATTGCAGATGCACAATTCTTCAAAATTGATCAATTACCTGAGATTCCATTTAAAGGAAGTATTGCTCATTCAATGATTATGCAGATTACCCAAGCTGGGTAATCTGCTGTGTTTTAAACGAGACTTTCGTTTAAAACACTTCTTCAAGAAAATGTAAGATCGTTCTTTTCGTTCTGAAATAATGGCTAATAAAACTAGAAAGACTGGCTAAAATTGTAATATGGCCAGTTTTAGGAATCACGGCTATATGGCTGTGATTTCCACTTTGTCTTAATGCGCGATCCAAATCTAATGTATTTTCTTTGCCGACAAGTTGATCATTTTCAGCCATGAGCAAGTAATGTTTAATACTATTTTGGTTGACGAAATAGTATGGCATCACCTCTTGATAAGAAATACTTTGATCAAAAGCATCTTCAGCTAGTGGGTCACCCTTATAATCAAAATGATAAGGTCCAGCTAAACCAAAAATTGCCTTAATATTGCCTAAACACTGAATAGGGTTTGGTTTTGGATGATAAACAGCAGACATGACATTAAATGCCCCTGCCGAATGCCCCATAAGTACAATATTTTCTGTAGAGATTTCCAGCTTTTCTTGGTTTTGATGTAAATAATTCAATGCCTGAGTCAAGTCATCAACAAAACTTGGAAAAATATTTTTAGGCGCTAATTGATAGTTAATAACTGCAACGTCATAACCTTCTTTAGCAAATGTTTCGCCAATAAAAAGATAATCTCGCTTATTACCATGCTGCCAAGCACCACCATGTACAAAAACGATAAGCGGCTGATGTGCTAGTTTTTTAACAGATCGGTAAATATCCAAACGGTGACGCGGTTTTAAACCATAACGGACATTGGCAACCTGTTCAAAACCATCTTTAGGCGTAAAACGGTTTAAAGCAAAACTCCCCAAATCATAAAGGCGGAACTCTTTATAAAGAGTTCGCGCCTGTTCAATTTTGCTTTGTAGTTGTTCAATCAGATTCATATATTACTGTGCATTCGAAGCTGGATCTGTTTGGTCAGGATCAATTGCAACAGGAGTTTGAACTGTTGGTTGAGCAATGACGTTATTAATAACCGGAGTAGCCGTTGCACTTGCAGTACTCGCTGCTGGTGCAGGCGCTAAGTCAACGTTATCAATTAAAGTAACAATTTTAGTTACGTTACCCACATTTTGTAAGACGCTATTCAAATCATTAATTTCAGCAGTATTTAAACGTCCCATGACATAAAGTACGCCGTCTTCGGTATGTACGAGAACCTTACTATCAGAAACTACAGGTGCCTTCATTAAAAGCGCACGTGTATTGGCAGTTACACCCGCGTCTTGCATAATCGTGTTGTAGCTGACTTTATTACCAACGGTAATGTAGTTATGTACAGCTTTCACATCGCTCATGGCTTTAAGATTATCTTCTGCCAATTGTTTTAAATATGGGTCTGGCACTTGTCCTGTTAATAAAACAGTACTGTGGAAGCTTTCGATATTAATACGTGACTGCTTAAAGCGCTGATCAAGTTTATAAAGGTTGATATTTGCTGTACGTTTAATTGAAGAGTCAATGAACACTTGGCCCAGACTGCGGACACCGCTGTCTGTTCCGACTGGAGCTGTGCCTGTTCCACCAGAAATAAAACTTGCGCAACCCGATAAACTTGCGACACAAAGCATTGTTACAGCAATACGGTTTAACACTCCACCAGACTCCTATCAATCTTTTCTTGGCTTGATCATAAAGCATCAGACTTAAATTTGCTCAAAAGAGTAATGAACTCTTAATCCAAAGTAAATGCATTTTCGATCCATTGCAGATCATAATGGAATTTTGAAAAGTCTTGCTGTACTGTTTTTGCAATTTTCTGTGGAAAATCAAAACAAATCACATCAAAACGACAATAAAATTCCTGATAAGATGGATAGCGCTGTAAAAAACGCATCGCAGTTTTGATAATTTTCTTCTGCTTTGTCCATGTCACCATTTCACAGGCTTGTCCATAATTTCCTATAGTACGTGCCTTTACCTCCACAAAAACCAGTTCTTGTCCTCTTTTAACAATCAAGTCTACTTCACCACGGCGTGAATAGTAGTTGCTGGTCACCCATACATAGTTCTGTGCTTGTAACAGGTTTAATGCCGTTTGTTCTGCCCATTTACCTAACTGCTGTGCTAGTAACATTTTTATCTTCCCCAAGTTAAAAGTAGCATCACATATTTTTATGCTTAAGTTTTTGTTAAATCTATCTGTATTTTCTGACTTAAATTGAACAAATGAAAATCATTTCATTTTCGAAAAGCCAAGGTTAGCAGACATTGTTCACGCCCAAATCATAATTTCGGGTAAACTACCCGATTAAAATTGTTTATCTGTACGGAGTAAAACCAAATGAGTGCTCAGTTATTCGTTGTAGCCACCCCAATCGGGCACTTAGATGATATGACTTTCCGTGCAATTGATATTTTAAAATCAGTTTCTATTGTAGCTGCCGAAGATACACGTCAATCAGCACAACTATTTAAGCACTATAATATATCGACTCAACTTACTGCGTGTCATGATCATAACGAAAGCAATAAAATTGAGCAGTTAGTTCAAAGATTACTTGCGGGCGACAATATTGCTTTAATTAGTGATGCAGGTACGCCGCTTATTAGCGACCCTGGTTTTAAATTAGTTCGTGCTGCTCAAGAACATGGTATTAGAGTTGTGCCTGTGCCTGGTGCATGTGCGGCAATTGCTGCTTTAAGTGCAGTTGGTTTACCAAGTGACCGTTTTAGTTTTGAAGGCTTTTTACCATCAAAAGCTTCTCAACGTATTTCTCAATTAGAGAAACTCAAAAATGAAACTCAAACCTTAATTTTTTATGAAGCACCACACCGTATTTTAGAATGTGTAAAAAATATGGCAGAGGTATTGGGTGAAAATCGCCCAGTTGGTTTCGCACGTGAAATCACTAAAACCTTTGAAACGATCAAAAAAATGACCTTAAAAGACTTGGTCAGCTTTATTGAAAACGACCATAACCAAGAAAAAGGTGAAATTGTACTTGTAGTTGGCGGCGCACCAGAAAAAACAGATCTTGAACAAGAAAAACTAGATGAGCTTTTAAAACGCTTACTTCAAGACTTATCAGTTAAAGCAGCATCTCAACTTGCTGCCGATTTAACAGGTATTAAGAAAAAAGTTGCTTATCAACGTGCGCTTGAGTTAACCCAATCTTAAACTTATCTCAATATTTGTTTTGCTGACTGAACAATCGTTTCAGTCAGTGCATCAAGTTGCTTCGACTGCCTTTTCCAATGATGCCAATATAAAGGAATATCAAGTTGAGCCTCAGGCATAATATCAACAAGTGTTCCGTTTTCTAGTAATGGTTGAACCTGTAGCTCGGGCACCATGCCATACCCTAAACCTAGTTGAATTGCTTTAACGAAAGCATCTGTCGCTGGAATAAAACTATAAGGATAACTTTGCATCGGTAAACCGTATCCTTTTAATAAAACCTCCGAATGCATTAAATCTTTATGGTTAAAAATAACTGCCGGCGTTTTTCTTAAAGCTTCTCGGTTAATTCCACCACTAAACCACCGGTTTACAAACTCGGCCGATGCCAGCATTTTATAGCGCATTTTACCAAGAAGCTGAGCTAAGCAACCCGCCATAACTTGCTCTTCTGCTGTAATACATGCATTGACCTGTCCCGTTTCAAGCAAAGTATGTGTGTGAGATTGATCGTCAATTTTTAGTTCTAATACAATTTTTTCTTTAAAAAGCGTTTGCTGAATACATGGTAAAAGCCAAGTGGCTAATGAGTCTGCATTTGAAGCCAAAGCAATTTTATAAAATTCAGATTCGGAAGATTTCCCCATTAAACCTTGTAATAAATTTTGCTCCATCAGTCTGGTATGACGTAAATGTTGCAATAAAGTTTGCCCTGCTTGAGTGAGTACGCAGGGACGCCCACGTATGATTAGGATCTGCCCTAAATATTTTTCTAAGGCCTGTACACGTAACGATACTGCCGACGGAGTAATATATAAATGCTCACCTGCTGCATCAAAACTCCCTACTTCTGCTACAGCCAGAAAAGCTTCACATTGTTTACTATCGAGCATATCAAACCTAAATTATTTTTAGCCAAACCTAAATATTCTTAATTTTACTTATTTTTTAATAAAAAGACAGATAATTCCCCCATCTGATTTTTTCAAACTTACTTATTGTCATGTTATCTCTTAGTATATTTTTTAAAGGTTTCGGAATTGGTAGCGGGCTTATTGTCGCCATTGGAGCTCAAAATGCTTTTGTTCTAAAACAGGGTCTGAAACAACAATACGTATTTTGGCTATGTTTAATTTGTGCATTGTCTGATTCGATTCTAATCGCTTTTGGTGTATTAGGTTTTGCCGAAATCATGACTGCATCACCAATCCTAATTACTGTTGCCAAATATTTAGGGGCAGCGTTTTTATTAGTCTACGGTGCAAAAGCATTCTATGCTGCATTTAAAACTACCCAAGGCATGGAGCTTGATAACGGTCAAAAGCAGACTTTAACCCAAGCATTAGTGACCTGTCTTGCCTTTACTTGGCTTAACCCCCACGTCTATTTAGATACTATTGTTTTGATTGGTTCTGTAGCAACCCAGCTAGAAGATAAAATTAGCTTTGCTTTAGGCAGCATTCTTGCTTCTTGGATCTTCTTTTTCAGTCTAGGTTATGGTGCAAAATTATTGAAGCCGTTATTTACCAATCCTAAAGCTTGGAAAATTTTAGATTTCATTATCGGGTGTATTATGTGGTGTATTGCCCTAACACTTTTGTTTTAATGGCTTAAAAGTAAAAAAGGATCCTATAAAAGATCCTTTTTTATTGCTCTTTATGATGCTTCACTGCCAAGCACAACTCTTGCCTGTTTTCTTTCTTGCTGTGACTGTTTTATAACAGCGTAGCCGGAGGATACTCCCAAGTAAGCAATGACAAAGGCAACCAATAAATCGGGAAATACACTGCCTGTTCCAAACACTCCAACCGCCGCTAAAATTACAGCAATATTGGCAATTGAGTCATTTCGACTACACAACCAAACAGAGCGCATATTGGCATCACCATCACGAAATGCATAAAGCATAAGGGCGACAGAAACATTAGCAATTAAGGCTATTACTCCAATTGCCCCCATGACCATTGGTTCCGGTGGAACTCCATAAAAATATGACCAGACCACTTTCGCAATGACAAAAACACCGAAAGCTGCCATCGTTATTCCTTTAAGTAGTGCCGCTGTCGCACGCCAATATAAACTCATCGAAAGAACGACTAAAGATAATGCATAGTTTGCTGCATCTCCGGCAAAATCTAATGCATCTGCCCAAAGTGAAACAGATTGGGCTTTGTATCCTCCCAAGATTTCAACCACGAACATTAAGGCATTAATTACAAGCGCAATCCATAACGCTTTTCTAAAACGTGGACTGACTTTCTTGGTAGGAGAGCATGTTGAAGCACAACCACATCCAGCCATTTTATTTCCTCAAAAACTCTTTTATAGTGATTAAAAACCCTTGAGTAACTCCAGAGTCAAGTCTTATGAGTCTTTCTATTGGTCAATTATCAAAAAAAGCGGGTATTCCAATTGATACGATCCGTTATTACGAAAAAGTAGGTGTGCTGGACCGCATTCAGCGCTCAGAAAATAATTATCGTGTTTATACGGAGCAAACTCTTGCGGACCTTTTATTTATTAAGCATTGCCGTGAATTAGATATTTCTCTCAACGATATTAAAACGCTAAAAGAAATGAAAGCTCAACCGAAACAGGCGTGTACGGAAGTTGATAATTTGGTGAATAAATACTTAATTGAAGTATCTGAAAAAATCGAACGATTATTACTTTTAAAAGAATCTTTAATTGATTTAAAACAGCACTGCTCTACCAATCGAACAGTAGATGAGTGTGGGATTTTGAAAGAACTTCAAAGCGCTCCTTAAAAATAAAAAAGCATCACTCTTGTGATGCTTTTTAGAATTAATGGTCACTATGCTCATCTGGAGGAACTTCGGTAATTCTTCCCCCTCGAGCTAGAAATGCGGCAACTTCATCTTCCAACGCTTGGCGCTGTTTTTGTTTAGCAGTCACAGTCAGCGTTTCTGCCTCCGCAATGTCAGTATCATTAATACTGCTTGCTTCTTCATCAGCTGCACCGCTTTCGGCCGCTTTCGCTTCATCTTCATCTACAGCAGAATCTTCTGCATCTTCATAATCATTGATATCTGACATTTCACACTCCCCACAATGACTTTTATTGCATCATCGCTATGGTCCCAAGACCTCAGAAATTTAGCAATCTCTTTGCATTTAGCAAAGAGCCAAAATGGTCAAATCCGTAGTTTTTTTGACCGAATTGGTAATGATATATAAATGATTGTTTAAAAAATATCTACTGATATTTTTTTAGACCAGTAGAGCATAAACTACGTAATTATTTTAACGACTATACTGGGTGTTTTGTAAAGCCCCTAAACCATTTGCTTGTTGCATAAAACGCTCCTTTAGGAACGAAATTTGTTCAACTTGCTTGAGTCCCATATTTCGAACCCAAATAAATGGAAATAGCTCACTACTTTCCAGCCAACCAATTGCTGACATGCTATGCATCATTGCATCATTCTGGCCTTTACGGCGATGTTCATAACGCAACAATGTCTGTTCATTTGCCCATACACCACGTGCTAAGTCATGTAGTAGTGCATCACAGAGTACAGCTGCATCTAGACAGCCAATATTTACCCCTTGTCCAGCAAGTGGATGAATAACATGTGCTGCATCTCCAATTAAAGCTAATCCAGCTTTAACATATTGTTTTGCAGCGCGAGCTTTAAGCGGGAATTGTGCTCTTGAACGAACATCTAACACTTCACCTAACATATGCTGGCTTTCTCGAGTTAAAAGCTGCATAAATTCATGATCGGTTAAAGCTGAATATTCATCGGCATAATCATCAGGTAGTGTCCAAACAATGGATTGCCAGTATCCATTGTCATTTTCTTCAAGGCTAGCCATCGGCAAATATGCTAAAGGCCCGGTCGGTAAGAAAATTTGGCGAGCCACATAATTGTGGGGTTTAGATGTTTTAATGGCACAACTAATCGCTGCTTGCTTGTAATCTAATACGTCTAGATCAATAAAAGCCTGTTCTCGTACAAATGAATTGGCGCCATCAGCACCAATAAGCAGCTTAGTTTTAAGTGTAGTGCCATCTGCCAATTGAATATGCCAACACCCCACACCCTGCTCAATACGAGTCACACGAACCTGAGTGCGATAATCTGTTAGTTGCTCAAGCATTTTTTGTTGAATAGCAACATTCAATACACTTGGCTCAACCATAGAACCCAAGGACTGCTCCGGCATTGGTCTTTGTATGGACTCATGACCAAAATTAATTTCACCATAGCCATTCAGATTCCACACCTGCATGCCCGTATAAGGCATTTGACGTGCCAGATCATCCCAAACATTGACTGTTTTAAGTAAATGAATGGTCGCTTGGCTGAGGGCTAAAACACGCGGGTTCATCACACTCAGTGTCTTTTCAACATCTAGTACAGGAGCAGCATCAAGCACAGTAGGCTGTACACCGCCTTGGGCAAGCAATAAAGCAGTTAAACCACCAACCAGTCCACCACCAACAATGACAACATCTAATATTTCACTCATGCTTTTAGCCCCATTGCATAGTTCGCTACCAGTGGCTTAACCCCCGGAATGACATCAAATGCAATTAATCCCGTATTACGAATTAATTTTAATAATGGATTTTGGTTACTAAAACCACGAACGACAGTATCACAGAACTTAATCACTCGTTGTTGGTCTGACAAACGAGCTTGTTCATAGGCAAGTAAATTATCAGGGTTACCAATATCATCAGAAGCGGTTAGCTGGTTCACTAAATAACGCACCAAAACATCCGCATCACGTAAGCATAGGTTAAAGCCCTGTCCTGCAACAGGATGGATTGTATGCGCTGCATTACCCATTAAAATAACGCGACCTACAGCTTGTTTATGTGCAAGCACTTGCGAAAGTGGATAACTAAAACGTTTGCCGGTTTTTTCAAATTTACCCGCTCGGTCACCGTAAGTTTGTTGTAAAGCATTTAAGAAGTGCTGATCATTTTCATCGCCTAGCCATTCATCTTCAGTGCCTTTTTTTACAGGCCATACAACTGAACGGCGATATTCACCTGGTAAGGGCAATAAAGCTAAAGGGCCTAATGCACTAAAACGCTCAAAACCTACTTGTTCATGAGGTTTTGAGGTCTGAACGGTCGTAACAATTGCAACCTGATCATAATCATGAACATCAACACCGACGCCAATTGCCTGACGACAAAAAGAGTCACGTCCATCTGCTGCGATTAGTAGTTTTGACTCAAGTTTTAAGACTTCTTCTCCACGCTTGGCTTCAATATGTACTTGTTCAGCATCTTGAGTTAAAGCAGTCACCTGTACGCCATCAATCAGCTCAATCAAAGGCTGCTGACGTACTTGAGTCAATAAAACACGGCCAAGCCAAGCATTTTCAATCACTTGCCCAAAGCTTTCGACTTTTTCTTGTTCTGCAATTAAGCGCGCCTTACCAAAACTACCTTGTTCAGTAATGTGAACTTGTAGAATTGGAGTCGCATGTTGCTGTAATGCATCCCACAACCCCAGCTTTTGGTAAATCTGTACACTACGACGCGATAAAGCGGTATTACGCGCATCAAAACTAGAGTGATAAGGAGCAACATTTTGATCATCATAGTTTGGGTATTTCACAGCCTCTAACAGCTTTACTGCAATATTAGCCTTCGCCAGCATGAGTGAAAGGCTAAGTCCAACCATTCCCCCACCTACAATAATCACTTGTTGTTGCATCGAGTTGTGCTCCTTTGGCGAATACGTTTAATTATGATTTAGCTTGCGCCATTAAATGTTCAATATCTGCAATATTTTTAACTACATCAGCAGTTAAAACTCGTGGACCTTTCGATGTTGCGACTACATCATCTTCAATACGAATACCAATACCACGCCATTTTTTATCTACAGTTTCATCGTCTGGTGCAATGTATAAGCCTGGTTCAACGGTAACGACCATACCTTCTTCATATTGACGCCAGTCTTCACCTTTTTTGTAAGATCCGACATCATGTACATCCATACCTAACCAATGGCCTGTACCGTGCATATAAAATTGACGGTATGCTTCGGTTTCGATGAGTTCGTTAACATTCCCGTTGAGCAAACCTAAATCCACTAAGCCTTCGGTTAAAATTTTAACTGCTACTTCATGGGGCTCACGGTATGAATTACCAATACGAACTGCATCAATGGCAGCGTATTGGGAAGCCAATACAACTTCATATAATGCTTTTTGCTCAGCACTAAACTTACCATTTACCGGAAAAGTACGGGTAATATCTGACGCATAGAATTCATATTCACATGCAGCATCAATTAAGACCAAATCACCATCTTTGAGTGGTTGGTTATTTTCAACATAATGCAAAATACAAGCATTGGCGCCGCCACCGACAATACTGTTATAAGACGGGACACAGCCATTTTGCCCAAAAATATAATTGAGTTCGGCTTCAAGTGCATATTCCATCATACCTGGACGCACCATTTGCATCGCACGGGTATGTGCCTTGGCACTAATTTTTGAAGCAATTTGCATCAGCTCAAGTTCTTGTGGTGACTTGATTAACCGCATTTCATCAACAATACGGTCGAGCTGAATCAGTTGAGCCGGAGCACCTTGATGTCGGTGCTCAGCATCTGCTTTTTTAATCCACTGACTTACCCGTGCATCAAATGCAGCATTTTGCCCAATCCGATAATAAAGACGCTCTTTATTTAATAACTTTTCAATAATTTCTTCATCAAGCAGATCAATTGCATAGGCTTCATCTGCATCATAGTCTTCAATCGCGCCATCAATTCCGGCACGGTAACCATTCCAGATTTCCATCTCGCGGTTACGTTCACGGCAGAAAAGGCTATAACTATAGTCAGTTACATCCTCAAAGGTTTCAATAACTGCAACTGCTTCAGGCTCAGCAAAGCCCGTCAAATAGAAAAAACTACTATCGGCACGGAATTTATAATCCGCATCACGATTACGGTACATCTCCTCACGCGTTGCAATAATTGCAATACTGTTAGGACCCATTTTTTCTGCCAGACGGTCTCTACGATGTTGAAAATCAGCTTGAGGCAATTTCATAATGATCTACTTGATTTAGAATTTTAAAGTCAAAAAATAAAATACAACCAATAACACATCGCCTCAATTAGCTTGGGCGATGTGGTGTGAACATTTCTACAATATTCTGATCTGTACCTAGAGCAGCAGTTTTACTTTTTGCATGAAAGTTTTTCAATAAAGAACTTTCAGCTACAGTGATTTTTTTTCTGCCAATAGACAAGCTTACAGGGATTAAGCGTACAAATTCATACAATTCTTCGTAACTGCTTTCGCCTTCCTCATCATTGTCAGAATCTTCAAATTCGACTGCTGCAACATCTTGAAGGTGTTCGATCAATTCGCGTTCATCACCGCGCACATGACCAGATGCTAAACCGAAACCTAATACAACACCCGCACACCAATCAGATAATGCTTGCACACGCTCTTGAAGTAGATGTTCATCGTCTGGAAGCATTGGTAGATAATCTAATTCGTCTTCCGATAAAGCATGAACTACATCTTCTGCTTCGTCAGTTAAAAGCGCTAAAGCATCTTCACTTAACTCTGGCACATTAAGGGTTGTTAAAATTTGTGACCATTCTTCACGCGTAGGCGCTTCTGTCACACAAACAATACCTGTTAACAGACCATGTAACTCACTAGGGCTTGAAATTTCTTCAATTCCTTCAAAATGAGCGTTCCAATCTGTCCAGCCTGAAATATCGTCTTGCATTCGTTTATCCAATCTCTATACTTTGTATATATTACCTTTGATTGCAATTCTGTGCGACCTCGTTATGTTAGAACAATTACAGCGGCTACAAGCGCATATTAGCGTTTTAAAAACACGCTTACATCATTTAGAGAGTGAACATGCGGCCCTCTCAGAAGCTAAAGAACTGGCTGAAACAGAGCATCACGCACAAGTTGTGCAAAAAAATAGTATTATCACTAAAAAACAAGAGGAAATTGAATCGGTAACTGAGCAACTCACTCAGTTAAAAGGCCAATTTCAACAGTTGAATCAAGATGCTAACACACTTGCTGAACGTTATAGCCGATTAGAAAAGAGCACGACTGATTTAAAAAATCGTTTTCAGGAAATTCTTGCAGAACGCAATGAATTACGTGTTGCAAAAGAAAAGTTACAAGCCCACCAGCGTCAAACCCAGCAAGAGCTGCATGATTTACAACAAGATCGTGATCGTTTGTTACAAAAAAATGAGCTTGCCAAATCAAAAGTTGAAGCGATCATTCAACGTTTGGGAATTTTAGGCACCGCTCAAGATCAACATGCCCAAGAAATCCAGCAGCTTGCCCATCCTAATGCTGAAACTGGTGAGGAGACCCAATCATGAGTGAACAAGTCATGGTAGAGCTTAGGCTGATTGAGCAGACTTTTAGACTCGCTACTACCGCAGATAAAAAAGATGAACTTGAACGTGCAGCACAGCTACTCAATGAGAAGTTTAATGATATGCGCCGTAGTGCCCCACGTGTTGAGCACAACAAACTAGTCATTATGGTTGCCCTACAGTTAACTCAAGAAGTGCTGAGCCTTAATAAATCTTTGCAGGAATACACTCATTGCGAACGCCTCTTGCAAACAATTTTAGAAGAAGTTGAACAAGTAGTTTAATCAACTTCTATCAATACAAAAATGCCTTGTATTCTAAAACATAGATGCAAGGCATTTTTATTGAGAGTAAAACTCCAGTTGAATATGATTTTCTGTACTCTAATGTACAAAGCTTCATCAAACGCAAACTAAGTTTACAGTTCCATAAACTCAAGTGATTGCCATCAGGGTCAGATCGGTTATACTTAAGCTATCTCTGGGATGTTCGCCAGCGGGTCTATTCCCCTGCCGATACTTAAACTTATGGATTGCGTTCTGTATATTTAGAGTGTATGCCTACCTTCGAGTAGGAAACCCAGCAAGTATACGTCGCGTCCACCTTGAACTCATCGGGTTCAGGGTAACGACACATGCAGCGGCATCTTCGGAGCATTTATTTTTCATTGTTGTTCAAGCACTGTTCATACCAAGCTGTTTGAAAATCTTCTATTGCTTTTCTTTTAAAGAAACCAGTTTTAAATACTTTGGCAGAATAAGCAGAATTAATTAAATCTTGATAAAGTTGTTTTGCTTCTGGATCTTCTAAGCCATTCGCTATTTGCTGCAAGTCTTCAGATGGAACTTTTTGTTGACGTGCCTCCATCACAGTATAAGCAACCTTTCTTACTACATTGCAAATTTGCGGATCACTTACCGTTTCATCCGCATAACAACCACAAGCCAAAAAACTAAGAAAAAATAATTTAAACTTCATACACCTACCTTATTTTTATAGCTTTAAATTAATTAGAGAGTCTTATTAACAAAAAAGAAATAGTGATTTGATCACTATTTCTTTGAAAGAGTCTTATACGGGATTAATTACATAAAAATAAATAACAAGACCCACTAAAACAGTTGATGCAATCGTTAAATAGGTTCCAACCGTGTTAAAACTCTGTAAGAACTTTAAGATTTCCATATCTTGATCCCCAAACTATTACTTATTTAAGACAAAAGAAAATTTATCATAAGTCAATAATGCCAATCAATTCACACTTATCGGATTTTTTGAGATAAAACTCAATTAAATTTATTGATTACATTTAATCCCGAAAGCATCCTTATAGTAGTCAGTTGCACTTTTCAGATCAGATAACAACTTTTCTTCAGTATAAGGTTTAGGCGAAATTTTTATTAAAGCGGGCATGTATTGAGTTTTATAAACCTCAGGATAGTCATGACATAAAATTTTGACCTTAACGTCTTGAGGTGTATTTGGGTTATCTAACTGATCTAAAAACTCTCCGATTTTACGATCTGACTCTTCAAATTGGGCTTTATAATCAACTTCCGCTGCTTCAGGTTCTGCTTGTTTTGTACAGCCACCAAGTAGCATTAAAGTGCTGATAGTAAGGGTTAGAATTTTTAACTTCATAGGCTTAGTAATGCTGCAACAATCTTTTAAATATACTTAACCTTATTAAATGTAAAGAAATACTGGTAATACGTAAAGAAATAGAAATTTTTACCTTTAAATAGAATGTGTCAGTTCACTTTATGAATATTAATCCAATGAATTTAAGGTGCTTTTCTAATTACTCTTCTATTTCCGTAAAGCTGTCAAAAAATAGGTATAATTTTGCACGACTGATCTCTAATTTCTTTAGATTTACCCCATGAATGAACTCAGCTTTATTAGAAAAAATTTAAGATCTAAAAGACGTTCTTTAACTTCATTTGAACAAAAACAAGCTCAGCTTGGTGTTCTTCATCATCTCAATATCCTTCCTATTTTTCATACTTCAAAAAAAATTGGCCTATATTTACATGCCTTTGGTGAGGTTCACACAGAGCTTCTCATAGATCTATGTTTTAAAAAGAATAAACAAGTTTATTTACCGATGATTTGTTCTATGAATCAAAAATTAGTTTGGGTAAAAATATCTAAAAACCAATATATAAATCGACGGTTTTCACACCATCCATTAGGTATGAAAGAACCTATGGCAAGTAGAGCAAAGCATGTGTCTTCTCTTGATTTATTACTTATGCCACTTTTAGCATGCGATCAATATGGTACGCGTATTGGTATGGGTGGTGGTTATTATGATCGTACCTTGGCTACTGCAAAACATCGGCCTTATCGCTTAGGAATAGCTCATCAATTTCAACTTATTGAACATACTCTAAAACGCCAAAGTTGGGATCAACCCTTAGATGCTTTACTCACCCCTCAACATATTTATTATTTTAAAAGATAATATTTATATGAAAATTAAAATTAGTCTTAAATTTTTCGTGTTTCTAAAATCATAAAAGTAACCACCCTAAGGATGGTTACTTCTACGTGACAGACCGTTTACCAAGTAATGTTAACACGTCTATTTGGTGCTAAACACTGAATGAGTTTTGCATTATTGTTACCTGAACACTGTTGGTATAAATCGGTCTGGCTATTTGCCCGAATTTGAATACGATTCGGATCTATCCCCTGTTGAACAAGTAACTTCGCAATCGTATTTGCACGCTGTGATGACAATTGATGGTTGTAACTAAATTTACCTAATGGGTCAGCAAAGCCAGAAACAATAATCGGCTTCATTGATGGGCTTTTTTTGATCTGTTCAGCAACTTTCTCAAGGTTATTCGTGCTTTGATCAATCGCTTTAGCATCAAAACGATCAAAGGCAAATAATACACTTGCTGTATGTTCGCTTATTAAATTAGTCTGTACTGGCATTTGGTTATTTTCACCCCAAGCCATCAAACCTTCACATGCTTCACCCTTCCAAGATAAACGTTCTGCTAAATATTGTTTATCAAAATCAATACGCAACTGACAGCGTTGGTATTGCTTACTTTTAGGGACACGAATATCTAACACATAGTTCCAAACTTTTACCGCAAATACCCCTTCGCTAAATTGTGGATTTCCTAATAAAGCTCGAATTTGATCTTTATTTAATCCTGAATCTAAGCGCGCAACATCTTGGTATTCATAGCGCTTTACTTGCTTAAGGTAACTTTTTTCGATAGCTGGGAATTTAATTTCCTGTTGTTGAGCTGGCTCATTTGCAGAAGTTACCACTGAGAAACCAGCAAGAGTTGCCATCACTAAGCTTTGGATTGTTTTGTTCATCTCTTTACTCTCTTTATATGTTGACTAGGGAGAGGCGTTGCTCTCCCCACCAGTTTCTTAGTTAATGACACCACTGATACCAACACGAACACTTGGTTCACCTTGTGAAGCTGCTGCAACACCACCCGTAATTGACCAACGACCATTGTCGGAAGTCTTACGTAATGTCACACCAACTGCATTTTCACCACCATGATATGCAGCACCCACTGCATAAGTATATTTACCTGCAACGAATGGTGCATTTTCTAAAGCCATAGCTGCAGCAATACCGGCATTGGCTTTTTTCTCAACATCATCAATACGTTTATTGGTGTCATAGAACACTTGTTGTAACTGGTCACCCAAGTTATTAATTTTATTACCAAGGTCTTGATTCGACTGGTTTAATGTGCCAATCGCATCATTAATATTGTTCTTACCAGTACCACCAATATTGTTAGTAGTGATTGAGCCATCTTTAGGATCAATCGTGGTATTTCCACCAATACTATTCTTGATGCTTTCAGAGATTTTATGGATTTGCCCACCATTTACAGCTTGGTTAGAATCCTTTTTAATTTCTCCATTTTTTACACCCTGTACAACACGGTTACCGTCTTTTCCAGCCATGTTAACGCTAGTACCACCGGTGTCTTTACCAACAGTAATTTCACCATTTTGTGTTTGCTGTTGAACCAGACCAGATTTACCTTTAGAGATGTTGTCAATATTGTTCTGAATGTTATTAATGTCAGTCGAATTTTTATCGACTTGTTTCTGAACATTCCATAATTGCCCACCATTAACCGCATCTTTAGAGCCTTTTTCGACTTTACCTTCAGCAACATTCTTCAGGCTGGTACCTTTATCACCACCACCTAAAGTCACTGAGTTTTTATCGACATTGCCATTTTTATCTTTGTCATATTGGATAGCCTGATCAGATAGTTTGCCAACATCTTTGCCGATTTGATCTTTAACATCGTTAATCTGTTTGTCTAACTGACCTTTGTTCACGGCATCTTTAGCATTTACACCATCTGCAACATTGGTAATTTTCTTACCGCCTGCATCAATGCCATTAACTGTAATGCTTGGGCCACCTTTGATGATTAAACCTTGTTGGTTCAAGACATGACCACCGACATTTACACTGTCGAATTTCACATCTTTAAGCATTTCAATTTTCACGCCATCTTCAGTTGTACGGGTAATAATGTTTTCACCGGTCGTTTTATCTTCAGCAGTTTTCGCATCAGCCCCACCAACAATATTTATGGTGTCGCCCAATTTACGATGCACAGCCTTACCATTGGTTGCCTTTTGATCATTTGCACCAAAGTTAAGACCTTTATTCGCCAGATCATTTACGCCATTAGTCACTTTGTCATCTACAGACTTAATTGCATCATGAACCGTGTTTTTACCCGTTCCACCAATATTCTGGGTAGTAATACTGCCATCGGGATTAACAACCGTATTCCCACCCATACTATTTTTGAGGCTGTTAGAAATCTTATGAACCTGACCGCCATTCACAGCATCTTTAGAATTTTGCGCGATTACACCATCAGCTACATTCGTAATTTTCTTACTACCAGCATTAATGCCATCTTTGGTGATACTCGGACCATTCTTAATGGTTAAACCATTATTATTGAGTACGCTATCACCAGTAGTCACGCTATCTAAAGTTAGATCTTTCTTCGTTGAGACTTCATAGTTTGTACTACCATCTTTATTAATAGTTTCTTTTACGACAAGGTTATTGCCTTCAGATACCGTGCTTTTTGCTTTAGTTGCAGTATTTTTAACTTCACTAATTGCATCATTAATATTGTTTTTACCTGTTCCACCAATATTATTGGTAGTCAGGCTGCCATCCGGATTAACAACCGTATTTCCGCCAATACTA